>NZ_CP013074.1:0-1200000 GCF_001889305.1 Dehalococcoides mccartyi | reverse complement strand
CTTATAGGCCGCTCCCTGCGTTCCTGCGTGGATTTAGCGGCTCTGGGCGAGCGGTCTTTTATTATAGACTGTGATGTTATTCAGGCAGATGCCGGTACCCGCACCGCTTCCATAACCGGTTCATATATAGCCTTGTATCTGGCATTTAAGAAGATGGTAGATATGGGTATTCTCTCCAAAATGCCTTTTACTTCTCAGGTGGCGGCGGTCAGCGTCAGTATTTTTAAAGGCAATATTGTGCTTGACCCCTGTTACGATGAGGATTTTCAGGCCGAAGTGGATTTTAACCTGGTTATGAATGACCGGGCTGAGTTTGTGGAAATACAGGGTACGGCTGAGGGCAAAACCTTTTCCCGTGATACCCTTGACCATGTACTTAAACTGGGTGAAGTCGGTATCAAACAGCTTTTTGATATTCAGAATAGTATTACCCGGCCGTAGCTTTAGTCAGCCGTGTGGCAGATATTTAAAAGGGGGGCTTAAGCCCCCCTTAGATTATATTCAGTTACGGAAGTAGAGTAATAAGCTATCCCCGTATCTGGCCGTTCCCGTAGACTATCCATTTGTAGCTGGTTATCTCCTTAAGCCCCATGGGGCCGCGGGCGTGCATCTTCTGGGTGCTTATGCCCAGTTCCGCTCCCAGCCCGAACTGCGAGCCGTCTGTAAAACGGGTGGAGGCATTTACCATAACAGCAGCCGCATCCACTTCGTTCAGAAAGCGTTGGGAAGAGTTATAGTTCTGGGTGACGATGCTTTCCGTATGTCCGGAGCCGTATTTGGCAATATGCGAAAGTGCTTCGTCCAGACTATCTACTACTTTTACGGCTGCAACCAGTGCCAGAAATTCTTTGCCCCAGTCATCTGCAGTGGCGGGTATCAGCTTGCAGCCGAAAGTGTTCTCCAGTATTTTCAGGGCTCTTTCATCTGCCCTTATTTCCACTCCGGCTTTGTTCCATTCGGCGGCAACAGCCGGCAGAAAAGTGGCGGCTATATCTTTGTGTACCAGCAGGGTGTCCATGGCGTTGCAGACGGTGGGGCGTTGTACTTTGGAATTATAAGCTATGTTTACCGCATCAGCTATTTTGGCATCAGCATCTACGTATACATGTACTACCCCTATGCCTCCGGCAACCACCGGTATAAATGAGTTTTGTTTAACATAACTAATTAGTCCGGCACCGCCTCTGGGTATGACTAAATCTATTTGTTCTGAGAGCTTGAGCAGGTGGTTTACCAGACTGCGGTCAGTATTTTCTATAAACTGGATAGCTTCTTTGGGCAGACCTGCATCTGCAACAGCCTGCCGTATAAGCTCTGCCAAGATGGTATTTGAATGGATAGTTTCCTTGCCGCCGCGCAGAATAACCGCATTTCCAGCTTTCAGGCACAAAGCGGCAATATCCACTGTGACATTGGGGCGGCTTTCATAAATAGCCGCAATAACACCCAGCGGTACCCGTTTTTTACCTATAACCAGGCCGTTTGGCATTGTGCCCATATCAAATATTTCACCCACCGGGTCAGGCAGGGCTGCAATAGCCAGAGTATCTTTGGCGATACCCTCCAGACGGCTCTGGTTGATTATCAGGCGGTCCAGCATAGCAGAGGGCATACCTGACGCTTTGGCTTCAGTCTGGTCTTTCAAATTAGCTTCCAGTATGGCCGGAGCGTTATCCAGCAGGCAGGCGGCAATATTTTTAAGGGCGGCATCTTTTTGGGCCGATGAAGTATAACTTAAAGGGCGGGAAGCGGCTCTGGCTAAGCGGGCTTTTTCTTCTATTTCCAGCAGTGCTTTTTCCATCATTTCTCCTTTAAGCTGTGGTAATACACAAATATTAAACTCTGGGCCGGAAAATGGCAAGGTTAAAGTTAGACTAGCCTTGGCTCTTGACCATTACCTTAGGTAATGCTTTATGATAAGGTTATGGAAAAACTGCTGACAGTGGGCGAACTTGCTAAAATGGCCGGAGTGAGTATACGCACTCTGCGCTTTTACGATGTGCACGGACTGCTGAAACCCCGCAGTTATACTGCTGCCGGATATAGGCAGTATGGCCGGGATGAGGCTTTGCGCCTTCAGCAGATACTCTTTTACCGTGAGCTGGGGTTTCCATTGGAAGGGATAAAACTACTGGTTGACGATAAAAATGCGAGCATCCTTGAAAATCTGCGCCGTCAGAGCAGTTTGCTCAAGGATAGGGGAAAGAAGCTTGCAGATTTGCAGAAGACTATTCAGAAAACTATATCCAGTCTGGAAGGGAAAATAGAAATGGAAATAAACGAATATTACCAGGGACTTCCCCAGGAAAAAATTGATTATTATCGTCGTGAAGCCCGCCGCCGGTATGGTGAGGAAACAGTGCGGCGTTCCGAAGAGATGGTAGTAAAAATGGGTAAAACCAAAATGGCAGAGCTTCAGGCACAGGGGCAGTCTATATTTGAAGGACTGGCTGAGAATATACCCAACGGACCTGCCCACTCTCTTTCGCAGGCACTGATAGCCAAGTGGCGGGAATGGCTGGAAAACTTTGCTCAGTATACTGATGAAGGTTTGCTGGGCCTTTCCAGAGGCTATCGGGATGACCCTGAGTTCAAGGCATTTTTTGACAGGATACATCCCGGATTGGCCGCTTTTATTGCGGATGCGGTTGAGGTGTATTTCAAGAAAACCGCTTGATACCATAGGGATATGATGGAAAACCAGGGGATGAAGATTAGTCTTTATCCCCTGTGATTTTTAAAGGAGTGTATTTTAACGGGGCTGGACTGCTTGGTGGAAATATTTTACGGTTGGTTCCCATTTCTGGTTTTGAAAGAGTTATTATAGAGTATCCGGTTTGAATTTATATTAACGGAGGCAGCTGTGGAAAGTGCCAGATTTCGTTGGGTAAGTATTTCAGTTATTGCCCTTCTGGTGGTGGTTACCGGGTTTAATACCCTGATGCTTTTTCAAAAATCAGACCAGCTTAGCCAGGCTGAAACCCAAATAAATTCTTTGACCCAGAGCCTGGCTTCACTAAACAGCCTGGGCGGAGATATTTCCAGCCTGCAGCAGGATTTCTCTGACCTGCAAAGCCAGCTTCAGCAGGTAAATACAGACCTTACCTGCCATGAGTGTGCGGTTGCGGATTTGGTCAGCCTGATTGAACCGTCAATAGTGCGGGTAGACGTGAGCGGGCGCAATTTCAGTGCTTCCGGTTCCGGCACTATTATTGATAAACGGGGCTTTATACTGACCAATTACCATGTTATTGAAGGGGCAACTACTATCAGGGTAACCCTGATGGAAGGGGCTATATACTCAGCCAGTGTGGTAGGCAGTGACGTGGGCCGGGATATAGCTTTGCTGCGGATGAGTGCTACCGGCGGGCAGGAATTCCCTGCCGTTACTCTGGCAACCATGGCAGATATAAAAGTGGGCATGGATGTGGTGGCAGCCGGGTTTCCTCTGGGGACTGACCTTACTGGTCCGGCCACATTTACCAAGGGTATAGTTTCGGCTATGCGTACCTATGAAGGTTATCTGTATGTGCAAACAGATGCCGCCATAAACCCCGGCAATTCCGGAGGTTGCATGGTGAATATGGCTGGGCTTATGATAGGTATACCCTCTGCCGGGATAGTACCTTATGGTGAGGATATAGAAGATATAAATCTGGTTATACCGGTAGATGATATTCTCAGTTTTCTTGCCCTGTATCTGCCGGGTTGAAAAAATATAGCTGTGCTTCCCTTTCCCAATATGCCCAAAGAGGGTATTATTAGATGTTGATAATCTAAAGGAGGATTAGGTATGACTACCGCCCAGAAATGGATAGGAGTATTACTTAGCCTGGTACTGGTAGGGGTAAGTGCGTTTAACACGGTGCTTCTGCTTGACCAGAAAGACCAACTTGAAACAGCCCAGGGGCAAATCTCATCTATGCAAAGCCAGCTTAGCCAAGCCGGGGCTGATATAAATTCGCTTAAAAGCCAGCTGACAACAGTAAACGGACATCTGGCTACTCTGGATGGGCAAGTTGCCGAACTTTTGAAACTTTCTACAGCTCAGGTGGATGCTATTGCTTCGGTAATGGCTTCGGTGGTGTATATAGAGGTAGATTATTATGACCCGTCTACCGGTGAAAGAGGTACTGTTTCCGGTTCGGGGACTATCATGGACAGCCGCGGCTATATACTTACCAATCGCCACGTAGTGGAAAATGCCACCCACGTGACGGTGATTTTACCCAATAAACAGGTTTATAATGCCGAAGATTTCTGGACTGATGATTTTATGGATGTAGCCGTAGTTAAAATAGATGCAGACGGTCTACAGGCGGCATCTTTCGGTGACCCTGCCACCCTTAAAGTGGGTGATACTGTGGTGGCTTTGGGTTATCCCTTGGGCATATCCCCAACTGATGGCGGCATGACGGTAACCGCCGGTATCGTAAGTAATCTGGAAAATTGGTTTTTCATAGACGGGACGCCTTATTTTGATGTAATCCAGACAGATGCGGCTATAAATCCGGGTAACTCCGGTGGCCCTATGATAAACCTTCAGGGGCAAATTATCGGTATAAACAGTGCCGGTATTCTGGATGCTCAGAATATGGGTTTTGCAATAAATATGGCTACAGCCAAGCATATTTATGAAAGCCTGTTAGCAGACGGCAGTTATCATCACCCCTATCTGGGTATAGATATTGACGACTATTATGATGATATCCCCGGTTTCCCCGGTGCTGAAGCCTCAACCGGGGTTGAGGTACTGGATGTTGAGTCCGGCAGTGTAGCTGCCCTTGCCGGTTTGAGGGACGGAGATGTTATTTACCAGTTTAACGGGCAGGCTGTAACATCTTTCTCAGACCTGCTTCGTTTTCTCTGGAGGATGAATGCCGGAGATACAGTGGTTCTTGTAACTGAGCGGAATGGCGTTGAGCGGACTATCACAATAACACTGGATGAACGTCCGTCAAACTTTTATTACATTTAGTTTATAAATAACAGGTTAATAAAAAGCCCGGTGTTGCTTCTAAGGCGTGCCGGGCTTTTTTATGCCGTGTTTGCTACGCAAATTTCCTAGTGAACCCCTTCCGTTAACCAGATAACGGTACTTGGGGAGTTTTCGCCCAGGCGGGTTAGTCAGGCTGATTACCACGCTGCCTTTCCGTCCGTCTTCAGTTTCAAAAATATATTCAGACGGTTTTAGCTCTTTGGCAGATGTTATCTCTCCCCACCACTTGGCGGATGTATACTGGCTGGAATTGGTTTCCATGAGGTTATACTGGACGTCAGCCAGCGGTTTATCTACATCTTTGAGGTAGATATGGCCTAGTCCGCTGGAGTATTTAATGCTCACGGGGTTTTAAGCGGGCTCATGCCCTGGAAGAGATAAAAATGGCGTGAAGGCATACCGTAAACGGCCTTGTTCAATTTCTTTTTAAGGGTGCAGCGCCCTTGTTTTCCATCTTCGGTGAGGATAGAATAACCGCCGCCATCAGCTACCTTGTGGTATTCGGTGAAGACCAGTTCGCCCCACCAGCGGGAATCGGAATTATCCTGAAGGGTATATTCCACTTGCCCTATCAGTTGGTCTCCCAGGTATATATTGCCCAGTGCCATGACTACCTCCGTTAAATTACCACCAGGTTATTGCGATGAATTATTTCAGGGCCTTGGTTACCCTCCAGAACAGCATTTATCTCGTTCGTGTGTAAGCCTTTGATTTTGGCAATATCATCTGAAGAATAGTTGGTTATGCCATAACCCAGCCGTTTGCCGCGGCTGTCATTCAGTTTTACAATATCCCCCCGCCCGAATTTACCCTCAGCCTGTTGTACCCCGGCAGCAAGCAGACTTTTCTGGTTTTCCCGTAAAGCTTTGGCTGCTCCGTCATCTATGCAGATACTGCCGCGGGTGCAAAGTCCGCTCATCATCCAGCGCTGACGGCTGCCCGGTTTGTGCAACGTGGGTATAAAACGGGTGCCTTCAGTTTCTCCGTTTGCCAGTTTAAGGATAATATCCGGTATATGTCCGTCCGCTATGATGACGTTTACCCCAGAAGATGTGGCCAGTCTGGCCGCTTCCAGTTTGGTCACCATTCCGCCCGTACCCAGCTTGTTGGAACTTCCGGCGGCAAGGTGTTCCAGATCTTCGGTTATCTCTTTGACCTCGGTTATCAGGGTGGCATCCGGGTGAAGGGTGGGGTCGGCGGTATAAAGTCCGCGGATATTAGTCAGTATGAGGAGCAAATCTGCCTCTATCAGGTTGGCTACCATGGCAGACAGATTATCATTATCCCCGAATTTGGCCTGCTGGATTTCATCTACCGCCACCACGTCATTTTCATTGACAATAGTTATCACTCCCAGCTCCATCAGGGCCAGCAGGGTATTTCTGGCATTCAGGTAACCGGAACGGTCAGACAGGTCATTCTTGGTCAGCAGACCCTGGGCAATTGTCAGACCGTAAGGACTGAAAAGCTGGTCATAATAATTCATAAGCTGGCTCTGCCCTATAGCTGCCAGCACCTGTTTAAAAGGAACATCTTTCGGGATATGCCTAAGCCCCATTTTAGAGCGTCCGGCGGCAATTGCCCCTGAAGAAACTATGATTATCTCAGTACCAAGGCGGGTCAGTTCGGCTATCTGACGGCATAAATCTGCCATGCGCTCATGGTCAAGTTTGCCTGTACCGCCGGTGAGCAGACTGGTGCCTAGTTTTATTACAACCCGTTTATAACAATTTCCGTTCATAAATAAGTCATTATAGCAAGCAAGTTATGCCAGAACAAGGATTGGCCGTATATATTGTGTTTGACTTGAGGGCGGGGTCTTTCGGTGATACAATTTTCAAGCGGGGCTACCTCTAACGGTAAGCCCCTAAATGTGTTTGGAGAAGATATTGAATCTTAGCGGTTTGTTGCCTCTTATAGACCAAAGCCCGTCATTTGACAGCCTATTTCAAGCTCTGGATAGGGGTGAAGCTGACATTTCGGTTTTAGATGCGGGGCGGGGGTTTAGTCTGGCATCCGTATACCGCAGGCTAAAATGCCCCATGCTGGTTATTACCTCGCAGCCGGAGCGGGCAAGGGAACTTTTGGAGCAGATAGCTGCTTATACAGGAGAGGAGCCGGGTTTTCTGCCTGACCCCAGTCTGCTGCCTTATCAGCGGGCTGTTTCTGACCGTAATTCTTCACTGGAAAAGATGCGGCTGGCAGGCATTCTGGGCGGGTATATCCGCAGCGGAGATTCACGGATAATAGTTACGGCTGTGCCGGCTTTGCTGCAGCGGTACGTTTCTCCGGAAATATTTAAACAATCTTTTATACAAGTCTGGGCCGGGTTGGAAATAGAACCCCAGGACCTAATCAGCCGTTTTCAGCAGTTGGGATACCGCCAGGAAAGCATAGTGGAGATACCGGGTACATATTCCCATCGGGGCGGCATGTTGGATATTTTTCCTCATACCGAAGATAATCCGGTAAGATTGGAATTTTTCGGTAATACTCTGGAAAGTCTGCGTAATTTTGATCCCAAGAGCCAGCGTTCGGGAAAAGCGGTAAATGAGCTTACTATAAGCCCCGCAAGTGAGCTTTTTCATCTGGGGCAGCTGACCCGTAAGGACATTAATAACCGGCTGGATATTTTGCTCACAGATAATCTAAATCCCGAATTCAGCCGTACTCTGTCAGCAGATATAAACCATCTTAACGAGGGCCTGAAACCCGAATACCCCGAATTTTTCGCTCCTCTTTTTAATACCTCAAGCATACTTGATTACCTTCCGTCAGATGCTCTGGTAGTGCTGGATGAACCTGCCTCCATAGAGCAGGCAGCTTTTCATCTGGATAAAGAAGCCGAAGAACTGCGCTCTGATCGTCTGTCACATGGTGAACTTCCTTCCGTCTATCCCCGTCCGTATTTTAACTGGGCAGAGATATCCGCCATGCTGAAAACCAGAAAACGGCTTATTATGGCCTCCTTCGGGCGGGAGAGTGAGTCTTTAAAGCTGGATTTTACTTCCCCGGATAATTATGTAGGGCGTTTATCCGCTTTGTATGAAAAATTGCCGGAACTAAAAGGGCACACTGGCAGAGTGGTTATTGTCAGTCATCAGGCCGCCCGTCTAGCTGAGCTTTTAAAAGAGCGCAGTATTTTGGCGGTTGTCCAGACAGATGTATTAACCCCCCCTCCGCCTGCCAGTCTCAGTTTGGTTCAAGGGATATTGGGTTCCGGCTGGAGTTTAAGCGGTAACTTGCATATTCTCACGGATGCCGAACTTTTCGGCTTTGTAAAACAGCGGCGTCTGCCTTCCAAGCGTCCGTCTGCCCGTAAGGGTGTGGTGCTGGATATAAAACCGGGTGAATTTGTGGTGCATATAGACCATGGTGTGGCTTTGTTCAGCGGGGTCAGCCATATGAACCGTGATGGTATGGATAAAGAGTACCTGATACTCCAGTATGCCGGCGGTGACAAACTTTATGTGCCGACAGATCAAATGGACAGAGTAAACCGTTTTATAGGCAGCGGAGATGAACCGCCGTCTTTGCACCGCTTGGGTACTCAGGAATGGCAAAGGGCAAAAGAAAAGGCCAGTGAATCCGCGGAGGAAACCGCCCGCGAACTCCTTGATATCTATGCCAAACGCGAGTTGGCAAATGGCTATGCATTTTCGTCAGATACTGTCTGGCAGCAAGAAATGGAGGCATCATTTCCGTATGTGGAAACTCCTGACCAGCTGAAAGCTCTGTGCGATATCAAAGAAGATATGGAAAAAACCCGCCCTATGGACAGGCTTATACTGGGGGACGTTGGCTACGGTAAAACAGAAGTAGCTATACGGGCAGCTTTCAAGGCGGTCATGGACGGCAAGCAGGTGGCAGTGTTGGTACCTACTACAGTGCTTGCCCAGCAGCATTACACTACTTTCCGTGAGCGGCTGGCTACTTTTCCGGTCAAAGTAGAGGTGCTTAGCCGTTTTCGCAGCCAGTCCGAACAGAAAGAAGTGGTTGAAAATATGGAAAAAGGCGAAGTGGATATCTGCATAGGTACTCACCGCCTGCTTCAGGCAGATATAAAGTTTAAAGATTTGGGACTGGTAATTATAGACGAAGAGCAACGCTTCGGGGTAGCGCACAAGGAATTTTTCAAGAAACTGCGTGCCCAAGTAGATGTGCTTACCCTTAGTGCAACACCCATTCCCCGTACTTTGCATATGTCTATGGTTGGGGTAAGGGATATGAGTGTTATAGAAACTCCGCCCGGTGAACGCCTGCCTATTAAAACCGTAGTAGCTGCTTTTGATGAACGGCTGATACGTGAAGCTATATTGCGGGAGATGGAAAGGAACGGGCAGGTATTTTTCGTGAGTAACCGGGTAATGGGCATAAATTTACTTGCAGAGCGTATTCAGAAGCTTGTCCCCGAAGCCCGTATAGGTATCGGGCACGGGCAGATGGCTGAAGATAAGCTAGCCGCCGTAATGGCTGATTTTGTGCGGCATGAACTGGACGTGCTGGTATGTACTACTATTATAGAATCCGGAGTGGATGTGCCGAATGCCAATACTCTGATTATAAACAGGGCAGACCGCTTTGGGCTTACCCAGCTTTACCAGCTGCGGGGGCGGGTGGGGCGGAGCTCCCAGCTGGCATATGCCTATTTCCTGTATGACAAAGAAAAACACTTAAGCGGTGATGCTGAAAAACGCCTGAAAACTATTTATGAAGCAGCTGAACTTGGGGCAGGATATGGTATTGCCATGAAAGATTTGGAAATAAGGGGTGCGGGAACACTGCTTGGCGTAAAACAATCAGGTTATATAAATTCGGTCGGTTTCAACCTATACACTCAGATGCTGTCAGAAGCAGTAGCCGGACTGAAAGCTGCCGGAAGCGGGCTTTCCAAAGAAGAAATACGCATCCAGAATATGCCTGCCCCCAAGCTGGATTTACCCTTGGACGCATTTATACCCGAATACTATATCCAGGATCTGGATTTACGTTTGTCTATTTACCAGCAATTATCAACTCTGGCCAGTCTGGCAGGCGTTCTGGAAAAGGAAAAAGAACTGACAGACCGGTTCGGGGTAATGCCAAAGGAACTTGAAAATCTGCTATATTCATTCCGTTTACGTTTGCTGGCTAAAAAAGCCCACGTGGAAACTATCGTAACCGAAGGCAGTCAGATAGTAGTGCGGATGCTGGGCGGGCTGATAATAAATAAAGCTTTGCTTGAACCGCTTAGAGCGGGAGTGGTGGCAGGGCGTAATCAGGTGGCTATCCAGTTCAGAAAGACTGGCGATAGTTGGAAAGAAGTGTTAGAAGAGATTATCTGGCGGCTGGGGTAGTTATGGTTTTAAATGAATGAAATTTATGATATCATTCAAAATATTCAAATATCCTCCTCTAGGAGATTCAGATGAAAATACTGCTCCTCTACCCCCGTTACCCTGACACATTCTGGAGTTTCAAGCACGCCTTAAAGTTTGTCTCTAAAAAGGCTTCTTTTCCGCCTTTGGGTCTTTTGACTCTGGCCGCTATGCTGCCGGAGAGCTGGCAGAAGAAGCTTATAGACCTTAATATTGAAAACCTGACAGATAAAGATATTCTGGCGGCAGATTATGTTTTTATAAGTGCCATGGCTGTTCAGCAAAAGTCTGCCCACGAATGTATAAACCGCTGCCATGCCCTTGGCAGAAAAGTGGTGGCCGGAGGGCCTTACTTTACGGCTGAGGCCGAAACACTCAAGGGTATAGATCACTTGCTGCTGGGTGAGGTGGAAAACTCTCTGGCAGATTTTGTGGCTGATTTGGAAGCAGGAAAAGCGGCGGCGGTCTACCCCGAAAAAGAGAAATCAGACCTTACCCGTACACCTATCCCTCTCTGGAATCTGGTCAAGGCAAAAGAGTATTCTTCCATGAGTCTTCAATACTCGCGGGGCTGCCCGTTCAACTGTGAGTTTTGTGATATTGTAGTTTTAAATGGCAGGATTCCCCGTTCCAAAGGGCGTACTCAAGTTTTGGCTGAACTTAATGCCCTGTACAAATCCGGTTGGCGTTCCGGAGTTTTCTTTGTAGACGACAACTTTATAGGCAACAAGAATAAACTAAAGGCTGATATACTGCCGGCAGTTGTAGCCTGGCAGAAGAGAAAGGGTTATCCATTTTCATTTAATACTGAGGTTTCTATTAATCTGGCAGATGATGACGAACTGCTTCACCTGATGGGCGAAGCTGGCTTTGATACTGTATTTGTGGGAGTGGAAACGCCCAATCCGGAAAGTCTGGCGGAATGTTCCAAACACCAGAATGCCAATAGGGATATGCTGGTTTCAATTGAGAAAATCCAAAAAGCCGGTATGCAGGTTCAGGGCGGTTTCATACTGGGCTTTGACAGTGACCCTGTGTCCATATTCCGTGCCCAGATAAATTTTATTCAGCAAAGCGGTATTGTGACCGCCATGGTAGGTCTTTTAAATGCCCCCAGAGGTACCCGTTTGTGGAACAGATTAAAAAAAGAGAAACGGCTGCTGGAAGATTTCCGGGGAGATAACACGGATTGCAGCTTGAACTTTGTTCCCCGCATGAAGACTGAAGTGCTGATAAACGGATATAACCGGGTGCTTTCAGCCATATATGCTCCCCGCGAATATTACCAGCGGGTATCGGTGCTTATATCCAGATATCACCCCAAGCCAAAAGGTAGGGTAAAACCGATATCAGCCCAGAGGTTAAGGGCATTTATGCGGTCTGTATGGCATCTGGGTATTTTAGACAACAGTCGGAAGTATTACTGGCGGTTGTTGGGCTCTACCCTGATAAAAAACCCCAAGGCTTTTCCGCTGGCAATCACCCTGTCAATTTACGGCTATCACTTTCGAAAGGTAGTAGAGCGGTATACAGGGTGTAAATTCGGACAGGATACCGCCTGAGGGTTGTCTTAATCCAAATCTGGCCAGTAAATAGTGCATTAAGGGAAGACCCGGCCGAATGGCTAAGAGGGTTACCCCTTTTGATTTTCTCTTTTTCGGACAAAAATCACCCATGCCGTTTAGCTGTTTTTTAGGCAAACGGCCTTGCTATCTGAAATTTTATTCGAACAGATTCAAAGGACAATAAAATGCCCGGGCTGGATTTCAGCTGCTTGTTTAAAACCTGGTTGAATTCTGTGGCTTTAAAGGCTTTATTAGTTGTCTTTTATGCCTTTGGACTTTAGATAGTCCACCACAGCCTGTACCGTTTTTAATTTTTCGGCATCAGTATCAGGTATTTCAAATTTGCTTTCAGGAGTACCAAACTCGGTCTCCAGCGCCATAATAAGCTCTACCTGGTCCAGAGAATCTGCACCCAAATCATCTGCAAAACTGGCAGTAAGCACCACATCTTTTTCTTCAGCGCCCAGCTGCTCAACACTAACTTTTTTTACTCTTTCAAAAACCGTTGCCACTCCTTCACTCCTCCCGTTGCTTTGCTGTATCTGCCAGAGCTTTGCTGACAGAACTGAGAACCCCATTTATAAATCTGGCAGAAGAGTTGCCCCCAAATGATTTGGCAAGTTCAACTGCTTCGTTAATAGCTACTTTTACAGGTACGTCATTTTCATGGATAATTTCAAAAATGGCCAGCCGGAGGACATTTCGGTCAATATAGGAAAGCTGCTCCACCGGCCAGGCGGAAGCAAACTGGCGGATATTTTCATCCAGCAGTTCCTTGTGCTTGACTACGGCATTGGTCAGCCTGAAAATAAACTCTGTGTTTTCTTCAGTCTGAGGGGTTTCGGTTAAAAGGCGTCTTAAAACATCTTCGGCATTATGCCCTGCTAAGTCTTGTTCGTACAGGGCTTGAAGGACTATTTCACGTGCTTTGCGTCTGCTGGTCGTCACTCTTTACTCTCTTATATTATAGACATACCGCCGTCCAGGCTTATTACCTGTCCGGTAATGTATTTGGCATCTTCTTCCGCCAAGTATAATGCACAAGCGGCTACATCTTCCACTGTGCCCAGTTTTTGCATGGGTATACGCTCTGTTATGGCCTGTCTTTGCTCTTCGGACAAAGCGGCGGTCATATCGGTCTCTATAAAACCGGGGGCTATGGAATTTACGGTTATATTGCGGCTGGCCACTTCTTTAGCCAGAGAGCAGCTGAATCCCAGAATGCCGGCTTTGGCTGCGGCATAGTTAGCCTGACCGGGGTTGCCCTTTAAACCCACTATGGAACTGAGGTTTATTATCCGTCCCCAGCGGTTTTTCAGCATCTGGCGTAGGGCGGCTTTGGAGCATAAAAAGACACTCTTTAAGTCGGTTTGGATTACACTGTCCCAGTCTTCTTCGGATAAACGCATGGTCAGCTGGTCACGGGTTATGCCGGCATTGTTTACCAGTATATCCACCCCGCCGTAGGCTTCCTGGGCGGCTTTGAAGAGGGCATCTACTCCGCTGCTCTGGCTTACATCTGCCTGAACAAATACAGCCTGACCGCCTTTAGAACGTATTTGGGTAGCCGTTTCTTCACCGGCGGGCGAAAGACTATTTATCACCACTTTTGCCCCCGCTTCGGCAAACCGTAAAGCTATAGCTTTGCCTATGCCCCTGCCGGAGCCGGTAATCAGGGCTGTTTTGCCGTCTAAACTCAGCATCTTACCCATTATACGCTAAAATTTTGGATAGAAGCGGTATCGTTTATATTGTAGATACTGACACTGCGGTTAATTCTTTTAATCAGGCCGGCCAGCACTTTGCCCGGCCCAATCTCAACAAAGGTATTTACCCCGGCGGCTATCATGTTTTCTATGCTTTTTTGCCACTGGACACCGCCGGTCAGCTGGCAGGCCAGTTCGCTTTTTATATCTTGCGGATTGGTAAGCGGACTGGCACTAGTATTGGCTACCAAAGGTATTTTGGCGGTATCAAAACTGATAGAGTTAAGTACTTCTTTTAAACCGGCGGAAGCTGGCGACATAAGCGGGGTATGAAACCCGCCGCTTACCTGCAGGGGTACTACTTTCATCGCTCCGCTGGCGCTGGCTTGGACGGATGCCTGCTCTACCGCCTCTTTCAGGCCGCTGATAACCATCTGTCCGGGAGAATTGAAATTCGCTATGTAACAGCCTGTTTTAAGGCAGATATCAGACAGTATTTCTTCCGAAAGTCCTATAACAGCTGCCATAGCACCCGGTGTTTTGGCAGCCGCTTCCGCCATAAGCTCCCCTCTTTTGCGGGAAAGTAAAATAGCCTGCGGGTAGGGGAGTATGCCGCTTGCACCCAGAGCCGAATATTCACCCAGTGAATGCCCGGCTACAAAAGAAGGTTCGGGCAGGAGCTTTGACTTGCCGCTTTCCATAAAAGCTGCAAGGGCACATAGGCTGTGGCAGACAATGGCACTCTGGGAGTTGCGGGTGTCTTTAAGGTTCTCTTCAGGCCCTTCAAAACACAGTTTTGACAATGAAAATCCCAAAGCTTTATCCGCCAGATCAAAAAGCTCTCTGGCGGAATGAAACTTGGAATACAGATCCCGTCCCATGCCCACGAACTGGGCACCCTGACCGGGGAAGACATAAGCTGTTTTAATCTCAGTCATGCCTTAAAAACTGACCAACCGAAAATTACTGCTGACCCTTGGATTTGTCAGCCTTTTTCTTGGCTATCGCTTCCATATCAATCACAGTCCGTCCTTTGTAAGTGCCGCAAACGGAACAGGCTTGATGAGAAAGCTTGGGGCTGTTGCACTGGGGGCATTCCATTACAGCCGGGGCACTCAGGGCTACATGAGCCCGGTGATTACCCTGGCGGGAATGGGAAAGTCTTCTTTTAGGTAGAGCCATTATTTTACTCCGTTAAATTAGTATTCGTTTAATATTCAAAACCGCGGCACTCACCGGAGCACAGAGGTTTCATGGGTGTTGCCATTATAGCACCTTCACGGATAATCTCGCTCAAATCCAGAATATGGTGCTCGTCAATAAAAAAGGCGTCAAGCTCTTCAGAATTGTCCACTTCGAAGCCGTGTACCACATCTACGGTGGGCAAAAACCGTTCTTCAAGGCGGATGCTGGTCGGACAGCTGAATTCTTTAAGACAGCGGACACAGCTAAGATTCATATGGGTATTAAGGCCCCCTGTCACCAGCAAACCGCGGTCAATACGGATAAAGGTAACCTCTCCGGATACCCTGATAGGACTGCCTTCCAGATTTATTTCATCGTCCAGCTGGTAGGTGCGGGTGGCACCGACGGGTGATTTCAGCAACTGGGCTACATTATATTGCAGCACTATCTTCCTCGTACAAAACAGAGTTTATTATAGATTAAGGCTATATTACATGCAAGTTGAAAACCAAAAAGCAGTTTATTTGGCACTCCGGTTTTTCAATCGAAGCACCATATGCCCTATAATGCCAACAGCAAAACCTGCCGGTGCTGCCACCATACCCAAAATCACCCAAAAAGTATCATCAATTTCAAACAGGCTAACCAGCATAAGATGGATAAAGAAACTGACCAGAAACACTAAAACAGATATAAGCATAAGGCGGCTGAAGTTTTTGGCCATCACGCCCTCTCTTTCAACAGATTAAGCTATTATACACCCGCTTCTGGCTGATTGCGTTCCAGCAAACTAAGCAGTTTTTCGGAAATACCTGCACTGGAAAACCCCCCGTCATGATAAAGGTTTTGCATGGTAACCTTGCGGCTGAGGTCTGAAAGCAGGGTTACCACATAATCAGCGCATTCTTCCCCGCTGGCATTGCCCAAGGGGGCAAGCAGATTTGCGTATTCGTACATGGCATCAAAATTGCTTATTCCCGAACCGGCGGAGGTGCGGGTAGGTGACTGGGAAACGGTATTTACCCTTATTCCCCGGTCTGCCAGGCGGGAACCGAAATTTCGGGCAATAGCTTCCAGCAGGGCTTTGGCATCGTTCATGTCGTTATACTGGGAAAATACCCTTTGTGCCCCTATATAAGACAGTGCCACTATACTGCCGTTGTCTTTTAATACCCCGGCTTCAAGGGCATAACGGATTATTTTGTGCAGGGATATGGCCGAAATCTCCAGCCCTTTGTTATAAAAAATATAGTTGGTAGATTCATACGGTATTTTCTTGCGGATATTGGCGCTCATACCTACCGAATGGACTATGAAATCTATCTCCCCAAGGGTTGTTTTCAGTTCGGCAAACAGGGCTTTCAGCTCATCATCGCTGGTGGCATCTGCAACCAACAGCGGGGCTTGGCCGCAAATGCGGGCCAGTTCGGCGGTGTTTCCCATTTTAAGGGCGGTAGCTACGTTGGAAATAGCCAGTTTAGCTCCTTCGCGGTGGCAGGCCAGGGCTATTTTCCAGCCCAGACTTTGCTCGTTTAAGGGGCCGAATATAATTCCTTTTTTACCCTTGAGCAATCCGTAAGACGTTTGAGTCATAATATCTCCCGTCAAAATATTTTATAAATTTGTCACAAAAATAAAAAATGCATAAAAAGTGTGTTATATTATAGTCCATACCGCCTGCCGTATTCAAATATCAATCATGCCTTTATTATAGCCTAAAAAAGTCCGGGGAATAGATGCAGGGAGGATAAATATGTCTGCCAAAGCCTTTGTCCTTATTGAGGCCGCTCCTGCCCAGGCGGGGAAAATAGCTGACAACCTCAGGGAGATTAGCGGTATATGCAGTATAGATGCGGTTACCGGTCCGTATGATATTATTGCCGTGGTAGAGCGGGACACCCTTACCGGAATAGGTGATTTTATCACCTCAAAGATACAGGCGGCAGAGGGTATTACCCGCACCGTTACCTGTCTGGTCCTCTGATATATTTCGGCGGGGTAGGCGCTAAAAAGGGCAGACTGTTTGGGGTCTGCCCTGATTGCAACTTAAAATGATTAGCTCGTTACATGCTTTGGGGTGAGGTCATACCCATAAGGTGCAAGGTTCTGGCCAGCACAATACGGCTGGCATCTACCAGTTTCAGGCGGGCTGAGCTTAGTTCAGTATTATCTGAAATCACCCGGCAGTCTTTGTAAAACTGGTGGAAAGCATTAGCCAGTTCCTGGGCGTAATAGGTCAGGTGGTGGGGTTCAAGGGTGCGGGCCACAGTCTCCACAATCTCGGGCAGTTCGGCCATCTTGCGGATAAGTTCAAGCTCGGCTTCTTCCCCAAGCAAAGCGGTATCCCCGCCGCTGTAAGAAATCCCTTTTTCTTTTGCCAGAGACAAAATACTGCAGATACGGGCATGGGCATACTGGACATAATAAACCGGGTTTTCGGCTGATTCCTTTTTGGCCAGCTCCAAATCAAAATCCATCTGGCTTTCGGTGGAGCGGGACAGGAAGAAGAAACGGCAGGCGTCTGCCCCCACTTCCTCAATAACCTCACTCAGGCTTATCATTTCACCGGTGCGTTTGGAAAGGCGTACCAGCTCACCGCCCCGTTTCAGGGTAATCATCTGGAAAAGCAGGGTAGTAAGACGTTCGGGGTTGATACCCAGAGCGCTTAGCATGGCTTTCATGCGGGATACATGCCCCTGATGGTCTGCCCCCCAGATATTTATAACCCGGTCAAATTTGCGTTCAATGAACTTGTTGTAGTGGTAAGCAATATCAGACGCAAAATAAGTAGGTGTGCCGTCACTGCGGACTATTACGTTGTCCTTGCTGTCTCCCAGCAGGGTGGAGCTGAACCAGGTGGCATTGTCCCTTTCGGCAATATAGTTGTTGGCCGAAAGTATATCCATGGCGGTTTTATACTGCCCGCCGCTATATAGAGACCTCTCTGAAAACCAGACGTCAAAATCCACTTTGAGGGACTTCAGGTCATCGCTTATAAGGCAGAGCATACGTGCCATGCCTATCTCCCCCAGGTCATTTTGGGCTATTTCAAGCGGCATTTGCAGGTATTTGTCCCCGTATTTGGCTACCATTTCGGCCGCCAGCTCTACCATGTACTGTCCGTGATAACCGTCCTGAGGCACAGCCGCATCTTTACCCAGAGCCTGCTGGTAGCGGGCAAACAGGGTGCGTTTGAAAGCGTCTATCTGGCTGCCGGCATCATTGATATAAAATTCCTCTTCAACATAATAACCGGCCGCTTTAAGCACATTTGAAAGGGTGCTGCCCAGCACTGCCCCCCGCCCATGCCCTATATGAATAGGCCCGGTGGGGTTGGCGCTGACAAACTCTATTTGAACGCGGCTGCCGCCGCCCATATTTATATTACCGTAGCTTTCAGCTTCGCTGAGGATGGTTTTTACCAGATTGCACAGCCACTCTTTGGAAAAAGTGAAATTTATAAAGCCGGGAGGGGCTACGCTTACTTTGGAAATGCCTTCACCTGGTTCAATATAGCCGGCCAGTATTTCAGCCAGCTCCATGGGGCGTTTGCCGGTAGCCTTGGCCAGCCGCAAAGGCAGGCTGGTGGCATAGTCACCATAATTGGTTTTTTGGGGGTGCTCTATACTTATGTCTACGCTGAGCGCTGGAATCTGCCCTTCCTGACGGGCTTTTTCCAGAGCCTGGCTGAGAGACTCTATAATAATATTTTTGATAGCTAAGATACTGTTCAAGACTAAACTCCGAGTATTTATTATTGCGGTTTAAACTGGAAAGTAGATTATATCACATAATGGGAAGATGATAATGTCTGGAGGGGTTTTTTATGATTTAAGCAAATAGTTGGTAAATTACTCGATGCTAGTATGTTTGCTGAGGTTACAACTGGCACATAGTAGTTGAATATTTTCAGCTATTAACGATGACCCACCTTTGGAATAGGGGATAACATGGTCAAAATGAAGGTTTGAATTGTTGCCGCACTTTACGCATTTACCTTGGTCTCTAGCCCAAACAATTCGTTTTATATCTGAAGGTATAGCCCTTATATCAGCATCTAAAATAGGCGTTGCTATTTCATTAGTAATCTCTGAAGTTAGCTCTAGTTTGAACTTAAAGAGTTTACGATTATCAGAGGGCTCTTGCCAAGCATCAATTAGGTTGAAAACACCATTATAAACCCATATTCCGGGTTTTATCTTTTCATAAACACGAACTTTAGGAAATATTTTGTGTTGCTTGGCTTTTTGAGCGGCTTCATAGAAAAGGCCGTTAGCAGTAAGTTTATGTCCTGGGGTGTACATCGGCTGGTCAATGTTTTTAGGGTTAACGAGTTCTGGTGTTTTGTTTACATCATGTCCTTCGTATATAAGTATAGTTCCATCGCTCTCAAATCTGTCAGCGTAAGGTGCTCCATTACGCACACTCATAAGTATAATATTGTGACCATTGCGTAGTTTGAAATTCATCCCTTTTTGTAGATTGACTGACTCTGCTTGGCACATATCAAGATAGGATATTACCTGTCCCGGTTTAATCTCATCTGTCATTTTGCAGCTAGCTCCACTCGCTCTTTTTGGGCCATACCCGCCTTATTTCCTCTTCCAAAGCCTTGTTTTCAGGCAGGTTTAGTTCAGGGTCAGACTCAAACAAACGGTTAGCTTCCTTGCGTGCCTGTTCCAGCAACCCCACGTCAGATATACTGGCCATGCGCAGGTCAGGCAGGCCGCTCTGGCGTGTGCCGAAAAATTCACCCGGTCCCCGCAGCCGCAGGTCTTCCTCAGCCAGCTTAAAGCCGTCCTGGGTGCTTTCTATGATAGACAGGCGTTCCTGCCCCAGCAGAGACGGATTTTCGGCCAGAAACATGCAGTAGCTCTGCTCTGTTCCTCTGCCCACCCGTCCGCGGAACTGGTGCAGCTGGGAAAGGCCAAAACGGTCGGCGCTTTCTACCAGCATTACGGTTGCGTTAGGAATATCTATACCCACCTCCACAACCGGGGTGGAAACCAGTATGTCCATTTTGCCTTCGTTAAAGTGCTTCATGATACTTTCTTTTTCAGTGGCATTCATCCGCCCGTGCAGCAAAGCTACTTTGTATTCAGGAAACACCTCTGAAGATAGGGTTTCATATTCGGCGGTGGCGGCTTTGGCCTGTATCGCCTCAGATTCTTCTACCAAAGGGCAGATTATAAATGCCTGCCGTCCTGCCTCAATCTGTTTGCGTATAAAATTATAGGCACTGTTACGCTGTTCGGGTTTCAGCCAGCGGGTTTTTATGCTCTGGCGTCCGGGCGGCAGCTCATCTATGACTGAAAGGTCAAGGTCTCCGTACAGCGTTAAAGCCAAGGTGCGGGGTATGGGGGTGGCGGTCATGATAAGTATGTGGGGGTTTATTCCCTTGCTCCTGAGGGCAGAGCGTTGTTCCACCCCGAAGCGGTGCTGCTCGTCTATAACAGCCAGCCCCAGGGACTTGAAGCGGATTTCCTTCTGGATAAGGGCATGGGTGCCAATGGCTATATCAATCTCGCCTTTTTTAATCTTTTCCTTCAGGATATCTTTCTGGCTGGATTTCATATCGCTTATCATCAAAGCGACCCTGAGCGGGCGGTCTAGCAACCCTTCAAAGGTATACACCCCGTCCAGAAGGGTGCTCACTTTGGCGATAGAGGCAAACAGGCGGGTGACACTTTTAAAATGCTGTTCAGCCAGTATCTCGGTAGGTGCCATAAATGCTCCCTGAAGCCCGTTGGCAGCGGCGGTAAACAGGGAAATAACGGCGACTATGGTCTTTCCCGAACCCACTTCCCCCTGAAGCAGGCGGGACATGGGCACATTCTTGGAAATATCAGCCTTTATATCAGCCAGACATTTGGTCTGGGCATCAGTCAGTTTAAACGGCAGACGGGAAATAAAATGGTCTATAGCGGGCAGGTTTACCTTTAAAGCCTGTCCTGTTTGTTCTTGCCAACGTTTTTTCTTAGCCAGCACTCCAAGCTGGAGGATAAACAGCTCATCAAATGCCAGCCTGTTGCGAGCGGCGTCTTTCAATTCTTCCGTATCAGGAAAATGTGCCTGCCGGATAGCTTCGGCAAGCGGCAGCAGGCGGGTTCTTTTAAGGGTATCTTCCGGCAGAAAATCTGAAATACCGGGGGTGGAAATATCTATAAAGTTTTTCATCAGGCGGCGCAGGCTTCGCTGGTGAAGACCGGCGGTCAGGGAGTAAACCGGCACTAAACGCCCGGTATGGATAAGGTCAGCTTCGTCAGGCAGTTCCTCCCATTCGGGGGATTCAAATACGGGTCTGCCATTAAATATGGAAACCCGCCCCGAAAGCACCACTCTGGCATTTGGTTTCAGATTACGCACCATATAGGGGTTGTTAAACCAGACCGCCCGCATATTGCCGGTATCGTCCCCCAGTACCGCCTCGGTTGAGCGGCGTCCTCCCATGTAATTCACCTTGGACTGCCAGACATTGGCAATTATGGTCTGTTCAGACCCTGCTTCCAGCTGGGATATTTTTTTCAGGCGGCTGTAATCCAGATGGCGGTTTGGAAAATAATAAAGCAGATCGCGTACTGTATTGATGCCCATTTTATGAAATTTGGGGGCGGTAGCGGCACTTATGCCTTTTACTAAAGAAATATCCCCGTCAAGGGCTGGTGGGCAGCCGTCTGTTTTCGGTCTGGCAGGTGTTTTGGTAGCAGATTTGGCTTTGGACACTTTGCAGGTTACAGGCGCACCTGCAGGCTGGTTTTCCAGCTTGGGCAGAAATGCCAGCACTTCGGTTATCCACTTATGGCGTTTATCCTCTGACATTCGGGCATAACCCGGGTCAGAGAGTTTCAGTTTGTGAAATTCAAGCAGGTCATCAGGGTTATTTATACCCGTTGCGGCTTCCTTTGCCCAGCGGGACAGAAAGTGGTCCAGCCCGCCCATAACGGCGTTATCAGCAAAACCTTTTTGTACTTCCAGCTGAAGTATTTTTTTAAAGGCGCCGGTATCTGCTCCCAAATTTATACTCCGCCTTCGGTTTTTAAAAATGATAGACCATATGCCCTCACTTGTCCACACTATCCCTGCAATAAAAAGCCCTCCTTTTAAGGGGAGGGCTTCAAGCTTGAAATATTTTTAAAAACTAATGCAGGCTGGAAAAACCCAGCTTGGGTAGGTGGATAGAGGGCAGTTTAAATGACTTCTTGTCTTCCGTTTCATCTGAAATTGCGGTTCCAATCCCGCTTAGCTTTTCCCTGATAGCCACAACCAGAGTGCCGGGACCGCCGTGAACACCCAGAGCAGGTCCAAGTTGTGAGATATGGATTTTACTCTGGTCAATAAAATCAGCCAGTTTTTCCTTCATGCTTTGAGCTTCCACCAGATCTACACTTTGAACTATCTGAACCGCTTCCAGATTGCGGTTATTTTTTACCAGTTCGGTCAGTTTTTCAATACCTTTATTGCGGGTGCGGTGGATACTGGCCGGCCAGAGAGAGCCGTCTCTAAGGGTAAGCATGGGGCGGATACTCAAAACCCCGCTGATAAGGTTGGATGCACTGCTGAGACGCCCGCTCTTCAGCACATATTTTATGGTATCCAGCAAAGCCCAGATATGTACCTGGGGGATATAGCTCTTGATGCTGTTTATTATATTCCCGGCACTTTCACCCATTTTTGCCATTTCAGCCGCCTGAGTAGCCAGCAAACCCAAAGCTCCGGAAGTAGCCTTGGTATCTATGAGCTCTATATTGCTGCTGCTTTGTGCCAGTTCACGCCCCTGCAACGCCGAATTATAAGTGCCTGATAGTTTGGCACCCATAATCAGGGAGACTATCTGGTCAGTTTCCTTTGAAAGCGTTTTATATGCATTGGCAAAATCAGCCGGGGTGGGCTGGGAGGTGGTGAATTGCTCACCTGCCAGCATTCGGTTGTAGATTTCGGTTTGGGTTATATCCAGCCCGTCCCGATAGGTTTTACTGCCCGACATTACGTATACCGGTACTACCGTAATGCCCAGTTCTTTTATAGTTTCCGGAAGTAAATCCACTGTGCTGTCGGTAACTATTTTTACGCTCAATTATTCATACCTTTAAATCAGATTTTTATCTAGGCATCTGCCCAGGCTACCACGCAGACAGCATTAGGGCCGATAGATGTGCCGATTACCGGGCCTATCCGTGAGCGGATTATCTTTTCTTTAGGGAAAATATTACCCAAACGGTCTATCAGACTTTCGGCTACTTCGGGTGTGTTGGCGTGTTCAACCCCCAGATAGCGGATATTCTTGCGGCTGGCGGCATAGTTGTAAAGGTAATCCATACCCGCCTGATGGGAACGCACTCTGGTTACCGGGCTGACCTCTCCGTCCTGAACGGTAATAATGGGCTTGAATGAAAGCATAGCCCCCAGCAGGCTCTGGGCTTTGCCAATCCGCCCGCCTCTGGCCAGATACTTCAGAGTATCAAAGTACATGACTCCCGCCAGATAGTTATGGGGCTTTCGGAGTTCTTCCAGTATCTGGTCCAGATTTGCCCCTTCTTTGGCCATGTCCGATGCCCGAAAAGCCCTGAGTCCGTGTCCCAGTGTGGTCAGGTTTGTATCAAATACCTCTATACGGCAGGCGGGGCTTTCCAGAGTTTTTTTGGTATACATTGCCGACTGGTAAGTACCGCTGAGTTTCTGGGAAAGGGTAAGGATAAGTATCTGGTCGGTTTGTTCCGAAAGACGGGTCACCAAATCTATTACATATCCGGGAAGAGGTTGGGTAGTGGTGGGGATATTTTCGTCTTGGGGCAGGCGGGTGTAAAATTCATCAGGAGTTATATCTATGCCGTCCTGAAAGTGTTCGTTTCCGAAAGATACGGTGAGCGGCATTATATGGACATTCCCCATCTCTTTGGCCATTTGGGGTGAAATATCAGATGTGCTGTCAATTACAATCTGGACATTCAAATTAGAGCCTCCAAAAACCTGTTATCAACTTTTTCCGATTACGTTTATACACAGGGTATTCGGCCCTGTATATGTGCCCACTACCGGCCCTACCTGGGTTATGTATATTTTTTCAGGCGGGAACAGGGGAGCAAGGCGTTCCTTTAGTTTTAGGGCATCAGCGGTAGATGTGGCATAACCAATACCCACATACTCAAGAGTGCTGTGCTGGGCGGCAAAGTTGTAAAGCTGGTCCATGCCGGCTTGCAGTGAGCGTACTCTGGTTAAGGGAGTTACTATACCGTCACGTACCGTAAGCAGCGGCTTTACCGAAAGAAGTGAACCCAGCATGCTTTGGGCACGGCCTATTCTCCCGCCTTTTTGCAGGTAGGTCAGGGTATCAAAAAACATAACCGGCTGGGCATCAGGCAGGCTTTGGGTAATGGTCTCTTTTATCTCTGCAAGATTTCTCCCGCATTTTGCCAAATCATTTGCTTTTATAGCCAGCAGACCCAGTGCCAGACTGACTGTTTGAGAGTCTATTATTTCTATAGGGCAGCCGGGGTTTTCCAGCATACTTACGGCACTCAGGGCGGACTGGTAGGTGCCGGACAGCTTGGATGATATGGTAATAACCAGTATGCCTTCGGCCTGCGGCATAAGTTTTTCATAGGTTTCTTTAAAGACAAGCGGTGAGGGCTGGGTGGTATGGGGGTAAATGCCGCTTAAGGAAAGGCGGCGGTAAAATTCGTCAGGTTTCAAATTTACATTATCCAGAAAGTGTTCGCTGCCAAAAGAGACAGTCAGGGGGATTACCGTAATCCCCATATCGTTAGCCATTTCGGGCGGAATGTCAGAGGTGCTGTCGGTTATTATTTTTACCGCCATATACTGCTCCTTAAAATTATTTGTCTTCCAGAACGGTAACGGCTACCGCATTCGCCCCGGTATAGGCGCCTACCACCGGTCCAATTTGCGACCGGTATATTTTCACTTTGGGCAGTATTTCTCCCAGTTTAGATACCAGTTCATCCGCATCTTCCGGGCTGGTGGCGTGTTCTACCGCCAGGTATTTTATCTTAGGGAAAGCGGTGATAAATTTATACAGGTAATCCATGCCGGCTCTGCGGGAACGCACTTTGGAAAGGGGGCAGATAATGCCGTCTTCCATTTTCAAAATGGGTTTTATAGAAAGCAGCGACCCCACCAGACTTTGAGCTTTACCCATTCGCCCTCCCTTGTGGAGGTAAGTCAGGGTATCAAAGTACATGATGGGGTGGCAGTCTGCCATTTTTTGGCGGATAGTCTGGCTGAGTTCCTTAAGATTGAGACCGGTTTTGGCCAGTTCGGCGGCATAAATAGTCAGCAGCCCGGTTCCCATTATGACCTTTTCGGAATCTATTACTTCCACATGGCAGCGGCCGTGTATCATCTCGGCGGCATTTTTAGCAGATGAATAAGTACCGGAAAGTTTTGAGGAAAGGGTGATAACCAGTATCTCGTCTGTTTCTCCGCATAGTTTTTCAAATGTTTCCAGAAATATTCCCGGTGAAGGCTGGGTGGTAGTGGGGAATATATTTTGAGAAGTAAGGCGGCTGAAAAACTGGTCAGGTGTTATGCTTAGGCCGTCTTTAAAGTGTTCATTGTCAAACGAAACTGTCAGCGGAACTACGGTTATGCCCAGTTCAGCGGCCAGCTTCTGGCTGATATCCGAAGTGCTGTCGGTTACTATTTTGACTGTCATATTTTCCTTCTATTCAATAGAAACGGTGTAGTTATAATGGGGCTGTCCCCCATTCACCATCTCAACCTGAAGCGATGGATACTTTTCTATAAGCTCAGTCTCCAGTATTTTGGCTTCGTCTTCGGTTGTGTCCGCTCCGTAATATACGGTGATAACCTCTGACTTGGAAAGGTCCAGTTTGGATATTATTTCATCAAGTACAGCCTTGGGTTCATCACCCACCGCACAAAGTTCGTCATCCAGCAGGCCGATAGCCTGTTTTTTCTTTATATTAAGGTCATTCAGCTTGGTAGAGCGGACTGCCCTGGTTATCTCAATGGTCTTAACGTTTTCTTTGGCTTCCTTCATCAGGTTGAAGTTTGTTTCAAAGTCTGCCTCATAGTCGAAAGCCAGCAGGGCGGCCACGCCCTGGGGTATGGTGATGCTGGGTATAACCTTTATTTTTTTCTTGGTCAGGTTTTCTACCTGAATAGCTGTCAGGATAATGTTTTTATTGTTCGGCAGTATTATTACCTTGTCAGAAGGGGCGGCTTCCACTGCCTGTAAAATATCTTTGGTAGACGGGTTCATGGTCTGTCCGCCGGAGATAATACTCTGGGCGCCCAGACTTTTAAAAACCTCTTTCAGCCCGTCACCGGCAACTACGGCCACAATAGCGGTATCCACTGCCGGCATGCGTTCCTTTTGCAGGGCTAAAAAGTCTTCGTGCTGTTCGTCCATATTGCGTACGCTGACCTTGTGCATAGTACCCAGGTCACACACGTAGTTCATAACACTGCCCGGCTTTAGGGTATGTATATGCACCCTTACGGTGGTGGGGTCACCAACTACTATAAGCGAAACGCCCTTTTTCTTCAGCCGCTCACGTATCTTGTCAATATCCATATTTTCGCCTTTGAGCAAAAACTCGGTACAGTAGCCAAAGGCTTCTTCGTCATCTACCACATATTGCCCGGACAAATTTCCGGTAGGTATATTTCCGGTAATAACCCGTGATTTGCGGAACTGCATGTCCTCAATTTCGCCCCGCAGGAAATGGAGAGCCCCCTCCAGTATGGTATAAAAACCCTGTCCGCCGGCATCTACCACTCCGGCTTCACGCAGGGCAGGCAGCAGGCTGGGGGTATTGGCTACAGATTCACCGGCCGCATTCATACCTTTTTCAACCAACTCACTTACACTGGTTATGCCGTTATCAACCTCTTGCTGGCTGGTGGTGGCAACATCTCTTAGTACAGTCAGGATAGTGCCTTCCACCGGGTTATTCAGCCCCTGGTAAGCGGTCTCCGAGGCCTGTTTCATGGCTGCCGCCCAGTCAGAGGCGCATATAGCAGCTTTATCCTTCAGGGCAATGGAAACACCCCGCCATATTTGGGAGAGGATAACACCGCTGTTGCCGCGGGCACCCATTAAAGAGCCCTTGGCTATGGCCAGGGCTACGGTTGAGACATTCGGGTCATTGTATTTATAAGTTTCTTCTACCGCTGAGCGCATGGTGAGTAACATATTTGTACCGGTATCCCCGTCAGGAACGGGGAACACGTTTAAAGCGTCTATATCCTGAGAGCTTTTCTCCAGCCAGTTTGTAGCAGCTGCCACCATATCTCTAAATTGGGCACCGCTGATGTTTCCGTTCTGTGTCATTTTTTCACCTTTGCTTATAGCAATTCTAAGTGGGCAAACTTGTAAAGGGCAAAGTGCTATGATATATTTACTTGTCGGATTTTATATGAATTTAGTGGTTCAGTCAAAGGAGTAAATCTTTCAAAATTATGAAATGTGAAATGTGTGGTAAGACCCCTACATTTGGGCATAATGTAAGCCATTCCAAGAGGCGCACTAACCGCGTCTGGATGCCGAATATCCATTCTGCCAAAGTTGCAGTCAACGGCACTGAGGTTCGCATGAAGCTCTGCACCCGTTGTATCCGTTCTCAGGCCAAGCTTGCTAAAACTGCTTAATACGGACATTTAGTTTTTAATTCCAGCTTCAGCCAGTATTTTCTTAGCCCAGGCAATTGCCCGGGCTATTTGTTTTGGGGCAGTTCCGCCGGTCAGGTTGCGGGCGTTTAAAGCAGACTTTATATCTACTGTATAAATATCGTTTCCAAACAGGTTTGAAAATTGGCGGTATTCTTCAAGGCTCAGCTCACCAAAGGTTTTATTTTGGGAGATGGCGTAGCTCACCAGACGGGCTACAATGCCGTGTGAATTACGGAAACTTTCACCTTTACCCACCAGATAATCAGCAATATCAGTTGCCAGCACATACCCTTTTTCCAAAGCACGGAGCATGCGTTCAGGTTTAAACGTGGCGGTTTTTATCATGCCTGCAAATACCTCAAGGCTGTCACCCAGGGTATCCACGCAGTCAAACAGAGGTTCTTTATCTTCCTGAAGGTCACGGTTGTATGACAGTGGCAGTCCCTTCATGATAGTCAGCATGGTATTTAGAGAGCCGTATACCCGCCCGGTCTTGCCGCGGCAAAGCTCAGCCACGTCAGGGTTTTTCTTCTGGGGCATAATGCTTGAGCCGGTGGTATAGGCATCATCAAGCTCTACAAAGGCATATTCCGCCGAAGACCATATCACCATTTCTTCACTCAGTCTGGAGAGGTGCATCTGGCAGATGGCGGCGTCTGAAAGGTATTCCAGTACAAAATCCCGCTCTGAAACGGCATCCAGCGAGTTCTGGCTGATAGCGGTAAAACCCAGTTCTTTTGCTACCATCTCGCGGTCAAGCGGATAAGGTACGCCAGCCAAAGCCCCGCTGCCCAGAGGCATCACATCTGAGCGTTTTTTCGCGTCTGTAAAACGCCCGCAGTCACGCTCCAGCATTTCAAAATAAGCCAGCAGGTGGTGCGAAAGAAGCACCGGCTGGGCTACCTGCAAATGGGTATAACCGGGCAAAGCGGTTTGCTGGTGGGCTTCCGCCTGTTTCAGCAAAGCCCCCTGAAGAGTGCGTATTTTATTGATAGTACTGGTACAGGTGTTTTTTACAAACAGGTGTACATCGGTAGCTACCTGGTCATTCCGGCTGCGGGCGGTGTGCAATCTGCCGGCCGCCTCGCCGATAAGTTCAAAAAGCCGCCCCTCTATGGCCATATGGATATCTTCCATTTCGGGTTTAAACACAAAACTGCCGGTTTCAATCTCGGTCAGAATATCCGAAAGCCCGTTTATGATGGACTGGCTGTCCTCAGCGGAAATAATGCCCTGCTTACCCAGCATGCGGGCATGGGCGGTTGAGCATTTTATATCTTCCTGGTATAAACGCCAGTCAAACGGCAGTGAGGTGGTATATCTGACCACCAGTTCATCTGCCGGTTTTGAAAAGCGGCTGCGGATATGGCTCATCTAGGATTCATTCCCCTTTTCTTCTTCCAGAATAGGCTGGAGCTGGGCCTGCAGTTTGGCCTGAAGTCCCCACAGGGTTATGAAACCCACTGCCGAAGACGGGTCAAACTGGTCTCCCTTATCATAGGTGGCCATGCCCTTGTGGTACAGTGAATAGGGGGATTTGCGTCCCACTACCCGGAAGCTGCCCTTGGAAAGCTTTAAGCGAACTGTGCCGCTGACAAAGCGCTGGCTGGAGTCTATAAAGGCGTCCAAATCCTGCCGCAGGGCAGAGAACCACAGCCCGTTATAAATAATATCCGAATAGGTGGCTTCCACCATCTGCTTAAAGCGTAACTGGCTCTTGGAAAGGGTCATGGCTTCCAGAGCCTGGTGGGCGGCAATCAGCACCACCGCCGCAGGGGCTTCATAAATCTCGCGGGATTTAATGCCTACCAGACGGTTTTCCACATGGTCAATACGGCCTACCCCATGCAGACCGGCAATATCATGCACTTTCTGTATAAGTGCCATAGGAGACAGCTTTTCCCCGTTTACGGCTACCGGCACACCCTGTTCAAACTCTACTTCCAGGTATTCCGGTGCGTCCGGGGTTGCTTCTACCGGGCGGGTCCAGGCAAATACTTCGGGAATAGGCTCGTTCCAGGGGTCTTCCAGCAGACCGCACTCTATACTCCGCCCCCACAGGTTTTCATCTATGGAGAAAGGGTTTTTGACTGAAATAGGTACGGGAATACCCCATTTCTGGGCGTATTCCATAGTCTGCTCACGGGTCATGCCCCACTGGCGGGCGGGGGCAATAATCTTCAAATGGGGGGCAAGGGTGTTTATGCCCACATCAAAACGTACCTGGTCATTGCCTTTGCCGGTACAGCCATGGGCAATGGCGGTAGCCCCTTCCTCAAGGGCTATATCTACCATAACCTTGGCAATCAGGGGGCGGGCAAGAGCGGTTGCCAGAGGATAGACACCCTCGTACATGGAGTTGGCCTTGATAGCCTTCCAGATATAATCTTCGGCAAATTCTTTACGCACATCCCGTACATAGGCCTTTTTAGCGCCTACTTTGAGGGCTTTTTCCTTTATCAGGGTGAAATCTTTTTCATTACCCACATCTATAGTAACGGCAATAACATCCATGCCGTATTTTTCCTGAAGCCATTTCACAGCGGCTGAGGTATCCAACCCGCCGGAGTATGCCAGAACAACTTTTTCAGACATAAGAACCTTCCTTAAATAATTGATTTATTATCTACTAACCTTTGGCTGAAGTCCAGTTATTTTTACGGTTTTAACTTATTTGTTAAAAAATTTGTTATCTGTTTCTTTACTTCTGCATGTTCCCACGAATATTCATGTCCGGGAGCACCTATATACAAAAGCACGTTGCCGGGGCTTTTAGGTGAGCGCCCGAAGAGTGCCATAAAATTGGCGGAGAGTATGGTTTTTATATCCCCGTAACTGAACGAATCCGGCACCAGCCCGTTGCTTCGCATCAGCAGACGTCTTTCATGGTCAAACCCTTTGTGCCAGACGGGCGGTCCGGTTTCAATACTGACTACTCTGGGGTTTTCCTTCAGGAACATCAGGGTATTATTAGCTGAAACACTGCCGTTGCTTTCACTGCCCAGCACTATTTTTAGGGCAGGCAGGTAATCTAGCAGGAAAGTCAGTTTGGATGAAAGCTCTTTAGCTTTGCTGATAGAATGACTGCTTGATGCCAGTACTTCGCTGAATTTTCCGGTCAGACTGTGGGCAGTACGCTGATAATCAAGCACCAGTGTATTTAGTCCCCAGCTTCGGGTGAGCTCTCTTATACCCACTGTTATGCTTTCCCAACCTTTGGAGGCGGATAGTTTGGCATAACCATAACCGCCGGGGTTAAAAAGAAGCAGCAAATCAGTATTTTTCAATGTCAAATAGGCAGCCAGCAAGTTCTTCCGGTATTCGGATTGTTTGGCAGGATTATCCGGGAAAAACTGGATTGCCAGTTTGGCCGCTTCTGCATCTATTTTATCAGGTACTGCGGACAGGTCATCTTCGCTTAGTTTTGCACCGGAGCTGCTGCGGAATATCCCCGGAACAGGCAGAGGGTCCGCAAGCAAAAGTATGCCAGCCCCTACTGCCAGAAGGACAACAATACCCAAAATAATCTTCAGTATACCCCAGTCCATCAGCTTTTAGACTCCGGAATTTTCATAGCGGGTGAGAACACGCTCCAGTTTAGATAGTGCCTCATCTATATCTGCTTGGGTAATATTCAGCGAAGGCATAAAACGCAGGGCATTGGGCTTAACCGCATTCAGCAGCAGCCCTTCTTCCAGGCAACTTTCCTCTATTTCTTTAGCAATATCGGTATTGAAGCCCAGTGCCATCAGCAGACCACAACCGCGGTAACCCTGTATCAGGCGGTGCTTTGCTTTAAGTTTTTCAAACCCTTTGGCAAGGTAACTGCCCATAATACCGGCATGTTCGGAAATATGATTATCCAGAATAAATTTCATCGTGGCATATCCGGCGGCACAGGCCAGTGGGTTACCCCCGAAAGTAGAGCCATGCTCCCCTTTGGCAAAGACCGAGGCATTCTCCTTGGCCATAAATGCACCTATTGGTACCCCGGAAGCCAGCCCTTTGGCAAGGGTAATTATATCCGGCTCAATACCGGAATGCTCATAAGCAAATAGTTTGCCGGTACGGCCGATACCGGTCTGGATTTCATCCAGTATTAAAAGTATGCCGGTTTCGTCACATATCTGACGGACAGCCTTCAGATAACCGGAATCCGGCACGTTTACCCCGCTTTCACCTTGTATGGGTTCAAGCATAACGGCACAGGTTTTGTCTGTGATAGCCGCTTTTATAGCCTGAGGGTTATTGTACTCTACGTTTATAAAACCGGTTGGCAAAGGAGTATAAGGCTCCTGGTACTTGCTCTGGCCGGAGGCCGAAACCATGGCCAGTGTCCGCCCGTGAAAAGAACCGGTGGCGGTAATTACTTCGTAAGCCCCTTTGAGTTTGAGCTTGCCGTAGCGGCGGGCAAGTTTGACTGCACCTTCGGTAGCTTCGGTGCCGCTGTTGCAAAAGAAAATACGGTCCAGCACACTGTTATCAACCAGCAGTTGGGCCAGTTTAAGCTGGGGAATAGTATAGAAATTGTTGGAAGTCTGGATGAGGATGCCAGCCTGCTCTGAGACAGCTTTGACTACTGCCGGGTGGCAGTGCCCCAGGCTGTTTACCGCCCAACCGGCTACAAAATCCAGATATTCCTTGCCTGCATCATCCCAGACCTTAACCCCTTGGCCTTTCACAATAGTGATGGGTGCGCGGTAAAAAGTCTGCATGTAATATTTATGTTCAAGCTCTTGCCAGTTATCCATTTTAACCTCTTTTATTAATAGTATTATCACCTCTGTTCGGGAGGTAATCTGCTGGGTTAACAGGTTACTATGTCTAACTGCGCCTGAGATGCTGACCGATCACGGTAGTACCGCAATTGCCCTCGGTGAATTCCCGCACCAGCATATGGGGTTTTCTGCCGTCTATTATACAGGCAGAACAACCTGCCAGAGTAGCCTTAAGGCAGGAACGGAGTTTAGGTATCATACCGCCTGAGGCTGTACCCGAAGAGAGCAGTTCTGCGGCGTGGTCTGCACTTATTTCGCCTAGGGCTTCGCCGTTCTTGCCCTTTACAGCCGGGACATCTGTCATAAACACAAGCCGTTCAGCCTGAAGTGCGGCTGCAATTTCTCCGGCTACCGGGTCACCGTTTATATTCAGTATACGGCGGCTGCCGGATGGGCGGTTTGTCTGGTGAAAACTGACCGGCGATATTACCGGAGTAATATTTGCATCTAATAGGGTGGTGATAAGTTCGGTATTTATCTTTATCACATCCCCCAGATAACCGGTTTCGGTTGCCCGCATTTGACCGGTTACGGTAGCGGCGTCTACCCCTGATATGCCGGCGGCTTGTATACCCATATCAAGCAGGGCGGCTACAATTTCCTTGTTTACTAGTCCTGCCAGAATGGCGGCAACTACATCCAGAGTAGTCTCATCTGTCACTCGTTCGCCGTTTACAAGGCGTGTTTCCAGTCCCAGCTTGGCAGACCAGGCACTAACCGTGCTGGCACCGCCGTGGATAAGCACCGGCTTCAGTCCCAGCTGTTTCAGGGTGGCAATATCTTTTAGGGAGGTATCCTTTGAGTCCAGGACTGAACCCCCCAGCTTTATTACTGCTATTTGGTTACTTGGTTGGGGCATTTTCATCTCGGTTTAAGTAGTATAATCCGCATTTATTTTTACATATTCGGCTGAAAGGTCACAGCCCCAGGCTGTAGCCTTGCCTTCGCCCAGGTTCAGGTTTAACTTTATGATAACCTCTACCTGCTTCAGCCACGAAGAGAGTTCTTTTTCGTCTACACCTGTCCGCTGGCCTTTTTGGAGTACAGGGCTTTCTCCAAGAGAAAGGTCTACCCGGTCTATATCAAAATCAGCCCCGGCCCGTCCGGCAGCTGCCAGTATTCGCCCCCAGTTAGGGTCCGCACCATGAACGGCAGTTTTCACCAGTGGTGAGCCGGCCACCGTGCGGGCAATCAGTTTGGCATCTTCCAGGCTGGCTGCGCCCTCCACCTGTATTTCAATCAATCGTTTGGCACCTTCACCGTCTCTGGCAATGCTTTTGGCCAGAGATTGGCAGACAATTCTAAGCGCTTGCTGGAATACCAGTGAATACTCGGTATCTCCGGCAAAAGTGGGGTTTTCGGCCTGCCCGTTTGCCAGCATAAAAAGGCTGTCATTGGTAGAGGTATCCCCGTCAACAGTTATCATATTGAAGCTGACATCAGCCGCTTCCTTAAGGGCAAACTGTAAAAAATCTTTGCTTACGGCGGCATCTGTAGTTATAAAACCCAGCATGGTAGCCATATTGGGGTGAATCATGCCTGCTCCCTTGGCAGCCCCGGCTATATAAAACTGGAAACCCTCTATATTTACCCGTACCGCAATCTCTTTGGTATGGGTGTCAGTGGTCATAATAGCCCGTGCAAAATCATGCCCGTTGCGCTGGGAAAGGCCTATCAGGCGGACATTTTCCTTTATTTTATCTATAGGCAGGCGGTGTCCAATAACTCCGGTGGAAGCTATAAGCACATCTTTGGGTTGCATATTCAAGGTGTCGGCTGTGGTCTTTACCATTTCAACAGCATCCGCCATACCGGCATCGCCTGTGCCTGCATTTGCACAGCCGCTGTTGACTACAATAGCCCGGTTATCGGAAAAGCTCAGATTGTGTTCTGAAATATACACCGGGGCAGCTCGGAATTTGTTGGCGGTAAATATGCCTGCGGCTGTGCAGGGTGTGTCTGAATACAAAATGGCCAGATCCAAGTTGTTCTTGGATTTTTTCTTGATTCCGGCATAAATAGTACCGGCTTTAAAACCTTTGGGTGTGGTAATGCTGCCGTCAGGCAAAATATCTATACTACTTTTCATAGCATTAGAATATACCACTTCCCAACTCAGAGGGCAATTTGAATAAGCGGTTATTCAAGGTAAATTTGTATCATGGGCAAAGCTTTATTTTCAGGAACCGTGAGATATATTGGATAAGGCTTTGCGCAGTCTTTCAGGATTACTGCTTTTTAAAATTGCGTTTTCTACGCTTACTAACCCTTCTTTTGCCAGACGGGTTAGTTCATTATCCAACGTCTGCATGCCGTCATTTTTACCCAGTTGCATCACAGTCAGCAGTTCAAATGTTTTACCTTCGCGGATAAGGTTGCGGGCGGCATTGTTGGCCACCAGTATTTCAAAAGCGGCCACACGGCCTTTGTTATCAATACGGGGGATAAGTGTCTGGGAAACAATGGCTTCAATTACCTGGGAAAGCTGAAGACGTATTTGCTGCTGCTGGGAAGGCGGGAACATATCTATCAGACGGTCTACTGTCTGCGGGGCGTCTGTAGTGTGGAGCGTGCCTATTACCAGATGGCCTGTTTCGGCGGCGGCAATAGCAGTGGATATGGTTTCCAGGTCTCTCATTTCGCCAATCACTATTACATTCGGGTCATGGCGGAGGGCGTGTTTTAATGCTATTGCAAAAGAGCGGGTGTCTCCCCCAAGCTCACGCTGGGATATAATGCATTCATTATCGTGAAAAAGATATTCTATGGGGTCTTCGATAGTGATTACATTGCATCTGCGGCAATGGTTCAGATGTTCTATCATGGCGGCTTGGGTAGTAGATTTGCCGCTGCCGGTAGGGCCGGTAACCAGCAGCAGCCCGCGCGGGCGGATAATCAGGCTTTTAAGAATAACAGGCAGATTAAGCTCGTCTATATTACGGATAACAAAGGGGACTACCCTGAATGCCAGACTCAGGCTGCCCCTCTGGCGGAGTACATTTACCCTAAAGCGGGCCAGATTGGTGACGGAATAAACAAAATCCAGTTCATTTTCAGCGGCAAACGTTTCCTGTTGGTGAGGGTTGGTAATGGACAGAAAAATGTGTTCGGCATCTTCCGGCGTAATCGGCGGATACTGCGTTTGGCGTATCAGGTCTCCGTTTATCCGCAGGACAGGTGAAGTGGGTGCTTTGATATGTAAATCTGAAGCATCTTTGTCCACTACCAGTTTCAGAAGCTCATATACCTCTATCAAGGCCGCACCTCTCTAAAATGCAGATAAGCATAATGTGTGATATATAACAGATGAATAACTTATTATATGTATAATAGCTTATAATGCACATATGTCAATAGAAGTTGCATTAAAGCAGTTTCTAAAGGCAGGCGCAGGGCTGAAACAAGATGTGTATTGTCCCAACAGACAGTTACAGCCGCACTTTTATTGTTTACTCAGTGCAGGTATGGTTTTGATAGCCTGTTAAATATGATTGCGTGTTTGGACAGCTTTGCGGATGTTCAAAAATTCCTCCCGGACGGGTGAATCCAGCCAAATCTGGGAAAGGCTGCTGCGTTGCCCGGTTAGCCATAGGTACAGGTCATCTCTGGTCATGGTTCGGCTGCACCAGAGGCATTTATAAACCCCGCTCTCCTGTTTTACCCATTCATGGGTATGTCCCATAAACGTCTCCTTTTAAGACAGGGCTGTATAAATGTATTTTATTTTATATTCAGCGGGATTGCTATTAGTGCTAATACGTAATTTGCCCAAGACACAAGGGGAAAATGGTACTGTCCTGTCAGGCAATCTGTATCCGGTCAGGTCGGCTATCCGTTTTAGTCCTGCTTAAAACAACTGTGGCAATAAATGCGGATATTTTCAGCAGTATCAGCTGCGGCTCCGGTCAGGTAAATCACCTTCCAGCCGTCAATGCGGGGTTTATCTTTGTTTTCGTAGACAAGTTTGCGGCTACAGCGTATATAAGTATGGGCATGAGACTGGTCTTTGCATTCGCATTTGCCGCCGCATCTTTGCCATGCTTGTTCAACTACGCTGCTATACATATTCACCTCATAAAATACCGGACATATAATAATCAGCCGAAGCAAAATATTTGTCAAGATGTATAGTCGGTTTAGGCAGTATAGGGTATTATGATATATATCGTTTATAAAAGGGGTTTGTTATGAAAGTTCTGGCCGTAATGGGCAGTCCGCGTTCTCAGGGAAACACAGCGTTTTTGCTTGATGAAGTTCTTTCTGAGCTAGAAAAAGAGGGCATTGAGACCCGAAAAATAGATATCAGCCAGGCAAATATCAAACCCTGTCTGGGACATGACAATTGTGCCGGATATAAAAGATGCCCCCAAAATGATGATATGGATGCCATTTTTAATGAGATGCGCGAAGCAGACGGCTTTATTGTGGCTACTCCAGTTTATTATTACAACGTGACGGCTCAGCTCAAAGCCTTTATAGACCGCCATTATTTTCTGTACAAGCATGATATATCATTGGAATTTAAAGCTGTAGGGGTGGTGATACTGGCCGAAGAACAGGGGTTGGATGATACCTTGAACACTCTGGTGCAGTATCTGGACAGCAGCTTTAAAGTAAAAGCCCATGAACTGGTAGTCTTGACTGGTTATGCTGCCCGTGAGGGAGATGCAAAAACCAACACCGAATTAATCAGCCTTGCCCGGGATATGGGGCAGACACTGGCAGCTTCCCTAAAGGGTGTATCCTGACAAATTTACCGGTTATTTGTTGGTGTTTATCTTAAAGGGTATGTAAAGCAGGCAGGTGCCCACCAGCGAAGTTACAATAAATATTGCCGCTACTATATAAAGTAATACCGACCAGCCGCCTGTGGTTACGAAAACGGCAAGTGCCAGAGCGATGATGCCAAGAATAATGCGTATAGTGCGGTCAGCTTTGCTCATGTTCTTCGGCATGTTTGTACTCCTTGACGATATTTGTTACCTATTTTACTCTTCGTACGATTAAGGGCAATACGTATATATACGTAATAAATTCATTCCGGAGTGCCGGCGGTTTTTCACCTCAGCAACAAATGGCCGAAACTATATTTGTAAACCTAAAATCGGGAAGTTCTGGCGTCAGGGTCTTTCTTCCATATCAGGTAGGAGTAAATAAATAAACCTATCACACCCAAAAGCAGGCCGGCTATGCTGGCAATCATCAGCCATGTAAAGCTGGTAATGCCTGCCAGTATCATGAGCAAACCCGCACCTACAAATATTTTGCCGCCCAGACGGTGGGTTTTATCCCACGACAGGTCACTGGTAAGAGTCCAGGCAGTGCGTATGCCTACAAACCATGTGGGACGCAGTTTGCCGAACATATTTCCCAGCAGTGCCAGCAGCAGTCCCACCATTACCAGTATAAAGGTGCTGGTATTGGCAACAATTCCGTAAGCATAAAGTATAGTTATGCCGTAAATACCCCCGAAGAAGACTGTTATTAGGCGGATAAACATGCTGTACACTTTTTCAAACTTCAGGTAGTTGGCCTTGCGGGGGTCAAGATATGGCAGATATATCAAAAGCAGGAATATGCCGAGGCTTATTAAGGGCATAAGAAGCAACCCTTCAAACTTGCCGCCGTAGCGGTCAACAGTACCGTCAATTTCCCAGTGGACCGGCAGCAAATCAGGGGAGTTTGGCCAGGTAATCAGCCCTGTTATAAACATTGCCAGTATAATCAGTAAACTCAGGCGGTGCTCTTTCCAGTTTATGTGCATTATGACCCTTCCTGCTTTATATTACGGAGGTTTGGTTTATCTTTTTTAAATATTTCCATCATTAGGTTCAGCGTTTCTTCCAGTACCGAGGTATTCAGGCTGTAGAATATATGGTTGCCTTTTTTCTCTTCCCGTATCAGTCCGGCTTCTTTGAGTAATTTAAAATGCCCCGAGAGGGTGGATAGTGCCAGATCAAATTCGCGGCTTATTTCGCCGGCACTTAAAGGGGCATCACCGAGGAGTTTAAGTATCTGTCTTCGGTTCGGGTCTGATAAGGCTTTGAATACTAGATTGTCCACCAGCCGCACTCCCCAAAAAGTATTTCGGTATATGCCGAAATAGTATATAGGCGATAGCAGTTATTTGTCAAAGAAGGCCAGATTAAAAGTCATTAGTTCTGTTTCCAATTACAAAAAATGTAACCTGAGCGGGAGGGTAAAATGAGGGTTGCAAGTGGTTCTAAACCTATTGGTAAAAGGGGTTCAGTAAGTGTAAGTTTTTTAAATTAGAGCTATAATTAATCACTTGGCAAAGGCTTAAAAAGGGTGTTCAAGGAGGGGAGTTTATATGTTTTCCAAAGAGTGGTTTATTTACGTAATCGGCCGCTGGTTGCTGCTTTCCGGTATTGCCGGTGCCCTTATCCAGTTTGTTTTTGCGGATAAATTGGGCATAGCCACTATTCCCGCCTTCCTTTTAAACCAGTTTGTATTGGCCTGCGTTTTCTGGTACGTGGACAAGTATATATTCCAGAGGCATTTTAACAGGGTTAAAGAGGTTTTTAAGTTTCCCCGGGTTAAGGGTAATTTTACTCTTGACCACCAGTATAAAAAGATATCTGAAGAATATACCGAATTTGCACAGGCATATTCCCAAAATCCCGAAGACCATCAAAAATGGCTGCACCAGTTTTTAGATTTGAATCATGCTGTTGAAATGACTGAGCGGGTTCTGCGGGAAAAAGGGGTCAGTGTAGATCAGGAATACTACAATATTGTCCAGCAGAACAAGGCTCGCGGCCTGTATGAAAAAGTCTGATTGTCAGGAAAGGACAAGATGATGAGAGCCACAAAGGAATTTTTGCAGTCAGTTATGGATAAACTTTCCTCCTTACCCGCACTTGACAGCCGGGCCATGTTCGGCGGTTACGGCATATATTCCGGAGGGTTTATGTTCGGACTGCTGGCAGATGAAAACAGTTTATATTTCAAGGCCGGTGAGACCAATCTGGCTGATTACCAGTTATATGCTAGTCACCAGTTTAAGCCTATGCCGTATTGGGAGGTACCTGCAGATGTATTTGAAGATGATGCTTTGTTTTTAAAATGGGCGGAGCGTTCGGTTACACAAGCCAGGCTGATGGCTTCCAAAAAGGCTTCCAAAAAGTAATATCCTTTATAGTGCGGAAAAACGGATAATAAAAGGGGTTGAGTAAATTCAACCCCCTTAAGATTTTGGTACATAGTATATCTGGAATTGGCCTTCCCCTTTATAAGAAAAGTGTAAGTTATTGGCTGAAAATATCTTGGGGATACAGATAAAGTGAGCTTTACAGGTTTTGACAACTATCTCAATTCAAATGGTATATTAGAGAAACGGGTATCAAACGGCAGAATTACAGGCTGTTTCTTATATATATGCGTTGAAAAATAACCAGTAATTAGGGAGATTTATAGCATGAAAGTAGTGGCCTTTAATGGCAGTCCGCGTGAGCAGGGCAATACCCGACGTGGTTTGGAAATAGTGCTGGCGGAACTGGAGAAAGAGGGTATCCAGACTGAACTTATCCAGCTGGGCGGCAAGAGAGTATTCGGCTGTCTGGCATGCAACCAGTGCAAAGTAAACAAAAATCTGCGTTGTGCCCGCAGTGATGATGAAATGAATACTTTTATCGCTAAAATGTTTGAGGCAGACGGCATTATAATAGGTTCACCTACATATTTCAGCAATGTTAGCACGGAGGTTAAGGCCCTTATTGACCGGGCAGGGGTGGTAGCCAGAGCCAATAACCATGTGCTGAAGGGGAAAGTAGGTGTGCCGCTGGTTGCTGCCAGACGGGCGGGCGCTACCTTTGTTTATTCGGCTATTAATTTCTTTTTTGGTATCAACCAGATGGTAATCCCGGGTTCCAGCTATTGGAATCTGACCCTTGGTGGGGCGCCGGGTGATATTGAAAAAGATGAAGAAGGTAAAAACACCTTTATCTTGCTGGGTAAAAATATGGCTGGGTTACTGAAAAAACTGAATTAAGGTTTATAAACACTATCTTCTGATGGGGCTGTTCTTTAAAGGACAGCCCTGTTGTTTTTCAAAAAATGTATTGTGTTTTGCCCTTTTGCTTATTATGCTAAAAGTATAAAGGCATAAAAGGAATAAAACATATGGAATATAATAAACTGAGTCCCGAAGAAGAAGCAGTTATAGTCCGTAAGGGAACCGAACCAGCCTTTAGCGGTGAGTATGAAAATCTGTTTAAAGATGGTAAATACGTCTGCCGGCGGTGTAACGCGCCTCTTTATTCCTCCAAGGATAAGTTTCATTCAGGTTGCGGTTGGCCCAGCTTTGATGATGAATTGCCGGGTGCGGTTAAGCGCCAGCCAGACCCTGACGGGCGGCGTACTGAAATACTGTGTGCTGCCTGCGGCGGGCATTTGGGGCATGTATTTAAAGGGGAGAGTTTTACCCCCAAAAATACCCGTCATTGTGTAAATTCGCTTTCAATCAAGTTTGTGCCCGAGACCGGCGGCGGCAAGTGACTGAAACAGCCATATTCGGTGGGGGGTGCTTCTGGTGCATGGAGGCGGTATTTAGCAGCCTTCCGGGTGTGACGAAGGTTGAGCCCGGCTATGCAGGCGGCTATTTGCCGAATCCTACTTACCGTCAGGTCTGCAGCGGAGACACCGGACATGCCGAGGTTATCCGATTAAAATTTAACTCCGCCGTGGTATCATATGCGGCTTTGCTGGATATCTTTTTCCAAATGCATGACCCTACAACCCCAAACAGGCAGGGTGACGATATAGGTACACAGTACCGTTCTGTTATTTTTTATACTACGCCTGCCCAGAAGACACAGGCGGAAGCAGCAATAGCAACTCTTGATGAAAGTGCCGTCTTTCCCAAGCGGATAGTGACCGAGGTATTGCCCCTCTCAAATTTTTATGTGGCTGAAGACTATCACCGAAATTATTACGCCTCAAATTCCAACCAGCCTTACTGCCGCTTTGTTATCCAGCCGAAACTTGCCAAGCTGAAAGAATATTTACCTAAACTGCGGAAGATAACATAATTTAAAATAGCCGGACTTTTCAGGCAGAAGGTGCTTCGGGAAAGAACTTCCTTTTCAGCCGCAAGGAAGCGTTTACGAGTAAAATCAGGGCTGGTACCTCTATAAGCGGACCGATAACAGATGCAAAGGCTTCGCCGGAATTTAAACCGAACAAGGCAATAGCTACTGCAATGGCCAGTTCAAAATCATTGGAACTGGCGGTGAATGCTACTGCGGCTGTTTTAGGGTAACCGGCATTAAGTTTTTTACTGATAAAGAATGCCCCGAACCACATTATGCCGAAATATAAAACCAGCGGGATAGCTATCCGGAGTACATGCAGAGGCAGTTCAACAATGTATTCTCCCTTCAGAGAAAACATGATTACAATAGTGAATAAGAGGGCAACAGGAGTAATCAGACTGAATTTGGGGATGAAACGATTTTCAAACCAGTCTTTACCTTTAAGTGCCAACAGGCTGTAACGGGTAATAACTCCCAGCAAAAATGGTATCCCCAGATAAATGAAAACAGTTTTAGCCGCCTGAGCTATAGAGAGTTCAATATCCAGCCCGTCTGCCAGCCCCATTTTACCTAACAGGAAGGTAATAAAGAAATATATATAAACCGAGTAAAATAGTACCTGGAAAACAGCATTTATCCCTACCAGACCCACTGCATACTCACGGTCACCTTTTGCAAGCTCATTCCAGACAATTACCATGGCGATGCATCTGGCTAGACCCACCATAATAATGCCAATCATGTATTCGGGATAATCACGCAGAAATAGGAGTGCCAGCCCGAACATAAGCAAAGGTCCGATTACCCAGTTTAAAAGCAAAGAAAAGCTGAGGAATTTCAAGTCTTTGAAAACCAGAGGGATTTTTTCATATCTGACTCTGGTCAGAGGTGGGTACATCATAAGGATCAGGCCTATAGCAATAGGTATGGAGGTAGTGCCTATTTGAAAGGAAGTGATAATATCTGAAGTCTGTGGGGCAAAATACCCCAGCCCGATGCCGGCAAGCATAGCCAGAAATATCCAGAGTGTCAAAAACCGGTCAATCAAGGGCAGTTTATTTGTTATTCCGCTTGATGGCAAAAGTTTGTCACCTTGTTTAGAATATTGGCTTAAATATAATGAACAATTAGATATTAGTCAACTATCTTTGGAAAAGACTAGCTGCCTTCCCTGTTGCAGGATTAAACCTGATATATTAATTGTGTTTTTCGGTTTGTATCAGGCGTTGTGTTTGGTGCAGAAAATTCTGCTCATAAAAAGGGCGGCTCTTTATAAGCCGCCCTTCGGTTTTAATTTTTACCTATGTAAAGGCCGTTTTAGCCTTCGGTTATGGTTATCTTTATAATTTTAGGGGGATTGGATGGAGTGCTGACCTCACCATAGCTGTTACCTATCACCGGCACGGATGCCAGCTTGGTAATCACATCCATTCCTTCAATTACCCTGCCAAACTGGGTGTAGTTGGGCTGGTAGTTCAGGTTTTTTGCCTGTGCGCCGGTGCAAATAAAGAACTGGCTGCCGTTGGTATTGGGGCCTGCGTTTGCCATGGCAACTATGCCGGGATCATACGAGTGTTTCACCGGCAGTTCGTCAGCAAAGCGGTAACCCGGACCGCCTCTGCCGGTACCTGTCTGGTCACCTGTCTGAATCATAAATTCTTTTATTATGCGGTGGAAAATTACCCCGTTGTAGTAGTTTTCCTTGGCTAGAAATACAAAATTATTTACGGTTTTGGGAGATTCAGAGGCAAATAGCTCAATTTTAAAAGTCCCTAGTGTAGTTTCAACAGTTGCATAATACTGCTTGGCAGGGTCTATTTGCATGGCGGGGGCGGTAGTCCATGACATGGGTGTCACTTCGGGTACGGCATCTCCGCCGTTGCAACTGCCGGCAAACAGGGTTACGGGGAACAGTGTAGCCAGAATAAGGGCTTTAGTGGATTTCATTAGTTTACCTTTCTGATATGAATTATAGTGCAGGCTGTTTTAAAAAAATGGTACTTGTCCATGGTATCAGAAAAATCCGTGTTTTTCCAACTGCTGTTTTGTATTTTATATTTGAAAACAGGTTGGCTGCATAGAAAAGGGCGGCATCACAGCCGCCCCTTTTAGTTTTAGGCTTGAGTATTAGTCAAACGGTTTTTCCAGGAAAATTGCAATGTTGTCATTGTAAATCAATACCTGAAAGTCAAAGCCGCGTACTACACCAGAAAGAGTGGTGCAGGTACTATCCGAATTTATAGTTTCAGCATATTCAGCCATATTCTGCAGCCGGGCGCGGTAGTATTCCACTGCGGCTTGTCTGCCGCCGCTGAAATTATAGTGATTGGTGTACTGAAGTTCACCGTCTCCGTTGCTCCGGCAGGCTACGTCATGGTATCGCTGCTGGGTAAGGTTAAAAACGGGGAATACATCTGACGGGAAATCCCCCCAAAGGGGATGTTTGGTATAAAAATTATCAGGCATATCAGCTGCCAGGTAAATCAGATTACGGCTGCCTTCTTCTACAATTCTGGCGGTAAAGTGATAATCATTTATATCAGTGTCCACGTCATAAAAGCTGGAGGGGTTCAGGCTTCCGGCAAGCCCGGCATAATAAGCTACAATCTCAGCTTTGGGTTTTTCGCTGTAGTAAACAACGTTGTAAGTACATACATATCCCGGGTTCATATTAAAGCCGGGGAAAAACACATCTAAATTGCAGGAGCTTATGGCCTTGCTCTCATAAAGCGGCCACATCTGCTCAGGGTATCCTTGCAGCAGGTACCCCTCATACTGGGAATAGGGGTCATATACAGGCGGCGGATTGGAAGAATTATTGGAGTTGTCATCTGGGGGGGGATTAGATGGGTTGCTGTCAGGGTCATTTCCTCCGCCACAGGCGGAAAGTACCAAAAGCAGGGAAACAAGGCTCATAAAGGCAATACGTCTGAGGCATTTTTTCACAAACTATCCCTCTTAAAAAATATTGGCAGTTTGGAATGTATGCGGGAGAGCACCTTTAAGGCACTTTGGATCAATTGGCCAAACCAACCTAAGTAAGTATAACAAAACCTTACCAGAAATATAAAGCATCAGGCGGCATTTTGAGGTACGTCTTAAGCCGGTTTTAGATTTTCTCCGGTTGGCAATCCCTAGAGAATGATAGTACGGTTATTATGTACGAAGATACGGTGGTCTAAAAACACCTTCATTGCCTGTGAAAGCACCAGTTTTTCAATATCCCTGCCTTTTACCATAAGGTCTTCTACGCTATCCTCATGGCTTATGGGCATGGTGGACTGGCAGATTATAGGGCCTTTGTCCAGATTGTTATTTACAAAATGAGCGGTAGCACCCACCAGCTTTACTCCGCGTTCGATAGCCTGATGGTAAGGACGTGCCCCCTCAAAGGCCGGCAAAAAAGAGTGGTGAATATTTATTATCCTGTTTTCAAAACGGGCTACAAATTCAGGTGAAAGTACCTGCATATATCTGGCCAGTATCATGAAATCTATATTGTATTCGGAAATCAGCCGTGTCTGCTCATTTTCCGCCTCAAGTTTATTATCGGGAGCAACCTTTACTACTTTATAATCAATGCCGAATAAGTCGGCTATTTGCTTTAAGTCTGGATGGTTACTGATAATCAGAGGGATGTCACACTTCAGTTCCCCGGCTTTGTATCTAAGCATTATATCCCACAGACAATGGTCATATTTAGATACGAATATAGCTAGGCGGGGCTTCCTGTCGGAGTAGAATATCTGCCAGTTGTCAGCATAATTGTATTCCAGTCCCATAGCCGCAATCTCGGCTTCCATCTGTTCACGGCTTAGTGAAAAGGCAAAGATATCCCATTCCAAACGCATAAAAAAGGTGTTTGACGGGTGGTCTACAAACTCGTCCAAAGTGATGATATTGCCGTTATTACGGCAAATAAAGCTTGAAATGCTGGAAATGATGCCTTTTTTATCTGTGCAGTGAATTTTAAGTATAGCGCTGGACATATTATTTCTCTTTTTAAAAAGTTATTACATACTCTACCAGTTATTTAGTGTCAAAACAATCAGTTTAGCTATGATTTTTGGGGCAAATTCTGTAACGTTTATAAAAAATTATTCGCTTTAAAAATAATTGTTTGAGTTCTTTGGAAAAATGTATGTAATAAAAATCATCGCGGGGTTGTAAAAAAACAGAAAAATTATCCGGTTTTTATCTGCCATTATTGGAAGCGGCATTTCTTGCGGTAGCTGTATACCGTTTAGCTTTGTTAAATTTCCGATTGATCTGATATTAGCCTTGACTGGGGAAAATACGGATAAGCCATCTACGCTGGAGATATAAGTTTTATATGTAGTGAACTAAAAATTAAATGGATAGGGAGAATTAAGAACAAAACGATGCAAGATTTAAAAGCTGTCTTGCCCTCGGACTTTATTGTTCAGTCTGATAGGGCTGTTTATGAGGCTAATGGTGTCTTCCCTGCAGGGGTTATTGCTGGCATAACCAAGATGCTGGAAAAGTATAATAACAAAGACTTGAGCCAGCGTTTTTTTAATAAAAATGACGAGATTAAGAAGTTGGTTGACGGATTTTTCAACTTTGCTTAGGGTTTAAGTATGTTTTTCAAATTATGAAATACAAAAGGAGGGCTTTTGCCCTCCTTGCCATAACAAAACTTTTCGGATAGGTATGTGAGAAAAGAGATAAGCGTTATTTTTAGCTAAAACTTGAAGTGGACAAAGACCCGCCCGAAATTTTTATCGTCTTTTTCCAGCCTGTGATAGAGTTTTTTAATATCCGGCTGAGCTAAGAATCTGAGGACGTGCTTTTTAAGCTGGCCGGAACCCTTGCCGGGAATAATTTCCACCGGGCTGATTTTCTTTTCAACCGCTTGGTTCATTACCCTGTGCAGTTCGGCTTCTATCTGGCCGCCTTTGTTGTATATATCATGCAAATCTAAAACCAGTTTGGCCATTTCTTCTTACCGTTCATATATTTGGTGGGCAGAGTGTATGCCGGATATGTGCATCATAAACTAAATGTCACCATTTGCCAAATACTAGGGGTTTTGGCGCACAAAAGATGGAGGATGGAGGGTACTTCGGGTTTATATATGACAGGGGCAAAGCATTTAGAAGTAACATGGTTAAATTCTTTTTGCGGACACCTCGTTTACTCGGAAGGTCACTATCTTTTTTATCAGAGAAAAAGGTATAGGCTCGTTAAGTGGGAATCTGACAGTGCCTTTAGATATTTCGTAGGGTGCCAGTTCCTTTTCAAAAGCCTGTATGCCTGAGGAAGTAGGGAAAAAGCTGATATGGTTTTTGAAAGCTCCGAAATGCACCAGGTTGCCATTTAGTTTAAAAGTGGGTATGCCGTAGCTGATAGTTTCAGTGGCTTGGGGGGCCTGTTCGCGGATAACTTGCCTTAACTCCTTAAGAATAGCCTGTACATTTTCCGGAAACCCCTGAATATAGTTATCTATGCTTTTAGCTGGTGTATTTCGCATTTATTAATCCTGTTTTATCGGATTCCAGTAGCATAATTACAACTTATTGTAAGGCTAAAACAAATCAGCTTCAATATAGTATTTTGGATATGCATTTAGATAGGGCTTAACCTGACTATCGAAGACCCCCGCAGTTCTATGCTCAAATTTTATTGCCAGTCCATGGGTATCCGGTGCTTGATTAATGTTTTCCATACCAGCCCTGTTTTTGATTGTTAATCCGCACAGGTATGAAGAGGTGAAACCAGACAGTCTAGTTTGATAGATTTGCCCTTTAGCGGCATGATTGATAATAGATGCTTTTAGATGTTTTATTGAAATGGGCATTGGCAAAGAGATAGGCGTGAGTAACGGCCTGCCAAAACCCTGTGGGATTTTTTCGAATAACAGTCATTCGTTTGCTTCAAAAATATCCGAAATTTGTTCTAGACTTGGCAGGGGTATGCTTTTTTGCCTATGCCGGTAATGCTAAGTTTGCCGCTTTAAGGCAGGGTATCTAAAAGGTCAGCCGCGTTTAAAACTTTTACGCATCTCGAATTCTATGGTTCCGGTGTAAACAGATGTGCGGGAGCGGGCATATTATTTAAATTAACGGGTGCGGCCGGATCTAACTCAGGCATATTCCGCTGTACCATTTGGCGGGTATCAGCCTTACCAAGAAATCGGCAGGATTGAATAATGTAACGACAAAGCGGGAGCAACAAGCTTTCCGTTACCTGCATAGTATATCTTTGCGGATAAAAATACGGGGATTGTATTTACCAATCTGCGGGGTTAAAATCTTATCAATTGAGCAGGTATCTTCGTAATTGCATTAGGAGGTTTGCCATGTTTCGAAGCCGTAAGGCACTTTCCCTGGTTTCTTTTGTCATGGCGGCAGTAATGCTGGGCGGGTGCAATACTGCACCGGCTGCCGGAGATAACATACCGGTTAACTCTCCCTCCAGCCAAAATACAGAAGTTCTGGAAGGGCTGGTAACCATGTGGCATATGGACGAGGGTACGGGAAATACCATTTATGATTCTGCCTCCAGTCATAATGACGGCGTAATAAGCGGTGCTAGCTGGGTTACAGGCAAAAAAGGTTATGCCTTAAGTTTTAATGGAGTGGACAACTGGGTGACGGTGGCTCAGACGTTTATATTTCACCAATCCGCCGAGGCTACTATCTCATTCTGGATTAACCCGTCAGATACCACTCACCGGCCTGTTTTCTGGACGCGAAGTGACAATGAAGACTCAAACAGGTTTCATGTCTTTTCCGGCTGGGATAATCAAGCCCTTTTTGGTTTTGACTACCGCTCTGCGGACAGTGAGTTGCACGAATTTGGAGAAATTGATGTTCCTTTAAACCAGTGGACTCATATTGCAATTATCCGTTCCGGCAATGATTACAGTATTTACCGTAACGGCCAGTTAGTAAGTCAGGTAACAGATACTTCTCCTGCTCTGCCCACCTATGAAGGCAGCTGGTTTATAGGACGAAGGAATTTTACCGAAACTTTGTACAAAGGTTTGATTGATGAAATAGCTATTTATAACCGTGCTCTTTCACCTGCGGAAATACTGACTATTTATCAAGGGTAAGATATTACAATTTAACTGTAAAATAGCTTGTGATAAGCACTTGGCGGCAATCCATATTTGGTTGTTTTGCTTTACTTTTTTCTGGCAATTGCCAAAGTAATAATACCTAAAATACCTATGCCTATGGCAGGGCCGGTTGTGTTGTCTGAAAGGAATGTCCATACGGCAAATGCTATGCAAAGCAATCCGACGATCATCCGGTCTTTTCGCATGTTTTAGTCCTTCCGTTCGCATTGGCTACAGATGCCAAAGGTAGTGTAATAATAAACACTTCTAAAACTGGTTGCAATATATTCGGAGAAAACCCGAGCCATTTATTTGTGCTTGAGCTTACCGATGTATTCCCCTGCGGTGTATCTTAGAATATTAACTGGAAATATTGCGATTTTCAAAATACCCTCTTATTTTAGCGGTAATAGCCTCTTCGAGCGGCTGGCAGGCGGGATAGTTGATTTGTAAATAAATGCAGTTAAAACTGCTGGTTAGTTCCATTACGCAATCGGTTATGATTACCCCTTCGGTGCTGGTTGAAGAAACAGACGACCAGAATTTGCCCCGGCATATCTCTTCATCGTCAATCCTGATAATAAAATCTTTGGAATAAAGCCCGTTTGAAAGCTTGGGTATATCACTGTAACCCAAATATGCATTCCACTTTTCAATTCCCGATTTACTAAGTATCAGGGCGCATTCGGTGCAGTTGAAACCTGAAATATCCTGGTCAGTAAGCAATACTTTGGCGCTGTCCATCAGGACAAGCCTGAAACCGCATTGTCCGGTTGACAAACAACCGGTTAGCGGCTGCACCAGCAGGCAGATAGTGATAAATAGCGCCAGAAATTTTGCATTCATGAGATGCACCTTTTTGACATATTGATTTTATAATACTCTGTCATATCTGAAATAGTAATACCACACTGTTCCCTTATGGGAAATGAGCAGGACTTTTAGTGCGATTGCCTCTTCCGGTTCTACCCCATCTATTGCATAAATAACAGGATTGGCACTGCCATTGGTATCCGGAGACGAAAAGTTGCTAGCTGTATAATCAGTAGCTGTATTTGTTGCCGTGTCATAAATCCCTATGGGGTGCAAATCAGCAGGTGTTTGCTGTTTGGCTATTATTTCACCTGATTTACGGTATAAATGCCCGCAATAAGTAATTTCTGAAAAAACCGGAGCTGCTCCCCATAATGCTTCGTCACTATCACACCCGGCAAAACTTATCATGGGGAATGCCAGTACGCCACATAATACTACAAGAACCGCTCTATTTTTTATTCTGGACATTTTATAGTTTTTAATCCCGTCTGCCTATGTTTTATATAGTTACTCCGGATTTTACTTTGTCTCGCCACCCGGTGAGCGAAAGTGAATTTTAAGGGTAGATATAAAACTCACTTTCTCACTATAAGGTAAATTGTCGGCCCCAGCATGGGGAAGAAGAACGTGAAGACTCCCCAAAAGAATATATATGTTTTTCTGTAGCTGCGTTTTATTGCATCCTTCACAACAAATACAGTTAAGGTACTGCAAAAGATAAGCCATAAGATAAATGCGGGACTAAGTATTATAAGCTTCGGCATAAGCTACTCTTTCCAGGTATTTTACGGCTTGTTAAACACAAAATTTAAGCATTCCAAACCTATATATTAATTTTTCTCTGCGTTTCAGAGGAAAAGGCTGGGGTAAAAATATAAATGTCGTTAAGATATAGACGATGCCCTGTCATTCCACCCTTCAAATGTTAACGCTGCATGATTGGAATCTGCGGGCATGGTAAAGCTGTTGCCCTGAAAACCGGAATATTCCCAGAGTGTAACCGGTGCCGTGCTGCAAATTTTGGCGGAAGATATGTAATCATCCCACCCCAGTGATGCCAGATTGGATAACTGTATAAACGGGGCAAGCTGCATAAGTTCGCCTGAGTACATCCAGTCTTTAAAAAGTTCGCTTTGATCAAACCTCAGGTTTTGTATACTGCCATTAAATGGCAGGTCATATATTTTCCCGTATTCCGCTTCAAGAAATGTTTCCATGGCTTTGGCATCGGTAAAAGCGTACAGTGCTCCTGTTTTATCAGTGGTAAAATGGAGTTGCTGCCCATTAAAAAGGGTGATTTCTTCCGCTCTGTACCATGTGCCATCTACATTCACAGGGCATTGGGGTATAACTTGGATAATTTTGGCTTCTTCTTCTGCGGACATCGGGTACATGGCTACTATTTCCGAGGGACTAAGTGGGGTTTTAAAGGTGCTATCAAGAGTACCCTGATTTGGGAAATATTTGTTTACGGGTTCTATTGCAGAAACTGTGGTCATTTCCGGCAGAATAGATATAACGATTGCAAGTAATATCGAAAACACTACTTTAGTCATAATCACTCCTCAGAGCTTTTGAATACAGCCTAGCATATGAAAATGAACACCAGATGAACAACAGATGATTATCAGATGACCATTGAGGGTAAAATAGTGCTATTATTAGGGATTATGGATAGAGAATAGATAAAGGGTTTTGTTAATTGCGGATTTTGTTGGTTGATGATGATAAAGCTCTGTGTCAAACGCTGAGACGGGCGCTTGGTGAGTTTGGGCATGTAGTTGAATATGCCTGTGACGGCATTTCGGGTGAGTACTTTGCCCGGAATGGAGAATTTGATTTGATGATATTGGATATTGGTCTGTCTGACAAAAACGGCATTGAAGTTTGCCGTATGGTTAGAGCTGAAGGTGCCGCCTTACCTATTCTTATGCTGACAGCCAGAGATACCCTTGAATCAAAGGTAAAAAGTTTGGATGCAGGGGCAGATGACTACCTTTGTAAACCATTTGCTTACAGCGAATTGTTTGCCCGTATCCGGGCATTGCAACGCAGGGCATCAAGGGTTATGTCGCCTGTTGTAGAGATAGGCGGCATATTTTTTAATAATTTGTCCCATGAAGTCAAAAATGGTAACAACGAGATTAAACTGACTGCGGCGGAATTTCAAATGCTGGAATACTTCATCACTATGCCAAACGTGCTTATTACCAGGTCAATGATGGAAGAACATCTTTGGGGAGCGGAAAGTACCTCTGCTTCAAACTCAATTGATTCGCTTATAAAAAAGTTACGCCAAAAGCTTGGCTGGGATGCGCGGACTGGTCCTATCAAAACCTTGCGCGGGGCGGGATACAGGCTAGACAGATGAGTGTTAAGGCTAAGCTTACTGTCATATATTCACTGGTATTGCTGATTGTTCTTGGGTTTTTTGGTTTTACATCGTATTTTTTATTATCATATGATTTGTTCAGCAATCTGGATAGTTCTCTGGCTGGCGAAGCCGAAAAAGCCAAGGGATTGATAATCCAAGGCAGTGATAACAATTTGTATTATACGGGAAGTGTATCCGCTGATTTAGTGTATGTTTATGATATAGAAACCGGAACTGTGTTTGGTAGTGAGGTGTATGAATCTATAGTTTTAGCGTCTGTTTCAGATATCTGCGCTACCAGCGGAGATATACCCTGCATGCTGCTGGAAACATCTGATCCTGAAATACGTTTATATGTGACCCGGTATGAGCATGTTTCTGAAGCTAATCTGCTGCTTGTATATGTAGGTGATGCCAGTTATATCTACCGTACCCTGGATGAATATAAACACGTACTTTATATGACTATTCCATTCGCCCTTATTATCGCTGCGGTGTTCGGGTATTTTGTGGCTCATAGATCTTTCAGACAGGTTAAGGTGATTGCCCAAACTACCGATAGTATCAATCCGGCTAATCTGAAGGATCGTATTCCGGTAAAGCAAAATGATGAACTGGGACAGCTTTCCTCAACTCTCAATTCACTATTTGACCGTGTATATGGTTTTATTCAGAGTCAGCACCGTTTTACTTCAGATGCTTCTCATGACCTTAAAGCCCCCCTTACCGTGATACGGGCAGAGTCCGAGCTGGCCCTGAGGAAAGAACGGAATTCCGAAGAGTATCGTCAGGCTTTTAAAAATATCGTCAAACAGGTAGAGAGGATGACCCTTATTATAGATGATTTGATGACACTTGCCAGCCTTGATGCCGGCCCGCGTCTGTCACACAGCTCAAAAATAGATTTGGGTGCTGCCTTGGAAAGTAGTGCTGATAAATGGCAGACCGCTATGCAAATAAAAAAAATAAAATCTGTTCGCCAGATTCAACATGGGTTAAGCATATATGGCGAAGCTGAGCAGTTTAACCGCCTGTTTGATAATCTTTTATCCAATGCTGTGAAATACACCCCGTCAGGGGGTGAAGTGGGCATTTCCCTGAAGGAAGAGGACGGGTTTATTGTAGTATCTGTACAAGACAGCGGAATCGGCATAAGCAAGGAACACCTGCCCCATATTTTTGACAGGTTTTATAGGGGTGACTGGGATATAGAAGGTACAGGACTAGGCTTGTCTATAGTGAAGGGCACTTCGGAACTGTATAAAGGGCGGGTTGAGGTTATTAGCGAACAGGGTAAAGGCTCCGAATTTAAAGTATTTCTACCTCAAAGTGCCTCATAACCAAACGGATATTCGCTGTTTATGTGAATTTGACTAGAATGGCGGTATTAAAACCGGTTGTCACGAGGCTGATTAACTGATGCCTATGTGGATGACTAGTAAACAGAAAGTATGCCTAGCTGGATGCTAGGAAGCTTTTTAATGTCCCGGTGTCGTCATATACAGGTTCTACCGCACTTAAATTCTTTTTATTTCCATATATAACGGGTAAAAAATGGGAAGCACGGACTGTTAATCGGGTACTTCATAATAAAGCTTACACAGGGATAACTTATTTTGGTCGTACTACTGGCAAAGATCATAAGAAAACAAACGAAGATACTTGGCACGTTCTTACAGATGTTACGCCTGCTATTATTAGCCAGGAATTATTTGAACAAGCACAATCTGCCCTTGCGAAACTGAGAGGACTCCACTCCGGAAAAGCTAAACATGAATATCCATTAACTGGATTTGTCGTTTGTGAGAAGTGCGGTAGTTCACTGATCGGTAGTTGTTTGCGAGGGAATTATCGTTATTACCATTGTCGTGGAACGTATCTCACGGCATCAAGGGCAAAGATATGTGATGCCCATTATATTAGAGCTGATTGGCTTGAAGAAGTGGTTTGGGATAAAGTGAAAAGCGTTCTTAGCCAGCCTGAACTTCTGTTAGCTGAAGTGGGCAAACAGGTAGAAAATGAAAAGGCTCACTATTCCACAGGTACAATGGACAAGGAGATTAAAGAATTAAGCCGCCGTCTTAAAGGATATGATGGGCAAGAACGGCGTCTTATGAATGTACTGCGTATGGATTTGGCAACGCCGGATATTATTCTGGATGAAATGAACCTTATGAAAAAAGAACGGGAAGCAGATCAGGTGCGCCTGAATGGTCTTATCCAGGCTAAAGAAAACCTGGCAAAGGCTTTAGAGATGCAGGAGAGCATTAAAGAACTTTGTGCGAAAGTCGTGCCCTGTTTAGATAATTGCTCAAACGCTGAAAAGAAAGATGCTTACACCTATCTGGATTTGAAAGTTTCAGCTACTCCTGAAGGTGTAAGCATCAAAGGTTACCTTGATTTGAACGTACTCACCACTGCACGAACATGGGCATGATAACGTGGATATAGTTGTCTGCACCTACCGGTTTTATCACACCGGGGCTTGACGGGCTGGTCACTTCCAGCGCTACTTGCTGGGCTTTAAGCACACCCAGCACATCCAGAAGATACTTGCCGTTGAAGGCTATTTTAGCTTCTTCACCCTGGATAACAGCGTCAAGTTCACCGGTATTGTCACCTACTTCTTCAGAGCGGGCTGAGATAGTGAGCTTACCGGGGGTATTATTGCCGCCGGGGTTCATCATCAGCCGGACTATGCCGCCGCCGTCACGGGCAAAGATTGTAGCAGTTTTGGTGGCCATAAGGAACTGGTTGGCATCTACTACCACTTTGGTAGTAAAGCTTTGGGGGATTATCTGGTTGTACTGGGGGAAATTCCCCTGTACCAGCTGAGATACCAGCTCAATATTTTTAAGCCTGAAAAGTATCTGGCTCTTGGCAGTATCTACATTTATCATCAGGGCTTCTTCCTCGTCCATACTGGCCAGGCGGGAAAGCTCACCCAGTGTACGGGCTGGAATGATTACTTTAGTAGCAGTTTTTACCGCTTCCAGCAGAGGCAGTTTATAAACAGCCAAACGGAAACCATCAGCTGCAGCCAGAGTCAGGGTGCTGCCTTCAAATTCGGCGTTGACACCGGTGAGCACCGGGCGGGATTCGTCAGTTGCCGAAGCAAATACCACTTCGCTTACGGCCTGTCGGAAGGCCTCAACGTTAATCTTGGTAGAAATTCCGTTTTCCACTTTGGGTACAGGCGGGAAGTCTTTTGCGTCAACGCCTGTTATGCGTGCCTCAAAGCGGGCGCATTTAATATTGAGTGCCTTTGACTTGGCATTAAGGTTTAATTCTATTTTATCATTGGGCAGAGAGCTGACAAATTCGGTCAGGAGTTTGGCAGGTACGGTAGTGCTCCCTTCTTCCTCTATCTTGGCTCCTATCCAGCAGCTGATAGCCATTTCAAGGTTGGTGGCAGCTAGTTTTAAACGGCCGTCATCAGTTGAGATAAGGACATTGTTGGTAATGGGCAGGGTAGTCCGGCCGGCAGCCGCTTTGCCCACAATGTTTAGACCCTTGTTCAGATTTTCCTGTAAGCATGTAAGTTTCATATTTACCCCCGGGGTTATTTACTGGTCTTTCAGTATATCCCAAGAATAGCACTTAAACAAGATATTTTTGTGCTCAAAATGAGGCAGTAAATAGTTTATCAAGAGACAAAAACGGGATTAAAAAAGAGCAGAGTGTGTAAGTTTATTCGGTGTGGCTTAACTAGCTAGTGGCTATTTTGGTCAGAAACCGGCTGGCTTTTTGGGCGGCCATAGCCCGGTGGGAAATGCTGTTTTTTGTTTTAGACGGGAGTTCGGCCATAGTTTTACCGTATTCCGGCAGATAAAAAACGGGGTCATAGCCAAATCCGTTAGTGCCGCGGGGGTCAGTGCTTATAAATCCTTCGCAAGTACCCTCAAAGGTGGCGATGATATGGCCCGGCTGGGCAATGGCGATTACACAGCAGAAGCGGGCGGTGCGTTTTTCAGCGGGGATAGTTTGCATTTTAGACAGGAGATATGCATTCCGGTCTGTATCCAGAGCGTTTTCCCCGACATAGTGGGCGGAATAGACACCGGGTTCACCCCCCAGAGCGTCTACTGCTAGACCGGAGTCATCTGCCAAAGTAAGAAGCCCGCTTGCTTCCGCCAGAGCGGCGGCTTTCAAGCGGGCATTCTCTTCAAATGTAGTGCCGGTTTCGGCAACTGTTATATCTATACCCATATCTGCCGGAGTGACAAGCTCAAAACCCGAACTACAGAGGAGAGAAGCATATTCTCTCAGCTTGCCCCGGTTATTGCTTGCCAGCAGCAGCTTGGGCATAAACTAGTCTTCCAGGGGTTTAAAGCGTCCGGCCAGTTTCTTGGATACCTGAGGCATGGTGGTGTATTCCATTTCCTCCAGCGGCAGGCGATGGGGCTCAAATGGGCCGTGGGAGCGCATCATATCTGCCATATCCAGTGATTTCTGGCGGGCATTGTCAAAAGACTTATCTTTAAACATATCACGCGGGCCGATAAGCATACCGTTTGACAGCTGGAAACCCAGAGCGGTTACCCGTGGCGGGCCGTCAAAGCGGGTGGGGGTGCTGTCATCTACTGAGACAGGCATAATAGGGCCGTTGTGCGAGCCGCGCATCCAGCCTTCTACCAGGTAAGGTTGAGTGAAGGGTTCAAGTATTTCACCTACAGCCGGGAAAGAACCTTGGGCGCGGACAATACAAACCGGGTCATCTTTGCCGACGTAGCGTCCGGCCAGTAAAGCCAGTTTCTGGGTGGAAGACACAGCCGCAATTTCGCCCTTGCGGGTGGAAACGCTTTTAATAGCGAAGCGGGAAGGAGCACCTATAAATACCAGCAGGTCATAGATTTCTTCGGGAGTGTTAAAGGTAATGCCCTTGCTTTCCTTTACGTCATGTACTTCAAAAGAAAAGCCGTCATGCATGTTTTCGGCTATGACCAGACCTATGGTGTTAAAGGGGTCAGCAAACATTTTGTAAAGAGGCAGATTCCAGGCACCGGAAGAGGTCTTGTCGGCCATGAAGATTATGATAGGTTCGGAAGGCCGTTCCTCAAGCTCCATTTCGGCTACGCCGGGACCCATGCCCTTTACGTTTCCGGAGAAGGCATCACACAGCAAGTCCTGCCCGGCGCCGTAAAGCTTCAGCTCTTTGGCAACTTCGGTGCAGCTTACGAAGGTATCCCAAGCCATTTCGTGGATAACTTTGTTGTTTATACCTTTCTGGTGGGTCATGACAAGCTGGAGGTCATCACCGCATTTGGTAATATGGTAATCAATCAGCATGCCATTCTTTTTAGCCTCTGCCAGGTGCTTTTCAGCCCTGACCAGACACTGCGGGTGTGAGTCCGAATGGCCTACAAAACCGCCGATATCTGCTTTAATAACACTCAGGGTTACTTTCATTATTTTCTCCTTGGTGAAGATTAGTAATCTATACCTTTACGGGCTTTGATGCCCCTAGTATACGGGTGTTTGACTGCCTTTATTTCGGAAACCAGGTCAGCCAATTCTACAAGTTCAGCCGGGGCGCTCCGCCCGGTCATAATCAGCTCTACATACGGCGGTTTAGCGTTTATCATACGGATAACCTGCTCGGTGGTGACCAGCCCGGCCGTCAAAGCTATCATAATTTCGTCCATGACCACCAGATCATACTGCCCGCCGGTTACCGCTTCGGAGGCGGCCTCGAAGGCCAGTTCCGCCTGTTTGCGGGTTTCTTCGGATATATTTTTGAGTATCCAGCCAGATTGACCGAAACTCTGCAGGGTTACGTTCGGCAGGGAGGACAATATTTTGAACTCGCCGTGGTCAAAGCGTTTCCCCTTGGCAAAAAAAATAAGGCAAACCCTTAACCCGTGACCGGCAGCTCTGACAGAAGTGCCGACAGCCGCCGAGGTTTTACCCTTGCCTTCACCGGTGAATATGGATATAAGGCCTTTTTCAAGGTAAGGGGTATGGTTTGTTGCCAAAAAATCCTCCCAAACATACGGCTTGGCGCCGAAGATAAAGTTTAACAGCGGCATACGGGACTGTCAAGCCAAACTCTTGATATCCCTGTTCACAGACAACTCTATTTGCGGATGCAAATTCCTGATTGCACCCTTCAGACTTAAAAGCTAGAATGATAACAATATGAGAATAGTACGTTTTAATATTTCTGGCAAGCGGACAGGATATGCCGTGCTGGAAGGTACAAAGCTAAAAGAACTTAAGGGCAACCCTTTCGGTAAAATTGTTTTTTCCGGCAGGGTTTTTGATGTTTCGGGGGTTAGGCTTCTTTCTCCCTCAGTTCCCTCTAAAATAATTGCTATCGGTTTAAACTATAAAGCCCATGCCGGAGAGATGGCTGAAAATCTGCCCCTGACACCCCTTATATTTTTTAAAAATGCCGATGGGATTATCGGTACAGAAGATAACATAATAAAACCGCCGCAGTCTGAACGGGTGGATTATGAAGGGGAACTGGCAGTTGTTATAAAAAAGAAAGCCCGTAATATAAGCCCCGAAACTGCTTTTGATTACATACTGGGCTATAGCTGTTTTAATGATGTAACCGCTAGAGATCTGCAGAAGGCAGACGGACAGTGGTCACGTGCTAAGGGGTTTGATACGTTTGCGGTTTGTGGCCCGTGGGTTGAAACCGAACTTGACCCGCAGACGCAATTGCTGGAGACTTATCTTAACGGCAAGCTTAAACAGCGCACTTCCACGGCAGATATGATATTCAGTATTCCATATATAGTCAGCTTTGTATCAGAGGTAATGACACTGCTTCCGGGGGATATTATTGCCACCGGCACGCCTTCGGGCATAGGGCCGATGAAACCCGGAGACAGGGTGGAAGTACGCATTTCAGGTATAGGCAGTCTGGTCAACCACCTGACTCTGGCATAGGATTATAAGGGTAAAATATTTCCAAATCACCCCCACTCTGTCTACCGTGTATTTAAATACTGTTTGATATTTGGCTGGTTGAGGTATATAAGTCCGGCTATGCCGGCAACCGTACCCAAGGGGAATATAAGCAATGAAAATGCTGCCTGATACAGACTGAATACCCGCCCGTACTTCCTGCCTTTTAAAAGACCTATCCCGCCGATAAGTGAAATTAGCAGATATGTGACGGTGAAAAATGAAAGTATGCTTAGACCCCAGGCTGCGCCTTCACGGGCATAATCATACAGCCCAGCAATGGCAGGCATGAAAAATAAAGTTATTATTACCACATCTGCCAGGCTGAAGAAAGCGGCACAAAACTGCCAGATTGCCAGAACCAGTATGCCCTCAGGTCTTTTCATAAGTATATAAGCAGCAGATACTGCACCTTGAGTTTATATTAGATGCCGCCAGGCTCTCAGTCAATATGTTTTATATCCTCTTAAATGTCAACTTGAAAGCAAACTGGTTTATGATATAATCATGCACGGTTTCGGCTGTGACAGCCAAGGGCGGTAATATTTTAGGGATAGCCCGTCTGTTTCAGACAGTATTTATAACTGGTGAAATAAAAAAGCGGACATTCCGGGAGAGCTGAATGCTTAACAAAGGTGATATGGTTTCGGTTACCTACAGGGTAGGTTGGGACCAGTCCGGTCAGGCCATACTGGAGACACTTGAAGATTGTACTGTAGAAAAGTACAAAGACGGCATTTTAGTTGTCAGCTATGCTACTAAGAAAGATGATTACGTGGAGATTGTCAGCCGTACATTTGATGTTAACTCTCCGGAATTTGTCGGCACTGTAAACCTCTAGAATCCCTTTTCTTCGGCCTTCTTTTTCAGTTCGTAGAGTTTGTTAAGAGCCGCAAGCGGCGTCAGAGATTCTATTTCCAGCCCTTTTATTTCCTCTGCCAGCGCCGAAGTCTGCTCTGTCAGGGGCAGCAGAAGCTGCGGCTGGCAGGTGCGGTTTTTTGGCTGTTTTTTAGCAGGATTTTCAAGTTCAGTAAGTACTTCGTAAGACCGTTTGATAACCCATTTGGGCATACCGGCCAGTTTAGCCACGTGAATACCGTAACTTTTATCTACTCCGCCGGGGACTATTTTGTGCAGGAACACAACTTCCCCACGGTCTTCGCTGACCGCGATATTGTAGTTTTTTACTCTGGGCAGGTAATTCGCCAGCTCCACCAGTTCGTGATAGTGGGTGGCAAAGAGCGTTTTGGCATTCAGTGAAGGCTGGGAATGGATATACTCCACTACTGCTTGGGCAATGGCCAGACCGTCATAGGTGCTGGTGCCGCGGCCTATTTCGTCCAGTATCAGCAGGGAGCGGCTGGTGGCAGTATTCAATATAGATGCTGTTTCCACCATTTCCACCATGAAGGTAGACTGCCCGGCACTCAAATCCTCCTTTGCCCCGATGCGGCTGAAAATACGATCTGTCAGGCATAGTTCGGCGGTTTCTGCCGGAACATAAGAACCTATCTGGGCCATCAGGACAATAAGGGCAGTCTGTTTAAGATAAGTGGATTTGCCGGCCATATTGGGGCCGGTCAGGATAATTATCTGGCAGTCTTCGGCGGACAGGGAAATGTCATTGGCTACAAAACTGCCGTATCCCAGCCCCTGTTCCACCATAGGGTGGCGGCCTTTATGGATAACCAGGCTGTTTTCAGAGTGGAAAACGGGACGGACATAGCCGTTTCGTACCGCTACTTCGGCAAAGGCTGAAAGTACGTCTAAAGATGCCAAAGCGGCGGCGTTTGAGAGCAAAGCGGAGTAAAAGCCCCCCAGCTGGTTTAAAACCTGTTCGTAAAGCCTGGTTTCCATTTCCAGCAGGCGTTCTTTAGCATTTAAGATAAGGTTTTCGTATTCTTTCAGTTCGGGGGTTATAAACCTTTCGGCATTTACCAGCGTTTGCTTGCGGATATAGTTTTGGGGGATGTCAGCCAGATTGGCATTTGACACCTCTATGTAATACCCGAAAACCCGGTTATACCCCAGCTTCAGTGATTTTATGCCGGTCTGTTCCCGTTCACGGGCTTCCATCTGGGAAAGGAATGTCCGGGCGTCCCCGGCCAGAGAGCAGAGTTTGTCCATTTCGGGGTTGAAACCTGACCGTATTACCTTGCCTTCACCCAGGGTGGAGGGTGGGTCATCGGTAATAGCTTCGTTTATAATAGCCAGCATTTCGGGCAGGGGTTTAAGCCCGTTTAGGAAATATGCCAAACGGGGCGGCGGCATAAGCCCGAACTGGCGGTGAATGACGGAAACAGTTTCCAAGCTGTTTTTAAGTGAAATCAGATCCTTGGGGAGTATGGTTTTCTGGCGGATACGGTTGGCTATCCGCTCCATATCGGCAATCTGTCCCAGTGCTTTGGCAAGGCTGGCGCGTGCCAGACTCTCTTCAAAAAAATAATCCACCGCCGAAAGCCGCTTTTCAATATCTTCCTGCCTAAGCAGCGGCTGTCCTAAAAACTTGCGGAGAAGCCTGCCGCCCATAGCTGTTTTGGTCTGGTCAAGCACTCCCAGTAAAGACCCTTTGAGGGAGTTTCCGCCGCTTGAGCGGAAGATTTCCAGATTAGAAAGCGTATGGCTGTCTATCTGCATATAGTCAGATATGGTATAGACAGCCAGCCTTTCCAGCTGCTTCAGGGATGATTTCTGGGTTTCCTCCAGATAGTTAAGCAGAGCACCCGCTGCCGAAACGGCCAGCTGCAGGTTTTCACAGCCGTAAGCGGAAAGGTTCTGGCACTCAAAGTGCTTAAGTAAACGTTCACGGGCCACGTCTGCTTCAAAATAGTATCCGTCCAGCTTGCTTATAGTGGCTTTCAGATGCAGTGGCAGGTTTAAGCTCTGGCTTTTAGGCAGTATTATTTCCGCCGGGTTCAGGCGGTTTATTTCGGCTTCCAGCCCGTTTATATCCAGCTGGGTACAGCCGAATTCCGAGGTGGATATATCCGCAAAGGCCAGCCCGCAGCTGTCTTCGGTCAGGTACAGGCTGAGCAGAAAATTATTCTGTTTGCTCTCTAGCAGGTTCGGCTCAACTACCGTACCGGGGGTCACCAGGCGGGTTACCTGTCTTTGCACTAAGCCCTTGGTTTCGCCCGGTTTGGTTACCTGTTCGCAAATGGCTACCTTGTAGCCGCGGTTTATAAGGCGGGAAAGGTAGTTATCCAGGGCGTGGTAAGGTATGCCGGCCAGCGGCACTTTCAGCCCTTTGCCCATTTCGCGGCTGGTAAGGACTATTTCCAGTTCACGGGCAGCTATACGGGCGTCTTCTTCAAAGGTTTCGTAAAAGTCTCCCAAGCGGAAAAAGACTATCGCTTCGGGGTAGTTCTTTTTTATATCCAGGTATTGTTTACGCAGGGGAGTTATATTTTCCATGAGCTTACATTTTAACTGCTTGGCGGCCTAAAGGGAAGTAAGGGCTGAAAATGTTCACTCTGCGGCGGGCGTATTTTTTGTTATCTGTCCGGCAGTGATGTTACAATTGGCTTTCAGCTCTGGCTGTTAATCATTTATAAAACGCGGGGGATTTAAATTGCCGGACTTTCAACTGGCTGTTATAGATGTAGACGGAACCCTGATAAACAAACAGGGCAAGATATCCGAGGCGGATAAAAAGGCTATTTCCCAGGCCAGGGAAAAGGGGATTACGGTTGCCCTGTCAACCGGCAGGGTCGTGCCTGCCTGCACTTATCTGCTGAAAGAACTGGGGCTAGACGGGTTTCATATTTTCTGTGACGGGGCGCTGGTGTACAACCCTGATACCGCCCAGACCTGCTATTCCCAGCCCCTTAGCTGTGAGCCCCTCCTTTCGGCTATTGATTTTGTGCGGGAACAAAGTATTTATCTGGAACTTTACACTATACTGGACTATTACGTGGAGTATGAAAACTGGTCTGCCAAAATGCACCGCGAATTTTTCCATATTTCTCCCACGGTTACTGATTTTAAGAAGATAGCCTTGCGGCAGGACGTGCAGAAGATAGAGCTGATGGTGCATAACACTGCGGAACGCAGCGGGGCGGAACTTTTCATGTCCCGTTTTGAAGATGATTTTCATTTCTCCATAGCCCGTGCTCCGGCTTATCCTGAAGTGGAGTTTGTAAATGTGCTTAGCCCGGGTGTTTCAAAGGGGCAGGCGCTTGAGAAAATGGCCGCCCAGATGGGTATTTCACTCAGGAATGTGATTGCTTTCGGGGACGGGAGCAATGATTTGCCGCTATTCAGGGCGGCCGGTTTCGGGGTGGCAATGGGGAATGCCAGAGCCGAACTGAAGGAAATGGCAGATTACGTTACTCTAGATGTAGAAGAAAGCGGCCTTGCAGCCGCTTTCAGTAAGTTTCTTATTTAGATACAGGATATTTAGAAGGGCAGTATCAGGTTTCCGCCTTTTTCTGCCAGATAGCCCTCGGTTATTTCTTTGGCCATCAGCTTGTCAGTGGCTTCGCCGGTGGTATCTTTAATGCCGTGAAGTTCAGCCGGCAGAAAATCCAGATGCTTAAAAAACTCCGGGTTGCCGTGAGCCAGCAGTGCCCCTGTTTCCTGGGTTTTGCAGTTTTCCAGTATTTTGCGTACCAGCACCAGGGCAATGCCCCGCCTGACGTACTCCGGCATAACTACCAGCGGCATAAGGTACAAAACCGGCAGAGACGCTTCTTCAGACTCTATCTCAGCTTTTATAGCTACTGCCTTGCCCACTATCTTGCCGTCCCATACGGCTACTTCATTAAATGCGGTCAGGTCTTCTTCTTCCAGTTTTTTAAACAGCACTCCCAGTATGGGGCTATTGGTAGCTTCAGTCAGGGCGGCTACCATTTCGGCATCTTCGGGGGTTTGAGTACGTATTTCCAGCATATAAACCTCTTACCGTTAGATTGAAACCTATTATACCACTATCAGGTAGTTGATTGCCTCTTTGGGGCAGCCTTTGTTTAGAGCAGTTCCTTAATAGACAGGGCAAGTGCCTGATTTATACCCTTTACCTGTGAAAGCTCATCAAGGCTGGCTTGACGGATACCTGAAACCGAACCGAATGTTTTGATAAGAAGGCGGCGGCGGCTTGGGCCGATACCGGGAATCCCGTCCAACGCCGAAGCCAGCCCTGATTTATGGCGGATATTCAGGTGATACCCCAGTGCAAAGCGGTGGGCTTCGTCACGTACCCGCTGAAGCAGCTGAAGGGCGGGGGAGTTGGCCGTAAGCCTGATGGGTTCGGATTTTCCGGGCAGATAGATTTCTTCAAATTCTTTTGCTAGACCTATTACGGCCTGCCCCTCAAGCCCCAGGGTGTCTAATGTTTCTTTGACCGAGCTTAATTGACCTTTGCCGCCGTCTATCAGCATGAGTGAGGGCCGCCGGGCAAAACTTTCGCCGGCATTGTCTTTATTTAGCCTGCCGAAGCGGCGGCTGATGACCTCTTTGAGCATGGAAAAATCATCCGCGCCCTTTACGGTTTTGATGCGGAAACGGCGGTAATGGGCTTTCTGGGGTTTACCGTTTTCAAAAACCACCATGCTGCCTACGGCATTGGTGCCCTGTATATTGGATATATCGTAGCCTTCTATCCGCTGCGGCGGCAGGGGCAGTCCCAGCGCAGTTTGCAGTTCCTCCAGCGCATCTGTCAGGGTAACGGCTGAAGACAGGTTTTTTATCCGTGCCTGTTTCAGCTGTTCCCTGGCATTTTCGGCTACTATATTTATAAGGTCCTTGGGCTGTCCGCGAAGCCCCGCCGTTATCTGCACTTTGCCACCCCGCCTTTCAGACAGCCACTTTTCCAGTATTTCGCGGTCTGAAAGCGGGTACTGGGTAACTATTTTTGGCGGTATCTGGGTGGAGGAGTGGTAAAACTGTTTTACAAATTCCGAAAGGATATCACCCGGTTTTTCTTCGCGGGTACCCTGCAGGCTGAAGCTTTCCCGCCCGATAAGTTTGCCCCGCCGGATAAAGAAAACCTGCACCATGGACAGGTCTCCTTCCTGAGCAAAGGCAATGGCGTCCTGTTCGCCGCTTACTCTGGCGGCCAGCTGCTGTCCTTCAATCACCTCTTTTATAGATGATATCTGGTCACGGCGGAGGGCGGCGGTTTCATAATCCAGCCGGGCAGAAGCTTCGTTCATAAGTTTGGCAAGCAGCTTCAGCACCTTATCCTGTTTGCCCTCCAGAAAGAGTATGGCCTGCGAGATAAGGTGGTCATAATCCTGCTTGCTTATTTTGCCGGTGCAGGGTGAAAGGCACTGGTGGATATCGTATTCCAGACAGGGGCGGCTGCGTTTTTCCGGTTCGGTGCGGTTGCAAGAGCGGAAACGAAAAAGCTCTTTTAGCACCTGCAGGGTATGGCGGACGGAACGGGTGCTGGCAAACGGGCCGAAATACCTGCCGCCGTCATCTGCCATACTACGGGTTATATAAATACGCGGCCATTTTTCATTTGAAGTTATTTTCAGGTACGGAAAACCCTTATCGTCCTTCAGGCGGACATTGAAATAGGGGCGGTGCCTCTTTATCAGGTTCAGTTCCAGTATCAAAGCTTCCTGTTCAGACCCGGTTATCAGGTATTCCAGTTCGTTTATCTGGCTGACCAGCTGACGGGTTTTGGGTTCAAGGCGGGAGGGGGGTACAAAGTACGATTTGATCCTGTCTTTTAAAACAGCTGCTTTGCCTACATAAATAATCTCTCCCTGGGCATTTTTCATCAGGTAAACGCCGGGATTTTCGGGTAAACTGGCTATCTGGTTTTGCAGGGTTTCGCTTGGCATAGATAAATTGTAGCAACCGCAGCTCAGGTAAGCAAAGGGGCAGTAAAAACCGATATATTTTTTTCGGGGGGAAATAAAGCTAAATCATTTTCCGGCGTATTTGACGGCGGCAAAAGTTATGTTACAATACATAAATAAAATTCTAAACGTTTAGCGAGGACTCTGATGCGTGATGATATACAAAGTTTTCTGAACTACCTTATGGTTGAAAAGGGGTTTTCAGAAAATACCACCGAAGCTTACGAGAATGATCTTCGCCAGATGATGACCTTTGCCGATAAAGAAGCCGCCAAGTCCGGCAAGATACCCGGCTGGGAAAACTTTACCCGCCAGACCATGCTGGCCTATATGCTGGACCTTAAGGAACGGAATTACGCCATAACTACCGTAGTCCGCAAGATGGCGGCCGCCAAGAGCTTTTTTAACTTTATGGTTGCCGAGGGCAAGCTTAAAGAAAACCCTACCGAAAATATCAGTACTCCCAAAGTGGGCAAGCCACTGCCTGATGCTATCAGCATAAGCCAGGTCAGGGCTCTACTAAACCAGCCTGTTAAGTCTGGCAGTTCGGAAGCCAAGCGGGATAAGGCCATGCTGGAGCTTTTGTATGCTTCGGGTATGCGGGTTACTGAACTGGTAAATCTTAATGTATTGGATATAGACCTGAAAGAAGGCTTTGTGCGCTGTTTCGGCAAGGGGCGCAAAGAACGGATGATACCTATTTATCCTCAGGCAGCACAAAGCATTCAGGAATATTTAACCGAAATCCGCCCCAATCTGGTGCGGGCCGAAACCGAAAAAGCCTTGTTTTTGAACAGGCGGGGTGACCGTTTGACCCGTCAGGGTTTGTGGCAGATTTTAAAGGGTTATGCCCGGGAAGCCGGTCTGGATGACGTGGTTACCCCCCATACCCTTCGCCACAGTTTTGCCACCCATATGCTTTCCGGCGGTGCAGATTTGCGTTCGGTACAGGAGCTGCTGGGTCATGCCAACATCTCTACTACCCAGATATATACCCACCTTACTTCCGAACATATACGGCGGAGTTATGAAAAAGCCCATCCCCGGGCAAAATAGGCGTTCTAATATACAGGGAGGAACTTTCTGAAAATGTCTAAAAAACGCGGTGTAGGCAAACTGGCCTATCAAGATAAAAAGAATAAAACCACCCGGCAGCAGATGGCTTCGGAAACGCCTAAGGCTGAAGCAGCGGGTATAAATAAAACCGAAAGTGCGGCTGCCGCACCTGCGGCTCAAACTGCCAAGCGGAATATACCCGTTTTGGCACCGCCTGAAATTGGTTCCGAGCTTAAGCTGATGGGTATACTGGCGGTGATTATCGCCGTTGCTCTTGCAGTACTGGCGCTGGTAATTTAGCCCGTATGGGTTGAATCCTGCGGGTATTTATAAATTTAAATATTTCCTATACAGATACCTGCCCGAAGGCAGGTACGGGTTTATTTAACCCGCAAGAATATGGTTAGGGATATTATGAATTATAAAAAGTGGCTTATTCTGGCAGCGGCTATATTTTCTGCCGGCATAATTACCGGGCTTTTTGCTCCGGTGGATTTGATTGCAGACCAACTGACCGGTCTGGAAGACACAGCCAATGCTTTGGAAAGTATATCTACCCTGGGTATTTTCCTTGTTATCCTTATAAAGAATGCACTTGTTTTACTTATGGCTTTTGTGCTTTCACCTGTTTTGCTCATCTATCCTGTAAGTTCCCTGTTTTTAAACGGCTGGATACTTTCGGCGGTGGGAGTTCTCTTTGCCAGAGAAGAATCCCTGCTGGCGGTAATAGCCGGCATACTTCCCCATGGTATTTTTGAGTTGAGTGCATTTGTAATAGCCCAGGCGGCAGCTCTCAGTTTCGGTATGATGGCCATGCGTTCGGTATTCAGCCGTGATGCTCGTTCACAACTTAATGCTAATTTTCGCCACAACCTGCGTTATCTGGGTATAGGTATGGCTCTGCTGATACCGGCGGCGGCAATAGAGACCTTTATTACCCCGTTATTGCTCGGGAAAACACTTGGTATCTGATTTTTGAAATTTAATTAAAACCTTGTTTACCGATATTTGTGTGTTATAATTACTTAATTTTTATCGGTAGGTGAACTATATGACAAGTGTCAATCCGGGAAAGATACGGAATGTAGCCCTACTATCGCACAGCGGTGCAGGCAAGACTTCTTTATCAGAGGCCATGCTCTACAGCGCCGGGATACTGGGCAGAATGGGAAAGGTAGACGAAGGTACAACCGCCTCAGATTACGACCCAGACGAAGTAAAAAAGAAAATAAGCATCAACCTAACACCCATACCTTTAAGTTGGAAAGATTTCAAAATAAACGCTGTGGACACTCCGGGATACGCAGATTTTGCAGGTGAGGTACTAGCAGCCTTAAGAGTTTGTGAAGCGGCCATAATAGTGGCTGCGGCATCCTCAGGGGTGGAAGTGGGTACAGAACAATCATGGAAGTATTGCGAGGCACAAAAAATGCCTCGCTTTATTTTTATCAACAAAATGGACCGTGAGAATGTCAGTTTCCAGCGGGTAATGGATAGTTTGCACAGTCACTTTGGCAACCGCTGCGTTGCTGTTCAGCTGCCCATAGGTTCTTTCAAGGATTTTAAAGGGGTAGTGGATCTGGTAAATATGAAAGCCTATGCCGGTACTCCGGCGGCTGAAATAGCGGTGCCTGAGGAGCTTAAGGCCGAAATAGAAACCCTGCGGGATAAACTGCTGGAGAGCGTGGCCGAAACAGATGACAGCCTGATAGAGAAATATCTGGGTGGGGAAGAGATAAATCAGGAGGAACTGGTAACTGCCCTTAACAAGGCGATATTGGAAGGTAAACTGGCACCGGTGCTATGCGGCTCGGCCTTGACAAATACTGCTATAGACCTTTTATGTGATGATATCTGCAAATATTTGCCAAGCCCGCTTGACCGCCTTTGCCAAACCGCCGAGGGTGAGGATATAAAAGTAAATGCCGAAGCACCGCTTTCGGTGCTGGTTTACAAAACATCGGCTGACCCGTATGTAGGTAAACTGACTTACCTTAGGGTTATTACCGGTGTTTTGCATTCGAATTCACAGGTTTGGAATATAAATAAAAATGCCCCCGAAAGGGTTGGGCAGTTGTTTTCACTTAGGGGTAAAACTCAGGAAACGGTAAATGAGATAGGCCCCGGCGACATGGGGGCGGTAGCTAAGCTGACGGTAACCGCTACCGGGGATACTCTGGGTGTTCAGGGGCATACCGCCTTGCTTTGCGGGTTTGAAATGCCCTTACCCAGTTACAAGGTGGCGGTTTTCCCCAAGAGCAAGGCTGACGTGGATAAACTGGGCAATGCGCTGGCTAGACTCTGCGAAGAGGATTTGACCCTCCATGTGCATCGTGACGCGGATACCGGTGAGACTATTGCTGCCGGTTTGGGTGAGGCCCAGCTGGAAGTAATGGCAGAGCGGATGGGCCGCAAATTTGGGGTAGCGGTGGATCTGGCTGCTCCCCGCGTACCTTACCGCGAGACCATACTGGGTACAGCCGGTGCGGATTACAAACATAAAAAACAGAGCGGCGGCCATGGCCAGTACGGGCATGTGGTTATCAAAGTAGAGCCGGGCAGCGGGATTGAGTTTGTAGATGCGGTGGTTGGCGGCTCTGTACCCCGCAACTTTATTCCGGCAGTTGAAAAGGGTATCCGTGAAGCTGCCCATGAAGGCCCGATGGCAGGTTATCCACTGGTAGATGTGAAAGTAACATTGGTGGATGGCAGTTCACACCCGGTGGACTCCTCTGAAATGGCTTTTAAGATTGCAGCCGCAGGTGCGCTTAAGAAAGGGCTTTCCGAGGCTCAGCCTATACTTCTTGAGCCTATTGAAAACATGCGGATTATCGTTCCCAAAGATTATATGGGGGCGGTGATAGGTGATCTGAATACCAAGCGGGCTCAGGTGCAGGGTATGGATACCGAAGGTGATGAAAGTGTAGTTATTGCCCAGGCACCGCTAGGCGAAGTCCAGCACTATGCCATAGACTTAAAATCCATTACCCAGGGACGCGGACATTTCAAGATGGATTTTGCCCATTACCAGCAGGTTCCTGCCCATATTGCCCAAAAACTGGTTACCGAGAGGCAGGTACAACTGGAGGCGGAAAAAGTTTAGTTTCACAGGGTTTGGGGTTTTTCAAGGGGGGCGAAAGCCCCTCTTTTTATTTAGAGGAATATGTTAGAAGTACAGTTTTCAGGAGGGTAGGGTTATACCGACTACTCTGGGTATGCCGGCATAATCAGGGCTTATCTCAACTGCCGCCTGAGGCAGATACTCTTTTATATATTTTGCCAGTACTTCTGACTGGTGTATGCCTATTTCCAGCAGGGCAGTGCCGCCGGGGCGGAGTTTATCGGGTAAAACGGGTATCAGGCGGCGGTATATATCCAACCCGTCTGCTCCCCCGTCTAGTGCCAAGAGTGGTTCACCTTTTAGCAGTTTGGCTTCGGTGGTGGGCACGTAGGGCAGGTTTGCAGTTAGTATATCTACCATTTCGGGCAGGCTTTCCAGCAGGTCTCCCCGGTAAAATATGAGGCGCTTTTCCAGCCGGTATTCAGCGGCGTTATTCCGGGCTACTTCCAGAGCCTCTGCGGATATGTCAGTGGCATATACATAAGCATCTTTCAGCTCAAGTGCCAGAGTGATGGCAATTGCCCCGCTGCCTGTGCCGATATCTGCAATATAGGGGCTTTCATAACTGCGGGCAATTCGGAGGGCTTTTTCTATAAGGTGTTCGGTTTCGGGTCTGGGTATAAGTACCCTTTTATCCACCTGAAAAGTGCGGCCGTAAAACTCCTTTTCACCTGTGATATAGGCACTGGGCACACCTTCAAGTCGGTGCTTTAGGGTTTGGAAATAGGCGGTTTCTTTGTTCGGGTGTAGTTCCCGTTCCAGTTCCAGATGAAGCTGCACTCGGCTGATGCCCAGAGTATACCTTAAAAGAATTTCAGCTTCCAGACGGGCTTCTTCCAGCCCGCTGTCCTCAAGGAGACCGGCGGCTTTCTGCCATGCCTCCCGGTATTTCACTAATCTTCGCCCTTTAGAAGTTCGGTCTGTTCGTGAGTAGCCAAAGTATCAATAATTTCGTCTAAATATCCTTCCAGTATGTGGGGCAGGTTGTGGGCGGTAAGCCCTATTCGGTGGTCTGTCAGGCGGTCCTGGGGGAAATTGTAAGTGCGTATTTTTTCGCTGCGGTCTGCCTGTCCCACCTGGGCACGGCGACTTTCAGTGCGTTCTTCGTCCACCTTGCTTTGTTCCAGTTCCAGCAGTCTGGCACGCAGCACTGCAAAGGCCTTGTTTTTGTTTTTCAGCTGTGAGCGTTCGTCCTGACAGCAGACAACCAAGCCTGTGGGTATATGGGTAAGGCGGATAGCGGTAGCCACTTTCTGGACGTTCTGTCCGCCGGCGCCGCTGGAATGGAAAATATCCACCCGTACATCGTCCATGTTTATATCTATGTCTACCTCCTCTGCCTGGGGTAGTACGGCTACGGTGGCGGTAGAGGTATGGATACGGCCGGAAGCCTCGGTCTGGGGGACACGCTGTACCCGGTGGACGCCACGTTCATACTTCAAGCGGCTGAAAGCTCCTTTGCCGTTTACCTCAAAGACTACTTCTTTGATAATGCCGGCTACGTTGCCGTTTATGTCAATAACTTCGGTTTTCCAGTTTTTAAGCAGGGCATAGCGGGTATACATCTTATAAAGGTCTGCTGCAAACAGACCTGCTTCGTCACCGCCTGTGCCTGCCCGTATTTCCATGATAATACTTTTGTCATCATTGGGGTCTTTGGGCAGAAGCTCAAGGGTCATTTGTTCGTAGAGGTTTGCCATGGATTTTTCAAGATTCTCAATCTCCCCACGAACCATATCCCGCATGTCTTCGTCTTTTTCAATCTCAAGCAGATTTTTGGCGTCTTCCAGCTCTTTGGACATGGCTTTATAGCGGCGGTACATTTCCACTTTGGTCTGCAAATCAGCCCGCTCCTGGGCCAGAGTACGCACCAGCCGGGCATCATTTATAACTTCCGGTTTGCTTATTTCCTCTTCAATTTCCCGGAAGCGTTTTTCGCAGTTTTCTAATCTTTCAAGCATTGTCCCAAACCCTTATTTCTTTGATGACAGTTAAAATATTATCCTATAGCCCAAAATTTTACAAAAGAGAGCGGGTACAGCCGAAACTGTACCCGCCTGATTACCATTAAAACCGTTTGTTAGTGTTTGTGGTGTTTACGTGCTGCCAGCAGTTCATCAAAAGCTGCTCTGGCCTCATTTACCGAAGTCTCATCATCAAGTGTAGTGGTATCACCAATGGGTACTTCGTTGGCAACGGCCTTCAGCAGGCGGCGCATAATCTTGCCCGAACGGGTTTTGGGCAGTTTCTCCACGAAAATGATCTCTTCCGGGGTGGCTATAGTGCCGATGGCAGAGCGGAGGTGATGAGTAAGCTCTCTCTTTACTTCCGCAGAGGCTTCCACTCCTTTTTTCAGGGTGACGAAAACTACAATTGCTTCACCCTTTACTTCGTCAGGGCGGGAAGCTACTGCCGCTTCGGCAACTGAACTGTGGCCTACCAGAGCATGCTCCAATTCGGCGGTGCTTATGCGGTGACCGGCTACCTTGATAACTTCGTCAGCCCGTCCCAGCAGCCACAGATATCCGTCAGAATCTTTCATGGAAAAGTCTCCCGGACAATACCAGCCGGGGAAACGGCTCCAGTAGGTCTTTTTATAAAGTTCATCACCGTTATATATACCCAGCATTATGCCCGGCCAAGGTTTGCGGATGGCAATAAACCCGGTTTCATTAGCCGGCAGTTCCTTGCCTTCAGCATCTACCACTACCGGGTCAACTCCCGGCAGAGGCAAAGTGGCTGAGCCCGGTTTGAGCGGGAAGGACTGTATACCGGGGCAGGGGGTAATCATGAAGCCGCCTGTTTCGGTCTGCCACCAGGTATCGGAAATGGGGCAGTTCTCATGGCCTATATTCTTGTAATACCATTCCCAGGCTTCAGGGTTAATGGGTTCGCCCACGCTTCCCAGCATTTCCAGAGTGCCAAGGTCGTGTCTGGCAGGCAACTCCTCGCCGTGGCGCATAAACATGCGTATGGCGGTAGGTGAGGTATAGAATATACTAACCCCGTATTTATCAATAATCTCCCACCAGCGGTCTACTGAAGGATAATCCGGAGCTCCCTCGTAAATAACCTGGGTAAGTCCCAGCGCCAGCGGGGCATATACAACATATGTGTGCCCGGTAATCCAGCCTACGTCTGCCGTGCACCAGAAGACTGATTCATCCGTGGGTTTGAAAGCCCACTTAAGGGTATTGCACGCCCAGACGCCGTAGCCGCCGGTACCATGCAGAATACCCTTCGGTTTACCGGTAGTGCCTGAGGTGTACAGGATAAAAAGCGGGTCGGTGGATTCCATAGCTTCAGGGGCTACGTATTTATCTGCATCTTTCAACAGGTCATGTGCCCATACGTCTCTGGTGGGGTCCATGGCTACTTCGTGGCCGGTATATTTAATAACCAGTACATGTTCTATAGTCGGGGTGGATTTTACAGCCTCGTCTACGATTTCTTTAAGAGGCAGTATCTTACCGCGGCGGTGTCCGCCGCTGGCGGTAACAACCATTTTAGAACCGGAGTCATTTACCCTGTCTGCGATAGACTGGGAAGAGAAACCTGAGAATATTACGTTATGGACGGCTCCAACCCGGTTGCAGGCTAATAAAATATAGACCATTTCAGGTATCATGGGCAGGTAGACAGTTACCCTGTCACCCTTGCCTATGCCCAGCTTTTTCAGGACGGATGCATAACGGTTTACATTTTCGTAGAGGTCTGAATAGCTTATGGTCTGGGTATCCCCGTTTTCGCCTTCCCAATAGATAGCTACCTTGCTCTTACGCCAGCTTTTGGCATGGCGGTCTACGCATTGGTAAGACATATTCAGCTTGCCGCCTACAAACCAGCGGGCGTAAGGCGGATTCCAGTCCAGTACTTTTTCCCAAGGTTTTTCCCATGAAAGCACGTCTGAGTGTTTGGCCCAGAAAGCCTCCGGGTCAGCCAGTGAGCTGTTATAAAGGTCCTGGTATCTTTTCAGCGGCCAGAAATAAGTCTTGGTAGGCAGGTTTTGCGTGTCAAACTTCTTTTCTTCGGTACTCATGTCTTTTCCTCCTCTTGTCTCTGTTTAGATCATAAGGATACCCGGATTGATTTTGCTTCCGGGCTCCGGCGCGCAACCGCATTTGGCGGTCACATTGTCTCCCAACACCACGTTTTCATATTTGCCGCCTGCTTTCAGGTGGCAATGATCGGCAATGATGGACGAAACAACTTTACATTCGGTTCCTATGGTCACATTTTGCCAGATAACAGATTCGGTAAGGGTAGCCTCATCTTCAATCCGGCATTCCGCGCCGATAACTACTGGCCCTGTGATACAGGCATTTGCGCCTATAACACAATCTTCTCCCACCAGTACCGGCCCGCAGATTCGGGCTGTGGGGTGAAGCTGGCAACCGCGGCCAATGACTATTTCATTACCCCGGCTGAAACCAAAATCTCCGCCCTCGCCGCAGAGTAAATCCCTGTTTAGCTGGGAGTATTTTTCGGGGCTGCCAATGTCTATCCAGTACGCACTGGACGGGTAGGCATAAACCGCCTGGCATTCATTAAGCAGACGGGGGAAAAGCTGTCTTTCAAAGCTGTGGTTTTCACCCTCAGGTATGTATCTGAGGACTTCAGGTTCAATTATATATGTACCTGCATTTATCATATTGGTTGTTATCTGGGCGGGTGAAGGTTTTTCCAGAAAGCGGCTTACCCTGCCGCCGTCCGCGGTTTCCACCAGCCCGTATTTGGTAGGGTCATCTACTGGTGTTAAGGCTATGCTGACCAGTGCTTTTTTATCCCGGTGGGCGCGCAGCATGGCAGACAAATCCAGATGGGTAAATATATCCCCGTTCAAAGTTATGAAAGTGTCATCAAAGTAGCGTTCGGCATTTTTGATAGCCCCGGCTGTGCCTAAAGCCTCGTGTTCAACCGAATATACCAGGTTTACACCCAGACTTTGGCCATTACCGAAATACTGCTCAATAGGGGCGGCCAAATGCCCCTGGGTAAGGATAATATCTTTGATGCCGTAAGAAGACAGGTAACGCAAAACATGGCTTAAGAAAGGTACGTTAAGTACCGGAACCATGGATTTTGGCGTGTTTATGCTCAGTGGCCGAAGCCTTGTGCCCTGCCCACCGACCAGAATAATAGCTTTCATCGGTTCTTGTTCTCTTCCAAGCAAATTCTACAAGCTAAGAGGGATAGGGTACAGAAAAAAGGATAACGAATGGATAAGTGTATATTAGTAATGAGAGCTTATCTTAATATATTCGGGGCGGTTAAATCAAGTTTAACCAAAACTGATGCGTTGCGTTATATATTGGTAGAATCTATAATTATGTGACTTTCTTTCCGCAGAGGTGTGAAAACAAAAGCGGAGAAGGGATTTATGGACAACAAACTGCCCTTTTTATGACGAGGGTTGTTTTAAGTACCAGGATAGTATTAGGGGGATAAACAAAATTGGCCAAGAAACCGCAGCAACCCGTAAAACGCCATTACAGCAAACATCAGGTAGCTAAATTTGAAGCTCAAAAGAAACGCCAGAGGATAATCTTTGCCACCGGGCTTTCGGTAATAGGCATTGTTTTGGCTCTGGTGGGTATAGGTGTATACAAAGGCTGGTATGTAGAACAGTATAAACCCATGCATACCACCGTGCTTACCGTTGGTGATACCAAATACAATGTAGCTTATTTCGTAGATGCCCTTAAGCATTTTACAGGTGGTGATTCCACCTATGCCTATTATTTTATAGACGCAGTGGCGGAGAGAATTCAGCTGAACCAGCTTATGGTGGAAAAAGCGGCTGAAATGGGTTACACCATATCTGAAGATGAGATTGATACCGCTATAGAGGAAAATAGTTTGAATGATGTGCCTGCTGTGCGGGATATTGTCCGGGCAAGCCTGCTGACTAACCTGCTGAAGACCGAATATTTTGACCCGCAGGTACCCCAAACGACTGAACAGCGCGAAGCGCTGGCTATGCTCCTTGAAAGCGAAAATGCCGCCAGTGAAGTACTGGCAGGTATAACTACTGATGAAGAGTTTGCCGCTAAGGCTGCCGAATTGTCTTTGGAATCCAATACCAAAACTGACGAAGGCGCTATAGACTTTAAACCTGCCAATACCATAACGTCACTCTATGGTTCAGCGATATTGGAAAAGTATATTTTTTCAACTACAGGGTACGATTATACTCTGGTACAGGATGCTGACGTAAGCAAGCAAAGGGCTTACTGGCTGATAGAAGTATTGGAACGCAAGACTGATTCAGAGCAGATTCACACCCTGGGCATGCTGCTTCCTTCGGAACAGGTGGCACTTGAGGTGAAAGCTCGTTTGGAAGCCGGTGAAGACTGGGGTGATTTGGCGGTCGAGTATTCACAGCTGGCCAATGTTGAAGAAAACCGGGGGGATATGGACTGGATAACCTTCTCTAGCGTACCGGAAAACGTGGCTGATATCATTTTTGCCACGGACGTAGAGCTGAATACTGTTCTTGACCCCATTCAGGATGATACCAATTACACCCGCGGCGGGTGCTGGATAGTCCGTCTGAAGAGTATTGACGAAAACCGTGAGCTCAGCGAAGATGACCGCACCCTTCTTATAAATAACAAACTTGAACAGTGGACCACTGATCTTAAAAATGCCAATCTGGATAAGCTGACCAATACATTTAGTGATGATCTTATTACCTTTGCTATAAACCAGCTGGACTAATAGGATAGGGGACAATTTCAATGGAAAAAAAGTATATAGGGGTAGGAGTTATCGGTCTGGGAGTAGTAGCCGGACAGGTGTCCAAAGTGCTCCATGAAAGGGAAGGATTCCTTTCTGCCCAGCTGGGCTTCCCCCTGAAACTGAAAAAGGTAAAGGTTCTCCCTCAGGATATGAACCGCCCTCTGGCAAAGGTCTTGCCCGAAGGCGTGCTTACTACTGATGAGGATGACTTTTTTAATACCCCCGGTCTGGATATTGTGGTGGAAGCTATAGGCGGGGAATACCCCGCTTTCAACCTGCTTTCCCGCGGGCTGAAAATGGGTAAATGTGTGGTTACCTCCAATAAAGAGGTTATTGCCAAGCATGCTCCGGAACTGGTCAAACTGGCCAGGGAAAATAATACCGGCCTGCGCTGCGAAGCCAGCGTGGGCGGGGGAATACCGCTTATCTCCCCCTTTCAGTATGATTTAGCCGCCAACCATATAAATGGCATTTATGCCATTATCAACGGGACTACCAACTATATCCTGACCCGTATGGCCAAAGAAGGGCTGGACTTTGAGACTGCCCTGAAACAGGCCCAGTCTCTGGGTTATGCCGAAGCCAACCCGTCTAATGACATAGAAGGCACGGATGCTGTTTATAAACTGGCCATTATGGCTTCCATAAACTTTCAGTGTAAGGTTAAACCGGAAGATATTTACCGTGAAGGTATCTCCCGCCTGACCAGCCGTGATTTCTGCTATGCGGATGAGCTTGGGTTTAACATAAAGCTGCTGGCTATCACCAAACCCGGCAACGGCCAGATAGAAGCCAGGGTTCACCCGGTCTTTTTGCCCAAGGATGAGTGGCTGGCCAAGGTGGACGGGGTTTTCAATGCCGTATTGGTAGAGGGTGATTTAGTCGGGCCGGTGCTCTTTCAGGGACAGGGGGCTGGTGCTTCGGCCACTTCCAGTGCGGTGGTGGCGGATGTGCTGGCGGCGGCGCAGGATATCCACCTGGGGGTGGGTAACCGCATGCGCTGGAATATGGACAAACCTCTGGGCGTAAAACCCATGAGCGATATTCTCACCCGTTATTACCTGCGGATGACAGTGACCGATTCTCCGGGTGTGCTGGCCCTTATTGCCAAGGTGCTGGGTGACCATAATATCAGCATTTCGTCGGTAATTCAGAAAGAAACAGACGAAGAAAACCTGACTGCCGAGATAGTTATCATGACCCACCCCGCCAAAGAAGCCTCTGTCCAGCAGGCGCTGGTAGAGCTGGGCGGGCTGGATAAAGTAAAGGATATAAATAATTTTGTTCGGGTAGGTATTTAGGAGAATATATGAAACAGGGTGTCATTGAGCATTACCGGAAATATCTGCCGGTTACAGATAAAACCCCCTCACTTACGCTGGGGGAGGGTGATACGCCTCTGGTGCGCTGCCCCAAGCTGGAAAAAGAACTGGGAATAGCCGAGCTTTATTTCAAGCTGGAAGGCTGTAATCCCACCGGCTCTTTCAAGGACCGGGGTATGGTCATGGCGGTTGCCAAGGCTATTGAAGATGGTTTTAAAGCAGTAGTTTGTGCTTCCACCGGCAATACCAGCGCTTCGGCTACCGCCTATGCGGCTGCCAGCGGGCTTGAATCCATTATAATTATCCCGTCCGGCAAAATAGCCCTGGGCAAGCTGGCTCAGGCAATTGTTTACGGGGCAAAAATCATCCAGATAAAAGGCAACTTTGACCAAGCCCTGCAGATAGTCTTCAAACTGACTGAGAAGCACAAGGTGGCGCTGGTTAACTCGGTTAATCCATACCGTATAGAAGGCCAGAAAACATCTGCTTTTGAGATTGTAGACGCTTTAGGCAAAGCGCCTGACTTTTTGTTTATACCGGTGGGTAATGCCGGCAATATTACTGCCTACTGGAAAGGTTTTAAAGAATACCACCAGCTGGGTAAAGCCGCTTCCCTGCCCAAAATGATGGGTTTTCAGGCCGAAGGGGCCGCCCCCATTGTCCGCGGCCATGCTATTGCCGAGCCTGAAACACTGGCCACTGCTATCCGCATAGGTAATCCTGCTTCCTGGAAAAAGGCCGAGGAAGCCAGAGACCAGTCAGGCGGGATTATAGATATGGTTTCAGATGCCGAAATAATGGCTGCTTATCATAAAATGGCATCAGCCGGTATTTTCGGTGAGCCGGCCTCGGCCGCACCTTTGGCTGGGCTGATAAAACGTATTAAGGGCGGGCAGGATTTTTCCTCAAGCCAGGTTGTATGTGTGGTTACCGGAAACGGCCTTAAGGACAGCGATATTGCCATAAAAGGGGCGGGCGGTTTTTCCGAAACCGAAGCCAGCCTTGGGGCAGTGGAAAAAGTACTGGGCTGGTAGGTTTCCGGCTTAATAATTCTGGAGAACTGATAAATGTTTGATGAACAGGCAATAAAACAGTCGGTGCAAAACATGCTCTTAGCTATTGGCGAAGACCCTGACCGGGAAGGTCTTAAGGAAACTCCCAGACGGGTAGCCCAGATGTATGCCGAACTGTTTTCGGGTATGAACCAAGACCCAGCCGAAGTCTTGCGGGTGGGCTATGAGCTTGGCCACCGTGAGATGGTGATTATAAAAGATATACCCTTTTACTCTATGTGTGAGCATCACCTGCTGCCCTTCTCAGGGGTGGTTCATATAGGATACATACCCAATATTGACGGGCGGGTAGTGGGTATAAGCAAACTTGCCAGAGTAGTGGAAATTTATGCCAAACGCCCCCAGATACAGGAACGTATGGCTACCCAGATTGCAGATGCTATTATAGATGGGCTGAAGTGTGACGGGGTGGCGGTGGTGATAGAGGCTGAGCATATGTGCATGGTGATGCGGGGCATCAAAAAGCCCGGCAGCCGGGTAATAACCTCGGCACTGCGGGGCAGTTTCCATAAGTCACCCGCTGCCAGAGCAGAGTTTCTCTCACTTATCCAGCACAAAAGCTGAGGATTTTTAGAAGAAAAATGAAAGGGGCTTTTAAAAGCCCCTTTTTATTTATCAGGTAATCAGTGACGGTGTTATATTTTTACTTCGTCCCAGTGGATATCCCGTATATCAAATACCGGCCCGTCATGGCAGACAGTTTTCATGCCTTTGACAGTTTTTACAGCACAGCCGTAGCAGATACCCAGACCGCAGGCCATGCGTACTTCCAGGGAAACCTGTACATCTTTGCTCCCCAACTGGGGTTCTTTTGCCAGGGCTTTTAGCATGGGCATAGGCCCGCAGGCAATTATCTGGTCTGTATCCGGCAGAAACTCCGCCAGATGGTGGGTAATAAGCCCTTTTTTGCCTATAGTCCCGTTTTCAGTGGTGACATGGCAGCTGGCATCTTCCGGCAGCAAATGGGAAGGGCAGACCTGAAGCTCGGTTCTGGCACCTTGTATCAGACTAACCCGCTTGCCTTGTTTTAAAGCTTCGTCTGCCAGAAAACGGAGCGGGGCGATACCCAGCCCGCCCCCCAGGAGCAGCAGGTGACGGCTTTCCTCATTTACCCGAAAGCCGTTTCCCAAAGGGCCCAGCACCGAAAGGCTGTCTCCTGTTTGAAGTTTGCTAAGCCAGTCTGTGCCTTTTCCCACCACCGCATACATCAGGGCGATAAGCCCGTTTTCCTGGTGGCACTGGTGGATGGAAATAGGCCTCCTGAGCAGGTTTTCACCGCCGCAGGACAGCATGGCAAACTGCCCCGGACGGGCAGAAGCCGCTATTTCGGGTGCTTCAAGCCACATCCGGTATATTCCGGGCATGACCTCTTCATTTTCAATTACACTGGCTGAAAGCTGGTTTAGCTGGGTAGTTGTCACAATACTTTCCTAACTGCCGCTTTTGCCCTGGCGGTATTCATTCAGCGGCAAGACCGTTATCTGGCGGTTGCCGTTTGCCAAAGCTTCCACTGCGGCTTTAGCGGTATCCATAGAAGTAAAGCAAGGCACTTTGCGTTCGGCGGCTGCCCGGCGGATATAAAAGCCGTCCCTAAGGGGTACCCGGCCGCCGGTCATGGTATTTATCACCCCGCAGACGGTGCCGTTGCGGATAATATCTACAATATTGGGGTGGCCCTCATCCAGCTTCTTGCTTATCTGTTTAACGGTTATACCGGCGGCGGTCATCATGGCGGCAGTGCCTTCGGTGGCGTAGAAATTATATCCCAGCCCGTGCAGGGTGCGGATAAGGGGCAAGGCTTCGGCCTTGTCACGGTCAGCTACGCTGAAAAGAAGAGTGCCTTTTTCGGGCAGCATTATAGATGCCGCCTGAAGGGTTTTTACCAGGGCTTTATTAAAGGTGTGGTCAACACCCATGACTTCGCCGGTGGATTTCATTTCCGGTCCAAGGTAAGTATCTACCCCAATCAGCTTGGCCATGGAGAAAACGGGCGCTTTTATGGCTACCAAATCTGTATTGGGCATAATCCCGTTTTGATAACCCTGTTCTTTAATAGTTTTACCAAGCATTATGTTCACTGCGATGTCAACCATGGGTATGCCGGTTACTTTTGAGAGGAAGGGTACAGTGCGTGAACCTCTGGGATTTACTTCCAGCACATACACTATATTATCTCCGCCTTCGGGGTCTTTGGAGACTACAAACTGGATATTCATCAGCCCGCGTACGTTCAGGGCTTTGCCTATGCGTATGGTATAGTCCGAAATGGTGGCCAGGTCATGGGCATTCAGGTTTTGGGTGGGATAGACTGCCATAGAGTCCCCGCTGTGGACGCCGGCCCGTTCAATATGTTCCATAACGCCGGGGATAAACACGGTTTCCCCGTCTGCAATGGCGTCAACTTCCACTTCCTTGCCCACCAAATATTTGTCTATCAAAATGGGGTGTCCGGTATTCAGCTCTATGGCGGCGCTCATATAACGTATCAAGTCAGATGCGTCACTGACTATTTCCATAGCCCGTCCCCCCAGTACGTAACTTGGGCGGACTACTACCGGGTAGCCAATGCTTTCAGCTATGCTCAGGGCTTCGTCCAGAGTGGTTATGCCGGCACCCGGCGCCTGGGGTATACCCATTTCCGAAAGCAGCCGTTCAAAGCGGCGGCGGTCTTCGGCTAAATCTATAGCTTCGGCTGATGAGCCGATAATGGGGTTGCCGCTGCGGGTAAGGGGTGAGGCCAGATTTATAGCTGTCTGCCCGCCGAACTGGACAATGCTGGGGGTGGATTCGGGGGCGGAAATGTTTTCATTTTCCAGTATATCCCGGACACTCTCTTCGTCCAGAGATTCAAAATAAAGCCGGTTTGAGGTATCAAAATCTGTAGATACCGTTTCGGGGTTGGAGTTTATCATAATGCTCTGCAAGCCGGCCTTTTCCAAGGCCCAGGCGGCATGAACCGAGCAGTAGTCAAACTCTATACCCTGACCTATGCGGATAGGCCCTGAACCTATGACTACGGCCTTTTTAATATTCTCAGGCAGAGCTTCATTTTCTTCGTCATAAGTGGAGTAGAAGTAAGGGGTGGCGGCATCAAATTCGGCGGCACAGGTGTCTACCATTTTGAATACCGGTTTTATATTCCACTCCAGGCGTGTCTGGCGTATCTGTTCGGCCAGTTTGCCTGACAGGGTGGCTATTTCTTCATCAGAAAAACCCAGTTTTTTGGCTTGAAGCATCAGCTCCGGGGTCAGGTTTTCCTTAAGCAGGCGTTTTTCCATATCGGTAATGTTTTTAAGTTTGTATAAAAACCAGTTGTCTATCTTGGTTTTTTCATGAATAGCTTCGGGTGTATGCCCGCGGCGCAGAGCGGCCAGTATTGCCCATAAGCGGGTATCATGGGCGTGCAGGGGATAGGTGGAAAGATCATCCCCCATTATCCAGCTTCTGTCTTCCCAGAGTATGGTTTTCTTGCCGAACTCCAGAGAGCGGATAGATTTGTGGATAGCCGCTTCAAAGCTGCGGTCAATGGCCATTACTTCGCCGGTGGCTTTCATCTGGGTGCCAAGTCCGCGGTCACCGAGTGCAAACTTGTCAAAGGGGAAGCGGGGGATTTTGGCTACTATATAGTCTACGGCCGGCTCAAAGCAGGCCAATGTCTTTCCGGTAACTGCGTTTGGTATTTCGTCCAGCCGCTTGCCGATGGCTATTTTAGACGCCACTCTGGCAATGGGGTAGCCGGTAGCCTTGCTGGCCAGGGCTGATGAACGGGATACTCTGGGATTAACCTCAATTACATAATATTCATTGCCGTTCGGGTTTAAAGAAAGCTGTACGTTACAGCCTCCTTCAATACCAAGTGCCCGTATTATCTTTATGGAAGCGGTGCGCAGCATCTGGGATTCTTTGTTGGTAAGGGTTTGCACCGGGACAACTACAATACTGTCTCCGGTATGGACTCCCATGGGGTCAAAGTTTTCCATGTTGCATATGGTAATGCAGTTGTCCGCCCCGTCACGCATTACTTCATATTCAATTTCCTTCCAGCCGGCAACCGATTTTTCCACCAGTATCTGGTGGATGGGGGAGGCATTCAGTCCCGTTTGGGCTACTTCCTCAACTTCATCCCAATTGTGGGCAAAACCGCCGCCTGTACCGCCTAGGGTATAAGCCGGGCGTATTACTACCGGCAGGCCTATTTTACGGGCGACTTTAAGTGCGTCTTCGGCGGTGGTTACTGTCTCCGAAGGGGGGACAGGTTCGCCTATTTTGGCCAGCAGTTCTTTAAAAAGTTCGCGGTCTTCGGCAGTGCGGATGGTATTTATGGGTGTGCCCAGGGAACGGACATTGTACTTGGCAAGCACGCCCGCATCTGCCAGGTCTACCGCCAGGTTGAGCCCGGTCTGCCCGCCTAAAGTAGGCAGCAAACCGTCAGGCCGTTCTTTTTCAATGATTTTGGTTATAGATTCAACAGTCAGGGGTTCAATATACACCCTGTCCGCAACATTTTCGTCAGTCATAATAGTGGCCGGGTTGGAATTTACCAGTATGGATTCCACTCCTTCTTCGCGCATGGCTTTGCAGGCCTGGGTACCGGCGTAATCAAATTCGGCAGCCTGGCCGATGATAATCGGGCCGGAGCCGATAATAAGAACTTTTTTGGGTTTATTCATCACTTCTAATATTCCTTTTTGCTTTCTCAACTAATCCATCTCTGAGTGGTGTCAGCTACTTTTTGGTTTGTTTTATCGTTTCCACAAACTGTTTGAACAGGTAGGTGGAATCCATCGGGCCGGGTGAAGCTTCGGAGTGGTACTGTATGGAGAACACTGGCAGTTCGCGGTGGCGAAGCCCTTCCACCGTGCCGTCATTCAGGTTTATGTGGCTGACCTCCAGCCCTTCTTTCAGGGTGGCGGGGTCAAGGGAGTAGCCGTGATTTTGTGAGGTTATATATACCCGCCCGCTGGTAAGGTCTTTAACCGGGTGGTTTCCGCCCCTGTGGCCGAACTTCAGTTTGAATGTTTTAGCACCGAAGACTTTGCCTATCAGCTGGTTTCCCAGACATATGCCCATGACCGGGTATTTTTCACAGGCGTATCTGACTGTATTTACCAGATAGTCCAACAGTTCAGGGTTGCCGGGGCCGGGTGAAAGAAGCACCCCGTCGGGATTAAGGGCATCTATGTCTTGCGGGCTGGCAGTGCAGGGCAAAACGCTTACCTTGCAGCCGTGGGATTTCAGCTGGTTAAGTATAGAGTACTTAAGCCCGCAGTCCAGTACCGCTATATGAAACCCGGCAAAAGAGGGTTTTTCCTTTTGCCATTCGTAGGCTGCGGGTGTGCTTATCTTGCGTACAAAGTCAATCTGCCCGTAGTCAGGTGCGCTGCGGATAGTTTTAAAGGCTTCTTCAGGGGTTTTGGTAGTGGTTATCATGCCCCTCATTACCCCGGCAGAGCGCAGCTTGCGGGTAATGGCGCGGGTATCTATGCCGCTTATGCCGGGTATGCCGGATTCTTCCAGAAAGGAGTGAATGGTTTGGTTATTCTGGTAGTGGTTTGGCAGCAGGCATTCCTCATGTACCCCAAAGGCTGTTGCCCTGATGCAGGCGGATTCGTTATCAAAGGGGTTTACCCCGTAATTGCCGATAAGAGGGTAAGTGGGGATAATAATCTGGCCGGTATACGAAGGGTCAGTCAGCATTTCCTGATATCCGTTCATGCTTGTATTAAAGACCACTTCGCCTATGGCTTCGGTTTCCGCCCCGAAGCTTTTTCCGCTGAATACTGTTCCGTCCTCCAGTACCAGGTATGCTGTATTTGTCATTTAATCTATCCTTCTCACTTTCTAAACTGGCAAGTCTGTTATTCCCGGTATGCTATCCGGCCGCAGGCAATGGTGGCTTTTACCCTGCCTTTCAGCCTGCGTCCCTCAAGGGGAGTATTTTTGCCCTTGGAGAAGAATCTGGCGGTATCTACCGTCCATTCTTCGTCAGGGTCAAATATAACCACATCTGCACTTGAGCCTGGTTTCAAATTGCCGATGTTTTTGTGTTTTTCGCCCAGTACCTGCCGGGGGCCAAGTGTCAGCTTTTCTATAAGCAGGTTTAGGCTGATAGAGCCTGAGTGTACCAGCCCCATCAGGCTGGCAAATGCGGTTTCCAGCCCCGAAATGCCGTTTGCGGCCAGACCGAATTCACACAGTTTGTCATTGGCGGTGTGGGGGGCATGGTCTGTGGCAATGGCATCTATAGTGCCGTCTTTCAGCCCTGTTATCAATGCCTCAATATCACTCTGGGTGCGAAGCGGCGGGTTGACTTTGGCACTGGTGTTGTAGCCGCTTACTTCAGATTCGGTCAGGGTCAGGTGGTGGGGGGTAACCTCTGTGCTTACCCGTATGCCTGCGGCTTTGGCTCTGCGTACCAGTTCCACCGAACCGGCAGTGCTGATATGGCAAAGGTGCAGCCGCCCGCCGCTTTCTTTGGCCAGGGCAATATCCCGGCTTAGGGCAATTTCTTCAGCGGCATCAGGTATACCTTTTAATCCCAAACGGCAGGCTAAAAGCCCTTCGTTCATTGCCCCGCCTTCCGCCAGACACGGCTCTTCGCAGTGTTCCATAACGGGTAGGTCAAAAGTGCGGCTGTAAAGCAGGGCATGGAGGAGCAGTGAGCTGTTTGATACGTAGTCACCGTCATCTGAAAAACCGGCCACTCCTGCTTCGGCCAGTTCTCCCATGGGTGAAAGTTCCTGTCCTTTGCGCCCTTTGGTAATGGCGGCTATGGGCAGCACACGTATGGGCGAAACCTTGGCGGCGGTGTTTTTAACAAAGTCTATCACCGGCAGATTGTCAGCTGCGGGATTGGTATTGGGCATGGGGCAGATGGTGGTGAACCCTCCGGCTGCGGCAGCCTTGCAGCCGCTTTCAATAGTCTCTTTGCCTTCAAAACCCGGCTCACGCAAGTGTACGTGCAGGTCTATAAAACCGGGGCAAACCACTTTGCCTTTGGCATCTATAACTTCATCGGCTTTATCTGAGGGTATATTATTGTTTATTCCGGCAACCAACCCGTTTTCCAGCAGCAGGTCTGCCACTTGGTCTGTGCCTCCGGCAGGGTCTATGATGCGCCCGTTTTTAATCAGTATTTTCATATCTATATTTCCTTGCTTCCGCTGCACAGGTAAAAGAGGGCCATGCGTATGGCTACCCCGTTTTTTACCTGTTCGTTTATGACAGATTGCTCTCCGTGTACCACAGATTGCGAAAGTTCTATATCTTCATTTACCGGGCCGGGGTGCATCACCAGTGCGTCCGGTTTGGCCAGTTTGAGTATTTCTGCATTCAGCTGAAAGTACTGGGCGTATTCCCGTATTCCCGGCAGAAGCCCGCTTTGCTGGCGTTCACGCTGAAGGCGCAGCCCCATTACCACGTCAGCCCCGCTGACTGCCTGTTTTATATCTGTTTTTACCGTTACTTCAGGGAATATTTGGCTGTCGGTATTTAAGCCCTCCGGCAGCAGGGTATAGGGGGCGCACAGGGTGATTTCAGCCCCCATTTTGCTTAGCCCCCAGATATTGGAGTGGGCTACCCGGCTGTGTTTTATATCCCCTATCAGGGTTATTTTCAGCCCTTCCAGGGCTGGTTTGTGCCTTAGTATGGTAAATATATCCAGCAGGGCCTGGCTGGGGTGGGCATGCCAGCCGTCACCGGCGTTTATAATGTTTGCCCGGCAGTGGTTTGCCGCCAGATAAGGCGCTCCTGACAGGGGGTGGCGCATGACTACCATATCCGCCCCCAGTGCTTCCAGTGTATCCAGCGTATCCAGCAGGCTTTCCCCCTTGGAAACGCTGCTCTGGGAGACATTCAGGTTTAATACATCAGCAGATAAACTTTTGGCCGCCAGCTCAAATGATGAACGGGTGCGGGTGGAGGGTTCGTAAAAGAGGGTGGCTATAGTCTTGCCTTTCAGGGCCGGCACTTTCTTTACCGGGCGGGATAAAATATCCAGCATGACACCGGCTGTTTGCATAACCATGTCCAGTTCTTCGCGGCTGAAGTTATCCAAATCCAGCACATGGCGGTGTTTCCAGCCTCGTACCTCGGAAAGCAGGGTTTCAGTTTCTGCGGGGGTTTTGGGGGTGTTCGTCATGTTTATACCTCACCTGCTTCATTATCCAGTATAAGTATTTCATCCCGTCCGTCTGTTTCGGTCAGGCGCACTTTTATCTTCTCGTCACGTGAGCTGGGTATATTCTTGCCTATATAATCCGCCCGTACCGGCAGTTCGCGGTGGCCTCTGTCTACCAGCACTGCCAGCTGAATAGCTTTGGGGCGTCCGTAATCTATCAGGGCATCCATAGCCGCCCGGGTGGAACGCCCGGTAAAGAGGACGTCATCTACCAGCACCACTATTTTGTTGTTTATGCTGAAAGGGATGTCGGTATTTTTAATGGTGGGGTGAAAACGCTGGGAATCAAGGTCATCACGGTAAAGTGAAAAGTCCAGTGTCCCCACCGGTATTTCCAGCCCTTCAAAGCGGAGGATATTTTCGGCCAGGCGGTTTGCCAGAGGTACACCCCGGGTATACATGCCGATAATAACAAGGTCACGGCTGGAATGGTTTCTTTCCAGTATTTCATGGGCAATACGGGCCAAAGTGCGGCGGATATCTTCGGCGCCCAGTATTACTTTTTGTGCCATAAAAAAACCTCTTACCAACATTTGCCGGCAAGAGGTCAAAAGACACTTCTTTGTCTAAAATCCCTTACCGGCCTCTCAGGACCAGCTTAAAGGTAACCCTGTATGTAATTTACTGCCAGTATTATATCACCTCCGGTCAAGACGGGCAAATTTATTTTCAGTTTATAAAAAATATTTGAAAAGCAAAAATAGTTTATCTTCAGGTTTGGGCCAGACTGCGGGCGAAATGACCTTGGGGTGATAATAATGCTATAATACCCCTGTTTCATGCAAGACATACTTACAGGGCTAAACCCCGCTCAAAAACAGGCCGTTGAAGCCGTGGAAGGGCCGGTGCTTATACTGGCCGGTCCGGGCAGCGGTAAAACCAGGGTTATTACCCACCGGATTGCCTACCTGATTAAAGTAGTAGGTATAAACCCTCACCGCATTATGGCTGTTACCTTTACCAACAAGGCCGCCCGCGAAATGGAGACCCGCTTAAACCTGCTGGCTCCCTCAGCGGTGGGACGCCTGACTATGGGCACTTTTCACGCTATCTGCGCCCGCATACTCAGGCAGGACGGTCTGCCTTTAGGTGTGCCGGCTGACTTTGTAATATACGATGATGATGACCAGCAAAGCCTTATCAAGCAGGCTATGGCCGAGCTGGAGCTGGACCCCAAGCGTTATCCTCCCGCTTCTATCAGAAATGCCATCAGTCAGGCCAAAAGCCAGCTGGTGCTTCCGGCGTATTACTTTGAAAAAGGCCGGAGCTATTTTGAAGAGGTGGTAGGCAGGGTTTACGAACTCTACGAAAAACGCCTTAAGCAGAACAAGGCACTGGATTTTGATGACCTGCTGCTGAAGGTTGTTCAACTGTTTAAGCAGCACCCTGAGGTGCTGGCCAGGTATCAGGAACGTTATCTGCATGTAATGGTAGATGAGTTTCAGGATACCAATCTGGTTCAGTATGAGCTGGTAAAGATGCTGTCTGCCAAGTACAAAAATATCTGTGTGGTGGGTGACCCTGACCAGTCCATTTATTCGTGGCGTTCGGCAGACCTGAGAAATGTCTTTAATTTTGAAACAGACAATCCGGGTGCCAAAGTGATTTTGCTGGAGCAGAATTACCGCTCTACCAAAAATATTCTGGAAGCGGCTTCGTGTGTAATTGCCCCGAACAGCGGGCGTAAACCTATCACTTTGTGGACTGAAAATGAATCCGGCCAGCCTATAGCAGTAGTTGAAACCTTTAACGAGCAGGAAGAAGCCCAGTTTGTAGTTTCTGAAATTGAAAAACTGACCCGGTATGAAAAGTTCAGTTCTGGTGATATAGCTATTCTTTACCGCACTAATGCCCAGTCACGGGCCCTGGAAGAAGCATTTATCCGTTACGGCATGCCTTACCGTCTGGTTTCCGGCACCCGCTTTTACCAGCGGCGTGAGGTTAAAGATATTGTGGCTTATCTGCGTTTGCTGCAAAACCCTCAGGATAGCGTCAGCCTCCAGAGGGTTATAAATATACCCACCCGCGGAATAGGGGCTAAAACCCTTTCTGATTTGGGCCAGTTTGCCAGAGAGCAGGATATCAGCCTGTATGAATCACTTGTAAATTTATCAGATGAAAATGCCCCCAAACCGCCCATACCCAGCCGGGGCTTAAAACCCCTGACTGACTTCGGTCTTTTACTGAAGTCACTGGTGGCGGATGCCCGTAATCTGCCCCTTTTAAACCTGCTGGACAGACTGCTTGAGGGTATAAATTACCGCGAATTCCTGTTTGCCTCCGAAGACGGGGAGGAGCGCTGGGATAATATACTAGAACTGCGGACAGTTGCCCAGCAGTATCAGGAAATATCCCCGCCCGAAGGGCTTTCGGCTTTTCTGGAAAGCGTGGCATTGGTATCAGATTTAGACAGCCTTGAAGAAGGTGTTTCGGCTGTTACCCTTATCACCCTGCATCAGGCCAAAGGGCTGGAGTACCCGGTGGTTTTCATGGTGGGTATGGAAGAGGGTGTCCTGCCGCACAGCCGTTCGTTTGATGACCCCGCCCAGATGCAGGAAGAACGCCGCCTGTGTTATGTGGGTGTAACCCGTGCTCGCAAACGGCTTTACCTGGTGCGGGCTTTCCGCCGCTCCCTTATGGGGCAGAGCAATGTAAACGAACCATCACGTTATCTTAAGGATATACCCCAGGGTATCACCAAAGGCCGTGAAAAACAGCCCTTGTCCGGGCAGCATACTGCCGCTTCGGCAGCTTCACCTGTTATCAAACAGCATCTGCAAAGTGCGGGTATGCCCATTAAGTCTGCCGCTGCTCCCGCCCCCAAACTGCTGGAACTGGAAGCGGGTGATAAGGTGCTGCACCCCCAGTTTGGCGAAGGGATTGTAACCAGTATCAACCGGGTAAAAAATGATGCCGAGGTTATGATATCTTTCCATTCGGTAGGCATGAAACGCCTGATGCTCAGCTTTGCCCGCCTGATCAAACTGGAAAACTAGGCAGTTTCTGCCGCCTGTTTCACCTTCACCTATTTACCAAACTCCGCTTAGAGTTTAGAATTAAATATATTTTCTAAGAAAGAAAGTATTTTATGCCTATAAAACTGCTGGACAAGGCAACTATTGCCCGCATAGCCGCCGGGGAGGTCATTGAAAGGCCGTCTTCAGTGGTCAAAGAGCTGCTGGAAAACTCTCTTGATGCCGGGGCTAAACGGGTGGATATTGTTATCCGCGAAGGCGGCATTGGCTACATAGAAGTAAGTGATGACGGGTGCGGCATAGTTTTTTCGGAAGTTTTGCTGGCCTTTGAACGCCATGCCACCAGCAAGCTTTCCAGCTTTGAAGATATTTATGCCATCTCTAGTCTGGGTTTCAGGGGTGAAGCCCTGCCCAGTATTGCGGCGGTGGCAGATTTGGAAATGCTGACGGCTGCCCGAACTGAAGAATGCGGCACTTATTTGTCTTTGTCCGGCGGCGAAATGGTTAAGCATACCCATATGGCACGTTCACCCGGTACTACTATAAAGCTCACCCGCCTTTTCAGCCGGGTGCCTGCCCGCCTGAAATTCCTTAAAACCCCCCAGCACGAAGCTTCCAAAGTGTCGGAAGTGGTGCTGAGCTATGCTTTGGCTTACCCTGAGGTGAAGTTTACTCTGAGCATTGACGGGCGGAATACCTTAAATACCCCCGGTAACGGCAAACTGCGGGATGCCGTGCTGGAAATATACGGAAACGACGTTGCAAGTAAAATGCTGGATTTGGAAACAGACTCTTACCGTTCATCTGCCATAAATATCAGCGGTCTGGTAAGCCCGCCTGAAATCAGCCGTTCCAACCGTAATTCTCTCCATTTCTTTGTTAACCGCCGTCTTATCCAGAGCAGGGCTTTGCAAAAAGCGGTGGAACAGGCCTACAGCGGCTTGCTTACGGTGGGGCGTTACCCTATGGGGGTTATAAATATATGGCTGGATGGGGCGCTGGTAGATGTAAATATTCACCCCACTAAGGCAGAAGTGAAGTTTTCAGATGAAAGTGCCGTCTTTACCTCTGTCCAGCGGGCAGTCCGCACGGCACTGGTGGAAAAACCGCCCATCCCTCATATAGCCGAAGAAGCGTCTGTTTACCTGCAGGAATCTGCCAGACAAGAGCTAATCTGGGGTGATATTCCAAAACCCATCGGTGTTACCCAGCAGTATGCTTCGCCCCTTATCCAAAGTGCCAAAACATCTTCTTTGCCGCTGCTGCGGCTGGTGGGGCAGATAGGCGGCCTTTACCTGCTGGCCGAAGGGCCGGATGGGCTTTACATAATAGACCAGCACGCCGCCCATGAGCGTATCCGTTATGAAGAAATTGCCTCACAAACCCCCTCTGAAAATGCGCGCCAGAGCCTTCTTGCTCCGTTTATACTGGAACTAAACCCGGTGCAGGAAGCCATGATTGAAAAATGCAAATCAGAGCTGGATTTAATGGGGTTTGAAATAGAAGAATTCGGCCGCAGAGTCTACCGTGTGCAATCAATCCCAGCCGGTTTTACCGCACCCCAGGCCAAAGCACTTCTTGCAGAGCTTGTTGATAACCCAAAAGATGCCCCGGCAGAGATAAAGGAACGTTTGAGACGACTGATGGCTTGCCATACTGCAGTTCGGGCAGGACAGGTGCTTACCGAGGTGGAGATGCGTGAACTGCTGCTCAAATTGGAGAAAACCGCTGTACCCGGCCACTGCCCTCACGGGCGCCCCACTATTGTAAAGATAGACTTCAGCCAGCTTGAAAAAGATTTCAAGCGTACTTAGTCTGTATCTGCCAGCGGCTCTCTGGGGCAGTCTCCTTCAGGGGTGTTCCTGTCCAGCAGTTCCTGCAGGGGTTTTTCAAGCAGTACCCCCGGCTGAATAAGCTCCCAGCGTACCATGCCGTCTTCTATAAGCTGGCGAATTTTCTTTTCGGAATCTGTGAGCTGGCAGTGTTTGCCGGTTTTGACTTCCACAATAACTATCTCACGGGGATTGCCCTGTGCCAGCCCTGGAAAGACTATAAGGTCTATGGGGCTGCCCAGAAAACGGGCTTCGGTGGGGTCATATTTGAATTCGGGCAGGTAAGGGGTCATCTGTTCGGCAAAGCGGCCTCCCAGAGTGGCACGGCTTTGGGTAACAGATTGTTTTTGTACCCGCTCCATGTCTTTTTGCCAGAGAATTACCGCCGCATCCTGCCAGCGTTTAAAACGCCTTTCAAAAGACCAGCGCATATAATAATAAACCGCGAATATTGAAAGTATGGCGGTAATTACCACAATAAGGGCTACTATTAAGGGCGTGTCCATACTTCTTAAAACCTTTCTGAAAGGGTTTTAGCTGCTGCCGTGTTTGGTCAGGGGCAGACCCTGACGGCAGAGCGGGCAATCATCCGGTTTATAGGTGGTAGTGGCTGAACGCAGACAGCTGAAAACGGGAGCGTTAAATTCCAGAGCGGTATCCGAGCGGTCTACCAGTACGCCTATGCCTGCCACTTCACCCCCGGCTTTTTTAACTGCGGCCAGCACCTCGCGGACAGATTTGCCGGTGGTTAATATATCATCTACCACCAGTACTTTGGCTCCCGGTTTTATTACGAAACCCCGCCGGAAACCGCGCTCGCTGTCGGCAATTTTTTCGGCGAAGACACATTTCAGCCCCATCTGGCGGGCTATTTCATGGGCCAGAACTATACCCCCGGTGGTAGGTCCGGCTACCAGTTCTATCCCTTTGTCTTTGTAATGCTCGGCTATCATGCCGCAAAGCTGCTGGTTATATTCCGGATTTTCAATGATTCTGAATTTTTCCCAGTAAATGGGGGAGTGCAGTCCCGAAGTCAACAGGAAATGACCCTTCAGTATCGCTCCGGTCTTTTCAAAGAGTGTTTCTACGTCTTCCATCACTAATCCCGTTTCATTATTAATAAAATAGGCAAAACGGCCAAAAAGTGAAATTCACCCAGAGGCCAGACCGATACCCAGGCTTTGCCGACAATATCCTCCCGGGAAACGAAAAATCCGTAACGGGAGTCAAGGCTTACCACACGGTTGTCTCCCATTACATAGTACTGTCCTTCCGGCACATATACCTTGGCAGTGGGGAAGGCTTTAGGATAAACAACATAAGGTTCTGACAGGGGCTGGTCATTTATATATACCGTGCCGTCTGCCTTTACTTCTACAGATTCACCAGGCAGCCCTATAATCCGTTTGATAAAGTCATTTTCATAGGGATACTGGGCGGGAGGGGGAAAGACAATAATATCACCCCGCTGGGGTTCCCCGAATAAATAGGAAACCTTATTTACCAGCAGGCGTTGTTCATCTTTCAGGGTGGGGTCCATGCTGCTTCCGTCTACAATAGAGTAGGACAGGGTAGCTTTGGATATTCCGAATATAACCATGGCAACCAAAATTATACCGGCTAGTTCCAGCAGGAGGCTTTTCACGTTTGCAATATTCATCTGTGGCAAATTATACAACCTTTCTCATATTCATTCTACAAAAAATCCATCCATTTTTTAAAACGGTGCTAACTTCTTTTTGATGGGGGCGTTATATTATTTGAATATCAAGGAGGTAAAGATGAACAAAAAAATATTATTGCCCATAGTAAGCGGTTTACTGGTAGTTTCACTGGCCGGAGGCATAGCAGGGTGTGCTTCTACTACCACTGACGAAACAGATAATACGGACAGCCCCGGCGTTATCTGGAGCCAGCAAAATACCGGTGTTTGGGTAAACGGAAGCGGTGCGGTCACCGTCAGCCCTGATGTAGCCATTTTGACTCTTGGAGTAGAAAGCACGGGTATCAGCATAGAGACAGCCCAGGCTCAGGCCGCTCAGGCCATGAATGCCATGATAAACTCCCTTAAGGCCAACGGTGTGCTGGAAAAAGATATCAAAACCAGCAGCTATTATATCTACCCTGTTACCGAATGGGTTGATAACAAGTCTACTATTGTGGGTTATAGGGTAAGCAATCAGGCAGAAGTAAAAATCCGCGAGATTGCCCAGACTGGCAGTATTCTTGATGATGCAGTCCGAGCTGGTGGAAATGACAGCCGTGTAAACGGTCTGTATTTCTCAATAGATGACCCCTCTGCTGCCTATGAACAGGCTCGTGCCCTTGCCATTCAGGATGCCAAGGCCAAGGCTGAACAAATGGCTTCCGTGGCTGGCATAAGCTTGGGCAAACTTATTTACATCTCTGAAACCAGCAATTATATACCCCGCTGGGACTACACTAAAGATGCAGGTATGGTAAGCTCTGCTCCCGAAATCACCCCGATTACTTCAGGGGAAACCACGGTAACGGTAACTGTTCAGGCCGTTTACAGTATAAAATAAATTCGGAATATCCAACTAGCTGATTCGGAGCCGCCTTTGAGGGCGGCTCCGGGTTTTTAGTGTATATTATATGGATATTCGGCAATGCATTAATACCAGTGCAGGTTTGCAAAAAATGAAGATTTGATGCTAGAATGCCAGCATTATGAAATATATGTCTCAAGCTTTATCACTTGCCAAGCTGGCCATTGGTCAGGTTAGCCCCAATCCGTCGGTGGGGGCTGTTATTGTTAAAAACGGCGAAGTGGTCGGTCAAGGTTTCACCCAGCCGCCCGGCGGTGACCACGCTGAGATAGTAGCTTTGAAGCAGGCGGCTGAAAAGGCCAAAGGGGCTGCTTTATATGTGACTTTAGAGCCGTGCTGCCACCATGGGCGAACTCCGCCCTGCGCTGTGGCTATTATAGAATCAGGCATCAAAGAGGTTTATATTGCCACCCTGGATGATAATCCTTTGGTTTCCGGGAAAGGTAAAAAAGAGCTGGAAAATGCCGGTATCAAGGTGCATCTGGGCATGATGGAGCGTGAAGCTCGCCAGATGAATGAAGCCTATTTCAAGTATATTACCACCGGCATGCCCTTTGTGACTGCCAAATACGCTATGAGCCTTGACGGCAAAACGGGTACCCGCACCGGTGATTCCAAATGGATTTCCAACGAAGAATCCCGTCATTTTGCCCATTATATCCGCCATATATCAGATGTGATTATGGCCGGGCTTAATACCATACTCAAAGATGATCCCCATCTGACAGCCAGAGTAAACTGCGGGCGGGGTGGTACTTCACACAGTCAGCCTACCAGGGTAATTATTGACGATAACGGCCGGGCGCCTTTGAGTTCAAACGTTTTTCATGTTCCCGGCAATACCATTGTAGCTGTAGCCAAGGGGCTTACCCCTGAGGAAAAACAGGCGTATGATGAAGTTGGGGCGAAAGTGGTGGAGCTGCCTGATGAACGGGGGCTGGTAGATTTAAAAGCCCTGCTGCGTTATCTGGGGCAAAATGGGGTAACCAGTGTGTTGGTGGAAGGCGGCGGCATTGTGCTGGGTTCGCTTTTTGACCTGAAACTGGTAGACAAGGTTTTGGTATTTGTCGCTCCTATCATCATAGGCGGCAAGGATGCCAAGATTCCGGTTGCGGGTTTGGGAGCAGAGCTAATTACAGATTCGGCCAAACTTCGGGATATTACCACCACTGCCTTTGGACAGGACGTTTTGATTTCCGGTTACGTTATTAAGGAGTAACCGTGTTTACAGGCATAGTTGAGGAACTTGGGTTTTTCAAAACCCAAAGCCCCGCCGGTTTACATATTGGGGCAAAGCTGGTGCTGGAATCGCTGAAAGTAGGTGACAGCATAGCGGTTAATGGCGTCTGCCTGACAGTCACCCGTTTTGATAGCTCTTCTTTTCATGCGGATATCATGCCCGAAACCCTGCGTCTTTCAAATCTGGGCAAATTGCCCTCTAATTCCCCTCTAAATCTGGAACGTGCCCTTACTCCTAACAGCCGAATGGGCGGGCATCTGGTGCAGGGGCACGTAGACGGCACTGCCAGGTTAATTTCCTCAGTGCCTGAGGGTAATGCCTATGTGCTTACCTTTGAAGGCGAAGCAAACTTGACTCGTTATATGGTTCACAAGGGTTTTGTAGCGGTAAACGGGGTTAGTCTGACTATCACAAGTTTGCAGGAAAGACGCTTTTCCATTTCTCTGGTAAACCTGAGCCGTAAATCAACCAATCTGGGGCTGCTTAAGTCGGGGGATACGGTAAACATAGAAACTGATATAATAGGTAAATACGTGGAGAAACTGTGCCGGACAGAACAGGGTATCAGCCCGCAATTTCTGGCCGAAAACGGTTTTTAGGTACGTTTAACTTTGCAGGGGGAGTATATCTTATGCCTAATGCCCGTGTTGAAGACGCCATTGCAGATATAAAAGCAGGCCGGTTTGTTATTGTAGTAGATGACTATGACCGCGAAAATGAAGGTGATTTGGTCATGGCATCTGAAATGGTCACGCCTGATGTCATAAATTTTATGGCTAAAAATGCCCGCGGCCTTATTTGTGTTTCACTTACTGCCGAAAGGCTTGAACAGCTGAAAATACCCATGATGGTTACGGAAAATACCTCGCCTTACAGCACCGGTTTTACAGTTTCGGTAGAAGCCCGTAAAAAAGTTACTACCGGTATTTCGGCGGCTGACAGGGCGGCTACCGTTCAGGTTTTGATTGACACGGCAGCTACCCGTGAAGATATTGCCATGCCCGGTCATATGTTTCCCCTGCGCGCCCGCGAGGGTGGAGTGCTGGTAAGGGCGGGACATACCGAAGCCTCTATGGATTTAGCCCGTATGGCGGGGTTGTATCCTTCGGGTGTGCTTTGTGAGATTATGAATGATGACGGCACTATGGCCCGTCTGCCCCAGCTTGAAGCGAAAGCCGCCGAATGGGGTATCAAGATAATAAGCGTCAAGGACATAATTTCCTATCGCCGCCGCACTGAGAAAATGGTTAAAAAGATAACCGAAGCCGAACTGCCTACTTCGCACGGCTTGTTTAAAGCGGTTGCCTATAAAAGCCAGTTTGATGCTGACGAACATATTGCTCTGGTAATGGGAGATATCTCCGGCCCGGAGCCGGTTTTGGTCAGGGTACACAGCGAATGTATCACCGGTGATGTCTTTGGCAGCAAGCGCTGTGATTGCGGTGAGCAGTTGGATATGGCGCTTAATCAAATAGCCAAAGCCGGGCGGGGAGTGCTGCTTTATATGCGGCAGGAAGGCCGCGGCATAGGCCTGCATAACAAGCTGTGCGCATATGCCCTGCAGGACAAGGGTCTGGATACTGTTGAGGCTAATATTGAACTTGGTTTTGCACCAGACCTGCGTGAATACGGTATAGGTGCTCAGATATTGGTAGATTTGGGCTTAAGTAAAATCCGTATGATGACCAATAACCCCAAAAAGGTGGTTGGTCTGGAAGGTTACGGCATTAAAGTAGTGGAAACTGTTCCGATAATTGTTGAACCCAACAACTATAACCGCCATTATCTGGAGACCAAACAGAAAAAAATGGGTCATATTTTACACGTAGATAAGGTAAACTAAGAGAGATACATCTTAAGGAGTATGCAAAATGGGTAAAGAGTTTTCGGGTGTTTTAAACGGGCAGGGCTTGAAAGTGGCTCTGGTGGTGTCCCGCTTTAACGAATTTATTACTTCAAAGCTACTGTCAGGGGCAAAAGACAGCTTGGAACGCCACGGGGTGAGTGCCGACAATACGGACGTAGCCTGGGTTCCGGGTGCTTTTGAAATTCCGCTTGTAGCTCAGAAACTGGCCAAGAGCGGCCGCTACGATGCGGTTATTTGTCTGGGGGCGGTTATCCGTGGCAGTACCCCCCATTTTGAATATGTATCCAGCGAAGTGTCCAAGGGTATTGCCAGAGTAGGGCTGGATGCGTCTCTGCCGGTGATATTCGGGGTTATAACCGCAGATAGCATTGAACAGGCCATTGAGCGGGCAGGCACCAAGATGGGCAACAAGGGCTTTGATGCGGCTACTCAGGCTATTGAAGTGGCCAATTTGATGAAAAACCTCGGCTAAGTAACTTTATAAACCATGTCTCCCGGCCGTACCCGGTCGCAGACTCTTATGCCAACACTATCGCCGGCTTTGGCCTCGGTAAGGTTGGCATGATTTATTTGGATGGAATCTACTTCCTGCTCAAAGTCAGTGGTATGGCCTTCTATACGTATGGTATCCCCCACTTTGAGCTGGTCTATCAGGTCTATACCGGCCACCCCGGGATGGGCAAAATAATCGGAAACCGTACCTACCAGCAGTTCAGGCATTTCCTTATCCGTTTCCGCCCTCTCGCTTTCAGTATAAAACTGCATACACCCGCAGGCAATACCCTTGTTCGAAAACCCGCTAAATGTTTTGACATGTTCTGCTTTCTTACTTATAATGGGTTAAATCTGAACGGAGGTATCACTTGGCAAACAAAGACAAGCCCTCCATGAAAAAGCACAGTGACGATATAAGCCTGGACGATATCAATAACCGTCTGGAGCTTTTTGACCAAAGGCTGGATAATATTGATTCGGTAGTTTCAGCAGTGGTTGAACGGGTGATGAGCCAGCCGATAACTATATCCACTACTTGCCCCCACTGCGGCAAGAATCTGGATATTGCTCTGGTAGGCAACCGCAGACCCACTGTATCCAAGTAGATTTTCCTGCATCACTTTTCATTATCATGTTATGGGAGGTATGTACATATGCAAATGACAGGTACGCTCAGTCAGTTCCGTTATGATGTCTTTAAGCGGCGTAGTGCCTTAAATATATGGGCTAAAATAGGGCTGACTTTGGCAGCTGCGGGCTTGATTGCTCTGTCCGCCCAGATAAAACTGCCCCTGCCGTGGACTCCCATACCTGTTACACTGCATACTTTTGCCATCTTGCTTTCAGCTGTTTTGCTGGGCAGGTGGTGGGGCGGTGCAGCTGTTGCCATGTATGCAGTTGCCGGTTGGGCTGGTATGCCTGTTTTCAACGGCTGGAGTGCCGGTGTAACCGCCACAGCCGGGTATCTGGCGGGATTTGTTTGCCTGTCTCTTTTCCTGGGCTATTTTGCTGACAGATATATACGGGCGCGCAGTTTTACCACCATGTTTGGCCTGATGCTATTTGCAAACTTTGCCCTGGTATATATACCCGGTCTTTTCTGGCTTAATTACTGGCTGTCATCTGTTGTCGGGCAGCCTGTCAGCTTTACTGCTTTGCTGTCTATGGGGCTTGTGCCTTTTATTGCCGGGGATATTATCAAGATAGGTGTAGCCGCCCTTATTGTAAAGGGTGTCACTCCTAAAAAGGCTTTCGGTAACGAACTGGATGCCCATAAAATGGCGGGCTGGAATATCTTCTAAGTCTCATTTGACGCTAAGGTGCTAAGCTAGTAAAATATGTTTCTCTTGGGCGGTTAGCTCAGTTGGTTAGAGCGCAGCGTTGACATCGCTGAGGTCAGTGGTTCGACCCCACTACCGCCCACCATCCTGTACAATAGGTATATTTGCACTTTCTGTATTTGCCGCAACAAACGGTTTGAGTATTCTAAAGCGGTTTTATTACCTTCTTCAGCATAGTTTTACAAAGCCCCACATATCGGGTTTAGCTGTGTTCACCTAGTTCAGACATATTTATTATCAATGGTGTGTTATTTACTTATAAGGCTGGAACAGAGTTTAGGATATGGCATCCTGCTTGGTCAATAATCCGCTGCCGCTTCCTCGCAACCATCTGAATATAAAACGCCCCTTGGGCTTTTGCCGGTTATTTTTAAGTATCAGCTGTCTGGTTTTTCTTTAATTTAACGGCTTTTTCATGGCAGGCGCTTACGCAATTGCCACAGCCTTCACAGCGTTCCGCATGAATTAAACGGGCTTGTTTACCGCCATGTGCCGATACTTTCAGTCTGGCTATAAAGGACAGACGGCCTTTTTCTTCCGCAGATAGGTGATATATTTCAAATACGCTATTGGGGCATACCATGGTGCATTCTCCGTCTCCCTCGCATTTTGAAGTGTTTATTGCCGGGGTAAAATCACCGGGATTATGTTTATGGCTATTTGACTGCATGTTTTGCCTTTCTAAAATATATATAATTAGCTTGCCGCAAAGTCTGAAAGCGGGGTTATACCGGGGTAAAAATCAGATTAAGAGTCTGCTTCTGCCATTCCTGATTCAAACTGGCTGTTATATAGTGAAGCATAAAATCCGTTTGCTTCGAGCAGTTTTGTATGGTTACCTTGTTCCACAATCTCGCCGGTTTTCATTACAAGGATTATATCTGCGTTGCGGATTGTGGACAGGCGGTGGGCAATTATAAATGCGGTACGGCCTTTCATCAGATTTTCCATAGCCTGCTGTATCAGCATTTCGGTTCTGGTATCTACCGAGCTGGTAGCTTCGTCCAAAATTAAAATCTTGGGGTTGGCCAAAACGGCTCTGGCAATGGTCAGCAACTGTTTTTGACCTTGGGAAATATTGCTGGACTCCTCGTTCATTATCATTTCATACCCGCTGGGCAGGGTGTGTATAAAATGGTCTACGTAGGCAGTTTTGGCTGCGGTATAAACCTCTTCGTCAGTTGCGTCCAGCTTGCCGAAGCGGATATTATCCATAATGCTGCCATTAAAGAGCCAGGTATCCTGAAGTACCATGCCGAAAGCACTCCGGTATTCCTGTCTCTTTATATCCTGGATATTTACCCCGTCTACCAGAATTGCCCCGCTGTTTACGTCGTAAAAGCGCATCAGCAGTTTGACCATGGTAGTTTTACCTGCACCCGTAGGGCCTACAATGGCTACCCGCTGGCCGGGTTTTATATCTGCATTGAAATCTTTAATTATAGTTTTAGCCGGGCTGTAGCCAAAGGACACATCTTTAAAGCTGACAGCACCTGAAATATCCTTCAGGCTAACAGGGTTAGACGGTTCGGGTACTTCCTCGCCTTCTCCCAGAAATTCAAAAATACGCTCGGCTGCTGCCGCTGTAGACTGGAGTACGTTCACAATATTGGCGGTTTGTGCCAGCGGCTGGGTAAATGACCTGACATACTGGACAAAGGCCAGTATGTCGCCTACCTGAATAGTCTTTTGTATGGCCAAAAAGCCGCCCAAGATACATACAACCACATAACTCAGGTTGCCTATGAAGTTCATCATGGGCATCATAATGCTGGATAAAAACTGGGCTTTCCAGGATGCACCGTATAGCTCTTCATTTAGCCCTTTGAATTTAGCTATGGATTTTGCCTCACCGTTAAAGGCTTTCATGACATTGTGGGCGGAATACATTTCTTCCACATGGCCGTTTATATGACCCAGATAGTCCTGTTGTTTGCGGAAATATTTTTGGGACCGCCCGACTATCATGGAAATCAGGCCTATAGAGACGGGGACTATTATCAGTGAAGCCAGTGCCATAACCCAGTTTATAGTGAACATCATCACCAGTACGCCCAGTATGGTAACTATAGAGGTGACCATTTGTGACATGCTCTGGGTCAGGGTGTTGGATATCAAATCAACATCGTTGGTTACGTGGCTCAGCACTTCGCCGTAGGTCTTGTTGTCAAAGAATTTCATTGGCAGGCGGTTTATTTTTTCGGCTATCTGCTTACGCAGGTCATAAGTAACCTTGATGGATACGCCGGTCATTATGTAGCCCATAATATAGCTGCATATGGCACTGATTGCGTATAGCCCAACCAGAATCAGTACGATATTGCCAATATAGGTAAAATCAATGCCGGCACCTACTGCATTAGTAACTTTACTGACCAAACCTTCAAAAAGCTTGGTGGTTGCATTGCCTAACAGTTTCGGGCCGATAATGGTAAATACCGTACCCAAAATGGCTAATACCAGAGCAATAATAAGCGTAAAACGGTACGGTGTCAGGTATTTCAAAAGGCTGGCCATGGTGTCCTTAAAATTTCTGGCTTTTTCACCTGAATGAGCCATACGCATTCCGCCCATAGGACCGCCGCCCATGTGCATGCCGCCGCCCATAGGTCCGCCGCTCACCGGCATTTGGGTTCGGGGGGTATTTCTGTTCTGGCTCATGCTGATAACTCCTCCATGGATAGCTGTGAGAGGGCCAATTCGCGGTATACTGTGCAGTTTTCCATCAGCTCTTTATGGGTGCCTTTTCCGGCAATCCGCCCGTTGTCCAGCACGATAATCTGCTCGGCATGCATAACGGTATTTATCCTTTGGGCTACAATCAAGACCGTAGCATTGTGAGTCTCTTTTTTGAGGGCTTTTCTCAGAGCCGCATCTGTCTTGAAATCAATGGCGGAGAAGCTGTCATCAAAGATATATATTTCTGGTTGCTTGGCTACGGCTCTGGCAATAGCCATCCTTTGTTTTTGACCGCCGGATATATTTGCCCCTCCCTGCGAGATAGGTGTTTGGAGGCTGTTTTCAGCAGTGTCAATATATTCTGTCAGCTGGGCAATCCGGGCGGCTTTTTTTAGTAAATCTTCATCCGCATTTTCATTTCCATACCCTATATTGCTCTCTATAGTGCCGGAGAATAAGCCGGCTTTTTGGGGGATGTATCCGATTTTATCCCGCAAGGCATACTGGGTGACACTGCGTATGTCAGTGTTATCTATCAAAATCTGGCCTTCGGTTATATCGTAAAAGCGGGGAATGAGATTAACCAGAGTTGATTTGCCGCTGCCTGTGCCGCCTACAATGGCGGTAGTTTGCCCGAGTTTGGTCGCAAAAGAAATATCCTTCAGGACATAATCATCTGCGCCGGGGTATTTAAAACCTACCTTTTGAAATTCCACTGTGCCTCTGGTATCGGTATCAAAGCTTATGGGGTTTTCGGGGTCCTTGATGGCTGGTTCAGTTTCCAGTACCTCTGCAATGCGTTGGGCGGATACGGTAGCTCTGGGCATCATGACAAATACCATGGAGACCATAAGGAAGGCCATAATAATCTGCATGGAGTATTGCATAAAGGCCATCATATTGCCTACCTGCATGGCACCTGCATCTATCTGATGTGCTCCCACCCAGATAATCAGCACTCCTACCCCGTTCATTATCAGCATCATGGCCGGCATCATAAATACCATTACCCGGTTGATAAACAGAGATGTTTTAGTAAGGTCTGCGTTGGCTTTTTCAAATTTTGTTTCTTCCAGTTGCTGCTTGTTGAATGCGCGCACAACCATCAGTCCGCTTAGCATCTCACGGGTAACCAGATTTAATTTATCAACAAACTTCTGGATTATTCTGAACTTGGGTATTGCTACTGCGAAAACTACGCCTATCATAGCCAGTATTGCCATTACGGCGGAGGCAATAATCCATGACATGGAGACATCCTGTCCCAGAGCTTTGATTATGCCGCCTACACCCATAATAGGGGCATAGAATACAATCCTGAGCAGCATGACCAGTATCATTTGTATCTGCTGGATATCATTGGTAGAGCGGGTTATCAGCGAGGCCGTAGAAAATTTATCAAATTCACTGTTGGAATAACTTTCCACCTTAGTAAAAACCTTGCGGCGTGTGTCCCTGCCGAAGCCTGCGGCTACCCTTGCGGACAGAAACCCCACGGTAACCGAAAGGGTTACACTGACCAGTGTAAGCAGCAGCATCAGTCCGCCGATTCTGAACATATAGTTCATTTGCAGCCTGTTCAGGTCAATGCCGATAGTTTGATACTCTGTGGCCAGATAACTTACGGCGGATTGGGCAACCATACTTTCGGGTATAGCGGACAGATGGCTTTTGGCACTCTGGATAATGGCATCAAGCTGTTCTGCCGGTAAATTTGCCAGTGCCTCAAATATATCTGCTCCGTCAGGCAGTTCAAACTGGTCGCCCAGGATATCAGCCGCCGTTCCATTTTCAATATACGATACCATCAGTATCGACAGAGGCATAACGGTGTTTAAGCGGTTTAGGGCATTTTCATCATCAGTATTCAGCTTGTATATAGGTTCGTTTGCCAAACCGGGATAGGATTCCAGGTATTGGTTATATTCAGCGGCAGGCAGCAAATCTTTATCCAGCAGTATGTAGTACCCGGTGACCGCTGCCTTGTCTTCACTGTCTACAAAAAGGAGTATGCGGGACATTTCACTGGAACGTATAGCCGTAGGGGTGGCATTTTCAATGCCCTGTTGCTGTACGCCTATGTTTATAATTTTTGACATAAGGTCCGGCAAAGACAAGTCACTCATAGCCTGACCCAGCAGCAGGATAAAAATAAATATGATAGACAAGGTAAACGGTTTAAGCGATTTAATTAATTTCCACAAAGGGTATCTCCTCCTGAAAAGGCAGTCTATCTGTTAAGGAGCTAGAACATTTCTTCTTTGGTGACTATTTCAGGGCTGACCTTGGCAATTATTCTGGTTAGCTCTTTAAGTTCATCAGTGTTCAGAACGTCAAATTTTTTGATCGCAGAGCTGAAAAGTTCATTTTTAAACTGATGGATTTCATTTCTGGCAGACGGGGTCAGTTTTATCTTTATACTGCGTCTGTCAGCCGGGTCTGTTTCCCTTGTTATCAGTTTTTTATCGACTAATGTATTTATAAATTGGGTAATGGCACCGGGGGTTACTGAAGTCAGGCGGGCTAGCTCCTTGACGGATATTCCCGCATCATTGTACCTGCTGATTATCAAGACCAATCTGGCTTGGGGAGGGCTGAGGGAGGGCTTTATTACAGAAGCATCCCGCTGAACATTTTTCATTAAAGAAAACATACGTAAAAGAAGTTGCTGTAACAGCTCATCTCTTACCGTATCAGTTTCTTTCCGGAGTTGCTTTTCGGGCATCTGCTTTTAGAGTCCTTCCTTTTATAGTTTAGTTACTATATAATTTAGTAGCTAAATAGAAATTTGTCAAGCGGGTGATTAGTTTGCTTAAAAGAATCATTTGGTTTTATGGCTGATAGTGTTAATATTCGGGTATGAGTATTTTAACTGACAGTTTTGTCCTTCACGGAAAACCGCCATACACTTTGATGTTTTTGCACGGCGGGCCGGGTGCAGGCGGGGAATTGGCCCACTTGGCAGAGGATATAAGCCAAATAAAGGGGGTTATTGAGCCGCATCTTTACAGTCTCAGCATAAAGGCACAGATAGATTATCTGCGGGATGTTATTGCCAGTATAGGGCAGCGAAAAGTGCTGCTGTTGGGTCATTCATGGGGAGCATGGCTGGGCATTATATTGGCAGCGGCCTGCCCGCAGTATATTTCAAAGCTGATACTGGTATCTTGCCCGCCATTCTGTCAGACAGAGGCAAATGGCATTGCTGATATCCGCCTGGGGCGGTTGAATACAGAACAGAGGAGTAGATTAACAGCTTTGAATCAGCTGCTGGCTGAAGCTGATAATACTGCTGTTGCTGATGAGGCTATGGCTGAGGTCGGGAAACTGTTTCTGCAGGCGGATACATATTCTTCCCTGAATCTGCCTGATACAGCGGCAGAGTGCAGTTACCAAACGTATAAATCTGTCTGGCAGGAAGCGCTTTCTTTGCGACAGGGAAATAAGTTTGAAGGGTATCTGGCTTTGCTGGAATGTCCGGTGATTGCTATTCACGGGGACTATGATCCTCACCCTGCAAAACCAGTCTTCGAATATTTAGTAAACAATCTGACGGAGTTTTCTCCGGTTTTGCTCAGGCGGTGCGGTCATTGCCCGTGGCATGAAACGTATGCGAGGGAAGAATTCATAGCTTTGCTGAAAGAGGAAATCCGATATCACTCAAATACCGAAAATTGACGCCTGAGCGGCAGTGTTAGTGCTTTGGAAAACTTACAAAAGCAGACAGGGCAACAACGATAGTTATTCTTGACATATGCCTGATGCTTGTTATAATGCAACAAGGTGAAACTGAGATGAGTTGTTTAAATACTATAAAGCAGTCCGGTTATAAGCTGACTCTCCAGCGTAAGCTGGTAGTTGATGTTATCCATTCTGTTCCTGCCCATGTGACTGCTGAAGAGATAATAAACAAGGTTCAGGAGCAGTTTCCTGATATCAATCGCTCCACTGTCTACCGCACGCTGGATTTGCTGGAGAGTATTGGTTGTGTGGTTAAGAGCAAGATAGATGACCAGACTGTATATCACCATTCTGACGAAGGGCATCATCATCACCTTATATGCAGCCGCTGCGGACAACGGATAGAATGCAGTGACGAGATGCTGGCAAAACTTCGCTGTGATATCCAGTCAGAATACGGTTTCACCCCGAATCTGAGCCACATGGTTATAAACGGTATTTGCTCTGATTGCCGCAAATAAGTGTGTGGCTGAAAGTATATTCATTTAAAACAGATAGTATAGATTATTGCATTCGATAAAGAAGGGGCGGAAACTTTCATTTCCGCCCCTTAATATATTTTATTTTGCCTAAAGCTACTCTTTTGGCATTACCAATGTGAGGTCATGGTGGATGCGTTTCAGTTTTCCTGTTTCTACCATTCCCTCATTGGCCGGGCTGGGGTTACAGGTGGGATAGGTAGCGGTAAGGTAGTATACCTGGGATTTGAGCCCTCCAAAGTAGAAATATCCGTTGGCATCAGTAATAGCTTCTCTTATTACATTCCCCTTTGAATCTTTCAGAATAACGCGGGCATCTTTTATCAGCTTGTTTTCACTGGTACAGCGTACGTGCCCGTAAACGCCACTTCGGATATAAACGATACCTAACAGCAGAATCGGGATAGTCACCAGTGCTATCAGTATCCAGCCCCAAACCGGTAAACCGGAAGTTGAAGATGTATCAGGCGGTGTTACCGGAGGTGTCACTGGTGGCGTAACCGGAGGATTTACCGGAGGGTTAACTGGCGGTGTTACAGGCGGAGTGACGGGAGGTTGTGAGGGGCCGTCAGCGCCTGTAATAACCCAGCTTGAGGTATCTGTAAGTGATGAGGTGTTTATATCTGTGGCCGTCAGAGTTTGTGTGCCGTTGGTATTAAAGGTAACTCCCAGAATGAAAGTATGGACACCTCCATCTGCGGCAGTAAATGTGTAATCGGCAGGCAGCAGGGCTGACAAGTCTGACGAACTGAAATGGATGGTGCCTGTATAGGTGCTGGCTATCTGTCCAAACTGGTCATAGACGGTCACAGTAACGCTTACAGGACTTCCTGCAGTGGCTGTACCGCTGTTCGGGGTGAGATCTAAACGGTAGGCAGGTGCCGCACCTGCTACTACATTAAAGGAATTGCTTGTGCCGCTCATGCCGAAACCGTTTGCTGTGATGTAGTCAGAACTAAACGGAGTGTTGATAGTGAGGTTGACTATAGCTATTCCGTTTACCAAATTTACTATTGTCGGTGATAGACTGCCGCTAAGGTCGGAAAGGGTAAGCGGCCCGTTAAATCCGGTGGCTATGTTGCCAAACTGGTCAACTATGCTGATAGTTACGGAAAATGGCACCCCTGCACTTACCGTACCGGGTATGATAGTGAACTGGATATGGTAAATATAATTGATATCCCAATTTATCACGGAAGTATCGTTTAGAGCCGCATGGGTTACCTGTATAGTGGTAGTACCAATAGCGTTGGATTGAACTGCCACCACTGATTGCCCGTTAAGGTCTGTGGCAGTGCTATGGGTGGTAGTACCGCTGTCAGGGAAAATACCCGAACCGCTGATAATCTCCCAGTCAATAGATTCGTTTGGTACTGGGTTGCCGTACTGGTCTGTCAGCAAAGCCGTAAGAGTGGTGGTTCCGCCGGTATAGCCGCTTGCGGTTTCGGGGTTAAGGCTCAGGCTGAAAGGAGCTCCGGCGTATACATCAAAGTTGCCGCTTTTACCGTTGTAAGTGCCGTCTGTAGCATTCAGGAAATCTCCCAGATAGGCAGTGGTGATGCTGATGCTTATAGTGCCTGTGCCGTTTGTCAGGGTAATAGTCTGGGGGGATAGGCTGCCAGTTTGATCTATTATAGTTACCGGTCCGTTATAGCCGGTAATAGTATTGCCGAATTCATCTTTGGCAAGTACGGTAATATCAAAAGGTACGCCTGCGTCCTGATGGCTGTATATGGGGGTAAATATAAAATGGGCCATTTCGGCAGTGCCTACAGTATAGTTAGAGGTATCTGACATAGACGAATCATCTGCAGTCAGGGTAACTGAAGAAGCGGTGCGGAGTATAAGTTCACCGCTGAAGGTATGTGTGCCGGCATCTGCCGCCGTAAAAGTATAATCAAAGGGCAGGGTTGCCAGCGTATCTGTGGAAGTAAACACAACTGTGCCTGTATAACCGGTAACCAGATTGCCGTAGGCGTCATAAACGCTTACCTGTACTGTTTGCAGGCTGCCGGCAACAACACTGGCAATATCAGGGGTAAGGTCAAGAGTGGCTGCTGCACCTGTGATAATATTAAATAAGTTGCTTACTCCGTCTGCTATTCCGTCTGTGGCAAATATCTGGTCATGCTCGTATGCTTTGGTGATAGCAGCATTTGTAATGGTAGCGGTACCGTTTACCAGCGTAATAGTGAGCGGGCTGAGGAAGCCGGTCATTTCTGAAAGATTGACTGTTCCGTTGTAAATGGTTATCAGAGTATCCGTGTCATCAAGTGCATTTACCGTTATGCTGAAATTTTCCCCGGCTACAATATCCGGAGTAGGGCTGACAATAACTTCAAAATGGTCTACCGCTATCCAGTCTACACTGGAGCTGTCATTGTCAGCTGTGATAGTAGCGGTAATTGAACCGCTGGATGATGTAATGACAGCTGAGATAATACTGGCGTGTGCCTGTCCATTTGCATCTGTAAAACTCTCGGAGTAGTTAATAGTATTTGAGCCGGTCTGAGACCAGCTTACCGCTTCGCCGGAAACAGGATTGCCATATGCATCAGTCACGGTGGCGGTAAAGTGCTGAGTGTTGCCTACCAAATCTGCGCTGGCGGCAGGGGTAAGGGTTATATTGGCGGCAGCACCGGCAGTGATGTCAAAGTAGTTGCTCTGGCCGGTTATAGCGGGGTCGGCATTGTCAACTGCAATCAGATAATAGTTTGTTCCGGCTGTAGTGTAGCTGATATTGAGAGTAACGCTTCCCGCAGTAAAACCTAGGGACGGGTAGTTAAGTAATGCTCCGCCGGTAAGGCTGTAAAAGGTAAGGGTAGCCGGGCCGGTATATCCTGGCAGGGTATTGCCGGCTGAGTCTTTGGCATAGATAACACAAACCACATCAGTACCGGCAGTTACGTTGTTGATATAGTCAAATGCAAAATAGGAAAGTGTTCCTGCCTGCCATGTTACAACAACAGATGGTGTGAGTGAGCCGTATGTTGCCTGAACGGTGGAAACACCGGTTGTATTCCAGCTTAGGTTGGCGTGTACCTCCCCGTTGGTATCAGTTATTGTATCCAAGGGGACTAGTATACCGTCATCTGCCAGTGCTTCCCAGGTAATAGTTTTTCCGGGTACCGGATTTCCGAAGTAATCTGTGGCGGTGGCGGTAATAAGCACGGTAGTATTTGCATAAGGATTTGTATCCGAAGCGGTCAGTATCAAAGAATATATGTCCGCGGCTATTACGTTAAACTGGGTGCTTGTACCGCTTACCAGACCGTCCGTGGCAGTTATCGTGTCATGTTCATAGGCCTGGGTAACAGTGGCATCAGTAATGGTAGCAGTGCCGTTAACCAGAGTGATGCTGAGTGTGCTCAAAGTGCCGGTAATATCTGAGAGTGTAACCGGTCCGTTATAAGTGTCCAGCAGGCTGTTATCTGCTGTTCTGGCATTTACTGTTATGCTGAAATCTTCCCCGGCCACAATATCAGGTGTGGGGCTTACAATAACCTCAAAATGGTCAACCCCGACCCATGTTTGGTCAGAGGTGTCGCTAAGCAAACCTGAGGTCACTGTCAGGGTGGCAGTACCCGCGGCAGTAGAAAAAAGTATGGCATGGGCATATCCCTGTGAATCCGTCAGGCTGTCTTCATAGGTTATGCTGCCTGTGCCGCTTAGTGAAAAATCTATAGCCGCACCGGCTATGGGGTTACCGTAAGCATCGGTTAGGCGGGCCGCATAATTGCTGGAAGTATAAATATTGTTGCTTGATGCAGCCGGGCTTAGTGTCAGAGATGCCGGTGCGCCTGTAGTTATGATAATGGATTGGGTGGTGTCTGTATAACCTCTGGAGGGTGTTTCAGACGCTTCTATAGTGTAAGTCCCTGCCGTAGTATCACGGTAATAGAAAGACACAGTTGACTGGCTGGAATTTGTGAGTATCTGGGTTATTGCCGCACCTAGTGGGGTCAGGCTGAAAACGCCGGTAGGTGAAGAACTGGTAAGGTTTAAATAAGTATCTGCGGCGTAATTTTTGGGGTTGCCGAAGGAATCATTAAGCCGTACGGTAATAATAGATGATGAAAGTCCCGCCCCAACTGTTTGGGGAGAAGTAGTGAAAATCATATACGGGGTAAGCAGGCTTACATCACCGGTAGTGACATCAATTTTGGCGGCACAGGTTTCTCCAAAACTGTTGGTGACAGTGTCTTTTACTGTTCCCACTGCCCCTATGGAGCCAGTGGCGGTATAAATAGCAGTTATCATAGTTGCCATGCCGCTGCCGTCATCGGTGACTGTGCCGTTATCTGTATACCAGTTAAATGGTATTTTTGCTTCAAAACTATAGTGGATTCCGTCAGAAATCGCCAGCCGTCCGGCGGCATTGGCATCTACCGTGCCGGTAAAACCGGGGAACGGATTAGCCACGTTGGATAGCAGTCCAATAAAATTGCCGCTGGTAAAAGCCCCTATATTGGGGTAGGGTGATTGGTACTGGTAAAGTACGATTTTAATTTGGGGGGTTTCGGTACTGTGAGCCCATATCTGCAGCAGGTGGTCAGCTTTGCCTGCCGGGGCTATGCCCAGATTCAGCTGGATAAAATAACTCTGTCCGGGATTCATAGAAGTACCGCGGGTGTCTATACGGTAGTAAATATTTTCTATAAGATTGGAAGGACTGGCCGGAAGAAGCCCGTTTGAACTGCTCGAAAGAGCTACCCAGATATTGGTTATATCGCTGCTGGTATTGGTAAAGCCAGACCCGTCACCAACGCCGTTATTGGAATAATCTGTGCAGACATGCACTCCCTGACTGGGGGTTGCCATACTTCCCCAATCAGTGTAAACCCCGTCTGTTACCGAAAGCTGGCTTGATTCGGCAAAGGTATTGGCAGAAATGGTACTGGCAGGGGTAACAGCCAGCAGAGTGGGAAACAGCAGGGCAAAAGTGAGTACTAAACGGCTAAACAGTTTCAGGCCTTGCTTCAAAATCATATCTCATACTCCTCATCCTGGTTTATTGGAATATTTATTTCTTAATCAGCAGAGGTCACAAATGGACATACCATATATTCCCAATATATTGTTACCCCTTATTATATTGCCGGTGTCAATAGAAAGATATAGGTAATATGTCTCAAAATTACTAAAAGTCCATTGAATATTTCCGGTTAAGATTTGTTCAATATGAGATTTGATGCTGGATGGTAATGAAATATTGCTGTGGGTGAAAAATATTTTCCGGCATTTACGGTGAATATTCTGATATTTAGGTATAAACCTTGAAAAATGACTTAAAATATTTAAATAACTGAGGCAAAACTTTGAAAAGTGGGTATGGGTCATGGTATTCTATTGCACATCGGCGCTGGGCAGAAAAATACCGTGGGGGAAGTTTTTTTATTTTTTCCCGTAATAATCTTCCCTGAGCGGACTTATCAGCCTCTTTGCCCACAAGTAATTTACTAGAGGAGAAACGTGGACAAAATCAAGCTATTTTTCAACCCTAAGAGTGTAGCTCTGGTAGGCGCAACAGACAAAGAAGGTTCAACCGGTAAAATTATCCTTCAGAATCTTATCAAAGGTAAAGACCGAAGGGCTGTTTATCCGGTTAACCCGAACCGTGAGTCTGTACTGGAACAGAAATGCTATCCTACTCTGAAAGACTTGCCCGAAGTACCTGATTTGGTACTGGTGGTAGTCCCTGCCAAGTTTGTACCCCAGGTTATTGAAGATGCCGGTAAAGTGGGCACTAAGTCTGTTATTATCATCTCGGCCGGCTTCAAAGAGGTTGGGCCTGAGGGTAAAGCCCTTGAAGACAAAATTGCCGAAATTTCTAAACAGTATGGTATCCGGATCATAGGCCCCAACTGTATGGGTACTATGAGCCCCGCAAGCGGTTTCAATGCTACCTTTGCCCGTATGGAAATGCCCAAAACAGGCAACGTGGCTTTCCTGTCACAGAGCGGTGCTTTGGGTTCAGCCGTGCTTGACTGGGCTATTGCCCGGAATGTGGGCTTTTCAGGGTTTGCTTCTATCGGCTCTATGATGGACGTCAACTTTGGTGACCTTATTGACTACTTCGGTACTGATGAAAATACCAAGAGTATTATTGTATATCTGGAGACCATGGGCGAAGCTAAAAAATTTATGAGTGCCGCCCGCGGTTTTGCCCGCACCAAACCTATTATCGTTATCAAACCCGGCCGCTTTGAAGAGAGCGCTCAGGCAGCCAAATCCCACACAGGTTCCATGGTGGGTAATGCCATGTTTGTAGACGCCATTTTCCAGCGGGCAGGCGTGGTTCGGGTAGACAACATTGGTGACCTTTTCAGCTGCGCCGCCATTTTGAATACTTCAAATCTGCCAAAAGGACCGAATCTGGCTATTGTAACCAACGCCGGCGGCCCTGCTGTGTTGGCTACTGATTCCCTTATGGAACAGAAGGGCAAACTGGCTCATATATCTGACGATACTGTTACCGCTTTGAATCCGGTTCTGCCTCCTTCATGGAGCAAAGGCAATCCCATGGATATTCTGGGAGATGCAGACCCCGAAAGGTATGCAGTCACCCTTGAAGCTGCCATTAAAGACCCCGGGGTGGATGGCGTAGTGGTAATTTACACTCCCCAGGGTGCGGCTAATCCTTTGGATATTGCTAAAACCATTGTCAAAATTGCCAAGAAGAGCAAGAAACCTGTGCTTACTTCGTGGATGGGTGATGCCAACGTGGCTGATGCCAGAAAACTCTTCTATCAGAATAATATACCCAGTTTTGAATTTCCTGAAGAGGCGGTTAAGGGCTATATTTTCATGTACCGCTATGCTCGCGGACTTGAAAACCTTTATGAAACCCCTGAAGAGCTGGCAGTGGATGTAGACCCCTCCAAGGAATATATCCGTACTATTCTCAAGAAGGTGGCTAGTGAAGGACGCACCCTTCTTTCCGAAACTGAATCCAAAAAGTTTCTTCAGGCCTACGGCATTGATGCAACCGTACCGTTTCTGGCACGGGATGCCAAAGATGCCGCCCAGATTGCATCCGCTCTGCGTTTCCCGGTAGTGATGAAGATTGCTTCGCCGGATATTTCCCATAAATCAGACGTGGGTGGGGTTATCCTTGGGCTTAAAACTGAGGCTGAAGTTGAAAAAGCCTTTACCACCATGATGGAAAATGTAAAGGCAGCTTGTCCTGCGGCCAGTATTGAAGGTGTAACCCTGCAGCGAATGGTAGACAAATATGACTACGAGCTGATTATCGGCTCAAAGAAAGACCCTGTCTTCGGGCCGGTTATCCTGTTCGGCTCCGGCGGTATTGAAGCCGAATTCCAAAAAGATGTGGCTGTAGGTCTGCCGCCCCTTAATCAGGTACTTGCCAGACGGGTCATGGAAGGCACTAAAATCTACGAAATGCTTTACAAGGGTTTCCGCACCAAACCCCCGGCGAACTTACGTTTGCTTGAGGAAACTCTGGTTAAGTTCTCCAACTTGCTGGTGGATTTCCCTGAGATTATGGAGATTGATATTAACCCGCTGGCACTGCTGGGTTCAGAGGCCATTGCCCTGGATGCCCGCATAATCATAGACGAAGAATACATTAAAAATCCGGCGGGTGATCATAACCATCTTATTATTACCCCGTATCCGGCCAAGTATATCAAACCGTGGCATACCAAGGACGGACGTGATGTTATCCTCAGGCCTATCCGCCCTGAAGACGAGCCTATGGAAAAAGCCCTGCTGGAAGGTTTGTCCGAAGAATCTTCACGTATGCGCTTCTTCCACATACTCAAGGACATCAACCATTCCCTGCTGGTGCGTTTCTGCAATATTGATTATGACCGCGAAATGGCCATTATTGCCGAGTATAACGACAAGGGTAAAAAACGCAATGTGGGTGTAGGCCGTTTGATTATTGATCACAGCGGATTGGGCGGTGAGTTCTCGGTACTGGTGGCTGATGATTTCCAGCACCATGAACTGGGCGCTAAACTGCTGGATATGCTGATTGGTATTGCCCGCGAAAAAGGTTTGAAGAATTTCTACGGTGTGGTGTTGGCTGAAAACGTGGTTATGCTGAACCTGTGCAAGGATTTCGGCTTTAACGTTAAGAAGGATAAATCCACCGAATATAAAGTTAATCTGGAACTCTAAAACCAGACTGCAAGAACAATCATTGATTGAAGCGGCTCCGTGTACACGGAGCCGCTTTCTTGTATTTATCAGTTTGATTCAAACAAAAATAACAACCCGAAATAAAATTTAGGGCTTTTATTCCGTGCTTATGCGTAGTATCATGAGAAATGCTTTGATTGTATGGATACTGGTTGTATTCTTGTCTTTTTGTATACCTGAAAATTAAGGGATGGCCGTGGAAAAAATAATTTTGAAACCCAGCAAATCCTCTCCCAAAACAGGTCATTGCACTTCACCCGTTCGGGTATTACTTGTAGATGATCACGAAGTTGCCAGAGAAGGGCTGAGAAAGATCCTACACTCTGAATCAGATATTGAGATAATAGGCGAAGCTGACAATGTCCCGGATACACTTAGGCTGGCAGCAGAATTAAAACCGCAGGTTGTCTTAACCGATATAAAAATCTCCGGTACCGGCGGGTGTGAACTTCGTCAGCAGTTGAAAACAATCTATCCCCCGATAAAGGTTATAATCCTTACCGGCTATGAAGCAGAACAATACGCAACAGAGGCTTTGTCTAGCGGAATGAACGGGTTTTTAACCAAAGATTGCCCGCTTGAGCTTCTTTCCAATGCTATTAGGGTAGTAGCTTGCGGCGGCAGTGTCTGGCAGGGAAATTTGCTTGAAATTGCCTCTAAGAATCTTGCCTGCTTTGTAAATGAAAAGACTGTCAGCCGGAACATGGTAAATGAATATTCATCTGCTGCGGTCAGTATAATACCGCAAGATGTACTCTCTCCGCGTGAATTGGAGATACTTATTATGGTTGCCCGCGGCTATACCAACAAGGAAATCAGTGTTAATTTGGATTATGCTGAAATTACCATTAAAAAATATGTAAAAGGTATTATGACGAAACTAAATGTTTCTAACCGTACTCTGGCAGGTATTGCGGCTGTGAAATTCGGACTTGTTTAGCTTTATTAGATTGTATTATTGATGATGCGGGATATTAGTCAAAAGGGGGAAGCGTATACGCTTCCCCCTTTTTTGTTTTCAGTACAAACGGCATTTATGGCGTGGCTATAGATATATACTTGTGGCCGATCATATTGAATACAGCTTTGCCGTTTACCATGGTAATAGAATTGACGGAAAGGCCGGGTATATGGCTGATGAGACCATCTGTCAGGGTGATGAGTTTGCTGCTAAATTCATCCAAAGCAGCCTGTGGTATGGAAAACCTGCCTAGCTCAAATTTTTCTAGCTGCAAGGATAGATGGTTATTGGTCATGGATGGTGTGCATTTAACATAAAAAGCAGGATTGGATATAAAATAGCGGCTGTATTTGTTCCAGTACTCAGAAACTTCGGCATTGCCGTCCATAGCAGTAATAAAATCCTGAATTACTTGTATATCAAAAATTCCGGAACATTCTACTGTCCCGTCATTGTTTATTCTTACCTGAAAATTTTTTACCGGTGTGTACCTGTAATTAGTTTGATTTACGAAAGCGGTCAATTCCTCAGCAGTGTAAGAGGTATTAACGATGCGGGAGCCTGAAAAAATAATGCTGTCTGCCGGAGGGGTGTCAGATGGTAAAGTACCTATAGTAACACCGCTTTTAGAAACCATAGTTTGATAGTCCTGACTGGTGGCGGTTACACCCAAATCACGCGGTTTGTCTGATCCCATCAAGCTGGAAACACCCGGCATTATACCCAGATAGCCCATAATCAGCACTGCGGCGGCCAGTATAAGTACCGCAAATGTTATGATAGCGGTAACAATACCTTTTACCATCTATTAACCCTCCCGTTCGTTATAATTTTTAAAGATGAAGGGATTATAAGTGTTCCAGTTGGGTTATTCAATAGATATGGCGTATATTTATATTTTAGCCATATGGGTGATTGAAGGCGCGCCTTTTTGATGTTACGCTTATATTTACGGATATGAATTATCTGAAGAATATTAAAATATATCTGACTACCTACCGCTGGATATGGGTGCTGATAGGCGGGTTAGGTTTGTTTTTAGGTGCCGAGCAGCTTATCAAACTGACCCACGGGACTAATTTTTTGCCGCTGTTGGTAGTTTTGGGCGCTTTCATTATGCCGGTAACTTTCGTGGTTTTTATATATGAACGCCTGCCACTGGCAAATATAAATATCCGCTGGGTGCTGGCCAGTTTCTTTGTGGGCGGAATAATTGGACTTTTGATGGCCGGCATGCTGGAATATGCCACTGTTTCCAGTCTGAGTCCGTCCGGACTGCTGACAGTGGGGGTTATAGAGGAAGCAGCCAAACTAATATTCCCGATGATGCTTTTCTGGGGTGGAGGTTTCAGGGCTGAGGCTAACGGGGTTTTGTTTGGAGTGGCGGCCGGTATGGGTTTTGCAGCTTTGGAAACTATGGGTTATGGGGTAGTCAGCCTTATCCAGAGTCAGGGGGATATAAACCTTCTGGAGCAGGTGCTTCTTTTCAGGGGGTTATTATCTCCTGCCGGACATGCCGCCTGGACGGGTATAGTCTGTGCTGTTTTGTGGAGGCAACGAGTTGAATATAACAGAGGGCCTCTAAATCTGGCGGTTATTGGCGCATTTATACTGGCAGTGGGTCTCCATATTGTATGGGATATAGCCAGCGGGTTGAATCTACCTGTTGTCTGGGCGGCAATAGTGCTGCTGGCGGTGGCTGTTTTAAGTCTGCTTCTACTTATAAGGGCTATACGTCATGCCCGTTACCAACTGCGGCGGAAAGATTTATTATTTTAGACCGGCGGCAGAGTTTTTGCGGGTTTCTTTTTCAAGCGGCTTACAATCTGCTGGATAGCAAAAGTGCCTATATAAAGAACGGTCAATGCACTCGTGAAGATGATTACCATTTGGACAGGGTTTAACGTAAATACCTTTCCTACGACTGCTCCGAAGATAACATACAGGGCATCATAAAATAAACCGGATATCAACACCCCAAGCATCAGTACTTTGGTTTTGCGTTTAGCACCCATAAGCAGGGTCAGCGGTATACGCAGCCACATAAATCTGCCTACAGCTATGGCAAAGGGGGAATAAAAGTTTATTTTCTGGAGGGCAGGTGATTCGGACATTTTCTTAAGAGGGGTTCTGGTACGCAGAAAAGTAATAAACCTTTCAATGGGGCCGCTGCCTACTCTGCCCAAACGTGATAGAGCTAAAGCCCCTATCTGGCGGCCAGCCTGAGCTACCAGTATCAAAAGTATCAGAAGCCATATAGACAACTCTCCGTTAGCTGCCTGATAGCCGCCCATCAGCCAGGCTGTTTCCAAAAGATAAGGTATGGTGAGACCGACAGTTTCACTGATAAAACAGATACCGAACAGTATCACCAATACTACCAGATTAAATTCCGAGAGCATGGCAACACTCTGGGTGATTAGCGCTTCAAAATCCACTGCAATACCTAATTGTAAGCACTCAGCCCCAGCATTTCGGGCACAGTAATAAATTTATAGCCCTGATGGAGCAGGTTTGATATCAAGCTATCCAGTACCTTAACAGTCAGCTGGCAGTCAGATTGAAGGCTGTTTGAGTCTACGCCATATCCGTCATGGAACAGCAGAATACAGCCGGGGCTGATTTTATCGAGTATCTTTGAAAGAGCATTGTCTGTTTCACCCAGACTTTTACCTTCCACTGCATATCCCCAGCTGATGGTTACTATCTGCATTTCGCTTGCGGCTGACAATTCCCAGGGAGACCTTTTTCCATATGGCGGGCGATAAAGACAAGGGGTAACGCCAGTGGATTTACAGATAACCTCCGCACATCGCAGTATATCTTTTGCCCCGAAATCAGACAGGGCATGGTTGGCATTATGGCAGTAAGAATGGTTGCCCAGTATATGCCCGCGCTCAAGTATTTCTCTGGTTAGTTCAGGGTAGGTCTCTACATTTTTGCCCACCACAAAAAAGGTGGCTTTTATGCCATATTTATCCAGGATAGCCAGTATTTCGGGGGTGTATTCGGGATTGGGACCATCATCAAACGTAAGAGCTATAATCTTTGTATGCCCTTCACCTTCAAAATACACCTTGCCGAACAGCTGGGAAGATGGGCTGGCGTATCCCCAGAAGAGTATGCCCACTAAGCCGAGTATGGGTAGAGTATTTTTCGCTGAACGGAAAAATAAGGGGCTGCGGTACAAACGGTGGAAAAATTGTCCGATATGCTGAAAAACCCAGCCGGTTACCATGGCTATATTCTTAAATACATCACGGAGTATTCTGAAAAATGGCTTGTGTACTCTTCGGGCGGAAGTAGTGGCTACCAAACGGCGGTCAAGGAGTACTTTACCCTGCCGGCTAAGCCGGGTGGATATATCATACTGGTCTGCCGAAAAGGTACTTACATGGTAGCCGCCAATCCGTTCAAATACGTGGCGTTTAAAGGCAAAGTTAGCCCCGGAAATAAGCATGGGGCGGCCGTGAAACAGGCAGGTATAGGCGTTGCATATCAGGCGCAGCAGATACTCCAGAAATGCCCACCACGGAGGGTCTGCATATCTGTATATACCAGCGACCGCTACCGCTGAAGGCTGGTGTTTAAAGTCTGCGTATATGCGGGATAGCCAGTCCCGGGGGTAAATGGTATCGGCATCGGCCTGAACAATTATTTCACCTACCGCGGCTGCCGCACCTATCTGGCGGGCATAAAAAGCGCTGTGTTTTTCACAATGCAGTATTTTTACGGGGTATTTGCGGGCAACCAGTGCGGTTTTGTCTGTACTGCCGTTTACCACTACTATGATTTCATAGCTGTCAAAGTCCTGTCGGCATATGCTGTCAAGACAACGCGGAAGAAATAGCTCCTCATTGCAAGCAGGCAATACAACACTGATCATACGGTGTTATTATAGCCTATATGTCAAAACATGTCATAGCAGGGGCATGTCAATAACCGTGAAAGATCGGCTGAGGGTTTTTTTGGTAGCCGTATCAAAATCATAAACAAGCATGGCAGGGGTTTCTCCAAGGTAAACCAGCTTTTCACACCCGTCTTCAACTACCACGCTTCTGGCTTGAGTGAAATCCACCTGGTTTTCTTTGCCTGTGCGGTTGCAAACCCAAAGCGGCAGGCCTGTTTCAGCTGAACGTTTTTTCCAGCGCTCTTCCGGCGGGTATTTATTTCCCCAGGCTGCAGCCACAATAATAATTTCGGCACCATGTTTTGCAAGTATCTTGGCATGTTCACCATCGTAGGTATCTGCGCAGATAAGCATACCCAGCTTGCAACCGTCCATTTCAAAGACGGAAAGGCGGCATCCGGGGCTTGACCAGCCTTCTTCTGTACCGGGGTGTACCTCTATTTTGCAGTGTTTGCCGACAAGTTCTCCCTGGCGGTTTACGGCAAACAGACAGTTATAGCATTTGCCGCTTGACGGGTCTTTTTCAGGGTAGGAAAGGAACAACCCCACATCTAAAGATTTGCATAACTCCAATATCTTTTTAAGCCATGAGTCAGGTTGGGGGGATATCCATTTTGTACCGATAACTTCTTCAAAAAAATAGCCTGAAACAGCCATCTCTGGCGTGAGCACCCATTTTACCCCGGCCTGAGCAGCTTTACGGAGGGCATTGGAGATTAAGGTGCGGTTCGTGTCTATATCCGCTGTTCTGGGTTCAATGTGCAACATGGCTACTTTTATAATTCTGGTCATCAGTAGTCTATCCCTTGTCTTGCGTCCACCCCTTTTTCAAACGGGTGTTTACGGTTGACCAGTTCGGTTACCTGATCTGCCAGCACCACTAGACGGGTATCCGCATGGCGTCCGGTCAGTATCAGCTCTATTTTTGGGGGTTTGGATTTTACCAGTTCAACCACCTCGTCTACATTTATTAGTTTCCAGGCGGAGGCTGTGTTTATTTCATCCAGCATTACTACATCATACTCACCGCTGGAAATCACTTTTTTTGCTTCAGCCAGGGCTTTTTGGGCGTAATCCAAGTCTGCTTGAGTGGTATACTGCGGGCCCATAAAATCACTGCGGCCGAAAATGGCGTAATCTATACCCGGCAGACGCTTAAGTGAGTTATATTCACCGCCTTCGTGAATACCCTTCATAAAAAAGACTATATAAACTTTCAGCCCGTATCCGGATGCCCGCATAACTGTCCCCAGTGCCGCCGAAGTTTTGCCGCGGCCGTCTCCGGTAAATATCTGGACAAGACCTGTATTGTATTTAGTAGTCTGCCGGGTGTCATTCACTTTTCAACTCCTGCATATATTAGGGGATATTATTTATATCCAGACTATGGCTATGCATATGCCTGCCCAGATAAACATGCTGGTTTTATAAAGTCTGGCCGCTCTACTCAGACATAGGGTACTTAGCGGACGGAGAGATTTACCCATAGTGTAGCACCTGGCCTTTTTCAATGAAACATCCAATGCCCCTGCCATGGCGGCCATCGGCCAGCCTGCATTTGGGGAGGTAGTCTTGGCATGGTCTGAAATGGCAGAACGAAGTGCCTGTTTATGATTCTGGTGAATGATAAATGCACCGGTTATAAAAAGTAGAGCAGTCAGCCGGGCCGGGATGAAATTAGCCACGTCGTCCAGACGGGCGGCAAATTTGCCCCGATATTCGTATTTGCCGTGAAAACCTATCATGCTGTCCAGCGTGTTTATAGCACGGTAGGCAAATGCTCCCGGTATGCCCAAAAGTATAAAGTAAAATAAGGGGGCAACGAAAAAATCACTGGCATTTTCTGAGATGGAGCGTATGGAAGCGGAGATAATATCCTCACGGCTAAGGCTTTCTTTATCATGCGGGACTGTGCCCAGCAGGGTTTCCAGTTCTTTAGGCGGAGCACCGGAGCTGTTTTTTTCAAGCAGTTTTTTTATTTTAAGTGCTATTGCCCACTGCTCACGAAGGCAAAAAGCGGGTTTAAGTATCAGCCCTCCCGCAAACACATAGATCAGGGTGTTAAAATCTTTTAGATATCCCAGAATGAAGAATACCGCTGTAAAGGATATGCTTACGGTTAGTATGCTTAAGAATGCCCCGTAAATAAACTGGGTTTTAGGATTGCGGGACGGGCTGAAGCGATCCAGAAAGGATATGAATTTGCCAAGCCAAACTACCGGGTGAAGAGGTGCGGGATATTCACCCAGTACCAAGTCTAAAGCAATGGCAAGTACAATTATATATACAGTTTCCACAGTTAGCTAATATTTATACCTGATTAACATTTTTAAAAGGGTAGTTTGCTTAGAATAGCCGTTTTACCTCAAAAAAGAGGTCTTTTTTATCCAGATTGTCAGTGGTTTGCTGGGTGCAGGTAACGGTGCTGAGATATTTTTTTGCAAGAGCTACTGCCTGGCTCATTTCTTCCTGAGTAGCTCTTCGCCATGTATTATCACCGCATTCAAAATATGCATCTATCCTCAGGGGAATATTCGGGCTGAGACTGGCAATATGCTTGGCAATAGCTTCTGTTTCAGCCAAGTCTATATAACCGGGTATAAATACCATTTCGGCTCTAAGCTTTTTGCCCGAACGGAAAATAGCTTCAAAATTTTTCAGCATTTTAGTATTGGATACTTCGGTGTAATCCAGATAGAGTTTCGGAGTAACCGCTTTGAGGCTGAAAACTACCTCGTCTATGTTGGAAAGATCAGGCAGTTTCAACCCATTTGTGTTTAAGGTTATATAGACGCCAAACTCGGCTTTAAGGCGGCGGCATATTTCTTCGAAATGGGGGTCTATGGTCGCTTCCTGCCCTTCAAATAGAACTTCTTTGAGCTCTACTTTGCGCAGGGTTTCCATAATCCCGTCTAAACTCAGGAACGATTCCGGACCACGGGGTGGTGACAAATGGGGGTCACGTGAGACCACGTCCAGATTTTCTTCCAGGGCCAGACAGTTGATTTCTTTTTTGCATAGACAGCCGCGGCATTTCAAGTTGCAGTTCCAATGAAACAGATAGGCTTTTTTTATGCCGGGAGCATAGGCTATATGATAAACATTGGTCATTTCCGGGTTGGCTTGGCGGTTAGGCATAATACGTGGTGTATGAGAATTTGCGGTCATAAATATATATTCCTACAAAAAATTATCTAATATTATAGCACAATATTCCCCCGAAATAGTTTTGGAGTTTTGAAAATATACAATTTTAAATGATTTTCAGATGCATTTTGTGCAAGTATTGGCAAAAGGGAAAGGGGTTGTTATTATAAATGGATAATCTTTTTGTATGAGGTGCCCTGTGGAAGAAAAAATCCTTGGTGTAGTACCTAATTTTAAGAAGTCCAAGTCATGGGGAAGATGGGATACATACTCTTTGGTGGTTACAGACCAGAGCTTTATATTTGCTTTAATGACTAGCCAGATGGTAAAAGATGCTGCTGCTGAAGCCCAGAAAAACGCTAAAGAAGCAGGGAAAGGTTTTTTTGCCCGCTGGGGTGACCAGATAAAAAGCGGATTTACTCTTTATCAAAAGTACTATAATATGCCTGTCGAGTCTATACTGGAGGAGAGCAAAGAGAATTTCCAGCTGCAGCTTGATAATATTTCAAAGGTAATTGTAAAGAAAAAAACAGGCGATGAAAATCTGGCGGACACTACCGAGATAAAGATTGAAACTGCAAGCGGGAAACAGGAATATTTTATTGATGGTACCAGCAAGGAAATGGTAGGTTTGTTTGAAGCTGTTCTGGGGGATAAGCTGGATATAAAAAAAGGCATATTCGGTTTAGGATGAAAAGTGCCTGTCGGGAAGTTTATCGTATTGAAGGGGGTGTAAATACCCCTTCAATTTTTAACACACATATAAAGATGCATCTAGTCACCAAGAGGCAGGCTGGAGAGATAGCGTTCTCCGCTATCAGGCATAATGGCAACAATAAGTTTGCCGGAGTTTTCAGCTTGTTTGGCGGTTTCCAGTGCCGCCCAGAGTGCTGCCCCGGATGAAATGCCTGCCATGATACCTTCTTCGCTAGCTAAACGCAGTGCCATTTTTACGGCTTCTTCACCGGGTACACGTATAACTTTGTCTATCAGTTCAAGTGACAGTATGCGGGGTATAAAGCCTGCACCTATACCCTGGATAAGGTGAGAATGGGGTTTCCCGCCGGAAATTACAGGTGATTCAGCCGGCTCTACCGCTACTATCTGTATAGATGGTTTGGCGGCCTTTAATCCTCTGGCTGTGCCGCTTAAAGTGCCGCCCGTACCTACGCCTGCTACCAATATATCTATCCTGCCGTCGGTATCCCGCCAAATTTCCTCAGCAGTGGTTCGGTAGTGGCTTTCGGGATTAGCCGGGTTTTCAAACTGGTTTGGAATGAAGGCCTGCGGCAATCTGCTTTTTAATTCAGATGCTTTTTCTATCGCCCCCTGCATACCTAATTCTGCCGGGGTAAGCACTAGTTCAGCTCCCAGCAGACGGAGTAGACGCCGTCGCTCAACCGAAAAGTTTTCAGGCATGGTAAGCATCAGACGGTAACCTTTAGCGGCACAAACGGCGGCTAATGCTATACCTGTATTGCCGCTGGTTGATTCTATTATGATGCCTCCGGGTGAGAGCTTACCTTCTTGTTCCGCCTTTTCTATCATATGCAGAGCCGGACGGTCTTTGGCGCTGTGAGTGGGATTGAACGATTCCAGTTTCAGTATGATTTCGGCTTTCAGCCCGCTGCCTATCTTGTTTAAGCGAACCAGCGGTGTGTTGCCGATAAGTTCCGTAATATTTGAGGCAATACCGCATCCCTTGCGGGTATTGGGTTCAGATGCTCTGTTTTCCATACGGACCCCTTTAGACCAATATTTAAAACTAGTATAAATAGGATTGTCGGGCATGAACCCAGGTTTGTCAAGAATGTTTTAAAAATAGCCTAATGCGTGTTATACTACTACTTCATTATGAGCTTATTATCGGTTATGTTTATTGCGCTGGGACTTTCGGCTGATTGTTTTGCCGTATCAATCGGCATAGCATGTACCCATACAAACATTAAAAGCCATGTCATGTGGCGGGTTGCCGGTGCTTTCGGTATATTTCAGGCTGGGATGGCTACTATCGGCTATTTTGCCGGCCTGAGTGTCATAGATATTATATCTGCCTTTGATCATTGGATTGCTTTCGGTCTGCTGTCAGTTATTGGTGTACGCATGGTATATGAAGCTGTGCAGGGTGAAGATGACCAAAAGCTGGTAAAGCTTGACCTAACCCGCGGGCTTGGTTTACTGGGTGTGGCGGTGGCTACTTCAATAGATGCGCTGGCTGTCGGATTGGCGTTTGCAGTTGAAGATGCCAATATCGGGCTTGCGGCTTTGCTGATAGGTTTGGTTTCGCTCGCGGTTAGCTTTATGGGTTTTAAACTGGGCAACCGTATCGGCCATTTTGCCAGCCGTTGGGTTGGTATAGCAGGCGGGTTGGTGCTGGTCTTAATAGGCTTAAAAATACTAGCAGAACATACTCTTGGCTGGGAACTACTGGTGTAATACAGGCGAAATGATTGCGAAATAATAATGTATTAATTACATTGATTTAGCTTGCCAGATATTTGACAAGCGATTATCTAAGTGCTAATTTATATAAATACGGAAGTTATATACCGTATGTAGGGGTAAGTATGAAAAGGGTACAAATTAAAGAAGAACTTTGTATGGGCTGCGGCCTGTGCCGTGTAGCCTGTCAGACCGAACACTCAGTCTCCCATGACGTTATAAAGGCCGTCAAAAAGGAAAATCAGAAACCCAGAATACGGGTTGAACGCAAGGGTGAGATAAGTTTCTCCGTTCCCTGCCGTCACTGTGACGAGCCATGGTGCGCTTATTCCTGCATCAGCGGGGCTATGACCCGTGACCCTATAACGGGTATTGTGTCCAGTGATCCTGAAAGATGTATCGGCTGTTGGACATGCATTGTGGCCTGCCCGAACAGTGCTCTTATAAAAGACAAGGCAAACCATGTGATTCTCAAGTGTGATCTGTGCGGCGGTAAAGAAATACCCGCCTGTGTAGCTAACTGCCCAAATGAAGCCTTGGGGCTGGTTGACGGCTAAAAGGCTGGTAAAACGATGATTGCGCTTGTTGATTACGGAGGGGGTAACCTAAAGAGTGTGGCGAATGCCATATATGCTTTGGGATATGAGTTTACCCTGACTTCAGACCCAAAGGAGCTTCTTTCTGCTCAGGCAGTTATCCTGCCCGGAGTGGGTGCGGCGGCTGATACGGTTGCCGGGCTGAAGGCAAAGGGGCTGGATGAAGCTATAAAAGAGCTGGTAAAGAGAGATATCCCCCTGCTGGCTATATGCGTGGGTATGCAGGTGCTTTTTGACTCCACCGAAGAGGGGAATAAAGCAAAGTGTCTTGGTATTTTGAAAGGCAAAGTAAAACGCCTGCCTGACGGGGTAAAGATACCCCAGATGGGTTGGAATCAGCTCAAGCAGCGGGTTTCACACCCCATATTTGAGGGTATACCTGACGGGGCTGATTTTTATTTTGTCCACAGTTATTATGCCAGCCCTGCTGACAAACATATTATAGGGGCAACCACAGACTACGGAGTGGATTTTTGCAGTCTGGTTATCAGTAAACGCCTTATCGCTACCCAGTTCCATCCGGAAAAGAGCGGTAGCTACGGCTTAAAGTTATATCAAAACTTTTTTAAGATGGCTCTGGGAGATAAAAAATGAAAGCCGATTATTTGATTGTAGGATGTTCTGCCGGCGGTATAGGCGCGGCAGAGGCTATTCGGGAAGTGGACCGTGACGGTTCTATTGTCATAGCGGGGGAAGAGCCTTATCTGGCTTATTCGCGCCCCATGATAGCCAAGTATCTTTCCGGACAAAAAAACGTGGAAAAAATACTTTTCCGCCGTCCGGAATTTTATGCTAATAACAATATTACCTGTCTGACTGATACCAAAGTGGAAGCGGTGGATACTGCTGCCCATGAGGTCAGCCTTTCAAACGGGGAAAAGATTGGTTACGGCAAACTCTTGCTTGCCCCCGGCGGCAAACCCATTGTACCGCTGATTGACGGGTCAAACAAGGCGGGTGTTTTTAACTTTATAAACATGAAAGACGCCTCTTTGATAGACAGCTATGTAAAGGCCGAAAATGTAAAGAAGGCTGTTATCATAGGCGGTGGTCTTATTGGCATGAGTGCCGCGGATGCCCTCACTAAGCTGGGTATTGAAGTAGATATTATTGAGCTTAAAGGCCATATCCTGAATACTATTCTGGATGAAGCAGCCGGCAAGATAGCTGCTCAGACAGTTACTTCTTATGGTGTAAAATTGAACACCGGACGGACTGTGAGTAAAGTACTGGGTTTGCACAAGGTTGCCGGGGTGGAGCTGGACAACGGTCATCAGATAGAAAGCCAGATGCTGGTAATAGCCATCGGTGTTATTCCCCGGACAGAACTGTTTAAAGCCGCCGGTCTGGAAGTTAACCGCGGGGTGGTGGTAAATGACAATATGCGTACCAGCAACCCTGATGTATATGCCTGCGGTGATGCTTGTGAGTCTTTTGATTTTATCTATAACAGCCGCCGGGTTACTCCTATCTGGCCTAATGCTTATATAGGCGGGCGGATAGCCGGTTACAATATGGCCGGTATGGTTACCACCTATCACGGCGGTACAGTGATGAATTCTCTTAACTACTTCGGCATGGATATTGCCACTGCTGGTATGTCGGTATTGCCGCCGGATGCCAGTGGTCTTGAAGTTCTTTCGGCACTCACCGCCAACGGATACAAGAAACTGGTTTTAAATGAACAAGGCAAGATTGTGGGCATGCTGACCCTGGGCGAAACGGATACCGCCGGTATTATATTCGGCCTTATGCGTGACCAGAGTGATGTACGCCCCATTAAAGATAACATACTTAATGAGAATTTTGGTCTGGCCTATCTGCCGGCTGACAGCCGTGAAGAACACCTTCATGGCAATACTTCGGGCAGGGTAGCCCCGGCTGATTTCAAGCATTAGCAGGAGATTTCCATGAGAGACTTAACTAGAGTAAGCAATAGCCATTCGGACAGCAAGGTTATAGATGCCTGTTCGCTTTTCGGGATGATGGATACCTCCGGGGGGCGTTTCTCCGGGGCTGATTTGATTACTGCCATCGGCAGTATGCATGACCGTGGAAACGGTCTGGGCGGCGGCTTTGCCGCTTACGGAATTTACCCTGATTTTGCTGAAGAATACGCTTTCCATATCATGTTTCTCAGCCAGCAGGCTAAAACGGAAACAGAGTGTTTTCTGGAAAGCTTTTTTAATCTGAAATACAAGGAAGAAGTTCCTACCCGTGACCAGCAGGGAATTACCAACCCGCCCATTGTCTGGCGGTATTTTGCCTCGGTCAGCCCTGAAAAATGCGGCAAATTTATTGAAGAAGATTACGTGGTAGACCGCGTAATGTACATAAACACCTGCATAGATGATGCCTTTGTGTTCTCAAGCGGCAAAAACATGGGTGTCTTTAAGGGTGTGGGCTATCCTGAGGATATCGGGCGCTTTTTCCGCCTGGAAGAATACGAAGGTTATCTGTGGACTACTCATGGACGCTTTCCTACCAATACCAAAGGCTGGTGGGGAGGTGCTCACCCGTTCTGCCTGCTGGACTGGACAGTGGTGCATAACGGGGAGATTTCTTCCTATGGCATAAACAAGCGTTTTCTGGAGCAGTACGGATACAAATGCACTATGGAAACCGATACCGAAGTAGTAGCCTACGCGGTAGACCTGCTTATGCGTAAGCACGGTCTGTCTATTGAGCTGGCGGCTAAAGTAATGTCTGCGCCTCTCTGGAATCAGATAGCCCGTTTGCCGGAACACGAACGCAAGATTATGACTACTCTTCGCCAGATTTACGGCGGTTTGCTTTTAAATGGTCCGTTTACAGTCATTGTGGCCCATACCGGCGAAATGATAGGTATGACAGACCGTATACGTCTGCGACCCATGGTAGTGGGTGAATATCAGTCAAAGCTGTTTATTTCGTCAGAAGAGTCTGCTATCCGGTTGGTGCAACCGGAACTGGATAAAGTCTGGTTGCCCGTTGGCGGTGTTCCGGTAGTGGGCAGCTTGAAAAATCCCATCAAGGCGCAAAAGGAAGCTACTGCATGCTGAATAAACGGGTTATTCCATGTTTAGATGTGAATAACGGACGGGTAGTTAAAGGTACCAGTTTTGTAAATCTGCGTGATGCCGGTGACCCGGTGGAACTGGCGGCGCGTTACTACCGCGAAGGTGCTGACGAACTGGTGTTTTTAGATATTTCAGCTACTACCGAAGAACGCAAGACTATGGCCGAGGTGGTAGAGCAGGTATCTAAGGAGGTTTTTATACCTCTGTGTGTGGGCGGCGGTTTGCGGAGCATTGCGGATATGAATACTCTGCTTCGGGCCGGAGCTGACAAGGTCTCTATAAATTCGGCAGCCGTATCTACCCCGGATTTGATAAGCCGGGGAGCTGAAAAATTCGGCCGGCAGTGTATTGTAGTGGCTGTTGATGCTAAACGTGAAGGCAGCGGCTGGCAGGTTTATACTCATAGCGGAAAGAAACCCGCCGGGCTGGATGCGGTGGAGTGGACTATTAAGGCAGAAGCACTGGGTGCTGGAGAAATACTCCTGACCAGTATTGATGCCGACGGTAAAAATACCGGATATGACAATGAGCTTAACCGGGAAATCAGTTCCCGCTTGAATATACCCGTTATCGCTTCAGGCGGGGCGGGTAGCCCGGAAGACTTGTATAACGCCCTGGATAAAGGGCAGGCAGATGCGGTGCTGGCGGCCAGCATTTTCCATTACGGGCGTTACACTATAGCCGAAGTAAAACAATATCTTAAGAGCAAGGGTTTGCCGGTAAGGCTGGAGAACTAAGATGAAGACATTTTTACCTTCTAAATTTATAGTAGACAGGATTGAAGACCGTTGTATCAAGTGCAAGGTTTGCATAACTCAATGCAGCTTTGATACCCACTATTACGACGAAGATGATGACCAGATAAAGGTCCGCAACCAGAACTGTGTGGGTTGTCACCGCTGTGTGACCTTCTGTCCCACTAATGCACTGGTCGTGCGGAATAATCCTTTGGAATACCGCCAGAATGCCAACTGGACGCCCGAAATGATAGAGGATATTTTCAAGCAGGCTGAAACAGGCGGCGTTCTCCTTACCGGTATGGGCATGGATAAGGCTAAACCCATTTACTGGGATAAACTGCTTATAAACGCTTCACAGGTAACCAACCCTTCCATAGATCCTCTGCGTGAGCCTATGGAACTTACCACCTATTTGGGGCGCAGGCCTGAAAAAGCCGCTTTTGATAATTGCGGTAATGTGAAAGAAAACATTACCCCCCTGGTGAAAATAGATGTGCCGGTTATGTTCTCTGCCATGTCTTACGGCGCAATCAGCCTGAATGTCCACCGTTCTCTGGCTCAGGCAGCTAAAAATATGGGCACTATGTGGAATACCGGTGAAGGCGGTCTTCACTCCAGCTTGATGGAATTTAAAGATAACACCATAGTCCAGGTAGCTTCAGGACGTTACGGCGTTCAAAATGATTACCTTAATTCAGGGCGTATAGTGGAAATCAAGATAGGCCAGGGTGCCAAGCCCGGCATTGGCGGCCATTTACCCGGTGAAAAGGTGAGTGCTGATGTTTCACTTACCCGTATGATACCCATGGGGACAGATGCTATTTCCCCTGCTCCCCAGCATGATATTTACTCTATTGAAGATTTGTCTCAGCTTATATATGCGCTTAAAGAAGCCACCCGTTACCGCGTACCTATTTCGGTAAAGATTGCGGCGGTACATAACGTTTCGGCTATTGCCAGCGGTATAGTTCGGGCGGGTGCGGATATAGTGACCATTGACGGTATGCGGGGTGCTACCGGTGCTGCCCCCAAGGTTATCCGTGATAATGTGGGTATACCTATTGAGCTGGCTCTGGCGGCGGTTGATTCACGCTTACGTGAAGAGGGTATCCGTAATCAGGCTTCACTGGTGATTTCTGGCGGTATCCGCAACAGCGGTGACGTTTTCAAGGCTATTGCCCTGGGTGCTGATGCTGTCAATATAGGTACGGCGGCTTTAGTAGCTTTAGGCTGTCATCTTTGCCAGCAATGCCATACCGGCAAATGTGCCTGGGGTATTTGTACCTCGGACTTAGCTTTAACCAAGCGTATAAACCCTGAGATAGGTGCTAAACGCCTTTCCAATCTGCTGCGCGGCTGGAGCCTTGAGATTAAAGATATGCTGGGCGGCTTGGGCGTAAATGCTATTGAAAGCCTCAGAGGCAACCGCCTCCATCTGCGAGGTGTAGGTCTATCCGCTGAAGAGCTGAAAATTCTTGGAGTAAGGGCGGCAGGTGAATAAATGAATAGCATTGAAGTGAAACAAAACCAGGATACTGCCTGTGTAAATTTGCACGGTGTTTATTACCGTGAGCTTAATACCCGTTTGGCAGAGCTGGTAAATCAGGGTGTCCGCTCTTTGGAGCTTAACAATGCCTGCGGCCAGCGTTATATCGGTACCAGCCTTAAAGGTGACCTTAAAATAACCATAAACGGCACACCCGGCAATGACCTTGGAGCTTTTATGGATGGCCCCAGCATAACGGTAAACGGCAATGTGCAGGATTGCTGCGGCAATACTCTGAATAATGGCTGTATTGTCGTTCACGGGCATGGCGGGGATATATTCGGTATGTCTGCCCGCGGCGGCAAACTCTTTGTACGTGATTACGTAGGTTACCGTGCCGGTATTCACATGAAAGCCTATCAGGATAAAAAACCTTCTTTGGTTATCGGGAATACCGCTCAGGACTTTCTGGGTGAGTACATGGCTGGAGGCGTGCTGGTAGTACTGGGTTTGGGGCTTGGGGAAAACGAAACCCACAAGGCCAACTTTATAGGCACGGGCATGCATGGCGGTGTAATATATATGAGCGGCAAGGTTGAGGAACACCAGCTTGGCAAAGAAGTGGCTATTGCTGAGTTGGATGAGGCAGACTGGAAAACTTTACGCCCTTTAATTGATGAATTTGCTCTCCACTTTGGTTATAATGCAGAGGAGATAGCTGCCAGGCCTTTCTACAAGCTTTATCCGAAATATCTCAGGCCTTATGGCAGGATGTACGCTTATTAAGAAACACTTAAGGCGGGCCAGTTGTTAAAACTGTTAATTATCACTGCTGATATAAAAAAAATTGGTAATTTGCTTAGGGAATTGGAGGCTGACCGGTTTGAAATAAAACAGGCGGCCTCTTTTGTTTTAGCCTACCCCTTATTATCCGAAGTTGCCCCCGATATTATTTTGCTGGATTTTACCAGCCTGCAAAATGAGCCATCCGAATGGGAAATTCCTGAAGATGTTCATTTAGATAGAAATCCGCTGGTAATGGGTCTGTTACCTGTAGATGATTACGAGAATATTGCTCTTAACCCTGGGCTGGATGATTTTATCCGCTGGCCCGGTTCTATGGGCGAACTGAAAGTCCGCCTGGCGCGGTTGGCTGAAAAATGGGGGATGAGTGAGCCGGGTATTATAAAAGCAGGTGATCTTGTAATAGATACCCTTGGCTGTGAAGTCACTCTGTCAGGGCGGCTGCTTGACCTGACATTCCGTGAGTTTGAACTTTTAAAATTCTTAGCCCAAAACCGGGGACGTGTTTTTTCCCGTGAGGCTTTGCTTAATAAGGTGTGGGGATATGACTATTACGGCGGAGACCGCACCGTAGATGTCCACATAACCCGCCTGCGGGGCAAGATAGAAGATTCCTCTCATACATTTGTTGAGACCGTGCGTAACATAGGCTACCGTTTTAAACGCCGTTTTTGACATTCTCGGTTTTCTCCTTTGGCATTTTTACCGTAATATTCCTGAAACTTAAATTTAATTTGATTGCAATACGGCGTTAATCTGTTTTTAACCTGCCATAGCTAAACTGTATATAAATAAGTATACAGAAGGAGGGTTTAGTTATGGACAGCGGCGATACGACTTGGCTACTTGTCTCCACCGCTCTGGTCATGCTAATGACTCCGGGCGTGGCTCTGTTTTACGGAGGCATGGTCCGGCGTAAAAATCTGGTTTCCACCCTGATGATGAGCTTTGGCGCTATGGCCCTGGGTGGCGTACTCTGGGTTCTGATCGGCTACAGCCTTGGTTTCGGTAACGATATCAGCGGTCTGGTAGGCGGCCTGAACTTTCTGGGTTTAAATGGGGTGGGGCAAGACCCGTCTGACACTTATGCAACTACTGTACCTCATTTAGCCTTCATGATGTTCCAGGGTATGTTTGCTATTATCTCTCTGGCCCTTATTACCGGTGCAGTAGTAGAGAGAATCCGCTTTAGCGCCTTGCTCCTGTTCGGAGCGCTCTGGCTTTGCCTTATTTACTCACCCATTGCCCATTGGGTCTGGGGTGATGGCGGATGGTTATTCAATCTGGGTGTTTTGGACTTTGCCGGCGGTACTGTTGTACACATTAACGCTGGTGTTTCCGCAATGGCTTTGGTATTTGCACTGGGTGCCCGCCGTGGTTTCCTTAAGGAACAGATGGAACCCAACAACCTGCCCATGGTTATGCTGGGTGCGGCTCTGCTCTGGTTCGGCTGGTTCGGTTTCAACGGCGGCAGCGCTTTAACTGCCGGTGGTCTGGCTTCAAATGCTTTTGTTACTACTAACACTGCAGCTGCCAGCGCAGCTCTGTGCTGGATATTCCTTAGCTGGCGTCACCGCCGTCCATCATTGCTGGGTGCTGTTACCGGTGCAGTTGCCGGTTTGGTAGCTATTACCCCTGCGGCTGGTTTTGTAACACCTTTGGCGGCTATCGCTATCGGTGCGGTGGCAGCTTTGGTTTGCTACGGTGCTATGATATTCAAGATGAAACGCGGATTTGATGATTCCCTGGATGTTATGGCGGTACATGGTGTAGGCGGTATCTGGGGTGCTTTGGCAACAGGTATCTTTGCCAGCGTAGCAGTAAACTCTGCCGGTGCTGACGGTCTTTTGTCCGGTAACGTGGAACTGTTCCTAAAACAGGCTTTGGGTGTGGCTGTTACAGCCGGCTTTGCCTTCGTTGGCAGCTTCATAATAGCCAAGGTTGTGGATAAGCTGGTAGGTCTGCGTGTTAAAGAACCCGAAGAAATGATAGGGCTTGATATTGCCCAGCACTCTGAACGGGCTTATGGTGGGAGTTTAAGATGAAAAAGATAGAAGCCATTATCCGCGAAGAAAGATTGGAATCTGTTAGAAAAGCATTGGAACTGGCAGGATTTGCCGGGCTGACTGTAACCGAAGTAAGCGGACGCGGAAAGCAAAAGGGCGTTCCGCTGCAATGGAGAGTAGGTGAGTACCGGGTAGAGTTCCTGCCCAAGCTGAAACTGGAAATGATTTGCCATGATGATGACTGCCAGGTTGCAGTTGATGCCATTGTCAAGGCTGCTCGAACCGGACGTATCGGAGATGGTAAAATATTCATAATGCCGGTTGAGCAGGTAATACGTATCCGTACAGGTGAAACAGGCGCTGAAGCAGTCTAGACTGTACGAGACGTAACATTTCTGAAACAATTGTGAAATAATACTGAAATATATAACTGGTAGACTAAACAACTGATTTGGGGAAAATATTTCCCCGGCAATAAAAGGAGATACGTTAGAAATGACGAGGGCAGAATCTGTAGAGTACGTTCTTAAAACGGCTAAGGATCATAATGTACGGTTTATCCGCCTGTGGTTTACTGATATTTTAGGCACCTTGAAGAGTTATTCCATTGCCTATAACGAGCTTGAAAGGGCTTTGGAAGACGGTATGGGTTTGGACGGTTCTTCTATTGAAGGTTATGCCCGTATAGATGAATCTGACATGGTTGCCTTGCCTGACCCGGATACTTTCCGGATTATGCCCTGGTCTAATGGCGAATATCAGGTTGCCCGGATGTTTTGCGATATCAAACATCCGTCCGGCGAGCAGTTTGAAGGTGACCCCCGCTACGTCCTTAAGAGGAACCTGAAAAAAGCGGCTGATATGGGTCTTACATTCTATGTCGGGCCTGAGCTGGAGTATTTTTACTTCAAGAATGACCGCTCAACCGAGTTTTTAGATGAAGGCGGCTATTTTGACCTGACTCCCCGTGATTTGGCAACTGACCTTCGCCGCGAAACCATAGTGGCTTTGCAGGATATGGGTATAATAGTTGAATATGCCCACCACGAAGTCGCTCCCAGCCAGCATGAAATTGATATCCGCTATACCGATGCTTTAACCATGGCGGACAATGTTATGACTTACAGGCTGCTGGTCAAAGAAGTGGCTTTGCGTCATGGATTGCATGCCAGCTTTATGCCCAAACCTGTAGCTTCTGTAAATGGCTCCGGTATGCATACTCACCAGAGTCTTTTCAAGGGTGATAAAAACGCTTTCTTTGATGCCAAAGATTCCTACTATCTGTCACCTATGGCTAAGCAGTACGTAGCCGGTATCCTTAAGTATGCCCCCGAATTTACCGCAGTCACCAACCAGTGGATTAACTCGTATAAACGGCTTGTACCCGGTTTTGAAGCTCCTGTGTATCTTTCCTGGGCACGGCGCAACCGGGCTGATCTGGTACGTGTACCTGAGTACAAACCAGGACATGAAAAATCTACCCGCATAGAGCTTCGCTCTGCTGATCCGGGTTGTAACCCTTATCTGGCTTTCAGCGTTATGCTGGCCGCCGGTCTTAAGGGTATTGAGGACAAACTGACTCCTCCTGCTCCCATAGAAGAGAATGTCTATGAGATGAACGAAGCTGAGCGTGCTAAACGCGGCATCGGTACTTTGCCCGGCAGTTTGCTGGAAGCCCTGAAGCTGACTGAGGGCAGCGCCCTGATGCGTGAAGCTTTGGGTGAACATGTTCACGAGGCATTTATTGCTAACAAGAAAATAGAGTGGACTCAGTACAGCATGGCTGTTACGGACTGGGAACTTAAGAGATATCTGCCCGTTCTATAGCCTTTACTAAATAAATTGGCACAGGGTCTGGGAAATAGGTTACAATAGCCTATACCAGACCCTGTTTTTTTATATATGAGGGCAATATGGGAAAACTGCGTTTAGCAATGGCGCAAATTGATAGTGTGGTGGGAGATTTAGCAGGTAACACTGCCTGTATTGTCGGCAATATTCAAAAAGCACGTTCACTGGGTGCTGATGTGATAGCCTTTCCGGAACTGGCTATTTGCGGTTACCCTCCGGAAGATTTACTGCACAAACCCCGCTTTGTGGAAGAAAACCTGCATGCGCTGGATGCGGTAATAAAAGCTTCACAGGGTATTACGGTAGTTGTAGGGTATGTAAATTCAAGCGACGGCCTTCATAATTCTGCTGCTGTTATCCATAACGGCTGTTTGATAGACAGCTATCATAAGATATTTTTGCCTAATTACGGCGTGTTTGATGAGAACCGCTATTTTATGCCGGGTAACCGCTGTCCAGTGTACACCATTTGCGGACTGCAGGTAGGAGTAAATATTTGCGAAGATATTTGGTTTACTTCCGGTCCGTCCACTGCCCAAGCCAGCAAGGGAGCGGAACTTATTATTAATATAAGTGCTTCGCCGTATCATCTGGGCAAGAGAAATCAGCGCGAAAAAATGCTTTCAAACCGTGCCCGGGAAAACCGGGTATATATTGCTTACACCAACATGGTAGGCGGGCAGGATGAGCTGGTATTTGACGGTGCCAGCAATGTTTTTGACTATAATGGCAATCTGGTGTTAAGGGGCAAACAGTTTCAGGAAGATTTGCTGGTGCTGGACCTGGATATCCCTATTTCGCCTGTACAAAGGGATATAAATATAGAAGTCCCGGACTCTATATTTGTTTCGGCATCAGGTCTTAGTGAGCCAAAACTGCCGGTTGAAAATAGTGACAGTGTTCCTCTGGATGCTGATGCAGAGGTTTATCAGGCGCTTTTACTGGGTACTAAAGATTACATAAATAAAAATGGCTTTAAGAAGGTGGTTATCGGTCTTTCCGGGGGGATAGATTCCAGTTTGGTAGCTGCTATAGCCACAGATGCCTTGGGTGCGGATAATGTAGTGGGAGTTATTATGCCTTCCCGTTATTCTTCTGCGGGCAGTATTTCAGACAGTTTGCGTCTGGCGGAAAATCTGGGTATAAAAACCTTGCAAATCCCCATAGGCCCCATTTTCAAATCATTTCTGAGTACCCTTTCAGAAGTATTTGCCGGAACTGAAACTGACACAACCGAAGAAAATATTCAGGCGCGTATCCGGGGTAATCTGCTTATGGCCCTTTCCAATAAATTTCACTGGCTGGTGCTTAATACCAGTAATAAAAGCGAAACCGCTATAGGCTACAGTACCCTGTATGGTGATATGGCCGGCGGTTTTGCCATTATCAAGGATGTTCCCAAGGTGCTGGTTTACCGCCTGGCTCACAACCGCAATAAATCAGCCGGCTTTGAGCTGATACCCCATAATGTGCTCACCAAACCGCCATCTGCCGAGCTTAAACCCAACCAGTTTGATACTGATTCACTGCCACCATACGAAGTACTTGACCCTATTTTGGAAGCTTATGTAGAACAGGATAAAAGCATAGACCAGATTGTGGCACTTGGATTTGAAGAGAGTATTGTAAAACGGGTGGTCAAAATGGTAGACCGTAGTGAGTATAAACGCCGTCAGGCCCCCCCGGGCATTAAAATAACTTCCAAAGCTTTCGGACGCGACCGCCGTTTGCCTATTACCAACCGCTATAATCACGCTAACTAAGCAAATGACTGGCGTGGAGTAAACAATATGGAAATGCCTGAAACTTCAGCCCCAGAAATAATTGCCCCCTGCGGTATAAACTGCCTCGGCTGCAAGGCTCATATTATGCAAAAAAAGGTCTGTCCGGGATGTTTTACTGACAGCCGAACTAAGTCAGATAGCTGCCGGAATTGCCGTATAAAAGCATGTGCCGCAGAGCATGAGGTGAATGCTTGTGCTGCTTGCGGTGTGTTTCCCTGCCGTTTGATTGTCAATATTGACAAAAGGTATAGACTACGTTACGGCCTCAGCCTGATTGAAAACGGGCTGTTTTTGAAACAGAATGGTTTTGAGGCATTTTTTGCCCGTGAAAAAGAACGTCTTAGTTGCCCAGAATGCGGAGGGATAATCTGCATTCATAACCGCACCTGCAGTACCTGCCTTAAAACATACCCGATAGATAACTCCTCCCGATAGGTTGTGCCTGCACTGCAGGGTTTAGCCGCAGGAAAGCCTTGCAGACTAAAGTAATCGGGATATTTCGGTGCGGTAAATGCGGCAAAGAGAGCAATCTCCCTCAGGCTGCCAGCTTCGGGCAAGTTTAGGGTTAAAACCCGCCTTGTTCAGCAGACGCACTAAAGTACAAACAGGCAACCCCACTACATTCAGGTAACACCCGTCTATCTTTTCCACCGGATTAAATTCGCCGTCCTGTATGCCGTATGCACCGGCTTTATCCATGGGTAAGCCGCTTTCTACATAGCTTTGGGCTTCAGCGGCAGTAAAAGGGCGCATAATAACGGTGCTAAGGCAGGAGGCGGAGTGAATTTGGCCGTTTGCGGTATTTAGAAGGCAAACGCCGCTTATTACTTTGTGGCTCTTGCCGCCCAGCCTCAGCAGATATTCTAAAGCCTCTTTTTTTGATGCAGGCTTGCCGAGTATGCCGCAATCATCTGTCACTACGGTATCTGCGGCTATTATCAGTCCGTGGCTGCATTTGCCGGCAATATCTTTGGCTTTAGTTTCTGCATTTAAAACGGCAAATCCGGCAGGTTCAGCCGAACTGTCAGGGGATACTTCGGCTTGTGAGGGGCAAACTGAAAACGCCAAGCCCATTTCACTTAGTATCTGGCGTCGGCGGGGTGAGGCTGACGCCAGAATTATTTCAGGGAGTTTGCCGCTTGGATTATCAGACATAATTCCACTTGCTTTCGTGCCTCATATTTAATCTGAGATCAGGCTGAGCAGGTTATCCTCAAGGCTGTAGTAAAGAGGTACAACCATTATGCCGGGGTATTTATCCGCCAGGCGTTTGGCCTCCGCAACTACAAATTCAGCTTCGTTGTCAATTTCAAACATCGGGGCATAGTTCATAAAGTGTTCTTCGGCTCTGTCCCTGTTCCAGCCGGCATTTTTGCAAAGCCCCTCTATAAACTGAGATTTCTTTGAAGCCAAGTTTACCATGCCGCAATTGTTATGGGCGATAAGGGCTATATGTTTGATTTCACCTATGGCTATTGCGTACGAAACCTTGAACTCGCTGTTTCGCAGATTTGCTCCGCCGGTCCGGAGTATATATGCAAAGTTTTCGGGTATGCGGAGCTGTTTCCGGTTATCCATGCACATGCCTACAAGCAGACGGGCAGAGTGACAGGCATGTAATTCCTTGCCCAGATTCTGATACCCGATAAGTTCGGCAATGGGGGTATTCATATATTCAGGTGGTATCTGGCTGATATCGGTTATTTTTACAGTTTTCATAAAAGCCCACTTTACGGTTAATTAAATCGATGAAACTATCCTTTGCATTTAAGTAAGGCCAGGGTTTCCACGTGGTAAGTCTGGGGGAACATATCTACCGGGATTACCTGTGAAAGTTCAAACGGGCCGGCAAGCAGGATTTTAAGGTCTCTGGCCAATGAAGAAGGGTCACAGGCCACATATACCAGATTCCGGGGCGGGTTTTGGCATATGGTGGCTAAGACAGACGGGTGGGCACCGCTGCGGGATGGGTCAAGTATGAGTGCGTCCATCTGTCCCTCAAACCGGTTTATAACGTCCTCTGTCTTGGATTGGATAAGTTCAATGTTGTCTATGCCCGAAATATTTAGCTTTGCATCTTTAACAGCGGCGGCAGATTCCTCAATGGCTATTACCCGTTTGCAGTCTGGGCTGAGAAGTACGGCAAATGTACCTACTCCGGCATAGGCATCTACCAGTGTTTCACTGCCGCTTAGGTTCAGGTGTTCTTTAATAAGCTTTGCCATTTTTTCTGCCTGCGGGTTGTTTACCTGAAAAAACGAAGCGGCGGATATGCAGAAATCATGCCCCATCAGCAGGTCATGGTACTCTTTTTGACCGCTTTCGATGTTTATGTCAGCCTTTATCAGTTTAGGCTGGATAAGGTAGCTATCCTTATTGCTTGCGTGGCGGATGGAAAGCTGGCGGGTTTCGCCGCATTTGCCTTGCAGTTCTCCTAATACCCTGTTTATGCCGGGGTTCATTATCTGGCATTGGTCTACCTGTATATGGCGGCGTGAAAAGCGGTTTACAAAACCCAGATTGGCATGATAAATGGAAAGGCGGGCATGATTGCGGTAACCGCCTTTATCATCTGAAGGGATTACAGGTGATATATTAAGACTGTGCAGACCTGCTTTTTCAAACTCAGCAGAGACTATCCTGTGCTTCAGATTCAATTGATGTTGGTACTTTATATGCTGGAAAGTGCAACCGGTGCAATCACCGAAATACGGGCAGGACGGGGCAATCCTATCAGAGGAAGGAGTATGTACTTTTATTACTTGGGCATAACCCCGGCCGGCTTTATGGGTAAAAAGGCGGATATCTACTGTTTCCCCTTTAATACCCCCAAAAACCTCAAGGGTACTATCTGTCAGGCTTACTTTGGTCAGCCCGAAGCTTTGGCCTTCTTCAAGGCAGACATTTTCAATTATTCCGGGTGTGATTTCGTTCATATTCAGAGGGCATTGTAGCATAAATGAAGATTAGGAGTTTAATTTAGATACAAGGGGCATAAGTGTTAAAAAATGTCTTGTTACCAGTTTACTTATAGCCTAAAATTAAAACAATTGGTTTTCTGGGGGTGATATGGGTAACATTCGCAAAACCAATGCCCAGCTGGTTGCAGAGCTTGAAGATCTGCAGTGCCGCTACGATAAACTGCTTTCAAACCAGACCGCTCTTTGTTCTTCCGAAAGAGTATCTTCGGGTGCGTCTTTTCAGATTTTAAGTAATACTCGCGGTACATCTTCCGGGGGTTTTGTACAGGAAAATGCAATGGATGCCTTAGAAGCCTGTTGCCGTATTGCGGAAACTGCAGGTGAGGGAGTAATACTCACAGATGCCGCAGGACGGATAACGCTGGTTAATCCCCGTTTCAGCCAAATAGCCGGCTATCCGCTTGATGTACTCAAAGGCAAAAGTATATTTGAACTTGCAGGCAAATCCTATATACCAATTATTCTTGCCCAATGGGAAAGGCATAAAAAAGGTGTTTCATCCCGTTATGAGCTTCAGCTAAGGAAGGGTAACGGGCGTTTGGTCTGGGTAGTTTTCCACGTTTCAGTGCCATTCGGGAAGGGTAACAATTTTAACGGTGTATTGATGGTAGTTTCAAATATAAGCAAGTATAAAAACATTATTTCCAAACAGGAAAAAATGTTAAAAGCCACTGCCTTGCAGGATAAGGAAATAAGGGATGATATATCTCGTGACAACCAATCTCTTAAGTCTATTATGGATAATACAACCGCCCAGCTGGTTTTTTTAGATAGAGATTTCAACTTTGTTAAAGCAAATAAAGCATACGTAAAAAATTGCGGACATACGGAAGATGAACTGATAGGTGCAAACCATTTTGTACTCTTCCCTAGTACTGAAAACGAAGCAATTTTTAAGAGGGTAGTTAAAACCGGCAAATCCGTGGAATTTCATGACAAGCCTTTTGAGTATTCTGACCAGCCGTGGAGGGGTACTACCTACTGGGATTGGAGCTTGGTGCCTATCAAAAACTCCCGTGGGAGGGTTCAAGGGCTGATATTTTCCTTGTTAGAGACTACTGTCCGCAAACAGATGGAATTGGCTTTGAAATTTTCACTGGAGGAAACCCGCCGGCGTACCCGTGAAACGACGGCACTGCTTGAGGCGTCACGTGCCATACTGGAGCATACCGGTTTTACGGAAGCTGCTATGGCAGTGTATTCTTCCTGCAAGAAAATCACCTCCTGCCAGAGCGGTTTTGTGGGGCATATAGAGGATGGAGTTTGCCGTATCATTTACCTTGATAGCACAAAAAATCAGCCGGAACTTCCCGTGTTTGTGCTTCTTAGCGGATTGGCTTTACAGTCCTGTTTCAGTGGAAAGCCTGTATTGGAAAACAACTTTGCAGCTGAAAATGATAATGAATTTTATACGGCCGCTTACCCTGATTTAAAAAATGCTCTTTTTGCTCCGGTGCGTCTTAGCGGGCGGAGTGTTGGCCTGATGGCTCTTTTCAACAAGACAGGCGGGTTTGATGTATCCGATATCAGGGTAGCCGCTTCTTTTAGCTCGCTTGCCGCTATCGCTTTCAGGAGCAACCGAACTCGCGAAATGCTGGAAGAAAGCGAAAAGCGCTATCGCTTTTTGTTTAACAGCTTTGGTGATGCGGTTTTTGTATATTACATAACTCCAGACGGCTGCAATAGCAATTTTGTGGAAGTTAACGAGGTAGCCTGCAAGCGTCTCGGATACAGCCGCCAGGAGTTGTTAAATATGTCTCCCTGCCAGATAGATGCCCCTGCTTCTACCGGGGCAATGGCTGACGCCACCAAAATGTTGAAAAAAGAAGGTAGGGTTATTACTGAACAGAGGCATATACGCCGTGATGGTACTTCTATACCGGTTGAAGTTAATATTCAGCAATTTGAGTTGAGCGGACAGCTTATGGTTATTTCGGTAGCCCGCGATATCACCGAGAGGAAAAAAGCTGACGCCGCCCTGAAACTGGAGAGGGATAAGCTGCGGGGCATACTGGATGCTATGGAAGACGGGGTTTATATTGTAAATGCTGACTATGAAATAGAGTATGTTAATCCGCCGCTTATGGCCCAGTTCGGGCCTATAAACGGCAAAAAATGTTATGACTATTTCCACAACAACAGCAGTCCCTGCGAATATTGCAAAAACAAAGAAGTTTTAAGCGGGCAGACTGTTCGCTGGGAGTGGCATTCTCCGCACAACCAGCGGGATTATGAACTTATGGCTACACCTATTAAAAACCCTGATGGCAGCAATTCCAAGCTGACCCTTTTCCATGATGTTACGGAGCGGAGCCAGATGGAGCAGATAATTCTGCGGTATCAGGCAGGTTTGCTGGCTCAAGCAGAGAGGATTGCCCATATCGGCAATTGGGATTATGACCTTTTAGGGCATAAACTGCTGCTGTCAGATGAGGTCTACAATATACTCGGTTTATCTCCTAAAAACGGTATCACGGGTTTGAAACAGGTTATGGAAATGATCCACCCTGATGACAGGGATATTGTACGGTCCGAAGCCCAAAAGGCCATAATTTCAGGATCGAAGATAAATACAGACCACCGCATAATACGGCCTGACGGACATTTGAGGTATGTGCATGAACAGGCGGAAATAACCCTGAGCGATACAGGTATTCCCCTGCGGGTGTTGGGTACTGTTCAGGACGTCACCGAACAAAAAATGGCTGAAGAAGCCCTGAGGGACAGCGAAAGACGGTATCGTCTGCTGGCGGATAACATGGTGGCATTTATCTGGACTATTGACGAACATTTAAATACCAGTTATCTTTCCCCGTCCATTATCCGTCTGCTCAACTATTACCCTGAGGATATATTGGGCAAACATATTTCCATGATATTTACCCCCGAATCTTACGAAAAATTGCTGGATGTATATCAGCAGGTACGCAAAACCGGGTCTGAGCTTATTGTAAACCCGCTGGAACTGGATGTTATGCGGCAGGACGGCAAGATAATAATGACCGAGACGCTTATGCGCCCGCTGTATGATGAAAATCACCATTTTCTGGGTATACTGGGGGCGTCGCGTGATATAAGTGAGCGGAAGGCTGCGGAATACGAATTGCATACCCTTTCCCAGCGTTTGGTTGAGCTTCAGGAAGAAGAGCGGTCAATTATCGCCCGTGAACTGCATGACCAAGTGGGGCAATCGCTTACGGTTTTGAAACTGATGCTGGATAAAGCAAAAGATGGTCTTCCTGACAAGGCAGAGGAATTACTGGCCGAAGCTCAACCTCTGGTTAGTGAACTTATAAGCAGTGTCAGAAATATGTCACTTGATTTGCGTCCCCGTATGCTGGATGATTTGGGTCTGCTGCCGGCTTTACTCTGGTATTTTGATCGTTTTACCAGCCAGACGGGTATAAACGTAAATTTCCAGCATGCCGGTCTTAAACGCAAGTTTTCTCCCCAGTTGGGCACTGCTGTATACAGGATTATTCAGGAAGCTCTTACAAATGTTGTACGTTACGCGGGGGTTGACAACGTGCTTGTGCGGGCGAAGGCGGATAAAAACCATCTGGCTTTGGTTATTCAGGATAAAGGCAAAGGCTTCAACCCTGCCCAGCGTGCTACCGGTATGTCAAGCGGTTTAAAGGGTATGAAAGAACGGGTGCGTTTTCTTGGTGGTAAACTGGATATAGAATCCAAACCGGGTGCAGGTACACATATTATAGTTGAACTGCCCTTGAGTGAAGAAAAGGACAGAATTAGCGGAGGCGAGCCATGATAAGTATAGTACTGGCAGATGATCATCATATCGTGCGGCATGGTTTAAAGGTACTGCTTGAGGCTGAAATTGATTTTAATGTGGTGGGTGAAGCTTCAGACGGTATTGAAGCGGTAAACCTGACCGAAAGCCTGCAGCCGAATGTGCTGGTAACTGACCTGATGATGGGCGGTATGAGCGGCATAGAGGTTACTTATCAGGTAGTCAAACGTTCACCCAAAACAGCGGTAGTAATTTTGTCTATGTATGGTAATGAAGCTTATGTACATGAAGCCTTGAGGGCAGGGGCTCGGGCTTACGTGCTTAAGGACTCCACTTCCGAGGAACTGGTAAGGTCAGTGAGAGAAGCAATGCTTGGGCATCGTTATCTCAGTCCGCCGCTTTCTGAAAAAGCTATTGAAGCCTATATGGAAAAGTCTGCCGAAGCAACATCACTTGATCCGTATGAAACTTTAACTATACGGGAAAGGGAAGTGTTGCATCTGGTATCACAGGGGTATACCTGTGCCGAAATAGCAGAAAAACTTTTTATATCACCCCGTACCGTAGAAGTTCACCGTGCCAACATGATGCGTAAACTGGATTTGCGTAACCAAACCCAATTGTTGCGTTACGCTTTGCAAAGAGGTATCATCCCTCCGGAAAACAAGTGCGAAATGTCCGAAAAAAATATACCTGAGGAAACTACGGGATAATTCGTCCTTTAATTACGTAAACATACGTATATTAATCAGAACAGTTATAGTTTATAGTAACAGCGGGCGGATCCTTTCGGGGGAAACTAGGGTGCTTTAGTTTGAGGCAGCTAAAGCTTAAATTTCATCCAGGTCCCCTGCCGTGTGCTGAGCCCTAGGTGTAATCGGTTATCGGAAGGATCTGCCAAGTTATTTTTGGGGTTTATAATGTCTTCGCTGGGTTTATGGCTTATACTTATAGCTATTATCATCAGTATCAGCAACCTTGATACGGCGGAAGTGCATTAGCCTTAGAGTGGTTGCCTAAGCTGATTGGGTTGGAATGTGTGTAAAATTTGCCGCTGTTTACAGCGGTTTTTTATTTTCTCTTATTATAAATTAAATTTTTCTTGGTATTCCGGTGCAGTTGCTTCCCATCTGAAAGTTTCTGTAATAGCTTTTATAAGCGTTTCACTTGTTTCCGGTTCACCATGGGTTACAAATACCCGTTTGGGTTTGTTTTTAAATCCCCTCAGCCAGCGAAGCAGGGTAGGCTGGTCTGCGTGTGCCGAAAAGGCTCTCAGTCCTTGGATATGTGCACGCACCGGATAGTATTGTCCCAATATCCTTACTTCCTTTGCCCCGTCAGTTATCAGCCTGCCCAAAGTGCCAGTTGCCTGAAAGCCCACAAACAGAATAGTTGATTCCGGACGGCTTATATTATTTACCAAATGGTGTTTTATCCGTCCTCCGGTACACATACCTGAGCCGGCTATTATTATGCAGGGGGCTTTTTCTGAAAGGATAGCTTTTGAGTCAGCTGCCTTATTGGTAAAATATAACCCTTCAAACTCAAACGGAGAACTGCCGTTTTTTACCCAGCCGGCAGTTTCACGGTCGTATAGTTCCGGGTATTTTGTGAATATTTTAGTGATGCTGATAGCCATGGGGCTGTCTACGAAAACTTTCAGCCGGGGTATTTTACTCTCTGACATAAAGCGGTTAAGAAAATACAACAAATCCTGAGTGCGCTCCAAGGCAAAGCTGGGTATCACAATATTCCCGCCTCTTTGAATGGTTTGATTTATTATATCCGCTAATTTCAGCGATGCCTCATTTATATCTTCATGGGTGCGGTCACCGTAAGTAGACTCTATGACAATATAATCTGCCTGGTCTATAAGGTCAGGGTTTTTAAGAATAGGTCTGTTCCAGTTACCCAAGTCACCTGAAAATGCTATTACGGTATGTTGATTATTCTCTGTTACCCGTAGTTCTATGCTGGCTGACCCAAATACATGCCCGGCATTATGAAAGGTGGCGGTTACATCTGCGGAGACAGGTATTTCACGGCTGTATTCCACGATATTAAACAATGGGAATACAGCTTTGGCATCTTCGGCAGTGTAAAGGGGTATTTCAGGATATCGGGTTTTTCGGCCTTCATGTTCGTGGCGTTTCTTCTTAAAAGCGGCATCTTCTTCCTGTAATTTGCCGGCATCTGCCAGAGATATACGGGCGATTTCTGCAGTGGCTTCTGTTGCAAATACCGACCCGCTAAAGCCATCCTTTACCAACTTTGGCAAAAGTCCGCAGTGGTCAATATGTGCATGGCTGATAAGTACAGCACTCAGGCTTTCCGGAGATATATCAAAGGGTTGCCAGTTCCGTTCTTGGAGGCGGTGTTCCTGATATAGCCCGCAGTCCACCAGCAGGCGGGTTTGGGCTGTTTTCAGCAGATACCTTGAGCCGGTGACGTTTTGAGCTGCCCCTAAAAACTGTATTTCTATACTCATAAGGTATATCCCCCTGATTGCCCAGTCTACCTAACTATTATGCATTATATGGTCAATAAAAGTAAGCATGCCGACAAATGTGTTAAATAGTTAAGGTGGTTAAGACGAGGGAAATATAAATACAAAAAGCAAAAGATATAATAAAAACAAAACAACTACAACTATATAAAGATAGCAAGCAAATAAAAGCCTATAGACAATTACTGATACCTGAGTATAATAAACATATAAAACAATACCAGAAAGGAGGTTGTATGAAAGGGAAGTTACTATACCTGCTGGCAACCCTGTTAATCATTGTGCCAATTGTCTTTAGCGGTTGTACCAGTGATGACAACAATGATGACGGGGATAACGGAACCGTTACCACTCCTCAGGTGTTCCGTGTTAACCTGGCAGGTGAACCCAACACCATAGATCCCAACAAGGCTTCTTGGGCTACGGAAAGATCCGTAATCATGCTGCTCTTTGTGGGTCTGCTGGACTTCAATTCAGACTTGTCCTTAAAAGCAGCATGTGCTCAGGAAATTCCGACCGTGGCAAACGGGGGTATTTCGGCAGACGGCTTGACCTATACCTTCAAAGTCAAATCAAACGTGACCTGGAGTGATGGCTCAAAGGTTACCGCCCATGACTTTGAATATAGCATCAAACGTATGCTTGACCCCGACACAGCTGCTGAATATGCCACTTTCTACTATGATATTGTGGGTGCAGCTGAGTTCAATGGCGCAGCGGATGCTGATGCCGCCACCAAGACAGCCCTGCGGAATGCTGTAGGTGTAACAGCGGTAGATGATACTACCCTGCGCATTACCTTAGCCCAAACCCGTCCTACTTTCCTCTCCATTATGGCTCTTTGGCCTACTTCTCCGGTTAAGGAAAGTGTTATTACCGCTAAGGGTACTGCCTGGACAGAAGCCGGTAACCTTATCGGCAACGGGCCTTATACCCTGAAAGAATGGGTGCATCAGGATCACATGACATTTACCATCAACCAGAATTACTGGGATACCAAACCTACCCTGACTGAAATCAAATACTTTATGATTACTGATGCTACTCAGGAGTATTCGGCTTATCAGAACGGTGAGCTTGATATGGCTAGAGTTCCGGTAGGGACGGAAACCGCTGTATTGGCCGACTCGGTTTACGGCAAGCATGTGGTACGGAATAATGACCTGACCACCTTTGCTTTCCAGTTTAATGTTAATAAAGCCCCCTTTGATAATCTGCTGGTAAGGCAGGCTATGTCCTGCGCCATTGACAGGGTAGCTTTTGTGGACCAAGTCAGAGGTGGCGTAGGTGCACCTGCTTATTCGTGGATTCCGCCAGGCATGCCCGGATACGATGCTGATTTGGGTAAAGATTTTGCATTTAACGTTACCAAAGCCAAACAGCTTCTGGCTGATGCCGGCTATCCCAACGGGGTTGGCTTACCCGAACTTAAATTCCAGTATGCAGATACTGCCAGCAACCGCACTATCGCTCAGTTCCTGCAGGCTCAGCTAAAGACCAATTTAAATATTGATCTTACTCTTGAACCTATGGAACCTTCAGCTTTCAGTGCCTTTGTAAACAGCGAACAGCATACTTGGGCATGGTTTGGCTGGGGAGCTGATTACCCTGATCCCGATAACTGGCTGCCTGATTTGTTCGGCACTGGCGGCGGCAATAACCATACAGGTTATTCCAATCCTGCCTTTGACGCCTTGGCAAGACAGGCCATGATGGAACTTGATAATACCCTGCGTCTTCAGATGTGGGCTCAAGCCCAGGAAATGGTTATGAACGATATGCCTATTGTAACCATGTTCTACCGTGAACGGTTCTATGTAGTCCAACCCTATGTTAAAGGACTGGAACCCACCGGTATGGATGGCACCATAATGGGTGATACGTCGTTTGTTAATGTTTCTATAGTCAAGTAACACAGATAGCCTGAATGCAGGGCTCGGCATAAGACTTGTGGCGTCGGGCCCTGCACTATATTAAAAGGGATAGTATGGGAAAGTATATTCTCAGACGAATACTCTGGCTGGGACTGGTACTTCTGGCAGTGTCCTTTATTACCTTCAGTCTCATGCATCTGGTTCCGGGCGGCCCTTGGGACCGGGAAAAAGAGCTTGCCCCCCAGATTGTGGAAAACCTGAACATAAAATACGGTTTGGATAAACCTTTTTATGAGCAGTACATAAATTATGTCTGGAATGCTTTGCATGGGGATTTGGGGGTTTCTTACAAGTATCAGGACCGCAGTGTTACTGAGATTATAGGTACCGGTTTGCCCATCACCGCTACTCTGGGGGTAGTCGCCTTTTTGCTGGCACTTGTTATAGGAATTCCATTAGGCATGGCGGCGGCTCTCAAACAAAACTCAATTGTAGACTATGCAGCTGTAGGTTTTTCAACCGTGTTTGCCAGTATTCCCGGCTTTGTACTGGGTATCTTGCTGGTTATTATCTTTTCTGTTTGGTTGCATTGGCTGCCAACCAGCGGGTGGGGAGACTGGCGGCAGATTATTATGCCGGCATTTTCGCTCGCTGCCCTTCCGGCCGCCTATACCGCCCGCATTACGCGTGCCTCTATGCTGGAGGTAGTCAGGCAGGATTATATACGTACAGCTAGAGCCAAAGGGTTAAGCGAACGAATTATTCTTTTCCGGCATACTCTGCGGAATGCTCTTATACCGGTTGTCACAGTAGCCGGACCCGAGCTGGCATTTCTTATTTCCGGCTCATTTATTATTGAAAATATATTTTCCATACCGGGCGTAGGCCGTTTGTTTGTTCAAGGGGTATTTGCCCGTGACTACGGGCTTATCATGGGGACAATTCTTTTCTATGCCTTTGCAGTGGCTATTGTAAACCTGATAGTAGATATAATGTACGGCTGGATAGATCCGCGTATCCGTTATGATTAGGTGAGATATGTTTAACCTGTTTTACCGGGCTAAAAAAGAGGTCACTGAAACGGAAGCATCTTCCCGTCAGCATCATACTCTTTGGGGTGATGCCTGGGTAAGGTTACGCCGTAACAGGCTGGCGGTCCTGGGCGGGTCTATTATTCTGCTTCTGGCACTGGCGGCTATATTTGCACCGCTTTATTTGAAATATGACTTTGCCACCCAGAATTACGATGCCATTCTGGTAGGGCCTTCGTCTGAACACTGGCTGGGTACGGATGAATTGGGCAGGGATGTATTTTCCCGCCTTATATATGGTGCCCGCACCTCTCTGGCTGTAGGTTTGTTTACCCAGCTGGTGGTGCTGGTGGTCGGTTTACCCATCGGTGCCATTGCGGCAGCAGCCGGCGGCAAAGTTGATAACATGCTTATGCGGTTTGTAGATATAATGTATGCATTTCCGGATATTCTTTTGATAATTCTGCTGCGGGCCATTTTCGGCGGTAGCATTTTTATGATATTTCTGGCTATCGGGCTTGTTGCCTGGGTTGGTATAGCCCGTTTGGTACGCGGGCAGATACTATCTGTTAAGCAGAGAGACTTTGTGTCGGCCGCCCGTGCGATGGGCGGAAGCGGGGCATATGTAACTCTGCGGCATCTGCTGCCAAATTCACTCGGTCCTATTATCGTGGCCATAACCTTTAATATACCCAGAGCTATCTTTGCGGAAGCGGCTCTAAGTTATATCGGTATTGGCGTCCGCCCGCCTACTCCCAGCTGGGGTACTATGATAGCAGACGGCAATAACGTTATATATGCCGCACCTCATCTGGTAATTTTCCCGGCTATTGCCATAGCTATACTGATGCTTTCGTTTACTTTCCTGGGAGACGGCCTGAGAGATGCCCTTGACCCGAGGTTGAGAAGATAAAATGGCTAAATTGCTTGAAGTAAAAAATCTGGTAACTCATTTTATGACTCAGGACGGCATTGTCCAGGCAGTTAGCGGGGTTTCTTTTGAAGTTAATAAAGGCGAAATGGTGGCATTGGTGGGAGAAAGCGGCTGCGGCAAGACCGTCAGTTCTTTGTCTGTGCTTCAGCTGATACCACAGCCGCCGGGCAAGATAGTGGCTGGGCAGGTGCTGTTTAACGGTGTGGATTTGCTGAAAAAAAATAAAGAAGAGATGCAAAAAATACGCGGTTCAAACATTTCCATGATATTTCAGGAGCCTATGACTTCGCTTAATCCGGTCTTGACCATAGGCCGTCAACTGACCGAGGGGCTGCAATTCCATCTCAAGCTGAATAAAAATGAGGCCACCAGACAGGCAGTGGAACTTCTGAAATCGGTGGGTATCCCTCATGCCGAAGGGCGGCTAAATGATTACCCGCATCATTTCAGCGGCGGTATGCGTCAGCGGGTTATGATAGCTATGGCTTTGGCCTGTGAACCGCAGCTGGTTATTGCTGATGAACCTACTACTGCCGTAGATGTGACTATTCAAGCCCAACTGCTGGACCTGATACGAAGCCTGACCTTACGCTTGAATACCGCACTTATTATTATCACTCATAATCTGGGGGTGGTTGCCAGATATGCCCAACGGGTGTATGTGATGTATGCCGGGCAGATTATGGAACAGGGTACAGCCATAGATGTTTATCATAAACCCCTCCACCCGTATACTGCAGGACTTCTTGGCTCTGTGCCCCGGCTGGACGAGCCCAGACGCACCCGTTTGCAGCCTATAGATGGCCAGCCTCCCGATTTGATTGGTCCGCCGCAGGGTTGTCCGTTTGCCCCGCGCTGTGTATATGTTAAGCCGGAATGCAAAATCAAACGGATTCCGCTTGTAGAAATAAAACCGGGTCATTTGACAGCTTGTTTGGTTGCCCAGGAAGGGGCGTTGCCGTGGGAAAAGATATAATCCTTGAAGTTACCAATCTGACTAAATATTTCCCTGTTACCGGCGGGCTTTTCGGCCGTAAAAAACTGGCTGAGGTCAAAGCGGTAGATGGGGTAAGTTTTGCTATTCACAAGGGGGAAACGCTGGGTTTGGTGGGGGAAAGCGGCAGCGGTAAAACTACTATCGGTAAAAACATACTCCAGCTTCAGCGGCCTACTTCTGGTGAAGTCTGGTTTAAAAATAAAGATTTGGCCAGTCTGACCACCAAAGAGCTTCGTCCGTACCGTCAGAAGTTGCAGGTGGTATTTCAAGACCCTTACGAATCGCTTGACCCGCGTTTTACCGCGGCAGATATTATCGGCGAACCGCTTCGTTTACATAAAGTAAACAACAAAGAATATAATAAACGTATAGCTGAGCTTTTAAAGCTGGTAGGATTATCACCCTATATGGCCGAGCGTTATCCACATGAATTCAGCGGCGGCCAGCGCCAGCGTCTTGGGGTGGCCAGAGCTTTGGCCTTGCAGCCGGAATTTATTGTGTGTGACGAGCCGCTTTCGGCATTAGATGTATCCATTCAGGCTCAGATAATAAATCTGCTGGATGACCTGAAGAATAAATTTGGTCTTTCGTACCTGTTTATTTCGCATGACCTTTCAGTAGTTAGGCATATTTCAGATAGGGTAATGGTAATGTACCTGGGTAAACTTATGGAAGTAGCCGATAGGGATGGTTTGTATGAAAAACCACTTCACCCGTATACTCAGGCACTTCTCTCGGCGGTGCCTATACCTGACCCTGCGGTTGAGGCTGAACGTAAAGTCATTATACTCAAGGGTGAAGTACCCAGCCCCCTGAATCCGCCCAGCGGTTGTGTATTTCATCCGCGCTGTTTTAAAGCCTTTGAAGATTGTCCTAAAATAGTGCCGGTAATGGGGGAGGTTTCACCCGGGCACCATGTGGCTTGTCTGCTTTATAAAGAATGCTGGCCTTAAAAGGGTTTTTGAAGACTGGGAATTAGCTGTTATCTGGGCAGCCAGTAGTTAAATGTGCTCCCTTTTCCAAGTAAGCTTTCTGCCCATACATAACCGCCGTGTGCTTCTGTCATTTCTTTTACAATAGCCAGACCAAGCCCGCTGCCGCCTTCGCTTCTGGCTCTGGAAGTGGCTACCCTGTAAAAGCGGTCAAAAATGTGGGGCAAATCCGTCGGGGGTATTCCCTCCCCGTTGTCAGCTATCGATACCATTACTCCGGATTTATCCTTGTAAAGCATATTTTTCAGGCTGAGGGTTATCTGCCCGCCGGCAGATGTATGCCGCAAGGCATTGCTAAGAAGGTTGGCGGTTATTTGGTTTAAGCGGGTGGCATCACCTGAAATGACAGATGAATTTTCTGGTATATCGGTTACAAGGGAAACAGACTTATCTTTTGCCAGTATGGATATTTGACTTGCCTGACGGCGGATAATTTCTGCTATATCCACTTGAGCGATTTCCAGTTTGAGTTTGCCGGATTCGGCCAGAGATATATCACGCAGATCTTTGATTAGGCGGGTAAGCGTGGCAGATTCCTCTTTGATGGTGGTAAGGTGACGGGTATCAGCCTCAAAAACCCCGTCCAGTATTCCATCTACCGTTCCCTCAATAACTGTGAGTGGAGTACGAAGCTCATGGGCAATATCTGCCAGCAGTCTCTGGCGTGACTGTTCATTTGTCTCAAGGCTTTTAGCCATGTGGTTGAAACTTTCAGCCAGTTCACCCAGTTCGTCACGGGATTCTACTCTTACCCGCTGGGAGAACTTTCCGCCGGCAACCTGCCTGGCACTGCGGTTAAGGGCGTTTATAGGGCGGATAATTTGGTTCGTCAGCAGTAGTCCCAGACCCAATGCGGCCAGACCGGCTAAAATACCGGATATCCAAACAGACCTGTTCATTTCATCTAGCAGCTGCTGTTGGGGTTCGGTGATGATAGTGATAGCGGAATTGCCGGTGTTGTTTTGGCTGCTATGCATTCCTTTGCCATAGCCGCTTCCTGAGGCGCTGCTTTCACTGCCGAGCCAATAAAAATATCCCGCCAATGTACCGGAAACGTTTATCGTGTTACCGTCTGACAGGTTATACTCGTCTGTCAGGTGGCCTACCCATTTGTTTTGGGTATCAGCTACTATCAGCCCGCCAGCATCACTTAAAAGAAGCCTCCCGCCGTTACTGCCCAGCAGTTGTACAAGTATGGTACTTACGTTATCCCAGCTTTGGTACTGGGTATAATACATACTTAGTGTGCTTTCCACACCGGTTATAAACTCGGTATTTCCACGGATAATATACTGGCGAAACTGGCTGGCGGTCAGCTGATTGGCGGCAAACGAAGTAAGACCTACCGAAAGTAACACTGTAAGCAGCAGGGCACCGAAAATTTTATAGCTTAAGCGGAACACGCTCTTTTATCCTTTATCTTTCATCTTGTAGCCTACCCCGTGTATGGTCAGGATATAGGCAGGGGATTCGGGATCAGGCTCTATTTTTTTACGCAGATTTTTAATATGGCTGTCTATGGTACGTTCATATCCTTCGTAAGCTTCACCCAGTTTGTCCAGTATCTGCATACGGGAAAAGACACGTCCCGGGCTTGCAGCAAGGTTTATCAGTATATCGAACTCGGTGGCAGTCAAATCAACCGCCTTACCGCCTATTTTAACCAGGCGCCGTGCCTTGTCTATTTCCAGCTGGTCAATAATCAGTACTGAGTCAAGGCTGGGAGTGTATTCAGACCGTCTGAGCTGAGCTTTGACGCGGGCTACCAGTTCTTTGGCCTCAAAGGGTTTGGTCATATAATCATCCGCCCCAATTTCCAATCCTATCAGCTTGTCGGTAAGTTCATCACGAGCGGTAAGCATTATTATAGGTACGCGGCTTTCTTTGCGGATTTCACGGCAGACATCCCAGCCGGATATTTCGGGTAGCATCAGGTCAAGTATTATCAGGTCAGGGTTTTCTTCATGGAATTTTGCCAGAGCTGTTTTTCCGTCATAGGTTACAACCACCATGAAGCCTTCACGTTCAAGATAGGCTTGCAGGATTTCTGCTATCCTTTTTTCGTCATCCGCTATCAGTATTTGCTTAGTCATTGTCTTCTCATATTATAATGCAATCTTCTAAACGGCAAGGGGCAGACGCAAAAGTCTGCCCCTTTGATGTTAGTAAAGAAAGACCGGGCAAGTTTATCTGCCGCCTCTTTGTCCTCCACCGCTGCCGATACCGCTTCCGTCACAGATGCCGTTGCTGCTGCCAGCGCCAACGCCTGTGCCATTACCAGCACCACTGATAGGACCACTTCCATCACAGACACCGTTTCCGCTGCCTGCTCCGTTAGCGCCGCCGGTTTGGTTTACCATGCGGATAACGTTTTGCTCCATTATCTGCAGGCGGTAAGTACCCTGCTCCTGGGTAATCTGTCCGGCATTTACCATAGCCTGCACTGCGGCTCTGTGCTGTTCCATAAGGGCATTTACCAGAGCATCGGTACTGATGCCCTGTTCGGCGGCAATTGCTGCCAGAGTTTTACCACTTTGGCGTTCCGCCTGTAGCTCTGCCTGTGTCATATTAAGCAGAGTAAGCACTGTTCCGTCACACTCCCCGGCAAAACTGCGGTTTTGACCAGCAGCCGAGACAGTGGAAAACATGAACAGGGCGGATAGGGCAGCTACTACCCCCACAATGATTAAGATTTTTAGACTCTTTTTCATTTCTGTAACCTCCTCAGGTTGTTATGCATTAACTATACAAGGTGTGTGTGGAGATATTATGGAGGAGGTGTGTAAATGGTATGTCAAAATTGATTCAAGCGGATATCAGCGGCTGTGGCCGTAGCGGTTAACTAGTATGACTCCGAACAGTGCCAGCAGGCCTCCCAGCAGGCTGATAACAGCCGGTATTTCACCCAGCCAGAAAAAGGCTATGCCTATGGCAAAAACAGGGTTCAGGTATAAAAAACTGATTACCTGTGCGGTGCGGGCTTTGGATAAGGCATAACTGTATAAAAGGTAGGAGATGGCAGTAGGGAATATGCCCAGGTAAACCACCGCCAAAGTAGATGATGGAGGGGCCTCTGATATCTCTTTTAAAAGACCGGGTGCAAATACCATGAGCAGCAAAGTCCCTGCCCAGATAGCATAGGTAGAAAACTCAAATCCGCTGTATTTTTTTAGCAGGGGTTTTTGGAATACTATGTATATGCTGGTACAGATAGCAGCCAGCAATACAAAAATGGCATGGGGTTCAAAGCTGAGGGTTTGCCCTTCGCCCAGGGTGATTATTGCAATTCCCCCAAAGCTGAGAATTATGCCCAGCCAGCCTGCCGGGGTTAGCTTATCTTTATAGAAAAATCTGGCCAGTAAAACGCTGAATATAGGCGCAGCAGCAATAATAAGGCTGGCAGCACCGGCGGTGACTGTCTTTTCACCGTAGTTGAGGGCGGAGTGATACATGCTTATGCCTACCAGCCCCAGCAGAAATATAGCCGGTAAGTCACTTTTGTCCGGCAGGCGCATTCTGGTTATCACTGCATATATAATCAGGGCTAATGAAGCTACCAGAAAACGGAGCAGAGCCATATGGGACGGACTGTAGTCTGCCAAACCCACCCGTATTGCAGCAAAGGCTGATGCCCAGAATAAAGTGGTAAAGATAAGAGATATTAAAATATGCCGCGGCATGGCTATTTACCGCTTAGGGGCATATTCAGTTCAGGTTGTTCGGGGCTGGTTTCCTTAAATATAGAGGCTTTTTTTAATAGTTCGCGGGCATTCTCCAGTGATTTTTCACCAGTCTGGCTGCCTGATAGCATTACCGAAAGTTCGGCAAGGTGTTCTTCACTATCCAAGCGTGCAATACGGCTGTTTATTCTGCCGTTAAGTTCGGTTTTTGATACATAAAAGTGGTGGTCGGCATATGCGGCTATCTGGGGCAGATGAGAAACACTTATCAGCTGATGCCCCTGTGAAAGTTTCCAGAGTTTTCGCCCCAGCATATCTCCGGAGCGTCCGCCTACGCCTATATCAATTTCATCAAATATCATCACCGGTATATCATCCAGCCGTGAAGCAGCGCTTTTTAAAGCCAGAGTAATGCGTGATATTTCACCGGTAGAGGCTATTTTGTTAAGCGGGCGGAGAGGTTCGCCGGGATTGGTGCTTACAAAAAACTCTACTAGGTCTGTGCCGCTTGATGAAAATTCGAGCGTCTGACCGCTTACCGGCAGTCCGTTTTCGTCAGCTTGGGTTTGGAAATTTACTTTAAATATTACCTGATACATATTCAGGTCTGCCAGTTCTGCTTGGACTGCTTTTTCAAGATTAAGAGCGGCTTCTTTGCGGTGTTTGCTTAATCCTGATGCCATATCTCCAAGGCGGCTTTTAAATTCTGTTATAGCGTTGCTTAGTTTATCTGTCTTTTCGGCAAAGCTGGTTATATTATCCAGCTCGGTTTTGGTTTTAGCCAGAAAAGCCAGTATCTGGGGGATATCCCGCCCGTATTTCCTTTCCAGACTGTGGATAAGTGCCAGACGGTTTTCAATATCTTCCAGTTCTGCGGGGTTAAAATCAAGCCCCCGGTTATAGTTCTGGACAGAGCGGCAGCTTTCTTCAAGACTAAAATATACACTCTCCACTTCATCTGCGGTATCTTTGAGTGAGGAGTCTATTTCGGCAATTTTCCTGAGGGACTGCATAGCCTGGTTTAAATCGGCCAGGACCCCTCCGTTTTGGCCGCTGCACAAATACTCCAGTGACTGGTGGGTCAGGGTTTTCAGTTTTTCGGTGGAAGCCATGACCTGCCGTTTGGAAAGCAGGTTTTCTTCTTCGCCTTCAGCAAGATTAGCCGCCTCTATTTCATCTGCCTGAAAACGCAGGAATTCCTGCTGGCGGACGGCTTCGCGGTTGGTCTTTTCCAATTCGGATAGCTGCCTTTGCAGGCTGTTAAGCTCATGTGCCAGACGGGCAAACTCGGTGCGTTCATCAGTAGTATGGGCATAACCATCCAGCATATCCAGATGGAAAGATTTATTAAGAAGGGAAAGGTGTTCGCTTTGACCGTGTATATCAATGAGATACGGGCAGAGACGGCTTAAGACCGAGCGGCTTATGGCGCTGCCGTTTAACCTCAGCACACTGCGGCCGGCCAGTTTTGACTCAAGACGGATAATAAGGCTGTCATCTTCCAGTTCCAACCCGTTTTCGGCCAGCATGGCGGCTATTTTCAGGCGGCTGGCGGGGTTTAAATAAAATACCCCTTCCAGATTGGCTTCACTGGCCTGGTGGCGAATTTGTTCGTCACCGATACGCCCCGAAAGCAGGCTTTCCACTGCATCTATTACCAGTGATTTTCCGGCTCCGGTTTCACCCGTAATGACATTAAGCCCTTCACCTGGAGACCAGGTGATATCCTCAATAATGCCAAAATTCTTTACCCGAAGCTCAACTAGCATAATATCGTGCCTGACCAGCTTTTTATATTAAAATCATTATCTGGTTTTAAGGCCGAAAAATCAAGAAAACAGGTTATCTTGTATTAAACCGGCAAGCTTCTGATTGACTATTGCTACCTTAGCAGTTAAACTTTTAAAGGTTTTCGGATTTTTTGCTGAGAAGCGGGTGAAAAAGTGAAATTAATGGTCATAGGCTGCGGCCAGTGCGGCGGACGTATTGCGGACCAGTTTGCCCTGTTAGGAAAAAATGCAAAGCGTCAGCGCGGCATCAGCATAGTGTCAAATGTTTTAGCGGTAAATACCGATATTGCAGACCTGTCCGGTCTGGTACACGTTAAGCCTGATTATAAACACCGTATTCTTATAGGCAGCCGCAAAACCAGCGGGCATGGCGTGGGTAAACTGAATGAGCTGGGAGCCCAGCTGGCGCGTGAGGACGGGGATAAAATACTGGACAGTATCCGCGAAACCCGCCTGCTTCAGGATACCGATGCCTTTTTGCTGATAGCAGGGGCATCCGGTGGTACCGGCTCAGGGGCGATTGCGGTGCTGACCAAGATGATAAAAGAGCGGTTTGTAGACAAACCGGTCTACAATATGATTGTTTTACCCTTTAACTATGAAGAAGTCACTGAAGAGCGGACTATTTATAATGTGGGGACTTGCCTGAAGTCTGCTTACGGGGTGGCGGATGCTGTAATACTGGCGGATAACCAGCGTTATGTGCGTGATGCCTCCTCGATAAGTGATAATTTCAACAAGATTAACTACCGTTTTGTAGAACCTTTTTACAATATACTTTCCGCCGGTGAAGAGACTACCCCCCGTTATATAGGCTCAAAGGTGCTGGATGCGGGTGATATTATCCAAACATTATCCGGCTGGACGGTTATCGGTCATAGCAAGATTGCCAGCTCTTTCCTGCCGTTCAAACTGGATTTCAGAGGCAAACATGCCGAAACCCAAAAGGGGGCTCAGGCTATGGAAGACGCTATTGCCGAGCTTTCTTTGAAATGCCGCCCCGAAGATGCCAGACGGGCTTTATACCTGCTGTCTGCTAACCCCAACAAGATGAGTATAGATATTATCAAGGAGCTTTCAGCCACTCTAAGGGACAATGCCAAGCATGCTATTATCCGCAGCGGCGATTACCCGCGGGGAGACAATATGGGTGTGACTGTTATTATGTCCGAGATTTCCAGCCCCAAAAAGGTTATGGATTATTTTGACCGAACCATTCGCTTTATTTCTCTGGACAAGCGTCTGTCCGAGGGGTTCAACGTGGAAGACGCTTTCGGGAGTATACCCTCCCTGCTGGACTGACAGGGATTGTTGTCTGAATCTGTATTTGCAATAAAAGAGCCGTACTTTAAAGTACGGCTCTTTGTATATAAACCTATTTCATGCGGTTAAATTAATCGTCATCTTCGGTGTCTTTGGCACCGGGGTCATTCTGGCGGCGGGCCTTGTTGGCGGCATACATTTTTGCCAGATATTCCAAACGGTTCTGGGTTGCTTCATTTACCTCTTTGGCAGGTAAGTCTACCTTGTTATCCTTTTCTTCCGGTTCAGAGTAATAGGGATTTTCCTCTGATGTGGATTCGGCTTGTTCATTAACCTCATCAGTAGTAGCATCTGCCTTTGCGGTTTCAGGTGTTACAGCTTGCGGCTGGTGGGCAGGGCGGGGTGAGATTGCCGGGCGGGTAACAGACGGTTCGCTGGCCACAGCATCTAGTTTTTCGGCTGTCTGCTTGGTAATGGCGGCTATAACCTGTTTTGAAGTATCCACACTGCCGATAAATTCTTTAAATACCCCGACCCAAGTCTGGGATACTTCTTGTGCTGCTTTGCGGCTAGCCTCAACAGCTTTGTTAGAGGCTGTCTTAGCATCATCCGCAGCCTTGCGGGATGTTTCCTGTATCTGCTTTACTGCCTGTACAGTATTTTGCTGGACCTCTTCAACTCTGGCTACAGTTTCTTTCAGATGAGCATTAGAAGAATCTACCAGATGCTTCATTTGGGCATTCATAGCTTCGGCTTTGCGGATTTCATTTTGAAGCCTGGTTATCAGCTCTGAAATTTCTGCTGAAGAATTATGGCTGAGCTGATTCATTTCAGCAATGGCTTTAGTTGAATTTTTTACATTGGTATCTACATTCTCGCGTATGCGGGCGCCGTTTTCCTGCATCTTTAACAGAGCAGATTCGGAAGCCCTTACGGATACATCAGCCGTCTTTTTCAGCATGTCTATAGTTTCATCAGACTGGGAAACAGCATCACGGGAGGCACGTATACATTCTTCGCTCATTTCTTTGGCGGTGCGGATGCTGTCCAAAGCAGACTGCTTGGCTGAACGGGTGGCATCCTCTATGCGCAGCATAGCTTCTTTGGTCTGGCGTATTGCTTCTTCACAGTTATCTTTTGCCCAGCGGCTGGTATCGTCAGCCCGTTTTATGGCTTTTTCAAACAGGTCTGTATATTTGGCAATCATTTCCTCTGAACGCCGGCTGGCTTCCTCGGCTTTTTGGGCGTACAGTGCCGTATATTTCTCCATATTTTCCTGATATTGTTTGGCCGCAGCATCAGCTTTGTCTATGGCTGTTTGAGAGTCTTTGGCCGCAGATTCAGCTGCTTTTTTTGCTGCTCTGGCTTGGTCTTCAGCTTGTTTAAGAGCTATACGGGTAACTTTTAAATATTCTTCAGCGGATTCTTTGGCTGATTTGCCGGTTTCATCGGTCATTTTTACACCTCATATGATTTGGTAATTTCAGACAAGTTATTCTACAATTAAAAATCCGCTATAGCAACGCTTTAAAACGCTGCTCTGAACGGTGGCTAATTTGAAAAAAATAAAGAAGAAAGAATGGGAAATGAGCAAAAAGTATTTTTCAGCACCCGGAGCACAAGGGCCTTATTCATTGGCGGTAAAAGCAGGTGATTACCTGTATATTTCGGGTCAGATAGGCCATATTGATGCGGACGGCAAACCTTTAGCTAGTGTTGAGACTCAGACTAAGCGATGTCTGGAAAAAATGGCGGAACTGCTTAAAACAGCTGGAGCTTCTTTTGATGATGTGGTAAAGACAACCGTATTTTTAAAAAATCAGGAAGACTTTGCCAAAATGAATAGTGTTTATACGGTCTTTTTCAGCGGCACTAAACCTGCCCGGTCTACTGTGATTGCCGGTATGGTTTTTCCTGAAATAATGGTGGAAATAGAGGCGATAGCCTATTTGCCACAGGTATAACTGCAAACTGGGAAACAAAAAGCTGCCTTCAGCTAAGCTAGAGGCAGCTTTTTTCTTTTGAAAATATTTTTATAATTACAGGTGTTCTATGGGGATAATCTCCCCGCATTTGGGGCATTTGATAGCAGATAGGTAGTGTTTCTGGTAAACCGACTTGAAGCCGTTAGTGGTAAAAGCAGAGACAATACTGCCGATATGTTCTCTGGCAATTTGGTCTGTTTTAGCCTTGGCCTCATCTAGTGTGCCTTCCATAGTTATGGTTTTTACTTCTTTGGCATTAGGGCTGGTAATTACGATTTCAAATTTCTCTTTTTCCATTGGTAGCTCCTTAAGAGTACTCTGGAAATATTTTAGCCTATCATTGCATTATAAGAAAGGCTTGCGGAAAATTTATTATTTGAGAACGCATATATATCGAAATGCACATTATTAAAAATATTCTTTAAAAATATGATGAAACTGATAGTTTTAAGATATATCCGTTAGAATTAGGGTGGCAGGAGATGAATAAAACACTACGGGAAAATGACAAACCGGCAATGTGGTATACTCTGGTAACTGAAGGTAAAAAGAAGCTCAATGGCGACCCCAGGGCGTAGTAGCCAACAGACTATCATTCACAGTCTCAGTTAAGATACCGGATGGAGTGTATATTCGCCGGGCATGCAAAAAGTAGCCCCCGTTATGGGGGCTTTGCTGTACCAGTGCTGATATGCAGGTTTTTGACTCGGTATAATGTATATATATGTTATATAACCATGTATAATGTTGACAAGGGTATTGACAAGAGTATAGTATAGTTAACCCTTCATGAGAGGAGGACACTAAATATGGCATTACCAATTTCTCCTACTCCAGTATTGCGTGGTAAAGAAGCTGCTAGTTTTCTTACTAGAATGCACGAGAATGAGAATAAACCAGTAAGTATAATACCTACTCCAAAGCTTGACCAAGTGGCTAAACTTGTCAAAGAATATGCTTCTTCAAAGAAATAGCTGTAAAAGCGGTATATGGCTGCTTCAAAAAATAAAAGACCATTCGATTTGCTCTTCGTTTGATTGTGGTGATGATGACTTAAATGACTATTTCCACAATGAGTCAATACCCCATAAAGAACAACTGATTGCTCAGTCTTATTGCCTTCAATCTTCTACTCAATTAGGAGTACCAGTCGCATTATTAGATTTCTGTAATGATTCAATTAGTTTTAAAGATTACAGAAGTTTTATAACTAATGCAGATGTTAAGAAATATCCTTCTTTGCCAGCGGTAAAGTTGACACGATTTGGTGTCAATCAACCATTCCAACAACATGGCGTAGGAACTCATTTGCTTAATATGGTGAAGGCTTTATTTATGACCGATAATAGGACAGGCTGTAGGTGGATTACTGTAGATGCTTATTCCCATGTGGTGGGATTTTATGAGAAAAATGGATTTGAACTTATGACTGATAAAGACAAAGATAATAAGATAAGAGCAATGGCATTCGATTTAAAGCGATTTTCTCCGCCACCTAATTTTAAATTCGATATTGGTTAATTACCCGAAGTAAACGAAGTCAGCGGAATATCCGCCCTCGTTGAATTCAAATAGTTTACCTGTCTGAGGCTCAAAGAATTTCGGGCCATGCTCGGTCAGTATAATGTTCCATGCGTGATAACCACCCGGACTTTCTCCTCTGGCCATACCGCAACTGTTCAGCTGGTACTTTTCAGATATGTGGGCAATTACAGCTATCGCAAAGTTATCACAGTCAAAGCGGTCTGGTTGATACGGGGGGAGATTTGCTGATGCCTCTTTAAGTATAGGCAACCAGTCTTCCTCAGCGAGATAATATAGGAGTTCATCGTCAATCATAATGGTTTTTACATGGAGTTTATTCAGGATGCTAAAGACTTCCTCGGCGGTCATAACAATCTGTTTCATCTTACCCCCTGCCAAGCCAGCCTCCTAAAGCCCCCAGCAGAGCGGCTATAAAACCGCCCACCCACTTAAGGGTAGATAACTGAGTTTGAGCCTTGTTAGCTTTATAACAGGCCTCGTCTGCTCTATTCTGGGCCTTATCAATTGCCTTGTTCATGTTTACCAGAGTTTTCTCAATGTTTATTGTGCGTTCATCAATCCGGGCAACTACCACCGCCAGGTCATTTATCTGCTTTTGTTCTTCTTTAGTCATGGCCACACCTCATCGCATAGCGTTCTATCATCAACGGCATATAAGCCATTTCGTATACATGGCAAATAGGGTGTCCCATGAAATTACAGAAGTCAGCTGTCCGCTCCCAGCACATATGCCTGTTATCAGCTATCCGAGGAAAGATATTCCGGCTTAAGCGGTTAAGGGCTACCCAGAGATAAGCCAGTGCATCATACCTGAAGCCCTGAAACTCGTTTATAAAATTCTGGCATTCTTCAGCAGTGATATTATCCGGCAGCCAGTTGATAACTATGTACGGCCCTTTAAGGTCTTTCAGCGGTATGCGCCTATCACCTGAGCCGGCAGCCTCGTCAAGTATCCAGCCGTCTTTGTCAGTTTGGTCAACTATTTGAGAGGTATGCCATGAATCCCACCATGTTTTATAGTTTTCCCTTATCCAAGGGTCTGGGTCAAAGAGGCGGATAGCCCATGCAAGTATCCACGCCAACCGCCCTGACTTCCCCCAGATAACAAGACTGCCTATTCTTGGAGTATCAGCATAAGGAAACATACGCACCGCCTTATAAAGTGGCTAGATTTTGATTGTAGAGGTTAATAGCTTTGAGAGGTTACTTGATTACGTTTGTAGTATCGGCTGAAGGCTTCTTACGGAAGTAAAACTGCCATGCATCGCCAATCATCTTGAGAAAATAACCGATTGATGCTCCGATACCCAGGGCTTCCATTGTATCCAACCCGTAGTTAGTAGCCCAATAAACAACGGCACTGCACCAGACCAAAAAGAAAATCAAGAAGAATATCGTTAAGAAATTTCGGAAGTTCATTTCATTACCACTCTGTCCATTTCAAGAGAGTAGACGTACCGCCTCCGCTATCCTCGTCTGTTACCTTGTAGTAATAACCGGCCGGCACGCAGAAAGTCATACTTAACCTATAACTGGTTATCGCAGAGCCATACTCCGAATAAATTTCTGCGACCTCTGTATCAGGTGAACTGGTGCTTTTAACGTATGCTACGTTTCTAGCTGATTGTCCAGCACCAGCTAATATATGGCCTATAGTAACAGTCACGAACTTCATTGCCGATGTGGTGTTTTGATATACAGTACCCAAGACATTACTGGTAACTGTCTGGGTATTGCTGGGTAATGCGTCATGGACAAAATCTATATTATCCCTAACTTGTTCATTCAGCTGTGCAGCGGTTACTATCTCACCTGTTACCCAAGTGCGTGGTTCTGTCCAACTCATTTTCAAATCTCCTTAATATGCTAATCTTGAGGTTTCGCCTAGTTTGGTTGCATTAAGTACCCAATATGACTGGGTATCGGCGTCAAATAATTGCCACTGTGTTACCCATGCCGCCTTATTGGTAGCGTACTGATGATTAATACCTTCAATGTGATAATCTTGGTCAATGGATGCTTGATTAAGCCGGAGTGTTATGCGTGTAGAAATATCGTATGAAAGCACCTTCGGGAATAAATTATCAGGGTCTCGCATGGGACAAATATCCATGCGTTTAAAACTAAGATTGGGATTTGCGTATTTACCCTTCAGATAATTCGCCTGGTCAAGTGCCTCATCGTCAGTAGTCATAAGCAGGTTGTTTCTTGACAAAGTGCGTATTCCATAATCAGACTGGCTGGTAACATCAGATGACACTTGCTCACTGCCACCTGTACGAGTTAACCGGATATCGTTAAAAATATCGGAGTCATCATACACAGGGTCTAATACGTGGTAGTGGTTTTCTCCGTTATCATCTCCAAACGTAGCTTGGCTGGTCAGATATGGTTCTTTTAGCCTTGCGTACCTATCTTGAAACTTGGGGTTTCCGTCTGTACCGATATAGAAGATGCCCATCTCTGTCTGAATAACCGAGTAGATATGTTCCATTGCGTTGACATTTCCCAGCGCACCACTTGCCTGAATGGATGATTGGCCTGTATCGGTAAATCTATCACGATAAGCAAGTAGAGTATCAATGTCTAGAGTTGATGTGCCTAACTTCCAATAATCATCTGTTGCCAAATTTGGCCAGCCGATATCATCCAAAACATTATCTATTCTAGCCCCGCTCTTTTCTTCAGAATACCCGGTAATATCATTGAGATTACAGAGAGAAATTGACTTTTGAAGGTCAGCACAGGTCAACTGCACCATAGGCCCCATGCCACCTGTGCCTGCCCAAGTTGGTCTCCATGCCTCAATAAAGCCTGTAAAAACGTCATAAGTTGTGCCGTTATAAGTAGCCCGGATGTTTATACGCTTCCAAGGTTGGATATTGGGATAGTAAACCCCGCCGGTATTATTGGGCCAGTAATTACCGCTTGAATTGTTAAGTATAACAGTAGCTACGCCGCACTCAATGCGGTCTAGTTGTTTCTGTCTGCCTCTCCGGGTAGAGAAAGAGATAGCGTCAGTAGTAACATCTGTCCAAATAGGCACTTCGGCAAAAGGTGCACTCTCAAAAGCAATTCTTACTTGAATAGTAGGTAATATCATATTAAGCCAGCCCTAAATTGGCATTACGGGATTTATCTTGTAGCAGGGCAGAGCGAATACTTTGAGCAAGGTCATGTTCTGCTATGACCGAACCCTGAACAGTAACATTTACCGTATTACCAAATCCTTGTCCGAGAGGGGTTATCGCTTCGGGACCTGCCTCTCCAACCATCGCCAGTGTGGGTTTAGTTACAATACCCCCGTCTGCAAATCCCGGTATATCTTCTGTGTTAGCCTCTACGACCTTATTCATGCCAAAAATAATCGCACCTGCCGCTGCAACTCCAACTAAAGCCTTTACAAGACCAACTCCTGTCAAAGTCTGAAGGAATATTAAGGCGGCGCTTACTTCCATGATGGCTATTTTGATAGCTCTAAAAGCTTGAACAATCCGGGGGATTATCAACAGGAGACCGCCAACACCCACAAATGCAAGCCCAAATTTAATAAATGCTTCTGTGGCTTCAGGGTGTTCTGATAACCATGCGATAGCTGGTTTTAGTTTTTCGGTAAAACTGTTTGCTAAATTGATCACTGCTGGGGCGAGTGCTTCTCCTATCTGAACTTTCATGCCGTCAAAGGTAGTTTTTAATTTTTCAATTGAATCACCGAGTTCGGCTGCCCTGTTGGCACTGACATCATCCATTGTAACTCCGAGGTCGTTTGCCTCTTGTCGCAATAATGCTAGAGCAGCTGAGCCATCAGCAAACATAGGGAGCAAGTCAGTTCCGCTTTTACCAAATAAATCAAAGGCCAGTGCGGCTCTCTGGCCCGCGTCATCCACATCTGCCAAGGCATAAGACAATTTTAAAAACTGGTCTTCTTGGTTTAATCCTTGGAGGTCTGTTAGTTTTAATCCTAATTTATCCAGTGTTTCGGTAGCGAGTGTTGAACCTTCAGCTGCGTCTGCCATGAACATCTGCATACGCTTAACACTAGTTTCAAGGTCTTCAATACTGCTCCCGGACATCTGAGCTGCATATTTCAACTCTGATAATGCCTGTGCACTGATGCCTGTTCTGGTAGCCATTTTTGAAAGTGCATCACCAGTTTCGGCGTAGGATTTAACCGCAGCTACACCTAGGCCAGTTACCGCAGTTCCAACAGCCATCAGTCCTATGCCAGTTTTTTTTGCACCTTCAGATAGTTTCTGTAGTTTAACTTGGGCAGAAGAAATACCGGCTTCCATATCCTTGGTATCTGCACCTATTTTAATAACCAAATCGGCAATAGACTTAGCCATAATTACCTCACTTCAGGACTTCAGCAATGGACTCATTGAGCCGTTCTATGTCTTGATATTCCACCATTCGCCCAATGCTATCTGGAGTCATATCCGGATGGTTATCCTTAATCAATATCCAGAGGATTTTCTTGAGTGTGGATACAGGTTTGTCTTGCAAGGCTGTTACCATATCACCGGTAGAACCAAATTCGCATTCTATATCTTCAAGCACATTCAGGTTCAGTGGGGAGAGTGTAAAAAGGGTTTCTCCCAATTGTATCTGCTTCAGTTTGGGATCTTGGTTTAGAGACATTTATCTTCCTTTCAGGTTGTTTGCCAATAAAGTCTGAGGGTTTGTATTTACGTTTTTCTGAACTGCATATTACGGAGAGGATTAAGGCAAAATTGTATGACTGTTGATAAGTAGCCATACGTTCCTGATAATCGGTCTCAAATATAAGTGTGTTTAAGTCTTTGACAGGCATGGTACGTACCAAATTGCGTGTATATTCCAGCGGCCACTTGTAGACTCTCATTAGATAAACAATTGTCTCGTCTAGGTTACGCATTACAAGGACGCAACCTCAACACTTCCTGTCCCCTGAAAGTCATACGAGTAAGTCACAAGAGCGTCAAGGCTTGAGGCCACATGCGCACCGCTTATATATGCGTTTCCCATCCACGCCTGCCCGGTGATAATACCCTCTGCGAGTGCTAATATCACATTTGTGCCAATACCAAGTGGAATACCATACTTGTAGCCTTCAAATGAGCCACCCCATTGAGAGTTGCCAGGTGAGAATGTTCTAGCTCCGGCATCTATAAAGGATGTACTATCCAAGATATCTACTGTATAGTCCAACTGCCACGACTTAATGCCAGCGATAGCCTTTAGAGCTTCTATGTCGTCTATCCAGAGGTTAAAAGCCCCTTTATCTACTACCTGTTTTATCCCAACCGAAATGACTGCAGTTAAGCCACTGGCGTCTCCTAAGTCCAGCAAAACACGTGTCCATGTATTAGCACTTAAAGCCGGGAGATTTAGCGCTTTTAAAGCACTAGCACATTGAGCGGTATCATCCAGTAGAAATTGGATATCGCCAGTATCTAATGCCACGCTGGATTTTACCCATGCATATATTTTTTTATAGTCAGAGAGGTCTTTACTTACGATGTCATTGGTTGCAATAATGTCTCCGGCACCCAGACTTGCCGCACAAACAAACTTGGCACTATATGTACCCACCTTGAAGTCTGTGCTGTCAGCTGAAGCGGTTACATCGACATCTATCAGTTCGTCCCATGCAGCCTCACAACCTTCAATTAATAAGGCAGAGCTATAAACTCCGCCCAATTTACCTGATAATACACTCATTTTTTAACTCCTTAAGCCGTGGGTACTGTGAGAGCTCCTGTCCCCTGAAAGTCATACGAATAGGCTGTAAGCCCATCTATGCTATTTGCAGGGTGGATACCAGATACAATTGCTTGTCCTGTCCATTTTTGAGTTGCCGTTTGGCTCTCTTTAAGAACCAAAGCGACTTCAGATCCAATGGTTAAAGGTGCACCCTTTTTGTAGCCTTCAAAACTGCCTGCCCAACTTGAACACCCGGCCGCAAATGTCCGCACACCCGCATCTCCAAAATCCGTACTGTCCAATACTTCAGACGTGTAATCCAATTGCCATGATTTAATGCCGGCTACTGTAGTACCTCCTACAGTTACCTCTCCGGCTTTACCACTTAATACTGGCATTTTGTCCTCCTATTATTCCCATACTTCAATTTCAAATTCTGTCCCCAGATAAACATGACCACCCATGCTAAAAGTCCCTTGGCCAGAGTTTCTTATGACTCTTGCTGTATCGCATTTACCACTAAGGGTAACGTCACCATCAACGGTTGCTTTAACCGAGTTATCGCCTGTGTTTTCCGCGAAGTCCAGCAGAGCGTTAAGCCCGCTTGACTGGTCTGCGGTTTGGGTACAGATTTTTACCTTGAAGTGATGTAGCTGCATATTGGTAACACCCATCGTTTGGTCATATTCTGTACCGGTGTGGAAAATTAAGGCGGTCGGGAAGCTATTAACTGACTGGGGTATTTCGGAGCAAGAAAAAACCGCCTTGAGAGCGGTTATGGTTTGTAGCCTTGTCTTGAGGCCATTCCCTATTATTTCTACACTCATTTTGGCCACCTATCCGACATGATTTTCCCCATCTCATCGCTGAATTTGTCTATGTCTTCTTGCGAATTATTGGCCGCGAAAGTGAACATACCCTCACCTAGCACCTTAGAACTACCTTCTAAATGGCGGGCTTCCATCTTTGACGTGCCGAATTCAACAAAAGGGGCATATTCAACATTAGTGCCTATTTCAGCTGACAGGTCTGATATCTGGGTTGCGATTGACGCTCTTAGGCGCCCTGTATCTACCACAGTTGCCTTCTTGGCTCGATTTGCCATTTTGATTGCTAGTTTAGACAGCTCTTTGTTTACATTAGATAAGATATCTTTGTTAGTGAGTGCCTTAATAATTTCATCAGCACCAAGTACATGGACATTGATGGCCATTAAAAATACCTCTGCTTGCGATAGGCTTGAACTATCAAATGTATGTCTGGGTCAAGCCCCTTGTAGTAATGCACTTCGCCTAATTCTGGCACTCCCACTACATCAGCGAAGGCGGTCTCTTTACGTTTATACCAGCGTTGTACTTGTATTATGCTGGCCCTGTGTATTGGCCCTGGTACAGTAGAGGCATAACCCCATGTTCCTGTGATAGAAACTCCACTTGGAATACCAGAGGCAAAACTGGAATAGTTTCCATTAGGATTTATTCTAATGGACTCCTTGGGTGTGCTGTTAAGGGGGTAAAGAATATAATCGCTTGTGGTTAAAGTGGCCTCGTAAACTCCGTCTCCGTTTGTGTCCAGTTTGAGACTGGTGAGCGTAATCAAATCTGGAATACATAATGGGCTGGCGGTTCCGTCGAAGTACTTTGTAGTGGTAACGCTATCAAAACTTCGGTTACAAAACTTATCTATGAGGTCTTTAGTTTGCCCTATTAATGCTTGGAGTATATCGTCTGACTCGCCACCTGAAATATTAAGTTCTCTTTTAACTTCTTCAAGGGTGCAATAATCAACCATATCAACCACTCTCCGCTACAGTAATGCTGAAATTGCCGGTGCTTTCCCGTACAGTTGTTACTTCGCTGGATACCATTGTCAGTTCCAACTCGGCATGATAAGTGCCGGTAAGAGCAAAATCTGTTCCAGTCAAAGTGTAAGTAACAACCCCATTTTCAGCATCGCTTATTGTACAAGCGCCGGTTACAAGCAAGGTCGCAGGTGCGCCAGGTCTCCAGACTTTCAAAGTGACTGTGTACCCGGTCAGGTTTTTTGCTGCACCGGCAGAATCATGGACAGTAAATTGCAGGGTATAACCCTTATCACTGTTCGGTATTGTTAAGGTAGCCATCAATCAGCCTCCCTTATGCACCATCATCAGCAGCAGTGACTGTGTAGGTCAGGTTGATTACATCATCGTCTACCACAGAACGCCCGGAGGTAAATTTGGAATAACAGTACAGTACATTGTCTGCTCCAGCGGTATGGTCTCCTTTGGTATTGACGCTGAACAGTGCCGCTCCGTACATTGTCTTTGTACCTGAAATGGTGAAGACAGCTTTATTTGCTGAGTTGGTAACCGAGCCGGAGCTGGAGGCCGCTTCAACAAAAGCAGGGCGAGCCGCTTCATCATAGGCGGTACTTTCGGTAAATGTTGGTACGTCATAAGTCATACCTGCATCAGGGGAAGTGTCTGTTTCCACAAGTCCACAGTACCAGGTGGATATCTGGGTAGTGCCATGGAACATCACATCAAGTATGCGGTTACGCCCTTCGGTGGTTACGATGTTATGGCTTTCTTCCTTCCAGATGAGCTTGCCTTTGCGGTAACACTCGGTAATGAACTTACCGCTTAGTTTGCATCCGTCTTTAATATTTTCCACTTAATCCTCCCTTTATAAACCAAAAGACCAACTTGTGAGTTGGTCTTTGAAGGTCATTTCCTTTGTTTATTTATTCAGTTTTTGTATTTAAGGTTATGGATTGGTCTTTCAGCCCCAGATTAACCGCTCTTTGCTTTAATTCTGCTGCCGAACTGCGGTTAAGCAGGTTTACTGTGATAGTCCGGGCAGGTAGTGTTCCCGTTCCGTTTCTGCCGTACAGGTTGACAGTGAGTTTAATAAGTCCGTTGGTATAGTTCAGTGCGATATCACCCAGCTTGAAGCCGTCAGTTACTGATTCAAAAAACTGGCAGATAATACTGCCAGTATCTCCGAGTGAGATGTTCTCCTGAACTATCAGGTTTAGCGTGCAAGTTGTACTGGGGGAATCGGAAAGCGTTAGCCCGTCAGAAACCAGCATATTGTAAATGGCTGCGCTGGAATAATAGGTGCTATCCGAAAGGGATAAACCATCCTGAGCCAAGAGTTCTAATATGGCGTTTGCTAATGGAGTATCAGATAACTTAAGCCCTGCCTGCACCAGCAGTTGGTAAATCAGATTGGCAAGGGTAGTGTCATTAAGGGAAATGCCGTCTATAGCTTGCAGGTTAAGAATAAGTGAGTTTAATCCGCTGTCTCCAGTAATCAGTCCATCAGCCAGAGCTACCTTAAAACTCACTTGTGTACTTGGTGTGTCTCCTGTAGTCACTCCATCGGCTACCGCCAAACTTAACAGGGCGGTACCTGAGGGCAAGCCAGAGAGATTTAAACCATCTACAAGGGCGGGGTTATGGATAGCCTGTGCTGCCGTTGTATCGCTTAATGAAACGCCATCTGATAAGAGTAAGGAAATTAAGAAGCCAGCTGTTACTGTATCGGAAAGCGTTTGCCCGTCTATGAGACTTAAGAAAATACTGATATTCCCCTGCGGTGTATCCCCCAAAGAAATGCCGTCCTGAGCAGAGGCGTTCAGGATTGCCTGAGTATTTAAGATATCAGTTAGTTTTAACCCATCATTAACTTCTGGATTAGTTGTTAGCTGAGTTCCTTGGGCATCTCCTAAGGCAATTCCATCAGAAAGAGCTGGAGAAAGTTTTAAATATGCGGCTAGGCTTTCGCCCAAAGACAATCCGTCTGAGATTATCGGGAAAGAAGCTCTGGTATTGCCCAAACTTTCACCGGATTTAAGCCCATCCGCTAAAGATAGGCTTAAGAGTAAGTTCCCTTTATTGTTGTCTCCTACGCTTAGCCCATCAGTGCAGGATAATTCATAGGTGTTACTGGTAGTTGCACCAGTGCCATAAATAGAGATAGCGTCGCCTGCCCATAGGATATATGTGCTAGAACCCGAACCAAACCTGTCACCACTGGAATTTCCGCTATATACGCCATCAAACCCAGATGTATCGCGTTCGATAACGCCACTACTATAGTAGCAGCCTAAGAAATCACCAGTAACTACATCTATAGATAGACCTGTAAAGGTTTGTTTTGAACCCGCAGTTACTGAACCGATTGTCGCATAATCTCTGTCATCATAACTAGTACCTGACCCTGAAAAAGTACCTATTTTGAATCCAGACAAACTTTGGGAAGTTGCCCACACTTCTACTGTATCTAGTATCCCGTCGTCATTAGCGGGGTTGTTACAGTCTACACGAGTATAACCTGAAGACCAGTTATCACCCCGGTTAATTGCCCCTGGCCCAATATCAATTACAGCCATATCAAGTCTCCATTAGTTCTGTGCCGGGCAGTATCTCCTTTAACCCCATGGAGTATTTGGCAGAGCAGACAGTCAGCTGGCAGAGTATTCGGGATGGCTTAAACTCCGTACTGGTCTTTGCATTCTCGGCACAATTGGCCTTTAAAAGCTTGATACGTGCCTGTACCGCATCATCAAGGTCTTCAAGGGTGGCAGGCTTTGCGAACATGTGGCAGTTAAACGGGGTATCTTTCATCTCCCAGCCAATGTTCTTATCCACGAAAGCCTCGTAATCAGCTTTTGAGATTACCCCGTCTTTGTTTGTCAGGCTGGATAATTCCTTCTCGTTCAGTTCGCGGGCAGGCATACGGACATGGTATCCATCATACAGAGGTTCGCCCTTCTCAAGGTAAAAGTCCACCCGGACGAATTCCTGCCCTTTTTTATTCGTTTGGGTGCCGACAATTATGGCGTACATCTATTTCTTTCTAGCCCTGCGTCTTGGGTTCTCGGTGTTAATCTGAGCGGCTTTGTTCTCAGTTGGTTCGTAAGCCTTGTCCTGCATGGCAAGGCCGCTCCTCTGCCATTCTGTGGCTTCAGGCTCTGGTATATCTGCAATCTGACCTGCTCTAAGCAAGCCAAATAATGAATAGCAATCTTTTAATATGCGAAGTCTCATAACCTTGATACCTCTTTAAAAATGGGGGTTGATTAAAAGGCTCAGCCCCCAAAGCCTATCGGGGTTAAGCGGTGTAAGCCATGACAGCAGACATAACTGTTTCCCCATCAGGAAGAACGATAACAAGATAAGCCTGTTTGGTAGTGATAACTGTGACGACAAAATCAATGTCGCCGTCAGCCTCACTCTTGACTATGCCGGCAACATCAGCTGCAGTTTCTGCAATAAGTGTGCCATCTGTGCCGATGGTTACGTCACTCGTATCTGTGCCATCAGTACACAAGGTATCTCCTGCAGAGTCTTTGGCCAGATAATATTGGACTACTCTTGCTGTCCGCAGGTCTTTACCAGTTGGCCCGGTAAGCTGAACACTGACCGGGAAAGCCCCGGCAGTTGGGGTGCCGACTGTAATCGTGGCACCTATATCATTGGAAACTCGTATGGGCATTTCAACTCCTTAAATTTAGTAAGGGGAGCGGGATAACCGCTCCCCTTCTGAGGGTTTAGACATCGTTGGCAATAACCTGGAAGGCAGCGTGGCGGATTATATCGCCGCCTACGCGGAAGTGAGCCTTGAAGCCCACGAGACCATCTTCGGCGTACAGTTCGTCAAGCCTCTGGATGAACATACCCTGGCGGTCAATGATGCGATAACCCAACTGGAAGTTGCCGAATATGACGTTGATACCGGCAGTGGTATCAGCGGGATATTTCATGCTGTCGTTGTTGTAAACAGGGAAACCATCAAAGGTGTTGGGCTGACCGGCAATCAGTGAAGGCTGCCAAAGGAACGGACCATCTCCTGTAGTGCTGCCACCGGCACGGAGCAGGCGCAGAGCCAGTTCGGTCTTGCTGTTCATCAGCCAGACAGCGCCTTTCTTGTACTGAGCCGGCAGAGCATATTCGCACTTCAGGAGGTCTTCAACAGTGACAGTGTTATCAGTAGCCCAAGTGCGGCCATAAGTGCCGACAGCCCCTGCTCCAGCGCCACTACCGATACCGGTCAGCAAGGTAGAGTCTACGGCGATACCGCAGGGCTGTTCATACGTATGCCCGGTGCCAATTGCAAAGGCAGCTTCTTCGGATTCGCCTCTTGCTACCCCAAAGCTGTCAGCGATAATGGCGGACAAGTTGGCATCCACATCAGCCAGTTCATCCTCGCCGATTTTAGCCAGGCCGTACAGGTCTTCGGCGTAAATGTAGGAAGTGGCAGGAGTGGGGGTGGACTCGGTGATGCTTGCACCGGTTTCTATCTTGCCCCAGCCCATAGACACCTCGGTCAGAGTCCGCTTGCGGATTTTGTCAGTGGTAATAGGGCGAGAAGGAACCAAGGTGCGGAAAATGTTCAGCCCAGGAATAGCCCTTATGATTTCCTTCTCTATTTCTTCAGGCACCAGATAAAGACCGGTAGTGTCCTGAACAAGGGCTTTGCGTTCAGCGGGTTCCAGCCCTGATTTGCCATGCCGCATCCACTTGAAGAAGGCTGTGGTATGTGCTTTCTTTTCGGCGTTTTCAGCCTCACCGGGTGGTACGATGGCGTTTTTCTGAAGTTTCAACTCCAGCCCGTCAATGCGGGTATTCAGTTTTTCCATTGTGGCCTGAGCGGTGGCAGAAGCGGCGCCATATTTCTTGGCTTCCTCGTCCATCCGGGCAGCATGATTCCTGAGGTCAGCAACTGCACCTTGAATCAGTTCGGCTAATTCCTTGTTTTCCATTTATTTACTTTCTCCTTCTATTTTCTTGAAATTGCTTGCGATACTGGCTTCAGCTTTTTGAAAGTCAAAACCTAGGCAAGCAGCCCTAAGGTCTTTAACCGCTTTCTCTAATTCAGCGGCTTCCGGGTCTCTTACAGTGGGGGGAGTGGACTTAGCCGGCTCCTCGTCCTGCTCAGCAGACTCCACAAGTGCCTGTAAAGCGGAAATGGCCTCTTTAACTTTGGATAAATTGGAGGCGGATAATACCCGCCCTGATTTAACCCCGGTAATTACGGCCTCAGGATTGGCCGCAAAGGTAACCGGGGAGATATCCCATAATCTGACTTCTTTGAGGTGGCGGATTTTGTCCTTCCATTCCTCGGTGATGGTGTCATACCCGATGGACATCGTGTTGATGACATCGTCCTTCATCAGCGCCAGCACTTCCCTCGCCCTTTGTACGCCTAAGGAAAGTTTGGCTTTGAAATGTAGCCCAACATCATCTTCACTAAGTTCAAGAATGTTGCCGATTGGCTCGTTAGCGTTGTGGTTGAATAAGAGCTTTATACGCTTCTTGTTCTCGTTGATGGTTTTGGTAAACGCACCTTTGTCAACTACATCGCCGTAAGAATCCGGCGCAGAGTCAAAGGTTGAAGCGTAACCTTCAAAAGTGCCGGCTTCTTCATCAACGGCCTTAATAGCGAGTTTGTATTCTTTGTGTTCCAGTATTCGTGTCATACCCATCACCTCAAAAAAATTAAATGTTCTTCCGCAGTCCAGACATAACCAGCCTTCATCAACACACTCAGACCGGCTGATATTCGGGTTACTGCAATATGGGCAATTGATAGTGTTTATAGGTGTATCGGCTATGGTCTCAGCCATAATTGCCTCCAATAAAAAAGCCCCCGGCTAAGGGGGCTTGCTTGATAACTTGTTACTTAATCTACGCCGTATAACTCTGTACACCGGCAGTTAATTACCTCATCCGCACCACCGCTGGGGTCACCCGGATACTTCAAACCATTGGAAAAGGGCTTGCCAAGAGGTACTGTTTCGCCATCCATATAAGAGTGCGAATCTCTGGTACGTTCATCTCTGGAAGCCAGCCAAGTGTGAGTTTTTACCACACCGGATTGTCTGGCCGCTTCCTGTTGCCCATATCCGGCTGCCTTTGCCACTTCTGTTCTGGCAACTCGTGCGGCTTTCCATGCGGAGTTGTCATCATAGTACTGCCTAATCTGCTTACTGATATTGGGGATAGATAAACCATCAGCAAAACCAGCCTCTATTATCCCGGCTATTGCTTCAAGTTCAGTTTCCATGATGGTAGTCACTGTCTTGGCGGCATTCTTTTTTATCCAAGCCATAGCCGCTTCAGTAAAGGGGTCAAAAGGCTCATCGGCCTTTTTCCTCATGCCTAAATCACCGGCTATCTCTCCCCCAAAATCCTCTATCAAGGACATATACATGGCGGAGAGTTTCTTCTCCCATTCAGGGGTAGTTGATTCCAAGGCGTTTTTAGCGGCGTTTATGTATTCAGTGGGGGTTTTACCTTTGGCCTTTGCCAATAGGTCGCCATTTTCTTTGTATAACTCCTCAACCTTGTCGCCAACAACACTCCACCAACCAATACGTCGGGAGTCAATCCGTTTCCACGCGGCAGTCTTCTGTTCCTCAGACATGACTTCTGATTTATTGCCGGCAGGTAACTGCATGGACTTTCCGTCTGCCATCAGATTAAACGGCTTATAACTTCTATCCCAGCCTGTGAACTTCTCAAATCCAAGCTCAAGACGGCTGTTTATCTGTTCAAAGGGTACGCCCATGTTAAAAAGTGTCTGGGCTTGTGTTACCTTGGCGGTGAAGTCTCCTCGCAGAGCCGCCACACCTGAAAGGTCATAGGCTATTGACAGGTTATCTCCATACAAGGGAGCTATCCGCATATTGAGGGTAGCTTGTATATCATCAAGCATGGGGATTACTACATCCTGGTATAAAGCCTTACGGGCCTCAGCCATGTTGTTATAACTGGACTGCTCAAGGTCTCCCAAGAATATTGGGGAGATACCGAAAGCGGCGGCTATATCACGTTTATTCTGTAATCGGGAAGCGATGAAGTCCATTTCAACAGCTGATAAGCTCATCTGTTGCCACTTCATACCCGCATTTAAGAGCCAGGGTTCACGCCGAGCAGTCTTGGTTTTATAAAGCTCCTTGAATTGCTTTTGTGTCTGTTCAAACTGGTCAGGGGGTATGTCTGTATCAGGTGATAAAATACCCGAAGGCATTGCCCTGTTTTGCATGGTGACCTTCTGAGTGTCTTGGGCTTCGTTATCGGTGTCTACAGTTCTAGCAGCTGCCTGTAGCGGCCCGATACCCCAATAAGGATTGCCGGGGTTTACCTGCATGAAGTGGATAAAGGTTTCAGGCGGTCTATTTTCTGTTTTGCCACCTTCTCCTTTGACTTCCCAGCGTGATATCCAATCACCACCCGGAACAGGCTTAACTTTATCCGGCATTGTTACCCAGAATTCTCGCGGTTTCCCATTTACAAAGATAGGCTGCCAAAGGGAATTGCCCACTAAGCATAAGTGGGCAATCGTGAATTCTATCAAGTCCTGCCCGGAAAAATACGGGTTAGGCTTGGCCATTAGCTTTTCAAATTCATGGCCGGGTATGCGTTCTCCGTCCTTATCTACAACCATCCAAGGGATAGCAGATGCGGCCTGAATGATAGTCCTCACACTCCGGTAGACGTAAACGGAACAGGCATAACCTTCGCGTGTACCCTTTTCAACTGACATATTGGTATAGATGGGCTGGTCAGAGGTAAATTGGAAACCAACCACATCGGCAGTCTTGGCCTTCTGATGCTTCGGATATATAAAACTAGCGATATTGCCTCTTAGAGTGTCTAACATTCACGCTCCCCCTAAGCCACTATAATGGGAATTCTGTTTATCTTGCCTATAACTCCATACCTCATTGCGTCCATCATGTGGCTGTACTGATGAGTGGTTTTGGAAGTTAAGGCTCCGTTTTTATCGGCTATATACCGATAGTTTCGTATTTCTTTGATGCTGTTTAAGCTGTCCTTTGTCCAGTGGATGCGATGTTGGCGTACTCTTTGTAAGCCGTATTCCACACTGTCAGCCCCTTTAGGACATGACTTGATATTGAACCCATGCCGATGTATTTCCTCTATGGATTTGGGTTCTGCCGCGTCTGCGAATATCTCGTCATAACCCTTACGGATACCAAGCTCGCTCATGCGATAGGCAATAGCATCATTGGTAAGACCTGACTGGTAAATAAGCTCTTGGCAGTAAAGGTCTTTACCCTGAATAACGCACCGGACAAGGGCTGTAGGGTCATTTGAATAACCAAAGTCCAAGCCGTAGAACATATCACCTGGGGGTAATTCATTGACCTGGTCAAACATCGGATATACCAGACCTTCAATCTTGCCTATACGGCCCAACCCGTACACATTCCACCAGTTGGGGTCTGTGTCTTTATTGCTTTCTATATTGGCCACCACTTCCGGCGGCAATACATTCAAAGCGTCAAGATAGGTTGAGTGGATATAGATGTTTTCAGGCCGGTTTATCCACTTTTCATGCACCCAGAATTCAGAGGTCGGGTTCCAGTCTGCAAATGTGAATAGATTGGTTCGGACATCAAGCCCTTGCACCACTTCCCACTTGAGGTTATTAAGCTCATTGCAGTAGAGGATATCCCGTCTCGGCCCACGTTCTTTGCCTATCTCATCCAAGCCCATGAATTCCAGCTTGGAGCCATTGACAAAGGTGTAAATGTGGTCTGTCTTATTGTATTTGGGATTGTTGTCGGGAGACTCATCAAGGATTGTAAAGAAATCCCGTATGCAACCCCGTTTCAGATGCGGTAATGATTCGCTAACGATTGTTGCCAGTAATGGGCGTTTTGAGTGGGAGAGAATGAGATAGATAGTTTGCAATACGGAGAAAGTCTTGCTTGAGGACGTACCACCCTCATTTAAAGCACGCCGGATACCTTCCTTGCGTTTCAGCCATGCATTGGCATTCTGTTCATAAATCCGGGTAGTTTTAATCTGCACAAGGTTCTGTCCCTTCGCCTGCCGTAATTCGCTGAGTAGCCTGTTGGGCAGACACAGAAATAACTTGAATAATGGGCTGGTTCATAAGTTCCTGCCCGTTCTTCCCCGTAATCTCATGTTTATCAACCTGTCCGAGATATTGTTTACCAAGCCAGATTTGCATTGTAGGGCTTGGAGGAATACCGGGGATGACTGTTGGCTTGCCCTTGCGGTCAAGAATTACATTGCCGTTCTTATCCTTTGCCAGTTGAGGGGCTACACCCATACATGCTTCCCATTGCATCCGGCGTAAGCTGGCTTTGCCAATCTCTGAATTCTTTTGCATAAACTCAGACAAAGAATGATTGAATTTGCGTATAGCTGCTCTGTCCAGAGTATCAACAGACACCCTGAGTACGCTGGCTATTTCCTCTTGGGTACAGTGTATTTCACATAATCTTTTAGCCATCTCCCAATCTATGTTTATTCGGGGACGGCCAACCTTTTTTGCTGTTTTGTCAGATGTCTTTTTATTCGCTTTTTGCACCATAAATGTAACCTTCAACCGGTTCAATGGTTATTCTTAAGACTTTATCCCGCCACTGGATTATTTGGGCCAGTTTATCCAGTTCAGTTTCAGGAATATCTAACTGGATTCTTGCCCCGTCCTGCCCGATTTTGATTGCTGATTGAATAGGGGGGAGTGAGGCGTAAAATACTGACTGTTTCATAACTTGCCCGCTAAAAATATTTTGATAATCAGTGATTAAAGTATTGACACATGGTACTGTATATGGTACTATATGAATGTAAGGAGTTAATGAAATGACCACCAGCGATAAAAGAGAGCAGAAGATACGCCAGAACCCTAAGAATGTTTCACTTGAAGATTTTGAATGGCTGGTCAATAAATACGGAACAATCAAAATGGGTGGGTCTCACGCAAAAGCACAGATTGGGCAATACTCCCTGCCTTATCCGAGAACAAACCCAATTCGCACTTGCTATGTAAAGGATTTAATCAATAAAATAGACAGCCTGAAATAACAGGCTGTCTGGAGGTTAATATGAAAACAGCATCAAAGAACTTGGACTACTATATGGGATTGCCTTATACAGTTGTCATTGAGCCTGACGAAGATAATGACGGCGGTACTTACTATGTAGCCAGAGCTTTAGAGTTATCAGGGTGCATAGGTGATGGAGATACTCCAGAAGAAGCTCTTGAGAGTTTGGCTATCCACAAGCGAATGTGGCTTGAAGACCAACTGGAACGTGGGTATAAAATTCCTGAACCACAGCAGAAGTTCAGCGGTAAGTTCAATGTCCGGGTCGGCCCGGAACTGCACCGCAAACTATCTCAAAAGGCGTCTATGGATAAGATGAGCCTGAACCAGTTCGTTACTGAGAAGCTGGCTGAGGCAGTAGGTAGTTAGTTAGTCCTTGCGTACTCGCTCCACAGCCTGATATAGGTATTAAACCACTGGCGGTTACAAAGAGGCCTGCCGGGATAGCGGTCTTGCAGTTCCAGCATGGCCTCAGTGCAGAACCGGTCACGCAGTTTTATCTGGCTGTCCAGTATAAGTTCAGTTCTATCTGCCTCTGTCATATCGGCCTCTTATGAGCATAATCAGCACCAGGCTGTTTGTTAAAAGATTAAAGGCATTGCTCACTGTAAAAACAGCATCGCCTATCTGTATGGCATGGAGCAGATAACAGGTGATAGTGACGACCAGTAAGGCGTAGGTTAAAACTGAGATATTGGCGACCTTACCCGTCTTGAATATGCGTATAAGCTGGGGGAGTGGCACTACAACGCCTATACAGACGCCAAGCCAGCCTATTATGTCCATTGTATCCGTACAGGGCGGTCATCAAGCTCTTTAGGGAGTATGCCGTCCTTAATCCATTTCTCAGTTTGGATATAGCAGGCAATATTCCACATGGCGGCTGCCGCATGGTCTTCATCTGTCTGCCCATCCATCAGTTTGTACATATGACGCATACCGGAATCTATATAGCGCATTAGGGGTATACCCTTTTCCCAGTTGCGAGCAGCATATTTGACTGCGCCGTTTTCAAAATGTTTTGCCAAGCGTTCTATGGCATATGGCGGTAACAGGTCATAGCGGCCTTTGTGGTCTTGAGCGTCTCGGACTGCACCGGTCTGAAATGATTGCCGTTCCCCGCTATCTTGCACATGGTCAAATTCTTCTGTCATCCTAACTGACCGCCTTTAAGTAAGTAATGGCAGCGTACATATCCAAAAAGCCAACTATCTTGTCTTCGTCAGGAAATAAAACCACTGTTGGATTTGCTACCCTTGCACCGAAAAAACCATTCTGTTGAGCAAAATCATCATTGACAGCGTAAGTTCCGGGCCGGATAGCACAACACCATTTATTGTTATAGTAATATTGCTCAACCGCTGGGCAGTGATGATGTTCAACAACCACTATTCTGGCATCCGGGAAATCCATTCTCTGATGCTGTTTAGCTGAATGGGTTAAATTAAACGAGGAGTTAAACCGGCCCTTATGCATCCTGAGTATCGGATAGTCCATTTTGCCAACCTTGACGTGGATTACCGAAGCATGTCTGGAATAGGCAACATCAAGCCGGTGGGCTAACTCCATATCCCAATCTTCTCCCGAAAGTAAGGCAGACCAGTAGTTATGGTTGCCTGTACCTATGGCAAGAAGCTTTTTCGCGTCGCTCAAAGGTTTAATTGCCGTGTAGTAAATACCCCGCTGGCTTACTATCGGCTGTTGGTTATGCGAAGACCCCATCTTGGAAGTCTGAATGATATTCTGATACCCATCTCCGCCAACATTAACGAGGAGATTGGGCGTAATTAGCCACGTATTATGGTCTGCTTCAAATTGCTCATAGTCTACCCCGGACTCTCCCAATTGCCAATCTGCGGTATGTACTATTGCAACTGGTTTATTTGTTTTAATCTCAAATACCCACTCAAAGGGTACTTGCTGATGGTATGATACGATTTTGTCTGAGGCTTTGAAGGCTTCCAGATGGTCTTTTAAAGTTGGAGCTATACCCATGCTGAAAGGTTGAGGGTCTGGCTCACAGCGTAAGGTGGACATAAAGTCTCTGAGTGAGTTTCTTGAACTGCGCCCACAGAGAGCCATTAGCTCCATAATTTTATCCTTATCACCTCTGGCAAGGTCATATCTGGCTAACAAAGATGCCTTGGTTTCGCCCTCTGGTAATTTCAAAACCTTCTCCTTTAGTTTTGTCAAAAAACGTAAGATTACGTAAGATTTTGTAAGGGGAAATAATAAAGCCCGCTGGTTAGGCGGGCTATGGTAAAGGCTGGTTGCAGGGGGCGGCTAAGGAATACACGCAGTATTTCTGCTACTATGCCCCTTTAATCCATAAGGACTACCAGTCCTTCGCCATCGGAACCAATGTTTTTTACAATATCCCTGAGCATCATGTATTCCTCCACACCCGGGAATCGAACAAATACGCGGCTCATCGGGTGAAAAATGCAGGCTATTATGCTGTTTATATGTCATCAATTGTAAATTATCAGGACGGTTATCTTGTTTATCACCGTTGATGTGATGAACAACCTCGTCGCTTCTTAGAGGCCTACCTAATAACCGTTCCATGATTACTCTGTGTTCATCCTTGGTCTCTGCCCTTGAAATACGGATTTTACGATAATGCATAATTCTCCTCAGTCAAAAGCGTGAATTTTGGTAACGGGTGCCGGTTCTGTCCCAGCTCCTTCTGGTTATGAGCCAGACGAGCTAACCGCTGCTCTACCCTGCGTTATAGTCTCCGGCAACGCATCACCGGAGTGGCCAGTTGTATAATTTCCCTTTACAACTGGGGATGATAATGTGGGCGGTTTCATCCTGCAATACCGCCCTGGGCTTCTATATAACCAAGACAAGTTGCGGTCTTATCTCGGCAGGTTGCCCCATATATTCCCATCGGAGACACGCTCCTTTGGGGGGATAAGTCTATTGGGCTGGTAGCCTAAGGGTTTTGCTGCCATTAAGAGAATTTATTTCCCACGTTGCGCCAGTATGCCGCCGTATCTCTCACCCAATAGAAAAAGCCGGCTGTTACACCGGCTTGCTGGAAACTTTGTATACTTTTACTTTTCTTAAGTATATAAACTGCATACGTTTGTGTCAACAGATTTTCACATAAAAAAGGACAAATTTATCCTTTTACTGCGAAGACCTTGTTAGTAGCTTTTCTATGGGCTTTCCACTCGGCGTATGTCTGCCTTCTTCTTTTCCAGCCTGAGCTGATATATAACAGGGCTTTACGGGCCGCAGGACACAGCACAGGGTAGTAGTCTACTCCGCCCTTCTGTAACTCCCACAATAGGGTTTCACCATCTTCCTTTGTCATCCTGAGCCGTTCAGATACCTCTGCCCGGACTTGGCAGGCTGCCTCAAATGGTGCGACATGGGATATAGACCTTTGACCGCCGGCGCTTATTTCAATACAGGGTTCAGGCGGCCAGTATCCCTCTTCCTGAGGTAAAACTGTAGCGATTACCCACATGACGTCTTCCACTTTGAAACGTATTTGAGCAGGTCTGAAATACGCCTCTCTTACCATGCTTTACCCCGCTTAACATGGCTGGGGGTTTGTCTCATCAGGCGGTCAATCTCCTCGGTGCTTTCCAGCCCTGCAAAGGCTGAATGTTCCCCAGGCGGACACCAGCCGGCAGACGCTAATGCCCTCAGTTTCAACTGGATTATCTCCGGCAGGCACTCCCAGATAGTGCAACGTAAATATCTCTCTCTCATATCTGGCGGCCTCTCAGTTTGTCTTTAAGGGATTCCAGTTCCCGCTTGAGTTCTGCCTCTCCCCATTCACGGCTGCAAAGTGAACATTTGTATCTCCGCTCATGGCTTCTTAACGTGTCATCCAAATACAGCGTGCCATTGCAGTTAGCCCTGGGGCATTTTTCTGTTAGCCACTCGGTTGCCATATAGCCTCTCTTTCTCGCGCAAATAAAAAAGCAGGACACGCCCTTTCGGGAATGTCCTGCTCAGTTCTTCTGTAAGGACCTAATTATTCAGTTTTTAGTTCTTAGAGGTTTCCATCATTTCCTCTTCGGTTTTGATAATGCGGTAGATAGAGCCGTTTCTGATGCAGACTTTAACCTCTCCGAAGCCGGATTCTTTCACGGCTTGGATTTTGGTTATTATCTTGGCTAGTTCCTTCTCTGTCAGCTCCTTCAAATCTACCTGCTTTATATTATAATACCGGTATGCCATTCTCCCAAGATAAAATCAGACTTTTTTATATGTTCCGCAAAATCTATTCCTCTCCCTTATAAGGTTCTGGTTCTGGTATGTAGAGATAACTTTTTGTTCCACCAATCATGGATATGTACTTTGGTATAAGTAGAGTGCCATCCTTTTTAAGTATTTCAACAACCCAAATACCTAATTCCTTGTTTGAAGATTTAACCCACCACCAGCCCTCTTTATCTGGCTTATCCTGCCACTGAGGTCGGTTCTCCATGTGCTCAAGAGCCTTAAGGATAGTGGGTAACTGGACACATATATCAGTTTTAATATATGCCTCTGCATCAGTTAATGGATAATCTAAGGGCTTCCTGTTTTGGAATTCTTTGGCTATCTGCTCTATCAGTTCTTTACTCGGTTCGTACATAGTCAAACCTCTTTTTCCTCTTTAAAATCAGGGCATTCAAAAACTGGCGTTACAATGTGATATTTTTTATCTAATGCGAATAAGTCTTTAGCTATCGGGCAAGGAGACATTAATAATGAACACTCATAGCACAAACAACTTTCCCTATGTTTGCCTTTTAAATCCTTTCTTACTATAGTATCTACCCCATGATGTTCGTATTTAATATATTTACCGTTATTGAATACTGTTCTTATCATCTTATTTAATCTCCTTTAATAGTTCTGGATTGTCATAGATGTTGCCTATAACCTCTAATACCTCTGCATATGTTGAACCCAGAGGCTTTAGTGTTTCCCTGTTCGGCTCTGCATTGAATTTCCATCCGCTGTATCGCACTACCCATAAATTCTTTATCTTCTTAAGCGGTTCTTCAGGATGCCAAGCTATAGTGGCAATATCGCCTTCGTATATTTCCTTGCCGTTCTTATCTTTTAATCCTGTATACTGCCCTACTGTTTCAGGGATAACTTCAAAGCGTTTAATCACTAACTCTTCATACAAGTTATACCCAGTATCGCCAGTGAAAATTACTGGTATTTTCTTATGTTCTGTAGTGCCATCGCTTATATAAGCAAAGTATCCGAATACCCATTCCCCTGTATCAACCCGTTTGCCTCTGAATTTAATCTCTCTGGTCATTACTCCACTCCTAGTATCTTATTTACGGCCTGCTGGTCTTGAAATAGTTGACGGTTCATTTCAATGGGGTGAAAAGTGTTCTTAATCGGTTCAAGCTTGCAGTTTTCTCTCTGCCAAGCAAGCAGTTTCTCTTGAGCGCAACGAGGGCATCCTGAAGCACATGTATCAGTACTAAACTCACATGCGGAACACCCATCTCGGGGGCAAATAGCAGCCCCCGGGGCAGTACAAATTTTATTATGTTCTACCAGTACATCTTCTAAGTTAGGCATGGCTCAATATTCCTCTATCATAAAAGTATTTACATTGAACCTGATAAAAACGCATCCATAATCTTGTGGACGCTGGAACATTTTATGGTCACACGGCATGGGTTGATGTTGGTGAGGGTCTAATCGCCACATAGAAAGACGAGTTTGCCTTAACTCTTCGTCATCCCAATCGGTAGCTATAAATGTCTCTCCAGTTGCAACCTTCTTGACTAATTTATCACTCATTTACTTTGCTCTCCTTTTAAGATTTCTCTAATTTACAAAACTTTGGAAACCACCCCATACGCGCCCCCCAGAATAGAGGCGGGAGATTAATTTCCCTACGGTATTTAGCGCACCAATGAATTTTTACTATTCCCTCAGTTAATTCATGATGTTTTGGACACTCAGAACATTCGGTTACTACCTCTGTAAATTTCCTGTTTTCCATTTACTTTGCCTCCACTCTTATTCCTTCTGGATGACCAATATAGGCGGCCAAATCCTTCTTGATGTAGTAATTCTTACCTAATTTATCTAGCAGTTCTATAGCCCGATTAGCAACTTTAGCCCAATCAATAAGGTCAGCCCTCTTATCGTAATTCCACTTACCTACTAAGAAGCGGTCTACAAATTCGGCAGACTGCTCTATGAGGTTCAGTGTTTGGGCTGGATTGATTATCGGTTCGCATGATGCGAAGGTTTGTATACCCGCATTGTGAGCCGCTCTTAAACTTCCCAGCCGCCATAATGGGCTGGCCGCATTTGGCTCATACTTCCTGCTGTCATGAGGATTATCAAGCGTGAGAGTTTGCCCGAACCAGTCATTATCAGTCATTAAATCACGGTCGCAACAATCACCTGCTTTAGATAGGATTGCCACGTTTAAGCCATGCGTTTTAATAGTGTGTATGGCTTTACCAGTAATGCTTATTCCCCATGGTAACGGCTGATAAGGGTCAGTTAAGAAACTCATCAGTATATGGCGTTCTTCGCCTGCCTTTTCAAGCTCGGCACAATCCAATTCAAGGTTTTTCAACAGGTCTATTCTCGGTTGGGCATTAAGGAATTCCAGCTTACTTTTATGAGCTACCTGCGGTGCATAGCAATATGTGCATCCATGAGTACAGCCACTATATAGATTGACTGCCAGTTCAAAGTATTCTCTGGCTTTGCCTTTTGTCTCATAAACTACTCTCACTGTTGTGCCTCCACCCTCTTAAACTCCTGAAAATGTTTAGGGCAACCTTCCCGCCAATAACCATGTGTACTATATTTATGCCCTTGCCCTGAAAATTCCTTGCCACATATAGGACAAACCGGATACAGCGGACTGCTGGATGATTCTATTGGCGGTTTACCTGTTCCCTGACAAATTTTCCTGTTTACCATCTCTTACACTCCTATTGCCTGTTGCTAGTTACACTGAAGTAACAACAGTTATTGCCATGAGTATCAATCGGGTATAATCCTTCACTACAGCCCCCCCCCGCTCGTCTTAATCTACAAATAGTGCAAAGCTGCTTTTGCTTTTGTTTTATAAAATCCTCGCCGAAAGCCTTTAAAATCTTGGCCTTAATCTCTCCTCTCTGTTTTGCCTGACGTGTTATCTGTGCTTTTGTGAACATTTGTTTATTTCCTCTCAAATTTAATATGGCTGTCATGCCGTCACCTCTAGTGGTTTCATGTAATTTAAAATTCGTTTTGTCTTTGACGTCTTTACCCACGTCACTACCAGGTCATCTTCGTCTACCACAAGTTTGATAATTCCGTTGGTACAATCCTCATGGCAAGAACCACAGATACAGACGCAGTTTTTCCTATCAAGGGCGTCACCGCACTGACCACGTGATTTGATTTCGTGCTTATGCAGTAATGCCCATTTCCCACAGATAAGGCAGGCGGCTCGGCTATCGTCCATACCGCATCTTCCCTGCTCTTTGAGTATCTGTTTTTTCAGTACCACTTCCTTTGCCCTCTGCCTCTGCATCTTCTTGGATATCCTTTTCATGGGTGTCCTGCGTTTTAACTCTGTCCGCTTCATCTAAGCCGCCTCTACCGGCAGTATCTTTTCCAGTGTTTCCAGTGACCGGATAAAGTAATGCTCTGCCCCAAGTGCGATAACCATATCTGCAAAGACACGCTGCTCAGGGCTGATACGGGTTTTATTCCCTTTGAGTTCCAGAAAGATAACCTGGCAGTAAGTGACTGTGCCGTCAGTTCGCCTTTGAAGTACCATATAATCGGCTGTACCCCTTCTACAGCCCCGGATAAGCCTGCCCTTGTAGTTTTCACCAGCCGGTACAAAGAAGTTGCCACTATTCAGCCGGTCGCTATACCATAAGCCCATGTTCATTCCGTACTGGAGATACTGGTCTACGGACGTCTTGAGCTGGGCTTCGGTCAGTTTCTCAGTCATTCTTAATCTCGCTCTGGATAATGTCCTTGAGTATTTCGGGTTTGGGTTGCCAGCCTTCCAGTTCGCCGGTGAATTTAAAGAAAAACCTCTTGAGTTCTTGCCGGGTGACTACAAATCCACCCGGTACCCGCTCTTTCCTGAGTGCGCCTGTGGCTATCCATGTATTAACCTTGTGTTCCGGCACGCCCAACGCATAGCAGATATCATCCACAGTAAATAAGCTGGGATTATCAGTAGTTCCTTTCTCCCCGGATACTTCGGCATTTAGTAACCTGTTGGCTTTACAGCGTAGCCATTCAGGATTAACATCAAGTTTCTTGGCCAGAGTTTCTGCACTCTTGGCACTGCCGTCATATTCTTTTAAAACAAGTTCTTCTTCAGGCGTCCATTTGCGGTAATTTCTCTTTGTCTCTACTGTCATTCCGCTATCCACTCCACAATTGAAATGATGAATTTGATAAAGAAGCCGACTGACATTCCGAGAAAGAAAATGGCTATAATTAACTCCACCCAGTCAGCTAACTGTTTATTGTTCATGTGTTACTCCCGCATTCGGCATATTCGGCTTCTACTTCGCGCCTTACCCTGTCACGGATACTGTCCAGATTTGCCGGCTTGCCTGTCTTTTCATTGCGGATTATCTCTTGCCGCACCCTGATACTTATCTGGTTTTCTATGTTTGTCCGGGCTGTATCGGAGTGGGTATCAGGTGGGGGAGCGTCTTTGTTTCTAGGCTTCGCCTTAAGCCCGTTTTTATTCCAGTTGTCCAGTATGGCGCTGATATACTTCGGCCTTCTGGCATTGGCAAGTACAGCCTCGCGTATAGCTTCTAAAATCCATTCAGCCGGGTAATTGTCCACCCAGCCTCTTATCTCATCGGCTATTAGAGGGGAGATGTTGCCAATATTGTTCTGGTACTGTTTGCAGATTTCCCCGAAGTCAGCGTCCACTTGAAGGGCTGGCCCGGCAGAATTATTTGAAACGGGTTCTTTTTCCGGGATTTCCTTAGCAGGGGTATTCACAGGAGGTTTGGTGAGTATCTCTCCGGTTTCAGTATCAACAAAATCCGTACCCTCTTTACTGGAAACAGCGGCATCAGCTGCATACCCCTTAGGGGGTAAGGGGGTAATTACTTTTATTTTATTTTCTTTTATTTTATTTTCTTTTATTGCATTGCGAACGCATTGCGTCTGCATAGCGTCTGCATCACTTTTTGAAGCTACAGACCCCTCACGTGTCCATCTGGCACTTGCGGCACTTTTGGCTTTTTCTGATTTATTTTCAATAAATTCCATTCTTTTTATTAAACTTTCAGAAAAAATGTAAAAATTTTCTACAAAAAAGAGGTGATATTTGTTGACGCAGTCGTCTATAAACTGGGCGAATTTCTTAGGCGGGGCATCAAATTTCTTGGCATACATCGGCAGTATTTCAACTGAAATACGGTAGTCTTGCTGTTGCCTCAATTGCTCAACCAGCATCCAGTACCACCCGTACCCTTCGGCTTTATAAGTAAATCGCATGGCCAGTATCTTCGGGTCATCTGCCGCGTTACAGTCATGTGGGAAATAGTAGGCATTTTTATTCATGTTCTGTTACCTTCTCGTTATTGCCCGGTTAGGCGTGGCATAGCTCCCGTTTTGGTTGCCTGAATAGGTCGTATTCTCTGCCCTTGCACTCAGCAAAAGGACACTCAAAGCATGAGGAATAAGCCTTCCTGCCGTATCTTTTGGATAGGTAGGTATCAGCAACCCTGCACCCGCCGTTAGGTCTGGCGTCTATAAGGTCATTTAAATCTTTGTAAGTGTTTATTCTTCCTGTTTCGTACATATGTTGCTCCGTATCCGGGCCGGTAACGGGCAGGGGAGGGAGATTTCCTGCCCGTTACTATTACCCGTTATTGCAAGGAAACTCTCTCGGTCAAATCCTTTTCTACCCAGTCAAGCTGTTCTTTAGTCATGAGACTTATATCGCTGGGGAGTTTGGCATTGGCAAGATAAGCAGTCCAGCCTGATTTTTTGAAGTTCAGCTTGGCATACAGTTCCCGTATATGGGCTAACTGTGCCTCATTACCAGCCGGCTCCTTTACCTTTTCCTGCTCCGGTTCCTCTTCTTCAATCCCCTCAACTTCCGGATACAGCATGTCCGGCTTTTCATCGTCAGGGGGCGGCAGTAATACTTTGCCCACTGGTAGGGCGGCGTACTTTTGAATTTCAGCCAGGGTGACGCCAACCTTGATGGTAAGAGCGTTGATAGTCTTTTTCTTGCCCTCTGCGGTTACTTCACGCGGTTCTATAGCCAGAGTAAGAGGTATCATGCTTACCCTGCCACAAACACCCCGTACAAGTTCAATTGCGCTATTGAGGGTAATGATGCTGTTTATTGAGCCGGTATCCAGTTGCCAGATACCAAGGCCAGGTACAGAGGGCAAAAGAAACAGGAGGTTCATAACCTCTTTACACTTTTTAGCCTGATACTGGGAGCAATCCCGTCCTGTGCAGGGAAGGTCCTTCATCACAGTTTCTTTGCTGTCCCTGCCGGCGAAGTCTCCGGTGGCGGTATCAATCAAGCGAGTGGATATTTCCCCGTCACCCTTGCATACCAGACCGCGAAGGTTTGAATAGCATCTGTAATACTGGCTGGCAAATTTGGCTTCGTCTTCCAAAGGGAACATTATCGCCAGTTCCTTAGGTTTTTCCCCGAATACAGCCTGTACTTCCGGGGGGCAGACAAAATAGTCAACTGCTTTTGGATATTCAACCCCGTTAGCGTTTTTGGCTTTGATACCAAGGTGTATCTTACCCAGCCGGGGCATCCTTCTTGTTTCACTTAATCCTTTTATAGGCATCTAGTTCACTCCTGCTAATTCAGAATTCAGGTTATTCAGGTAGTCCTCGCACCTGTTTCTCAAGGTTATGGGCGTAACGAAGATGGTGAAGCGGTCTACCAGTTTGTCCTTGAAATACAGACAGACACAGTGGTCGTCTTCTTCAAGCCTGAAACCGAGTTCTTTATATTTGCGGTCTATCCCGCCTTCCAATACTTCCGGTAAATAAGTCATTTCAAACTCCTTGTTGATTTATCTGACGTTGTTGATAATCCGGGGCTTGTGTTCTACCTTTTGCCACTTCCAGTTGAAGGCAAACCCAAGAACGAACCCGGCATACAGGCAGAAGAAAAAGAATCCGAATATTTCCATGTGATGCCTCCTTGTGAATTTTTAAGGTTCGGGTTACAATGAATTTGGTGAAGGTTTATCTTTTATTCCTTTCCGCCGGGGAGTTGCTGCTCTCCGGCCTTTTTATCTCTCATGTACGCCATGTATGCGTCTGCAATCATCTCGTCAATCAGGCGCTCCGTTCTCGGATTAGGCTTCTCTGAGTACTCAACAATCACAGTCATCTTGGCGAATTCCTTTTCGCCTAAGGCTTTCACTTTGCACCCACCAACTCAGGTTTGCGGATACCATGCTGGACGTCCCAGCGTTTCCAGCATTCCTTGCCATCATCGCAAAGCGGTATCTCTACGTAGCCTTGTCCGCCTATGTAGGAGTTGACTTCATGCACGTCAGAGCCGGTATGCCCACAGTGGGAACAGGTAAGTTCTTTCATTTGAATGCCTCCAAGCATTTAGTCAGAAAGGTCTTGCGTACAGGTATTTCAGTGTGCTTATAATTAGTTTTTCCGTAGATTTCGGCATCTACTAAGGGCTTGAGGGCAGGAAAGGCGTTGACTACACCGGAATAGAACTTAAGGCCGGGCTTAATTCGCCCACTTTTGACGTGATAGAGGTATGACGAGTCAACGCCAATCATCTTTGCAATTTTGGAAGTAGAGAGAGATGACCGGATAGCAATATTGTTTAATTGAGTGATGACTATATTCATATGGTTATTATGCACTAAGATATGAATATTGTCAATAGGGTATTGACTAAAAATACATATTGATTTTATTCATAACTTAATGAGAAAATGCCCGTAGGGGGATAAATAGGTGAAAATTGGGGATAAAATTAAAGAGTTAAGAGAGTTGCGTGGTATTAGCCAGAGACAACTTGCAATAAAAGCAGAGCTAGACCCAAGCTACCTTAGCATCGTGGAAAGCGGGAAGCGAACTAATATTACACTGGATGTGGCACGTCGCTTGTCTGCCGCATTAGGAGTTAACTTAGAAGAGTTGATAGAATCAGAAACCAGTGATAAAAATGAAAAAATGAGCATCGCTGATAAATTGAGGGAGATAAGAACCAGTAAAGGGCTGACTCAAGAAGCTTTAGGTCAACTCTCCGGTTTAGGTAGAACCTATGTTAATCATATTGAGTGCGGGAGAATACCTAACATAACCATTCAAACTGCACAGAAGTTAGCTGGGGCATTGGACGTTAGTACTGACGACCTTATGGAAGTGAAAACTAGCGACAAAGCGGGATTGCCCGACAAATCCATGGCGGATATGCTAAAGGCATTCACATCAGATTTTGCTGACAAACTACAGAAACTAGAGATAATTGAGATACCTGTAAGGGGAGTTATACCTGCTGGTAACCCCGCCGTTGAAGAAGAGATAGACTTAGGCGTTATACGAGTGCCGAGAGAAGTAGTGGAGGGAAAGATAGATAGAGTGTTTGCGTTAAAGATTGGCGGTGAGAGTTTAAGCGGTGACGGCCTTCATTATGGGGATAACGTACTTATAGACCCGGATGCTCCTATCATAGACGGCAAGATTTATGCTGTCCGTATTGGCGGTACAGAGGTTCTGGCAAGGCACGTGTACAAAGAGAACGGCCATCTACGCCTTGAAAGTTCCAATGGCGAATACAAGCGCCTCCTGGCTACTGACGTAGAAATTCAAGGCCGTTTGATATATCAGATGAGAAAATTGTAGATGCAAACGCTTCTCACATCTAAACCTAACTGTCCCCACTGTGATGTAATTCTATCTCCTGTACCAGCACGGCAGAAAGCTTGCCCTGCATGTAAACAAGATATATATGTGCGTACTGTAGATGGTATAAAATTACTACTTAAAAAAGCTGATGCTGTTAGTTTAGATGCTATGAAAAATAGTGGATCGATGACTGATTTTATAAAAGCAGTTCGTATTGCAAATCCTCAATATTCTATTAGAGATGTGGCTTGGGGTATACTTAACAAGAAAAAATCAAATTACATCAAAAAGAATGATTTACAGTCAGCTTCAACAATTACTTGGCAAATGGCCAGATTACGTTATGAGCAAGGCAATGAGTGGTTTTCACTGATGCAACAAAGCCATCAGGAATTATTGAAAAGTTATTATAACGAGAGATTCTATTCCAAGGTGCAAATATTATCAGCGTCAAATGATACAACTTGTGCTAAGTGTAAAGCGCTGAATGGTAAGACATATACGATAAAAGAGGCCATTGAAAAGATGCCGTTACCAGTTGAAGGATGCGAATGGTGCCGTTGCACTTATATGCCTATTCTCAAATGATGCTTGATTATGAAAGTCTAAATATCTGCGGAGAAAGCCATGTACGAAGAGCCTTTATTTGTAGCCAGAGGTATCAACGGGCAGGTAGAACTATATAACCAGTTTGTCCGGATATGCCGTAAGGGTATTCACGCGACTATCGGCTTTGGTAACCGAGGCGAGAAAGATATCGCTATTAGCAGCTTAACCAGTATCCAATTCAAGCGGCCAGGCTCCATTACCAACGGCTATATTCAGTTTGTCTTTTCCGGTAGTCATGAGTCCAAAGGCGGCATGTGGGACGCAGTACATGACGAAAACAGCGTTGCTTTCAACCCCAAACAGGCAAGAGACTTTGAAGATTTGAAGGACTTGATAGACGATATCAGGTATCGCAATAAAACTGAACCAAAGAATACCACACATGAAGCCCCCAGACAGCCGGTTCGGAGCGGCTACGATGACCTTGAACGCTTAGCCGAATTACGAGACAAAGGAATTATTACCCCCTCTGATTTTGAGGCCAAGAAAAAACAGATTCTGGGGATATAAGCATTAGAATAGCGAAGTTATGAACAGTTGTAGAGATGTTTTTTCTGAAGTAATAGGTGGTATCTTTACTGGTGCAATCTATGCTGCTGGATTAAGTTTTATAGAAGAAAATCCAGATTTCCCTGCATATGTTCTTCAGTTATATACATTATTTGGGATAGCACTTAGTGCCATATTCACTCTTGCCACTGTTGAACATTTACAATTTGTGGGGATTACTTATCTGATGGGATGGATAGGTGGGGGACTATTATTAAATGGGATGCTATCAACTCCGACAGATTGGTTGATATACTTTGCCATACCGGTACTTTTATTAGGATTCAAAGTGTGGAAAATGGTTACGGCTAGAGCATGGTAAAAGTAGCTATCTACGCCAGGGTATCCACTGAAAACTAGAGAGTAAGTGAGATATCAGGGTTTACAAATTCGTAATCGGATATTATTGCCTGTATAATGGCTTTTAATTGCTGGGAATGGCTGTGAATGCCGTAGAACTGGTTAGAGGTGTATGGTATACTAATAGTTGAATCTTCCTCGCTATTCCCTCTGGAAACAGGGTGAATTGGCGAGGTTCGTTTTTATAGGGGGTTTGATGGATGCAGAGCGGTTAGTTTTATTTGTAGATGCCCAGAATTTTTATAACAGTGCTAGACGTGCCTTTTTCCCAGATGAAGAATCTCATGTTCCGGGGCAATTTGACCCAATTGCACTCGGGAAACTGCTCTGTTTACAAACTCCTATACCTGTTAAACCAATTTTGCATCAAGTAAGAATATACACCGGACGCCCTGACCCCAATAAAGAGCCTTTTGCTTATGCCGCACATATGAGACAGTGTTCTGCTTGGGAGAAAAGCGGGGCTTGTGTAATAGCGAGGCCTCTAAGATATTTATCAGACTGGCCTTCCAGTAAGGCTCAACAAAAGGGTGTTGATGTGGCTATAGCTATTGATTTCGTATCATTCGCAATAGATGGCGGATATGATATCGGGATAATTGCGTCCCTTGATACTGACTTGCGCCCAGCATTAGAGTATGTTAGAAGTAAATGTAATTCAAAGTGCAGAATAAAAGTAGCGTCTTGGAAAAGCAGAACTACTAATATTCGGCTAGATATTCCAGGTGATAAGGTATGGTGTCATTGGTTAAATTATATAGATTACCAGTCTATAGCTGATAATAGAGATTATAGGACGTGAGTATTTACGCTGAGATTATCGTATGACTAGAATCGCAATTTATGCCCGTGTCAGTACTGAAGGGCAGGCTGAAGAAGAAGTACCCATCAACGGCCAGATAGACGAGTGCCGTAAATTCGCAGCTGATAAAGGCTGGGAAGTAGCAGAAGTATTTACAGACGCCGGTTTCTCCGGTCGTACAGATGACCGCCCTTCATTCCGGCACATGATTGAGATTATTAAATCCTCTACCAATCCGAAACCATTTGACATAATTCTCTGCTGGCGGTCAAACCGCTTGTTCCGCTCCGTAGAACACAGGCTTGCCTATTCACGCATCTTCAGACGCCATTCTATCCGCTTTGTAGCCATGCATGAGCCTGAATTTGAGGGTGCTTCTGCTATGTTCATGGAAACTGTCTTAGCGGCTGCTGACGAGCTGTATGTTTCCCAAGTATCAGAAGATACTTTGAGAGGTCTTAAGCAAATAGCTATGGCAGGGTATTCTACCGGGGGAAAAGCGGCCACTGGATATCGGAATGTACGCAAGGTTGCAGGGCTTAAACCAAATGGTGAACCCATAATGAGAACAGGCTGGGAGATAGACCCGGATTATGCGCCGCGGGTTAAAAAAGCCTTTGAAATGTGTGCCAATGGTTCATCCGGGCCGGAAATAATAAAGGCCACCGGGGTTGTTACCAGCCCCAGCAGCCTTGTGTCGCTTTTACGTAACCGGGCATATCTCGGTGAAAGAATCTACAATGTTATGAAACAGGTAGATGGGAAGACCCGGCGAAGGGCCAACACCAAACCCGAAGATATAATAAGAAAAGAAAATGCCCATGAAGCCATTATCAGTCCTGAACTGTTTGATAATGTTCAGGCAGTTTTGGAACGTAAACGGCCTCATATACAGGGCAGGGCGCAGAACAGCAAGAGAACTTATTTATTGACCGGTCTGCTATGGTGCAAAGCACACCAGGCGTTATATACAGGTAATACAAATGCCAGCCTCAATTATTATGTATGCAGTGCCAAAAGAAAATTAGGCGCCAAGATTTCCCCATGCCGAAATGTTAAAAAAGAAACAGTAGAAAAATTTATTTTGGATAATCTGAAAACCCATGCCTTTACCAGTAAAAGAATAAGGGCTGGGCTTGAATATTTCGCAAGAGAGAACCAGAAAAATAAGCAGGAAGATGACCGGGAAAGAAAAGACCTTCTCATTAAAATAAATAAGGTAGAACTTGAGCTAAAAAGATTTTTTGAAGCGATAGCCTCTGGGGTGAATCCTGAAAATTTAACTCAACCGATAGAAGAAAGGTCTGATTTAAAAAATAAATTATATCTTCAGCTGGCAGAAATAGACCGCCAGCGTGAGATTGATTTGTTATTGCCTGACATAACTGACTCAATGATTGAGGGCATTCGGGCAAAATATATTGATATGTTTGCCGCTTCACCTGAGAAATTAAAGGCTATCCTGCCTGAGTTTATAGACCGGATAGAACTTGATGAAACTACAGCTCGGATAAAATATTTTGCTGTAGAGGAACAGAAAGTAGGCTGTAATTGGCGACCCCAGGGGGATTCGAACCCCCGATCTCCACCGTGACAGGGTGGCATGTTAGACCGCTACACCATGGGGCCTAGAAGCGGAAAACAGTTTAGAGTATTTGACGCAATCTGTCAAATATGATTTGATGGTCGGGTAGGTTCATTCCGGTCAATATTGTTTGCTTCTTCGCTATATGCTATAATGACCGTCAGATTTTTTAAGGGAATATATTGCCTTTAACTTAGAGAGGAAAACATGGCCGCAAGCGAACTACTTAAATCCAGAGTTGAAAACCTGCGTGATTACGAACTGGTGGTTATTTTAACCACTGACACCCCCAAGGAAAAGGTTGAGGCCATTCTGGAAGGCATTAGCAAAACCATAGCTGAAAAAGAAGGCAGCTTTACCGAGGTGAACCACTGGGGTAAACGCAAGCTGGCTTATCTTATCGGCAGATACGGCGAAGGTTATTACGTGTTTATCAAGATGAAGGCTAAGCCTTCTTCCATACGCAAGATAAACTCTGACCTGCGTATTTCAGAGCAGGTTATTCGACATATGGCCATTAATATGGACGAAGAATAATATCTGTTAATGCTGCCGGGCATTTTGCCAGAGAGGAGACGCGAGAGATGGTGAGTTTGAATAAGGTTATGATAATTGGCAATGTTGGCGGTGAGCCGGAGATGCGGTATACCCCCAGCGGGCATCCTGTTACCTCCTTTAAAGTTGCTACCAACTGGGTTTATAATACCCCCGAGGGTGAACGCAAACAGGAAACTGAATGGTTTACGGTAGTTGCTTGGAACAAGCTGGCTGAACAGTGCAACCAGTTCCTTTCCAAAGGGCGGCTGGTGTACGTGGAAGGACGGCTTCGCACCCGAAGCTGGGAAGGGCAGGATAATCTGAAACATTACCGTACCGAGGTAATTGCTTCCAGGGTTACCTTCCTTGAGAAAGCCAGTGCAGGTACCGGGATGGATGCCCGTGATGATGACAATGGCGGTGGTGAATTAGAACCGGAAGACATTCCGTTTTAGTGAATATTAAATCTCTTGATAGGAGTTTGATTGAGTGAGTATCCAGGACAGACCTAACAGACCAGCCAGGGGTGGGCGCGGCCGCTATACCCCCAAGCGCAAGATATGTTCTTTCTGCGCTGAGAAGGTTAGCCGTATTGATTACAAGGATTCGGCTAAACTGGCCAGATATATATCTGACCGCGGCAAAATTGAACCCCGCCGCCGCACCGGTACCTGTGCCCGGCACCAGAGGGCTTTGGCTAATGCCATTAAACGGGCTCGTTTTATAGCCCTGATGCCCTTTGTTTCTGAGCATGTACGCCGCCAGGGAAATGTGGCTACTTTTTCGCCTATGCGTGAGCTGAGGCCCGAACCTAAAATGGCTGAACCCAAGGTTGAGCCTAAAGTAGAGACCAAGGCCGAAGTTGCGGTACCCGAAGTAAAGGCTGAGGCTGCTCCTGCAGCGGAAGCTTCTGAGTCTGCGGAGTCTGCATAATAGTAAATTATTACTTGCCATTTAAGGAGTTAATGTGCCTAAGAGGACATATCAACCGAAACGTATCCCCCGCATGAGGGTTCATGGTTTTCTGTCAAGGATGAGCACCCGCGGAGGACGCGGTGTACTCAGCGCCCGCCGGGCTAAGGGGCGCAAGAAACTGATTGTAGTCTAGAGTGTAACAGCTGTACTCCGGGTTGATTATCCATCCGGAGTATGGTTACACTATTTACAATGAAATACTCAAACAGGCTTACCAAGCGGGAAGAATATTCCCGGGTGCTTGCCGGTGACGGAACTTATATTGGGCAGCTGGCTGTGATGAAGGCGTTGCCTAATAACCTTGAATTTAGCCGGGTAGGCTTCATTGTAAGCAAAAAAGTAGGCGGAGCAGTAGAGCGTAATAGGGCAAAGCGGATATTGCGGGAAAGCCTGCGGACTATCGCACTCAGACAGGGCTGGGACATAGTATTTATAGCTAGGGCAAAAGCGGCTACAGTAAAATGTGCCGAAATGGAGAGGGTAGTTAAGCACTTGCTTGGCAAGGCGCAGATACTATCAAAAACAGATGAAAAAACTAGCTTTAAAACTGATTAGATTATACCAGAATACCTACTCTAAAACTGCACCCTCCTCATGCAGGTTTATTCCCACTTGTTCACAGTATACCTACGAAGCTATCGAAAGATTCGGAATTTTTAAGGGAATTTGGTTGGGTGTGAAACGGCTTAGCCGCTGTCACCCCTTGAACAAGGGTGGCTACGACCCAGTGCCAGAATAGGACGGAAAATTGTTCAAAACCAATCGCATATCCAAAAAAATTGTTTTGCTGTTCAGCCTTATCGGCATTTTGGCCGTTTTAAGCGGCTGTATGGGTGCCAGTCAGAAGCCTTTGGGTTGGTCAGGCGTGCTTGTCTCTGATAATGATGCCATATTTGGTTCTATGACTGGTAAACTTATAGCCCTTAATAAAGATGCCAGCACTCCTCGTTATCAGGTGACTCTGGAGACTACCACCAACGGCGGCGGCTGTGCTGGTGCTGTTACTACAGTGGGTATATATGGTACTCCGGTAGTCTCGGACGGTGTTATCTATATTTCTACCTACGGCGGCAAAGTTTATGCTTATAATCAGGCTGATGGCAGTCTGAAGTGGGTTTACCCCGGAACAGGGTCACTATCCGCTATTGTCAGCGGTATTGCCCCTAACGGAGATAAAATCTTTTTTGCAGACACTAATGGTGTTGTTTATGCCCTGAGCAAGGCAGACGGTCAGAAGGTTTGGGAATATCAGACCGGTGCCAAGATTTGGGCTTCTCCGGTGGTTGATGGAGATTTAGTTATAGTACCCGGTTTTGATAAAAAGGTATATGCCTTGGATATCAACACAGGCAGCCCTGTTTGGACGTTTGAAACCCAAAGCCCCTTTGCCAGCGCCCCGGTAGTGGATAACGGCGTTGTTTATGTGGGCTGTTTTGACCGCAATCTGTACGCTCTGGATTTGGAAGACGGCAGCCAGAAATGGGTCTTTGAATCACCCAACTGGTTCTGGGCAACCCCGGTTGTGGCTGACGGCAAAGTTTTTGCCCCCAATCTGGACGGCAACACCTATGTACTGGATGCTTTGACTGGTTCCCAGATTAAAGTCATTGATATGACTGACGAGGTTGCTTCCTCTCCGGCGCTGCTGGGTGACAATGTGATTGTGGCCACTAAGACCGGCAAGATTTTTTCCATAAATGTAAATACAATGGAAATGAAGGCTGTTACCGACCTTGCCTTGAAAGTGATAGCACCGGTTACGGTGTCAGGTGAAGTTGTATACATACATACTCAGGAAGATGAAACTGTATATGCTATAAATCCGGAGAGCCGTACTATAATCTGGACTTTTGTAGTAAGTTAGCGAGGTAGTCGTTGGATATTGGTGCTATTTGGGATTTAGTAATACTTTCGCCGATGATAAACGGCATGGTCTGGCTTTCCCACAATTTATGGGGAAGTTTCGGGCTGACAGTTATTGTGCTGACTGTGGTTATAAGGCTGGCACTCTGGCCGCTTAACCGAAAACAGCTTACGGCCACCAAGAAGATGCAGGAAATTACCGTACATATGGAAGCTTTGAAGAAAAAGCACGGTAATGACCGCCAGAAACTGGCCGAAGAGCAAATGAAGCTCTACAAAGAGTCCGGTGTTTCACCTACCGGTTGTCTGGTTCCCATGCTCATTCAGTTTCCTATCTGGATAGCCTTGTATCAGGCTATTGTGAGAGTATTGGCTGTTACTCCCGAAGACTTTATGAATCTGGCTGATCATCTTTATTCATGGCCGGTAGTTTACCAAACCCTGCCGCTCAGCAATCATTTCCTCTGGATGGATCTTTCCCTTCCGGACTTTGCCTTGGCTTTGCTGGTGGGTGTAAGCATGTATGTCCAGCAGAAAATGTCTACCCCCAAAGCTATTAATCAGCAGCAGGCAGCTCAGGGGCAGATGATGAGTTTCATGATGCCGTTCATGTTCTTCTTCTTCTCGCTCTCTTTCCCCAGTGGTCTGGCTTTCTACTGGTTCGTTTCTGCCATAGTGGGTATCATAATGCAGTATTTCATTACTGGTTGGGGACAGCTTGAACCTATGGCCGAAAAAGTCATTTCCTATTTCCGCGGCGGCCGGCAGGTACGGTCGGGAAACACATATAAAACTGAAAAAAGAACTGCAACTCCGTCTGGTCAGTTGATTGATTCTTCGGCCAAAGGTAAGCAGATGGAAGGTAGTATAGATGAAAAAGGTCGAGACGAGCGCCAAGACGGTGGAGGAAGCAATAAAACTGGGGCTAAATCAGCTAAACGTAAGCCGAGACGAAGTTGAGGTAGAGGTTCTGTCTGAAGGCAGGCATGGGTTACTGGGTCTGCGCGGGGAAGATGCAAGGGTCTGCCTGCATCTTATTGAAAATGAATACGATGATGATATTGCGCCGGGCAACCAGATGGATGCAGGCGATCTAGCACAAAATATTCTGGAAACCCTACTGGACAAGATGGATATCGAAGCCTATGTAGATATCCTGCCTGAAAAGATGGTTACCGATGAGGAATCACAGCCGAGTACTGTTTTGAACATTGTGGGCGAAGACTTGGGTATCCTGATAGGACGCAAGGGTCAGACTCTCATAAGTTTGCAGCAAGTGGTGAGGCTGATGCTTTCCCACCAGTTGGGCAGATTTGAACCGGTGGTAGTTGACGTAAATGGTTACCGGCAACGCCGCCTAAGTTCCCTTCAGGTTTTGGCTTGGAGAACAGCCGAACAGGTAAAATTGCGGCGTATGCCTTTTTCACTTGAGCCTATGCCTGCTTATGAACGGCGGATTATTCATCTGGCATTAGCTGATGATGACGAAGTGACTACCCAGAGCGTTGGCTTTGGTGAATCAAGAAAAGTTGTGGTAGTCTTAAAAGAATAGTACAATAAACCTTACAAAAGGCCTTGACGGAGAAGAGTAGGTTATCTGCGGTGCAGCAGCGAGTCTGGTACGGTGAAAGCAGACCTTCCCGCGGTTATCCCGAAAATCACTCCTGAGCCGCCAGCCGAAAAGCCTTTCGGCTAAGTAGACCTGGCCGGGTTCGCTACCCGTTATCATAAGCGGGGCATGTTAGTGCCCTTATGAGAGCCTCTGCTTTAAAGCGGGGGAAGCGGGGTGGTACCGCGGGCTTATAGTCCCGTCCCTGATAAGGACGGGATTTTCTTTTTTAAGAGGTGATGAATGTTTAAGGCTGTGAATCCCAGACAAAACTTCCCCCAGATGGAAGAAGATATCCTGAAACTTTGGCAGGACAAGGGCGTATTCAAAAAGAGCATTGAAAACCGCCGTGACGGCAAGCGTTTTACCCTGTACGAAGGGCCGCCCACTGCCAACGGACGTCCGGGTATTCACCATGTTCTTTCACGGGTTTTTAAGGACGTCATACCCCGCTACAAGGTTATGAAGGGTTATTATGCCCCCAGGATTGGCGGCTGGGATACCCATGGTTTGCCGGTTGAGCTTGAGGTGGAAAAAGAACTGGGATTTACTAGCAAAAATGATATTGAAAAGTACGGCATTGCTGAGTTTAATGCCCGTTGCCGTTCCAGCGTTTTTAAATATGTGTCCGAATGGAACAAGCTGACCGAACGGATTGCCTACTGGGTGGATCTGGACAATGCCTATATAACTATGGATAACAATTATATAGAGAGCGGCTGGTGGGCGCTTAAGCAAATGTGGGACAAGGGACTAGTGTATCAGGGGCATAGGGTTACCCCACATTGCCCGCGCTGCGGCACTTCGCTAAGCTCTCATGAGGTGGCGCAGGGATATAAGGATAATACCGAAGACCCTTCCGTATTTGTGAAATTTGAAATAGCCAAAGAAAGTCTGGCTAAGGCAGGTTTGGCAAAGAAATGGGCTTACCCGGCTGACAAACCGCTTTACCTGCTGGCCTGGACTACTACCCCCTGGACTTTACCCGCCAATACCGCGCTGGCGGTATCCGCTGCGGACCAGTATGTCATACTGGATATGACGGACTACTATATGATACTGGCCAAACCACGTCTGTCAGCCCTTAAACTGGCAGAAAATCCCGTAGCGGGGGAATGCCTGGGCAGTGACCTTAGTGGGCTTTTTTATAAGCCGCTGTTTGACCCGCGGGAATTCGGTATTCCTGTAAGAAATATGAAGGATAACTCTGAGACAGGTGTTTCTGAAGAACTGCTTTATCCGGTAATAACCACCAGCTATGTATCCATGGATGATGGCACGGGTATAGTCCATACTGCTCCGGCTTATGGTGAACTGGACTATGAATCCGGGGTGAAGTACGGGCTAAAATTTGTCCACCACGTGGATTTGCAGGGCAGGATAACCGGCAGTTACCCGTTTGCCGGCAAATTCGTTAAAGAAGCGGACAAGGATATCTCCCGCAACCTTAAAGAGCGTGGGCTGATGTTCCGTAATGAACGTATGCACCATACCTATCCGTTCTGCTGGCGGTGTGATTCCCCGCTTATTTATTATGCCAAGCAAAGCTGGTACATACGGACTACCGCGGTCAGAGACGAACTGATAAAGGGCAACCAGCAGATAAACTGGTATCCCGAACATATAAAAGACGGCCGTTTTGGAGACTGGCTGGAAAATAATATTGACTGGGCTTTTTCCCGCGAGCGTTACTGGGGAACGCCTGTACCCATCTGGCGGTGTGAAAAGTGCGGCCGGACGGAGTGTGTCGGCGGGATTGACGAACTCAAAGCCAAGCCGAATTTTAAAGGCATGCAGGAAAAACTGGATATCCACCGCCCATATGTAGACGAGTGGATTTATGACTGTGATAAATGCGGCGGGAATATGAAACGGGTTACCGAGGTTATGGACTGCTGGTATGACTCCGGGGCTATGCCGGTTGCCCAGTACCATTACCCCTTTGAGCCCGAAAGCAGGTCTATTGCCAAAGACGGGCGTTTCCCTGCTGACTATATCTGTGAGGCTGTAGACCAAACACGCGGCTGGTTTTACAGTTTGCATGCTATTTCTACCCTGATATTCAACCGCCCCTGTTATCAGAATGTAATCTGTTTGGGGCATATACTGGATGAGCGCGGCGAAAAAATGAGCAAGTCCAGAAATAATGTTATTCAGCCGGCTACGGTGCTGGATAAATACGGAGCAGACGCTGTCCGCTGGTATTTCTATACCGCGGCTCCTCCCGGAAATGCCAGACGCTTTTCCGAAAAACTGGTGGGCGAGGTAACCCGCCAGTTCCTGCTGATGCTCTGGAACGTATATTCATTTTTCGTTACCTACGCCAATATAGATAGCTTTACCCCTTCGGAAAAGTATCTGGAAGGCGAAGTGCCCGAACTGGACAGGTGGATTTTATCCGAGCTTAACCAGCTGGTGCTGGATGTGGATAAGGGGCTGGATAATTATGACCCCACTCAGGCCGGACGGCGGATTGAAGATTTTGTGGGATACCTTTCCAACTGGTATGTCCGCCGCAGCCGCCGCCGTTTCTGGAAGAGCGAAAATGATGCCGACAAACTTTCAGCCTATCAGGCTTTGTATACCTGTCTGGTTACCCTTTCCAGGCTGCTGGCTCCCTTTACCCCGTTCGTAGCCGAAGAACTCTACCAGAACCTGGTGCTTTCAGCAGACCCGTCTGCTTTGGAAAGTGTCCACCTGACGGATTTTCCGGTGGCGGACACAGTGCTTATAGACGAACAATTGGATAACGAAATACGGCTGGTAATGAGGGTTTCCAGTATGGGGCGTTCTGCCCGAAGCAAAGCGGCTCTCAAAGTTCGCCAGCCATTGGCTGAGGTACGGGTGGTACTGGCTTCCGCTAGTGAAAGAACAGGACTTATGCGTCTGGCCGAACAAGTGCTGGAAGAGCTGAATGTAAAGGCTTTGGCAGTGGAAGAGCCGGGCACAGTTATACCGGAGAAAAACTATGCCGCCAGTACCGAGGGGGCTTATACAGTAGCGGTCTATACCGGGCTTTCACCCGAACTACTGGCAGAAGGCACTGCCCGCGAGATTGTCCACCGTTTGCAGACCATGCGGAAATCTGCCGGATTTGAGATTGCAGATTATATAAATACTTATTATCAGGCTGATGAATATCTGGATAGTGTTATCCAGATGCATAGCGAATATATAAAGAAAGAAACACTTTCCAGCCGGCTTATAAATGGAAACGCCCCCGAAGGGGCGTATGCTGAAAGTCTGGATATTGATGGCCACTCCCTAAGCCTGTGGGTGGCACGCTAAAAAACTAAAAAACTAGCTTTCCGGCGGCGGGGTCTCTGTCAGTGTCAGAGTGACAGTAGTGGTTACTCCGTCCCGGAAATAGCTGACCTCTATTTTATCTCCTACCTTTTTGCCGTGGATAGCCAGTATCAGTTCTTCATCAGTCAGCACTGGCTGGCCGTTTATGGCCAGAATAACATCATTTGCCATTAGCCCTGCTTTTTCGGCAGGTCCACCTTCAGATACACCCCGGATAAGCACCCCTCTGTCTATGCCCAGCCTGAAGTATGACTGGATTGAATTGTCTACGGTCAGTATGCCGGCCACTCCCATAAAAGGACGGGTAATATAGCCTTTGTTAACAAGTTCTTCAATAAAGGTGCGGGCGGAGTTTATATTTATAGCGTAGCCTACCCCTTCCACCCCCACTTCAGCTATTTTGGCAGAGGTAATGCCGATAACCTCACCTGCCATATTTACCAGCGGGCCGCCGGAATTGCCTTCGTTTATGGCTACATCTGTACCTATCAGCCCGTACAGGGTGACACTTTGGTCAACGGTTATCTGGGCATCCAGCCGGCTTATCCAGCCGCCTTTCATGGTTATCCCCAGCCCCAGGGCATTGCCGATAGCCGCCACCGGTTCGCCTACTTCCAAAGCTGACGAATCACCTATATATACAAACGGCAGGTCTTCACCCAGTGTATCCACTTTGATTACCGCCAGGTCTGTGCGTGAGTCTGTTACCACCTGGCTGGCGGTAAAGGTACGGCCGTCTGAAAGGGTGACGGTGACAGTGCTTCCGCCTTCAACTACGTGGTTGTTGGTAATAATGTAGCCGTTGGGGTCTATTATGAAACCCGAACCCGAAACTACAGAGATAGTCTGTCGTCCGAATATGTCCTGGGTGGTATACTTCACATCTATTGCAACTACTGCCGGTTTCACCATCGCAACCACCATGGCGTAGTTTGCGAGTTTCGGCAGATTCTGCTGGGGAGTGGGGAAAGTCCAGTCTGTGTCAATAGGGAGGGAAGTGTTATTGGTATCGTTCGTATTGTCAGAGTTTATAGGCTGGGACAAGTAATCGCAGCCCCCACCCGTAAAGACGGTAGCAGCAAGCAGTATGCTTAGAAACAGGCTTAGCAATTTTTGGTTCTTTTTCATGGTTTTTCTCAAGCAGGCAGCTGGGAGATAAGGTTATTGATAATGGGCAAAGCTATGTAAAGGCTGATAGCATAGCCAATACCCTCCACTCCTATCTCCTGTATTTTAGCACTGGTTATGCCTATCACTTCACCCAAATAGTTAACCAGCGGACCGCCGGAGTTACCCGGATTTATAGCGGCATCGGTTTCTATAAGCCCGGTCAGGCTTTCGGTATCGCTAAACTGAACAGTGGTATTTAGCCGGCTTATCCAGCCGCCGGTCATGGAAATACCCATACCCAGTGCATTACCTATGGCGGCCACCGGTTCTCCTACCGCCAGTTTAGATGCATCACCCAGCTTGACTGCGGGCAGATTGGTGGCATCTATCTTTATCACCGCCAGGTCGTTGGCCGGGTAAGTGCGTACCGCTACCGAGTTAAAGGTGCGCCCGTCATCCAGGGTTACTGTTATGCTGGTGGCGTCCTCCACCACGTGGTTATTAGTTACGATAATCCCGTTTGAATCTATAATCCAGCCGGAGCCGGCAGCCTGTTCTACTACTGTCCTCCCAAATATATCACGGGTGACCAGCTCTACATTTATAGCTACTACCGAGGGTTTTACCGCTTTTACTGCATTTACGAAATTAACTGGACTTTGTACACTCCCAAATTCATCGCTGTAGTCCGGCAAATTTTGTTCATTAGTCTGGTTTTGGGTGTTATCTTCAGGGGAATTGTTGAAATCCTGAAGTATGTCGCAGCCCTGTGCCAGAAGCATGGATAGTACCAGACTGATTGAAATAAACAGCCCGAAGAAATTATTGAAAATTTTTTTCATAGCATCTTCCTGTAAGGAGTTATTGTGCTCATTATAGCAGGAAATTGTGTAGAAATTATTGATAAAAAGAGGGAGGGGCTAAAAGCCCCTCCCTCCAAAAAAACGTTTAGACAGAAATATTACTTGACGTTTACTTTGGGTAAACCCTTCTGAGCCTCTTTTACCAGTTCTGCAGGATATTCATAATTGCTCAACTTACCGCGCAGATATAGGTCATAAGAAGCCATGTCCACATGGCCATGGCCGCTGTGGCAGAAGAGTATGGTTTTGGCTTCGCCGGTTTCACGGCATTTCAAAGCTTCATCAATGGTCGCCCTAATGGCGTGATTGGTTTCAGGTGCGCTTATGAAGCCTTCGGTTTGGGCAAACTGCATGCCAGCTTCAAAGGTTTCTACCTGGTTAACAGCTGTGGCCTCAATCAGCTTCAGGCGGCTGAGGTGAGACAGTAAGGGTGACATACCATGATAGCGCAAACCGCCGGCATGTACCGGAGGGGGCATGAACCGGTGACCCAAGGTAAACATTTTCATCATGGGTGTCATACCGGCTTCGTCTCCGAAGTCATAAGCATCCAGACCTTTGGTCAGAGAAGGGCAGCTGGCGGGTTCAACAGCCAGAATTCGGGTATTCTTGTGAGTGCCGTTCAATTTGTCTTCTACAAAAGGCAGGGCTATACCGCCGAAGTTAGAGCCGCCGCCTACGCAGCCAATCACGATATCCGGGTAGCAGTCAGCCATAGCCATCTGTTTTTTGGCTTCCTGACCGATAATAGTCTGATGCAGCAGAACGTGGTTAAGTACACTCCCCAAAGCATACTTGGTGCCGGGATGGGTTACGGCGTCTTCCACGGCTTCGCTTATAGCAATACCCAGGCTGCCGGGGCATTCAGGGTCACGTTCAAGTATTTCACGGCCTATCTTGGTATCAGGGCTGGGGCTGGGTACGACAGAGGCACCCCAGGTTTCCATCATAATGCGGCGGTAGGGTTTCATATTGTAGCTGACCTTTACCATGTAGACCTTGCACTCTATATCAAAGAATTTGCAGGCCATAGCCAGCGAAGAACCCCACTGTCCGGCGCCGGTCTCGGTGGCAATCCTTTTTATGCCGGCTTTTTTATTATAATAAGCCTGAGCCAGAGCGGTGTTGGGTTTATGAGAACCGGCCGGGCTGACATCTTCCAGTTTGTAAAAGATTTTAGCCGGGGTCTGCAAAGCTTTTTCCAGCCTGTGGGCACGGTAAAGGGGAGTTGGCCGCCAGATTTTATATATTTCCAGCAGTTCTTCAGGTATGGCGATATGCCTTTCGGGGCTGAATTCCTGCATAATAAGGCTCATGGGAAATATGGCTTCCATATCAGCTGGAGTCACCGGTTGGCCGGTACCCGGATGCAGAACGGGAGGCAGCGGTACGGGCAAATCAGGCTGGATATTGTACCAGACCTGGGGCATGTCCTTTTCTTGCAGTATAAACTTGGTTTGAACCATTTCTGTTCTCCTTGACATTATTTTAGTCCCAGTTTAGCCTTGGTTTAGCATTTATTTCCTGCGCAGGTAAGCCAGGCATGTTTTGAGCTTCCTTTGCTATATTAGGCCTGTGCGGGCGGGATAATAAAAAACCCTCTGCCCTGAAAGGGGCAGAAGGTTTACTTCCGCGGTACCACCCTAATTAACCGGATTATGAAATGCCGGTCATCTCAAACAGGCACTCTGGGCTGACCCAATATGCCTTGGGATATTTTAACGCTTCCCCTGCGGCAAAGCCTACTTGGATAGACCGTTCGGTTTGCGGCTCCCAAGTCCATTCAACTTCTGCGTCAGCACCGGCTCACACCTTGCCCGGCTCTCTTAGCCTCGCTTGAAATCTACTAGTCTTGTTCACAGCCTTTGAAATATTCAGTTAGGTAAATATTAATCACTAGGGGACTGCTTGTCAAGCAGGTTTCAGTGAAACGGACAAAATGAATGATATTAAAAAATTGATACAAAATATAAAATCTGGTACACTGGCTCATCCAAATGCTTCAGACAATACATATCCGGATGGTGACACTTGAATCTCGCTGATAGGCTTTCGGAAGTGGTTACAACCTGCCCAGAGGCTATAGCTCTGAAATTTGAAGGTAAAAGTATTACGTATGCAGAGTTGGACAGGATTTCCGACTGTTATGCTTGGGCGCTTACCCGCCGGGGAGTGGTTGCGGGCGAACGGGTGGCGCTCCTAATGCCAAACTGCTTTGAATTTGTGTTTTTTTATTTCGGTATAGTCAAAACAGGGGCTGTGGCCGTACCGCTTGACCCCAAATACAAATGGCCTGAACTGAAAGCTTTGCTGGATGACTGCCAGCCTGTAGCCTTGGTTTGCCAAACCGAGGGGTTAAATATATTGCACCTGCACCGCTCTGAACTAAGCTATATTCAGCATTATATCAGCCCGGAAGACACCGGTTATCCTGATGTAATTTTATTAAAAAATTTTCTGATAGATATTCCTGAAATACCTTTTGAAATTGATGTGCCCGAAAACCGAACTGCCCATATAGCTTATACCTCAGCAGCTCAGCTCCGCCCGCAAGGAGTGGTGATAAGCCACGTAAATCTGGTAAAGACGGCTGCTATATCCGCGGGTGGCTTTGCGCAAAGTGCCGAAGACAGGGTAATACTGTTTGCCCTGCCGCTCCACCATATAATAGGGTTGGTGGTGGTATTACTGGGTACTCTTTTCAGCGGGGGGAGCGTAATACTTCTTTCCGGCGTTTCCATTGACTGTTTGTTAAAGACAATTGAAAGAGAGAGTATCACCGTATTTTTGGGTGTTCCGTTTATTCATGCCATGCTGGTTCGCCATTTGCGTGAAAATTATTCTGAATACAATCTGACTTCACTCAGGTTATGCGGCAGTGCCGGTGCGCCCTTGCCTCCGGAACTGGTATTGTCATACAGGATTTTATTGGATAGAGATTTAGTAGATTTTTATGGCTTGACTGAATCTACTTCCCATGTAACTTGTCAGCCTTTGGATAAAAGTGGTAAGTCCGGTTCTGTGGGCAAGGTGCTTAAGGGGTTTGAATTGGAAGTGGTAAATTCGGCAGGGCAGGTATTACTGCCATCCCAGACTGGGGAGATAATTATACGCGGGCCTGTTATGGATGGGATTTACCGCCAGCCCGAAAAAACCAACCGAATGCTGCGTAATGGCTGGCTCTATACCGGTGATATCGGCTATAAAGATAGCGACGGTTATGTTTACATAAAATATTTTATTAAACCTATGCTTATTACCAAAGGTCAGAATATATATTTTTCTGACGTTGAAGATTTGCTTCTTTCATGCCCGGGGGTGAAAGAAGTACTGGCAGTGGGGATTCCTGATCCTGACGGTATGCGGGGCGAGGTGGTTCGGGTGGCGGTAATACTTCGGGATGGGGCTGAACAAACCCCTGCCGGTATTAAAAAATACTGTCTGGAAAATATTGCACAGTATAAAACCCCCCGGGAAATATTTATTCTAAAAGAACTGCCCTGTGATTTACTGGGTTTACCTTGCAGAGATACCCTCAGGAAGATGTGAAAATAACCGGATAATATGTGTTGCCAAACTCTCGGCTGTGTGTATAATAAGCTTAAACACTTTAGCTGATGAGAGGTGAAACGTGGCATCAAAAGTAGCCATAGTTACCGATACAACCGCCTGTATACCGGCTGAGCTTGTCAGAAAGTACCAGATAGAAGTTATTCCGATAGAAATTGTTATAGACGGCAAGGCTTCTTATGATTCTGCACTTGACCTTAATGAGTTTTACAAGTTACTGAAGGAATCTTCCCAGACACCCAAAACTGTCGGCTCTGTACCCGGGCCATATATTGAGGCTTTTTCCCGCTTGTCTGCCAAAACCGACCAGATTTTATGTGTTACCGAACCTGTGCGGTTTTCAGGTATGTTCAATGCCGCTCAGCTGGCTGCCATGCAGGTATTGGAAAAACATAAAAATCTTTGTATAAAGGTTATTCCATGTGAAACTGCCGCTGCAGGTTTGGGATTGGTGGTTTTGGAAGCTGCCCGTCATGCCGAGTCCGGTAAAAGTCTTGATAATCTGGTAAACGTAATAAACACCCTGATGCCGAAAATTTATCTGTATGCTACGCTGGATACTTTTGAATACTTGATTAAAGGCGGACGAATACCCAAAATAGCTGCATTGGCAGATTCAGTACTGCAAATTAAGCCTGTTTTTACCCTGCGTAATGGAGATGCCCAAACAATAGCTTTACCCCGCACTGCCGAAAAAGCCTTGCAAAATATTATGGATTTGATGACGGAACATGTAAAAGGTAAAGGCAAGCTGAGAGTGGCGGTAATGCATGCGGATGCTTTGGAACGGGCACACAGGCTGGAGCAGAATATAAAAGAGAAATTCCCTCAGGCTGAGATTTTATTTATGGAGTTTACTCCTGTAATGGGTGTACATACTGGTCCGGGTGTAGTCGGAGTAGCTTTTTATGAGGTCTGAAAACTGTCTGGGTTTTTTAGCTTTTTTGGAATATAATAATTAGTTATTATGCCGTTCACATCTGAAGACGATTTTAAATTGCTGCTAAGCAGCTTAGGTGAGTTGCCTCCAGCTGAAAAGTGTCCGTTTTTGGTTATTTTGGTAGGTTTGCCGGGAACAGGTAAAAGCACCTTTGCAAAGTATTTTACAGAACGGATACCGGCTGTGATACTGGAAAGTGATGCTTTGCGTAAAACTTTGATAAGAAAGCCTGTTTACTCCAATACAGAGCATATCCGGGTTTTTAAAGCAATACATGAGCTAATGACTAAACTGCTTAAGCAAAGAGTATCGCTGATACTGGATGCTACCAGCATGACAGCCAAAGACCGCGAACCTTTGTACAGTATAGCTTCCAGCCAGAGTGTGAAGAGGTTCATTGTAGAGATGGATTTATCACCGGAGATTATTAAAAAACGCATGGGCATGCGAACTAAGCAGGGTACATCTTGTTCAGATGCAGACTGGGAAATCTACCGGATGCTTAGACCCATGTTTGAGCCTGTTTCCGAAGGATGTTATCGTATAAGTACTGAGGTTGACTTTCAACCGGTGCTGGAATGTTTAATAAAAGATGTAAAAACCTATCTAGAACAAGAGGAGTGCAGATAATGGAAATCAAAATTGTAAAACAAAGACCGCAATCAATTACGGCTGATGTTTTGGCTATGCCTGTTTTTGAAGGACAGGATTTGAGCTTGGAGTTCAAGGAACTGGATTCTAAACTGGGCGGCAATCTGGTTGAAATGAAAGAAAAAGCCGAACTGAAAGGCAAGGCAGGCGAACTTCACTTGGTAAATACTCTGGGTAAACTACCGGTCCGTTATCTGGCGGTATTTGGTATGGGAAAAGCGGAAAAATTCGGCCCTGATGAACTACGCAAGTCTGTGGGTGAGCTTTCAAGGGCTTTATCCAAAAAGAGTTTTAAAACTATAGCCATTTGGCTGGGAGAACTGACACTTGGGACTGATGTGCTGGCGGAAATAGCTGCCGGAGGTGCCATAATGGGCAGTTACCGTTTCCGAAAATATTTTACCAGCGGCAATGAAAACGGGGTGATTGACGAAATAAAGTTGGTGTTGGGTGAAAAGGCTGACCTTGCCAAGGCATCACAGGGGCTTATAAAGGGGCAGATTGTGGCAGATGCTGTCTGCTCTGCCCGTGACCTTATAAATGAACCCTCGAGCAATATGACACCAACTGATTTAGCTGATTTTGCACGGCGTTTGGCCGAATCTACCGGCCTTGCCTGTGAAATATTTAATGAAACTCAGCTGCTTGAAAAAGGCATGGGCGGTGTGCTGGGAGTGGGACAAGGTTCATGCCAGGCACCCAAATTTATTATCCTGAAATATACCGGACGTGACAGTGATGAACTGGATATGGCATATATAGGCAAAGCTATCACCTTTGATTCAGGGGGTATTTCGCTTAAACCCTGGGATAAAATGTGGGAAATGAAGTCTGATATGTCCGGCGGGGCGGCAGTCATTACGGCTATGGGGGCTATTGCCAAATTGAAACCGGCGGTAAACATTATAGGTATTGTGCCGGCTACTGAAAACATGCCCAGCGGGTGTGCCATCAAGCCGGGTGACATATTGCGAATGGCCAGCGGAAAGACGGTAGAAATCCATTCTACTGATGCTGAAGGGCGCCTGATACTGGCTGATGCCCTTGATTACGCATGCAAGCAGGGAGCCAAACAAATGGTAGATGTAGCCACTCTTACCGGTGCCTGCTCACGTATTTTCGGCAGTGCCTGCAGCGGTGGTTTTACCAATGATGATGAATTTTACGCTAAGGTAGTATCTGCCGCCAAACAGGCAGGTGAGTGCATATGGCAGCTGCCCACTTTCGATGAGTATAGGGAAATGATAAAAAGTGACGTGGCAGATATTAAAAATGTCGGCGGTCCGGTCGCCGGTGCTAGTACGGCGGCTTTGTTCCTTGAAGAATTTGTAGAAAACAGACCATGGGTTCATTTGGACATTGCAGGAACTGCATATCTTGACAAGGACAATGGTCACCAGGTTAAGGGCGGTTCAGGAGCATCTGTAGCTACTCTGATAAGTTTGGCACTAAATATTGCAAAATAATTATAAATATATGGCTTAAAACCTTGACTTTTATGCTAAAATGAATAGGTTGCAAGTGCGGCTTGTTTTTTACGGATAATGTATCACAACTCCCGTAAATAGGAAATCGGATTTTTCCGGCCGGGATTTAGCCCAGGATGAATAATATGCCTCAAAATTCTACGATTTTGGTTTTACCAAAGTTGTATTTATGGTTGGAGGCGGATTATTTATTGTTTGGTAGCTAACGCATAGACCGGGGGTTTTGATATCTGTGAAGAATCTGCAATGTGGCTAGGCCAATAGCCGATGCTTAACCGGGTAAAAACTCTGGTGGAGTATTTTTTAGCCGGAATAAAGGCATCGGTTTTATGCTTTAATATCAGGATGAATAGCGGTATCCGATTTGTGACTTACCAAGCCGGCAAGTCGGGGGTGTTCTTATGGCGGGGGCATTTTGACCTGCTCCGCGTGCCTGTAGAATGTCAATCGCAGTTTGACCTGATACAACGAAATATTAACATGACAATTACTTATTATGATAAACCAGGAGTACATTCTTGATATACAATGCGTCCGAATATAATTTTAAGGCACCGGAAATACTTTCCCGTGCCAGAAGAGTCCTGATAAAGCCAAATGCCCATTATCCGGTACAGTATCCGGTTAGTACCAGCCGTGAGCTTATCTACAAGATTATAAGCGGAATCCGCAAGATAAGTGATGCGGATATTATCATATTGGAAGGTGCACCCGGCGGTGCACCCATGAAAAGTATTTATAAAGCTCTTTCATACGATTTTCAAAGGGTAGTTCTGCTGGATGTAAATGATTGCACTTGGGTTGAGGTGGATAATCCTTTAAATAAACCACTGGTTATCCCCACTTTCTGGGTGCCTAATGTTATTTTATCTAGTGATTTCCTGATAAGTGTTACACCCCTGCAGGTTATCAACGGCAAGGGGAATTTTTCAATCTCAAATTTGCTGCCGGTATTGCCTTCAAGCAAATACGGCGGCGGCAAAACAGGCTGGGATTCGCTTTATAATCAGGGTATTGAAAAGGTTTTATCTGATCTTTACTTCACATTGCCGTTCGATATGGGTATCATAGAAGCTACCCAGAAATTTACCAGCCATGGTGACCATACCAAAGGTGAGATTGAGCATCTGGGAAAGATATTTGCGGGTGAACCTTATGAGGTGGATACGGAAGTTTCACGTATTCTAAATATCAAGACAGACTATTTGGAGTTAATAAAAACGTCCAGCGTTGAACTTGAACGCTGGACTTAAAGGTTTTGTTTTGTTCAATCCGGATTAGTATTTGATGTGGAAATCACCGTAGTTGCTGTTTGTCATTTCCCAGCTTGTTTCCACTTCTTTAACCTCGGCATGGGGAGGGCCCGAACGGAGCAATTTTAAAAACTCCAGAAGTGAATCTTTGTTGCCTTCGGCTACCACTTCCACCTCGTTACCACTGGCAAGGTTTTTAGCATATCCGCAGAGCCCCAAACGCACTGCTTGTATACGGGTAAAGTCTCTGAAGTAAACTCCCTGTACTTTTCCCCTGACAATAGCTTTCAGACAGGGCATGCCTGAACCTCGTATTTCAACTTATATATCTTTACCTTTTTTCTTTTTGCGGACTACTTCTGGTTCTACATTCGGCTGAAAAAACTCACCCGAAACTGCTGGTTTTTTTGAATCTTTCTTCTGTTTTTTGGTCTCACGTGATTGAAAATCTCTGCCACCCATATATAACCTCCTATGATGCTAAAAGTTTATCAAATGTTATCTTCAGCTGTAAAGCTGTTTTCAAACTGCTGCAAAGCTGCCTTGGCGGCGCTGGTTTCGGCTTCTTTTTTGCTTCGCCCCGAACCTTCAGCAAGAACCTTATCCTCTGTGTAAACCTCTGCCACAAATAAGCGGTTATGCTCAGGCCCGCTAAAGTTTGTAATACGGTAGCGGGGTGTCATCTGCATTTGAGCCTGAATAAGCTCCTGCAGGCGGGATTTATAATCAATATTGGAACTAAGGGTTTGAACTCGCTCCATTTCAGTCCTGAAAAGGCGGAAAATCACTTCTCGGGTTATGTCTATGCCCTTATCTATATATATAGCAGCCAGCACGGCTTCAAAAGCACCCGCTAAATTTGCCGGTTTAAAACGCCCTTTAGATACATCTTCGCCCCTTCCCAGATAAAGGTAATTGCCAAGATTTATCCCTAAAGCCACCCTCACCAAGCTCTCTCTCCGTACCAGCAGGGAGCGGAAACGGGTCAGGTCACCTTCCTGAATATCAGGAAAATCATGGTAAAGGCGGTCTGCAAATATGACACCCAGCACGGCATCACCCAGGAATTCCATTCTTTCGTTGGAGCCGTTTAAGTGGGTAGGATTTTCATTTACCCAGGAAGTATGGATAAGAGCCTGCTCCAAGAGAGACGGATTTTCAAACTTTACTCCGAGGGATTCTTCAAGTTCAGTTAAATCTAGCATTTCAAATAAGATTATGCTATTCGGTAAATACATGTCAAGCTGGACTAAATGAAGGGATTTCTTGACTTAAAATTAAAAAGCATTTATGATATTTCTGATATAAAAATGTAAATAGGAGATAGGAAACGGAATGAGTAAACTGATAGAGAATGCCGGCGTTATAGCTTTCATATTAGCTTTCTTGTTTTGCTGTTTTGGCATAAGTTTAGTTATTTTCTATGGCTTCCTTTATATGCCTCCTGCAATCACCCCTATTTCATAAACTGACTTAAGCAAAACAATGCCGCACCTTTAAATGTTGATGCGGCGTTGTTTTGTGGCTTGGTTCACTGTATAATCCGTGTGCATGTTGGGGAATCGTCTAGCGGTAGGACAGCGGACTCTGAATCCGTATGGGAAGGTTCGAATCCTTCTTCCCCAGCCATTTCGTTCTTAATGGCGCATTCGTCTAGCGGCCTAGGACGCGTCCCTCTCAAGGACGAGATCACCGGTTCGAATCCGGTATGCGCTACCAATAGTCATTAGAAGCCCTTTTTCAAAGCTAAAAAGTTTGGAAGAGGGCTTTGTTTTTATCTGTTTGCTTTCATTTCTTCACCTTTTTGAGTTTTTTAATTAATAAGTGCAGCCGAGCTTATTCTTTTCAATAGTTCAAAAATATTTTAATAAGTTTTTGGATCCTAAACAGGTCACGTCATATCAAAGAAATCTTTAAGGGTGCACTGTGTGACCAGCATATGTGTGCAAGGTTATATGACAGATGGGCAAAAATAACAAAAAATATGCCAATTATTTTAAAAAATACCCCCCTCCAAAGCTAAAAAGGGATTTGCTTTCCCCTAAACCCTATGATATACTCTCCCACGTTGAAATTGATTGCCGAGTAAAAAACGGCCGCCTTAAAAGACAGGTTTCACGGTAGACAACTCCACAAAAGCCTTTAACAGGCTGGGGTTTTTCCTTGACAGAGAGTAACGGAATGTGATATTATCTCTCTTTGTCTGGAACTGATGCACCTTAACAACTGGATAGCGGAAAGAAAAGTTTTAAACACAATATGCTAGTAATTAATATTGAGCTTGGAGAGTTTGATCCTGGCTCAGGATGAACGCTAGCGGCGTGCCTTATGCATGCAAGTCGAACGGTCTTAAGCAATTAAGATAGTGGCAAACGGGTGAGTAACGCGTAAGTAACCTACCTCTAAGTGGGGGATAGCTTCGGGAAACTGAAGGTAATACCGCATGTGGTGGGCCGACATAAGTTGGTTCACTAAAGCCGTAAGGTGCTTGGTGAGGGGCTTGCGTCCGATTAGCTAGTTGGTGGGGTAACGGCCTACCAAGGCTTCGATCGGTAGCTGGTCTGAGAGGATGATCAGCCACACTGGGACTGAGACACGGCCCAGACTCCTACGGGAGGCAGCAGCAAGGAATCTTGGGCAATGGGCGAAAGCCTGACCCAGCAACGCCGCGTGAGGGATGAAGGCTCTCGGGTTGTAAACCTCTTTTCACAGGGAAGAATAATGACGGTACCTGTGGAATAAGCTTCGGCTAACTACGTGCCAGCAGCCGCGGTAATACGTAGGAAGCAAGCGTTATCCGGATTTATTGGGCGTAAAGTGAGCGTAGGTGGTCTTTCAAGTTGGATGTGAAATTTCCCGGCTTAACCGGGACGTGTCATTCAATACTGTTGGACTAGAGTACAGCAGGAGAAAACGGAATTCCCGGTGTAGTGGTAAAATGCGTAGATATCGGGAGGAACACCAGAGGCGAAGGCGGTTTTCTAGGTTGTCACTGACACTGAGGCTCGAAAGCGTGGGGAGCGAACAGAATTAGATACTCTGGTAGTCCACGCCTTAAACTATGGACACTAGGTATAGGGAGTATCGACCCTCTCTGTGCCGAAGCTAACGCTTTAAGTGTCCCGCCTGGGGAGTACGGTCGCAAGGCTAAAACTCAAAGGAATTGACGGGGGCCCGCACAAGCAGCGGAGCGTGTGGTTTAATTCGATGCTACACGAAGAACCTTACCAAGATTTGACATGCATGAAGTAGTGAACCGAAAGGGAAACGACCTGTTAAGTCAGGAGTTTGCACAGGTGCTGCATGGCTGTCGTCAGCTCGTGCCGTGAGGTGTTTGGTTAAGTCCTGCAACGAGCGCAACCCTTGTTGCTAGTTAAATTTTCTAGCGAGACTGCCCCGCGAAACGGGGAGGAAGGTGGGGATGACGTCAAGTCAGCATGGCCTTTATATCTTGGGCTACACACACGCTACAATGGACAGAACAATAGGTTGCAACAGTGTGAACTGGAGCTAATCCTCAAAGCTGTCCTCAGTTCGGATTGCAGGCTGAAACCCGCCTGCATGAAGTTGGAGTTGCTAGTAACCGCATATCAGCAAGGTGCGGTGAATACGTTCTCGGGCCTTGTACACACCGCCCGTCACGTCATGAAAGCCGGTAACACTTGAAGTCGATGTGCCAACCGCAAGGAGGCAGTCGCCGAGGGTGGGACTGGTAATTGGGACGAAGTCGTAACAAGGTAGCCGTAGCGGAAGCTGCGGCTGGATCACCTCCTTTCTAAGGATAATTGGCCTCGTGCCTATTAACCTAGGTCGATATCCGACTTAAAACGGATACTTCGCTTTTCTTTCCGCTATCCAGAGGTTAAGGTGTTAGTGTTATAAAAGGGATTAAAATCACTTTCCTTCAGGCTGACAGCCTGAGTTTTATCGTCTCTTATTTCATTTCGTTTCCATAAGTAAATGTGTGATACAGGACTTGCGCAAAACATCCTGTTTGCTATATTATAATGACGTTTTTCAATCGGGCCATTAGCTCAGCTGGTTAGAGCGCAGTCCTGATAAGACTGAGGTCCTTGGTTCGAGACCAAGATGGCCCACCATAAAGCTAAAAACGGTCTTCTCCATGCCGTAAAGTGAATGAAAGAGCACAGTCTTAGCACCGTTAGTTACGATTGCCTCATACGTAACATAGAGCACAGTCCTGCATCAAATCAATTAGACAAATTACTCAATTTTTATCTGGTGGCTTGCAAAGTTGAGGGCAAATCTGCCGCGACTATTGATACTTATCACCGCCGGGTAGGTGGTTTTGTCTCCTTCTGTTTGCATGAGAATCTCTTAATCGCTCCTGCTATCAATCCGCAAATTATTCGTGCCTTTTTGTTATCGTTACAGGAAAAAGGGTGTTCGAATAATACAGTGAATGCCTATTATAGAGCCATTCAAACCTTTTTCAATTGGCTGGTCAACGAAGCTTATATTACCAGCACTCCAATGAAAACGTTAAAGCCCCCACGCTTAGAGAAAAAAGTTATACGCCCATTTACCAATGAGGATATAAGACGTTTATTGTCCACGAATGCGAAAACAGATTTTTTATCTTTGCGGAATAGAGCGCTTATATTGCTGTTTCTTGATACCGGATTAAGATTAGCTGAGGTATCTGGCATTAAAATCAGCGACATTGATTTTGATCAAGAGACGATTTGTGTATTTGGCAAAGGTTCTAAGGAGCGCGTTGTAAGGGTTGGTAAGCAGACACAAAAGGCCTTACTAAAATATTTACTCAGCCGGAATGATAATTATCCTGGGCTTTGGTTGACAGAAGAGCACCGACCTTTAACTATACGGGGTGTTCAGGAAGCAATTAAAAAGCTCTGCTATAGAGCTAATATCATCGATGCTAAACCGGGACCGCATACGTTTCGTCATACAGCTGCTATTAATTATCTACGTAATGGGGGAGATGAGTTCACTTTGCAAATAATGCTGGGGCATACTACGCTCGCCATGACCAGGCGTTATACTAGCACTCTTGGAACTGAAGATATGCTACGAGTTCACAGGCAAGTAAGTCCGGTTGATAATCTAAAGCTGTAAAAATATCTATAAAAAAGGCCGGATGGGAATGCCGGCCTTAATTAATATCTAGCAGTGGTAGCTGTCTTGCCGGTGTATGTTTTAATACTTTAATTACTTCGTATTCTGTTTTCACACCATTTTGTACTTGCCATTGGGTAGTAAGTAATTCGCAATAGAGAATATCTCCTTTTGAGAAGGAGATTAAATTATTGTCGACTTTACTGAGGAAATTCGCATCATTCATTGTTACATTAAATATTGCATCTCCATCACTGAGACGCCATTTATTATTTTCTTTGAATGCCAAACTAATGATTGAGAAGTTAATCTTTCGTGTTTCTTTCAATATTGGATCATCCAGTAGTTCTGGTATTTCAAACGCATTGATATCTTCTTTAGTCGCTGATTGAAGTAGTTCTTGATTTGTGCGTATATCTATCCGATCAATACCCTGCTCTCGAACAGGTCTTGTCACATCAGACATAGCTCTGCGTACTAAAGCATTTTGATATAAGTTTAATAATTCTAAGGGGACTTCATAACTCTGATTATCTATTGTTAGCCGATAAAGGCCATCGTTAATCTTTTCGATCTTGGGTTTTCGATTATTTAGCCACTTAATTAAAGCAAAAAGACCAAGAATACCTGTACCGGAACCAAAAAGTAAGTTTTTTAATGCTTCTGCACTTGATATTATATCGCCCATAGGTAAACTAGAAGTAATAGGCCCAATAATTTCATAGAGTATATGGAAAGAACCGGGAGCAGTCGCTTTGACATTAACATTTATTTTAGAGGCAGAACCATTCAATACTTGATTTGCAGAATCAAATAGGGAACCAACACCTAGCATACTTACAGCTAATTCCCGAACATCCATTTGCCCATCAGATACTGCGGGTCCACTATAAGTTATATCTAATTGAATAGGCTGTGGTTTGATAGCCATAGTTGCCTTCCAATAAATTATTGTTCAGATTATACAAGCACTGAATTCATCTGTACAGATTCTATTGCCTATTACCCATGAATTATGTCTTTATGGTTTGTCTTATACTAGACTGACTTCAAAATAATTTGCACTACTGAGTATAATTAAATTGAGAGGTAAAATATAAAGAAAGGAGGTATCTATGGCTAAAAATGAAAAAACATCATCCGCATTAGCAACGTTAGCTGCTAAGATCCTCAGTGATCCAAGCGCTTCAGCAGATGCAAAAAGGCTTGCAGGTTCAGTTTTAACCCAAGCTCCTGACAAACCACACCAGAATAAAAAATAGAAAATAAGTTATAACTATTTCACTTAGCACTTAGTCGCTCGTAACGCTAAGTGCTATTATTTTGGCATTCTGTCTTTATATTCGGGGTCTTTACGCAGAACTTTCTCTGCATCTTTAACCCACTTGCGGATGATTTTGGTAGCTTGGAGAGGGTCTTTGGCCGGTATCCAGAAGATTTGCCACCCGCCAGGCAGATAATGTGGTGGCTGGAAACGTTTCATTTCAATATCGTTATTGAACGGGCCGAAGAATTCGTCTGTTTCCATACACCATAGCCAGTAATAATCACGAAGCTGGCCGTATTTAATAAGGTTATAAGCAACTAATGCAATACCTGGTGAGGCTAGGATTAGCACAGCCAACCATGAATCATCATTCCAACCGGGTCCAAAAGTAGGGATTCCAAGCGCCAATACGATAAAGAAGTATCCAATCCAAGTTCTGGTTCGGGTATCCCACTCGAACTTCATTAGAATTCAATTTCCTCTGGATTGATTTCGAGCGCCTTAGAAATCTTACGAATTGTTAATTCGGAGGGTTTTTGCTGTCCTTTTTCTATTTGACTAATATACGCTCGACTTAGGTTAGCTAATTTAGCCAGTTCAGTTTGAGTTATCAGTCTGTCTAGTCTTAGTTCTTTCAACGTTTTCATATATCAATATATTACCAATATTGACGTATTTATACAATAATAAAAATAGTTGACAACTAGTGTGTAAATGTGTAAACTAAGTTAAATAAAGTATAATATGTTTAGGAGTAAAGAATATGGTTACTCGAATAGAAAAAGAAAACCAATGCCCGTACCAAGCCAATGACCCTGTTCGTCCCGAATATATTTCATTTTTATTGCATGAGAAAGGAATATTACAGACACTTAAAAAGGGATTTAACCAAAACCCTCAAGGTTGGTTATCTGCCAATGCCACTAAAGATTATATCGACCAGTTTTACGATGATATTGCTAAGGGCGAAATAAGGGCGGACACAACCATGTCGGAGCTGGATGAATTATCTGCGACATTTCATAATGGATATGAGGTAGCCCAGCATGATATAAGCCAGATTCTTAAAATCCCAGATGATTCTGCCCTTAAGGAAGGGCATGTTTGGTAATAAAAAATGAGGAAGTATAAAAGGCCGAGTAAAGCACTCGGCCTTTTCTTATATCCGGGAATATTTGTGACACTTTGTCACATGCCTATAGACCGCCGGACACTCTTCGGGATATATGGCTTAAACTTAGGCGCCTTAGTCTGGACAAACTTAATTTCAGGATTATCCTTCAAATTTATCTTAGCTGTAGTAACACCCATTTTTTGAGTAAGATTGGTAGGCGGTTTTTTCCCCCGCGTAAAGAATGTTTCCTCAGGAGTACCTTCCAACCGGGTAGCCCCTTCCGGCGGACGGAAAACATATTCATGAGTGCCATTGGCACGTTTTATTATCCAGACTGGGCGTTTATCATCACCGGTGCCCAGTTCCCCCTGTTTCCATGCCACATCGCCACTTTTTAGTCTTGGTTTACGGGTATCACTGTCTTTCTGGCTATCCGTGTGCTCTTTGCCGCCTTTGTAGTTAAAATCTGGCGGTTTAATACGAGATGGTTCAGCTCTAGGCAAGGAATTATCTGGTGGATTAGTGGTAGGAACCCTCGGTGGTGGCACCCTTTCCCCTCTGGATGGAGGTATTCGGCTGCGCAGGCTAACATAATCGCCTCCGCCTGTGCGCAGTTTCCTTTCCAGTGTTTTAGCGGTGATTCTCGTTTTGCTCATATTACCAAAACCAGGCATACGTACCGGTAACTTGCGCAGCTCTTTTTCTATCAGCTTAGCACGGCGGTTTATTTCTTCTTCAAGACGGACTTTCTCCATCGCAGCCACTTTAGCAAGCCTACCAGCTATGACAAGAGCACTGGCTCGCCCATCCCGTCCGGCTGTCATGGCAGCTATACGGGCAGCAGACATAGACCGCTGTTCGGAACGCAGTAACTCCCTTACCTCAGGTATTAAATCAGGTGCTATTTGCCGGGCAGCTTCTAAACGGGCTGCGTTAGACATATTCCGTTCAGAAAGCAGATCTTCCAGTTTATCAGCCAGTTTAGGAGATTTCTCCCGTATCTCAGCCAGTAAAGCTTTTTGAGTATCCGCGTCAGCAGTAAAGACCTTCTCAATCTTGACAGTAAGCTCCGGGTTGGACTTGGCTAAGGCTTCATAATTGATTTTTTTCTGCAGGTTAGGGATAAAGATATCCCGTACTGTATTGTAGATACCACGAGCCTTTAGCTTATACAGATCTGCCAGAGAAGGGGCTTTGGCACCAATACCAAGATCAAGCTCTCCGCCCAGTTTACTTACCATGGCGGTAAAACGATCCTGTTTTTCAAAGTTTGCCAAAGTTCGGTTTAACAGGCTGTAAAGCTGAGTGCTCGGGGCTTCCATAGTGATACCCTCAACCTTTACTGTATTGATGGGGGCATTCAGCTTTTTAAATCCGGCATCAGTTTTCTTCCAGCCTAATTCAGATATATCGGCGATGTTTTTCCATAAGCCATCTTTAAGCTGGGATACGGTATAGTGGGTAGCCACTTTACTTACTTTTACTGCATTTGCAGTATAACGGCGGGCTATGTTGGCAATATCATTAGCCGTTTTCTCCGGGGTAGGAGACTGTATGTCCAAATCTCCGGGTTTTCTACCCCCGGTAAACGTATATTCAGCAGTACTGCCATACAGCACATTATCAGGATGCTGTCGCATATATGCTATAAAATCCTCATCCATTCCCCCAGGGAGTGATTCCACCTTGCCTATTACCTGGGAGAGCGGACGAGGTTTCAGCATATCCGCTTTGCCGGCCAGTGCTCTGGTAATCTCCAAGCTCTTTTCAAACCAGTCTGGCGTAACCATTTGCAGCAGGGGGACGTTGATTTTCTTGCCGTCCGGGCCAACAGTATTCAATACTACCGGTTTACCCTTATCATCCAGTACAGGTATAGCACGGCTGCCAGGAGTCATTAAGGCTTCGTCTTCTATGTACTTGGCATATTGCTTGAATACCGGGAATATTTCTCCTGTAGATTGATTACTTTTAACGTAACTCCACGCCTTGGATGCCATTTCATCCATAGTCCGGGCATCTGAAATTGCATTTGGCAGGCGTGATAATCCTGAATTATAGAATATGGCAAAGGTAGGTGTTTCTTTTATCTGTCCAACTACTACCTTGCCCTCGCCATAGACTTTAGTACCGGGAGGCAGGAAGCCTACAACATTTGGAGTGGCTTTACCTATTATATTCCCATTAAGGTCAACTATTTTCCCGCTGCCGTCTATCGTGCCTATCTTCTTACCGTTTTTATATACCGGCTGGTGAAAGTAAAACTCACCCAGCAACCTATCTCCGGCTACAATAGCGCCGCCAGGCTGAATTTTAACTTCATACCGGGTACCATCAGGCCGTACCAGATAAGCTTTGTTGTTTTCTATAGAGACTGTCCCGAGTTTGGTATTGTTTATAGATATGGCTTTGGAGTTATCGGCAATCTGGCCAATAATATTATTATGGCTATCAACCATTCTGCCGTTTTCACCTATTTGCCCAACCAGAGTCTTATTATTGAAGACATAACCGGGCGTTGCGCCTGTAGCCGTTCTGGAAGTCAGCCCAAGGTTCATATTGGGAGAGAGGAATAAGCCCTCATCTTTGGCCATAACACCTTTAGTAAATGGCTCTCCGAATGGAGTTGAATGTCCCACAGAGTTTTTTAGTACCGTTTGAAATCCGGCATCTGACCATTTAATCGTTCCTATCTCTGTACCATCTACCAGAATAGGAACAGATCCGGAGGCTTTACCTCCATTCCGAAGCATAATAGCTTCGTCCATAGCTTTAGTTGTTTCTACTGAGGCAGGATTGGCCAGTACCTTAGCTATATCCATAGTTTGGCTGCCTGAACCACGCCAAAATGTAGCATTCGGCATTTTTACCTTACTCAGAAGTACTCCTAAAGGGGCAAAAATAGCTTTGGTAGTGGCTATAGGATGCAGAGCAGTTGTAATTGGCGCCACAATAAGTCCGCGTGTAGTCATGAGCGTTTCTTTGGCAATAGCTCGGCCAGCACCGATGCCAGTCTTAGCTAAAGCTGAAACTCCACCTATAAAGGGAATAAATATCGCAATATCAAGCCCTATGCTTAGTAAATTCCATCCGGAAGTAAAATCTTCAGCATCAAATCCTTTTTTACCCTTGTCTTCCCACATTGTGGCAGTTCCAACTATGGGTATCATGGAAAGACCTACATTCTTCAAAAATTCGCCCGGGTCTTTTTTAAAGGCCATGCCAATTTTTTCCATTAAATTGGCATCTTCATAATCAGATACGAACTCGGCATTTTTGAAATCGGTATCTGAAAGCCCAAACCACTTCTGCAGGATGCCTTTTCCCCAGCCGTCAGACACAGCTTGCTGGATATCCACATTTCCAGTATCGTCAACATACTTGAGCAAGTATTTGATATCCACAGAATCGGCCTTCGACAAACCAACGGCCCTTTCAATCACATTATCAGGGATACCAGCTTTATAGGCTGCAAAAATATCAAAAGTCTGGGTCTCTCCTTCTCCACGCATAAATGGTTTTAAGGCAATAGCTTCAGAACTATTTCTAAGATTTTGGAGTGTAATCGTTTTCTGTGCTTCACGCATAGACTGTTTGAGGTTAGCTGAAGTAATATCATAGCCAACAATCTTTTTAAGCTCAGCAAAATACTGATCTGCATCTGCTTTGGGTAGGTACGCCCAATTGAAATTGGGGACGTTAAAAGGAATCTGCTCGTTTGAGGGCAATAAGCCAAGGCTGACCGCCACATCGTCAGGCATGCCGGGAGGTGCATTTTGACCTACGTTATACCCTGCATCCGGCGGCACATAGACCGAATCAACTGGTATCAGCCCGTATTCAATCGCCTTTTTAAACTGGTCTTCAGGGGATAAACTTGAAAACTCTTTAGCATCTAAGAACGCCTTTAAAGCAGTTATATAAGCTAAAGATTGGTCGTTGCCTGCAATGATATTTTTAATCTCTTCAGTATTGTCTATCGGATTACCAAATTCATCTGTCCGGGGTTCTCTTAATCCATTATTCCCCATTACATCCGGCATACGGCTGACGGCTTCCATGATGACATTTGCGGGTGCTCCGATGCTGGCGAGGTAGTTTGTTATATATTCGTGCATTTTGGCGGGATCTGACCAGGCTAAGCCCGCCATAGGCACGGTGTAGACTGTGCCATTGGGGGTAGTAAACGTCCAAGCGGTAGAATTATCTACAGTCACCGAAACATTGTTATCGGTACCGGTGGTATCAGCGCTGTTATCGGTGCCGGCATCAGAATCATTTACCGGTTCACCGATGAACCTCTTCCCGCTCCCAGCTGCTATACTTTCTTCTGTTATGTAAGTGTATTGTTTATCGCCTATTTGAGGTTCTTGTTCCACTACTCCCTTGCTGCTGCCGGCAGCCAGACTCTCTTCTGTTATAGAGGTGTACCTCTTATTGCTGCCAGCTGCTTCACTCTCGACAGTAATAGCTGTGTAATTCGGTTGATGACCAGCCTCTTCACTCTCTATGGTTATAGCTCTGCCGCTAGATCTGAAATTAGAAGAGCTGTCAGATTTGTTTGAAACACTTTCGGTGTCTTTTGTTTTATCTATAATTGCAGCGTACTTATTTGCCGCAACGTCCACAGTATCTTTATTTAATCCTTGGTCGCGTAGGTAATTAGTCACATATTGGATTGTATCGCCTGGGATACCCTTAACTGTAAGGTTATAAATGCTACCGTCCTTATCAGTCAGCGTAAAAATACCATTGTTTACCGTAACGCTGATTTCACCATTAGGTGATCTCACGACGTTATTCGTTTGTTGTAATGCGGCATTAATGGCTACCTGGTTATTTGGTTGTCGAGGCGGTCCATTCCGTAATATATTCCCTGAATTACCCTGTGAAGGAGATCCTAATATAGCCATAATCTAACCTCATTTCTGCTGTCTGGATTGCATACCCTGAAAAGCATAAACTCCAGCGGTAGCAATCAAATACAACCCCAGCATAATTAAAGGCGAATTCATCAGCATGGCATTGCCCGCAATACCTGTATCCAACTGTGCCCAGGCATAAAGTGTTACTGAGAGCCCGGCTAAAATATAAAGCCATGCGTCATGCCTTATAAATGCAGCTGCAACCATGGCCACCATAATCAAGAAATTGACGATAATCCCACCCAGGGATAAAAACCCTGTATTGATAGCGGTGCTCAAAGTTTCACTCATAGAACTGCCAAGTGATCCTCCAAGTGCCGTTCCCAACGCTTCAATAGCATCAGCAATAATTTGGGCAGTTTCAGGCGTCATGTTTAAACTCCTTGCTTCATTTTACGAATTTCCCGGATATCACTCATGGGAACTCCTTGGTCTGATAGACGTTGGTATAACTCCACTTCGCTTTCAGTCATACGCGGAGCTTTCAATCCAACCGGGGGAGTATCCTCAGAAGCATCTCTTATTTGTTCAAATGTCGGTTCAGATTTATTCAAGTCATATACAGTCAGCCGTTTTTTAATCTGGATGCGTTCCTGCCCTTCGAATATATCGATAACATTGTATGAGCGGTAATATGGCCACAGTTCACGCGGTCGCAGTACCATAGAGGTCAGCGGTGACCAAGGCTGGCCAGTGAGGAATCCTTTGCAGTCATAGGTAATAATCGACATATATTCGCCTTGCCTGATATGGTTTTCCTTACCCCATGGTGAAAAATGCAGATCCGAGCATACGGTTAAGAGGTGAGTAAGCCATCTCATGCGGTCATAAAGCCACATCCAGTTCTGCAATGTATAAAAAATGCCCAGGGAAAGCTTACGTCGCTGCATGCCCACATAACCTGTCAGCTGGTTGATAGTGGTCATGTGCCGGGACGAATCGTTAAACTGCTGTATCTCATCAATCCCGACAACTACGTTCTTGAGCTCTCCGGACATTCTGATAAGCTCTTTTATATCTATATCCTGTACCAATGCGCCATGTGGTGAATACAGTTCATAGCCAGGGAAAGACCGGCAAGTGCCACCGAGCGCCATATGGTATTCCATAAACCAAGTCATGGCAGTAGTTTTGCCGGCACCTTCCGGCCCTATAAATCCCCATATAGCAACCATCTATGCAGTAATCCTTCCTATAGCTTTACTTGCGGGGGTGGATTGGCACCATTTTGTCCAGGCTTAGGAGTTTTGAATCGTTCCCCGATAACTGCTGCTACGGCTTGTTCACGGGCAGCGCCGTCAATAGATGCCCAGCCTGAAAGCTTGCGGCGGACATACGCTTGCCCTGCTTTGTCGTCAAACTCTACGCACAAATCGTAGTAGTTAAGGGCGGCATCAAGCTTTTTCTCAGCTGCTTTGTTTTTGTTGTTTGTTATTTGGGTACGCATCCAGAGCTGTTCAACGTCATCTCCGGAGTGCAGTAATTCGCGCACAATGGAAGGCATTTGAGAGACAGTCATCATGCCTTCGAGTTTTTCTCTGGTAAGGCCGCCCGGGGGAGGCGGCGTACTGTCAATGATGCCTTCGGGAGGTATATTTTCGGTAATAGCAGCCGCTTCTGTGGGCATTGTAGCTATATCATTTTTGGATTCTTTTCCGTTATTTCTCATCTTATCCCCCTGTCATTGAACCCCAAACCAGCATTAATGCCACCCCGATTGCCACAAGAAAACCTATTAGCGCGCCTTTTTTGAGCGTGCTCCAGATATCACCGAAAGTTGATACGAATCGCTTAACTGCTGAAGGCCACACAGTAAGTGCCCTGTAGAGTTTTTCAGGCGGTGTTGACATGCCTTTAGGTAAGACCGGGGCTGTATATATAGGTTCTCCTTCGGCTGAATAGTTACGTATAACTACCGGTAGCCACTGGTCATGATAGAGATATCTCTTCCATTTCTGATCTATAACCGAAGATTCAATTGCTTCTACATCCCAGCCTGTCCTACTGTCGATAACCAGGGCACGGGTATAAAGACCGTTGGTTCTGGCTTTTGGGTTTAAAATGGCCATTGTAGCCTCCCTGACGAGAATAAGCCGATAATCATCATCAAAACGAGTGTGGCTCCCCCTCCATAAATCAGGGTCTGAACAATATCGGCTGTACGATCCTTTTTTACTTCCGGGTCAAGCATATAGTGAGCCTGTTTACGCCGTTCCCGTCCTATCTGGTTTACTATTTCCTTCCCGTCTTTCTGAATTTGTGCAGTGTCGCCGGATACAGGGATAGGTACTACATCACGTTCACATACCAGCTCAAAAGGTATCTGAGATTTCCTTTGAGGGAAGCAGCAATCGGAAAGAAGCACCCATCCCTGCATCGTCTTATCATCACGGACGCACACTACGTCTACGGGCAGGAGTAAAGGCAAACACCTGCTGTCTTCTGTTAGAAGAAGTATTCCGTGCTCTCGTTTTTTCTGCCCAAACATAAACATAGGTGCTTAAAGTGAGTTAGCGCAGTCTGCGGCCGGAACTGTGAGCGGAACCGCGAGAGGCTTTAACTTCCTTGACGATAAGGAAGATAACAACCCCGAGGCCGCCGCCCCAGAGCAGGACAGGAGTCCAGCCCAGAACAGTTTCGAACATGGTGTAATCGCCGATATTGGCATCAGTCAGGAGGGTCTGAAGAGCTGTAGTCAATTCAGGGAAGAAAGCAGCCAGGGCTATCACACCAAATATGGCGCCGAAAATATTGATAAATCTACTCACTTTAATTTCACCCCCTTTCTTTGTGTATTTTTGTTGTCAGTAGAAATATGAGTAACCATGGTTAAATCAGGCTCTGCGGGGAATCATAGCCAGGATGACTCCGCCGACAACAGCCAGAGCGGCTATCACCAGAGCTACAGGTGTCCAACTGACGATCGTATCCATCATAGTGAAGTCAGTCAGGGCATCAATTTCGTAATTGACGGTAAGCGTGCGCGACTGGCTCGCAACAAGGCCGGTAACATGCAGAGTATTGGTTGCAGTGGTATAAGTAGCGGCGACCAGCGGGTCAACATCCAGCACATTATCAGAAGTAATGCTGGTTACAGATGTAGTTCTATCCTTATAGGGGTCAATGGTAAGTACCACATCTGCCGCAGTTTCCCCTGCTCCGGTGGTTACAGCTGCAAAACTCTGCGTGGCGGCATCCGTCTGAAGCTCGTGGGTACTGTCTGTGAGATTCGGCATAAAGTTAAAAAGGAGGATCACACCGAAAATAGCTACGATTGCGCCAACAACTTTCAAATTTTCCACCTCCTTTCAGTCAGATTTTGGCTTCTGGGGGCATAATAAACCCAAATAAAAAGCAAATCGCACAACATGTTGTGCGAAATCGCTGAGGATATATAAATAATTTATATAGAGACCAAAATGCCTTTACTTCCCTCGGGAGGTTGATAGACTGAGAACATGGATATAACACAGGAACGGGTAAAACCAATACGACTGACATCGGTCGGTGCAGCAATGATGGAGATAGATTGTTTTAAAGATGATATTGAACTCATCCTTGCTCACTGGAAGAGAAGCACCAGTGCTTTGGCAAAGCCTGCTGGAGTGCACAGAAATACTTTAATAAATTGGAGGCGTGGTCGATGCCTCCCTCGTGACCCATTAGCCTATGTGGTGATAAAGGAATGTGCATCAGATATAAGAAAGTCTTTAGGTCAGCAGCACTTGCAATCTTAATTGCAGTAACTTCCGTTGCCTCAACAGTTAGCCCGGTGTTGGCTGTTGACCCAGCTACTCCAACCACATTTACAATTGATGATGCGCAAGCTGTCCATAACATAATTGAGACAGGGGATAGCTTGATAGCATTTAAATATACTATTGCATACTCATCCGGCCAGCCGACTACACCAGCCAATAAACTCTTTCACTTTCGTCTGATGGATACGGACGGAGTTACTCAGCTGGGAGCAATTGAGCCTTACGCTTACAACAATGCCGGTTACGACATGGGCTATTCTGCATTTTACTTTACGGCTGCTGATGCCCCGGAATGGGAAACTGCTCTGGTACTCAAAATGGTAGGTAATCCTCAGTACTGGGAAACTCCGCCCGAAGTCAATTACACTCTTACTGCATCTGATTACAGCCAGCTGGATACCAAATCAGAAAATCAAACACTGATGGGAAACTGGATTATAGAAGTATGCCGTACTCTAGAAATAAATTGGGGAATCAAACTACTGACCGAGACTGATCAGGGCACAATCTTTAATGAATATGGGTCCGCTTACGGCAAAGGTACTATTCCTGGACTGCAGACGATGTGTCCTAAGATATTTTCAACTCAAAGCCAAGGGTTAGACCTTACAAGAAGAATATGGACGATGAATAAGCTGGATGAATGGATCCACCAGTGGGATGGCACCATGGTAGGGGATGTTTTGCTGGGCTTAGAAAATGTATTTAACAACTCTATCAGCTGGCAGGCTCTTACCAGCTTATTTTGCATTATTCTGGTAATAGTGTGCTTTATCTGGGGTCTGGCCAAGCATGGTGACAACCAAGGCGCTATGATTGCCGGTTCATACATATTAGCCGGCGGTACTGACATGGGCCTCTTTAACGGGGTTCTGCTGGCCATTATCGTTGTTGGGTATGCTGCTTATACCGGGCATATTCTGATGGGCAGGAATGCATAATGAAGAAGTTAATTATAGTCGTGGGCATGTTTATCCTAGCTACTATCATTGGCCCGGGTACGATATTGGCATCTACTATAGCAGATGCTATATATCAGGCTGATATCAGGGCCACCAATGCCAGTTATACGGCTACCCATGTATCCGCGCCTTTTACCTGGTCAACTGATAGCCTGATTGATGGGTACTATATAGATTCTGGATTTACCAACCTTGCCTTACAAAATTCATCCGGGCAGGACATCCCCTTTATGCCAGGGCAAGGATCTGACCCGTGGATTATGTGGATTGAGCAGATAGCCCAGAACTCGGTTTTAAATTACAGCCTTTACACCGGCGGTGAAACTGCTATGGGCGGTAAATTGGCATATTTCCCGGGCATGGCCGGCATGACCGTGGCTGATGCTGCCAGTCTGGAACTGGGGAATAATTTTGAGATTGAGTTATCTGGCTATTTTGAGAGTGGAAATATATGGAATAAGAGCCAGGTATTTGGTGTCCTTAATGATGCTTCGGGATTATCAGTATTCGGTTCGTCCTCAATTACTTATCAATATACATCTGGTACCGGTGTAATCGAGACAGTGCTAACAAATAATTGGGAAGGACAAACGTTTACTGCAACCAGCACAAACTATGTGAGTGGCGTTGATTTATATGGAGCTAAGTATGGTAATCCCACAGGAAATTCTTACATCGCATTGTATGCTACCTCAGCGGGTTTCCCGATTGGTTCCCCACTCGCAGTTACTACGTTTGTTACTTCTACATGGACCAGTTCGTTGGAATTTCGCCATTATGATTTTAATGCTCCTGCAGTATTAACCAATGGAGAAAAGTATGCATTAGTACTGTATGTTGATAATGGGGATTCTAGCAATAATATACGATGGTATAAAGATGACACGTCACCTACATTTGCAGATGGTAATCGTGTATATAGTACCAATGGTGGCTCGTCTTGGACTAATGTCAGCGGTGAGGACTTTGGGTTCAAGATATATACAAATCCTATTATATGTAGCTATAGCCAATTGACTGGCGAACATACTATTAAAGTTACTTTAACTGCTGGGAATTCTTATTTATACGTAGATGGCGTGTTAGCTGATTCAGCTGCTTTTGCGGGGAGCATTACTGACAATGCTAACGCCTGGATTATCGGCGCGAATGGCTCGATGCCATATCTCTACTATGCCAAATTAACGGTGGGCGGGGTATTAAAAGGCTCATGGGCGTGGGAATACGCCACTACTTTCACGGATTTATCTGGTAACGGCAATGATGCTACACCTTCCTTCAGAACAACAACCACAGACGCAGATGTATCTGTAGCGGTTATTGGCTATACGGCCTGTAACCAATCAGCATTTGTTACCAGCGATGACGATGAAGCCGTGGAAATCGTTACAGATGATGATGTAGGGGAAATGCCCTCCGGATGGTATGGTAACTTCCATCCTGAAAACTTACCCGGCGGGCAAAAGATTAGCGATTTTCTTGAAGACTTAGGCTTTCCGTCTGAATTTTTCTGGTTCGCTTTTGTCTACTTGGGGGCTGCTGCCATTACTATGATAGTATCCGGGTTTACACATAAATTATTGCCGATCGCAGCCGGTGGCTTGTGTTGGACGGTATTTTTCTGTGCAACTATCGGAGTATCCTGGTGGATATTATTCCCAGTCGGTGTCATAATCGCTGGCGAACAAGTGAACAGGAAGATGGCGAGTTACTAATGAGACAACAATGGTTAGTCTGGATGGTGTTTATCTACATCGTTGGCCAATTTATGTGCTTAACGTATGAAGGAGTGTGGTTCGGAGATCCTGAACAGTTATTTATGAATGCCTTGCTGGGATTTTCGGTCATGCAATATTCAGATAACGTTATAGGGAATTTGTTTGTGACTATAGTGAATATTGTAGGGGGAACAATCGGGCTTCTGACCTATGCTATACCGAGGCTGTTATTCTGGAATTATTCCTTCCTTGAAGGCACAGCTGGATTGCTCAAGTGGCTGGTTCTATACCCTGTAAGCGCAGGTACAGTCTGGGGGCTATATACTTCTCTCAGGCGCTGAAAAAAGCCATTAGTATTTGACGCCGAGCTTTTATAGATCTAAACCTCAAAGAATATTTCGTGTACTGGCGAGCTGTTAATGCGCAATCATCTTTTACTGTTTCTGCCAGATGTAGCCATAATGCCAGACAGATGGACTGCTGTGAGCAGTGTTCACATCCGCCCAGTTCCTGGCTGCACAAATCCAGTTCTTTACCCAGCTGGCCCAAGGTCATTGCATCTGTGGCAAGGCTGTACTCGTATATTCCTTTCGTCTCAGTAACCATTTCGCCCTCTCAACTGAGTTTTTTCAATTCTAGCGCAAGATTTTCGGTATTCTCATGGTAAAATATATACAAATGAAATAAGGAGGTTTAAAAATGAAGAATAAAGATGATCTAGGTTCTTGTATAGCATATCTTTTATCAATTTTGGCTCTACTTCATGTCTCAGAAATTTCATTATTAGTCTCTATGCCCTTGCTTGTAATGGGCTTTCTATTCTCTGGGAGAATTTTTCAAATAGTTTTACCAAGGGTATGTAATTAATACCCAGCCTCACACTATCAACCTCTGAGGGGTTTACAAAGGAGCTCTTTTGTAAACTCCTCCGGATCTGCCCATTTTCAGCTTTCACAAATTACCTCCGTCAGGGGTGGGGTTTGTAATATGAGGTTCTGGTATGTAGAGCCACATAGGATTTGATAGAGTTTTAATATAATCAGGTATACTTGGGAACTTCTCAGGGTATGAGGTATCTGCATGTAGTTCTCCATCACAAAAAAGTATGTGTATCGGGTAGAGAGGGAATATCAATGGGTTTCCCCGAACATACAGGGAAAATACCCACCACCAGCCCTCTTTATCTGGCTTATCCTGCCACTTTGGTTGGTTCTCGTAGAGTTCAAGAGCCTTGTTAAAAGTTGGTAGTTTACAGTAATTCTTAGCGTTTTGAAAACTTAGTTTGTGATGTTTAACAAAATCAATTTCGTCTTCCCATCCTAAATTGCATTTGTTGAGTTCATAAACTTCTTCGGCTATCTGCTCTATCAGCTCTTTACTTGGTTCGTACTGCATTAATTTTCTCCTTCCGCACGAAGGGTGTCTTTTTCACCTTCCCATGCTTCTTCTGGAGTGTCACCATCTTTATAATTATCATCATACGCACCATAGATGACGCACTCCACTTCACTTACGACAATGGCATCATTTTCCCCCTTGCCAACATCTTTATCGTTGACGATTGTTTTGATAAGTTCCAGTTTCCAGCTTTCAAGTGTTTGTGTAGACATCTTATTTAATCTCCTTTAGTAGTTCTGGATTGTCATGCATGTTGCCGATAACTTCTAATACCTGAGCATATGTACAACCAAGTGGTTTAAGTGTTTCTCTGTTAGGTTGAGCATTGAATTTCCATCCGCTGTATTGTATTACCCACAGGTTTTTTATCTTTTTGATTTGTTCCTCTGGTTTTCTGGCAATGGTTGCAATATCCCCTTCGTATATCTCTGTTCCATTCTTATCCTTGAGACCTGTATACTGACCTACTGTTGATTCATCAACAAATTCACTTACTCCATATTTATTGTCAATAAAATGATTTATATGGTCTATGCACTTATTGCAATTTTTGTATATCGTACATTGCCTATAAAAACCATAGACCCATTCACCTGTATCAACCCGTTTACCTCTGAATTTAATCTCTCTGGTCATTACTCCACTCCTAGTATCTTATTTATGGTCTGCTGGTCTTGAGATAACTGTGATGGTATAACGTATTGAGTATCCAATGGCATTTCCTTTTGGTTACGGCTTAGCCACGTTAGTATCCTTACTGTATGAAACCCACCAGGTAGCAACAGCCATATTTTTTCTCTTTTGAAACCTTTAATCATAGGTGCACATTGGTCTAACCAGATAACATTTTCTGCGTGCTGACGTAGCCAGCCAATCAAGGGCCTGCGTTTTTGTACACAAGATGAAACCGCTCCCTTTATCCCATATCCATTTAGCTTTGCGTCAGTGCGTGTAATTTGATAAGGGGGGTCAAGTACAACCCAATCCCAGTTTCGTGTATCCTGTGCGATGAATTCCTCAACAGTACAGTGTATCGTAGCGTTTGGATGCTCAATATCTACTCTTACACTTCCAATCATGCTAGTACCGGAGAACAGGTGTAGGGTGTTACCGCTAACGAGGGACTTGATTATGCTTATAACCACAGGAGTAAAAGCCCCCGGATAACCGGAGTTATTAAAACCCATTCCACAGGCCTCTATTTTAAATCCTTTGGCTGTCATGCCGTCACCTCTCCCCGGTGATACTCCACTATGGGAGTGGTATAACTGATATATAGCGGATGTTTAGGTTGCCCATCTTTATTAATACCGAGACATACCGGATTAGAAAGCATAGAATAGACAGCTTCATCCCTGTATTTAACTGGCTTAAATGAACCCCATCCGCATAGTTGACACTTAGTTAGGCTGACCATCCTCATAATGAAGTAGTCATTCATCTCGCCTATAGCGTCCGGATTATTTAAAAGAATCTGAGGATTAGCTGAAACTAAACCAAATAGATTGACTATGATAAAACCGCCAAATACTGAGTAAAACTTATTAACCCTGGCGGATAATCTGGTCACAGTAGGATCATTCATCGTTTCGTTTGCTGTACTCGGGTTTAGACAGACAACCCCTAACATTGGTAAATTCGGGTTATGTACTCTCCATAAAACATAACGATATCGCCGGTCATCAGTAAAAATAGCCCCTGCGGGTATCTGCAAGTTAATGGTGTGCATTAATTCTGTCATGCCGTTACCTCTTCTTTTTCCAGCTCCATATCCACCAGCTGGGGGATGGTCAGACCTTGAGCCTGGCACTCTCTTTGCAGCCGGATCTGGACAAACCCCGGGGTCACTTTTTTACCAACCCACTTGCTGATAATCTCGGCCGCTGCGGAAAACTTCCTACCGCCTAGCTGATAGGCTTTACAAACTTTTGTGATGCCAATATCTATGCGGGGCTTGCCGATTGGATTACCCGACTTAGTGCCGCACTTTTTTGCATGTAACATCCCCGCCATTGACCGCTCTCGGATGATGTCTCTTTCAAACTGGGCAAACCCTGCATAGATGGTAAAGATAAGGTCTCCGGCCGGACCGGCGACATTGAGCTCCGGCTGGGTCATAAAAACCATATCGATACCATAACCCCGTAAAATCTTTACGGTCCGCCAGGCCATCTCTATATCCCTGAAAGCCCGATCCATTTTCCAGACCACCAGGGCTTTATACTTTCGCTTGGCAGCGTCTTCCATGGACCGTGCCCAGGCCTTTCGGTGGACGAAGTCACTGGCAGAAGCCAGATCTATATACTCTTCAGATATTTCCCAGTCCTGCCGCCGGCAATATTCACGGAGCTCGGCCATCTGGACTTCCGGGTTCTGGTTCTTATCAACAGTGCTTACCCTGGCATATAACGCTACTTTCATATCGTTATCCCTTAATACCCTGTAGTAATTTGAAGGTGAAATAGAAATACCAAAATAGGAAACAATACCATAAGCAAGGAGGGGTTAATGCAGTTAAAAATATCAGCTTGGGATTAAAGATTGATTCGGCCGCCGTAAATTTAGTAACGATGTCAGGGAAAAATATAATAAAAGTAATAAAAACACATTGCAGGCTAATGAATTTAGAAATGAAAAACGTCTCCTTCCAAATTCTCAGCCATAACTTTTTCTGTGATTCTTTATCCATATTCATGTCAGCCAACTCCTATTTTCTTGGAAACACGGAAACAATGAGTTAAAGACAAAGCTAAGTTACGTTGTATCCAAAATGTTTCCATTTTATTATTGTTAAGTAGTTTATTTATTCGTAATTCAATCGTGTTACCAAAATGTTTCCAGCCAACATTATGTCTGTTTCCAATGTTTCCAAAATTTGGGGCTTGTTTCCAGGTCTTGGAAACAACGTGAGCCACGATTGGAAAAAGTGGTTTGTTTCCATGTTTCCAAAATTTTGATATACCCCCCGCCGGTAAAAAATATTTACACATTTTCCATACCATCCAGCGGCAGGGATGTTGTTTCTGCCAACCCGATAGCCTCATTTTTCACCTTAACTACCCTGAATGACTTCGGGATAGCTGTAACTCTGGCCATAACCGTAGGCCTGCCGTCATTTGAGGCCTCGGTAAATCCCATGCGGTTTAAATCCCGCCATGTTTCCAGCTCGTTGATGGTATAGGGATTGTTGGACTTAGCGCAGTGCTGGACTATTACCTGGTAAGTGGCAGCCGGATCCAGCAGGGTATGCCCGTTCATGTAGTCTCGCCAGCCGATGGCAGTTTTACCTGAGGGGAGTTCAGTCAGGGCAGCATCGTTTTTATTGCGTAGTACTGCCGTACCGATACGCAGTGATGCCTGGATAGCCTCAATAGCCCTCTGGCCCGGGCGCTGCTCTTCAACCATTTCGCCCTGCTCCTTGGCCATGTCCATGAAATACCGCCGGCCCTCATTCATGAATAAATCGTATTCATCCGCCTTAAGCTCGCCGGTAGATTTGGCAAACTCTAAAGCAGTAGTCAGCGCAATCAACAGGATGGCTACTACATCCGGCAGGCGGGAATGTATTTTGCAGTCGCTTAATTCATTGGTAATCTCTGCCCGCAGCCGGGTAAATTGCTGCCGGAGTTCACATTTGCGCTCAAGCCAGTTCGGTTGTAGCCAGGCGATATAGTTGGCCATGGCCTGGCGGTATAGATGGCGGTCCTTAGTCTGAGCCTCGGTCATTAAGCCCAGGTCAACCATTTCTTTTTCCAGCCGGACACTGATAATACGGGCAGTATGAGAATGGCCGGAGGGTGTATGCTCTCCGGATGTAACAAGCATGCCGCGGGGATAATAACTCAGGCGTGAGGTTGTATCTGAGCGCATCCGGCCGCGCCCCTGATGGTTGCCCTGGGCACGGATGATATGTTCAGCCTTGGCTTCCAACTCTCGTTTTTTATTATTATCCTGACCGGGTGCCCAGTCATCTATAACCAACGGCAGGTCCTTGGCGGTGAATAACAACTTTTCCAGCTGGTTACCGGTATCCCGCCAAGACGCCGGCAGATGGTTATTATCAAAATCCCCGAAGTGGCAGAGTGCCAAGGCAGACAGTGTTGACTTATAACTGCCGGATACGGCTACCAGCCACAGGGTAAAAGCCGGTTCAAGAGCTTCGGCTAGCGGGGATAGATACATCGTTGTCCAGAGCGGCAGGGTAACGGATAGGTCGGCAATGTAGAGAAAGTTCAGGCTGGCCCTGATAGATTCTTTTAACTTCTCTGGATCTGGTGTGCCCAGGAAGTAGCGCTGGAGCTGGGGTTCAAGGTCTACATCCACACCGTCACAGCCGATAGCCCCGCCCTGGGAGAGGAATATATCCTGCCCGTTGATATGGCGCCAGCCGGTATGAGTGTAGATATGGCGGGCTTGGGCATTTTGGGAGAGCAGCTGCATAGCCTCTCTCAGGCAGTCTTTAACGCTCTGGCCGGCGCCTATGATAGCCCTCATACCCCACTCAGATACTACCCAGTTTAACCCGGGGAAGGAAGAAGCTGATACCTCAATAGCGGGCAGATTATTACCGGCGTAATCATGGCCAAGTATCCGGAAAAACTTGGATACTTCTACCCCGTTGTCCCTGGTTATTTCCTCTGTTACCCTGGCTGTAAAATTACACAGGGGGAGAGTTAAAGACCCGTCTCTGCCGCCTTTTATTTGGCAGACCCGGCCGTTTTCCACACAATACCGCTCTCCGGATATTTCACGGAGCGAGTCCTGAATTAGCGGCGGTACATAGACCGGCGCCTCGGCTACCAGTTTTTCCAGCTGGGGGGCAGTTCCGCCGGCATTCAGCCAGTCAGTAAAGTCTTTAACCCCGGTATAGCCGTCCTCGGTCTTTTGGAATTCCCCCGGCATCTCGATAATCTTGACCGGTACGCCTCTGTTATGGACAGATAGGGCAACCTCGGACGCATGTTTACGTCCAGGTTCGTCTTTATCGGAGATTATGATTACCTGGGGCGCACCTTTTAATTCGTCAGAGTACCTGTCTTCCCATTTACCGGCGCCACAATCATTACACGTTGCGACCAAGTTTAAGCCGCGTACGTTATCAACGTCCCGTTCACCTTCAGCAATGTAGACTGATTTACCTTCGGCTATCCCGCGTACCAGATCAGGCAGCCGGTATAAAATATGGTCTATCCCATCCATATTGTTGATATATCCGCCCTTGCCGTCCGGATGTCTAAATCTGAAAGTTTTTGGTTGGTAGCGTACATGCTCGTAGCATAAAGACCCGTCTTTTTTCTCATAAGGGTACGCTATAACTATCTTGCCCAGCGGTGAATTTTTCTTGGATTGCTTCGAAGGTGCTTTAACCTCATGGGGTTGTTCATCTGGTGGCATATCTAAAGCGGCTACTATCTGTTCATAACTACATCCTGCGAAACACTTCAGGAGTACTTTGCCATCCTTTTCACTGACGGACAGAGACGGGTTTTTATCGGCATGGGCAGGGCAGCAGGCCATCCAACCGGAGCCATTCTTTTTAACGCCTTGTAGTTTGGCCAGTATATCGTCTATCGTATATTTACGTGTTGCTGTTGTCATAATGGACCTCGATTACTATTTATTCAGGACAGGGAAGCGGGAGGGAGAGAATCCCCCGATGACCACATAGTCAACGGATTGAATGGCTCTGAGGGTTAATAGCGAAGGAATATAGGTCGTCAGCGGTTCAAACGATATCCATTTATGTTTTGCCTGGGCTACCTTTAAAAAGTTGATTAAGGCGAAGCAATCGGGAAATGATTTCCCGCCCGTCATGGATATACCCACATAAGCATTGTCCGGGAATACACCCCATTTGCTCAGATTCCAAGGGCATTTTGTCAGGAAATAGAATTGCTGTTCAGGATTAGCCCGGACAATGGAAAATACCGAATCACGTAATGAGCATTCGACTAAACCTGAATCATCAATCGGCAGCCATTTTTTTTCAAATGGGTTGATATCATCTGCGAATAGGTCTCCGGTGAAACAAACGCCTATTCTGGCTCCCGGAGTTTTTACTGTAAATGGTTCATACAGCCGATTAGTATGTACAGTGGGTTCAAAACTACGGCCGAAGCGTTTGGCCATAGCCTTAGCCCAGCACTCAAACTCTGAACCGCCGCCGCCGCAAATTCTCGGATCCTTCCAGTTATTACAGCCGGTAACAAAGTTCCAGCAGTAGTCTAGATATTCAATCTTAGTGCGATTCATTTTGCTGCCTTTACTTCTGGTAAAGCAGGAGATGGGATTAGCTTCCAATAGTAGCCCTCAGGATCGGGAGAAATGAATGATGACAGCGGAACATCTCCACGATTACCAATAAACGAAAGTCTCATAGAGTTTTGAGTATCGCCGGAAATTTTTACGATAAATAAGACAACTTTATATTCTGGACGATAGCAGCACCAGTAAAGGCCTTCGGCCTCGGGTAACTTTTTTGACCAGGCTGCTAATTGGGAAATGTCATCCAAATGTTTTTCTACTGCTTCTTGTTCGCATATTTTCATTTCCTTGTCCATGATTTCTTGAGCTTTATCGATGACATACTGAGGATCTGTGTCCGGTTTGCTGGCAGCCCCTCCGCTGAAGTGATAAATCAGTTTGCTGTATGCATCCATAAGCCAGGAATAATCGGCGAGTTCATTCTTAACTGCTTCTATATCTAAGCTACCGTCTGGTTTGCATACTAAGTCTTTCCAGAAATCCCAATTATTTTCTTGTTTGATCATTTCCCCACCTCCACACAGCAGGCATGCAGTACGTCACCAATTGGCTCGGTTACCAGATCATGTATAATCCGGTAGCGCATAAACCCTACTTCCCCGCACTGTACCAGGCAGCCGCATGCCGGACATTTGTAGTTGTGGTCAGCCTTTACCGGGCAGTACATATAATTCCCCTGGCGATAACGCCGCTGGGACAATTCAATAGATTTAGTCGCTGTGACCATTGCGTTCGGCCTCCTGTCTGTGAGATTCGTTGCGCAGCTTAAGAGCGGTTTCGCGGGCTACATATTCTCCGGCCTCAGTAGGCGGGCAGGTGATAATCTGATATTCAGGCCAGTTACCCTTAAGCCCCGGTATCAGCTTTGAACGGAAACAGACAGCAAAGCAGTCTTCCATACGCCGTACAAACCATGTGCCCGGGCTAGGATCTGTTTTGGGAGTATCGCCGGCAGTCCATTCCCAGCCCGGAGTAGGGGCAGGACGGCCTTGTTCAGTCTCGGTACGTATTTCAGCTAAGATAACCATTCCACTAGTCATTTCCGCGCTTACTCCTCTTAATGTATAAAATCACTCCACATAGCACTACCAATAACACCAAAAATATTACGGTTATGAGTATTAGCAGAGAGATAAACATTTTGGCGCTCATCGCAGTTCCTTCTCTTTGGATTTACCGCCAATTGCCTGTATCCGGTTAAAACCATCGACAACCTTATCAACATAATCCCGCTGACCGGTATGAGAGCGCATTTTGTGGGTTGACTGGCGAGTGAGGTCACCCTTTTTCTTATTGGATTTATAAACCTCTTCTCTACGCCCTTGCCGGTTCTGGTGTGCTGCGCCGGCGGCAGGTTCATTCTTATCGTCAGTCTTCTCGGCATTTTTATCAGTGTTAAAGGATTTCATTCGTCAGTCTCCTGTTCTATCTTATTAAGCACGTGAGTTACATATAAAAATAGGAGTGCCATAATCAAAAAGGCGATGCCCGTTAATGACCCCTCGCTAAACGACCACACTGCGAGGAGAAGATACTCGCCGCCGAGGAACGCGAAAGCATTGGACATTAGAAATCTGAACTTCATGCCTGCACCATCTCCATTTTTTTAGCGGCCATAGTCAGCGTTACCCATGACCCGTAGCCGCCAGAGCACCATTGGCGTACCCAGCAGTTCTCAGCCGTCCAGCCGAACTTAGGGTTTTTTACAGGGAATTCGAGGGCGGCTTTGCGCATGGCATCGGCCGGACTATCAGCTGACCCAGACCACCATTGACCGGTGTGTTCATTCCTGATACGATAAGTTACTTGTTGAGGCATTGCCTCGTACTCCTTTCTGCGTACAGCCTCTTAAGACCTTTAAGGGATTTGTCTTCTCCATGCCAAACTCCTTCATTTGATACTAACGAGGCTGTACGCCCTTGTTTGCTGTTTTGGTATTTAGGTCTACCACCCAGACGACCTATTGCCCGATAGTATTCCGGTCCGTATTTTTGTAAGGTGGAATTACCGCAGGCTGTCTTACTCATTGGTATTGTCTTTCTTAAGATAATCGATGACAGCGATTTCAAGATCAGGGAACGTTTGTACTGTGGCCCTTAACAATGTGATGCCGATTGGACGGCGACCTATGCTTGTTTGTGACCATAGAGGACGAGAGACGGTAACAGAGCTATGGTTATTAAGGAAATCGACGAATTTATTGTCACTTAGCTTTAACTCGGACTGTTTTTTGGTAAGTAGTTTTAGCAAGTTATTCATAGGTACAAATGTACCACTTGGCACAAAACGGGTCAATCGGAAAAGGAAGCAAATGCACCAAGTGGTACAAAATGAACCGCCTGATTGAGCTTACTATCTTGCTTAATCTCTCTATTTTGCGTAATATCAGGTATAATAGTATCTGGTAAAGATAGGTGATTTATGAATAATTTGCCTCAAAAGATACGGAGCTTAAGGATCGCTAAGGGATGGTCTCAGCAACAACTTGCTGATAAGATTGGTGTTCCTAGGACTAATATTAGTCAATTAGAGCAAGGCCGGAGGCCAAATCCCAGTGCTGAGAAGCTAGTAAAATTCGCAAGTGTCTTAGACGTAAATATTAATGAATTTTATGAAGCGATGGGAATACGTAATAATACTGCTCAGGTACCAGAACGTCGGCTTGAAAGTCCTGAAGAAATACTTGAACGATTAAGATTGGCTACTCCAATGAGTATCCCTGTGTATTCTGAATTTAGAGCGCATGCAGGTGATACGGGATTTGCACCAGTTGAATACATTTATCGAACACGTGTACGTGAAGCTCCGCGCCATAATATAGAATCGTATATAGTTAAGGGTAAATGTATGGAACCCAAGATTGAAAATGGTGACATTGTAATTGTGGATAGAGATATGGTTCCTGAGCGTGGAGATATTGTCCTATGCCTTATTGACGATGAACTCAGAGTAGCAAAAATCATTGAACATAATGGAGAATATATCCTTAAGAATGGTGATGGTACTCATTCTGTAAAAGAATGCCAGGCAATAGCTGTAATAATTGAAGTAACCAAGAGGTTAAAACATTAAGGAGGCGGCTAACAGGAGAGTTACTGGTTTTAGCCGTTGGAGCTGATAAGACTGAGGTCCTTGGTTCGAGACCAAGATGGCCCACCATAAAGCCTTCATAAAATCTCTTCGGGAAAGTGTTGAATGAAAATTAATAAATGCAGCGAAGCCCTAAGATTAATGTTAATCTTAGGGCTTTTCCATTTGTATCAAATAGTAGTGTTGTGAAAAAATGCTAAATATCTTGTTTATTTACTCTTTAAATATGGTTTTAGTTACAGATAAGCATTTAATCGTTCTAGATAATGGGCAGATGTCTTGTGTGTACTGCACATTATTAATTGCCTGTTTTGGATATTCATGATGGGTTAGATGAATTTATTTAAGAAGGTTTATTCTTAGATTTAAAGTTTAACAAACCCATTGCGCCTGCGAAACAATATATTGCCAGAACTATAAAAACAGAGCTAATGGAAGAAATCACGCCTGAAAGAACTGTACAAATAATACCCGATACTATCCATAAAACCCAGTGTGATCTTTTCAATGGGTACTCCTTAATGACTATTAGGAATTAATGTACACTTATATGTACAAACAGTCAATATGAGGCCAAGATATCTTATTATTAATTTATTTGAGATACTTTACTCAGCTGTAATGTGTTATTTGGCATGTGTTTTGTATTGAGGCTTTGACTTGCGGCTTCTATAAGAGAGGGGTCATTGGCAAGGTTAAGGCATTTGTTGAAATTTTCCTTAGCTTTATTCGTTTTATTTTTGCCAACAGACAGTGACCCAGATTGAAATATACTCTGGAGTCATTTGGGTTCAACTTGATGGCATAGTTACAGTCCGAGATAGCTTTTGAATACTCTTTCAGGGCGAAATAGGCAAAGCCACGGTTAGTGTAAGCCAAACTGAAGCCTGTGGCATAAGATATGGCTTTGGTATAAAAATTAATGGCTATTCCGAAATTTCCCTGACAGGCTTTATCATTGCCCTGGTTATAAAAATTGACCGCTTCAGACGGATAATTATCCGCCAGGGTAGGGCTGGTTTTTTCCGATATCACCGTCACAGTTTCAATAGGTTCGGTGGTTTTTGTGTTTTTGAGGATAGTCAGTCTGTGGGATACGTTGCCAGCAGGAGCATGTTTTTTTCTTCTGTTTGATGCAGAGCTTCTGAAATTAAGCTGTCAGCCTGTTTTTTAGTCTGCTGATAGCTTTCTGGAGAATAATATCAGCTTCCAAGCGGGCATCTGAAATTGCTTTTGCAGCGTTATTTTCAGAGCATTTCAAAGCTTCATCTACTACAATTTTCACTGTGGCTTCCAATTCCTGTTGGACTTCATCTGTCAAAGTGTTAATACTATGGCGGGATTGGTCACGCAAACGGGAAACAAACTTGACGCTTTCAAGCTCTCTTTTGCGGGATATTTTTCGGCGTGCCTGCTTCAATAAATGCTCTGATTTAATACTGGCTTTTTCAACAACATTTCGGGATTCTTCTTTTATTTTGGCTTTTATTGTTGCTCGAAGTTTAGATGTTTCAGCCAGGCTTTCTCTTTTCGGCAGCTTTGAGCATCTTTCTGATAATCTGCTGGGCTTCATGCCGTGCCTGATTAAGTGATGAGTGCAGTTCGCATTCCATCTGATATTGAAGTTTTAATATTGCCTCTGACTGAATACTTTCAGGATCAAAGGTATTTCCCATAGTGTGCTGTTGTTCATTCGGAATATTTTCTGATTGCGTGGCAATACGAGTAATCTGGTTAGGTGAGGTAAACTGGCATACTGGTTTAATCGGCAGTACGGGTAAAACGGAATTGTCTTCAGGCAGAAGCAAAGGTTGACTGCTATTTACCGGATTTATTGGCTGGGTAATTGCGTTGGGAAAACCACAAAAAGGGCAAACCGGGCTGTTGAACTTGCGGCCGCAACCGGGGCATCCCTCAGATTCCATCAGTGATAACAGATATTTTTGTTTTATAGTATTCTGATTTATCATAATGTGCCTTATCGCTAAAGATAAATTGGTTTCGCAGAGGGTTTATTTACATTGTTAAGTACTTCTACAAAAGCATCTACCACCTTTGGATTGAATTGACTGCCCCTACAGGCCAGAAGTTCTTTTACAGCTGCCTCTTGGCTTAGAGGCTGACGGTACGGACGGAGTGATGTCATAGCGTCATAAGAGTCTGCTACAGCCAGTATCTGGGATGATAGAGGGGTAAGTACTCCTGAGAGCTTATCAGGGTATCCGTTGCCATCGTACCGTTCGTGGTGTTTAATAGCATTCAGTGTGTCGGGGTGAATGCATTTATAGTTTAAGAGTATTTTCCATGTTTCAAGCGGATGATTTTTTATATTGACAGATTGAGGTTCACAAAACGGGTCTATCATATTTATTTCATTTCCGCTCAGGTTTATATATCCCAAATTCATCGGCAAAGCGGCAGTTCCTAAGACTGGCAGGTCGTATATGCCATATCCTGCCCGTTTACCCAGAAGCATGCAAATTCCGGCTACTTTTACGAGATATACAAATTGGTATACTTTGGCTTTTAATTTCAGATTTAAATTTGGTTCACCAATGAGTTCAGGGAAAAGTTCGCCTGCCATTTAATATATGGGGTCAAATCCCTTATCAATCATTTTTTCACTGATTTCAGCCCCACCCCGCATTTCAGTAAAAAGTTCACGCAATTCTATTGATAAAGTTGCTTCAATGAGAGGTGAGTACAAACACTGGACGGGTATATCCAGCATGTTAGAGTTATGGACCAGTATTTCCTTCATTCCATAACTCTGCAGGACCTGTATATATTCTTCGGAAAGTTTCATGCCATTGCCATAAATCAGGCGGCCTCATTGATCGAACAGGTTTTGCCCTAAGACCATTCCGGGTTTCAACATATCCAGATGTAATCTTTGCATCAGTTTCGTTTTATACCTGCATAAATATTATGATTAAATATACTTGCGGGCAATTGTTATAGGTATAATATTTGTGAGCCTGCCGTATAAAACCTGTTCATTAGAATGAGTCGAAAAAAGTTTTTGCATTGGCTGAATATGTACTTTTAAAAGCCTCAGAAATAGGGGTAATATAAAAGTATGGATAACAATAATGGTATCGGAAAAGAATTATCGGCGGATCAGCGTGTCAAAGTTTTTAACGTGCTGAAAACCCGTTTTGAACAAAATACGAACCGCCATAAAGGTTTTGAATGGGGTGAGATAGAAAAAAGGCTGGCGGCAAATGCTGAAAAGCTGTGGTCACTAAATGAAATGGAAAAATCCGGCGGTGAACCGGATGTGATTGACTATGATAAGGCAACAGGTGAATATATATTTTATGATTGTTCAGCCGAAAGCCCCGAAGGACGCCGCAAAATGTGTTATGACGGTGAGGCAGCCAAAAAACGGGCAGCACCCGGCGGTAACGTTGTGGATGCGGCACAGGACATGGGTATTGAGCTTTTAACAGAGGGGCAATACCGCCAATTGCAGGAATACGGTAATTTTGACACCAAGACCGAGAGCTGGCTAAAAACGCCGCCTGATATCAGAAAACTGGGCGGGGCTGTTTTTGCTGATTATCGTTACGGGCATGTTTTTGTTTTTCATAACAGCGCCACTTCATGGTATAGCAGCAGAGGATTTCGCGGTTTGCTGAGGGTTTAATTTCTATAAAATAAGGCAGATTTGATGCTGGCGGTTATTACGGGGAAACCTAATTTTCATAGACAACAGCAATATTACGGGGTAAAGTTATAGTGTGCAGATTTGAATGTTTCGGATAAAAAGCTGACATAACTGTAAATAATTGTGTATTATCAAGATTATTCAACTCTCTGGATATCAGGATAAATATATATGAATGACAAAAGGCTGGACTTAGAAGCTTCCGAACTGCGATACCGCCGCCTTTTCGAAACCGCCCAAGACGGTATTCTTATTGTTGATGTATTATCCGGTAAAGTAACTGATATCAACCCATTTTTGTTAAATATGCTGGGATACACTCAGAAAGAAATTCTGGATAAAAGAATCTGGGAAATTAGTGTATTCCAAAATATAGCTTCCAGCCGCAAAGCTTTTGACGATCTGCAAAGAAAAGACTATATCCGCTATGATGATTTTCCGCTTCTGACAAAAAACGGTAAAGTGCAGGAGGTTGAATTTACCAGTAATATTTACCGGGTGGGTGAAGAGAAAATCCTCCAGTGCAATTTTCGGGATATTACAGACCGGAAATTGGCCGAAGAAGAATTACGCAAAACCGAGGAACGCTATCGGGAGTTTTATCAAAAATCACCAATTGGCTATCAATCACTGGATTCCGAAGGCCGTTTTATAGAGATAAATCAAGCCTGGCTTGATGATATGGGATACCAACGGGACGAGGTTATCGGGCACTGGTTCGGGGATTTTTTACTGCCTGACCAGGTGGAGCTTTTTAGACAGCGTTTTCCCGTTTTCAAAGCTACCGGCAATGCCTCAACTGAGTTTTATATGAGCCGAAAAAATGGTTCAGTAGTGCTGATGGCATTCAGCGGGAAAATAGCCCGTGATGCTAAAGGAAATTTTAAACAAACACATTGTACGTTGCAGGATATCACCCAAAAGCATTTAGCGGAAGAAGCTATCAAGGAAAACCAGCGTAAGTATAAAGCTCTTTTTGAAAGTATAAGCGATGCGGTTTTTGTCTGCTATATTGAAAGCCGCAAATGGTCTGATGAATTTGTTGAGCTGAATAAAATGGCATCTTCCATGCTGGGGTATGAACATGAAGAACTGCTGAAAATATCTGCAAAAAATCTGTTTTTTTACGCTTCATCCGGTCTCCTGTTAAAAGAGACTACTGATGACCTGTATGCGCAGCATATGATAACCCGTGAGTCAAATCTGAGGCATAAAGATGGACATATTATCCCTGTGGAAATAACATTCCATTTATTTGATTTGCAGGGCCGACCGGCGGTGTTGACTCTGGCCCACGATATCAGCAACCGTAAAATAGCTGCCTATGAACTGGAACAAAGCCATAGCCGTTTGATAAAAGCCGAACAGGTAGCCGGGTTCGGGTATTGGGAGTTTGATTTGTCAAGCGGGTTGGTGAATCCATCTGAAGGAGCCAGAGCGATATATGGCTTGACAGAAGATACAGTGACCATTTCTTTTGTTCAGATGATACCTGTCCCAGAATACCGTGCCTTTTTGGATACGGCGTTAAATAACCTGATTACCCAAAATATTCCGTATGATATCGAGTTCAAAATTAAGCGTCCTTCCGATGGGGCTATCTTATATATACACTCTATAGCAGAGTTTGACCCTGAGCGGAATGTGGTTTTCGGGACTATACAGGATATTACTAAAAGAAAACAGGCTGAAGAATTGCTCCGTGTCAGTGAAGCCAGATTCCGCTCAACTTTTGACCAGTCACCCATAGGTGCTGCAATATATGATTCGGATTTAAAATACCGTCAGGTAAATGATAAATTCTGCCGGATGTTAGGGTACTCTGATAAAGAGCTTAATAGTTTGACAGTACGAGATATCACTTATACAGATGATTTAGATCAGGATATAGACCAATTAAATCACCTGAAAAACGGGGATATAAACCGTTATGAAACAGATAAAAGATATCTCCACAAAAATGGCAGTATTTTCTGGGCACATATTTCAGTTGCGATTATCAAGGATTCAGATGGTAACTTTTTATATTATCTGGCTATGATTATGGATATTACCGCACGCAAAGAAGCCGAAGATGCACTGCAAAAGTACAAACTAATTGCTGAAGACAGCCGGGATATTATCCTTTTTATGGATAGAATAACAGGACAAATATTGGAAGCTAACAATGCAGCTGTAAAAGCTTATGGGTATAGCCGTAAAGAACTGTTGACCATGAAAATACAGGACCTGCGTAACCCACAGGCTAAAATGCTTACCGAAAAGCAGATTGATTATGCTTATGCTCACGGTATGCTTTTTGAAACTTCCCATATGCGTAAAGACGGTAGTATTTTCCCGGTAGAGGTCAGTTCACGCGGAGCAGATATTGAAGGCACAACAACCCTGATAAATATTATCCGTGATACCACTGCAAGGAAGCAGGCTGAAAATGCACTTAATGAAAGCTTGCAAAATTATCAGGTGCTTTTTAACAGTGTTACGGATGCTATTTTAGTGCATCAGCCTGAAGCAGATTATTCAGTCGGGAAATTTATAGAAGTAAATGATGCTGCCATGTCAATGTTGGGCTACAACCGGAAAGAACTGCTGCAAATTACTCCGGCGGAAATTTTACTGGATGGTAAATATCGGATAGATGAAGCCCCCGATGTTATAAGAAACGTGGAGCAAAGCAATGAAGTGGTAGCTGAGTATACACTGGTAACCAAAAAAGGCGAATTAATCCCAGTGGAATTGCATTCACGTATGTTTGAACTTGGTGGTAAGCGTACTGTTATTACACTTGCCAGAGATATACGCGAACGTAAAAAGCTGGAAGAGGAACAGAAAAAACTGCGTTACCAGTCAGAGATGTCCAGCCGTTTGGCGGCAGTAGGCGAAATGGCGGCTGGCATTGCACATGAGATAAATAACCCTCTCACCGGGGTAATAGGTTTTGCCTCTATACTTATGGAAAGGGAAGATTTACCAAGAGATGTAATGGAGCAGCTACAGATAATAAATTCCGGCAGCCAAAGGGTAGTAGATATTGTAAAGCGTATGCTTACGTTTGCCCGTCAAGCCAAACCGGTCAGACATCAGGTAAATATTACCGAACTTATTGATAATACTTTGGAGTTACGCAGTTATGTGCTTAAAACTGCCAATATAGCTGTGATAAAGCAATATGAGCCTGATCTGCCGTTATTGACGGTTGACCCCGGCCAGATGCAGCAGGTAATTTTAAACTTGATACTGAATGCAGAGTATTCTATGAAAAAAGCTCATGAAAAAGGTACTCTGAATATCTCTGTCAGCAGAGCAGGTGATAGGGTGAAACTGTCTTTCCGTGATGACGGGTTGGGTATGCCGCCTGAAATACTGGCAAAACTATTCCAGCCGTTTTTTACTACCAAAGAACCCGGTGAAGGTACCGGTTTGGGTCTAAGCCTGTCACATGGCATTATTCTGGAACATGGGGGTACTATTCGGGGTGAGAGTACATCCGGTGAAGGAGCTGAATTCATTATTGAACTGCCGGTAATGACTTCAGATAGAATGCATGCAGTTACTGACCCAAATGCTGCGGTTCAAAGTCCAACCCAAAAAGCATCAATACTGGTAATTGATGATGAAGCTACAATTCGGACACTGATACGGATTGTGCTTGTTCAGGATAGTTACAAAGTGGATGAGTGTGCCGTGCCTCAGGAAGCTATGTCCATGATTGAAAAAAATAGATACGATGCAATTCTCTTAGATATACGTATGCCCGGGGTGAGTGGCATTGAACTTTATTCAGAGATAATTGCCAAATGGCCAAAATTGACTAAACGGGTTATCTTTATTACCGGTGATACATCCAGTGAGCTTCTGATTAACCATGATATCCCGTGTATTAAAAAGCCGTTTAATATTGCAGTGTTAAAAAGTGCACTGGCCAAGATACTTTCAAAAGCAGACTGATATAAATTTTGTCTGAATATTAGAGCCGTCATATGCGATGCTGAAAGAGTATGCAAGCCTGTGTTTCGACTGGGGCTTTTTTATGAACAAAACATTTCCTCATTTTAAGAAAAAGGGGTAAAATATTTTCTGTTATTTCGGTAAAAGCAATACTATTTTGGTAATGGCGTTTACCCTGTAATAGTTCCCGCTATATTAGGAGGAGCAAGTGGTTATACGTAACCCCGAATATGAAACGCTGCCCAGACAGCAGCTGGACCTGCTGCAGTTGAAAAGGCTTAAAGAAACAGTCTCTTATATCTATGAAAGAAATACGTTTTACCGCCAGAGTATGAACAAATTGGGGGTAAAACCCGCAGATATTAAAACCCTGAAAGATATTGCCCGGCTGCCTTTCACCAGTAAAGAAGATTTCCGTCAGAATTATCCTTTCGGGTTATGCTGTGTGCCAAAAAATGAGATATCCCGTATTCAATCCTCTTCTGGCACTACAGGTAAACCGGTAATCGCCCCCTATACTGCTAAAGATGTGGATACCTGGGCTGAACTGGTAGCCCGCTCCTTAAGCTGCGCCGGTGTTGTGCCAGAAGATATCCTGCAAAATGCCTACGGGTACGGACTTTTTACCGGCGGTTTGGGTATTCATTACGGGGCGGAGAAAATGGGGGTGGCGGTAGTTCCAGCTTCTACCGGCAACACAAAACGGCAGCTTATGCTGCTTCAGGATTTAGGTACCACCGTGATTACCTGCACCCCGTCTTATGCTCTGATAATGTATGAAGCCGGTAGCGAAATGGGACTGGATTTCCATAATTCGTCGCTCAAGCTTGGCATTATGGGTGCCGAGCCATGGAGTGAAAATATGCGCCGTGAGATAGAAACCAAACTGGGTATTACTGCCCTGAATATATATGGCTTGACTGAAATAACCGGACCGGGTGTAGCTATGGAATGTCCCGAGAAGTGCGGCTTACACATCTGGGAGGATAATTTTCTGGTCGAAATAATAAACCCTGAAACAGGTGAAGTGCTTCCGTATGGCCAGAAAGGTGAACTGGTAATCACTACCATCAATAAAGAGGCCCAGCCGGTACTGCGTTTCAGGACAAAAGATATTACCAGTCTGATGCCCGAAAAATGCGGCTGCGGCAGGACTATGGTACGTATGTCCCAAATTACCGGCCGCAGTGATGACATGATACGGGTTAGAGGTGTTTCAGTATTCCCCTCGCAGATTGAGAGTGTATTGCTTACTGTAGAGGGTATCGAACCCCATTACCAGATAATAGTGGACAGACACAATGCCTTTGCCTCGGACGAATTGGAAATATGGGTGGAGGTTTCCGAAGGCATTTTCTCTGATGAGATGTCCCGCTTGAATGCCCTTCAGAAAAAACTTCAGGCCGAACTGGATAGTGTGCTGGGGATACGCGCCAAAATAAAACTGGTTGAATCGCGTACCCTAGCCAGAACTGAAGGCAAGGCAAAAAGGATTATTGACCGTTCCGAATTACCTGAAAACAGGTAGCAACAGGAGGAAGAGGAAAATGATGATAAAACAGGTTTCCGTTTTTGTGGAAAATAAACCAGGGCGGCTGTCTGCCATACTTAAGGCTATGGATAAATCAAAAATAAATATCCGGGCATTATCCGTCAGCGAAACAGACGAGTTTGGAATTGTGCGTATGATTCTGGATAATCCGGATAACGGGGCTGAAGCCCTGAAAGCCGCTGGATTCACCAGCCGTACTGATATGATGGTTACCGCTGAGATCCCGGATATTCCCAGCGGACTTTTAAAAACAGTAGTTGAGCCTCTCAGCAAGGCAGATATAAATATAGATTATTTTTACGCCTTTTTGGACTCCACACCGGGTAAGGCCAGGATTGTACTTAAGGTAAGCAACCCGGAAAAGGCGGAGACAATTTTAGCCTGATTCTGATACATAAATATGGTACATATCCCGTCCATTATGCGGCGGGATATGTATTTGACAGGGCGATGATGACGGTAAGCTAATTTACATAAAAAAAATTATTTTGACCTTAGCTATGAGTAGCTTAAATAATAAATATTTATAAATTGTATAATACTATCAGGATGTGCTAGAGGAGGAGGAAAGCAGTGAACCAACCAACAAAAGGCAGTCACGAGATCTTAAGCAAGCCCCTGCCCCAGATACTGGACGAAATTGACGGCAGTATTATCCGGGCAGAACAGGCCGCCGCTGATGCCAGAAAGGCAGCTGAAGAAGCGCGCAGGGCCGGCGAAGAAGCAGCCGAAGCTGTTATGAAAAAGATCCGCAACGTCTTTAACAAGATGGTGGAAGACATTACTACAGAGCTTGCCACCCATGAAAACAAAACCCAGAAATAACACGGTTAACCCAAAGCTGAATTAGAAAGCTACCCGGCTCCCCTAAAAGGAGCCGGTTTTTTATTTGGGGAAATTTTAAATATACATTTGCTTTGAGCAGTCAAGTAACAATGCATTTCAGGGCTGAAAACTGGCAAAATAAAGCTGTTATTAGCTATATTCCGCTCTGTATATATAAAATCGGGATTTAAAAAAAACAGTTTTAGGGTATAATAAAAAAATAATATTATCCGGAGGGTTACATGTCTGATATCGATCTAATTTGCGAGTTGTTGGCTGATGCCAAAGTCTTCACCGAGACGGAGACAGGTCTCAAACGTTATATATGTGCCAAGTGCCCTAACGACGGATTTGAGGCACAGGTGTCACGGGTGGAGAAAAATGATACCACTGTTTTATCAGTGGAAAAGGCTGCATTCTATTGCCCTATCTGCAACAGTGAGTTTGTAGCTTCTGCCAAGGATATGTATTTCGGATAGAAAAAGGCTGGTGTGGCCGGGGGTAATGAAGAAACTTAGATGCAGCTTAATTATCTAAAAAGGGTTTACCGTTATCTGCAAAAGCAGATACGTGAACTTAAAACACACTGGAAGCTGTATGTTTTTCAAAGCTTTCTGGCCACGCTTGTACTCTTTATAATAGCCTTGACCCTTAGTATAGAAAATGCGGTAGTCATTGCTTCCATTGCTTCTACCGCCTTCATTGTCTTTACTCAACCCAGTTCCCCTCCGGCAGTACCACGCCGCATATTCTGGGGACATATACTGGGTTTTTGTATTGGTTGTCTGGTAAATTTGATACCTCACCACTGTATGCTGACAGATGCCCTTGTTTATGCTATGGCAGTGGGGTTTTGTATTTTCCTGATGGTAGTTATGAACTTGAAACATGCCCCGGCGGCCGGTACGGCACTGGGTGTGGCTATAACCGGATTTAGCCCCGGGGTATTTATTGCAGTGGTTACCAGTGCCCTGGTACTGTCTATGGCTCAGAGCCGAATGAAGGGCTTTTTAAAAGATCTGGCTTGAACTCTTCCTTGGAGATGATTTCTTGGGACACGGGGTTGGGGATACCTGAAATCAGGATTACCCTGTTATGGCTGAGTTTGACTGCATTTTTAGGGCAGCGCTTTAAACACTCTCCGCAGCGTACGCATTCCGAATTATCTAATTTAAGCTCTTTGCCGCTGCCGTTTATAACTCCGTATTCGCAATACGTTTTTTGGCAAATGCCGCAATGTTTGCAGGAAGTGCCAAACTTTAGTTTGAAATATGATAGTTTGCTCAACAGTCCCAGAAATGCCCCCAACGGGCATAAATAGCGGCACCAAAAACCGGATATAAAGATAGACCCCGTGAGAACTAGACCTAGAAAAATCCCGGTAAACCAGTTGAAATCAAAATTGAAAAGGGCTTTGAACGGGTCTATATGAGCAAACACTGTGGTACCTGTTATCAGTACCGCAGCTATAAGGGCGAATAAAAATATATATTTTATAAAACCAAGATAATGGTTCAGCTTTGCGTTTATCTTTATGCCCGTTTCTTTCCGGTAGATAAAATTTTGCAGTGCTCCCATTGGGCATACCCAGCCGCAAAATATTCTTCCCCAGAAAAGAGTGGTAATTACGGGGATAAAGAGAAGTATGTACTGAACCATATAAATCTTCATTTCCCCGGTATGCAAGAGTACACTTTGAAGCGAACCAATGGCACAGGGACAGCCTCCCACAAAAAAACCCAGATAAAATAATGAAACCGCCATCAGAATAGGGCGGTTTTTCCGCCAGCCTTTCAGAAAACTGATAGTACCGGCCGACATAAGGGCTATATAAGCTAGCATGTACGGCTCACTTAATGCCTGATATATCGCTTCCATCCATCCCAGTTCTTGTTCGGCAGGAGTATTTGTCTGCGTATTTATAATGTCTGCGGGTAGTATGGTGGGTATTAGATTTTCATCCGGAGGGTCAGTCACTGCGGGAATGGTATCTGACGGCAAAGCTACAGATACATCTGCCGATGCAGACTGTATGGTTATTTTTACACTGGCAGTATCTCCTCCTTTGGTGCATTCCCGTACCACCGTGATTGTACCTGTTCCGCTGTTTCCCAGCTTGACTATCAAAGTGGCTTGATAGAGCGAATTATTTATTTTGTTCCAGTCGGTTTGGCTGACCAGTGTCATATTGGTCAGGGTGATATCTGTCTGGCTGATTGGCACTGTGCAGACACGGTGGGTCAATGCCACATTTACCGTAAGGCTTATTTCGCTGCCGCTTGCACCGCTAGGCACTGCTGGTAAAATAGATATATCACAGGCTAGTATGGGATTAGGTGTGGACAGCAGAATTGTTACCGCCAGAAAAAATCCTGCAATTGCGGCAGAAAGGTGTTTAAAAGGATTTTTGAACATGTTTATAGTCTAGCGGGCGGCTGTGCAGGGGTTATGAATATATTATGGAGAATTTATGAAGCTGGCAAACTGCTAAAAGAACTATAAGAAATAAAAGACGATCTGTTTATTTGAATATGCTGGAAAATGGTAGTAAAGTATAAAACACATGCTGGACATGCAGGCTGTCCGGCATTCGCTATTTTGTCCCAGAGTTAAAGATGAATTCTTTTTGGTTTTCTCCATCATACTTGAAAACCCGTCTAAAGACAGGGTTGATAGACCGCTTTGACCGCGGGGTTTGGATACTGACCCTTATCGGGTTGATAAACAGTGCCGCATTTTCCCTGTCACTGCCGTTTATTTCGCTATACCTCTACCAGGAACGGGGACTTTCCATGACTCAAGTAGGTTTGGTTATCCTGCTTAGCGGATTTGCATCGGCTATTATCCAGATGATTGCAGGAGCTTTGGCGGATACTTTCGGGAGAAAACCGGTGATGCTGTTAACTTCAGTTGCCAGTGCCGTTATCTACGGGGCTATGACGATATTTATCGGGTTTGATGTACCCGTTATGATGATTATTCTAACCTATATACTGCTGCGTTGTGCTTTAATGGCTACCCGCCCTGCTTCACAGGCTATGATTGCAGACCTTACCCCCAAAGACCGTCTGACGGAAACTTACGGAATAGTACGTATTGGTAACAACCTGGGATGGGCTATTGGGCCGATGCTGGGGGGATTTTTGCTCATCGGGCTTCCTTATGCCTATCTGTTTGGCGTGGGGGCAATCGTTTGCCTAATAACCTTGTATATAATTTCAAAATATATCAAAGAATCCATATCAAATTCGGTGGAATGGGTCAGCCTGACCAAAATATTTTCGGCCGGCAAGGACAGGGCATTTCTCTGGTTTACCATTTTGAGCATACTTTTATTCATAGTAGTAGGGCAATTTATCAGTACCCTTTCTGTTTTTACAGTTGACCGCCTGCACTTTTCGGAGGCTGATTATGGCATGCTGCTTACTTTGAATGGGCTGATGGTGTTTGCCCTGCAATTACCGGTTACCCGGATTTTGCATAACGTCTCTAAGTCGCATGTAGTAGTCATGGGCAGTTTGATTTATGCTGCCGGGTATCTGATGTTTGCCTGGACATCCAGTCTTGGTATGGCTTTCCTGGCTATGAGTGTTATCACTATGGGCGAAATAGTTTTTGCACCTACTACTCTGGCGGTGGTTGGAGATCTTTCTCCGCCCCAGCAGAGGGGAAGATATATGGGATTTTATGGTTTATCCGAAATGCTGGGGTTTTCACTTGGCCCTATGGTAGGCGGTGCTTTGCTTGATGCTCACCCTGACAGTGCTTTATCGGTTTGGGGTACTCTGGCGGCTCTGGCTTTGCTTTCGGCTGTGGGTTTTTATATCTGGGGTAGATTAATTCGTAAGACCGTCAGTCTTAATGGACAGTCTCTAAGCCGCTATTAATTTTCCGCTTTTCAGTTTGAATTCGGTATCTCTGTGTGCATATTCTTAGCTGGTAAAAACTGTTTGAGGGTTTGTAACCCCGTACTATGGTTTGATATAGTTAAAGTATAGATATGGTAGTTTCAGTGGTATAATTTAGTTTTGGAAAGACAGATATTTGCACTTGCAATAGCTAAATTAATTCAGGTTTTTCTGATGGGGTTAAGGGTTATGATGCTAAATATTAATGGTACTTAGGTAACTATCTAAAAGTTACTAATTGGCTATTTAACTATACTCAGATAAACAACTATTCTGTTAGAGCATACTGATTGGAGGGTACGGAAATGGCTGGAAACAACCCTAATATATTTAACATAAAAGATAACGAATTTAATATAATCCAAAAGGGTCTGGATCCTGAGCAGGTAAAATCCTTCGTTGAGAATCTGCTTTCAGAAAACGGCCGCCTTTCAACTGAATTGGGAAAGCTGAAAGAACAGGCTGAGCATCTGGATTCTTTAAAAAGGCTGGCGGATGCAACTGTTGTGGAGGCTGATAAAATTGCGGTTACGATTAAAGAAGAGGCTATAAGCAAAGCTAAAGCGGAGTCTGACAGTTTGCTTGCCAAGGCTGAGGAAAAAGCTAAAAAAGTATATGAACAGATTTATCGCCAGTTGAATACTCTGAAACAGCAGGTAAACAGTCTGGATAAAGATTTTGATTTTAAGTCTGAAGGTGAAGCCGCGGTTGTTGAACTTGCACATTCTGCAACCAAAGAAACCAATAAGAGTGAGCCGGATGATTTTATGGCCAAAGCGGTTGCTACCTCGGATATTATAGAATCCACTACTCAGGAAGTAATTGTACGGGATAAAGAAATAGAACTGGAAATATTGCCGCCGGTAGATGCAGTAAAAATTACCAAAATAATGGACCAACTGGAAAACGCCAGTGAGGTTGAAGTGGTGGAATTGATACCCCGCCCCAATCACCCTGTAATTATTGTATACGAAAATAAACCCAACAGCCTGTTGGATGTGCTTAAGAAATTGAGTATGGTAGGCAAGGTAAATGAAATTCCTGCCAGTCCGAACGGGAGTGGAATTGTACGCCGTAAATATGAGATATCTCTAGCAGCAAACGCTGTTAAGTAAAGCATTCTCAGGGAGTGCCGGCACGGTTCAGGGTATTTTGACCTTGAGTGTGCCGGCTTTTTTATGGAATATTATTTAGAAGCTGATAGTATGATTTTCAGCATTTCTTCTTTAGTAGGCAGTTTACCGGAGATAACTACTTTTTCATCTATAACCAAAGCCGGAGTCATCAGTATAGGATAAGCGGATATTTTATCTATATCTTTTATTTTTACTATTTGAGCTGACAACCCCAGTTCCAGTACGGCTTCTTTGGCCATTTCCTCCAGTTTGTTGCACTTGGCACAACCTGTACCTAATATCTTGATTATCATTTTGGTTCTCCTTGTATTTAAAATATCCCAAATATATACCCGGCTAAACTTGAACTTAGTATCACCAACCCTATATAGGAAAATGCCTTTTTATTGCCCAATATTTTGCGGATAACTAAAAAACTGGGGAGAGAGACAGCCGGCCCTGACAGCAGCAAAGCCAGTGCCGGGCCTTTGGCCATACCCAAATCAATAAAGGCCTTGACTATGGGTACTTCGGTCAGGGTGGCAAAATATAGCAGAGCACCTGAGAATGAAGCAATAAGGTTTGAAATGGGGTTATTGCTGCCCACGTAACTGGTGATAAAATCAGTAGGGATAAGGGTTTTCAAAACCCCGGCTATAAAGATACCGCCTATTAACCATGGGGAAATCAGCTTTACAAAACGCCAAGTTTCAGAAAGCCATTCTTTTATCTGCGGCATATTGAAAAACCGCCAAAGGCTGAACAGCAATACTAAAAGAGCAAGCAGAAATGCGGGTATATTTTTGGCGGATGCGAATATAAGTATGGCGATAAGGCTGCCAAAATAAATAAGGGTTTGGTACATGGGGCGTTCATGGGCTGTATCTGCAGGCAGTGCGGCTGCCGGCTGGGAAACAGCGGGTTTATCTTTGCTGAAAAGGTAGGCCATGATAAGGCCTATTAGTATAGAAAATATGATGGCAAAGGCAGCCCTGGCAAAGCCGATGTCATAGCCTAGTACTCCGGCAGACAAGGAAACCGCCAAAATGCTTATGGCAGGGCCTGAATACAGGAAAGTGACTGCTGGGCCGATACCCCCGCCGCGTTTATAAATGCCGGCAAACAGGGGTAAAACCGTACAGGAACACACTGCCAGTATAAACCCGGATACAGAGGCTATACTGTATGATACAAAGGGGTTTACGTTACTGCCGAAATATTTGGTTACTATAGACGGATTCAAAAATACTGAAATAGCCCCGGCAATAAAAAATGCCGGCACCAGACAGGCTATAACATGGGCTGAAAGATATTCAAACAGGGCAGAAAATCCACCCGCCAGCAGATTGATAATAAAGTCCATCAGGTGTTACCTCTCCGGCAACTGGATTTCAGCCGAGTAAAATCCGCCTTAGTAAGCGGATTTTGAGATAGCATTTCTTCTAGACCCCGCATGATTTTATTGACATCAGGCGGGAAGCCGGTTAAATCAACTGAGTAAAGTGCCCATAACCTGTCACGGCGGAGTTTTATAAGCCCGGCCTGATGCAGGTTTTGCAGGTGGCGGGATGCAGAAGTTTGGCTTATGCCTAGTGCCTGCTGGATTTCACAGACACAGCACTCCTGCTTGAACAGCAAACTTAGTATACGCAGACGGTATTCGTCTGCCAGGGCCTTAAAGATATTCACATATTTTTCCATAAAACCCCCATATGCGCATATAAGAATATAATAATGTCTTGTTAACAGACTGTCAAATAATATTTCCGTTTTTGATGAAAATTGTCTTACAAGCGGGCAGGTGATATCCTTTAAAGATGGTATATATTTTTAAAAAAATTGAGCTTGGCGAATTGAGCCGTAATTTTGATACTGTCTCACAAGGGATAAATATTACTTATCCGTTTATTCATCCTAGCTGGCAGTATCTCTGGCAAGATTGTTTTTTGCCATCCGGCAGGCAGGTTTGCGGACTGGTTAATGATGGGGATGAAACTATAGGCTTAGTAGCCTTGAGTATAAATAATGGAATTGCCCGTTTTATAGCTGCCGGGAGTGTTTTTGATTATCTGGATTTTGTGGTAAAGCCCGGCCACCAGCCGGGATATTTTGAGCTTCTGCTGAAACTGCTACAGCAAAATCAAGTTGAGACGCTGGAATTGGAGGCACTTACTACCCGGTCTGAAGCTTATAATTACCTGCTGCCGCTGGCTAAAAAGAAAGGGTTTCAGGTAATTTGCGAACAAGCCGATGTTTCTCCGTTGCTTGAGCTGCCGAATGACTTTGAAATATATCTGGCTCAACTAGAAAAACACCAACGCCACGAGCTTAAACGTAAACTCCGCCGTCTTGAGGAAGTTTTAACACCCAGACTGGAAATAGAAACCAACTCTGAAAATATTGATATTTTGCTTGACCAAATGGAAGAAAGTCACCCCGAGAAAGCACTTTTTCTATCTTCTGAAATGCGCTGTTATTTCAAAAGCTTGGCAAACTGGCTTGGTAGTCAGGGTTACCTGCGTTTGGCGTTTCTAAAGGCAGGAGATACTGTTTTGGCAAGCCTGTTTTGCTTTGATTATAATAATATAAGATATTTGTATAACAGCGGTTACAGTGCCGAGTATTCCCACCTAAGCGTGGGTGTGCTTTCCAAGGTTTTGGCTGTCAAAGACGCAATAGAAAAAGGCTGTGATGCCTTTGATTTCCTGCGGGGTGAAGAAAAGTATAAATTTCATTTGGGCGGAAAATCTCAGCCGGTTCACAAGTGCCGGATAATTTTGGATAGTAAGGTGCAAAATATTGGCTAAGAATATATTGCATATTGCCCTTATCAGCCTTCACAGCTGTCCTTTGGGGCAACCCGGCGGACGGGATACCGGCGGAATGAATGTATATATCTGTGAACTTGCACGTGCTTTGGGAGGTATAGGCCACCATGTTGATGTCTATACCCGTGCCCATGACCCGCGTGATGATGTCTGGGAGTTTTTAGCTCCCAATGTCCGGCTTATTCATATTCAGGCCGGGCCGGTAGAAGATATGGGGAAATTGGCTCAGTACGAGCATCTGGAAAGTTTTGTCTGCGGGCTGGAAACATTCCGTAATTCCGAAGGTATTAAATATGATCTTATCCACAGCCATTATTGGCTGTCTGCCAGAGCCGGGCTTGTATTGAGCAAGCTTTGGGAAGTTCCCCATCTGGTTATGTTTCACACACTTGGAAAGGTTAAAAACCGTTTGATGCAGGCACAGGTTGATCCCCAGCTCCGCTTAGATGCCGAGCAGAACATAGTCCACGAAACGGACTTGATAATAGCTGCTACCCGAAATGAAAAAAATGACCTGATATCTTTGTACAAAGCGGCAGCAGACAAAATTAAGGTAATCCCCTGCGGAGTTAACACAGAGTTATTTTTCATCACCAGTCGGGCTGAGGTTGAAGCTGAACTGTGCCTTTCATCTGCCCCTAAAGCGCTGTTTGTGGGACGGCTTGAGAAACTGAAGGGGCTGGATAATCTGCTCAAAGCGGTCTCACTGCTCGAGGGCGATATGGAACTGCTTGTAGTGGGTGGTGATGATTACAGCAAGGGTGAAAGAAAAAGACTGAAAAAAATGTCTGAAAAGCTTGGCATTTCGGATAAAGTGAAATTTTACGGGGCAGTCAAACAGAGTGTACTGGTAAAATATTATAATGCCGCCAGTGTTTGTATAGTCCCGTCGTATTATGAGAGTTTTGGCATGGTTATACTTGAATCTATGGCCTGCGGTACTCCGGTTATCAGCGGGAGGGTCGGGGTTGCACCCGATATCATTCAGTCTGGAGTTAACGGCTGCCTTGTACCTGATAATCAGCCGGAACAACTGGCGGGTTGTCTTCGTGAATGGCTTTTTATGAAAGAATCTGACCCCGGGGCTATACGGGGAGCAACCGTAGAATATTCATGGCAGTCTGTGTCTGCTCAAATAGAATCAGTTTATTACAGTCTTTTAAATGTTAAAGCAGCAGGTGTTAATTAGAACGGAGGGGTTATGTCTTTAAAAGCAGATGTATTGGTTATCATGCCTCATCCGGATGATGCCGAGTTCGGTGCTGGCGGCACTATTGCCAAAATGACCGCCGAAGGTAAAAAAGTGGCTTATGTGGTATGTACCAATGGAGATAAAGGTACTTCTGACCGCAATATGATACCATCTGAATTGATAAAAATACGCGAGGATGAACAACGTCAGGCGGCAGCTGTCTTGGGCGTAAGCAAGGTGGTTTTTCTGGGTAAACCTGACCAGGGGCTTGAGAATACACCCGAATTGCGCAAGGAGCTGGTGCGGCAGATACGCGCTTTTAAACCGTTTACTGTTATTACTACTGACCCATACCAGCGTTATATGTGGTGGCATAGAGACCACCGCCAGTGCGGAGAAGCCGTGATGGATGCTATTTTCCCGTATTCGCGTGACCATCTGGCCTATCCTGACCTTATTGCGGAAGGTCTTGAACCCCATAAAGTTACCGAACTTTTACTTTCAAATCCGCAGGAGCCCAACTATCAGGTAGATATCAGCCAGACGGCAATACTGAAGCTCAAATCTATTTCATGCCACAAAAGTCAGGGCGGCGGCAGAATGGATGAAGTTATTCTGGCTTTGAGCGGGAATGGTGATATCGGTAAATATATAGATATGTATCCGGATGCCGAAAAATATATAAAAACCGAATCCTTTCACAGGGTGGATATGTGGTGGTAAATTAACCGGTATGTAATCCATTTCGGGCGAATAACTGTCAGCTATGCCATGCTTTCGAAAATAGATACGAAAACAGCTGATTTTGCTTGACTTTAGAGCTTTATTTACGTATAATCTCACTTTGATTGTTTGACAATCAGCCTGAAACGTGATAAAAATATTGCCCGAGTGGCGCAAAGGAAGCGCAACCGACTTGTAATCGGTAGGTTAGCGGGTTCGAATCCCCTCTCGGGCTGAGCCGCTAACTTTTTTTTGGGCTTTTTTAACAGCATCATGGAGAGGTGCCGGAGTGGTTAATCGGAGCAGACTGTAAATCTGCCGCCCTAAGGGCTACGCAGGTTCGAACCCTGCCCTCTCCAGAGTATTTTATGACCCCGTCGGGCTGGACAGTGGGTATTAAAATAAATATAATGTAAGCGTTGCCCACATAGCTCAGTAGGTAGAGCACGTTCTTGGTAAGAACGGGGTCATCAGTTCGAATCTGATTGTGGGCTCCATAATAATAAGGGGGAATAATTAAAAGAAATGGCAAAGCAAAAGTTTGACCGCTCTAAGCCTCATTGTAATGTAGGCACTATTGGGCACGTAGACCATGGCAAAACTACCCTGACTGCGGCTATCACCAAGACCCTTTCAACCAAGGGCTGGGCTGATTTCCGCGCCTATGACCAGATTGACAACGCTCCTGAGGAAAAAGCTAGAGGTCTGACAATTGCTATTTCTCATATTGAATATCAGACCGAGACCAGGCATTATGCCCATATTGACTGCCCTGGACATGCTGACTATATCAAGAATATGATCACTGGTGCCGCTCAGATGGACGGTGCTATTCTGGTGGTTTCCGCGCCTGATGGCCCCATGCCCCAGACCCGTGAACATGTACTTTTGATTCATCAGGTAGAAGTACCTGCTGTAGTCGTAGCTCTTAATAAATGCGATATGATGGATGATGAAGAACTGCTTGAGCTGGTTGAGCTTGAGGTTCGTGAACTTCTTACCAAAAACTCTTTCCCCGGTGATGAAATTCCGGTAGTTAGAGTAAGTGCCATTAAAGCCCTTGAGTGCGGCTGTGGCAAGCGTGAATGTGAATGGTGCGGCAGAATCTGGAAACTGATGGATGCTGTTGATTCCTACATACCCATTCCTCCCCGTCCTGTTGACAAGCCCTTCCTGATGAAGGTTGAAGATGTATTCAGCATTAAAGGCCGCGGTACTGTTGCTACTGGCCGTGTTGAACGCGGTGTTATTAAAGGCGGCGATGAAGTTGACTTGGTCGGTCTGCATCATGAGCCCCGCAAGATTGTTGTTACCAGTTTGGAAATGTTCCATAAGATTCTTGACTCCGCTGAACCTGGCGATGCTGTCGGGTTGCTTCTCCGCGGTGTTGAGCGTGAAGATATTGAGCGCGGTATGGTACTTGCCAAACCCGGCTCCATCAAGCCTCATGTTAATGCTGAAGCTGAAGTTTATGTACTCAGCAAGGACGAAGGCGGCCGCCATACACCTTTCTTCAATGGTTACAAACCTCAATTCTTCTTTGGTACTACTGATGTTACCGGTGAGATTCATCTTCCCGAAGGCGTTGAAATGGTTGTACCCGGTGACCATGTGAAAATGAAGATTTCCACTATTTATCCGGTAGCTATGGAAAAGGGTATGCGTTTTGCCATCCGTGAAGGCGGTAAGACCGTTGGTGCGGGTGCCATCTCTCAGGTATTAGCGTAAAATGGCCAAAAAAACTGACACAAGAATTGTGATTAATATGGCTTGTACGGACTGTGGTGAAAGAAATTACACCACCGAAAAGAACAAGCGTAATGATCCCAGGCGAATAGAACTAAGTAAGTATTGCCCGCGATGCCGTGAGGCAAAGGTACATCGCGAGACCAAGTAGTTAAAGGAGGAGAGCTAGGTAATATGTGTCCTTCCGCACAGCAAACTGCCAAGGCGGCTGGTAAGAAACCTGGTTTCTTTTCCAACCTTGTTGCCGAATTAAAAAAAGTAGTCTGGCCGAGCCGGCCAGACGTTATAAAGCTAACCACCATGGTTTTGGTGGTTGCTATAGCGGTTGGTGTTGTACTGGGCGTTGTAGATTACGGCTTTAGCTGGTTTATTGATAACGTATTTGTAAAATAATGCGTTTAGAAATGTTATGGGTTGCCGACTGACAAGGTGAAATTTTATGACTGTTAAACAAAAGAATTGGTATGTGGTGCATACCTACTCCGGGCATGAAGAACGAGTCCGTAAAGGTCTTGACGAACGGATTAAGTCTATGGATGCCGAGGATGATATAGAGCGGGTTGTATTGCCTACCGAAGAAGAAGTTGAAGTTAAAAACGGTCAGCGGCGAACCATCAGAAAGAAAATCCTGCCCGGTTATGTGCTGGTGCAGATGAACATGAATGATAAAAGCTGGACTATAGTCCGCAATACTCCCGGTGTTACTGGCTTTGTAGGTTCCGAGGGTAAGCCGACCAATTTGCCGCCCGAAGAAGTCAGCCGTATACTGGACCAAATGGAAGCTGAATCGCCCAGAGTTAAGGTTGGTTTCCGCAAGGGACAGAGTGTCAGGGTTATTGACGGACCGTTCGTTGATTTTATCGGCATGGTAGACGAAATTAACACTGAAAAAGGCAAGGTCAAGGTGCTTCTTTCCCTGTTCGGGCGGGAAACTCCTGTGGAACTTGACTTTTTGCAGGTCGAAAAGCTCTAGAGGCTTTAGGAGACATACGTGGCAAAAAAAGTAAAGGCAATTGTAAAATTACAGATACCTGCAGGTAAAGCCAATCCTGCACCTCCCATTGGTCCGGCGCTGGGTCAGCACGGTATCAATATCATGGGTTTCTGTAAAGAATATAACGAACGCACAGCCTCTATGATGGGCACTATTGTACCTGCAGAGATAACTATTTATGATGACCGCTCTTTTACATTTATCACCAAAACCCCTCCCGCGGCTGACCTTTTGAAAAAGGCGGCTGGTGTTGCGGCAGGTTCTGGTACTCCCAGCAAGAGCGTCGTTGCTGTTATCTCAAAGGGCCAACTCAGAGAAATTGCTTCGGTCAAGATGAAGGACCTGAATGCAGTTAATATTGAGGGTGCAGAGAGAATTATTGAAGGTACTGCCCGCAGCATGGGCATTAAGGTGGAATAACAGATGGTAACACGCGGTAAAAAATATCAGGACGCAATAAAACTGCTTGACCAGAGTTTGGCTTACGCTCCGGCTGAAGCTATTGATATGGCCAAGAAAATGGCTGCGGCAAAGTTTGATGAGACCGTTGAAATGCATCTGAAGATGGGCCTTGATCCTAAAAATGCTACCCAGCAGTTGCGCGGTGTAGCCGTATTGCCCCATGGGTTAGGTAAAACCGTACGTGTATTGGTATTCGCCCAGGGTGAAGCTGAAAAAGCGGCTCAAGCGGCCGGTGCTGATGTATACGGTGGTGAAGAGCTTATAAAGAAGGTTGAAGCCGGTTTCCTTGATTTTGACGTTGCTATATCTACCCCTGACATGATGAGCAAAGTTGGTAAACTTGGTAAAGTTCTGGGCCGGCGCGGTCTTATGCCTAACCCTAAGAGCGGCACTGTAGTCCCTGCTGAAGATTTCAAACAAGTTGTTACCGAAGCCCGCAAAGGACGTGTGGAATTCAAACTGGATCGTTCAGGCATTGTACATATCGTATTGGGCAAGGCCAGTTTTGAAGGGCAGGCTTTGCTGGAGAATATGACCTCTGTGATAGATGCTATTATACGTTCAAAGCCCACCGGTGCCAAAGGCCAGTACATCAAGAGTGCTTATCTGGCTACTACCATGGGGCCTGGTGTAAAGATGGATCTCAGGGCTGTGTCTGCCATGGGTGGCGCATAAGTCAGCCGTATTTATAACTGAATATTTCCTGAGACGTGGGTGCCTATTGGCTTAATACATTGCCTGCCGAGGATACAAGACTTTTTATTAAGGGTTTTATAAGTCCTTGTGCTTTGGCATAAGGACTTTATTTTTTAGAAAAGGAGGTGCGGTTTGGTAAAGAAGATACGTGAAAAGAAAAAGATAGCAGTTGATGAGTTAACTGACGCTTTAGCTGTTGCCCAGTCTGCGGTTTTTACTGATTACCGCGGTATCAGTACATCAGAGTTGACCACTATACGTGTAAAACTGCGTGAAGCTGGTGTGGGTTACCGGGTGCTTAAAAATACCCTGGCTCGGCGTGCCGCTGACAACACTCACCACACAAATATCAAGAGTGCATTTGAAGGCCCGGTGGCTATGGCTTACTCTTCGAGTGACGTGGTTGCTCCGGCTAGAGTCTTGATGGACTATCTGGCCAGCTCCAAGTCCACTTTAAAAGTAACCGGCGGTTATCTCAGCAACAAGCTTATTTCCGTTGACGAAGTAGCAGAGCTTGCCAAGTTACCGTCTCGCGAAGTGCTTATCAGCAAGGTTTTGGCTGGTATGCAGAGTCCTGTTGCCGGTTTGGCGATGGTACTCAATGGTCCTGCCCGTGGTTTGGCCATTGTACTTCAAGCCCGTATGAAACAGCTTGAAGGCTAAATAAAGTAATAAAATATTATAAGGAGTATTTTCATGACTATTGACGAAATGATGAGTGCCATTAAGGGCATGACCGTTATTGAACTGTCCGAATTGGTAAAGGCCCTCGAAAAGGAATTTGGTGTAAGTGCTGCTGTTGCCGTAGCTGCCCCCGCTGCCGGTGGCGGTGCCGCTGTTGCTGCTGCTGAAGAAGAAAAGACCGAATTTAACGTAATCCTGAAGGATGTCGGTGCCAACAAGATTAACGTAATCAAGGCTGTCCGCGAACTTACCAGCCTGGGTCTTAAAGAAGCCAAGGATATGGTTGAAGCCGCTCCCAAGGCTGTTAAAGAGAATGTCAGCAAAGAAGAAGCTGATGCCGCCAAGAAGGCTCTTGAAGCTGCCGGCGCTACCGTAGAAATTAAATAACCTTTAGCCAGATAAAAGTAAAAACAAAGGGGCGGGGACTTTCAGGTCTCTGCCCCTTTGTTTTATTAAAAAACTGATGCCCTAGATTTTGCCGGGGCGTAAATCCCCCTTGCCAATCTCAATACTCTGAACCGTTTCAGGAAACACCAAACCACACGAAAGGAGGGTTTTCATGGCATCTTCAACCGATATATTTACCCTCTCAATCTGATTTTCCCTGAGGAGCTCTAAAAAGCCGCTGGTCGGGTTGGGGGAGCCGGGTACATAAACCAGATACAATTTTTCACCGCTGGAATTGGTGGTTTCATTAGCAATGAATGCCAGACTATGCATACCTGCCCGGGGAAATTCTACCATTACAGCCTCTTTGAAGGAGACTTTATTACTCACCCCCAGTGTTTCTATGACCTGTTTGGCGCTGTTGTATACCTGATTAAATATAGGTACTTTTGTCAGTAACTTATCTATCCACCCCAATATTTGCTTGCCGAAATAGTTACTTAGCACCAATCCTACCAGATATATAAGGAGCAATGTTACTAAAAGGCCCAATCCCGGGAAATACCAATCGAAGAAAAACTCTATGACAGGCTTTAGCATACCGTCTACTATATTAAATACCCAAATAAGCAGTCCCAGTGCCGCCCCGATGGGCAAAACAAAGGCAAGACCGGTAAAAAAACGATTACGGATTATTTTTAGGGCCTTATTATTGGGTGGTGACATATTTAGCCTCCGGAAAAATTCGGTTTTATTATAGTTTAGCAGTAAAAACACTTTGCATATAGGTGGTGTTTGAATGTGCGTTATAGTTTAAATATAATACCATGATTATGTATCAGGTATGCTTAGTTGAAAACGAAAATATTTTGCAAATGGTTTTTGCCCTTCGGTACAGAGTATTTGTAACCGAGCAGGGGATTGACCCAGATACCGAATATGATTTGTACGATAAAACTGCCCGTCATCTGGTTATACATAACGGAGAACGGGCTTTAGCCTGTTGCCGTATAAGAATGCTGGATAAAAGCCTTGCTAAGATTGAAAGAGTGGCTGTAGATATTGACCACCGCAAGTTTGGTTTGGGAAGGAAGATGATGAACTACGCTGTAAGCATGTTAAAAACAGAAAATGTAGATAGAGTAGTAGTTCATGCTCAGACCAGTGCATTAGGTTTCTATACCAGCTTGGGTTATGCTCCTGACGGAGAGTCCTTTGTGGAGGATGGGATAGAGCACGTCAAAATGCAGATGCACCTGTAAATACATCTGCTAAATATATGCATTGCAGTATGCGGAATATAAACTAATCCTCGGCATCGGTTGTTTTAGATTCTTTTTTATCATCTTTGAAGATATTGCTTACATTTTTGCCGAAAATTTGGGCGGCGTCACCCACTTCTTTAAACTTTACCTTTATTTCCTCGTCTTTAAAGCGGTTGGTTACCGCTTCTGCCGAACTTGAAACACTCTTGCCGAATTCCTTGGCCTTTTCTTTTAAAGAAGGGTCATTAAATATTTCACTGACGGCGCTGCCAAAAGCGGCCAGCATATCACCAAAGCTTTCAGCGGCTTTACGGGAATTAGCTTTGAGGTCTTCTTTCACGTTTTTTTCTCCTTCAGTCATCACAGGTAATTCGGTTTTATAGTCTTCGCGGGGAAGAACAAAGAGTATGGTGCCCTGTTCCATGCCTTTACCGGAAGCGCTGAAACCTATTTTTACTAGAAGTTTTTGGGCGGCTATAGATTCGGGATAAGTCTGGGCTATAATCTCTTTGACATCTTGGTCTTGGAGTATCCAGCCTATCAAGCTGTGGACGGCTTCCATGGCATATCCGTGGTGCTGGTAGTGGGCAAGTATAGAATAATCAATTTCCATACGGCCTTCAGCGGTAGGTTCACCTTTAAAACCTGCCTCCCCGATAAGCTGGCGGTGAGTGCCGGATTGATTCAGAATTATATACCAGTTTAGATAACCGGTTTTAAATTTACTTGCTTCATATTTTGTCAGCAAGCGTTTAAGGGTTTCACAACCGTAACCTTCCGGCGGCCAGTTAGCTGGAATTTCAGCTTCCAGCAATTGCCCCAATTGCTTTTGTTCTTGAATTTCGCAATTAAGCATGTCGGCGTTTGCCGGTATCAATTCCAGGCGGGGTGTTTGAAGAGTAAGTTGGTCCTTCATTTTATACCTGCCAGCGTGGCCTGTATTGTATCGCTTCGGCCAAGTGATGTGATTTGATTATATCATTATTTTCAAGGTCAGCAATGGTGCGGGCTAATTTCAATATACGGTGATAAGCTCTGGCGGACAAAAACAGTTGTTTGGTAGCGGTACGCAGCAAGTTCTGGGCGGCATCTTCAAGCATGCAAAACTGGCGTATTTCTGCCGGGGTCATTTCCGCGTTGGAAAGTATTTTACTTGTGGCAAAACGCCTTAGCTGAATATCCCGGCATTTCCCCACCCTCCGGCTGACTGCCTCTGATGATTCGCCAAGGCGGTCACTGGAAAGTTTTTCATATTCTATGCGGGGTACATCTATAACTATGTCCACTCTATCTAAAAACGGGCCACTGATTCGCCTTTGATAGCGTGTTACCAACCCCGGCGGGCATGTACAATGTTTATAATTATCACCAAAAAAGCCGCAAGGGCAGGGATTCATAGCACCTACCAGCATAAAATTGGCCGGAAAACTGACACTCCCCTGCGCCCGGCTTATGGTCACGGTTTTGTCTTCTAAAGGCTGGCGGAGAAGCTCAAGCAGGCTGTGTCCGAATTCCGGCAGTTCATCCAGAAAAAGAACCCCACGGTGGCTTAAGCTGATTTCCCCTGGTTTGGGGAAAGTGCCTCCGCCGACCAGCCCGGCGGAAGAAATAGTATAGTGAGGAGACCGAAGAGGGCGGTTGTTTATAAGCGGGGTATTTGGAGGCAGCAGACCGGCAATACTGTATATCTTGGTAACTTCCAGAGCTTCAGCGCTGGTCATCGGCGGGAGTATGGAAACTAACGCCCTTGCCAGCATGGTTTTACCGCTGCCGGGCGGACCGGTCATTATCATATTGTGCCCGCCTGCGGCAGCTACTTCCAACGCCCGTTTTACATTTTCCTGCCCTTTTATGAAAGACAAATCAACATAATTAGTTTGGGTAATATTTTTAAAATCTTCCTTTATTTCACATACCTTGGGTGCAGGTCGGTCTCCCTGCAGGTATTCAGTGATTTCTTTTAGCGCGTTAAATGGAAGTATATTGGCACCCTCAACCAGTGAGGCTTCGCGGGCATCGCAGGCGGGCACAATGATATCGCGATAACCGTTTTGGTAGGCAAGCGCAACCATAGGCAATATGCCGCTGGTATGACGAAGACTACCGTCAAGCGAGAGTTCCCCCAGGAACACTATTTGAGATATGTCTGCTTTTAACTGTTCGGAACTTATAAGAATAGCCAAAGCTATTGAAAGATCATATGCAGGGCCGGCTTTTTTGAAATCAGCCGGTGCCAGATTGGCAACTATGCGTTTGACAGGGAAAGTAAAACCGGAGTTACGGATTGCTGCTCTTACCCGCTCACGGGCTTCCTGAACAGCGGCGTCCGGCAGTCCTACAATGGTAAATGACGGCAACCCGGCAGATATGTCGGTTTCCACCTCAACAATAGTGCCTTCCAGTCCAATAAGGGCACAACTTGATACTTTTGCAAGCATAACAGTTAATGTTACAGTTAAGCTTGATGGGTGTCAACGGGATATATTCGCAGGACTTTAAAGCCTTGTATATTGCCAATATACAAGGCTTTGTGTTATACTACCGTAAAAGCTAAATCACGTTGTTGAGGTGGGTTCAAACCCACTTTTTTGTTGTATCGGGATAAACTGAGGAGGATACAGAACCGAGATGAAAAGCGACTTTTTGCTCGCTATCACCCAGCTCTCGGCAGAGAAGAATCTGCCAAAAGAAGTAGTACTTGCTACCGTTGAGTCGGCATTGGTATCGGCTTATCGTAAAGAGAGCTTTGCTCCAAACCAGAATATCACGGTGAAAATAGACCCGCTTACCGGTAAGGTAAAAGTCATGGCCGAAAAGCAGGTAGTTGAAAAAGTGATTGACAGCCGCCAAGAAATGCGTTTGCTTGAGGCTAAACGGCAAAAAGCAGATGCAAAAATAGGCGACCTGATGATGGTTGAAGATACTCCGGCTGATGCCGGGCGTATTGCTGCTCAGACTGCCAAGCAGGTTATTTTGCAGCGTCTGCATGAGGCAGAAAATACGGCTATATTTGACGAATATGCCTCCAAGGCTGGAGATACTCTGGTGGGTGTAGTTCAGCGAATAGAGCCCAAACAGATTACGGTTGATATCGGCCGGGTAGAAGCTATAATGCCTGCCAGTGAACAGGCTTATGGTGAGAGGTATCGTGCCGGACAGCGGATAAAGGTTTATGTGGTGGACGTGGCTAAAACAGCTAAAGGTCCTGCTGTCATTGTTTCCCGTTCACACCCTGGTCTGGTACGGCGTTTGTTTGAAATGGAAGTACCTGAGGTTTTTAACCAACTGGTAGAGATAAAGGCTGTTGCCCGTGAAGCAGGCTCACGCTCTAAGGTAGCGGTAGGCGCTTTGCAGCCGGGAATTGACCCGGTAGGTTGCTGCGTGGGTTTGCGGGGTATACGTATCCAAAACATTGTCAGCGAGCTGAACGGAGAAAAAATAGATGTGGTGGCTTGGGATAATGAAATAGCCACTTTTATTGCGAATTCACTCAGCCCTGCTCAAGTTACCAAAGTTATATTGAATGAGGCGGAAAAATCTGCCATTGTAGTTATACCTGACCGTCAGCTCAGTTTGGGCATTGGTAAAGAAGGACAGAATGTGCGTCTAGCAGTTAAACTGACAGGCTGGCGTATTGATATAAAGAGTGCCTCTGACGAAGAAGTTGAACGCGCAGAAGAAGCTGCCCGCAAGCAGGCTGAGCACATCAAACCTGAAGCTGTTGAGAAAACTGTTGAGAAACAACCTGCGGCGGTACCTGTTTCAAAGATTGAAGAGGAATCTGTTGGAAAATTGCCGCCTGCGGAACTAATAATAGAACCTGCGGTTAAAGAAACACCGGCAAAGGCAGAAGCTGTTCCCGAAGAGCAAGGTGTGGTAGTCCCTTTGAATGTGCTTGATAAAGTATCCGAAGGGGATTCGGTCAAACTGCGTTTTGCGGAAGATTTGCTGCCCAGGCGCGAAGTTATCATTGATGACAAAAATAAAAGCAAAAACAAGAAAAAGACCGTTAAAGGCAAGGATACCGCTGAAGATGGTATCAAGCTGAAGGGCAAAAAACGGCGGAATGTAACAGATTATGAATCAGAGGAAATCGACTTCTAAATTTGTGCCCATGCGGACTTGTATTGCCTGCCGTACCGAAAAAGCTAAAATGGAGCTTGTTCGGCTGGTAAGAACAGAAGATAATGACGTAAGGGTAGACCATAGCGGGCGTCTAGAAGGACGTGGCGCCTATTTGTGCAAAGACATAGCCTGCTGGGAATCCGGGCTAAAGGGCAGTTATATTACTCATGCTCTAAAAATTGCCATAACAACGGAAAACCGTGAGGAATTGTTAAAATATGGGCGCGAAGTGTGTGAGGTGAAAGAAAATGGCAGAGAAGACAAGTAAACCAAGCGCCAAAACTGAAATTGCTCCGCCGGTCAAGGTTATTGAACTTGGGGCAGCGGTATCGGTAAAAGAACTGGCTGATAGTCTGGATACAAACCCTGTTGAAGTTATTAAAGCCCTTATGCGCAAAGGCATCATGGCTAATATAAATCAGGTTATAGATTTTGAGGTGGCCAAAGGGATTGTAGAAGCGGCTGGTTTTGAGGCCAAGCTTAAGATTCTGAAAAAGAGTGCCGCTAAAAAAGTTTCTCCCGCCAAGGAAAAGCTGAGCAACTTCCCCCTCCGCCCGCCGGTTGTAACCATTATGGGACATGTAGACCATGGTAAAACCCGCTTGCTTGATGCTATACGTTCCACTAATGTTATGGAAAAAGAAGCCGGCGGTATTACCCAGCATATCGGGGCATATCAGGTGGAAATCAAAGGCCAGAAGATAACTTTTCTGGATACCCCCGGTCATGAAGCATTTACTGCCATGCGCGCCAGAGGTGCCCAGGCTACCGATATTACGATTTTGGTCGTTGCTGCTGATGACGGCGTTATGCCTCAGACTTTGGAGGCTTTGGATCATGCCAAGGCGGCCGGTGTGCCGATTATATTGGCTATAAACAAAATGGACAAACCTGAAGCTAACCCCGATAGAGTTAAACAGCAGCTGGCCGAAGCCGGGCTGGTGGTTGAAGAATGGGGCGGTGACACTCTGGCAATCCCGACATCTGCTCGCGAAAAGAAGGGTATAAACGAACTGCTGGAAGCAGTCTTGCTTATTGCTGAACTGGAAGATTTAAGAGCCGATCCCAACCAGCCCGCAAATGGCGTGGTTATTGAGGCCGAAATGGATAAAACCAAAGGTCCTATGGCTACCGTACTCGTACAGAGCGGCACCTTGAAACTGGGTGATACCGTGGTTGCAGGTAATACTTGGGGACGCGTAAAGGCTATGTTTAATGATGTGGGCAAACGTATTAAAAAAGCTGAACCTTCCACTCCGGTTGCTCTGCTTGGTATGGAAAATGTACCCCAAGTGGGTGACAAGATTATAGCTGTCGCCACCGAAAAACAGGCTCGGGATATGGTTAATGAAAATAGCCAGGTTATCCGTAAAACCAACGCAGTCAGCCTTACCAATGTTTATGACCAGGTGAGCAAGGGTAATATAAAAGAGCTTAACATAATACTTAAAACCGATGTTCAAGGCAGTCTGGAGCCTATCAAAGATTCATTGGAAAAACTGGGTACGGATAAGATAAAGATAAATATAAACCGCAGCGGTGTTGGCAACATAACCGAGAGTGACGTTATGCTGGCTATGGCGTCAGGCGGTTTGATTATCGGGTTCAGCACCGGCATCGAAACCAATGCTCAGCGTCTGGCTGATGCCGAAGATATTGATATCCGTCATTATGACATTATCTATAAACTGGTAGAAGATGTGGAAAAAGCCCTGCAAGGTTTGCTTGAACCTACTATCAAAGAGGTGATTGACGGCCGGGCCGAAGTTAGGGCAGTCTTTGAAAGCACCAAGAAGCTAAGCATAGCCGGTTGTATGGTATTGGAAGGTAAACTGATAAAGAACTCTCAGGTGAGGCTTCTGCGGGGCGGTGAGGTGATTGTAGATGCACCCAGCAACAGTCTCCGCCGTTTCAAAGATGATGTAAAAGAAGTAGTAGCCGGTTACGAATGCGGCGTGGGACTTAAAGATTTTAATGAATTTCAGAAGAGTGATATTTTAGAGTTTTATCATAAGGAAAAATCACGCTGATGTCACGGCGGATAAAGAAACTGAATCAGCTTTTCAGGGCGGATATAAGTGCCCTCCTTCAAAAAGAGGTTCGTGATCCGCGTCTGGATACGTTATTATCTGTAAATGAAGTAGATATATCTGAAGATATGCGGCATGCTAACGTGTATGTCAGTCATTTATCCGGCAACGAGCACAAAGATGAAATTCTGGCTGCTTTGAATACAGCTGCCGGTTTTTTCCGTACCGAAATAGCCAAGAAGACTGATATCCGCTATATGCCGGTTTTCCATTTCGTGTGGGATGATACAATAGAGAGGGGTGTTCGCCTGAATACCCTTATTGACCGGGTTACTCAACACCAGCCTGAAGACTAGCCATGGATGGCATCTTGAATATCAACAAGCCCTTCGGGATAACCTCCTTTGATGTGGTTTTAAAAATCAGACGTATTTACTCTCAGAAACGAGTAGGGCATGGAGGTACGCTTGACCCGTATGCCACCGGAGTTATCCCCGTTTTTTTAGGCAGATCTACGCGTCTCATAGAGTACCTTTCTTCTGTCAGCAAGACATATCTGGCTGAAATAGAGCTGGGGACAGAAACAGATAGTTATGATAGTGAAGGCGAGGTCACTTCCCGAAAACCCTTTGACCGGATTACACGTGAAATGATACAAACAGCACTGCTGGATTTTCAGGGTGAGATTACTCAAATACCTCCTATGTATAGTGCCGTAAAACATCGCGGAATGCGGCTTTATAATCTGGCTCGTCAGGGTTTAGAGGTAGAAAGAAATCCCCGGACAGCCATGATTTATAGCATAAAACTGCTTGACTGCAATTTGCCTGTACTGCGTTTACGGATAGAATGTGGACATGGTACATATATACGGTCTATCGCTTTTGACTTGGGCAGAAAACTGGGCTGCGGGGCATATCTGAAATCACTGGTCAGAGAAGCTTACGGGCAATTTAATCTGGCAAAATCTCTTTCATTTACTGACCTTGAAGCAGCCAAGAATGAAGGAAAACTCCAGGATATTTTGCTTCCACCCGAAATAGCCATAGGGCATTTGCCTAGAGTGACCCTTGATGAAAAGAATATAACACGCTTGGTAAATGGTTTGGAGATAACACTGGAGCAAAATGACAGGCCTGAGGTAATTGCCGTATATAACACGAAAAACAGATTTGCGGCTATAATCCAGCCGGAGAGTGACGGCAGTTGGCATCCGGCAAAAGTATTCGTAAACCAATGCCTGAAAGAGAATGCGGATTAGCTTAAAATTATACTTATAATGCTTGACAATGCGCCTATAATAGTAGATGATATATTCCAAAATACCCGAAAGGAGACCGGCCATGGTACAGGCTTATTGTGTCAAGGATCGCAAGAAGATTGACGTCAAAGATGCCAGGAGAGTTACTCTGAAAAATGGTCGCGGAGCCTGGCAAGGTACCTGCCCTGTTTGCGGCGGGAAGGTTTTCAGGATAGGCTAAGTTACTTAGTTTATCTTTACAAACGGCTTTAAAAATGCCCGTGTGGGCTTAAAGAGGTATCAAATTATTCAGAGGTTATCTTCTGAAGGGTTAGTGACGTTTCAGGATAGCCTCTTCTGTTGGAAGGAGAGAACGGAAAAAATTGGGTAAAATCAACGTTGCCATTATCGGTGTTGGTAACTGTGCTTCGTCCTTAGTACAGGGTGTTCACTATTACCGGAAAGCAAAGGACACTGAATTCGTTCCAGGTCTGATGCATGTCAATCTTGGCGGTTATCACATTAGCGACATTAACTTCACTGCTGCCTTTGATGTTGATAAAAATAAGGTCGGCAAGGACCTTAGTGAAGCTATTTTTACTAAACCAAATAATACTTTTAAATTCACTGATGTTCCTGAAACCGGCGTCAAAGTTGAGCGCGGCATGACCCATGACGGTCTGGGCAAATATCTTTCCCAGATTATCCAGAAAGCTCCCGGCTCTACCGCTGACATTGTGAAAATCCTCAAAGAAACCAAGACGGATGTTGTTATCAACTATCTGCCGGTGGGTTCTGAGGAAGCCACCAAGTGGTATGTGGAGCAGATTCTGGAAGCCGGATGCGGTATGATTAACTGCATACCGGTATTCATCGCCCGTGAAAAGTATTGGCAGCAGCGTTTTGTAACTGCCGGTGTACCTATTATCGGTGATGATATCAAGTCACAGGTGGGTGCTACCATTACCCATCGCGTACTTACCAGACTGTTCTGTGACCGCGGTGTAAAGCTTGAAAAAACTTATCAGCTGAATTTCGGCGGTAACACTGACTTCCTGAATATGCTTGAACGCGAACGGCTGGAATCAAAGAAAATCTCCAAGACCAATGCAGTTACCTCTCAGCTTGATTACAAGCTTGACCCTGATTGTGTTCATGTAGGCCCCAGTGACTATGTGCCGTGGCTTGAAGACCGCAAGTTCTGCCATATCCGGATGGAAGGCCGGACTTTCGGTGATGTCCCCTTGAATTTGGAGATGAAGCTGGAAGTTTGGGACAGCCCCAACTCCGCCGGTGTAGTCATTGATGCCATCCGTTGCTGCAAATTAGCTATGGATAACGGCATGTCCGGTTCACTGAACGAACCCTCTTCATATTTTATGAAGTCACCTCCCGTTCAGTATACTGACGACGCTGCTCATCTTATGACTGCAGAGTTCATTAAAAAGACCTCTGCCAAGAAAGTGGCTGGGGCTGAAAAGAAGGCAGAAAAATAACCCGAACTTCCTTAGTGATACTGTAGGTTAGTTGGCGGTTAACAGTGAAAATAGCTTTAGTCTGTCCTTATGATTTTGCCTACCCGGGTGGCGTGGTTAACCACGTTAGCTCGCTTTATAAAGAACTTAAAATGCTGGGGCATGATGTTCGCATCATTGCTCCAGCATCAAAGTCTCCGGCCGAATACGGTGTTGATTTTATTCGGGTCGGTAAACCCCGTCCTCTGGCTACTTCCGGAACAGTAGTTCGCATCAGCCTTTCGGTGAATCTGAAAAATCGCATAAAACAGGTTCTAGAAACCGAAAAGTTTGATGTTATCCATCTGCATGAACCATTTATGATAATGCTTTGCAGTGCTATGCTCCGGTTTTCCAAAACCTGTAATGTGGCTACTTTCCATGCCAGTCAGGGCAAGCCCGGTTATAATTTGGGCTGGCCTTTTACCCGCATATTCCTGAGAAGGCGCAGGCGCAACCTCCATGGGCATATGGCGGTTTCCAAAGCAGCTTTGCGTTTTGCCTCCAAATATATCCCCGGTGACTATACTATTGTGCCCAATGGGATAGACCTGGATTTATTTAATACCGAAGTTCAGCCTGTGCCCGAGTATATGGATGACAAACTTAATATCCTTTTTGTGGGCCGGATGGAGAATCGAAAGGGATTGGGTTATCTTATTGATGCGTACGCCCAGATTAAGCCCCTATGCCCTCAGACAAGGCTTCTGATAGTAGGCCCGGGTACACCCGGGCAAATTAAACATTACCGCGATATAGTAAAACGGCACGAACTTTCAGATGTGGTATTTACGGGCGGGGTTTCCTGCACTGAGCTGCCGCGTTATTATAAAACAGCCCATATTTATTGTTCACCGGCTACCGGCCAGGAAAGTTTTGGTATTGTACTTCTGGAAGCTATGGCTTTGGGTGTGCCGATTGTGGCTTCTCAAATAGAAGGATATCAATGTGTCCTCACGAATAATAAAGAAGGGCTGTTAGTGCCGCCTAAAAATGCAGATGAATTGGCCAAAGCCCTGATGAAACTTGTAGCCCATCCCGATATGCGTTCTGAGCTTAGTGCCGAAGGCTTAAAAACAGTTCAGCAGTATAGCTGGAAAAAGGTTGCTAAAAAAGTTGAAGAGTACTACCATTTGGTGTTAAGCAAAAATCACCACGGTCCGGAAGGTAAATAGTTTGGCTGTTGCCTTCAACTCAGGGCAGAAAAGAGTCTGAATATAATGTCTGGTATGGCAAGCTTACGTAAGGAAATAGCCCTAAAAGTCACCAATCCCATTATAAACCTTTTAGCTAAAACCGGTCTTACCCCCAATATGGTTACGGTAACCGGTTTTATTATTACCCTGGTAGCAGCCGGGATTATAGTGAATGGAAATCTGTTGCTTGCAGGGATTGTTATGCTGCTGGCAGGTGTATTTGACATGCTGGACGGAGCACTGGCCAGACGTACCGGCAAGGTTACCCGCTTCGGGGCAGTACTTGATTCTACTTTGGACAGGATTTCGGAAGCGGCAATACTTATAGGTATATGCGCTCTTTATTCTCAAAATGGGCAAACACCTGAAGTAGTGCTTGCGGTAGTTACCCTTACCTTATCCCTGATGGTCAGCTATATACGTGCCAGAGCTGAAGCCATGGGGCTTGAAGGCAAGGAAGGGTTTTTTACCAGACCTGAACGGGTGGTTGCCCTGGCTATAGGCATGATGTTTAACATACTTGTGCCGGTGTTGGTGCTGGTAAGCGTGTTAAGTTTGATAACTGTCATTCAGCGGCTTGTAAATGTTTACCGCCAGACCAAATGATAGTGACTTTATCAGCCTAATCTGTTAAACTTTATCGGTTTCCCCTCGGCAACTGGTAGTTGGGTGAGGGGATAAAATATGTTTAAAGCCAAAATTGGGGGAGTTATGCCTGTTACAGCAATAGTCGGTGGACAGTGGGGGGATGAAGGCAAGGGCAAAGTTGTAGATATGCTGGCCCAGGAGGCTGATTACGTAGTACGTTTCTCCGGCGGTGATAATGCGGGTCATACTGTTATCAACCCTATGGGTGAGTTTAAACTTCATATTATTCCTTCAGGGGTTTTTTATCCCGGTGTGAAATGCATTATCGGCAATGGGGTGGTTATAAATCCTGATGTTTTCATACGTGAACGCAATGAACTTATCAGCCGCGGCGTGAATGTTAGCAATGTTTTTATAAGTGACCGGGCTCATCTGGTTTTGCCATATCATATACTGCTGGACGGGCTTGAAGAAGAGGCCAGAGGAAATAAATCACTGGGTACTACCCGAAGGGGGATAGGGCCTGCATTTGTGGATAAATATGCCCGTATGGGCATACGGGTAGGTGATTTGCTTCTGCCCGAATATCTGCGTGAGCGGCTGGAGTATGTACTGGAATGTAAAAACCAGCTGCTTACCAAAGTGTATGACGCAGCGCCTATTTCTTTGGATGAAATTTATGAAACCTGCCTCAAATGGGGAAAAGAGTTGGCACCCAATATCAAAGAAACCACTCATATTATTGAAGAGGCTATCAGCCAGGACAAAAAGATAATAATGGAAGGTGCACAGGGGGCTTTGCTTGACCCTGATTTTGGCACTTATCCTTATGGCACTTCCAGTTCGCCTCTGGCAGCCGGCGGTTGTCTGGGGATAGGAATAGGACCGGCTTCAGTAAGTGCTACACTGGGTGTTTTCAAGGCTTACAGTACCAGAGTTGGCGGCGGGCCAATGCCTACCGAGCTTTTAGATGAAACAGGGGATACCATACGTGATGAAGCCCACGAGTACGGTACAACTACTGGCCGTCCCAGACGGATAGGTTGGTTTGATGCGGTGGCCGGAAAGTTCAGCTGCCAGATAAATGGTATGACCACTGCCATAATGACCCGCTTGGATATTATGGATATTTTACCTACCATATCAATTTGTACTGCGTATGAGCTTAACGGCAAGATAATCAAATATTTTCCAGCAAACTCAGGGGAACTTGCTAAGTGCAAGCCTGTTTATGAGGAGATGCCTGGCTGGCTTTGTTCTACTAAAGAAGTCAGAAATTATGAAGATCTGCCGAATGAAGCAAAAGACTATATATGCCGCATTGAGGAGCTTATAGGCTGCCGGATGAGTGCAGTTTGTATTGGCCCTTCACGCGAACAGACTATCTACAAATAAACCTAATATTTCTCTAAATACCGAAGGGGGCTTAAAAGCCCCCTTTTTTATTCCATTTTTGCAATTCAAATAGTTGCCAAGACGGATTTTATATTTACATTCTAGCTGTAAAAACTAAGACACCTTGCCGTCAGGGTTTTTCAACATACCATATATGGTTTGGCTGGTACCTGAAATCCTCTGACTGGCCAGTGTTTTGAAACCCAGATGCTCATACATAGACACATTTTCAGGGCTTTGTGTTTCCAGATAACACGGTATGCCTGTTTGATTCATAAAGTCCAGCATGGGGCGTATCAAATGCCCGGCTATCCCGTGGCCCTGATATTCAGGGTTAACGGCCAGAAGAGCAAGGTGAAAATATATAGCCGGAGCATGTTTGGTTCGCAGGCTTTGGCTAATTTTATCTACTCTGGACATTTCAGTTAAAAGTGGCAGCTGGTTCCTTGCCTGAAAAAGGTAGGACAAGTGCCTGATACGCTGACGAAATGTTTTATGGACATTATTCGGTTCCCAAAGGGCTATTCCTTCCAGGTTAGCGGAACTAGCATATGACTGCCCGATATCCATCCCGGTTTTTAAAATATATTCAAAAATCCGGTAAAGAGCATCTATACCCGCTTTCCCATTTGAAATCTCCTTCATTATAGGGTCATTCTGAAAAGCACGGGCACAGACTTCAGCTGCTCTGGGTATATCTGATTTATTCAGTTTGTAGAGATATTGAAGAGGAATTTCCTCCATATTGGTCCTTTCTGTTTTTCCTGAGCATGGCATGCAGTGAAATATTGCCTAGGGGTATACTGAAAGAGCCTATTTCTTCATAACCCCAGTGGCGGTACATATTTACATTCTGCAAATTTTGGGTTTCAAGATAAGACGTTATATTATTCCGGTCAAGTTCCGCCAGAATAGGACGGACGACTTTACTGGCAAGCCCTTTTGAACGGTGTTTGGGGGCTACAGCCAGCAAAGCAAGGTATTTGTTACTAAAAGGGTATAGCTGGTCTCTCATTTTGTCACACAGATTGTTTAACTGCATATCCCGCTGAAAGTAATTAAACCCGCACCAGAGGTTTTTTACAGGGAAACCGCAGCTGATAAGTTGCAAGAGGGAAATACGCACCGGGGCATCAAACCAAACTGAAACCGCCTCCATATTTGGAGAAGAGGCATAAGCCTGTCCGTATTTTATACCAAGTGCTGCATAGTACTCAAAAACCATCGGCAGCCGCCGGGCTTTCTGAGTATTCCCCTGTAGGAGATACAAAGTGAGCGGGTCATCCTTGAATGCTTCGGCTGCTGCTTGGGCAAGATGCTTTATATCCGTTTTTTCCAAACGGTAGAGACCATTGTCAGACTGTATCATTTTTATTTTATAGGCAGGTCGATAGTATAGCCCTTAAGGCTTTCACGTATAAGGGCGGCGGTCTTTTCATCTGCTTCGGTCATGGGCAGTCTCAGCCCGCCTACATTAAACCCCAGGTAATTCAGGGCATACTTTATGGGTATGGGGTTTGATACAACAAAAAGTGAGCGTATCAGCGGGGTCAGGTGGCGGTGAATAGCGGCTGCGTTATCCGTATTGCCTGACACAAAGCTGGTTATCATGTCTTTTATCTGGTTACCCACCAAATGTGAAGCTACCGAGATAACACCGTAAGCCCCCATTGCAAGCATGGGTAGAGTATCGCTGTCATTTCCGCTCCAGACAGTAAAATCAGGGCGGACATTGTTTATTATCTGAGCGATATCGTCCAGTTTGCCGCTGGCTTCTTTGATACCTACAATATTAGGTATATGGCTCAGGCGGATTACTGTTTCCGGGCTCATGTGGGTGATGGTGCGGGAGGGTACATTATAAAGTATGCAGGGAAGCTTGGTGGCTTCAGCAATCGTCTTGAAATGAAGATATAGACCCTCTTGAGTGGGTTTATTATAATAGGGTACTACCAGCAAACAGGCATCTACCCCGATTTTTTCAGCCTTCAAAGTATTTTCCAGTGCTTCCTGAGTGCTGTTGGCACCTGTGCCGGCAATAACCTTTCCCCTGTTGCCGACAGCAGATTTTACAGCCGCAAACAGGGCGTGTTCTTCTTCCCAGGTAACGGTAGGGGATTCACCGGTAGTGCCAACTACCACCAGACCATCACTGCCTGAATCAAGCAGCCCCAGAGCCAGTTTCTGAGCCTGAACATAGTCTACTGTCCCATCTTTTTTAAACGGGGTTACCATAGCGGTAATAAGTCTGCCTAAGTCTTTCATTTCTAACCTCCTATCATGCCGCGGTTTACCAGTTCTTCGGCAATCTGGACTGCATTTAAGGCAGCGCCTTTTCTGACATTGTCAGCCACAACCCACATAACCAAACCATTGGGGTTGGAAATGTCTTTGCGTATCCGTCCCACAAATACCTCGTCGGTGCCGGTGGCCAGCCAGGGGTGCGGGTAGAGCTTTACAGCCGGCTCATCCAGTACTTTGACGCCGGGTGAGCGGAGAAGTATATCACGTGCCTGCTCCGGTTCCATGGGACGTTCAAATTCTACAGTTACTGCTTCAGAGTGGCCGGTAAATACCGGCACCCTGACGCAGGTAGCTGAAACCTGTATGTTATCAGCATGCATAATCTTGCGGGTTTCTTCCAGCATTTTCCATTCTTCCTTGGTATAGCCGCTGTCAAAAAAGACATCAATTTCCGGCAGTACATTAAAAGCAATCTGATGCGAATATACATGGGCAACAGCCTTCTGTCCGTCAAGCAACTGGCGTGTTTGAGCACGCAACTCGTCAACTGCATTTATACCTGTACCGGATACAGCCTGAAAAGTGGTTACTACAATGCGTTTAATCGGATTTACCTGATGCAAAGGGTACAGGGCAACTACCATTTGAATTGTAGAGCAATTCGGGTTGGCAATAATCCCTTTATGCTTGGTAATGTCTTCAATATTTACCTCAGGCACTACCAGCGGTACTTTCGGATCCATACGGAATGCGGCGCTGTTGTCCACCACTATGGCTTTATGCTGGGCGGCGATAGGCGCAAAATGGCGGGAGATATCCGCACCGGCTGAAAACAAGGCGATATCCACATCATTAAACGAATCATAGGCGGTCTCCCTGACCTCTATTTCCTCGCCTTTGACCATCATTTTCTTGCCCGCAGAGCGGTCTGACGCCAGGAGTGAAACGGTATCCATCGGAAAATCCCGTTTCTCCAGTACTTTTATAAATTCCTGACCTACCATACCGGTAGCACCTACTATGGCCACTCTGTAACCCATGGACTGCCTCCTAAAGCTTAAGCAGTTTGTCCAGACCGAAAACAAAACCTTTGGTTTGGACTATTTCTTTTATTGCCAGTGTAACACCCGGCATATAACATTCGCGGCTAAAGGCATCATGCCGTATAGTCAGCGTTTGACCGGCCGCTCCGAAAATCACTTCCTGATGTGCCAGCAGACCCGGCAGGCGTACGCTGTGCACCCTTATACCATCATGTTCCTGCCCGCGGGCATCAGTCAGATTTTCCTTGGTCGGTTTGTTAAAAGCCTCACCACGGGCTCTCAGCATGGCTGTTATTGTGGCCAAAGCTGTACCTGAGGGTGAGTCAAGTTTTTTATCATGGTGAAGTTCTATCACCTCGGCGCTGGAAAGAAAACGTGAAGCAACCTGTGCCAAATGAACCATTATTATAGCACCAAGGGCAAAGTTGGGTGCAACTATAATCCCGATGTCATTGGTTTTAGCCAGCAGTTCAATTTCTGATATTTCTTCAGGCGAAAAGCCGGTAGTGCCTATAACCAGATTAACCTTGTGGGCGGCGGCAATGCGGATGGCAGGCATGGAAGCCTTGGCAATAGTAAAATCTACCATTACATCCGGCTTGGTCTGCGAGAGGATAAATGAAAGGTCTGCCGAGTAGGGGATAGAGCCGCTTCCGTCCGGCAGGGTCAGGGATGGGCTTTCAGCCCGTATATCCACTGCTCCCACCGGAAGAAGGTTATTTTCCTGGCACAGGGTCTTTAAGACCTCCTGGCCCATTTTGCCTGAGGCACCGTGAACTACAACCTTTATAGGTGTCATAGCGCCTCCTAATATATTATGAGTTGGACCGGTCTTGAGGGCGGAAAGGCCCGGAACGACGCGGCTGGGAATCACGGTTACGTGAAATGGGTACGGCGTTGGGGTTGAGAATGACCCGCCGTGACAAATTTACTCTGCCTTGGGAATCAATCTCGGTAACTTTTACCGTTATTTCATCACCAACCTTGACTATATCTTCCACTTTTTCTACTCTGTGGTCAGCCAGTTCGCTTATGTGTACCATGCCCTCCTTGCCGGGCAGGATTTCAACGAAAGCGCCGAAGGTCATTATCCGGGTAACTTTACCGGTGTAAACACTGCCGGCTTCAATATCTTTAGTCAGGTCTTCAATTATCTTGATAGCCTTTTGGGCCGAAGCTTCGTCAGTAGCACCGATGACCACTGTGCCGTCATTTTCAATATCAACGGTAGTATTGGTCTGCTCAATAATAGAGCGGATAGTCTTGCCGCCGCTGCCGATAACACTGCCAATCTTGGAGGGGTCAATGCTTATCTTGTACATTCTGGGGGCGTAAGGGCTAAGCTCGGTCTTGGGCTGGGCAAGAGCCTTGTCCATTACTTCCAGTATGGTATAGCGGGCTTCTTTGGCCTGATATATAGCGTCACGGATAACGTCAAAGCTGATACCCTTGACCTTCATGTCCACCTGTATGGCGGTTATGCCGTCACGGGTACCGGCAACTTTGAAATCCATATCGCCGTAGTTATCTTCAATACCTTCAATATCAGTAATGGTGCAGTAGGTATCATTTTCACCGGTAATAAGGCCGATGGAGATACCGGCAACAGCTTTTTTAACGGGTACACCTGCATCCATAAGTGACAAACTGGACGAACAGACACTGCCCATAGAAGTAGAGCCTGATGAACCGACTACGTCAGCTACCATACGAATGGTATAGGGAAATTCTTCGGGAGTGGGCAGGACAGGCACCAAAGCCCTTTCGGCTAAAGCACCATGGCCGATTTCACGCCGTCCGGGGGAGCCGGAACGCTTAACTTCACCGGTAGAGAAGGGGGCAAAATTGTAGTGAAGCATAAAACGCTTGGTATCTTCGGCACTCAAGCCATCCAGCTGCTGGGATTCCTGTAAAGAACCCAGAGTGGTAACGGCCATAACCTGGGTATCACCCCGGGTGAACAAAGCTGAGCCGTGAACGCGGGGCAGAATACCTGTTTCAGCGTCCAGCTGGCGAAGCTGTTTAATGCCCCGTCCGTTTACCCTGATATCTTTTTCAAGTATAGTTGAGCGGATAGCCTTTTTGATTTCTTTATCATAAGCAGCCAGAATATCGCCCTCGGCGTACGTTTCTGCCAAAGCTTCAACCAGTTCGCTCTGAAGGGCTTCAACCGCATTTTCACGGAGGGTTTTGTCCTGATGGCTCAGAGCTTCGTTTACCCGCCCCTTTACAAAGGCGGCTACCGCTGCTTTGACTTCTTCAGGTATTTCCAGCACCGGCACCGGCAGTTTTTCCTTGCCCAGCTTGGCGCGGATTTCATCCTGAAGGTCAATCAGCTCCTGATTTGCCTGGTGGGCAAACTCAATCGCTTTAATCATAAGGTCTTCGGGAATTTCCTTAGACCCGGCTTCAATCATAACCACGGCTTTGCGGGTGCTGACTACCACCAAATCCATCTGGCTTTGTTCCAGCTGGGCAAAGGTGGGGTTAAGCACGAATTCACCGTTTATATAACCTACGCGGCTGGCTCCAACCGGACCTTCGTAGGGTATTTCAGACATGGCAAGAACAGTGGAAGCACCCACTACACCCCAGATATCGGCGTCATTTTCCTTATCTGAGGCAATTACGGTGATAATAATCTGAAGTTCATTCCGCCACTCCTTGGGGAGAAGGGGGCGAAGAGGTCTGTCTGTTAGACGTCCAGCCAAAATAGCCTGTTCACTGGGGCGTCCTTCGCGGCGGATAAACCCGCCGGGGATTTTGCCTGCGGCATACATCCGCTCTTCATAGTCTATAGTCAGGGGGAGGAAATCCACCCCTTCGCGCGGTTTTTTGGCAGCACAAAGTGTTACCAGTAATTCGGTATCCGCATAGCGGATAGTTACTGCGGCATCTGCAAGGCGGGCCATTTTCCCGCTCTCTATAATAAGTTTTCTGCCGCCAATAGTTCGTTCAAATGAGTTGGCAGTTATCAATAACGTAATCTCCTTACAGGGTTATTTGCCTTGGCAATATTTATTTTCTAAGGCCAAGATTGGCAATAAGCTCCTGATAACCGGCCCCGTTATTGTTGCGCATGTATGAGAGCAAGCGGCGGCGGCGGCCAACCAAAGTAAGCAGGCTTCTCTTGGTATGAAAGTCATGTTTATTGGCAATCATGTGGGTGGTTAACTGGTGAATACGGGCAGTGAGCAAGGCTACCTGCACTTCAGTAGAGCCGGTATCGTTTTCGCTCTTTTTGAATTCGTTAATAATCAGAGATTTTTCCTGTTTGTCCAAACTTATTCCCCTTATGTTATTCTACTCAATTTAAAGTCAAAATTATATCACACTGTACCTGTGTTGTAAAACAAATGCGTTATATTTAGGTATAATATACCATATTCCGGCAAGTGTTTACTTGACGTAATATATGGGTAACGCTATATTCATTTAAGGGCTTTAAAAGAGGTGTTTGTGTGAGTTTGCACGCCGGTATATTAAAACTGTGGCTGGACTTGCCTGAAAATACCTCGCTGAAGGGCAAGCGCCAGCTTATTCAGCCGCTAATCAGGCAACTGCAAAACCGTTTCAATCTTTCGGTAGCCGAAGCCGAAGAAATGGACAGATGGAAGACGGCGGTTATTGGTATAAGCTGTATCAGCAACAGTGCCGCGGTGGCTGACCAGTTACTGAATAAAGTACTGGCTTTTGTGACTGACGGCGGGTTTGATTTGGTTATACGTGATTTTCAGATTGAAATAATGGCGGTTTAGGATAAAGGCTTTTGGAAACTACCGAATTTTTAGCCTATATTGCATCACTGCCTGATTATCAGAAGCAGATAGCCCATATTGAACGCCTGCCTTACCGTCCGGCGGAATATGCCAGAACTGACGCCCCGCTGTTGCCCCGGATAGATGCACGCCTCAGAAAAAAACGGATTTTGCCCTTGTACACCCATCAGGCAAATGCTGTAAACCTTAGCCGGCAGGGGAAGAATATCATAGTGGCCACCCCGGCGGCCAGCGGTAAGAGCTTGTGCTATAACCTGCCGGTGCTGGAAAAACTGCTCTCAGACCCGAATGCCAGAGCTTTATACCTTTACCCGGCTAAGGCTTTGGCACAGGACCAGCTGCGGAGCCTGAAATCCCTAGCAGTGCCTTCACTCCTGGCAGATGAGGAAATAGCTGTATATGACGGCGATACCCCCGGCAACAGCCGTGCGAATATACGCCTGAAAGCCCGGATTATACTTTCAAACCCGGATATGCTCCATGTTTCCATACTGCCTTTTCACCAGAAGTGGGGGCGGTTTTTACGCCACCTGGAATATGTGGTGATAGACGAAGCCCATATTTACCGGGGGGTGTTTGGTTCGCATCTGGCAAATATTATCCGCAGGCTTAGGCGTCTTTGCCGTTACTACGGCAGTTCCCCGCAGTTTATTCTCAGTTCGGCTACTATAGCCAGCCCCGGCGTTCATGCCCAAAGTCTGACCGGGCTGCCTTTTTCAGTGGTAGATAATGACGGCTCTCCCAGGTCAGAAAAAGATTTTGTTTTTTGGAATCCGCCCATTATTGACCCGGCTAACGGCATACGCCATAGCGCTAACTCGGAATCTTCGTTTCTTTTAAGCGAACTGGTCAGCCACGAAATCCGTACCCTGGACTTTACCCGTACCAAACGGCTGACCGAACTTATTTATAAATATTCGCGTGACCGCCTGATAGCCATAAAGCCGGAGTTTGCAGACCTCATCAAGCCTTACCGGGGTGGGTATACCGCCGAAGACCGCCGCAAGATAGAAAAAGAGCTTTTCTCAGGCAGATTGCTTGGGGCGGTTTCCACCAATGCACTTGAGCTGGGAATAGATATAGGTGACCTGGGGGCTACCATACTGACCGGCTTTCCGGGCAGTATCTCCAGCACTTTTCAGCAGGCAGGACGAAGCGGCCGAAGGTGCGGCCACTCACTTTCCTTTTTGCTGGGGCTGGATAACCCCCTTGACCAGTATTATATGAATAACCCCGAAAAACTGTTTAACAGCGGTTTTGAAGGCACTTTTATCAATCCGGAAAATTCATATATCTACAGGGTTCATCTTTTATGTGCCGCCTGGGAGATGCCGGTAAACGCAAGTGAAACGGATATGTTCGGTGAAAACCTGATTGAGGAGCTGGATACACTTGCTCAGGAAAGAGTGCTTAATAAGCGGCGGGACAATTATTATCTGTCAGCCGATATTTCTTACCCTGCCGGAGATATCAGTATCCGTTCGGCTTCGGGCAAGGATTTCTGTCTAATAGATGCCGAAAGCGGACAGATTATTGAAACGCTGGACTTTCAAACCGCCTTTTTGCAAGCTTATCCCGGGGCGGTTTACTTGCATCAGGGTGAAAGCTATCTGGTAAGCCGTTTTGACCTTAATTCCCAGATAGCCCTGCTGGAAAAGAAAAAACTGGACTACTATACGGTTACCCGTGACCTTACCGAAATAAGCATAATTGAAGTGCTCAAAAACAAACTGGTGGGGGATATCAGCGTATATCTGGGCAAAGTGGATGTTACTTTAACTGTAACCGGCTACAGGCGTAAAGCCCAGTTCACAGAGCAGGTATTGAGCGAGGAGCAGCTGGATTTGCCGCCGCAGACTTTTCCCACTATAGCTGTCTGGTTTAAACTGCCTTCTGATATAGTCTCCGCTATGGAAAAAACTAAAATGGATTTTCACGGGGCTATCCACGCCGCCGAACACGCCCTTATCGGGCTGCTGCCTTTATTTGCCCTGTGTGACCGGGGAGATATCGGCGGTGTTTCTACCCCGCTCCACCCGGATACCGGTACCCCGGCCATATTTATATATGACGGACACCCCGGCGGGGTAGGTATTGCCGAAAAGGGATATGAAGTCATCAACGACCTTTGGGAAGCCGCCAGAAACGTTATTGGAAAATGCACCTGCATAGACGGCTGTCCCAGTTGCGTTCAGTCACCCAAGTGCGGCAATAATAACAAACCACTGGATAAAAACGGGGCTAAAGCCGTACTTGAAAGATGCCTGGGCAAAGCCTGTTTGTGATGCTGAATTTGTTCGGGTATAATTTTAATATAGTACTTTTTAAAAATTGAAACAGGACTGGTATTTATGTTTGAAATAAATGTAGACCCGGTAGCCTTCAGCATCGGTTCGCTGGTGATCAAATGGTACGGAATCATGATGGCTCTGGGTGTGGTGGCACTGATTTCCTGGATATTCTGGCGGATTAAACGCGGGGCCGATATTTCTTATGATACGGTGCTGACTGCGGCTATTATTGCTATTCCTTCCGGCATTATTTTTTCAAAGCTTCTGCATGTTATAGATGCCTGGGAATATTACAGCCTTAACCCCGGAGCTATTTTGAGCGGTGAAGGTTTAACCATATTCGGGGCTATTATCGGTGCAACTATAGGCTTGTGGATTTACAGCCGTTATTCCCACTTCAATCTGGGTTACTTGCTGGATGTGGCTGTTCCGGGCATACTGCTGGGGCAGGCGATAGGCCGGGTGGGGTGTCTGCTGAATGGCTGTTGTTACGGTGAATACGGCGGCAGCGGCTGCAGTGTGATTTATACAAACCCTGCCACAGCTGCTCCGCATGGTATAGCGGTAGCACCTACCCAGGCTTACGAAATTATTTTTTTACTGTGTCTTTTTGCCTTTAGCTTATTTATTGCCAAAAAGCTGCGACCTGACGGACAGCTTTTCCTGCTTTACATAAGCCTCTATGCCGCCTGGAGAGTCGCCATTGGTTTTGTGCGGGTAAATGATGATTTTGCTTTGGGGCTGGAACAGGCTCAGGTAGTGGGACTGATACTTATTGCCATAGCTGTTCCGCTCTTTATATACCGTTTACGGAACCAAAAGGCAGCGGACAAGATAACTTAAGCGCGAAACGCTTAGGTTAAACTTTAGGATTATTAGCATTAAAAATAAGACTTGCAAATGTATTTAAAGTAAATCTGCAAGTCTTTAATTATTCTGTCTGCTCTGGGAAAATAAGATTAAAGCCGTTCTTTAAGGTTTTTACGGAAGATAGCCCGTTTGGCATTGCCGGAGCCGGCCTTATTTTTTATCTCTTTCATTCGGGGTATGTACATAAGTATGGGTATCATAACTACCAAAAGGGAAAATAGCACTTTCCCCAAATCATGCTGTCCAAGCCATGCCACCAGTATGAAGCTGATAAATGAAATGCCGTAACTCAAGGTGGGGAAACGGGTAATAGCCATAAGGATAAGAAAAGAAGCGATATATATAGGAATGCCCTCTGGCATCATATAGGCCAGAATACCTATGGCAGTTGCTCCGCCCTTGCCGCCCTTAAATCTTAGCCATACCGGGTAATTATGCCCGGCAATGGCCATTAGGGCGCACAGCATCTGGATACCCAGCCCTTCACCTAGCCAGTTGGCAACTGCCATAGCCAGAGCACCTTTGCCTATATCTACCGCCAGTACCAGAATACCCGGCCAGAAACCCACATTGTAAAAAACATTCATAGACCCCATATTTTTAGAGCCTACCGTACGGATATCTATGCCTTTAAAAATCCGCCCTGCCAGATAAGGGGCAGGGGTAGAGCCGATAAAATATGCGGCAATGAGGGCAATTATAACCATTATCAAACTATTCATTTGCTCACCTTTTTATTAAATCTTGGTACCTGCGGGTGACATATCAATTATCTTCAGGCGGAGTGTATCTGTTCCGCACCATTTATCCTGTTCAAGATTATACACTATATCCACCGGGGATTGGAGAAAACCATTCAGTTCTTTTGCCTGGCGAAAGGCCACTCCATCCCAGAAGCGGCCTTTATGTTTAATACGCAATTTCAGGTGTTCGTTGTTGCTGCCCATGGAGCGGTAATCAGTAATATTCAGCCCCCGGCTTAGGAACACAGGTTTCGGGTTTGCCTCTCCGAATGGAGCCAGCCTCTCAAGTTCACGCAGGGTGGCCGGGCAGAGTTCACTTAGATCTGTGTCTATATCTATATCTATAAACGGCTTCAGTTCTACACCGCTTAGGGTTTCTTCGGCATAAGCGGATATGCCTTGGACAAATGCATCCAAATTTTCTATGGGCAGGGTGAAACCGGCTGCCTGGGCATGCCCGCCGAAGTGGCTGAACAGATGTGCAAAGCGGCTGAGGGCCTGAATGATATTGAAATCCGGTATGCTGCGGCAACTGCCTGTAGCCGAATCTGCGTTGGTCTTTATAACAATAGACGGACGGTAATATTCATCGGACAGTCTGCCTGCCACAAGCCCGCTGATACCTTGCGGACATTCGGCATCAATGAATATAAGTAATGCAGGCAGAAACTGTGTATCCAGCCTAGCTCTGGCTTTTTCTACAAAATGAACGGTCAGCTGCTGGCGTTCGGTGTTTTTGTTTTCAAGCCAGAGTGCCAGTTCTTGAGAATCACTTATGGTGGTGGCGGTAAGCAGTTTATATCCTGCCAGAGCATGTTCCAGCCTTCCGGCTGCGTTCAGGCGGGGTGCCATTATCCACGAAATGCTCTCCGGTTCTATTTCCCCTAGATGCAGACGGCTAAGCTGTGCCATTTCAATAATGCCGGGACGAGGTTCGGCATTGAGGAATTTGATGCCCTCTTTTACCAGATAACGGTTTTCATTCAGAATGGGTACTATATCAGCAATTGTGCCTATAGCTACCAAGTCCAGTAAATCTCTGGTTTCATCTTCCCGCCCCAAGTTGCGGTATAAAGCCTGTATAAGTTTGTACGCTACCCCAACTCCTGCCAGTTCCTTAAAAGGGTAGGTTTCGCCGGGTACTTTGGGGTTTATAATGGCATATGCAGGCGGCAGTTCATCTAGCGGGGTATGGTGGTCTGTGACTATCACATCCAGCCCGATTTTATTTGCCCGCTTTATTTCAGGTATAGCGGTGATGCCACAGTCTGTGCTGATGATAAGTGAAACACCCTCTGTTCGGTGTTTTTCAAGGGCGGATATTTTTAAACCATACCCTTCAGTAACGCGGTGAGGAATGTAAGGGATTACATTCCCTCCCAAACGGGCAATGCCGGTGGTTAAAACTGCTGTAGCCGTCAGCCCGTCAGCATCAAAATCCCCGTATACTACTATTTTTTCACCTGTCAGCAAGGCTTTGTAGATACGGCTGACCGCTTTTTCCATATCAGGAAATAAGAATGGGTTATGATTTAGACGCCTGTCTGATGACAGGAATAACTCAGCTTCTTCAACGGTTTCAATACCCCTGTTATGAAGCAAACGGCTAATCAAGGGCGGATAAGGAAAATTCTGGCTAGTCTTTTCCGGAGGTGCCGGTTTTAGTTTCCAGAGGCAATTAGCCAATATTTTCACTGCCCATTTCCCTGAGGATAAGCACCGAATTATGCCCGCCGAACCCAAACGAATTATTGAGTGCCACCTTTACTTTGGCTTTGCGGGCTGTGTTGGGTGTGTAATCCAGATCACAATCTGGATCAGGCGTTGTGTAGTTTATGGTTGGAGGTATAATTCCGTTTTTAATAGTCAGCGCGCATATAGATGCTTCAATAGCCCCAGCCCCGCCTATGAGATGCCCCAGCATAGATTTGGTGGAACTGATAGCCAGTTTTCGGGCATGTTCTCCGAATGCAACTTTTATAGCGTTGGTTTCCATTTTGTCATTGAGCGGAGTAGAAGTGCCATGGGCATTTATATAATCTACTGCTTCCGGTTTGATGCCGGCGCTATTAAGGGCTATGTTTATGGCACGTGCGGCCTCAACTCCGGATTCCACCGGCTGGGTGATATGGAAAGCGTCTGAAGAACCGCCGTAACCAATTATCTCGGCAATAATATTCGCCCCGCGGGCCTTGGCGGCTTGCAGTTCTTCGAGTACCATAATCGCCGCACCCTCTGCAATAACAAAGCCGTCCCGGTTGGCGTCAAACGGGCGTGAAGCTGTCTGGGGGTCTTCATTGCGGGTAGACAGGGCTTTTAGGGCTGAAAAACCGGCAAAACCTACCGGGTTCATAATGGATTCGGCACCGCCCGCCAATATGATTTTAGCAGAACCGAAACGTATTTTTTCAAAAGCTGTGCCTATGGCGTCTGACCCCGAAGAACAGGCCGAAGTAGTACAGAAATTAGGCCCTTTAAGATCCAGTTGGATAGATACCTGGGCCCCGGCCATGTCTGCAATCATCATGGGTACTAAAAAGGGACTGACTCTGTCCGGCCCCTGTTCCAGGAAAACTTTGATTTGTTCAAAAAGAACCGAAAGTCCGCCTATACCGCTGCCTACAATTACCCCGATATCCTGACTGGTGCATTCATTTATACTTAGACCTGAATTTTCAAGTGCCTGTTTGCCGGCAGCTACTGCCAGCTGGGCAAAACGATCCATACGGCGGATATCCTTGCGGGATATATAATTTGCAGGGTCAAAATCTTTAACTTCTCCGCCGAAGCGGACTGCCAGATTTGATGCGTCAAAGAGGCTGATATGGTCTATACCTGAACGGCCGTTTATCAGGCCTTCCCAGGTGGTCTGGGTATCAAGTCCAAGAGGGCTGACAATACCGATACCGGTTATGACAACCCTGTTTTGGGGCTGGTTATCAGTCATCTGTTCACCTCAGTTGTTAAATTGGCTATTTATAACACAGGCATATTTTAACTGCAAGTTTGGGGAGGCTTTGGTATAATCTGACTTAATGTTTAATATAGCTTTAGATACACTGGGGTGCAAGCTGAATCAGGCTGAGACAGAGGCTATTGGGCGTGAATTTGCGGAGGCAGGCTACCGCCTGGTCAGCCCGCAGGATAACTGGGATATTTATATTCTGAATACCTGCACAGTTACCCATGTGGCAGACCGCAAAGCCCGTTATCAGGTACGTATTGCCCGCCGTCACAATCCAAACGGGTTCATTTGCCTGACCGGGTGTTATGCCGAAAACGGGGGAGATGGAATAACTTGCCCGGATGCCAACCTGATACTGGATAACGAGCGGAAAGCAGATATTGTTGCTGAAATTGTTCGCCTTTTCCCGCTGGAAGTTTCTGCTAAGGCTTTATATGAGCATGGGCGGACACGCAGTTTTATAAAAATACAGGACGGATGTGATAACTTTTGTTCATATTGCATTGTACCGTTTGTCAGGCGGAATAAGAGCTGCCGTGGGATTGACGAAATAATCAGCGAAATAAACCTAAGGCAAGCTGAAGGGTATCAGGAGATTGTGCTTACAGGTACGGAGATAGGCGAGTACGCATCTAGTGGGTTTAATCTGGCAGGCTTGATTAAATCTATACTGGAATGTACTTACATACCCCGTTTGCGGTTATCGTCATTACAACCGAATGAAATCACACCACAGCTTTTAGCCCTATGGCAAAATCCGCGGTTGTGTAACCATTTTCACATAGCTTTGCAAAGCGGCAGTGACCGCATATTAAGTTTTATGCAACGCCCATACGTTTTGACTGATTATACCCGCACACTAGAGAGTATACGTGCTTGTCTTCCGGATACGGCTGTTACTACAGATGTAATAATTGGGTTTCCGGGTGAAACTGATGAAGATTTTTTACTAAGCTTGAGATATGTGGAGAAAGCAGGTTTTGCAAGGGTGCATCCTTTCCCATATTCCGAGCGTCCTGGTACTCTTGCATCAACTATGAGTGGAAAATTAGACCCTGCGGTTATAAAAACACGTCTTTTACAGATGATGTTTGTGGCAAAAAATGCGAGTCTGCAGCATCGCAGACAAAAAATTGGCATGGAAAGAGATGTACTCTGGGAGAATAAGACGCGAGGCGGACTTTGGTTTGGATATACCCCTGATTATATAAGGGTATACGGCAAATTCAACCAAAAACCGGTTAATACCATCTCAAGAGTGAAACTGGGAAAGATACATACGGATGGGATATTGGCAACCGAAATATACCCGCAGGCTTAACTTTATGCCAAAGGCATATATAAGGACGGATAGTGCCTGGTTAAACAGGTTTCTTAATCCCTGCTGCTTCCCAGTAGCTTGTAAAACTGCTGTAAGGTACTAAACCGCTCATAGCATGGCTGGCAGCCGGTATGTTGCTCTCAACCGCTGCGGCTACTGGATTAAGCCCGCCCATCATTATCATGCCGACTTTGTTCAAACCTACCGGCATTTCACAAACTGATTTGCCGGCTTCTCCCATCATAAGTACTCCGTTTATTCCGGCATTCTTCAGCTTTGCTATTATTTTTTCAGCCAGCGGCAGGCTTACAGCAGGTATTTCACGGAAATTGCAGAGAACTTTCCCCTCACCCCTTCGGGCTACCTCTGAAACACTGGTCATTCGGCTGGCAATAAATATTTCAGACGGGTCAAGTGAAGATCCTGTATAGTAAATCATGTCTGTAAATCGCCACGGTTTATGCTGGTGAAACTGCAGAGTACCTCCAAAGCGGGAATCCATGGGGATACCGGCCTTGAGAAGAGTGCCGTTTATCACGATAGAGCAGACAGTAGCGAAAGCTACCTGACCGGCAGGAACGGTGATATCCGAAATCTTGTCTCCCTCATGAACAATACACACTAAATCACTTACGCATAAATTGGCTTTGTAGGCCTGTGCCATGGACCTGAGAGCGGGTTTAAACTGGTCTTTGGCAAAAAAAGAAATATTTACCGGCACCATGCCGCTTAGGGTATCCAGATCAAAATCGGTCATGTAGGCCAGCCGTTCAATTTTGTCAATGACAAAGCCCACTTTGTCGGTGACCATGGCATTTTCCAGCTCTTCAAGACCCAGTTGGGTAATGCTTCTGCCATCACGGCGGCTAATCTTGCAGGTCATCTTCCTTTCGTCAAGCAGTATCAGATGATAACGGACTGCCCGTTCCGAAAGGTCAACCCCGTATTCATTTTTCAGGCGGCGGGCAATGATTTTACTGCCAACTGGTGTCTGGCAGCTGGCCAAAACCCGTAAAATGGCTAATTTCTCACGTTCTACTTCGCGCCCGTCTTGTTTTATCAAGTTCATCCTCTGTGTAAGGTTTTTATTCATTGTAACAGTGCCTTTGCATATAAGGCAATAGTTTGCCGTATATCTGACGAGAAATCTACGAAGCTGTTAGAGAAAAAGGGGTGGCGGTTCTGAGGGAAATATATTTAATGCGGCATATTTACTGGAATACCCTTTGAATGCAAATATTTTTTTAGTTCAGGTATTTTTATGATACCGGAATGAAAAACTGAAGCTGCCAGCACCGCCTGAGCTTCGCCTTCGGTCACCGCAGTATACATATCCTCAAGTTTGCCTGCACCACCGGAGGCAATTACCGGTATTTTGACAGACTGGGCAACAGCTCTGGTCATTTCTAAATCATAGCCGTCTTTAGTGCCGTCAGCATCCTTGCTGGTAAGCAAGATGGCACCTGCCCCTTGCGCTTCCATTTGCTTTGCCCAACTTACCAATTCCAGTTTAGGTTTGACATCTCCATTTGGCATAACAGTTTCAAGTCTTGGGCGTCCATACCCTGGCGGGTTTTTAATGCCGTCTATAGCTACTATTATCTGTTCATTACCAAATCTGGCTGCAGCATCACTGACAAATGATTTGGTTTGAGGAGTAACAGTATTTAGAGCTATTTTACTTACACCTATTGCCAGTAAACTTTCAATATCACTTAATTTACTGATACCGCCGCCTGCAATCAAGGGCAAGCCGCTTTTAGATAGTATATTTTTTATCCAGTCCGTATGAATAGGCCTATTTTCAAGCGTGGCCGTCAAATCCAGAAACGCCAGCTCATCTGCCCATTGAGTGGAATAAATAAAAGCCGCTTCAGCCGGGTCATAAGCGTCTGCCATATCGGCAAATTTTATTTCCTTAACTATGCGGTTATCTTTAACGTCTAAACAAGGAATAATCTTTACGGGTTTCACCGCACCGCCGATATTGTTTAATTACAGTCAGATATTTTAACCTGCAAGGGAATAGTATTCTATTTGGAGGTTAGAAGTAAAGTCTGTAAGGTAAACAGTATACGGCAATGTTACCGCAATATTGCCCGCATATGGGCATGATGCTAAGATATCTTGTGCCGTACAACTTGAAGCGAAGCCGCCCGGACAACGTGCCCAATGAAATAAGCCTTCGTCATCTGACTGTTGATGAAGCTCTGCCGGCGTTTAAACAATACTTGAATGATGCGTTTATGGCTGGGCATATGGTTATAAAAATTATACACGGCAAAAGCGGCGGAGTGATACGCGGGCTGGTCTGGGAAGAGCTGAAAGGGCATTCTCTTGTACAGTCTTATCGCTTGGGAGAATACGGCGAGGGTGGTTCGGGTGTGACAATTGCTTATCTGGAGCGGCGTTAAAGCTGGAATAACCAGTTTTAATAATAAATTGAAATGATAGGCAGGTATTGGCTATAATACGGGTGGTTTTGGTGAGTGTGGCCTAGCGGTTAAGGCACCAGGTTGTGGCCCTGGAGATCGTGGGTTCAAGTCCCATCACTCACCCCATTTTTAAAACGGCCTGCGCCTATAGCTCAGTGGATAGAGCATCGGTCTTCGGAACCGAGGGTCGTGGGTTCGAATCCCTCTAGGCGCGCCATATTTGAAGCTAAATATATGCCCCTGGCAGTAAGAAGCCTGGGGCTTTTTTGTTATATGGATAATATTTGTTGTAAAAGTGTTGACAGCTATAGCTAACGTAAGACTATAATGCTCATTGTACTTAAAAATATTGAGAGGTAGCGTATGTCGTATTGTACTAAGTGTGGAAATGAAATATCCGGTGATGACTTATTTTGTAAGGCTTGCGGTGCAAAGCAGGATATTTCAACTACAGCTAAGAATAGTGAAATTTATGTCACGCCAGCAACAAATGAGCAGACCATTGAAAAACTTCCTGATGTAACTCCCGTTACTTTTTCATCAGTCAGTGCCCCAGAGCCCCGGATGTCCCCGAAAAAAAATCCCAATATGCCGGTTACCATACTTTCTGTATTTTTGGCAGTGGCGGTAATTGCTGCCGGATTTTTGGGCTATAAATATATAGATGACAGCAATACCATTAATACCCAGCAGGAGACAATTTCAGGGCTAAATGCAGACAAATCAAGTTTGCAGTCAGATTTATCTGCCGCTCAATCCACTATTCAAGACGTGAATGGGCAGCTTAGCTCAACCCAATCACAACTGGCAACTGCCGAAGAAGATCTAGCCGCTATTCAGGCAAAATACCCGCTGAGAAACTTTGAGTCACTTAACAAGCTTCAGCTTTGGGCCAGCAGCCATAAGCAGACTGATTATAATTATGCTGATGACCAATATGCTACTGCTTTGGCAATTCAACAGGCGGCAATGGAAGACGGGTATCTGGTCTCTGCCTGTATATCTTGGGGACATGCAACAGGGTACTCTTATGTGATTTGTGAAGCCATGGTGGGTACAACTGTTTATTATTGGTTCCCTCAGGATGGCATAGTAAAAATATATATGGCAGATATACCGGTTGATTAAATTTTACTAATAATAATTATATAAAAATAAAGATGAGGGGCAGTTAAAAACTGCCCCTCATCTTTATACGCGGGATTTTATGCCTTAAAGCGTTTTTCCGCTTCAGCCCAGTTTGTGTTCTTAATGAAGGCGGAAATATAATCCGCCCGTTTCAAACCGTAATCTGTAATAAAGGCATGTTCAAATACGTCTATGACCAATATCGGAGACAAACCTGCCAGATGCCCGGTCTCATGTTCGTTTATCCATTGGTTAAAAAGCCGCCCTGTCTGGGAATCTTTATAGAGTACTACCCAGCCTATTCCCCGCATTGCGGCAGTAGCCTTAAAGTCTGCTTCCCAGAGCTGGTAGCTGCCAAACTCTGCTGATATTGCCTGGTAAAGTTTGTTTGATTCGGATAGGGGTGCAGAAGTACCCAGATTAGAAAAGTAATACTCGTGCAGACGCATACCGTTATACTCAAACCCAAATCGGCGTTTGAGTTCGGCATATTCTGGAGTAGCTGTTTTACCCTCGGTGAGCATAGTTTTTAAGGTATCTGAAAGTTTATTAGTGTTGTTTACATAACCCTGATATAAGGTAAAGTGATTTCTAAGGAGTGTATCAGAAAATCCTTCGAGACCTATCAGGGACGAATAATCACGGGCTGTATACATAACCAGTTCCTCCAAAATAGCAATATATTTTATTCTAAAAGGTCCTTAAATATTTCTGCATGGTAGCGTTCGTGGGCAGCCAGTTTTCGGAAAAGTTCTTTAACATCCCCCTCTGTTGACTGGGCAGCAGATTGTTCATATTTATCAGCCACCTTGTGTTCCAACTCTATATCTGCCTTGAGCATTGTATTGTGTTCAAGAGTCTTTTCAAATTTATCATGCTCCAGGTGAGGACGGCCTTTTTTATCTATCATCTTTTCGGACAGCCAGCCCATATGCTGCATTTCATTTACAGCTTGATCTTGCAACTCTTTTCGGGTTTTTTCGTTTTTAGCCGCATATGACTGAAGAAGGTATTGGATAATAACCGTATATTCGTGTTTTATGCCCCAGCTCAAATTTTCAGTGTTAGTATCGGTGGTGTTTCCGCGCTTATCTGTCATTTTTTCGCGCAGAGTCTTCTCAACAAAATGCTTGAAGTCACCCTGATGAGACTCTTCGTCCGAAAGTATACGCTCAAGCAAACGTTTAATCTTGAGGTTATCAATAAGCTTTATATGTTCGCGGTATTGGGCAATAGCACCGTTTTCAAGCCCCACATTAGCCTGCATCCACTCGGATACAGTTTTGCCTGTCATATCCATCATGCCGCGTTTGAAACTTAATTCTCCCCCCAAGTCTGTGATGGCTTCTGCAAGCCAGTCCAGATGACGCATTTCCTCACGGGCAATGGCTTCTATTTCGCACGCTACTTCGCCTTCGCCTATAGCATATGCGTGACCTAAATACTGGATAATGGCTCCGTGTTCATCCTCCATGTCTCTTTTTAACAGCTCTATTATTCGGGGTTTTTCCATTTGGAGTCCTTTCTATATTTGTGATATTTAGAGCGGGCAGTTTAAAGCGATATGTTCAGGATTTTGTTTTAGGTTTTGCGGGCTTGGTATTTATATCCGCTTTTTTGGATTTGGCAGTTTTGGTTACCGAAACCTTTTTGGCTTTGGCCTCGGATATTTTGGGGATGCTGATTTCCAGAATGCCGTTATCCAGAGTGGCGGCAATATTCTGGAGGCTGGTGTTGTTGGGTAAAGTCATGGAGCGTGAGAAACTGCCATAGCTTCTCTCACTGAAGTAATAGTTTTCCTCTGATATTTCGCTGGTGCATTTTTTTTCACCTTTTATAGTGAGGACATTGTCAGATACAGAGACTTCAATATCTTCTTCATTTATTCCGGGCATCTCGGCTTTTATTAGATATTTGTCTTTAAGCTCTAACATTTCAGTGGCCGGCAGCCAGTCACGCTCATTGGTCAGCATATTCCAGAGGCCTGGACTGAGTACTTCTCGGAAAGGACGCCAGGGACGGAGTGACCAACCGGGTTGCCATCTTTCCAGAGTCATAATCCTACCTCCTTTTGTGCCCGCTCTCTCCTCATATAAAAAGTATGCCACGCGGGTAAAACTGTCTCAATACGTATCAATACTTATAACGGTTGTGTTAATGCTTTAGATAGGTACTTAGTTTTATACCGCGCAGACGGAGGGAATTGCCAACTACAGTCAGAGAACTTATAGCCATAGCTAGAGCTGCCAGTATAGGGTTTAGAAAACCGTATTCACCCAGAAAGAAATGCAGTGATTGAGGAACACCGTTCTGGCTGAAAAACAGATAAAGTACACCTGCAGCTACGGGTATAAGGATAATATTGTAGAAAAATGCCCAGAAGAGGTTTTGGCGTATGGTATTAAAAGTCGCCTTGCTGAGCAGGATGGCTTTGGTGATGCCAAAAAGGTCACCGGAAATAAGGGTAATATCACCGGTTTCCATGGCTATATCGGTGCCTGTGCCAATGGCGATACCCACATCAGCCTTGGCAAGTGCCGGAGCATCATTTATGCCGTCTCCCACCATAGCTACTAAACGGCCTTTGTTTTGCAGATCTTGTATAAGTTTGGATTTGTCTTCGGGTTTTATTTCAGCTACGTATTGGTCTATACCCAGTTCATCTGCAATGCGCTTGGCTGCCCGGTGATTATCACCTGTTAGCATGATTGTATTAAGTTTATGTGCTTTTAGTTCGGAAATAACGGCAGCTGATTCCCGTTTCAATATATCCCTTACGGCTACAATACCCTCGAGTTTCCCGTTTGCCGCCACAAAAATCAGGCTTTCACCCGCTTCCCAAAGTTTGTCAGCTTCAGATTGGTATTCGGCCAGAGATATATTATGAGACTGCATCAGGGTTGTGTTTCCTATGAGTATCTGCTCGCTGTTAACTGTAGCTTTTAACCCTGCACCGGGCAAAGCTGAAAATTCCGCAGGATTTGTAAGTGCAAGTTTTTTACGCCCGGCCTCTTTTAAAACAGCTTTGGCTAAAGGGTGTTCGGAAAACTGTTCGGCAGAGGCAACCAGAGTTAAAAAGGCATCTTTATCAAAACGGTGGCTTACCAGATTGCTCAACACCGGTTTGCCGCGTGTCAGTGTGCCTGTTTTATCCAGTACTATAGTATCCAGTTTGTGTATTTTCTCCAGAGCTACTGCGCTGCGGATAAGTATGCCGTTCTCAGCTCCTTTGCCCATACCGACAATAAGGGCTGTAGGTGTGGCCAAACCTAATGCGCACGGGCAGGCTATAATCAATACTGTAATAAGGTTTAAAAAAGCATAAGTGAAGGCAGGTTCCGGCCCGAAAAAAAGCCAGAAAATAAAAGTTAAAACGGAGATTCCTATAACTACAGGCACAAATACCGAGGCTATTTTATCCGCCAAACGCTGAATGGGAGCTTTGCTTCCCTGAGCTTCCTCAACCAGCCGTATTATACGGGCAAGTGCGGTATCCGCTCCCACCTTTTGAGCTTCGTAAGTGAACGCACCTGTTTGGTTAAACGTACCGCCGATAACATTATCCCCCGCTTTTTTTTCAGCCGGAATACTTTCGCCGGTTACCATAGATTCGTCCAGGCTGGAATAACCTTCCAGTATCAGCCCGTCCACGGGTAGTCTTTCACCCGGGCGAATAATAATTTTGTCGCCTGCCATTACTTCGTTTATACTTACCAAAATTTCTTTGCCGTCTTTTATAATTGAGGCTGTACTTGGCTGAAGACCAATCAAACGGCGAATGGCATCAGAAGTACGGCCTCTAGCACGGGATTCCAGAAAACGTCCGGTCAGGATAAGGGCGATAATCATAGCGGATGTATCAAAATACAAGTGTTTTTCCAGCAAAGGTGAATCAAATAAAGGCGGGAACACCAAAGCTATCATACTATACAAGTAGGCAGCGGAAGTACCCAGCGCTATAAGGGTATTCATATCTGTGGTGCGGTTTTTCAAGGCGGCAAATGCCCCGCGGTAAAAACGCAGTCCCGCCCAGAATTGCACTGGCGTAGCCAGCAAAAACATAATAAATTCCTTGCCGCCAAAAGCTGGCAAGAATCCTATAATCATAAGGCTTATTCCCAGCACCAAAGCTACTGAAAGTTCCCGTTTTAATTGCCGGGTTTCAGTAGCTTCTGAGTGAGAAATTTCATCCCGAGGTGTTTCTTCGGGCAATAGTTCATAGCCGATATTGCTTATGGACTGGCTGAGTTCGCGGAAAGAAATATAATCCAGATATTCTATGCTGGCAGTCTGGTTGGCCAGATTAACACCTGCATTAATTACACCGCTTGTATTTATCAGAGCCTTTTCGGCTCTGGCTGCACAGGACGTACAATGAAGGCCTTTTATGGGGAAAATAGATTTATTACTGATAATACCGTAACCTAAATCGGTAATAATGGCCTTTATATCTGACAGATTGATAACAGACGGATCATAACTAAAAATGAGCTTACCGGAGGCAAAATTAAGTTTAGGGTTTATTACACCAGCCGTTTTTGATAAACGCGCTTCGATGCTGGCGGCACATCTGGTACATGACATGCCGCTTATACCTATAATTATCTTGGGCAGAGCATCCGGCCGCTTATTTTCAGACATTACTTCGGTCTAGGACAGGAGATCCTTTTTCATCTGATCAAATTCCGCTTTGGTTATTTCACCTTTTGCGTAGCGCTCTTTCAATACATCCATATAATGAGTTTTTTCGGTTGCCGTTGAACCTGAAGATGGATTTTGTCCTTTTTTGGTAAGGTGTATAATCCCCCAGATAATAACGCCGATGATAGCACACCAGAAAATCAGCATGAAAATACCGCCAAAAATCATCCAGCCCCAGCCAGCACTTGACCAATCAAACATCATAGTTTTGGCCTCCTCGGCATATTTACAAATATTATAACACACAAGATATGGTTTACGGTTTGACTGTTAAGCTTAAAAAGTATGTGTTAAAATTATATAAATGGTTGGCCTTTGATTTTTATCTTTTCAATTGTTATCCTAATAGTATCTGGGGAAAAGGGGATGTAATATGACTTTGTACTTTGAAAAGGTTATGGAATACTTTGTTAATCCTCTTAATTCCGGTGAAATGGAAAATCCTGACGGTATAGGCAGAGCCGGCAACGATATTTGCGGTGATGTTACCGAATTTTACATAAGAGTCAAAGATAACCATTTGGTAGAAGTGAAGTTCAAGACTTATGGCTGCGGTGCGGCCGTGGCTATATCCAGTCTGGTAAGCCTGATGGCTACTGATAAGACAATTGAAGAAGCCCTGAAGATTGATAACAAGGCGGTAGAGGCTGAAATAAAAGGATTACCACAAAACCGTAACCACTGTTCCCAAATGGGGCCGCAGGCCTTGCACAGTGCTATCGCCGATTATAAAAGTAAAGTTCAGTCCAGAGGTTAATATGACAAACTCAAATTCCGGTAAACACCCGACAGCTTGCCCATATTGTAATATTAATACCGAGGCTGATGTGCGCATGCCTTTTTGCAAGGCTTGCAAATTGTCACTGTTTTATTGCCCTGCTTGCGGGGGATTAGTCGGGCGGGGAGAACCTTGCTGTCCCCATTGCCAGGCCGAGATATGCGGACAAAAAGAAAAGTAGACGGGTGAGAGATTTTGGAAAATATTATTGTCAGTGAACTATGTGAAAAAATATCTGAAAAACGAATGGTCAGAGACGATATGGGTATTGAGCATGCCATAAAGGCTTTTGCTTTTCACTCACATACACATGTTCTGTTTGTTGTAAACAAAGAAGGTGTTTTAACAGGTATTGTCAAACTCAAGCAGCTGCTTGAGTGGGTAAAGGTAAAGCTGAATATAGTTTCTGAAAAACATATGGTTACCCGTTCAGATGCTTTTGAAGTACTGCGGCTCAGCCAGTCATGTACTATTAAAGAAATAACTTCCGGAGTTGTAAGCGTAAAGCAAACGGACACTATTGCCCATGCCATAAACCTGATGGCAGACAAAGAAATGGTGGAAATGCCGGTAATTGATGAGGCTGGCAAACTGGCAGGTGAACTGAGGATTTCGGACTTGCTTTCCAAACTGCTTGGGGATATAGCATCCACCGAATCAGATAATACCTGTTCGCTCAGCTAAGCTTGACTTACTGAGGCTGCATATCCGGCTTCAAGTGCCTTTAAGTTCCCCTCAAGTAATTTAGACGGCAGGCGTTTTTTGATGGCATCGGCCAATATGTCGAAACCAAACGGCAGATAACGGGCAGCATATCCCAGAAGGTAAATGTTCAGCATCTTGGTATTACCCAACTCTTTAACAGCATCATTTGCGGCTATGAAATCTGCCTCAATGCCCAGCTTTGTATAACCATTTAGTATTTCGGAATCCGCAGGGTATTTTGAAAGGCCGAGACTTATCGAAGCCGGCGGCATAGCCATATCGTTTATTACAGCCTTGGTCTGCGAACCCAGATAATCCATATATCGGGCAGATTCCAGTTTTTCAAAGGCGATTATCAAATCGGTCTGCCCTTTGGGGATAAGGGGAGAACAAACTTCTTTATCAAAACGAAGGTGACTTACTACACTCCCGCCGCGTTGAGCCATGCCAAGGGTATCGGTCTTTTTAACATCATAGCCGGCAGCCATAGCCGCATCACAAAGCACGTTGCTGGCCAGTATGACTCCTTGCCCCCCCACACCCACTATCAGTATATCGAACTTTTTCATAAGCTTACGCCGCCTCGTTGGTTTTAATAGCTTTTTGAGGACAGACCTGAGAACAAAGATTACAATTGTTGCCGGTGCAAAGGCTTGGGTCTATCAAGAGTTTGTCACCGTCACGTTGGATAGCCGGACAGCCTAAAAGAAGACAGGCATCACAGCGGTTGCACAGGCTGGTATCAATAGTGTTTGGCAGGGAGCGTTTCCGGCAGATGACATTACACTCTCCGCGTACAATTATCACGTTCAGCTCGCCGCTGGATATTGCATTCTTCAGCCCGGCTCTCAGGGCTTTAAGGTCAAACGCAGGCAGTACCTGAAGGTTTTTCACTCCCGTACCCTTTATCAGCTCTTCCAGATTTACCTCGGTAACAGTTTGGCCGCTTGCGGCAATACCGCAGCCGGGGTTTCCCTGATGCCCTGTCATGGCGGTAGTGCGGTTATCCAGTATAAGTATGGTTATCTTTGACTGGTTGTAAACTGCATTAATAAGGCCGTTTATACCGGAATGCATAAAGGTAGAATCACCGATAATGGCTATAACAGGTTCGGTAAGACCGGCTTTTTCCATACCCACTGCCTGACTGATGCTTCCGCCCATACAGCCGCAGGTGTCCATAGCCGAAAGCGGCGGGTAAGCTCCCAAAGTGTAACAGCCTATGTCACCCGAAAGTACCAGCTTGGGTTCACGTTTGGGTTTTCCGGGCAGAGCCGAACGCTGCCCTAGAGTACTGAGGGTAAAAAATATGCCAGTATGCGGACAGCCCGCACACAAAAGCGGCGGCCGCTTGGGAAAGTCCGGGGTATTTATTTTTGGCAGAGTGTCTTTAATCTCAGGCAGTATGCCTGCTTTGATGGCAGACTCACGCAGAATATCAGGATTGAGTTCACCGTTGCGGGGTATATATTTTTTGCCTATTACGGATATGCCCATGCGGCAGAGCGAATCTTCAAGAACTGAATCCAGCTCTTCTACTACAAGTATGGTTTCAACACTCTGGCTGAATTCTTTGATAAGGTTTTTAGGTAAAGGGTAGGTCATGCCCAGCTTTAAGAATGAAGCTTCCGGGAAAACCTCTTTAGCATATTGAAAGGCAATGCCGCTGCTTATGATACCCAGTTTGGCATTTCCAGGTATGTATTTATTAAAAAAGCAGTTTTCCGCATATTCGCCTATCAGGTCTTCTCTTTTAAGTACCTTTGGCCAGCGTACCCGGGCAGCGGTGGGTACCATAACCAGTTTGGCAGTATCATGTTTAAACGCAGCCTGGGCTGCAGGCTGTTTTTCAGCAGAAGTTTCCACCAGAGAGCTGGAATGGGAAACACGGGTGGTGCTGCGCAGAATTACTGGTGTGTCAAAACTTTCGCTCAATTCAAATGCCAAAGCCATGAAATCGTAGGCTTCCTGACTGTTTGACGGCTCTAGTACCGGCATTTTTGAAAGACGGGCATAGTGCCGGGTATCCTGTTCGTTCTGGGAGGAGTGTATACCGGGGTCATCTGCCACTACTATAACAAGGCCGCCTTTTACTCCGGTAGTTGCAACAGCCATAAATGCATCAGCGGCTACATTTAACCCCACATGTTTCATGGCGGCCAAAGCCCGCACACCCGTATAGCATGCACCGGTGGCTACTTCTACGGCTACAGCTTCATTGGATGACCATTGGGTATGTATATCGGGCAGTTTGGCCAGATTTTCCATTATTTCGGTACTGGGAGTGCCTGGATAGGCAGCGGCCAGTTTAAGACCTGCGTGATACGCACCTAAGGCTAAAGCTTCATTGCCGGATAATAGCTTTTTCAAGACCTTGTTCTCCCGTTGGGTAATAGTTCTAGAATAATGAATAGCTTTCGGCTTGTCAATTAGGCAGGATTTATGCGCCCAAGGCAGGTATTTTCACACACAAAAAATAATACTGTTTGACACATATTTATGCCTGTGTTACACTACGCCAATGAAATACGCAGGCTACACTTATTTTTACTTCATGTTTACCGGGCGCACCCTGTGTGCGCTTTCGGGGGCAGCTGATGAGTAAAAATAGGTAAACCGATTTATAAGTAACAGTGTTTTACAGACTCACCTCCCCCAAACGGGAGGTGAAGTTTTTTAGGCAGATAAAAAAAGAGGGTTTGTTATGGCTGAAGTAGACACAATACCCAAACTGGTAAAACATAATGCCGAACAATGGGGCGATAAGCCTGCCATGTGTATGAAAAATCTGGGTATATGGCAGAAATATACCTGGAGTGATTACTACGGTACGGTTAAGTATTTCGGTTTGGGGCTGCTCAGTTTGGGGACTAAACCCGCTGACCGGGTGGCTATTATCGGTGATAACGAACCCGAATGGTTCTGGGCGGAATTTGCCGCCCAGGCCATAGGTGCAATCCCCACCGGTATATATGTGGACTCTATCCCTGACGAGGTTAAGTATATTGCCCGTCATGCCGAAGTGAGAATAGCAGTAGTAAATGACCAGGAACAGGCTGACAAATTTTTGGAACTGCTGCCCGAACTGCCAAACCTGTCAAAGATTATTTACTGGGACCCCAAAGGGCTTAAAAACTACGATGACCCCATGCTTGTAAGTTTTAAAGATGTGATGAAGCTGGGGCAGGAATACGAAAGAAGCCATCCCGGATTATTTGAACAACTGCTAAGTGATACCAAGCCTGATGATATTGCCTTCATTTACTACACCTCCGGTACTACCGGACTTCAGAAGGGAGCTATGCTCAGCCACCGTTCCCTTATCACTACCGCCAAGGGTTTTGTTGCTCGTTACCCGCTGAACTATAAAGACGACCTTATTTCAAATTTCCCTGCCTCGTGGGTAGGTGACAGTTTTTTCGCTACCATACCCCATATTCTTTCCGGCGCACGCCTGAACTTTTCTGAAGAGCCGGAAACGGTTGCTGAAGATACTCGTGAAATAGGGCCTAATTTTGTTATCTACGGCCCGCGCCAATGGGAAAGCCTGGTAAGTGAGATACAGGTAAAAATAATAGATGCTCATCCCTTGAAGCGTTTGGCCTATAAGGCACTTTCACCTTTGGGGTATAAAATGGCCGAAAAAACTCTGGCCGGGAGCAAGCCCGGTCTCCCCTTGAAGATAAGCCATAAGATAGCTGACGGGCTATTGTTTCACCCTCTCAAAGACAAACTCGGGGTCAGCAAAGTCAGGTTTGGGGTTACCGGGAGTTCTGTGCTTTCGCTGGATACATTCAAGATGATACATTCCCTGGGTATTGAGCTAAGGCAGAATTATGCTTCAACTGAAGCCGGGTTTATTTCCTCTCACGGCAAGGGGGATATCAGCTTTGAAAGTGTGGGGCGGCCGGCACTAGGCACGGAAGTGCGCCTGACTAATGAAGGTGAGCTTCTTATCCGCAGTGACTGTATGTTCAGCGGTTATTACAAAGACCCTGAAAAGACTGCCCAGAGCTTTAAAAATGGCTGGTTTGCTACCGGTGATGCCGTAAATATAAACGAAAAGGGTCACCTGATATTCCTTGACCGCCTGAAAGATTTGGGCGTGCTGGCAAGCGGGATAAAGTATGCCCCTCAGTATATTGAAGGGCGCCTCCGTTTCAGCCCGTATATAAAAGATGCCATGGTGGTTGGCGGTGAAGACAAGGAATATGTAACCGCCATTATAAATATTGATTTTACTATGGTAAGCAAATGGGCACAGAAAAACCGCTTGAATTTCACTACTTTTGTAGACCTTTCCCAGAAAAAAGAGGTTGCGGATTTAGTTGCCAAAGACCTTATAAGGGTAAACAGCTATCTGCCGGAAGGCTCACGGGTAAAAAAGTTTGTTTTGCTGCATAAAGAGTTTGACCCTGACGAAGCTGAACTTACCCGTACCCGTAAACTTCGGCGGGGTTTTGTATCTGAACGGTATAAAGACCTGATAGATGCCATGTACCATCTGGATAAGGAAGTAAAGGTGGAAGCGGCGGTAACCTATCGGGACGGGCGCAAGGGCGTGGTGACTACCAGTATAAAAGTAAGGTCTTTGTAGGCGGAGATTATGGCAGATTTATTGCAATATGTAATAACCGGTATTACGGTTGGTCTGGTGTACTCTCTTATTGCACTTGGTTTTACCCTCATCTGGAAATCTTCTTCGGTGGCTAATCTAGCTTTGGGGCAGATGGTGCTCATCTGTTCGTGGTTTACCTACAGTATGCTGGCACAGGTTGGCATGCCCTTCTGGCTGGGGTTTATCTGCGTGGTTTTATTTGCTCTGGCTCTGGGCTGGCTGATGGAAAGGATTATCCTGAGGCCGCTTATCGGCCAGCCTATCCTTTCGCTGGTTACGGTGACGCTGGGGGTGGGGTTTTTCCTTGAGGGTGTGGTCAGCTTTATCTGGCCGCAAAGTGTGGCCGCCCTGCCCAAGATTTTCCCTGAAACACCTATCCACATAGGTTCGGCGGTTATTTCACAGGAATATGTTTGGGCGGCCGGCATATCTTTGCTTCTGTTTGCCATGCTGACCCTCTTTTTTAAATATCACAAAATGGGGGTGGCCATGCGGGCTACCGCTGATGACCAGCAGGCTGTTCAGGCTTGCGGTATACCCGTAACCCGTATATTTTCACTGTCCTGGATGCTGGCCATAGTCCTGGCGGCTGTGGGCGGGGTATTGATGTCCAGCATAGGCGGTATCACTCTGGGCTTGGTGGAAACCGGTATCAAAGCCTTTTCAGTGGTGATACTGGGCGGGCTGGATTCGTTTTTAGGGGCTATGATAGCCGGGCCTATTATCGGTCTGGCGGAAAATCTGGGAGGCGGGTACCTTACCTCCCTCACCTGGCCGGGCGTTAAAGAGGTAATACCCTTTATCATTATTATCATCGTAATGTTCATCAAGCCTTACGGCCTGTTTGGGCAGGAACGCATCGAGAGGATATAGCTATGGATCTACCTTGCGGAACGCGTAATTTCAGCTACAAGACGGATATGGCTATCTTCCGTACCAAAACCCATTGGGCTATGCTGATTGGTTTTCTGATTCTTTTATTCAGCCTGCCGTTCAATATCAGCAGTTACTGGCTGGGTATTATGAACCTTATAGGTATTACGGTTGTGGCTGCGGCCGGTTTAAACATACTTATGGGTTACTGCGGCCAGCTTTCGGTAGGCCATGCCGGCTTTATTGCTGTGGGTGCATATACTACCGCTATTTTGGCCAGCAAACTGGGAGTGCCTTTCCCCTTTGACATGATAGCGTCCGGCATTATGGCCGGTCTGGTGGGTGTGCTGTTCGGGTTGCCCTCCCTTCGGGTAAAGGGGTTTTATCTGGCTATTTCCACTATTGCCGCCCAGTTTATCATAATCTGGGTGATAAACCACTGGTCCAGCCTTACCGGCGGTTTTAACGGGATTGTGATACCCCCGATTAATCTTTTTAATTTTGACTTTACCACTCAGGGCAGCCAGTACTTCATTATTATGCTGGTGGCTGTTTTGGCTATTTTCTTCATGAAAAATATAGCCCGCACCCGCATAGGGCGGGCATTTGTGGCCATACGGGATAATGATTTGGCGGCTGAGGTCATGGGTATAAACGTCTTCAAGTATAAGCTGCTGGCTTTTTTCATCGGCTGTTTTCTGGCCGGTGTGGCCGGTTCGCTTATGGCTCACTGGATAGGTTATTTGACGGCTGAAAATTTCACCTTGTCTGATTCAATTTTATACGTTGGTATTGTGATTATAGGCGGTTTGGGTACAGGGGTTGGCCCTATATTCGGGGCGCTCTTTATCCGTCTGCTGCAGCAGGGTGTCCAGTATGTATCCCCTCTTATGGGCTCTGCTTTCCCGCAGTTGCCGTCAGGCTTTGCAGCCGGGCTTGGGCCGATGGTATTCGGCCTGGCAATTGTCTTGTTTTTAGTGCTTGAACCAAGAGGCCTCGCCCACCGCTGGCAACTGTTCAAGTCCTCTTACCGGTATTGGCCTTTCTCGTATTAGGCGAAAAAATAGGGAATTCTGAAAAAAGGAGGAGCACAAGTCATGTTAGGGCAAAACCGTAAACAATTGATAAAGAGGGGAGCTTTGTCCTTTTTTAGCATGCTCCTTTTGCTTTTTTCAGTGGCGGCGGGGGGATGCGGTTCAAGTGATACTGATGCCAATAATCCTGACGGAACGGAAAAGCCTACTTTGAAGGTTGGTTTTTCAATACCATATACCGGCCCGGCAGCTGAAAAAGGCTCTGTAATGGGGAATGCCAAACTGGATGCAATCAAGTACATAAATGAGGAATTGGGCGGCGTAAACGGATACCAGATAGAAGTCATCTGGCGTGACACCAAGTATGATTCCGCACTAGCGGCAACTATTGTACAGGAGATGATGGATAAAGATTGTCTGTTATTCACTACCTGTGCCTCTAAGGAAATGCAAGCTTCTATGGAAATTGCCAACCGGGCAAATTTCCCCGGATTTACCGTATTCAGTTCACCGGTCTGCACCCACCCGGCAAAGCATATATATGCACAGCTTCCGGATTACGGTGACAGCTGGGCATCATTTGCAAAATATTACATGGAAAATATCTGGCAGGGTGAGGGTACTCCTAAAATGGCCCTCATGATACTCCAGAATCCCACCGGTTATGGTGCGCGTGATGCGGCTAATGCCTTGGCGGCTGATTTGGGTATAGAGATAGTGGGTATTTACGAACACTCTGCCACTATCACAGATGACACGGCGAATCTTATAAACCTTAAAAGTCAAAACCCGGATGTGGTCTTTATCTCCAGCACTCCCCAGCCTACGTCTGTCATCATCAAGCAGATGAATCAGATGGATATCTATCCCGGAGTAACTGTCGGTTGCGGCCATGCCGGATTTACCAAAGCTCTTATAGATTTAGCTGGTGTGACTAATACCGAAGGTATATATGGCGTATATCCTACCGTAAACTGGGACGAAGATGTACCGGGAATGGCAAAAATGAAAGAATACTGCCTGAAATATCACCCTGAAAACTACGGCAATATGGATTATATTGCTTCATGGTCAGAGGGTTTGATTGTCGCGGAGATACTTCGCCTTGCGTTGATAAATACCCCTGGGGGTATAGATAATCTGACTCCGCAAGCTATTGAGGAATACGGAATAAAGAAGCTCAATGGTTATACTGTGGGTAGTTTGCAAGGGCCGGTTTCATATATCAGCGGCGATAACCGTCTGGCCAAAGCGGTCAGAGTGTTCCAAATATCCGGTGGTGTAATGCAGGTCTTGAGTGATTGGGTAGAAGCACCGCTTATCAGGTACGAGGATTTTAGCTGGTTTGGCAGCTAAATAGGCTGTAAATGGGTACAAGGGGATCTGCGGAGAGTTGTGTTGAGAAGCTTAATAATAGATAATATAGCCTCAAAGGAGGGATCTGATGAGACTAGGAAAATCTGAAATTGGCTTTAGAATCTTTATGGCTCTGGTGCTGACCCTTGTACCCATTGCCTTAAGCGGATGCAATCTGGATAATATCACCGGTAATAACAATAATAATCCGCTGGTGACCAATAAAACTCTGAAAGTTGGTCTTAGCGTATGTTATACCGGACCAGCCGCCGAAAAAGGAACTCCTCAGGGTAATGCCAAATTGGATGCAATCAAGTACATAAATGATGAACTGGGCGGAGTAAACGGATATAAGATTGAACCTATATTCCGGGATACCAAATATGACACTGCAATAGCAGTTACCGTGATAAATGAGTTTATTTCTTCAGAATGCCTTTTCTTTACCACAAATTCCTCAAAAGATATGCAGGCATCTATGGAAATAGCCAATAGAGTAAGTTTCCCGGGGTTTACCACTTTTAGTTCACCTTCACTGACTCATCCGCCTCAGCATATATATTCCCAGTTGCCGGATTATGGTGATGACTGGGTAGCCTTCATGCAGTATTACATGGAGAATATATGGCAGGGTGAGGGTAAACCCAAAGTTGCCCTGATGATACTTCAAAATCCTACCGGTTATGGTGCGCGTGATGCCGCAACAGCTATGGCTGCGGAATTGGGCGTGGAAATAGTGGGTATTTACGAACATTCCACTACTATCAATGATGACACTGCAAACCTTTTAAATATGAAAAACCAAAATCCGGATGTAGTTTACATATCCAGTACTCCTCAGCCTACATCTGTTATTGTGAAGCAAATGATTGAGCTGGGTATATACCCCGGTGTCCAGATAGGCTGCGGCCACGGTGGGTTTACCCAGTCACTGGTGGAGCTTGTCGGTGCAGACAAGGCCGAAGGGATATTGGGTGTGTATCCTACTGTAAGCTGGGATGAAAATGTCCCCGCCATGGCAAAGATGAAAGAATACTGTCTGAAATATCACCCTGAAAATTACGGCAATATGGATTATATCGTCTCATGGGCAGAGGGTTTGATTATAGCTGAAATATTGCGGCTGGCTATTGAAAACTCACCCGGTGGTGTGGATTCGTTAACCCCTCAGATTATTGAAGAATTCGGCATAAAACGGCTGAATGGGTACGATGTGGGCGGTTTGCATGGCCCGGTTTCATACTCAATCGGCGATAACCGTCTGGTAAAATCTGTCAGAGTTTTCAGGATTGAAGATGGACAGCTTAAGGTTATAAGCGGCTGGATAGAAACGCCCAGCATTGCTTATGAAAATTTTGATTGGTTTGGCAAATAGCGAAAGGTAATATTTTATCTATGCTCAAAGTAAATAACATAGAGGTTACCTACCTGAACGTTATAAAGGTGCTTCACGGTGTATCACTGGAAGTACCGGAGAGGTCTATAGTGGCATTGCTGGGTGGCAATGGCGCTGGTAAAACCACTACTCTCAAAGCTATTTCAGGCTTGCTGCATATTGAGGAAGGGCTGGTAACAGACGGCAATATTGAGTGGAACGGCGACCGCATTGACAAGAAAAATCCGGAAGCTATCGGCAAGCTGGGCATAGTTCAGGCTTTGGAAGGCCGCCATGTCTTTGAGCATCTTACCACTGAAGAAAACCTGATTGTAGGGGCTTTTAACCGTAAAGACCGTCAGAATATCAAATCTGATTTATCTATGGTATATGAATATTTCCCCCGCCTGAGGCATGTTCAGCACAATACTGCCGGATATCTTTCAGGCGGGGAACAACAAATGCTGGTAATAGGGCGTGCCATGATGGCACGCCCAAAGCTGATGATGCTGGATGAGCCTTCACTTGGCTTGGCACCGATGATGGTCAAAGAAATATTCGGCATTATCAAAAGATTTAATGAAGAACAGGGTACATCAGTACTGCTGGTTGAACAAAATGTTAAGGTAGCGTTATCGATTGCTCATTACGGTTATGTACTGGAGAACGGACGGATAGTACTTGATGGAGACACTTCATTTCTAACCAATAATGAAGATGTTAAAGAATTTTATATGGGGCTTTCCACGGTGGGCTCTAAGAAAAGCTATCGTGAGGTCAAACATTACAAGAGGCGTAAAAGATGGCTTTAGAGAACGGCAAAAACAACCACTTTGACAAGCTGGAAGCTATGGGGCTTGATGAGAGGGTTGAATTTCTAAATAACAGGCTTAAGGAAACCGCTGCTTATGCTTACGAACATTCGGCGGCAACCCGAACCATTTTCCAAAAAGCCGGACTGAAACCGGAACTGATACGCAAAATGGAAGATCTGGAGAGGCTACCTATCATTCGTAAAGCAGACCTTATTGAAATGCAAAAACAAGACTTGCCTTGGGGCGGTTTTTTGATGATACCCGAAGATAATATAGAACGAATATTTATTTCGCCCGGTCCGGTTTATGAACCCCTGCACACCAGTACTATTCGCTGGTTTGGGCGTTCTTTTTGGGCGGCTGGTTTCCGTAAGGCTGATGTAGTTATAAATACCTTTACATATCACCTTTCCCCAGCCGGCATACTTTTTCACGAAGGTCTGCGTGACTGCGGGGCTACACCTATTGCTTCCGGTACCGGCCATACCGAAATGCAGATTAAAACAATTCAGGAGCTGAAAGTAACCGCTTTTGTGGGTACACCAAGCTATCTTCTGAGCCTTCTGAGTAAGGCAGAAGAGATGGGTTTGGATATTAAAAAAGATTTAAACCTGAAACGCGCATGGTTTACCGGCGAAATGCTGACATTATCTATTCGCAAGACACTTGAAAAAGATTATGGCATAGAAACTTTTCAGGCATACGGCGTGACTGAAACAGGCGGCTGTCTGGCTTACGAGTGCGAAGAGAAAAATGGCCTGCACCTTATGTCTGACGAATATGCAGTGGAGATAGTAGACCCAAAGACCGGCAAACAGCTGCCCGAAGGGGAAGTCGGTGAAATAGTAGTTACCCCGGTAAATAATAAAACATGGGGACTTATGCGTTTTGGGACAGGTGATTTATCCTGCCTTAAAAAAGAGAAGTGCAGCTGCGGGCGTACTGCCTATAAACTCAGTGGCATAATAGGGCGGGTAGGCGATGCTGTCAAAGTACGTGGGATGTTTGTAGTCGGCAAACAAGCCGAAGATGTTTTCAAGCTTTTCCCCGAGATAGTCCGTTACCAGATACGAATAAACCGTCCTGCCAACCGTGATGAGATGACTTTTATTTGTGTCCATAATGAAAAGGAATTTGATGCTAAAAAACTGTCTGAAGAACTGAATAAGAAGTTTCAAGACAGGTGTCTCTTAAAGGCTGACCGCATAGAATTTGTACCCGCGAGTGCTCTGGCAGAGGAAACCAAACTTATGCTGGATGAACGCAAGTGGGATTAGGGGAAATATATGGTTGATTGGCAGATTACCGCCTGTACCATACTCTGCGAAGCAGTGTGTGACGAGGTAACCATAATAGTAAAAAACGATGGTTTTGTACGTTGTACCGCTTTTGACACGTACGGCTCGCCCTCCCGTGATACCCAGAAAGAGATGGTTAAAAAGGCCAAGAAATGCGGGCACAGCTTAAAATGCGAAGGGCCTTTGTGCCACAGGGTTATCAACTATCGGGATAAGATTATGAACGAGGAGAGGCAGCACAATGAATCAGCCTGATACCAAGATAAAAGTAGATAACCTCTCCCTTTCATTCGGCGGTATCAAGGCACTCAAAGAAGTTAGTCTTGATATTTACGATAACCAGATTACAGCTATAATCGGTCCGAATGGAGCCGGCAAGACCAGTCTCTTAAACTGTATTAACGGATTTTACAAGCCACAGTCCGGCAGTATTATTTATAACGGGCAGAATATTGCCCGTATCCGCCCTGACCGGGTGGCTAAAATGGGTATTGCCCGTACTTTTCAAAATATTGAACTTTATTCAGGTTTAACCACCCTTGAAAATCTGATGGCTGCCCGGCATATATTTATGAAACAGAATTTTCTGACTGGCGGGGCGTATTTCGGGCCGGCTCATAAGGAAGAAATAAAACACCGCAAGATAGTTGAAGATATTATAGATTTTCTGGAAATAGAGCCTGTACGTAAAAAAGTAGTCAGTATGCTGCCGTACGGTATGAGAAAACGAGTGGAACTGGGCAGGGCATTGGCTTTGGAACCCCAAGTGCTTTTACTGGATGAACCTATGGCGGGCATGAACCTTGAAGAAAAAGAAGATATTGCCCGTTTTATTGTAGATATATTTGAAGGTCAGGGCGAGACTTATCCTGATACACCCATACTGCGTGACGGGGTAAAGTGTATTGTGCTTATTGAGCATGATATGGGTGTGGTTATGGACTTGGCTGACCGTATTGCGGTACTGGATTTCGGGCGTAAAATTGCCGAGGGTAAGCCTGAAGAAATCAAGAACGATAGCCATGTGATAGCTGCTTATCTGGGTGATGATGAGACCCCTGCCCCAGCTTAGCTAAAATTACAGCGGAACACCGCTGGCACTGACTTTGGCTATCAGTTTACCTTTGGTGCTGGTCACTTCTACTTCAGCAACGGCAAGGCGACGGCCGGATTTGATTACTTTGGCTTCCGCTATAAGTTCATCGTAGTTGTCTGGGGCAAGCAAAAAGTGGATATTGAACTGGGCTGCCACTGTAGGGAGTTTCAGACTGTTTACAGCATAGCCGAATGCTTCATCTGCTAAAGACATGGTAATTCCGCCGAAAATTATTCCGTAAGCATTTATAAATTCGGGTTTAAGTTTGATACTAAGTTTGGAATAACCAGGTTTCAGTTCCAGTATTTTTATGCCCAGAAAATTAAGTGCAGGTTCGGTCTTGCTTTTTTCCAAAAGCAGTTTTATATTATCTTCAGCTTCAGCATGAGTCATTTTATACCCTCGTTCAAAATGTCATAAATCTTTTCCATATCTATACTTGCTCTAACTATTTCCGCCAGCTTATCGTACTCTTTGTCACGGTCAAAATAGTCAGTCTGGCGTTCAGGAATACCCTTGTAGCGGCGGATTGCGTTTAAGAAACCGCGGCGAAAAGCTGCACTTTCAAATATGCCATGTATGTAAGTACCCAGTACTGTACCCTCCGCATTGGATGCCCCATCCAGATAATCTGCCGAACCTTTTGGAGTATTTGTGATGTGGAATGCAGCTTGGGCAGAAAATAACCGGGTGCGCCCCATGTGGATTTCATAACCTCCCACTTCATAACCTGCCATATCTGAAAGCAACCCGTTATTAAACCTGACCTGACCGTTTACCTGAGTGGTGGATTTTTCTTTTTCAAAGGTTGTTTCGGTATCTAACAAACCTAGTCCTTTCATTTCTGTATTTTCGGACTCGGTCTTATGGGGGTCATATATCATTTTCCCTAAAATCTGATAACCGCCGCAAACACCTAATACGTGAGTTCCCTTTCGGGCCTTTTTAATAATAGTTTCAGCGAGACCATTCTGCCACAGGTACTCCATGTCAGGTATGGTAGATTTCGTACCTGGGATTATTATCAAATCAGGGTTGCCGATTTCGGCAGTCTTAGCTACAAACCTGACTGAAGCCCCGTCTGTAGCTAAAGCATCAAAATCATCGTAATTTGATATGCGCGGCAAACGGATTACCGCAATATCCAGGTCAGTTTCGCCCAGACTGCCTTTACATTCGTCAAGGTAAACCGAATCTTCCTGAGCAATAGCCATATTCCGCAGGTAGGGAATAATGCCCAACACCGGTATGGAAGTGCGTTCTTCTATTACATCTATAGCCGGCTTCAGTAAACTGGCATCCCCCCGGAACTTGTTTATCAGATAACCTTTGATATAATAACGTTCATCAGGCTCTAAAAGGTCTATTGTACCGATAAGAGAAGCAAAAACCCCGCCCCGGTCTATATCTCCAGCTAGGAGTACGGGTGCACCTGCCGCCTTGGCAATCCTCATATTCACAATTTCCCGCTGTTTAAGGTTTATTTCGGCAGGGCTGCCGGCACCCTCTATAACTACGATGTCATTTTTCTCACGCAGGCGGTTAAGTGCCGCCAGTGCGGTATTTAGCAGGAGCGGTGCATATTCATAATACTCACGGGCGGAAATGGTACGATCTACTTTGCCGTTAACCACAATCTGGCTTCGGGAATCTGCTTCAGGCTTCATAAGAATAGGGTTCATATCTACGCTGGGATCAATTCCGCAGGCTTCTGCCTGAACAGCCTGTGCCCGTCCGATTTCGCCGCCCTCTTTGGTAACGAAGGCATTCAGTGCCATGTTCTGGGATTTGAATGGGGCTACTTTGTAGCCGTCCTGTTTGAATATCCGGCAAAGAGCAGTTACGAGTATACTCTTGCCTACGTTTGAGGAAGTACCCTGAATCATTATTGTTTTCGCCATGGCGTTTATTATAGCAGTTTTTTATTAAGCCTAATAGAGAAATAACAACTAGCTTTGATTATTTGATATGCCAACTCGAAAAATTCTGGGGTATAATATCAGAAATGAAAATCTGGAGGATAAAAATGCTGGTTGAGAACCCTGAAAAACAGGCATCTGAAATAATTAAACGCCTTTCGATAATATATCCAGATGCCAAAACGGCGCTCAACTTTACTACTCCGTTTGAAATGCTGGTAGCTACTATTTTATCGGCACAGTCCACTGACAAGATGATAAATAAAATTACCCCTGCTTTGTTTAAAAAGTATCCAGATGCCAAAGCTTTTGCCGAGGCTTCTTTAGATAAACTTGAGCAGGATATAAAGTCTTCCGGTTTTTTTCACAACAAGGCACTGAATATTATGGGTGCTGCCAGAGGGGTTGTAAGCCGTTTTGGCGGGGTTGTACCATCTAATATGGCGGATATGCTTACTCTGCCCGGTGTTGGACGTAAAACGGCAAATGTAGTACTGCATAATGCTTTCGGGTTGGTTGAAGGAATAGCGGTAGATACCCATGTGAAACGCCTTAGTGAACGGTTGGGTCTTACCAATAATACTGATCCGGTAAAAATAGAGCAGGATTTGATGGAATTTATTCCCCGTAATGAATGGGGGAATTTTTCGTATTACCTGATAGACCATGGCCGGGCAGTCTGTGATGCCAAAAAACCGCGCTGTGAGGAATGTGTTTTGAAAGATATCTGCCCTTCGGCTTATTTATTTATCAAGGTGAAATAACCGGCGGGCATTAGCAGTGGTGACAGATGCTATTTCAGCAGGTTCAAGATTTTTTATCTCTGCCAGAATAGCAGCTATCAGCGGTATATAGGCCGGTTCATTTCTCTCCCCGCGGTGTGATTGAGGAGGCAAAAACGGACAGTCTGTTTCCAGTACAATACATTCAAGCGGTATAGCGGCAAAATCTACCCGGTACTTTTTGGAGGACGGATAACCTATATAAGCGCCCAGCCCGATATAAAAACCCATATTAATATATTTAAGTGCAGTTTCAGCGGAACCGCTGAAGCAGTGAATTACACCTTTTCCTTCAGAAGCGGGACTCTGGGCAGACCAATTTGAAAGTATATTCAGCATATCCTCTTCGGCTTGGCGGCAATGAATAATCAAGGGAAGGCCGCTTTTATCAGCTAAATCAAGGTGATTATAAAAGGTTTCCAACTGGGTATGGCGGGGTGAGTAATCACAGTAATAATCCAGCCCGCATTCGCCGATAGCCACAACTTTATCAGCATCGGCTAGTATATCCAGACGTGCAAAATCTGCTTCAGTTGCCCCGTTACATTCCTGAGGGTGGATACCAACGGCAGCATATATGGAAGCATTTGCGGCGGCCATATCAATAGCTTTTTGGCTGGAAAGTATATCTATGCCGGTAGTTATTATAGTCTTTACGCCATTTTCAAAAGCCCGTCTAAATATTTCCTGACGGTCAGTATCAAATTCAGGCATATCCAGATGGGCATGAGTGTCAATATATTCTAAAATCGGCAAGGCAAATGTCCTAGTGAATTATTAGCTCGGTAGCCTTTTCTATAAGGTTCAGGAGCGTTTCAGGTATAATGCCGAATATTAACACAGCCAGCCCCGAAATACCAAGTGCCAGTTTAAGTGGCCATGAAGCCAGTACCCGTACATCCTGGCGGGGTTGTCTAAGCCACATTACCCGTATCACGTTAAAGTAGAAAACAGCTGAAATTACAGTGTTTACCGCAGCCACAATCATCAGCCACAGTAAATCTGCCTGGACGGACGCACTAAATATGTAGTACTTGGCAAGAAAACCTGCCAGAGGCGGAAAGCCGGTGAGAGACAGCAGTGCCAGTGTCAGAGCAGAAGCATACACCGGGTTTGTTTTAGCCAGTCCTTCATAAGATGAAATTTCATCATTGCCGGTAGAACGGCTGATAGCGATAATTGAAATAAAGGCGACCATGTCTGATACGGCAAAAGCTACCAAATAAAAGAGCAGGCTTATCCGCCCGTCTGCAAGTTCTGGTGCATTGCCTATTGCCGCCAAAGCTACCAGTATGTAACCGGCGTGGGCTATACTGGAATAACCCAGCATTCTCTTGATATTCTTTTGAGGTATAGCCAGTACGTTGCCCAGTGTCATACCAGCGGTTGCCAGTACTGCAATTATTAAAGCCCATTCATGGCTGAGCGCCATCGGATCTGTAAAAACGGTGTAGAAAAGACGAAGGAAAAGGGCAAACCCGGCCGCTTTGCTGGCTATTGAAAGATACAAGGTGATAGGGGTGGGTGAACCCTGATAAACATCAGGTGCCCAAAATTGGAACGGGACTGCCGCTACTTTAAAACCCAGCCCGGTAATAGTAAGAATAATGCCAAGCATAAATCCCGCATGGGCAGTTATATCCATACCAGATGGTAGTGTCTGTATATAGTTAAGAATACCTCCCAAATTGGTTTCACCGCTAAAACCGTAAATAAGTACCATACCGAATACCAGCATAGCCGAAGCCACCCCGCCCAGAAGCAGGTATTTAAGAGCAGATTCGGTGGAGTGCTGGTCTTTCAAGAATCCTACCAGCACATAAAAAGCCAGTCCGGCCAGTTCGAGAGAAAGATACATAGTAATCAGGTTGGCTGTGGAAGCCATCATTATCATGCCCAGCAGGGCAAGCAGAACCAGTGCATAATACTCGCCTTGAAAACGTCTGAACTTATTTACATAATCTATTGAAGCCATTATAACCAAACCTGAAAGGCAGATAAAAAGAATCCGGAAGAAACTGGAGTAGCCATCTAGTGCCAGCATACCGCCAAAAGCCATTTCGGGAGGGTTATTCCAGTTAAGCACAGCAGCAACAGCCGCTGCAGCTAAACCCAGCAAAGACAGATAAGCCAGATACCTCTTGTTCTTGATTAAAAAGAGGTCAGCTATTATTACCAGAACGGCTGTTATCAGTATTATTATTTCAGGCATAAACAAATCCATCTGCCTCTATCCGCCGAAAAGGGCCGCCAGCGGGGCCACTCCGGTTTGAATTACATCTACAACAATTTGGGGATAAAGACCAACCCCGAACATTACCACTAAAAATACCAGTGAAAAAACTATTTCGGTTTTATCGGCATCTTTTACCATCTGGAATTTTTCCAGTCCGGGGCCTAAAAATACCCTCTGGACTGTCCAGAGTATATAGGCAGCCGCCAGTACCAAACCCAAAAGGCAGAGCATGGTAAAGACCTGCCCGCCGGGGACTACCGAACTCTGGAATGAACCCAAAAATACGCTGACTTCGGCGATAAATCCGCTGGTGGCAGGCACTGCCATTGCCCCCAGACCGGCCAGTATAAATATGATAGCTGTGCGGGGCATTTGTTTTGCCAGACCGCCAAGTTTGTTAATATCCCGTTCGTGGGTATTGTGCATGACCACACCGGTTATGGCAAAGAGCAGGCCGGTGATTATGCCGTGGCTGAACATTTGCAGAACCGCACCATTCATGGAGATTTCACCTAGGGTAAATATACCCAGCAGTACAAAACCCATGTGGCTTACCGAACTGTAGGCAATAAGCCTTTTGATATCTGTTTGTTTAAGGGTGATAGCGGCACCGTAAATTACGTTTATGACCGCAATAGTCAGTATCAAAGGCGCCCAGTCACGGCAGACATCAGGGAACATGGCCACGTTTAACCTGAGCATGGCATAGCCGCCCATTTTAAGCAAAGTGCCTGCCAGAATAACACTGGCGGCGGTAGGTGCGTCTGTATGGGCATCCGGCAGCCAGGTGTGGAAGGGGAAAGCCGGAAGCTTGATGGCAAAACCGATAAAGAACATAAAGAAAGTAAGCACCATCATGGCCGGACGCAGGAAATTATTAAGGTCCGTAGATGCCAGAGACGCTATATCCAGACTGCCGGTGGCAAAGAAAAGTATCAGGATACCGGCCAGTATAAACGCACCGCCAAACAGGGTGTAAAGGACGTATTTAAGAGCTGAATACTCTTTACGCCCGGCACCCCAGATTGAAATCAGGAAATACATGGGTATCAGTTCCAGCTCCCAGAAGATAAAGAAGAGCAGCAAATCAAGAGAGACAAATACGCCTGTAATGCTGGTTTGGAGTATAAGCAGCCAGACAAAAAACTCTTTTACCCTGAGGTCTACTTTCCAGCTGATGAGTACCGCCAGAACACCCAGTAAAGTAGTCAGAACCAGGAAAGGCAAACTTAAACCGTCAACGCCAAGGTGGTAGTTAGCGTTTAAAAGGGATATCCAGGGGAGATTTTCTTCAAACTGTATAACCCCGGCCATGGAACTACTCCGGTCAAATCCGGCAAAGACCACTAGTGAGAGCACCAGCGGCACAAGAGTGAGCAGCAGTGAGCTGATTTTTATTGCCCGCCCGGACAAACGCGGCCACAGAGCCATCAAGATAGCTCCCGCTGCGGGCAGGAAAGTTATTAGTGTTAAGTATGGTATGCTCATACTCCCCCCTTACCAGATAATAAGAGCCGCCATCACCAGTACAACCACCCCGGCGGCAAGATAAATTCCGTATGATTGGAGCTGACCGGTCTGGGCTTTGCGTCCCACCTTGCCGCCCTCTACGGTTATAGCGGCAACCCCGTTTACCGCCCCGTCCACTATGCGTTCATCAGCGGTGCGGAAGCGGCTGAAAAGACGGGAAAATAATACTTTTTGAATGAAGAAGCCGTTTAAGCCCCCGTCTACTACTTTTTTGTCAAAGAAGGCCGCAAAAGCGAACAGTCCCTTCATAAGCAGCGTGCGGGATATAACCCCTTCGTACAGCTCATCCATCCAGTATTTCTTGGAAAATATCATATAAAGCCATTTAAAACGCTCTGAGAATACAGCGGGTGAAAGGCTCTTCTTTTTATACATCAGGAAGGCCAGATATATACCGCCGCCGGCTACGGCCAGTGAAACCAGGGCCAGCGGGTGCAGCAAAATGCCGAATAATCCCTCAAAAAAGCCGGTATGCACTTCTTCGCCCAAAAAGCTGCTGAAACTGCCACCGGCATTCAGCAAACCACTGATTACCGAAGGCACAACCAGTATCAGAAGCGGCCAAGACATGACCTTGGGGGATTCGTGGGGATGCCCCTTGCCGCGGTAAGTGCCGCCGAAAGCCACGAAGTACAGACGGAACATATAAAAGGCGGTCAGGAATACGGTTATGAGTGCCAGAATGAACAGGATAAATTGCCCGTCCATAGCCCTGGCAAGTATCTCGTCCTTGCTGAAAAAACCTGAAAGCGGCCAGATGCCTGCCAGACTGAGTGAGGCAATCAGGAAGGTCTTGCTGGTAACCGGCATGGGTTTGGATAGGCCGCCCATTTCGCGGATATCAAATGTGCCGGTAGCGTGATTTACGCTGCCCGAACCTAAAAAGAGCAAACTCTTGAAAAAAGCATGGTTAAACAGGTGGAATATACCGATAGCAATGCCGCCTGTACCCAGCCCCAGCATCATATAACCCAGCTGGCTGACTGTGGAATAGGCCAGTATACGCTTCATATCGTTCATAACCAGCGCCATGGTAGCGGCAAATATAGCGGTAACCGCGCCGATTATAGATACCCAAAGCATGGCTGTTGCCGAGCTTTCAAATATAGGGTAGGTGCGGGCAACCAGAAATACACCGGCAGCAACCATGGTGGCGGCATGGATAAGGGCGGAAACGGGGGTAGGGCCTTCCATAGCATCCGGCAGCCATACATGCAGGGGGAACTGGGCTGATTTACCCACCGCACCGGCAAATATGCCCAGAGCGGCCACAGTTACTGCGCCGGCACCTATAAGCCCCATTTCGGCCATGCCGTTCAGGCTATTTATATCCAGCGTACCGGTATTCGCAAACAAAATGAGTATAGCGGCTAAAAAGCCCACATCACCTATGCGGGTTACAATAAAAGCCTTTTTAGCGGCATTGGCGGCGGCCGGGCGGGTAAACCAGAAGCCGATAAGAAGATATGATGCCAGACCCACCAACTCCCAAAAGAAGAAGGTAAAAAGCAGGTTGTCAGAGAGCACCAGCCCCAGCATAGAGGCGGTAAAGAAAGACAAAAAGGCGTAATAACGGGGATACCCTTTATCACCGTGCATATAGCCTTGTGAATATATGTGTACCATCAGGCTGACAAAAAGGATTACAAAGCACATTATGCCGGCCAGCGGGTCAAAGTTTAGGTTAAGGCTGATATCAACCGAATTCCCAATGGAAAACCAGCTGAATCCTGAAGCATAGTGAGAAACCCCTTCCTTACCCAGCAGGCTTGTCAGCCCCCAGATAGAAAGTAGCAGCGAACCGCCTACGCCGGCTATGCCTAGGTATCCGCTTAAAGCCGGTTTTTTGCAGAAAAAGGCATATCCCATGGCTATCAAAGCTCCGCAGATAAGGGGGAGCAGCATTATGAGCCAGAGTCCGGTTTGGGTCATCGCTTATTCTTCCTCTTTACCACTTCATCAAATCTATCTTGGTGGCATCAATAGTATCCCGGTTTTTGTAAATGGATATTATTATGGCCAGACCAATAGTTGCCTCGGAGGCCGCCACCGCGATAATAAACAGAGTAAATATCTGCCCGGTAAAAAATTCGGCGGCAGAAAAACGGTTAAAGGCCACCGCCGCAATGGTAACTGCGTTCAGCATTATTTCTATGCACATCAGTATCACTACGGCGCTCTTTTTAACCAGCGCCCCGTAAAGACCGATACAGAACAGTATTACCGCCAGTACCAAAAAGTGAGTCAGTCCCATATTATTTGTCCCTCACCAGTACTATAGCCCCGATAATGGCCACCAGTAATATTACACCCGTAATCAGTACCCCCAGCCCGAACCCGTCTGAACCGAAAAGCATTTCGGCCAGGCCGGCGGTGGTGGTAGAGGGGGCTGGTGCGTCACTTGAGGTCCAGTTTGAGCTGATAAGCATATAGGTCATAACACCGCCCAAAGCGGTAACAACAACCAGAGCCGGTATTTTCAGCTTGTTGGTAAGGTTGCCCCGCTGAACCTCACGGGTAAGCATGATTGCCAGTATTATCAGTACCGATATAGCACCGATATAAATAAGTATCTGCACCGCTGCCAGAAAGTCTGCCGAAAGCAGCAAAAACACGCCGGCAACCGAAAGGAAACAGAGTATCAGCCAGAGGGATGAGTGGAAAATATTTTTCACTCCCACCACCAGCAAGGCGGAGACTATACAGGTTATGGCTATAATCCAGAACGCTATTTCCACCCCGGTTTACCTTTCAAAATAGCCTTTCTTATTTATAAGCAGGGTTTGTTCAGCCAGTTTTTCTGCGGCATCCGGGCGGTCATACCCGCTGAGTACCCGGGTTGCCGAGGGGGCAAGTTCATCCCCGGTAAGTATCAGTTCATGGCAGCGGCACTCGGAACGGCTTTGCCCTTCCGCTTTTGCAATATTAGTGCAGCGGTAGGTGGTAGTTTCATAGCCGTAACCCATATATATAGCATTTTTAGTAGGGCAGGATTCAACACACAGACCGCAAAAGACGCACAGCCCGAAATCTATAGACATATGGTCTACCTTAAGCTTGCGGTCTTCGCCGCGGGAAACCTCCATATTAATAGCCTTCACTGGACAGGCTCTGGCACAGGCAAGGCAAGCAATACAAGTCTCCTTCACCCAGATAACCTGAGTTCCCCGTATCCTTTTTGACATAGTCAGCTTTTCTTCCGGATACTGTGCAGTTATCCATGGGCGAAAAAGGTGTTTAAAGGTAAGGCGCATTCCTTTAATGATACCGCCTCCGGTATTATTTAATACTGACATGTCCGCCTCCCAGCTTGTAAAATTTACTGAACAGGAGGATAAGCCCGAACATTACCGCTATATTTACACCCACAAGCACAGCTGTATTAATATCCGGTGCAATCAGTATTTCAAAAGCAGTAATGACCAGATTGGCAAGGGACAAGGGTAAAAGGAATTTCCAGCCAAAAGCCATTACCTGGTCTATGCGAAGACGGGGTATGGTGGCGCGCACCCAGATTATAAACATAAAGACTATAAGGACTTTAGTGATAAACCATATAACAGGGTGCAGCAGTGGCCCTTGCCAGCCACCCAGAAACAGGGTGGTGGCTATGGCTGAAACTGCCAGCACTTCGGCATATTCCATAAGGTAAAAAAGACCGAATTTCATGCCGGAATATTCGGTATGGAAACCGGCAATAATCTCCGACTCCGCTTCCAGCAAATCAAACGGGGTGCGGTTAATTTCTGCCATGGCGGCGGACAGGTATACAAAGAAACCCAGAGGCTGCAAAAGAATAAACGGGACACTCTGAGCTTTAACTATCTCATTCATAGAAAGCGAACCGGTTAACATAACAACACCGAGTATGGAAAGTACCAGCGGTATTTCATAGCTTACTTCCTGAGCTATGGTACGCATGGCACCCAGCAGGGAATACTTGCTGTTGCTGCTCCAGCCGGCCATAAATATACCTATTACAGTTACCGAACTGACAGCCAAGATATAAAGTATGCCTATATTAAGGTCAACCAGCATAGCCCCATCTGCAAAGGGGATAGCGGCAAACATCAGCATTACCGGTACAAAAGCCACCAGCGGGGCTAACCAGAATACTCCCTTATCTGCCTCTGAAGGAATAATATCTTCTTTAATAAGTACTTTTATAGCATCTGCAATAGGCTGCAGCAAGCCGAAAGGGCCGGCTCTGTTAGGACCGGGACGAAGCTGGAAACGGCCGATGAGACGGCGCTCCAGCCAGATGAATATGAGTACACTCACAATCACAAAACCAAAAAGTATCACCAGATAAACGAGCAGGTGAACCCAAAAGTCAGACATTATCTGTCCACCTCACCCATTACAATGTCTATACTGCCAAATATAGCCATAAGGTCAGCCACTTTCCAACCTACCACCATATCCTTCAAAGCTGATAAATTTAACAGGCAGGGCGGACGCACCCGCCAGCGGTAAGGCTTATCCGTGCCGTCTGAAACCAGGTAAAAGCCCAGTTCGCCTTTAGGTCCTTCTATGCGGCTGTAAACTTCACCCGCAGGTGGCTTAAGGAGTTTGGGGGCTTTACCCATTATTTCACCTTCGGGCAGGTCTTTGGTTGCCTGGCGGAGTATCCGCACGCTTTGGCGCATTTCTTGAATACGCACTAGATAGCGGTCATAGGTATCACCGTTTTGGGCGGTGGGTATGTCAAACTCAAAGCGGTCATATATGGAATACGGGTCATTCCGGCGGATGTCCCAATTTACCCCGCTTGCCCTAAGAACCGGCCCGGCAGCACTGGAGTTTATTGCCAGCTCACGCTTTAGCACGCCGACACCTTTGGTGCGGATAAGCACAATTTCATTGGTGGAAATAAGCTGTTCGTATTCGTCTATGAAACCGGGCAAGGTATCCAGCAGTTTTTTTAGGGCAGGAAGGAATTCTTCCGGCAAATCCTGAACAAAGCCGCCGAAACGGTAATAATTGTAATTTAAGCGCTGGCCGCTGCACATATCAAACAGTTCCACAATCTTTTCACGCTCGCGGAACATATACAGCAAAGGGGTTTGAAGGGCACCCAAGTCATTCAGGAAAAAGCCCAATCCCGCCAGATGACTGGCCAGCCGCTGAAGTTCATCCAGTATCACCCTTATATATTCAGCCCGTTCCGGCACTGCTATGCCGGCCAGCTTTTCCACTGCCATAACATAAGCGTGGTTGTTGGTTATAGAGCCCAGATAATCCAGACGGTCTGTAAAAGGTATGTCCTGCAGGTAGGTACGTCCCTCAGCCAGTTTTTCAATACCCCGGTGTAGATAGCCGAAAACCGGCTCAAGGTCGGTAATTACCTCACCATCCAGAACAATACGCAGGCGGAACACACCATGGGTGCTCGGATGCTGAGGACCTATATTCAAGATAAAGTTTTCAGTTTTAATGGCCATTTGCAAAGTCCTTGCGCAAAGGATAACCTTCAAAGCCTTCCCACAGGAAAATGCGTTTCAGGCCTATGTGGTTTTCAAAAATCACCCCGAACAGGTCATAAATTTCACGTTCCTGCAACTCTGCTCCGCGCCAGATATCCATTACCGAAGACATTTTGGGATTAGCCTTGTCAGTCAGGCGGGTTTTGAGAGTAACAGAGGTATTATGCTCAATTGAGTTCAGGTGAAAAATAACTTCGATGTATTCCGGATAATCTGCCGCTGTAAGATTTGTCAGATAATCCATATGGATAGACGGCAGAGAGGTCAAACATTCACATACTTTGTGTATATTCTCTGAGGGAACCAGCAAAAAAGAAGCCTCTGCCTGAATTTCAATGCCAGACAATTTCTCAGATAAATCAGTCTTCAGTTGTTGATAATCAAGTGCAGCGGTCATGAATTTATCTCTTTATGATACGGGTTTTGTCTATTTTTTCGTGTATATCCATGATAGCTCTCATCAGGGCTTCCGGACGGGGAGGACACCCGGGTACATATACATCAACCGGAACTACCAGATTGAAACCCGGTACTACCGAATATGAATCCCGGAATAAACCGCCGCTGGTGCCACAGGCACCCATGGCCAGCACCCACTTTGGCTCAGGCATCTGGTCATAAATCCTTCGCAGCCACGGAGCCATTTTCCAGGTAAGTGTACCTGCAACTATCATCAGGTCTGCCTGACGGGGAGAGGCACGGAAAATATCCATACCGAAACGGGCTAAATCCCAGCGGGAAGCAGCCATGCACATCATCTCAATAGCACAACAGGCCAACCCAAACATAACCGGCCAAAGCGAATAATGGCGTGACCAATTAAGCACCTTTTCCACACTAGTAATAAAAACCCCCGGAGGCGGTTCGTCGCCGCTCAACCAGTCAGCCGGGTCAGGATAAGGCGATGTATGTCCTGTGCGAAAGCTTTGAATTACCCCGCCTTCCTGCTGGTCAATTTCATCCAGAGTAAGCAGGCTTAGCGGTTTATCAGAGTTTAATTCCATTCCAAAGCTCCCTTCTTCCATGCATACAGGTAGCCCGCCAAGACTATAAGCAAAAAGATAAATACTATTCCAAAAGCGTAAAATCCCAAAGAACCAATTTGAGTTGCCCAGGGGAAAAGAAAGACTAGCAATACATCAAAAGCTATAAGCAAGAGTGCATAGTAGTAATAACGGAAATTGAACTGAACCCAGGTACGGCCGTGAGTCTCCACGCCGCACTCGTAAGCGGCATTTTTAACTTTATCAGGCTTGTTAGGTATAATGCCTATTTTTTGCAGGAGAACCGGCAGTCCTAATACTACCGCTGTGAAAAGTATTGCAGCTACAAGGAATAGTGCAATATAGCCGTAATCAATCAGCATAATTCCTCCCCTGAAATACTTTTTACTACTATAGCATTAGTCCCCTTTCCGAGTAAAGTTTAATTATGAAGTAATGGTATTGCAAAATAGTATATATAAGTGTTAAAAGTTCTATAAAAGACTAAAATTAATAATAAAGTCTAATACTAAAGTATTAGAACTTATCTAGCCGATACCGGGATAATATGTAAAAAAAGTATGGGCGGGTTGTACATCCGTATCACCCGCCCATACTAAAAATCTATATAAAACGATGTAGGTTTCTAGTGATGTATTCAGAACTGATTTTGCTTGGTTTGTTGGTATGCAAGCAGTTTTTGCAATCTTTCCGGATTGCTGCTTTTTAGCATGGCTTCTTCAAGCGAAACCATATTTTGGCGTACCAGGTTTGCCAAAGATTGGTCAAGTGTCTGCATACCGTCTTTGGAGCTTAACTGCATTACATTGTGAAGTTCATGGGCTTTTTTATCACGTATCAGGTTGCGTACGGCAGTATTTGCCACCATTATTTCAAAAGCAGCTACCCGCCCTTTACCTTCCAGTTTGGGTAACAGGGTTTGCACCAGCACTGCCTCAATAACCAGAGACAGCTGCATGCGTATCTGCTGCTGGTCAGGAGGGAATATATCTATCAGACGGTCTATAGTCTGAGGGGCATCTGTGGTATGAAGAGTACCCACTACTAGGTGGCCTGTTTCAGCGGCACTGATGGCGGTAGAAATAGTCTCCAGGTCACGCATTTCACCCACCAAAATCACATCAGGGTCATGACGAAGGGCATGTTTCAAAGCAGTGGAAAAAGACTTGGTATCGTCACCCAAATCTCTCTGGGCAATAATGCAGCGGTTATTTGTGTACAGGTATTCAATAGGGTCTTCGATAGTAATAACGTTGCGTGAATCTGTATTGTTCAGGTGGTCAACCATTGCGGCCATGGTGGTGGATTTACCGCTTCCGGTAGGGCCGGTTACCAGTATAAGCCCGCGCGGTTTCAGAATAAGCTCTTTGCAGATTTTTGGTACGCCCAGTTCATCTATGCTTCGTATCTGAAAAGGTACTTGGCGGAAGGCAATGCTGATAGAACCGCGTTGTCTCATCACATTTACCCTGAAACGGGCCACTCCGGCTACGCTATAGGCAAAGTCCAGCTCTTTTTCCGCATAAAATATTTCACGCTGTTCGGGCGTGGTTATCTCTTCTAGTATCTGCTCAATCGCCTTGTTGTATAAAACCGGCCAGTCTGTCTGAGGCTTAAGTGCACCATCTATCCTGAGTACGGGAGGGTTTGGCACCCGGAGATGCAAATCCGAGGCTTTTTTGTCTACCGCTATTTTCAATAATTCGTCAGCGCGCATTTGTCTTCCTTTTAAACAGGTATGATATCATACTATAGTATAAGTTAGTTTTAGTAAGTTAAATCCCCCAAAAGTACTACTTCGTTTTATTATATTATAACTATATTACCACTGCAGCAGATATATTTGTTTGAAGACTACTATTGTAAGTGATATAGTTATCTAAATTTTAGCTTGAAGACGTACCTGTTTCAGGCTTTGTTTCAGGCGAGGGCTGAGATGCAAAAAACGCTGGAGGAAATAAACCAGAGAGTTAAAGAAGGCAAAGCTGTTGTCCTTACGGCCGAAGAAATTGTAGGTTATGCCAAAGAAAAAGGGCTGAAAACTACCTTCAAAGAGGTTGATGTGGTTACCACCGGCACTTTTGGTCCTATGTGCTCCTCTGGGGTTTATTTTAATATAGGCCATACCAATCCCCGTATGAAACTAGGCGGAGGCCGGGCGTATTTAAATGATGTGCCAGCCTATGCAGCTTTTGCGGCGGCAGATTTGTTTATCGGTGCTAACGCTTTACCGGATGATGATCCCCGAAACCGCATTCACCCGGGTGAGTTCAATTACGGCGGCGGGCACGTGATAGAAGAATTGGTGGCCGGCAAAGATATACGTCTTGAAGCCAGCGCTTATGGAACAGACTGCTATCCCCGCCGGAGACTTTCCAGCTATATAAATATAAAAGACCTTAACGAAGCTGTGCTGTTTAATATGCGTAATGCCTACCAGAACTATAATGTAGCTGTTAATCTTTCTGACAAAACCATCTATACCTATATGGGTGTTTTAAAACCTAATATGGGCAACATAAATTATTGCACTGCCGGTATGCTGTCGCCTCTCCTTAATGACCCTTATTACCGTACGATAGGCATTGGCAGCCGCATATTTTTAGGCGGAGGTGTCGGTTATATCGCATGGCAAGGTACCCAGCATAACCCCGGTGTTCCCCGAACCGATAGCGGTGTACCCAAAGGCGGGGCAGGTACGCTGACCGTTATAGGTGACCTGAAACAAATGGACTCCCGGTATCTTGTTGGTACCAGTATGTTGGGATATGGAGTAACTTTATCTGTAGGTATCGGTGTACCTATACCTATACTCTCCGAAGAGATACTTGAGTCTACGCTTGTTACAGATAATGATATTATCGGTACAGTTATCGATTATTCGTCTGCTTATCCGAATCTGCGTTCCGGTGCGGTTGCCGAAGTTACTTATGCCCAGCTGCGCAGTGGCAGTGTAAGTATAAACGGTAAAAATATACCTACTGCTTCACTTTGCAGCTATTCGCGTGCCAGGGAAATTGCCGGTAAACTAAAAGACTGGATTGAGCAGGGCAGATTTGAAATTACCAGTCCGGTTGCACCTCTGCCGGGAATAGACTCCGGTCTTAAAATACGGCCGTTTAAAGAACGCCCGCTGAGTGACGATAATCATCATCTCCTGTAGGTGGTAACATGAAGACATCTAAAAGAATAGTTTTACGCTTTCCTCAAAGACTGGTAGACCGGCCTATTGTTTACCACCTTATACGGGATTTTGATTTGGCTTTTAATATTCTCAAAGCATCAATAACCCCAGATAAAGAGGGCCTGATGGTGCTGGAGATTACCGGTGAACGTGAGGCGTATGACAAGGGTATTGCCTATCTGAATGAAGCCGGCGTCAAGATAGATTCTTTAAGCCGTGAAGTAACCCGCAACGAAAATCGTTGTACGCACTGCGGAGCGTGTGTGACTATGTGTCCGGTAGATGCTTTCAGCATAGATAGTGAGAGCAGAGAGATTAAGTTTGATGCCAAAAAATGCATAGTTTGCGGCATATGTATTCAATCATGCCCTCCGCGGGCTATGGAATTGCACTTTTAGCGGGATAATATGTATGAACCCCGTACATACCGAAACTGGGTAAATGCCGGACGCCTGCACTCCTTTCAAGTGGTTGAAGAGGAATCGGATTTATTAATACTGGCTGCAACAGAACTTAAAGAAGTAGCATATTTTTTTGTCAGGAAGTACCGTAAGGAAATCACGGATTATATCAAGCGTCATCCTGTCTTTGCTTCCAGTCTCAAACCTGTCAAAATTCATCCTGATTCCAGCCCCATTATACGCGATATGGCTGAAGCTGCAGCTAAAGCAGATGTAGGGCCTATGGCAGCTGTTGCCGGGGCAGTAGCCCAATATGTTGGCAAAGAGCTTTTAGCATATAGTCCGGAGATTCTGGTTGAAAACGGCGGAGATATATTTGTACATACTCTTTCCGCCAGACGGATTGGCATATTTGCCGGCAAATCTCCTTTAAGCGGTACATTGGCATTGGAAATAAGTCCCGAAAATAGGCCCTTAGGGATTTGCACATCATCCGGTACGGTAGGGCATAGTTTTAGTTTCGGCAAGGCTGATGCGGCCATGGTTGTATCAACCTCGGCCATTTTGGCAGATGCTGCTGCCACTGCGGTAGCCAATCTGGTGAAAACCTGTGAGGATATTCCGTCAGCATTGGAATATGGGCAGAAAATAGAGGGAGTACACGGTCTGGTACTTATCAAAGATGACAAAATAGGGATTTGGGGTGATATAAAACTTTGCCCTTTTAAGCCTAATGGCGATGGGGAAGTATCCTAATAACTAAAGATATGGTAAAGTATGTCGGTATATACTTGGATGGGGGCAGCGTATTATTGCACGAGTGTCTTCTCCTATCTTTCAAAATAATACCCGGTTGATAAAGCTGGATAAAGTAAAATAACATCAATGGAGGAATGGGGATGGCACCACGTTTTCTAAAAGGCCAAAGAGTAAAAATACTTTCAGTCCGTTTAGCCAACATGACCTCCAAATACCCTGAAATTGATAAATATGTTTCTGAAACCGGCATAATTATCGAAGATTATTTTGTACGTTATATGGATCCCAAAAATGAAAAACCACCCATAACCAGCTATATGTACTCTATAAAACTGGATACCACCCGACGTTTGATAACTGTAGCCGAAGATGCGCTTGAGATATATCTGGGCTGATTGGCTGGTCTAAGAGGGTTTTTGCCATGCCTGACTTGCAAGATGAATATTTAGCTGGGAGAGCAGCGGAAAATCTGGTAAAACAGCAGCATGCCAAGTTAGTACGCGGTGCCATAATAAAAGCTTTCTTTTCTCCGCGGGTTATTTTGACCTTTGTTCTTATTTTGTTAATAAGTATCAGTGGATTCTTTTTATTCGGAAAATTGCTGGGGTTATTCGAAAACTGAAATTAACCCTTTAAACATACCAATATACAATATTGTCATGTTTCTTTTACATCAGTAAAAATCCAGCAGATTCTTTAAGCAGTATTATGTCTTGAAAAGGGTGTAGCTGTTTATTATGAAACCCTCAAACATGTACTATTTAGCATACTAAATAACGGCGGGCTGAATTGCCGTTTAAATTAATTTTAATATATTATTGTAAGGGGTATAAGCAAAGGTATGGGAATAATTTACCATAATAAGCCGGAAATGAAATCCCCAATAATGCTGGCGGCTTGGCCGGGTATTGGCAACGTGGGTATCGTGACCCTGGCCACTTTGCGTGATCATCTTGGGGCAGGAGTTCTGGCAGATATAGAACCTGAAGAGTTTTTTTACCCTGCCGGAGTAAGTATTAAAAATGGTGTTCAACAGGAACTGCGTTTTCCTTTAAGCCGTTTTTATTATCAGCAGTGGTGTGGTCAGGATGTCATAATATTCATGGGAGACGAACAGCCTGCTGATGGGCAGAACACTTATGCGCAGGGAAGCCGGGCACACCGCATGGCAAACCGTGTATTGGACGTAGCCGAAGAATTGGGCTGTCAGCGTATTATCACCTTTGGCGCAGCAGTCACCATGACTCACCATAAAATCAAACCCAAGGTTTGGACTGTTGCCAACAATAAAAACTTTCTCGGTATGATACAGGAACGTTTGCCTGAGGAACTCAAGAGTAATCTGGCAGGCAAGAATTTTGTAACCAATATTTCCGGCCTCAACGGGCTTTTACTGGGCGTAGCCCAAAAACGAAAGATATCTGCTGCGTGTCTCATGGGCGAAATACCTGATTACCTTTCCCACTTACCGTTGGTTTATCCGCATGCTTCCCGTTCTTCTCTTGAAGCCTTAAGATATGTGATACGTATCAGCGTAGATTTATTCCGGATGGATGAATCGGTTAGAGAAATTGATGAGATGATTGCAGATATGTACTCCCGTTTTCCGGAATTGGTGCGTCAGAAGCTGGATAACCGTTATCATCAAAGCGAAAACCAAGGGATTTCCGATGATGATGAAAAGTGGCTCAAAGAAAATATAAATGAATTTTTCAAGAAAGACCATAACCAGAATGAACATGGAAGTTAAGAAATTGCAGGCAAAATGTCTGATTATTGCCTGGCAAGGTGAATTCGGTTTACTGAGCGAAAGAGTACTGGCGGAGATGGAAAAACAGGATACCGCCTCTGTTGTATTTGAACTGGAGATAGAGAAATATTTCTCACTCAGCGGCATAGCTGTAAGAGAAGATCTGGCAAACTTCCCTGCAGGTACACTGAAATACCTGTCCGGCAGGCAGTTGCTTATATTCAAGGGGAGTATTCCGGAATTTAACCAGTATGATTACATAAGTAAACTTATAAAAGCCGCCGCGGACTATCAGGCAAATGAAATTATCTGTTTGGGCAGTGTAGGTGCCATGATTTCACACACAGCACCTCATCGCCTTATGGCGGTAGTAAATTCAGATATCCATAAATACAGTTTAGAAAATACCGGGGTTGAGTGCAATATGAATTTTGACACCCCGCCCAACCAAAAGGTAGATATAAACTCATTTGTGATTTGGCAGGCCGGTAAATGCGGAATAAATGCCATGAGCCTGTGGCAGGTTTTACCATTCTATCTGCAAACAAGCGGTGATGCTGCAGCTGAGTTACTTCTTCTTGAATTTCTGCGTGATAGATTTGAACTGGAGATAGATTTGGACGAGATAAGTCAGAGGGCGCAATATCAATCTGACCAGATACAAAATCTAAGGCAAACCAATGCGCAGGTGGAAAACGGATTAAGTATGTTGGAAGGCGGGCTTAGTCTGGATAGCGTTGTCCGTAACCAGCTGAGTGACCAGATAAGCCGCCTTTTTGATAACTGTTAATTTAATTATTTAGTGCCATTAGCCTGAGGTGTGTTTCCCGGATCTTCGGCAATACATGAATCAATATCATCACCTTCTGACTGAGCCGGTATTTTATCACGGCGTTCTCTAAGCCAGCGGTGAATTTCATCCAGAACCGGTGGAGCTACGCTGAAGACTTCAATATCCGTGGGAAATTGCATTAAATTGCCTTCGCGGATAAAAAGTACACCGGCCTGATTTTCTTTTATTATTTCACTTATCCGGTTGCGGATAAACTCATATCTGCTCTTTACCGCCTGAATGAATTTTTCGGATACCAGTTTTGATACATTTTGGCTGGTAAAACCTATAAGCATAAATCGTTCCCAGTCCAGACATTCCCTCACCAGTTCATTATCTTCAGTCAGCTCTACAGTTGCGCCCTTTTCTATAAAACGGAGAGCCATTTCTTTGCTTACAGGGCTAAAATTGGTCAATACATCCAGCCCTTCAATCCCGTTTTGGTCTACAGATTCGTGAAATACATAATTGACACTACCGATGCGGCTTTCCAGATGGGCAAGCTGCACCCCAACTTCTTTCCAGTAACGGCTAAGCATAGCTTCATATTCTGGTGGAGCTTCCTTCCAGCCGAGCACCAGCGGCACAACGTAAAGTTTCTTTTTATCCGCATATTTATTGCTTTCGGGTTTTTGTATTTTAGCGATATCTTCAGACATTTTAACCTCCTGATTGTTGGGTATTCATGTATTTTAACAGCAAAATTCTGTCTACGAACCTAATTTTCTATGAAAAACAGGTCATCATAAATCAGTTCCAGTTTTAGTTTGTGTTCCAATTCTTCGGCAGCCAGAAAACGGCACATATCTTTGGCTTCCTGACTTATAAAGGTGGACATAAGATGGGAATAGAACTCTGCAGCTGATTGCTCTTCCTTAATAGCATAAAGAAGTATGTCCTGCAGACCTGATCCTTCCAGTTGTGTACCGCCCTTAATATAGGTATCCAGCTTAAGAGTTTGCAAACGGGGAGTGATAGCCTTCGGTTTAAATTTGCCTTTGACCAGCAAATCTTTAAGTATTTTTAGATGACCTTCTTCGTTCTGTATCAGTGTTTCTAAAAGCTGTATAACCGATGTATCGTCGGTTTTTTGCATGGCAAACTGGTAAAGTGACTGAGAGGCAACTTCTTTGTATATCGCCGCTTCAATCAACTCTTTTAGTTCTTCACTCATTCGGCAAAATCCTTTCCTTCTCCGGGGGATATTTGTGTCAGCTATATCAAATATTGTTTTGCTACAAAACCTATTATAACAGGCAAATCCTTTCCAGGGTAATCAATTTAATAAACACGTTATATATTTATAACATGTTTATTAGCTCAAAGGCCCGCAAAATAATCCCGGCGTAAAAAATATGAGTTTAAAACCGCCAGATGTATATAAAATATAACCTCCGGCAGAGTAAATCTATTTGGTTCTGGTTTCTATAATATATGGCGAAAACGCTTTAATATATTAAGCACATTATCGTCATCTACTTGGGTAAAATAGTAATAATACTGTCCGACTGATTCAAATTTCTTAGGGCACTTTAAGCAGATAACCTCATCCGCTAGATGTTCCAGCCGCCTAAGAGTACTTTCCGGGCCTACCGGGATGGCTGCTATAAGATAGGCAGGGCATTCCTGCCGTACTGATGTTAAAGCTGCTTCAAAGGTAGAACCGGTAGCTATGCCGTCATCGGTTATTATAACCAGGTGATTATTTAGGGGGATACGGGGGATAACTTCCCTGTAAACACGTGCCTGCCGTTTAAGCTCGTCAAGCTGAAATTCAGTCTCTTTATGCACATATTCAAGGGGAATCTCCAGTTGATGGATCAGGTGGTGGTTTAAATATGCCTGGCCATTTTCAGATATTGAACCTATGGCTAGTTCCGGGTTGGATGGGGCACGGAGTTTGCGGGAAAGGACTATATCCAGTCTGGCATCTCTAAGGCGGTCAGCTATTTGGGAAGCAATAACCACCCCGCCGCGGGGTATACCTAGTACAACTGCCTGTTTGCCCTTCAGATTACCAAGTTCAATAGCTAAAAAAGCACCGGCTTCGTACCTGTCCGTAAAAGACGAATGGTCTTGTGATACGATTTTAAGCATATCCCGCCACCCCGCCATAATTATTTTGACTATATAAAATTAGTATTCGATAATAAATTTACCATTTTTATACAATAGCTCACCGTCTACCCATATCTCGCCGCCGTCCCGCAGGTCGCATACCATATCCCAGTGGATAGCAGATTTATTTACACTGCCGGTTTCAGGATAACCTGCGCCGCAGGCCAGATGAAAACTTCCCCCTATTTTTTCATCAAAGAGTATTTGCTTGGTAAATTTTTGGATTCCTTCACTTGTACCTATAGCAAATTCACCCAAATATCTAGCGCCGGAGTCAGTATCCAATGTTTTAAGCAGAAATTCTTCATTGGTTTCGGCAGTTGCTTTCACTACTTTGCCTTTTTTGAACCAAAGACGTATCCCGGTAACTTCACGTCCGGCTTCTATGGCCGGATATGAGAAATATACATGCCCTTCGGCACTATCTTCTACAGGGCCGGTAAATACTTCCCCATCAGGCATATTAAGCTTTCCATCACAACTTATGAACTTGCGTCCCTCAATGCTCAGGTGCAAATCAGTATCTTTGGCTTTGATATGTACCTGTTTTTTACCTTTAAGCCAATCTACTACTTTTTGCTGACGCTTATTCAGATTTTTCCAAAAGGCTACAGGGTCATTCATATCCGGCAGGCAGGCATTGTAAACAAAATCAGTATATTCTTCCAAACTCATCCCTGCATCCTGAGCATATCCGTTAGTGGGATAAATAGCTAAAACCCAGCGGAAATTCCCCTCTGCTGTTCGTCTCATACTGGTTTCCATAAGGTCGGTGCGGGCTTTTTCAAAGGCCACCATTTTTCGGGGATCAACACTGGTCATGGCCTTGGTATTTTCTTCAGCCAGCAGGTGGATAGTGGCATCATAATGTTCCGTAATATATCTCTGTGGGAAATGAACATAGCTTATCTGTTCATCAGAACCATATCTCAGCAGATATTCCAGAAACTCATTTTTAGAAACTTGCATTAATGGATGACCGCCGGCAGCTAGTATTTTCTTGTATACTTCTGCTGCCAGAGGCAATGCACCGCTAAAATAGTTAACGGCAACCTTATCGCCGGGTTTTACCTCGATAGAGTAGTTAACAAGTAAATCGGCCAGTTTTTCAGTACGCGGGTCAACCATGGCAAGCCTCACTTAAGATATATTACGGTTTATTATAGTACCGGAGATTGGCAAATCCAACTGGTACGGCAGGGCATTTACATAAATATATATATACGCAAACGTATTTTTGTAACAGGCCGAGGTAAATTTTTACAAACTAGAAACGGATAATCAGCTGGAATATCCTTATCACTATTCCAGAACGGAGCGGCTGGCGGAAAATGCGCGGCAGCTGAAATATAGACTGAGATATAATTTTGATTTTTAGAGCCAATAAATCCAGTTTATAGGCAGAAATAAATGCCTGCGGTATAGGATTTTCTTTGAGTTTCATTTCTTTAATACCATTTATAAACAGGCTCACTACTATTGCTCTGGCTATTACCGAAACAAGAAAAAGACTTAGCATGTGATAGCCGTTCAGCTGGGGCAAAATACTGACTAAGAAACCTCCCGTAAGTGCCCCTAAAGCAATCCCCAGACTGTTTCCGCCTGTGTAAAGTGCAAAACCCCGCATGCGGTTACGGCGGTTTGAACTTTCAAAAATGTAGTTGGTACCGGATAGCAGAAAACCTGCCCATATTATTCCTGAAAGCGCCTGAACACCTATCAGATAATATATGTTATGGCTGAATATCCAGAGCAAAGGCACAACAGGCACAAAAATACTGCATAATTTAAGTATTTTTACGTTACCACATATATCACAAACCCTTCCCCAAACCTTCATAAATACGAAGTTGGCAACTGAAGCTGAGGAAATTACTATTATATAAGTCAGATAATCAAAGCCAAGTTCACGCAGCATATAAACAGCAAAAAATGGGGCGGCAATATAAGTACTGAAATTTATAAGCGCTGAATAAGATATAAATTTCCCCATGGGGGTTTTATTCAGATCCATTACCAAAGCTTTCATGCTTACGCCATCTTTCACAGGGGCTTTGGCTTGAGGGTCTTCCATTTTATTTAAAAAGAAACTTGAAATAAAACGAGCTAAACTGGCACCGAAAAATATAAGCCCGAAACCTAAAAACAAGGTATCCGTACTTATCTGCAAAAGTAAGCCGCTGGCCAGCGAAAATGCCAGAGTCATTATGCCGGCTATCATGCCGCGATAACCGAAGAAACGCCCCCGAATAGAGCCCGGCACCAAATCAGCCATCAGACTTGACCAGGCAGGATTACCAAGTGAACCAAACATAGTACCCAGTGTGTACCAGAGTATTAGCCACCAAACTCCGAAATCACGGAAAAGCACAGGCATAATAAAAGCAGGTAAAAAGCATACAGCTTGCAATAATACTGCTTTGAACACGAAACTCTTGCGGCTCTGAGCCCTTTCAGAAAGAAATGGGGCAAAGAGCTGTGAGAAAGCAACTGATAAGTTCGGTAAAGCCGACAGTATACCAATTTGAGGTACGGAAGCTTTTAGTGCCAGAGCGAAAGGAGTTACGTAGTCCTGGGTAAGCCCCAGCATTGCTGAATATGCCGCTCCGTCTTTTATGCTATTATCCAAACTCTTGCGAGTGATTGTTTTCATACTAATTACTCAATTTCCCCAACTGAAATATGGCCAAAGTTGATATCAGAAGCACCGGAGGAGTGATGAGCAACCCCAGTTTTGTGTATTCCATGGGCTTTATTGTCAGCCCCCGTTTACGTAAGAGAATAAGCCAAAGCATAGTAGATAATGAGCCCATTATAAGCAGATTAGGCCCCAAATCTGCGCCCAAAATAGCCTGATAGACCAGCCATGCATTGCCGCCACTGATATCAGTTATGACGGATAAACTGGATACTGAAACCATCATCATCGGCCAGTTATTTATAAAATTGGAACCGATAGCTGTGCCGAAAGACGTAATCAACCCGGTTTCCAGTTGGCCACCACTAGCCATAGTTCCGGAAAGCCAGTTACCAAGCGTCGTAGTCAACCCGGCATTTTCCAACCCATTTACCATGAAAGCTAACCCCAGAACAAATGGCAGTATGGACCATGAAACAGAATGTCTGAGATGATTGAAATCCATTTTTTTATAAACTAAGGTTATACCTAACAGTATAAAAGCAGTCACCATAAGCGGAATTGCAAGCGGCCACCCCATAAAGGAAGTTAAAAGACAACCTGCTGCCAGAAAAATTAATGTAAATCGGACCGAGCGTGAATAATTATTTAAGGCAACAGGTTTGTTCTCCATTATTGAAAACCTTGGTGTAAGATCACGCCGGAAAACAAAATAAAATATAGCTATTGTGATTGTAATGGCAAGTAGGCTAGGAATTAGCATAAACGTCAAATATTCACTAAGACTAAGATTAAACTTGTCTACAGCCAATAAATTTACCGGATTGGAAAATGGGAAAATCATTGAGGCTGTATTTGCCACGAAGGCACAAGCAAATACGTATGGTAAAGGTTTTAGCCCATACCGGCTGACAAGCATGAAAACTACCGGGGTAAGGAGCAGGGCAGTGGCATCATTTGACATAAACATAGTGATGATAATACCCAGAGCAAAAACTAAGCCCAACAAACGCCAAGAATTACCCTTGGAAAGTTTTAAAGCTAGATTGGCCGCCGAACTAAAAAAACCGGATAACTCTGCGAAATAACTTACCAGCATAAGACCAAAGAAAAATAATAGAATATTGAGGTTTGCCGAAAATATCTGGCTGATATTAGAAAGGGGAATAATCCCCGTAAAAAGCATAAGAAAGACACCCAAACAAATAGCCCCGGCTTCGTTAAAAGGCCGAGGTTTAAAAACCACCAGCAAAATAGTGGCCACGAATATTAACACAGGCAACCAGAGCATATTCAAAAATAATGCAGGAGAATCACCCTTGATGCGAGAGAGATTCTCCTGCCCTTTACCATCAGTGAATTACCAGTTACTTCTTAACGGGCTTGGCAGCGGGAGCGCCGGGCTTGGCAGCAGGAGCCATGGGTTTTTTGTCAACCATTGTAGTCACCCCCTTTCGTGCACTCTAATGTACCCGATGTGGCAACACTTACGTTGTCAGTTTTAGATATTGCATGCATGAATAAAATAGTTTACAATCAGGATGTTCTGTTATTCATGCATAACTAGTTATGATATCTAAAACATGAATAATTTATCACTAATCAAAGCACTTGTCAAATGGTAAAATTGGACATAAATTTTAGGGGAGTTATGAATGGCGAGCTGGACTTTTCTTACAAACCACGCACTGGTGCTAAGTTTTTTAGCCAGACATTCACGTATTACCGCACGCGAAATTGCTGAAAATATACATATTACCGAGCGGGCTGTAAGAAAAATAATTGCCGATCTTGAAACTGAAGGTTACATAGCCAAGAAAAAAGAGGGACGTGGCATAAAATACCGCATTAACCCTGATTTATCTCTCCGCCATGAATCATATCAGGAAATAATTATAGGTGATTTTCTGGAGGGATTAGGCTGGAAACGCCGCAAAAGGAAATCTAACCTCGAAATTAAATCTATCCCAGCTGAAACCACAACAAAATAGGTGAGATTTGGCTAATAGTGACAAATATTTCAAAAATAACCCCAAAATAGCCGCTTAAAGTTTGTCAAAACCTACCCATCGATGCTAAAATAACGTCTGTTTGTGGGCCGTTAGCTCAGTTGGTAGAGCATCTGACTTTTAATCAGAGGGTCACAGGTTCGAGACCTGTACGGCCTACCACTTACTCCCTCGTGTTTTGCTAACCGTTTTTCGTCAAATATTCAGCCACCATATTACTACAATGCCTATTTTTGCTAACTAAGCATATTTTCTCTATATTTACTGCATTATTGTTTATATTTCGGTGATATACGTTTTATTGTTCCATTTATCCCGGCATATTCATGCATTTATGCGGATAAAAAACCGAAAAATACATATTGTCAATTACATAATTTAAGTGCATAATGTCTATATAATTACAATGATGAGTATAGGCGAAAAAATACGAGAGTTTCGGAAGGCCCGGGGTTGGACGCCTGAATATCTAGGCACCCGTTCAGGGCTTTCAGGACAATATATAAGAAAGCTGGAAAAAGGTGAGAGGCAGAGTATTACTCTAGCAACTGTAAATAAGCTTTCAAATGCTTTTGGTATTGAACCTGCCAAGCTTATTTCTGAAAATGAACCGGTATCCCCAAGACAGATTGAAGATATATTGGCAGAAGTCCAAACTGTTTTTAAAAGACTTGAGACAGTGGAAATCTGTGTACATGGATGCATGCCTGAACGCAAGACTCAACGAGATTTGGCATACAAGAGTTTCCTTATCCCTCGCAGCATAGTTGAAGACCGAAAGAATATTTATGCCCTTCAGGTCGAAGATAATCATCTTGAACATTTTGGGATTTATCAGGGTGAAATGGTGGTAATTCAAGCGGAACATGCTATTGAAGATGGAAATTTATACGCCTGCCAGATAGATCAAGGCGTTTACGGGTACAGCCTTTATTCCACTGAAAAGGGACTGCGACTTTCAAATGGCAATGGTACCAGTCAGCATTTGCCTTTAACTAAGATAAAGGTTTTGGGCAGAATACTTTTAAGCTATAAATGCAAAGTATTTTAAAAACGCCTGCTGTTAACTATGGTTTACATCTTTTATTTATTCAATTTGTGAAATGGCCACCAATTCCAGCGACCAACTATGGTTGCCAGCGATGGCACTAAAATGCCCCGGACAATGACCGTATCCATTATAATACCGATAGCAACAGCAGCCCCCAGCTGATACATGGTAAGTATGGGTGAGGTGAGCATAGCCGCAAATGTTCCTCCCAGTATCAGGCCACAGGCAACAATGACTCCGCCGGTTGAAGAAATGGCATTTTTTACAGCTTCTTTGATGGGTTTATTCTCGGATTCCTCGCGGATACGCGATACCAGGAAAATATTGTAATCTGAGCCAAGTGCCACAATCAAAGTAAATAGTATAATCGGCAGCATGAAGCTTATACCGGCATGCCCCAGCAAATCTTGAAAAAGCCAGGTTATAATGCCCATGGTTGACCCGTAGCTAAGCATGACTGTAAGGAGCAGATATACAGGGGCGACTATGCTTCGCAAAAGAATCAGCAAGACCAGAAAAACCCCTCCCAGGATTATCATTTGGATATTGGTGTAATCTTGTTCAATCATTTCTCTGACGTCTTGGCTAGTGGCGCTAGTACCTTGAACACCATACTCCAAACTTGAAAGTTGCCCATCCGAATTATTTGGTTGAAGTAATGCTTTTATCTCAGAAATAGTATCCATTGCCGCGTTGCTATAGGGAGAATCAGAAAGAGTTAAAAATATGCGTACGCCTGACTGATCTTCCGAATAAAACATATTAACCAGACTATTTAGCTCCGGTGAGGCCTTTATAAGTGTTTGGGATATAAAATACGGGTTGCCGTGAGCAAAAAGTATACTACTTAAAGAGTGCATATTCTGTCTGAATAATTCGATTTCACCCAGCAGTATTTTAGATGTACCGGATAATGAGCTATCTGCGGGCAATGACTGTGGAAATAGGTGATAGACCCCCTGACTGCCTATTACAAACGCCAGATGTTCGGTGGAATAAGCCAGACCATACAGTCCGGAAACAATACTGCCATCGTTATTAGCTTGCGCAATCAGCGCCGCAATATTATCAATTTTTTGCATAGCTTGTTGATAGTCATATAAACCGGCAATAAAGCCATATGACTGGGCACTTTCAGCCAAATAAGCTTTAACGGCAAAAATCATTTCAATTTTGGCAGGATACCCAACTCGTAAAGCATCTGCAGTTTGGCGAATTTGTTCAGTAAGTACATTAAGCTGGGTATCTATCTGAGCGGAATAACGGATATCCAAAAGCATATTTGTTATCTTATCAAGCGATGCCATAGAACTTTGATAGGCGGTTTCTTCTGCCACCCAAGGGAAACTTTGATTAAGCTCCGTGAGATAGGTTTTTATAAACCAAAAACCTGCCAAAGTCTGGTCGGAAACCAGCTCAGCGGGAGTTGTATTTTCTGAAGACCGGTCAGGTATTAAATTAAGTATCTGGTTTGCAGCTAAAAGTGCTGCACCTGAGACGGCAGTACCATCCGGCTGAAGCACTGATTGTACACCATCTACACCTTTTAGGCTTTCCAGACTTGCAGTCAAATCTGACAGTTCATCAAGAATATCAGCCGTACTCAAGCTTCTTCCGTTTCTGTCCGCCAGTACCAGCGTGGTGGGCATCATCTCACCTATATTAAAATGTTCCACAAGTTTATTAAAACCTATAACAGACTCCGCATCCTGTGGGAGTTCACTGATAGTATCAAATGAAAGCCGTTGTTGCGATAGCTGGGTATAGGGTACAAAAAGCAAGCCGATTATCGCCAGAGCTATGGGCAAAGGGTGCTTGGTTGTTATAGTGCCCACCCAACTCCAGAAACGAAATTTGTTGGTAGGGGATAAGGCAGCATGCTTCTCTTTCTGGTTGGCATCAAATTTGCTTGGCCAGAATATTTTGCCGCCAAATATAGATGCCAGTGCGGGAGTAATTGTAATAGCACACAGCAGTGTAATGGCAATAGTTACACTAAGCGAAGGCCCCATAGTTTGAATCATCTGATAGCGGGCAATCGCCATACCCATTAAGCCTACTATAAGAGCTATGGCACTGGCAGAAACAACTGCTCCAATACGTCCCAAAGCTGTTTTCAGCGCATCCCAGCGGTTTTGATCATTATGAAGTTCTTCACGGAAACGTGATATCAAAAATAAACAGTAATCTGTACCTACACCAAAAATCAGCACCACTATAAATATATCCAGCTGTGACCAGATATTTATCCCTGATTCGGCCATATAACCAAGCACACCACGGCTTACCAGATAGGCAATGCCTATCGTTAACAGAGGTACAAGTGAAGCTACCGGTGAGCGGTAGATAATAAGCAGCAAAACCGAAACCAGTATAATAGTAACTATCGTAGTCAGGTCTATACTGTCTGCCAAAGCTGCATACAGGTCATTTAACATACCCGCCTCACCTGATACATATATCTCAAGTCCTATAGGTATATCTGTAAGCCGGGAGTGAATAGCATTGATAATTATTTCAGATTGCTTGTCTTGAGCGGACTGCATCAAGCTGATATTGATTAGCATGGTAGTATTATCCGGGCTGATAAGGCGGCTGGATAGTTGAGGGTTACTGAATACCGAATCTATCTCACCAATGCCATAAGGTGCATCCTCCGAAGACAGCCATTGACTAATAAGATTCGCATAATCCATATCGGTCTGGCTGAGAGTAGATTTGTTAAACATAATCAGGTACATACCGGAAACCGAGGCCATTTCATCTGGGAAGTATTGCTTTAGCAGAGCACTGGCTTTTGTTGAATCTGAATCTGTGGGCATAAAACCGGACTGGTCCAGTTTGCTTACTTCCTGTAAGGATGGGGCGGCAAATGCCATTACAGCAGCTAGGATCACCCAGAAACTGACTACTAAATATTTAAACTTTATGACCCACCCGGCGATGATTTTGAACATATGATTAAATCCTATTAGTATTTTCGATAGCCGCTGATTTGCTGGCAGCTGATTTTTCCAGTATGCAGAAACCGTTGCGTATTACAGACAAACCTTCGTTGTCTACCCCATCCAACAGTTCAGCTATTTTGTCTGTAGTAAACTGCCACAGACTCTCATAATGAGAGATCCCCTTTTCGGTCAAATGGCAGATAACTACACGGCGGTTATCCGGTGGGGTTTCGCGTTCTACAAAGCCTTGCCTGACCAGACGATCTACAATACCCGTAAGGGTAGCCAAACCAATGCAAAGTTTTCTGGATATGACACCCATAGAAAGCGGCCCATTCAAACGCAATAGTAATAGTACTCGTAACTGGGGCATGGTAATTTCTGTTTCCAGCAATCCCTGCGGTACTACCAGTGCTTCAGTATAAAGTTTCTGGATAAGGCCCAGAATATCACTAACCAGGATTGTTTTTGCATTTTCAAAGCAATTTTCCTTAGTCATGTGTGTTCTCTCAATATATATTGGTGACATGAATATTTATTGTTACTACAACTATTTGCTTATCACTAATTATAATTACAAAAAATAATAGCGTCAATATACCTGACAACCAATTTGACTTGGTACACGTATATACATTATTATTTTCGGATTGAACACATTTAGTATTTTCTAATACGAAAGGCCAGTATGAATATAGAGGAAGTCAGCAAGAACAAGAAAATCCTGTTGGATGATATACCGTACAACGTGGATGATGTGGATTTTATGAAGCCGGGCAAAGGAAGCGCTGTGTACAGGATAAAATTCCGCAACCTAATGGACGGCGGTATTCTGGAGCGCACTTTTCATTCCGGGGATAAGCTCAAAGAAGCTGATGTATCTACCTATGATATGCAGTATCTCTATCATGAAAACGGCAATTATATATTTATGAACACTGACACCTTTGAACAGCACTATATGGCTGAAGACCGCATGGGTTCAAGAGGCGTTTTCCTGAAAGATGGCATGGTTATCCCTGTGCAGCTTTTAGGTGATACGCCTATTGAAATCACGCTGCCTAATTTTGTTGAGTTGGAAGTAATTGAAACTTCCATGAGTACAGGCAAGGAAACAGTAACTGCCCAGAATAAACCAGCCAAACTTTCCAATGGCATGGAAATTGGTGTGCCAACATTTATGAAGGCAGGGGATATTATAAAAGTAGATACCCGTACCGGTGCCTATGTTGAAAGAGTAGGCAACAAGAAGTAACTGTAATGTATTCTGATGAGAGGCAGCGGCTGGAAAGACTGAAAGATAACCTGAAACGCCGCATGCAAATCCTGGGTTTAATCCGCAGTTTTTTCAATGAGCAGGGGTTTCTGGAAGTGGAGACCCCTGTTTTTGTTCCCTCAGTTGCGCCGGAACGCTATATAAAACCGATTGAATGCCAAAATGGTTATCTGTCGACCTCACCTGAACTGTATATGAAGCGTATGCTGGCAGCGGGATATACAACCATCTATCAGATAAGCCGCTGTTTCCGGGCTGAAGAAAAAGGCCGCCATCACAACCCTGAATTCAGTATGCTTGAATGGTATAGGGTCGGAACAGATTACCTGCAGATGATAACTGATACCGAGAATCTATTTTATTATATCGCCATGAAGCTTTTTGGCAAACCCATGGTTTCTTATCTGGGGCATAATATTGACCTTACCCCCCCGTGGGAACGCAAAACGGTACATGATGCGTTTAGGGATATCGCAGGCTGGAATCCTATAATTATAGATGATGGAAAGCGTTTTGATGATGACCTGGTGTTAAAGGTTATTCCGTCTTTTCCATCCGAACAGCCTATGGTGCTGATGGATTATCCGGCTAAAATGGCATCTCTGGCCAGGATAAAAGAGACTAAACCGGAAGTAGCCGAACGAGCAGAGTTTTTTATATCCGGCTTGGAAATGGCCAATGCCTATTCAGAGCTGACAGACCCGCTTGAGCAGGCAAGCCGTTTTGCCGAAGAAAAATGGCTGATAGAATCCGAACAGAATAGACGGGTAGTTTCACCTGATAAATTTTTAGAGGCCGTAAAACATTTGCCCGTTTGTGCAGGAAATGCACTGGGTATAGACCGCCTGGTTATGTTTTTCTGTAATACAGACCAAATACAAGACGTAATGCCATTTACCGCAGACACTGCCTGACATATTGACATAATGTTTTTGCTTGTCAAATAATCAACCCCGGTTGTAACAGGGATTGATTATTAAAGAAACTATTTGCCTAGTAGCGGTAGTGATGTACTTCGGTTATCTGGCAAATATGTTCAACCTGAGGTGCAGCATACAACGGATGCTGGATAATGGCATGCTGCAGACATGTCTCAGTACAGGTCCCGCAGTAAATACACTTCAACGGGTCATACTCTATAATGTGTTTTTCCGGTTTAAGCGTAATAGCGCGGGCAGGGCAGACCCGGGCACAATCGTTGCACATATCACAACGCCCGGCATCCCAGGTAATGTTACCGCGTGAACCATCAAATGACTCCCGTTTTTCGTATGGGTAGCGGCGGGTGGGGGGAGTTGAAAACAAATTTTTAAGTATTGTTCCTATCATCCAGGGCATAGCCTTCTCCTAACGCTCCGTGCAGGATATACATGGGTCTATAGATAAGGTAATAACAGGCACATCTGCCAGTTCACACCCCGGCAGCATTACCAATAGGGTAGGGATATTTGCAAAAGTGGGGGTGCGTATTTTGCACCTATCAAGGTGGTTGGTGCCGTTAGCCTTTATATAGTAAGTAAGTTCACCTCGGGGTTGTTCCACCCGGGTGAATATTTCCCCTTCAGGATAGGCATCTGCCTTAACCATTATTTCACCGGCAGGCATCTGATGGAGAGCCGCCAGAGTAAGGTCTATAGATTGATATAATTCACGGGTGCGTACTAAAGTACGGGCATAGCTGTCTCCGGCAGTTTCCACTACCGGTTCAAAGCCCAACTCCTTAAAAGCGGCATACCCGGTGGAACGGACATCAGACGAAACGCCGCTGCCGCGCATGGTAGGGCCGCAAGATCCTAAAGTAACAGCCTGGTCATAGGATAAAATACCTTTGCCTACAGTCCGTTTTTTCAAGGTGGGGTCATTCAGCAGGGTGGGCAGGATAGTTTTATCCATCATCTTTCTAAACTCACCCAGCATATTTTCAGTCTTTTTCAGCATCTCATCATCTATGTCACGGCGTACCCCGCCCACCACACAGGCAGAGGTGATAACCCGGTGTCCGGCAGTCATCTCCAGTATATCCAGGATAATCTCACGGGCGCGCCAGATTTGCATGAACAGACTTTCAAAACCGAGTGCATCCGCCAACAAACCCAGCCAGAGGCTATGGCTGTGAAGACGGGAAAGCTCAGCCCAGGCAGTGCGCAGATAATGCGCCCGCTGGGGAATTTCAATACCGGCCAGTTCCTCTATGCCCTGGCAATAGCAAAGGGCGTGCTGGATTGAACAGATGCCGCAGATACGTTCTACCAGAAATATATTCTGCCGCAGGGTATTTATCTCACAGGCCTTTTCTACCCCGCGGTGTACATAACCGATAACAGGCGTAACTCCGACTACCGTTTCGTCTTCGCATTCCAGTTTAAGCTGTACCGGCTCAGGGAATACCGGATGCTGTGGCCCGAAGGGTATTACTGTGCGTGCCATTTATTCCTCCAAATCACAGCGCCAGCAGCGTTTGCCTTCGGCGGCGGCAACTTCACGGCTATAGCCGGCAATTTCTTCATTTCGCTCTTTGGCTTGCTTAATATCATATTTAACACTCAAAGGTTTGCTCTTGGGTAAAATACGTTCAAGGAAAATATCACGGGATACCGGCTCGTGGGCTACAATATTTTCGTATACCCACTTGCCGTCACTGCCCAGATATTTGTCTATACTGGCGGCCGCTTTTTTACCGGAGGCAACGGCATGAATAACAGATGTAGGCCCGTTTACGGCGTCTCCGCAGGCAAAAACACCCTCCTGCGAAGTACTAAGCGTATCATCGTCAACCTTAAGCACATTGCTGCCGTTTATATTTTCAACTGCCAGCCCGAATTTTTTAAATACGTCTGTAGCTCCGCTGAAAGCGGCTATTATGTTGGAGCGGCGTACTCCCTGATTGGCACCCAGCGCCAGCAAAGTGGCATCAAACCCCATTTCTTTGAGGCTACTCAGCGAATTTACGGCTGTACCCAGCTTGAACTCAACACCCAGTTTGGCAACGTTTTCAATTTCGGCATCCAGTATCTGGCGGGGCAGTGCATATTCAGGTATGCCTACCCGCATATAGCCGCCGGCTTTCGGCAAAACCTCAAACACAGTTACTTTATGCCCTTTTTTAGCCAGAAAATAAGCTGCTGCCAAGCCAGCCGGACCAGAGCCAACCACGGCCACTTTTTTGCCGGTGGGTTTGGCGGTGATGGTATCTGTATAATGGCCGTATTCATAGGCCGCCCGTTTAAGCTGTTTGATGCTTATAGATTCTCCGCACTTGCCTTGGCGGCAGGCAGATTCACAGGGGGCCAGGCAAACCCGCCCCAATATTCCTGGGAAGGGCATGGCCTGTTTGATTACAGCCAAGGCCGCATCATAATTCCCTTCGCCGCAAAGGCGGACATAACGGGATACATCTATGCCGGCGGGGCAGGCCTTTTGGCAGGGGGCAGTCAGGCGTTCTACCGGAATAAGCTTGTAATCAGGGGCTTTTATCATATAGCTTTTGGGGGTTTCTTTGGTGACCAGAAACCCGCCGCTGAAATCTATGGCAATTTTGCTGAGTTTGAGCTGGTAAAGCTCCTGCATTTCGTTTTCAATAAGCGAAGCACATAGATATATGTTTGAAATACTGGAAACAGTTTCATTTTTATCTATTTTTAACCGAAGATGCTTCATCCTAAGGCCATTTTCCAGATTGTAGTGGTAAATGACTTCAAATTCATCACCTAAGTCTATACAGGAAGCCGTACAGAATATTGCCCCTTCGTCATAGAGCTTTTGGGTTTGGTCAAGCAGTTCTTCGGTTTTTATATATTCAGCATTTTCTAACATAACTATTCCTCAGTCCCGAAAGTGAGAGCTTTGGCCATTTCAAAATTAGCCCGGATAAAGTTTGTGGGACAAATATCAAAACATTGCTGGCACTTTTCACATTCACGGTTGGCAATTTCAGGTACAAACGTTACTTCACGCTGAGTACCCCGGCTGATAAAGCACAAAGCATTGGCCTTTTTAACCTCGGCACAGTAGCGCACGCATAAGCCGCAGAGTATACAAAAAGAAGCATCATGACTGAAGCGGGCGGTATCCGCACCATATTCTTCAGCCAGGTCTCGTATGGGTTTTGAAGCGGGGGCTTTAGTAAGCAGCAACTCTATAAGTACCTTGCGGATATGGCGTATTTTTTCGGTATTGGTATTTACTACCAGACCGTTTGATGCCGGATAAACACACGAAGCTACCACCTTGGAGCGCGAGCCTGTTACTACCTCCACGCTGCATACACGGCATCCGCCGTATGGTTCAAGCTGCTCATGAAAGCAAAGCGAAGGTATATGAATACCAGTTGCGGCCGCTGCCTGAAAAACAGTTTGCCCGTTTTGAGCAGTAATTTCCCTGCCATCTATGGTAAGCTTGATTTCTTCCATTATTCTGCCTTCCGGTTCAAAGGAATAGGTTCAGACGGTACATTTTGTGGGACAGGTATGCCGGATATTTTCCTGACCGCATCAAATTTGGCCGGGCAGGTATCCAGACAGGCACCGCATTTGATGCATTTATCCTGTTCTATAGTATGAATAAGCCCTTTGCCGCCCTTGATGGCATCAGTGGGGCAGTTTCGGGCGCAAATCATGCAGGCTTTGCATTTGTCAGGGTCAATATAGAAAGTAAGCAAGGCTTTGCAGACACCGGCTTCGCAGTGTTTGTTTTTAATGTGGTCAATGTATTCATGGCGGAAATATTTAAGGGTGGTCAGCAAAGGATTGGGGGCTTGCTGTCCCAAAGCGCACAGGCAGGCTTCACTCATCACCCCGCTCAGGTCTTCCAGAGTGTCCATATCTGCCATAGTGCCTTTGCCTTCGGTAATACGGGTAAGTATATCTACCAGCTGGCGGAGTCCTTCGCGGCAGGGCAGGCATTTTCCGCAGGATTCGTCTGAAAGAAAGTTTATAAAATAGCGGGCAATATCTACCATGCAGGTTTCTTCGTCCATTATGATAAGCCCGCCTGAACCTACCATAGAACCCAGTTTACTCAGCACATCATAATCAACAGGCGAATCCAGCAGGTTTTCGGGTATGCAGCCGCCTGACGGACCGCCTGTCTGTACAGCTTTTATTTTTTTACCGTCACGCAGACCGCCGCCTATTTTAAATATAATGTCCCGGAGGGTAGTACCCATAGGCACTTCTACCAATCCGGTATTGTTAACCTTGCCAACCAAAGCAAATATTTTGGTGCCTTTGCTGCCTTCGGTACCGATAGACCTGAACCACTCCGCCCCTTTGTTTATAATATGGGGGACATTAGCCCAGGTTTCCACGTTATTTAGATTTGAGGGTTTATCCCAGAGCCCCTTGATAGCAGTGCGGATATATTTGGGGCGGGGTTCACCGACCCGTCCTTCAATGGCAGTCATTAGGGCCGAAGATTCGCCGGAAACAAAAGCGCCTGCACCTTCGTGGACTTTGACAATAAAATCAAAGCCGGAGCCAAGTATATTTTTACCAAGCAGACCATACTCCTCTGCCTGCCTTATGGCAGCATACAGGTTTTCCACCGCCAGAGGATATTCAGCACGGACATATATATAACCTTCTTTTGCACCGATTGCAAAAGCCCCGATAGCTAGACCTTCCAATACACAGTGGGGATTCCCCTCCATGATGGAACGGTCCATAAATGCCCCCGGATCACCTTCGTCACAGTTAACTAGTACATATTTGACAAGGTCTGCGGCATCACGGGTAGTTCGCCACTTTTTACCGGCCGGGAAACCGCCGCCACCGCGCCCCCGCAGGTTAGCTTTGTCCACTTCGTCCAGTACTGATTCAGGGGTCATGTGGAAAAGAGTTTTAACCAGGGCGGAATAACCGCCCCGCTGGATATAATCCTCTATATTCTGGGGGTTTATATGCTCGTTATCGCCCAGTACAGTCCGTTCCTGATATTTGTAAAAGGGGATATCCTGATGATAAACCAGCCTTTCGCCGCTGGCAGGGTCTTTGTAAAGCAAATGGTCTACCAGTTCGCCGGTTTTTATTGTTTTAGCAACAACGTCTGCGGCGTCTTCAGGTTTTACATGGAAATAGCAGATATTTTGGGGATAGATAACAACTACCGAACCTTTTTCACAAAAACCATGGCAGCCGGTCTCTTTAATATCAACTGAACTTTCCAGGCCCTGTTTGGCAAGCTCAGCCCGGAAAGCATCTACCAGTTTAACCGAACCCAATGCCCGACAACCGGTGCCGCAACATATCGTTATGCAGAGACGGTTGGCAGACTGTTTTTCAACCAGTTTTTTTCGCAGTATTTCCAGCTCAGCCGGAGTATTTAGCCTTGGCATCATATGCTCCTAACTAATCGTAGTCTGCCAATATTTTTTCAGCATCGGCGGTAGGCAACTTGCCATGATAATGGCCGTCAACCACCACAACCGGCCCTAAAGCACAGCAACCCAGACAGTTTACCGTTTCAAGAGAGAACTTAAGGTCAGGAGTAGTTTCGCCGGCTTTTATACCCAGTGATTTCTCCAGGCGGTCAAGTATCTTGGGTGCACCAAATACGTGGCAAGCAGTACCCACGCAGACACTTACATTGTGCTTGCCTTTGGGTATTACGCTGAAAAGTTTATAGAAAGTGGCTACATGATAAACCCTATTCACAGGTACATTCAGGATTTGGCTTACTTTATACAAAGCCTCTTTGGGAAGCCAGTTGTATTCTTTTTGAATTTTTAAGAGCACCTGAATAAGCATATCAGCTTTATCACGGTAACCGTCAAGGATATTGTCCAGCTTGGACAAGTCAATAACCTCAGGTGTTTTAGTCTCACAATTACACATGCTGTTCCTCACATTTGGCATCGGCTTTGGCTTTAGCTTTTTTCTCAGCCAGCTTGCCAAGTCCCATAACCACACCGTCTATAATGGCTTCTGGTCTGGCGGCACAGCCGGGGACATAAACATCTACAGGTATTACCTTATCTACACCGCCCAGTATATTCGGACAGTTATGAAAAACACCGCCGCTGCAACCGCAAGTGCCTATAACAATAACTACTTTTGGGTCAGGCATTTGCTGATACAAGTTTTGTAAAACACGGTAATTACGTTTATTGGCGGGGCCGGTTACCAGAAGTACATCCGAGTGTTTGGGGTTTCCCATGTTTACAATGCCGAAACGTTCAACATCATAAATAGGGGTAAGGCAGGCCAGTATTTCAATATCACACCCATTGCAACTGCCGCAATCAAAATGGAGCAGCCAAGGTGATTTTATCTGGGACTTTGTAACAAAATCCAATTATGCCCCTCCCAGTACTGAAAGTCCGATAAGGTTAACCAACGCCAAACCCAGCCCGAACATCCATGATATTTTGAGCATGGACGACCAGGTAAGACGGGCTGTAATATTGTCAATCACCAGCACCAAAAACCAGCAACCCAGTGCCAGGGCAACGCCGGGCACAATACCCGGAAGCCACATGAGAGAGATAAATCCCAGTACCAGTATCAGTTCGTACATATGAGCAATTTCTATAAGCCCAAGGTGAATGCCTGAATATTCGGTAAATACACCTTTCACCAGTTCTTGATGGGCATGTTCCGAAGAAGATATATCAAACGGGGATTTACGCATAAGAATAACCAGTACCAGAACCAGGGTGAGCAATATGGGCCACAATGAGGGCAGCAAGGGCTGGTCTATTTCGGAAATCATGAAACTGCCGTTAGCAACATAAAGCTCGATAGCCATTATAATCAAGATAGGTTCATAAGAAAGTATCTGCAGAAGCTCACGGTTGGCACCAATCTGGCTGTACGGGGAACGGGTGGCAAAAGCACCCACAACCAGAAATACGTCTGCCACACCCAGCACCAGTACAATCAGCAGCAGGTCTTGGCCGAGGAAAAACATGACTGTAGCCGCCATGATAAACAGCAGGTAACCTATAGAACCAACGGCCTGCATACGGCCAGTAATCATGCGGCGTTTGGCAAGCAGCTTGATAGTATCGTAGATAGGCTGAAGCAAAGGCGGCCCGAATCTTCCCTGCATGCGGGCAGTTAATATACGGTCAAACCCGCGAAGCAAACTGCCGAGTACCGGGGGCAAAACCAGGGCTAGGGCAACCAGCAACCATTCGTTCATATCAGCACCACTACCAGCATACTAACCAGTATCAAAAGGCCAACTATTTTTAGCCCGGTATCCAGATGGGAATTGGCAAACTGGGTGTCAAGATACATAGACCCCAGCTTTAGTTTAGTTTCACCATCAGCTACAGAATAAAAGCTGTCAGCTGAAGTGCTTACATTTTCACCGCACATATAGGCAGTGCTGAGGTTTTTAGTTTTGGGTTTAAATAAAACCGGCACCAGTATAATGGCTATGGCCAGCAGGATAAAAAGCGGCCAGGCGGTAAATAAACCTGCGGCACTTCCAAAAAATCCATTTGAAGTGTCAATGACATTCGGATAGAAAGCAGTTACAGCCGGTAAAATAAAGCTTTCATAGAAGGATATCACCCCTATACTGAACACTCCGGCAAAAGCCAGCAACATCAGTAAAGGGCTGTGATATAAAAATGAAAAACGTTCAAAACGTATTTTCACAATTCCAGGTGTTACACTGAAAAAACGCCCCAGCCATTTCACCCAGAAAACGGTAGTAGCCGCCGAACCTATAACCAGCAGCAGGAACACCAGCGGCGAAATAAACCCTGACATAGCTGAAGTAGCCTCTATGGCAGCCCATTTACCCAGCAGCATACCAAAAGGCACCAGCATCATTGAGAGAATACCGGCAACTGTTATGCCGGCTATCAAAGGATAACGGCGTACCAGGCCTTCCATATCTTCAATGTCTCGACTGCCCATAGAGTGGTCTATAACGCCTACACACATAAAGAGCAGCGCTTTAGATATGGCATGAAAAATGGTGAGCACAATGGCAGCAGTAATTGCCAAAGGAGTATTTATACCTACGCACATTATAATCAGCCCAAGGTTTGAAATGGTGGAGTAGGCCAAAACTTTCTTGGATTCACGCTGGCTTATGGCCATAATGGCAGTTACCATAAAGGTAAATGCCCCGAACAGGGCAATTAAAGTAGCCAAAGCAGTATCGGTAATAGACGGTGCCAAACGGATAGAAAGGTAAATGCCCGCTTTGACCATGGTGGAGGAGTGAAGTAAAGCAGAAACAGGCACCGGTGCCACCATTGCTCCCAAAAGCCAGCCTTGAAACGGTACCTGGGCTGCTTTGGTGAAAGCGGCTATAAACAGGAAGAAAAGAGGTGCCATGGCTATGGCCGGGTTGGTTATCAAGGCTTGCAGGGAGATGCTGTCATAATTTGTAAAGACATAAATGATAGCCAGCACAAAACCTAGACCGCCTATCAGATTCATCCACAATGCCCGGAACGCATTATTTATAGATTCTTTGGTTTGTTCATGTCCGATCAGGGCAAAACAACATAAAGTAGTTATTTCCCAGAAAAAGTATATCCAGAGAAGGTTATCAGAAAAGACAATGCCGTTCATAGCACCCAGCAGTATGGTCATAAAGAAAAAGAAACGGGGCTGGCGGGTGATGCCAAGATGCTGATGATGCTCATGATCTTTCATATATTTGATTGCGTAAAGAAGTATAAGCGAACCGATAATGGAAATAATAAGGCACATGATAATAGAGAGCTGATCAATAAAAAAAGCCGGTTCTGAAGAAAGCGGAACGGCAGGTGCCCAAACAAACTCAAATAGACCGAGTAGGATTATCTGTGAAAGCACCAAACCGGAAGTTAGAATACCTCTGGCACTCCAACCGTTCTTAATAATATCTTTGACGCCCACAAACAAGAAGAACGCCAGCAAAACATAGTCCAATATCAAAATAATACTATCCCACTGGTGGGCGGGACTGTATTCAATAGGTAAACCACCCTGTGAAAACAACAGAATAGAGCTGGAAATAAGCACAATAGCAGAGGAGGCAACAAGCCCAGACCGGAGAAGGGTGTTTTTCAGAAACAGACAAATCAAGCCGGCTGCAAAGGGGAAGAGAACGGCAATAGCAATAAGACTAATGGCCAAAATCTAATCTTCCTTTTTAGTAATGTCTACTTACGGGCACGAAAACATACGTATACAAAAGACAATAGAATACCCGAAAGTAGCTTAAGTGGCGGTATTGTAACACACTAATTGCCCTTTGGCAAGGCAAAATAGCAAATTATTGAAGTTTCAGGACACTTAAAAATGCTTCTTTTGGCACTTCCACTTTGCCAATTTGACGCATTTTCTTCTTGCCTTCCTTCTGTTTATCCAGAAGTTTACGTTTACGGGTAATATCACCGCCGTAACACTTGGCAATTACATCTTTGCGTTTGGCAGATATGTCAGCCCGTGCCACAATTTTACTGCCGATAGCCGCCTGAAGAGTGACTTGATATAGCTGTCTGGGTATCATTTCCTTCAGCTTCTTTACCAGTGCTTCACCTATTTCATGAGCTTTATCCGGAGGAATAATACGGCTGAAAGCATCTACCGGTACATCATTCACCAGAACGTCTATCTTGGAAAGATGAGCATCGCGGTAGCCGATAAACTCGTAGTCCAATGAGGCATAACCCTGAGTGCGGCTTTTCAGTTGGTCATGAAAAGTGGTGAGTATGGAGCGCAGAGGCATATCGTAATGAAGCTGTACCCGCTGCCCAAGCTCACTCATGGCCAGCTGCCCCAGATACTCGGTATTTTTATAAACGCCGTAATTTTCCCGGACTAAATCCATAACCGTACCGATATATTTTGAAGGGGTTATAATCACCACCGAAACCCACGGCTCTTCAATACGGGCTATTTCGTGTGGCAAAGGCATTTCATTTGGGTTTACGACTGTAAGGACTTCACCGCTGGTACGGGTGACTGTCAGGCTGACACCGGGGGAGGTTACTACCAGTGAAAGGTTAAATTCACGTTCCAGCCTTTCAACTATTATATCCAGATGGAGCAGCCCCAAGAAACCGCAGCGGAATCCGTGACCTAAAAGCGGGCTGGATTCCGGTTCAGAAGATAGTGAAGCATCATTCAGGCTTAGCTTTTCCATAGCTTCACGCAGTTCGTGATAGTCATCTGTCTGGGTGGGATAGATGCCGGCAAAGACCATGGCTTTGGCCGGATGATAACCAATAAGCGGCTGGGTTGCACCCCCATGCTGCAGTGTCACTGTATCACCCACTCGGCATTCACCTACAGACTTAAGCCCGGTGGCTATATAACCTACATCACCTACATCAAGCCTCAAAGCAGCTACCTGGGCAGGGGCAAAATATCCGGCTTCAAGCACTTTGAATTCTGTGCCTTGTCCCATCAGGCGCAGGTCATCACCCTTGTTTATATTACCGTCGGCTACCCGCAAATAGGCAACCACACCTTTGTATGGGTCATAATGTGAATCAAATATAAGCGCCCGCAGAGGCAGATTAGCATTACCCTTGGGGGCAGGCACTCTGGTTACAATAGCTTCCAGCAATTCCGGTACGCCCAAACCCAATTTTGCACTGATTTGGATTACGGAATCTTCATCGTAACCCAATACACTTTTAATTTCACCCATTACCCGCGGGATATCAGCCCCGGGCAGGTCGATTTTATTAATAACCGGAATAATTTCCAGATTGTACTCTATTGCAAGGTAAACGTTTGCCAGGGTTTGGGCCTGAATGCCTTGAGTTGCGTCTATGACAAGGATAGCCCCTTCACAAGCGGCAATAGTCCGTGAAACTTCATAAGAAAAATCCACGTGTCCGGGAGTGTCTATAAGATTCAGGCGGTATTCCTGATTGTTCTTCGAGATATAACGCAGACGGATAGCCTTGGCTTTTATGGTTATGCCGCGCTCACGCTCAAGCTCCATACTGTCCATAACCTGTTCGCACATTTCGTCACGCCGAAGAGTACCGGTCATCTCTATCAAACGGTCAGCCAGAGTGGACTTGCCGTGATCTATATGGGCAATAATGCAGAAATTTCTTACACTGGATTGACTCATATCACCAACTTTAACTATATGCTTGTGATTGCTGAATATATAAATTAGCGTATTTTAATCTTTAAGGCAAGAAACGCCAGAAAACCTCGTTAGAAAGCAAACGGCCTCTAGGTGTCAAGCGGATACATCTGTCATGTTCTTCCAAGAGCCCAAGCTCAACACATTCCTGAATCTGGGGATAATACACATCCATAACGCACGGGCCGAAACGGTTTTCCACATATTCGGCACTTACCCCGTTGTCCAACCGAAGACCCAGTATGATAGTTTCCGCCAGCTGATTAGCCAAGTCTACATATATATTTTCAGATGGCTTAGGAGGACAATTATTCTGCCAGCAGAATAAATACTCATCAAGATTTATATCATTAGCTGTACGGCAATTTTGAAAAAATGAATGCCCTGCTACACCCAAACCCAGATATGGCCTGTTTTGCCAGTAGGTGAGGTTATGGAGGCTTTGGTATCCCGGTTTAGCCCAGTTGGATATCTCATAATGACGGTATCCGGCATTATCCAGCATTTCTTCAGCCAGCTGATACTGGTCAGCGGCAATTTCAGAATCCATAAAGGGCAATAACCCTTTTTGTACCTGCAGATACATAGGGGTGTCTTCCTCCAAAGTCAGACCATAGAGTGAAATATGCTCCGGTGCCAGTTTCAGCACTTCATTGAGATTGGTCTTAAAAGAAAGAGGAGTAGAATGGGGCAGGCCATAAATAAGGTCAAGGTTTATATTGTCAAAACCGGCGGCTCGGGCTTTTTTGTATACATCCTGTGCCTGGGTGGTATTATGCAAACGCCCCAGCACTGCCAGTTCTACATCTGAAAAACTTTGGATACCCAAGCTCAAGCGGTTTATGCCAAGGCGGTTTATTTGTTCAAGATACTGCAGGGTAAGAGTACCCGGATTTGCTTCTAAGGTAACTTCCGCATCGGGTAAAATCCGGGCAGAAGTCTTTATACCGGATATGATATCTGCTATCTGCGCCGGTGATAAAAGACTGGGTGTGCCCCCGCCAAAATACAGGCTGTGGAAGCAAAGCCCATCTGTCCGCAGCTTTATTTCTTTCTTCAGGCAGTTTACATAATCAGGTATGTGCTCAAGCTTATTTGTATAAGAAACAAACGAGCAGTATCCGCATTTTTTAAGGCAAAAAGGGAAATGCATATACAAAGCAAGGCTGTTTTCAGTCATAAGAATATTATATCAGGATTGAGCAGCGGGGGCAGTAGAAGGTTCAAACGGTATTAAAACACCATCGCTTAGAGTATATACCCTGGTAGCAACCGCTAGCGGGAAATTGCCGTGGGTAGCTACTACCAACCCGGCTTTACCTGCTTTTACAGGTGAAAGCAGCATCTCTATTATTTCAGCCCCTGTTTCGGGGTCTACATCACCGGTGGGCTCATCTGCCAGTATTATTTCGGGTTTGGCGGCCATTGTCCGGGCAATAGCCACCCTTTGCTGCTGCCCGATGCTTAGCTCTGAGGGCAGATTTTGAAGCCTGTCTGATAGTCCCAAATCCGCTAAAATACGGTGAATCCGCTCTGATTTTTCAAGCGTTGAAAGCGCTGAATTACGTAAGGCGATTGCCACGTTTTCATATGTATTCCACGAACCAATCAGATTAAAATTCTGGAAAATAATGCCCAGGCGGCTTCGGCGGAGTTCAGAGCGTTGCGAATTGCTAAGTGTATTTAATTCCCGCCCGTCAAAAAGCACCTTTCCTGAATCCGGATTGTCTAAACCGGATAATATCCAGAGGAGAACGGACTTACCTGCCCCGCTCTTGCCGCGGATAACCACCACTTCACCCGGCTCAACCCTCAGATTGATATCCCGTAAAACGGGTATGGATTGGACACCTTTCCGGAAAGAACGGTGAAGATTTATGGCTTCCAGGCTGGACCTTTTCATTCTAGAGCCCCCTCAGGCTTTCAGCCGGGCGCATTGAGGCTTCGCTTACGGCGGGGATTATCCCGGCTATTATTCCGCCCGCTATGGCCAGACCGAAAGCGCTCAGCGTGACCGTCCAGTCAATCCCCAGCGTATCCTGGCTGACAATTCCGCTGAGACTGGCAAACGGCACAGTGTATATAAGTATAATACCCAGCAAAATACCTGCTCCGGCTCCGATAAGTGCCTGTATAACTGATTGGGCTGTTATCTGCCAGACAATAGTGCTGTTGTTAAGGCCTATGGCTTTTAAGATACCAATATCCCGCCGCCGTTCCAGTACCGCCGAATATTCAGATTTCAAGGCTAAAGCAATTACGCTTATAAGCAAAATACCTGAAATCAGCCAGATGCCATTTTCACCTATGCCCATGGCGGTTGAAGCTGGTTTGGAACAGGCATAAGTGGAAACCAGACTACGGTCACCCATTATTTCTTCTACCTGATTTATAGCATGGTAATGTACATCTGCACCGGCAGATTCCACCAGTATAATGTTGGTTGCATCTGATGGCAGAGCAGTATTAAGGCGGGTATTTATAAGAGTGCGAAGCTCGTTTATAGGCATATAGACATCAGCTTTGCCGGGGCGTATGCCCGCATTTATAATTCCCCCCACCTGAAAGCTCTGTCCGCCTATATCCAGCCGGAAACCTACCGGAAGGTTTTCAGCCAGAGCAAAGGATTCCTCAAGCATGACCAGCCCGGTATCAGTTGAGGTAAGGAATTCGCCCTGGATAATATCCCCGGCGGCACAGCAGTTAGTTTTAACTGCCGTGCCATTAAGAGGGTCAAAACCTGCTACCAGAGTGTATTTAGCGGTGGCTTCGTCGTAAAAACGGAACAGAATAAAAGCCGAGGCATCTTTGACGGTATCAAGCGCCGTTATCTGGCTGACAATATCAGCTGAAATTACTTTTGCCGGAGTATTGTTGGCTATAAAACCTTCGTGAAGCGGATCTTTCAGGTCTACAGCACAGGCTTCGGTGTTGCACTGGGGGAGATAAGTTATGAAATGAGTACCGGTAGAATTAAGTACCGCAGTAGAGGCGTCCTGAGAAAAACTGAGCACTGAAAACAATACTACGACAATGGCTAGTGCCAAGCTGTAGCCCAGCATATTGCCAATGCTGCGGGCAGGACGGCGGATAATTTCTATCCAGGCGTAATGCAAAATCTCTTTCAAATAAGCTCACCTGTTGGCTGTTTAAAAAAGATTATTTCAGAAAACTGTTTTTGTCAATCATTTTTATTGCAATTCACACCAGTTGCAGCAAAATACAAATAGTTACTGAGTGGTAACTGAGAAGTGTATGGGCAAGCACGTAAATATTGCTTGAGTAAAGCGGCTAACAAAAAACGGGAAATAATATCTGCGGCTTATGCGGAGGAGTGCCTGGTTGGCAAGACAAGATACCGCGGTGCATCGCGTCACAGATGCTTACCGAAGCTACTATATAATCACAAACGGATTTATTTGGAAGAGGAATTACGGTAATGGATATTCCACTTGGCAGCCAATGAAGCTACATATGCCCGGCTTTCAGGTGAAACTGCACGGTTAAGCTCCGCCAAGAAACCATGGAGGAGTTCTCCGCCTGTCATACCGGGCATAGGCTCTTCGGGACCGGGAAGGTTAATGTACACAATCTCGGTCATAACTTTCTGGTATTCAATTGCTACACCCATGATGCACCTCTTTTACCCCCTTGACGGGATAAGTGCGGGGGGATATTAGCGACCGCTGCTGTTGCGGTAATGAATATTCCACTTGGCGGCTAAAGTGCTTACAAAAGCCCTCGTTTCAGCCGAAGGAGCCCTGTTGAGTTCAGCCAAAAAACCATGGAGGAGTTCTCCACCTGTCATGCCTGGTTGAGGTTCTTCAGGCCCTGGCAGGTTCACATACACGATTTCGGTCATTTGCTTTTGGTAATCAATTGCAGTTCCCACGCAGCACCTCTTTCTAAATTTGTTATGGAGCGGGTGACGGGATTCGAACCCGCGACGTCTTGCTTGGGAAGCAAGCACTCTACCGCTGAGTTACACCCGCAAGTTTTGAGGCTATTTTAGAGCAATTCGGCCGAATAGTAAAGGGCTTGGCAGCTTTCCAGCCTGTTTAGCCGTACAAAATATCGGCTTTGCTCTCGGCCAGCCTAAGTTTGCCTGATAAGGTGCAGTATTTCTTTTATGCTGGGGGTTTTACCATACATAAGCAAAAATACTCTGAATAATTTGGCGGCTAACCCGAAAAACAGCCAAATAGTAAGGCTTAGAAGAATAGCTGCCAATACAATCTCCCATACAGGGATACCCGTACCCATCCGCATGATAATGGTAATAGGTGCGGTCATAGGGAAAAGTGAAAGAGCTTTGTTCAGGATACTATCTCCACCTTCCAAAATAAACGGCATCAGGTAAAAAGGAAAAGCTGCAGACATAGTAACAATAACTGACAGCTGCTGCCCGTCGCGCACGTTAGAGGTAATAGCGCCAATCGCCGCCATAAGTATGGAATACAGAAAATAGCCAAGTACAAAGAAAACCAGACAGACTATTATCATATCCGCCTGTATAGATAAAGCCCCCAGAATGTCGCCGAAGGTTTTAGTAGCAAATTGAACCAGACCCCATGCACATACCAGCCAGAAAGTGACTTGTATAAGTCCAGCCAGACCCAGACCTACTATTTTGCCGGTCATAAGTTCACGGGTGGTGACAGAAGAAAGGAGTACTTCCATAATACGGTTTTCTTTTTCCTCACTCAGCCCTTGCAGCAGATAGCCAGAAGCCGTAAATATGGCCAACAACAAAAGAATGCCGAAAAGATAGGAAACAATATAGTTGGGAATGCCGCCCTGACCAGGTGCCGGCTGGCCGGATTCGTCTATAACGGTATTTACCAGAGCAAACGGGTTTTGTACACGGCTTAAGATATCGGCATCCACCTTGCCGCCTAAAAGATTTGAGGTAAGAAAGCTGGATATAGCGTAAGAAATATCCCCGCCGGGAGAAATTTCAGTTTCCAGGGTAAAACGCTGAATTATACCGGTATTTATATAGTTCTCAGGTATAATGAGAAATTCGTCCAGTTCCCCATTTAGCATATTATCAACCGCTGTCTGAGAGTCTGTTTGAGGCACCAGTACAACCCCTGGCTGTTCCTGATAGCCGCTGAAAACCCCCACCTGATCCACATAACCTATTTGCAGGGGTTCGGCAGTATCCGGCTGTGCGTTTATATCCTGCACCACCATACCCACCAAAATACCCACCAAACCCAGCACCGGCAAAGCCAGTGATGTTATCAAAAAACCTTTGCGTTTCAAGGTTGACATGAACTCGTGTTTTAAAACAATACTGTATTTAGACATTTTTCTTACCTGCAATGCTGATAAAAATATCATTTAAAGTAGGAGTAGCTATTTCAAAGCGGTGAATAATCAGTCCGCTGTTTACCAGTTGCACCAGCACATTCTGGGCAGTGGTGTTTCCATTTAATATAATATGAGCTTTGCCGCTTTCCGCTTTGGCATCAAGAACTTTATCCAGAGGTGGGAATTCACCTTCGTAATCTACTTCAAGAGTATTGCTGCGGTAGTGATTTTTGATATCAACCAGATTGCCGTAAAGCACTTGCTGACCTTTATTAAGCATGCAAACCCGATCACACATTTCTTCTACTTCATTCATGCGGTGAGTAGAAAGGATAAGTGATTTATTTTTACTGCGTAACTCCAGCATCAGATTCTTTACCAGCTGAACATTTACCGGATCAAGCCCGTTAAACGGTTCATCTATTATCATCAGAACCGGGTCATGAAGAATAGCGGAAACTAACTGTACCAACTGCCCCATGCCATGTGAAAGCTGCTCAATCTTTTTTTCAGCATGGGCTGAAAGCCCCACTTTTTCCAGTAATTCCAAAGCCTTAGCTTTGGCAGCAGAAGGGTTCATGCCTTTTAAACTAGCCAGATATACCAGAGAATCTATAATTTTCTGCTTTCGGTAAAGCCCGCGTTCTTCAGGAAGATAGCCGATATGATTCTGGGCGTCAGCATTCATCTGTTCGCCCAGTATAAGCACTTTACCGCTGTCAGGCTTTATAATATCCATCATCATGCGGAGAGTGGTAGTTTTGCCTGCCCCGTTAGGTCCAATAAGCCCCATAATCTGCCCCTGTTCAAGGCTAAGAGACAAATTATCTACTATGATATTCCGTCCATATATTTTAGATATGCCATGTGTTTCTACTACATTCATAGATTAACTCCCCCTGTGTATATAGACGCTAAGCCTGTTTTAAGTAATATCTTCAACCAATTTTCCGCTTATCACCGAAGCCGGTTGTTCATCAAGTATATTTGACAACGGGCGGGCAAATGCATCTTCCATCTTCACCATCAACCAGCCCATTTTAGTCCGTAAAAGCGAATATCCGCCTCTGAGTTTTTCACCCTGAAGTTCTATTACCAGATGTCCTGTGTCATAAGACTCTGCCAGTGTTTTTCCTGCTTTAAGGTTTGTAAAAGTGCCTCTATCCCAGACTATCACCTGCCCCGCCCCGTATTCACCCGCCGGTATTACACCTTCAAAAGAGGCGTACTGCATGGGATGGTCTTCGGTAGGCACAGCCAGCCGTTTTTCTTTGGGGCTGGCAGATGGCCCTTTGGGAACAGCCCATGATTTTAAAACCCCATCAATTTCCAGTCTGAAATCATAGTGCAGGCGGCTGGCAAGGTGTTTTTGGACAACAAATACTGGCTGTACAGAGAGTGCACTTCGTACACCAGAAGGTTCAGCAGTTTTAGCAAAATTACGTTTGCGGTTATATTCTTCCAGAGGGTTGGACGGCATAGCAGTTTACTCCCCCGATGTGCCTGTTGTTGTATAATATAATGGTCTTTGCTGTAAAGTCCAGATATTTAAACTTCCGGAGAAATATATGAGCATGTCTTGTATATCTATAAATGATATCCGAAATAATCTGCACACCTGTTTTATGGGAAGGGAAATAATTTATCTGCCGGAAACTGCATCTACCCAGACCGTAGCAATGGATATGGCACGCAAAGGTGCCGAAGCCGGTACAGTGATAATAACCGAAAGGCAAACAGAGGGACATGGACGTCTGAAACGGTTGTGGTTATCACCCCAGGGTAACATATACATGTCATTTATACTGCACCCCAATCAAAATGAACTTTCACGCTTGATAATGGCTGCTTCACTGGCAGTCAGTTTTGCCATAGAAGATACAACCGGTATAATGACCGAACTGAAATGGCCGAATGATATCCTGATAAAAGGTAAAAAAGTATGCGGAATGCTGATAGAAAATGATATACGGGACGGACAGGTGAATTCCAGTGCGGTAGGGTTGGGTATAAATGTAAATACCGATATGCAAACCTACCCCGAACTAAGAGATATTGCAACTAGCCTGATAAACCATACCGGGAAACCTGTAAGCCGTGAGAAACTGATACTTGGCTTTCTGCACGAGTTTGAAAGGCTGTATCTTTATTTAAAAGAACACGGTGAATGTGTGTTTGAAATGTGGAAGAAACGGCTGATTACACTAGGTAAAGAAGTAGACGTAACAAGCGGCAGAGATATTTATAGGGGGATAGTGGAAACTGTCAATCCGGATGGCAGCCTGAGAATACGGCTGGCGGATGGTAATCTGGTGCATATAATGGCGGGGGACGTAAGCCTGAGGCATGCTGATTGATATTTAATATATACATAAATAAGAAGGCCTGCTTTGAAAGCAGGCCTTCTTATTTATCTGATGGTACAAAACTATTCTTTAGTGTCTTTTTCAGTCTTCGGGTTAGTCATGCCTTTCCCTTTATCCATGAACATGCTGATAAGGTCTACCGGCACAGGGAAAATTATAGTGTTAGAGTGTTCTGAAGCAATTTCGGTCATGGTTTGCAGGTAACGCAGCTGCAGACTGACCGGCTCTTTGGCAATAACCTTGCCGGCCTGAGCCAGTTTCTGGGAAGCCTGCATTTCGCCTTCGGCATGAATAATCTTGGCACGGCGTACCCGCTCGGCTTCAGCCTGAGCGGCCATAGACCGTTTCATAGCTTCGGGCAGTTCCACTTCTTTTATTTCTACAATGCTGACTTTAACACCCCACGGGGCAGTAGCTTCGTCTATAATCTGCTGAAGTATCTGGTTCAGTTTTTCACGCTGGGAGAGCAGTTCGTCAAGCTCTGACTGGCCAAGTACATTTCTGAGGGTAGTCTGGGAAATCTGGGAAGTAGCCCGGTAATGGTCAACCACTTTCACCACCGAGGCCTCAGGGTCTACCACTCTGAAATAAACCACGGCGTTAACCCTTACGGTGACATTATCACGGGTAATAACTTCCTGTCCGGGTACATCCATAGTAACTACCCGCAGGTCAACCTTTACCATGCGGTCCACAAAGGGGATAAGGAAGAATAAACCCGGCCCTTTGCCGCCGATAAGCCGCCCCAGCCGGAATATGACACCCCGTTCGTACTCGGCAACTACCTTGACAGCCATACTGAGTATAAGCAGCAGTATAACCAGAACCACACCAACCGTAATTAAGGTATTTAAGGTTTCTTCCATTTATTCGTTCCTTTCCATTTTGACGTACAATTTCAATCCTTCCAGACGTACTATAACCACTTCCTGTCCCACTTCGGCAGTGCCGTTTTCAATATGCGCCGCCCATATCTCCCCGTCATATAGCACTTTGCCTTCGGGGTTTAGCGGGGTTTTTACCAAAGCTTTTTTGCCGTACAGCTCTTCTTTGCCGGTGGCAGCTTGTTTTAGGTGAGCACTGACCACTTGATTTACCACGAAAATAATTACCAGCACCGCTATGATGATTAAAGGGGCAATCCAATACCAGCTCATCTTTACTCCTTCATCAGCCAATACAAGACGACTAAAGTATATTGCTATAAGGTATAATATTTCAATAACTTTACTACCATTTGCTTGGTCAGGCCGGGTATTGTAAAATCTACAGACTAACTTTAAACGGAGTAGAAGAACATGATTGCGCGTTGTAAAGGCTGCAGTGATTTATTGCCCGAAGATATGCTTCGGTTCAGGTATATAGAGAGCATTTTCCATGACAGTTGCATTACATGGGGTTACGAAGAAGTGCGTACCCCCATGCTGGAATACCTCAGCCTATTTACCTCAAGCGGCACACTTACCCCTCAAATGCTTAAAAGGGTATATTCCTTTTTGGACTGGGACGGTTGGAGCGGCGAAAGGGTGGTACTGCGGCCGGACGGCACTATACCGGCTGCCAGACTTTATATAGATAACCTCCGTGAAATGGAAGTTGCCCGTTTGTGCTATACCTCCAATATTTTCCGCTTTGATGAAACAGGCAAAAAATCCCGCGAAAATTGGCAGCTAGGAGCCGAGCTTATCGGCGTTACCGGTTCGGAAGCTAATGCCGAGTTAATCACACTGGCACTGGAAACCCTGTCCAGACTGGGTTTTGAAGATGTGGAGCTAAGGCTTTCACATGCCCAGCTTATAAAAGCGGTATTGGCCCAGCTTGAGCCGAATACTGATGAACAGCATAAGATATTTGACCAACTGCTGGACGGGGACGTTGCTCTGATGAGCAGACTTGAGGCCGAAAAGCCTGAACTTTTCCGCACCCTGAAACTCTTGATGGAAAACAAAGGCACTTCAGCCGCTTTCCTGAAAAACGTTATGGCCATGGCCGGGGCTGCCGGCGGTGACCTGGAAGAACCCCTGAATGATTTTATTGCAGGGGTAGATATACTGGATAAGCTGGGTGTCAGCTACCAGATAGACCTTGCCTCAGGCAAAGGTTTTGAATACTATACAGGGGTAATTTTCCATTTGTTCGTAAACGGCGAACACGTGGGCGGCGGCGGCCGCTATGACAAGCTTATCCCCCTGCTGGGCGGTCCTGATAAACCGGCAGCCGGGTTTGCTTTGTATCTGAACCGCCTTATACCTATGATAGATGCCGAAGATATGTATGACATGGTAGAAGAAAAAATACTTATAAAATATGAAGGTGATAACCTTAAAAACGCCTACGAAATGGCTAACCTTATCCGCGAGTGCGGCATAAGCGCTGAGCTTTTTTACCCCGGTGTGGATACGGCCGCTTATGGCTGGGCAGTTACGGTTAAAGCGGCTGACAGCTATGAAGTAACAGACCTGATTGAAGACAAAACCACAGAGTTTAAAAATCAGGCCGAGGTAATATGCCTGCTAAGCGGTGAAGAAGATGCTTAGAGTGGCTCTGCCAAAAGGCAGATTGCTTGGTGATACCAAAGCCCTGCTGGAAAAAAGCCAGTGGGGGCTTGACGGTTACGTTGATAAGGCAAAAATATACTGCTTTAAATCAGTTTCCAACCCTGAAATGTCCGCCAAGATATTTCACGAGAAGGATATACCCATTCAGCTGGCCATAGGCAACTATGATTTGGGTGTATGCGGGGCAGACTGGCTTACCGAGCTGACTTCACGCTACCCTTCCAGCAATATAGTCAAACTGAAAAATCTGGGCTACGGGCATGGCTCATTATATGCGGCTACGGCTGTAAACAGCCCATATGATAGTTTGGCAGCACTCTCAGCTTGCAATACCCGTATACGCATAGCCAGTGAATACCCGAATATCGCCGAGGCTTTCGCTATGCAACTGCGGCTTAAAAATTTCAGTATTTTCCCGCTTTGGGGTTCGGCGGAAGCCTATCCGCCGGATACTGCCGAAGTGGTTATTCTGCCGCGCAAGTCTGAAGCTGACTTGGCCAAGAAAAATCTGCGTTCCATCGCCAAAGTACTGGATTTTAAAGCCTATCTGATAGCCAACAGCCAGAGCCTTGAGGAAAAAGACCTGAGCGGGGCTATTTCATCTGTAATGGCAAATATCAGCCGCTATGTTGAACCCAAAGCAGAAGATATTAAGATTGAACCAGTAAATGGCTGCCAGCCATCTTTTCTGGATATGCCGGATGATACTGTGCGTTTGGCACTGCCTGACGGGCATCAGCAGCCCCATGTCCGTAAGATATTGGATGCCGCGGGGATAGCTATTGAAGACTACCCATCTGCCACGGGCAATCACCGTCCGGCATTCGGCATAAACGGCATTGCGGTAAAGGTAATCCGCCCCCAGGATATGCCCATACAGGTAGCCAACGGCAATTTTGACCTGGCTATTACCGGGCGTGACTGGCTGACTGACCATCTTTACCAGTTCCCGACCAGCCCGGTAAAGGAACTGCTGGATTTGAAATACGGCTGGGTAAAACTGGTGGCGGTGGTGCATAACGACGTGCCGGTTTCCAATCTGGACGAACTGAAAGATTACTGCGGCAGCCGCGAAATGCGGATAGCTTCCGAATATACCAATATTTCTGACTTTTACGCCAGAAGCAACCATTTGGGGCATTACCGCATTGTTCCAACCTGGGGTGCAACTGAGGCTTTTCTGCCGGAAGATGCGGATATGCTGGTGGAAAATACCGAAACCGGCGGTACTATTGCCCGCCACAATCTGAAAATAATAGATACTTTGTTTGAATCTACCGCCTGTGTTATAGCCAACTATCAGAGCGTAGTTTCCACCGCCAAGAGCGAACGGATAAACACGGTAATAGGTATGCTTAAAAAGGCATTGGAGGCCTAAAGTAAAATGGAAATAATCCGCGGGTTTGCCCAAGCAGAAAAAAGGCTCTCCCGCCAGGATAAAGCCGGTTTTTTTCTGGACGAAACCCAGAGAACCGAACTTGCCAGACGGCTAGGGGTTGACCCCGAAAAAGCTGTAAATGGTATTATTGCAGATGTACGCAAACAGGGTGATAAAGCTGTTTTAGAGTATACCCTGAAGTTTGATCGTGCCGCTATTTCAAAACTTGAGGTAAGTCCAGCCGAAATAAAACAGGCCGCTGGTGAAATACCTGCTGAACTATTTGAGGCACTGAAACTTGCCGCCGCTCAGGTGCGGGCTTATCACCGCTTTCAGAAAGAGGCTGTCTGGAAAGCAGCTGAAATTATGCAGGGCAAGCAGCTTATCCGCCCGCTGGGAAGGGTAGGCTTGTATGTACCCGGCGGCAAAGCTTTTTACCCGTCAACTGTGCTGATGACCGCCATTCCGGCTAAAGAAGCCGGCGTAAAAGAGATTATACTGGTCACCCCGCCGGGAGCAGACGGGAAAATACCTGCGCCCACTCTGGCTGCCGCTTATATAGCCGGGGTAGACAGGGTATTTGCCTGCGGCGGTGCTCAGGCGGTGGCAGCGCTTGCCTTCGGCACCAAATCTATTCCCAAAGTAGACAAGATATGCGGGCCGGGTAATATATTTGTTACACTGGCCAAAAAAGCCGTATTCGGAGTGGTGGACATTGACGGGCTTCAAGGCCCCAGCGAAGTGCTGTTAGTTGCTGATCAATATGCTAACGCCGAATATTGTGCCTCTGATATACTGGCTCAAGCCGAACATGACCCACTGGCTGCCTCGATACTGGTGACTACATCTAAGGAAATGGCAAACAAAGTAAACGATATCGTGGAAGCAAAAACCGATACCTGTGCCCGAAAGGATATTATCCGGCAGTCTTTAAAGGACAACGGGCTGATTGCGGTTGTGGATAATATGAACGAGGCCATTACGCTGGCCAATATGTATGCTGCCGAACATTTATGCCTGCTGGTAAAGGATTCAGAACAGTATTTGTCCCGCATAAATCACGCTGGCTGTATCTTCTACGGAGAAAAAGCCAGTGTGGTAATGGGGGATTATGTAGCTGGGCCAAGCCATGCCTTACCCACCTCAGGCACTGCCCGTTTCAGCTCCCCGCTTAATATACTGGATTTTGTAAAATATATAGATATTGTAAACGTGAGCAAAGAGGAAATGGCAAAGCTGGGGAAAGCCGCTGCCACTATTGCCAGAGCCGAAGGGCTGGAATGCCATGCCGAAGCCGCCTTAAAGCGAATGGGATAAGTGAGAACTAATATGACATATGATATGAAAAAATATATGCGGACAGATCTAGAAGGGTTTGCCGGCTATTCTGCCTGCAAAGCACCGGAACTGGTAAAGACAAAAAACCGGATAATCAAGCTGGATGCCAATGAAAACCTGTACGGGGCTGCACCAGCGGTACGGCAGGCTATGGCTGCCTTTGACCAGTACCATATCTACCCTGATGCCACCCAATTTGAAATCCGCCGTTTGCTGGCGGAATATACCGGCGTAAATATGGAGCAGATTATCTGCGGGGCAGGCTCTGACCAGTTGATAGACTTACTGCTGAGGCTGTTTATAAACCCCGGAGATGAGGTTATCAACTGCCCGCCTACTTTCGCCATGTATAAATTTTATACTGATTTGAACCGCGGAACCGTAGTCAATGTGCCGCGTGATGCCGGTTATAATGTAAATATCAGCGGCATTAAAAATGCACTTACTCCAAAAACCAAGCTTATATTTATAGCCGCCCCCAATAACCCCACCGGTACAGCCATAAGCAAAGAGGATATAATACAAATACTGGATTTGGGCGTACCCACCGTGGTTGACGAAGCTTATTACGAGTTTACAGGCCAGACTATGATTTCGGATATGGCTAAGTATCCAAATCTTATGATACTGCGTACCTTTTCCAAATGGGCAGGGCTGGCAGGACTGCGGGTAGGTTACGGGCTTTTCCCGCCGATGATTGCAGACTACTTATCACGTATCAAAGACCCTTATTCAGTAAACATTGCAGCGGATACTGCCGTCCGCCAGACTATGCTCCAGCGTGAATATATGCTGGAAACCGTAAAAAAGATTGTGGATGAACGTAAACGGTTATATACTGAACTAAGCAAATTTAGCTGGCTGAAGCCTTATCCGTCTGCGGCTAACTTTATACTGTGCAAACTTATTAAAGGCAAGGCAAAAGACATTCAGCAGGCACTGGAGTTACAGGGCATTTTGGTAAGATGCTTTGATGCACCGATGATGGAAAACTGCCTGCGGTTTTCAGTGGGCAAGCCCGAAGATACAGACGCACTGTTAAAAGCGCTTGGGGAAATGGGGGAATAACATGACCAGTAGAACAGCATCTATAAAAAGACAGACCACCGAAACCACCATAAGCCTTAGTCTGAATCTGGATGGCAGCGGGCAGGCTGAAATGTGTACCGGGGTCAGGTTGTTTGACCATATGCTTTCCCAACTGGCTAAGCATGGTTTATTTGACATAAATATCTCTGCCAACGGGGATGATATACATCATTTGGTGGAAGATGTGGCACTCACTTTGGGTAAAGCCTTTAACGAGGCGTTAGGGGAACGCAAGGGTATTGTCCGCATGGCAGATGCAACTGTACCTATGGATGATTCCTTGGCTTCAGTAGCTCTGGACCTGAGCGGCAGGGGATATGCAGTGCTGGATTTGCCGTTTGCTAAAAATGACCTTACCGGTTTTCCCACGGACCTAGTCAGGCATTTTCTGGAGACTTTTGCAATAGAGGGTCGGCTAAATTTACATGCCCGCATTCTTTACGGTTCTAATGACCATCACAAAGCAGAAGCTCTTTTCAAAGCATTGGCACGGGCACTGGACAAAGCTACTGGTATAAACCCCAGACGCGAAGGCATTGCCCCCAGCACCAAAGGTATGCTGGAAAACTGATTTAAACGATTTGTAGAATAGGGAAAGGGGCTTTCGCCCCTTTTATATATATCCACGCTAGCAGGTTAACCCAACTTCAGGCCGGTTATTCTTTCGTAAGCGTATTCATAACGGCAGGTAGTTGACTTTATAACTTCATCCGGCAATACCGGGCCTGGAGGCTCTTTATCCCAGCCGATAGCTTCCAAATAATCCCTCACGGGTTGTTTGTCATAGCTATCCTGGGCTTCGCCCACTTTATAGGTTTTTTCATCCCAGAAACGGCTGGAATCCGGGGTAAGTGCTTCATCAATAAGGATAAGCTCTGAGCCGTCCAGACCAAACTCAAACTTGGTATCAGCTATAATAATACCCCTTTGGCGGGCATATTCCCGTCCGAATTTATAGAGTTCCAAACTCTTTTTAGCCAGTTTATCAGCCAGTTCTTTGCCGACCATAGCTTCCAGTTCAGCAATAGACATGGGGCGGTCATGTTCGCCGTCTCCCTTGGTGGTAGGGGTAAATATAGGTTCTGGTAGCTCCTGACTTTGCAAAAGACCTTTCGGCATAGAGACACCATTTACAGTACCCGTCTTTTTATATTCACTCCAGGCTGACCCAGCAATATAACCACGCACTACACACTCAACCGAAACACGCTTAACTTTTTTGACTACCATACTTCTGCTGTTTAAATATTCCGGATATTTGAACCGTTCGGCTACGGGCAGGTATTTATCCAGACAATTTACATCTTCAACCAGCTCTATAACATGATTGGGTATTATATGAGCAGTTTTCTCAAACCAAAATGATGAAATACAGTTAAGCACCCTTCCTTTACCTGGTATGCCTGAAGGCAGTATCACATCAAAAGCGGAAATACGGTCACTGGCAATGATAAGCAGTTTATCACCAAGCAGATAAGTATCACGCACTTTTCCTTTTATAAAAGAAGGCAGAGGCAGGGCAGTTTCCATAAGTACTTTTTTATCAGTCATCTATATAGCTCTGGGTGACAGTCCTTCATCAGAGGAGGCATCCCCGCCTTTCTTCCACTGGGAATTAGTCAGCCCTACCCGTCTGAATATATCATCTATGTAGCGCAGATAAAATTTGTAGTCAAATAATTCGTCAACTTCGGCAGAAGAAAGGTGTTCCATAACCTCGGCATCCGCCTTGAGCAGGTTCATAAAATTATCTTCGCCTTGCCAAGTGCGCATGGCATTCCTCTGTACCATTTTGTATGCCTGCTGGCGTGAAAGCCCCTTGTTTATCAGGGCAAGCATAACTCTCTGTGAATAAACCAGACCGCCGGTAAGGTTAAGATTCTTTTCCATCTGTTCAGGGAAAACATTTAGACCCTTTATAACATTGGTAAAAATGTGCAAAGCGTAATCCAGCAGCAGACAGCCATCAGGCATTATTACCCGTTCGGTAGAGGAGTGGCTGATATCCCGCTCATGCCACAAGGGCTGATTTTCCATGGCGGTAACGGAATAGCCGCGTATTATACGGGCAATACCGCAAATTCGTTCGCAAAGCTCAGGATTTTTCTTATGAGGCATAGCTGACGAACCGGTTTGCCCTTTTTCAAATGGTTCTTCAGCCTCGTGGCATTCAGTCTTCTGAAGAGCCCGTATTTCGGTAGCAAACTTTTCCAGCGAACCGGCGATAATAGCCAGAGTAGTCATGTACTGGGCATGGCGGTCACGCTGGATTACCTGATTTGAAATAGAGGCGGGTGAAAGCCCCAGTTTTTTGCAGGCTATCTCTTCAATTTCAGGGGATAAAGTAGCATAAGTACCTACCGCTCCTGACATTTTACCTACGGTAATAGCCTTAGTGGCCTCCGCAAGACGTTGGCGGTTGCGTTTCATTTCTTCCATCCACAAGGCCAGTTTCAGTCCGAATGAAATGGGTTCGGCATGAACACCATGAGTACGTCCCACTTGGACAGTATATTTATATTCCATAGCTTTGGCAGCCAAAGCATTTATCAGGTCTTTAACACCGTTGTTTAGTATCTTTGAAGCTTCCACAAGCTGAAGGCTGAGAGTCGTATCCATCACATCAGATGAAGTCATGCCCATATGAATAAAGCGGGATTCTTCACCCAGACTTTCGGCTACAGAACCCAAAAAAGCCGTCATATCATGGTGAGTTTCCTTCAGAAGCTCCTCCATGCGCTTAAAGTTCAAGCGCGCCAGCTTTATTTTAGTGATATCCTCCCTTGAAATTGCCCCCATCTTCGCCCAAGCTTCGCAGACGGCAATTTCAATATCCAGCCAGTAAGCAAATTTACTTTCATCTGACCAGACCTTTTTCATTTGAGGGCGGCTATATCGCTCTATCATTTGTTCTCACCTTTAAGTTCCCGACGGTAGCTTTCATACGCCTGACGGATATTTTGATATTTTAAACCCAGTATTTCAGCCGCCAGATATGCCGCATTTTTAGCACCGGCAGAGCCGATGGCTACTGTAGCTACCGGTATACCGGCCGGCATCTGGACTATAGAGTACAGGGCATCAATTCCTTTAAGTTCACCTGAAGCAACAGGTACGCCGATAACTGGCAGTGTCAGCCAGCTGGCAATCACTCCCGGCAGATGAGCCGCCCCCCCGGCAGCAGCTATAACCAGTTCAATACCCCGTGCGGGCGCATTAAGACAAAACTCCTGCACTTTTTCCGGAGTGCGATGGGCAGACATAACCAGAGTTTCAAATGAAATACCCATTTTCTCCAGTATCTCTTCGGTAGGCTTCATAACCTCGGCGTCAGACTTAGACCCCATAACAATACTAACTAATGGCATAGTTCCCTCCCATTTAACAAGGCTATGTCCCTACGATAATGGCAATCTTCAAAAGAAATGCAGTCAATATTTTTATATACATTGTCTCTGGCTTCCTCTATATTTTTGCCTTTACTGACAAGACAAAGTACCCGTCCGCCATTAGTAAGTATTTCGCCCTCTTCAGAAGCTACTGTGCCGGCATGGAAAACAAGTATATCCGAGGGTATATCTGAAAGACCGCTTACAGGTAATTTTTTACGGTATTCAGCCGGATATCCGCCAGAAGCCAGCACAACCCCGACTGCAGATGAATCTTCCATTTCAATATTGAGTTTGTCAAGACGGCCTTCAATAGTGGCTTCCACTATCTCAAGCAAGTCTGTCTTGAGCAGGGGCATTAAAACCTGAGTTTCGGGGTCTCCAAAGCGGGCATTAAACTCCATCACTTTTGGCCCTTCAGCGGTTATCATCAAACCGGCATATAAAACACCTTTATATACGATATCCCGATCCGCCAGTGCCTTTATAACCGGCAATAGAATGCGGGACATTATTTCTTCCTTTAATTCGGGGGTAAAAAAAGCAGGGGGCGTATAACTGCCCATACCGCCAGTATTAGCACCCTTATCCCCATCATAAATCCGTTTATAATCACAAGCAGCACTTAAAGGTGCAACAGTTTTACCGTCAGTAACGGCAAAAAAGCTCATTTCCTGCCCCACCATGCACTCTTCTATAACTACATGTTCACCGGCTTCACCGAATATTTTGGCCTCCATTATATCTGATAAAGCCGCCATAGCCTGCTCATGAGTTTGGGCAACCGTAACTCCTTTACCACCTGCCAAACCATCCGCCTTTATCACAACCGGCATATCCAGCCTACTCAAATAAGAACAAGCTTTTTCATAACTGGAAAAACTGCGGCTGTAAGCAGTGGGAATTTTATTTGAAAGAAGCAGCTCTTTGGTAAAAACTTTGCTGGATTCCAACTGGGCAGCTTCACGGCAGGGGCCGAATATACGCAGGCCTTCTGATTCAAACACATCTACAACCCCTCCTGCCAGAGGTGCTTCAGGTCCTACAAAGGTAATATCAATGGCTTTGTCTTTGGCAAAGGAAAGCAAATCTTTGATATTTGTGCAGCTTATAGCTACATTTTCAGCTATAAGGCTTGTACCGGCGTTGCCGGGGGCAACGTAAATTTTAGTGATTTTCGGGCTTTGGGAAAACTTCCAGACAATAGCATGCTCCCTTGCCCCATTTCCAATAACCAGAACTTTCAGAGTTGTCTCCTAAGCAAAACTAAACTATTCTTTTACCCCGCTCATAGCGTCCATGCCACTTGGGGGCATAGAATTCATAATTACCGTCTTCCCTTAAGAAAAGGAATTTTGAGTCAGTATCCGTATTATGCCGGCAGGCAGGCGGGAAATTTATGGTATTTGACTCCATGCATTGCCAGACAGTTTCATCACTCCAATGGCCTTTTTTTCTGACCGTAAGCAATATCTCTTCGGCAGAGGCCCGACCACCCAAACCTGTAAGAGCTTTTTTGACCTCATCTATGCAAGTCTCGGGAGTGTAGCCCCTCCCCATGATATAACCGCCGGTCATAATGCCTTACTCCCATTCAATAGTGGAAGGCGGTTTGGAGCTTATATCATAAACCACCCTATTCACTTCTTTAACCTCATTAACAATACGGTTGGATATAACCGACAGCAAATCATAAGGCAGTTTCGCCCAGTCTGCAGTCATGGCATCTTCACTGGTTACAGCCCTGATAGCTACCAGATAACCATAGGTGCGGAAATCACCCATAACACCCACAGATTTAACATCGGTCAGGATAGCAAAGCTTTGCCATACCTGGTGATACATTTTGGCTTTTTTAATTTCGCTCATTACAATCCAGTCCGCCGCGCGGAGGATTTCCAGCTTTTCACGGGTAACTTCGCCTATAATACGTATTGCCAGACCGGGGCCGGGGAAGGGCTGACGCCAAATCATTTCGTCCGGCAGACCCAGCTCTTTGCCCAGCAGCCTCACTTCATCTTTAAAGAGATAGCGCAAAGGCTCTATAAGTTTTAACTTCATATGGGCAGGCAGGCCGCCCACGTTATGATGGCTTTTTATCTTGGCAGAAGCTTTAGACACAGAAGAAACGCTTTCTATAACGTCAGGATAAAGTGTTCCTTGTGCCAGAAAGTCAATCGTGCCAAGTTTACAGGCTTCATCTTCAAATACCTTTATAAATTCGCTTCCGATAACCTTGCGCTTTTGTTCGGGGTCAGTAACACCGCTGAGACCTTCAAGAAAGCGGTCAACGGCATCTACATAAATTATTTTCATGCCCATATGGTTTTTAAAGACGTGCAGTGTGCGGTCAGCCTCTTCACGGCGGAGAAGGCCGTTATTTACATAAATGCAAGTTAATTGTTCACCAATGGCTTTATGAATGAGTGAAGCCACAACCGCCGAATCTACACCGCCGGAAAGTGCACAGATAACTTGCCCGCCACCAACCTGCTCACGTATGTTTTGTATGCTTTCCTGAATATAATTACCCATAGTCCAGTTAGCATGGCATTTACATATATTGAAAACGAAATTTTTAAGAATGATTTTACCGTGAGGAGAATGAACAACCTCGGGATGAAACTGCAATCCGTAAATATCAAATTCATTACCCATAACTGCAACCGGGCAGTTTTCAGTGTAGGCCAGAGCCGTAAACCCTGCCGGCATTTTCTCAATACGATCCCCATGGCTCATCCAAACGGGAGAAGGTTCAGGCATATCTGCCAGAAGGTCCGTATTAACCACGTTTGAATGAAGCAAAGCATGCCCGTATTCACGTTTCTCACTATGTTCAACTACGCCACCCAATTGCTGGGTGATAGCCTGCATACCATAGCAAATACCCAGAACAGGCAGTTTACTTTCAAATATATAGGCCGGAGCTAAAGGTGCTCCCTGCTCATACACACTGGATGGTCCGCCGGAGAGAATAAACCCTCTAGGATTCAGATGGGCTATTTTCTCCCATGGAGTGTCATGAGAAACCAGCTCGCAGTAGACATGCATTTCGCGTATGCGCCGGGCAATAAGTAAGCTGTATTGTGAACCAAAATCAAAAATTACTATTGACTCACGCAGGTTTTCTTCGCCAGTAGCAATGCACTCCGGCTTGGCACCGGATTTTTCTTTGGCTATTTCCAAATAGGTAGAGACTTCAATATCCCCAGTAGTGGAAACTCTTAGGCTCTCGGCTGATTGTTTATTATTCATTTCGCTCATCATTTTCTTGATGGTAGCTTAACATTATAGGCTAAAATTGTAAAGCAAACAGGTCTGTTTTTACATGGTACAAGCCTGATAATACTTGACTAAATAACCCAAGAGTATTTAGATATATCTACCAATTTGTAAATGGCACAAGGTAATAAATATATGACACATAACCGATTTAATGAGGATATGGAAAACCAGATAACCAACGCCGTCAGGATACTTAAAGAAGGCGGAGTAGTAATATTCCCGACAGACACTGTTTATGCAGTTGGGGCATTAGCCCGAAATACCCATGCAGTAAACCGTGTATTTGACATAAAAGGCCGAGCCAATACCAAAGGTCTGCCCGCCCTGATAGGGGACGTCTCGCAGATAAATCAGGTAGCCAAGGTTTTTCCGGAGCTGGCCCGTAAACTGGCTGCAGAATACTGGCCGGGAGGACTTACCCTGGTACTGCCGAAGACAAATAATATTCCGCTTGAACTAACCGGCGGAAATGAAACAGTAGCCATACGGATACCTAACCAACCAGCGGTAATTGAAATGCTGAAACGAATCGGTGAACCAATTACCGGCACCAGCGCCAACCTCAGCGGGTGTAAAAGCTCACTAAATGCCACTGAAGCCCGAAGCCAACTGGGTGACAGGGTGGATTTTATCCTTGACGGGGGTCAGGTGAGCGGAGGAGTGGAATCTACCATAGTAGCTGTAAACAATAATGAATTGAAGATTATCCGCCAGGGGGCAATAAAAGAAGCAGATATACTTAAAACAGCGGGTAAAACCAGCCTTTCAGCTTGACAGCAAACGTGGACTGTGTTATGGTTAAACACTTCCAATAATCTGTCGTAAACCCGTCCTTTGAGGACGGTTTTTAATTCTTTCAAACGGGAGCGCATATATGAAAAGCGAAGATGTCAAATCAGGTATTGAGCGTGCCCCTCACCGGTCTTTGCTGCGTGCCCTGGGTCTGAATACAGAAAGTTTCCAAAAACCCTTTATCGGTATTGTAAATAGCTTTACCGAAGTAGTCCCCGGACATATTCACCTCAGACAGATTTCCGAAGCCGTCAAAGAAGGCATAAATGCTGCCGGCGGCGTAGGTTTTGAATTTAATACCATTGCGGTTTGTGATGGCATTGCTATGAACCATGCCGGCATGAAATACAGCCTGCCCAGCCGTGAAATCATTGCCAACACAGTTGAGATTATGGCTATGGCTCACGCTTTTGACGGACTGGTTTTTATACCTAACTGTGATAAGGTTGTTCCCGGTATGCTCATGGCTGCTTGCCGTTTGAACATTCCCTCTATATTTGTCAGCGGCGGCCCCATGCTGGCAGGACGTTTAAGGAAAAATGACCAGGTCAGCTGTGTTGATTTAAACAGTGTTTTTGAAGCTGTCGGTCAGGTGGCCAAAGGGCAGATGACCGAAGAAGAACTGCTGGAACTTGAAAAAGTAGCCTGTCCCGGCTGCGGCAGCTGTGCCGGAATGTTTACCGCCAATACTATGAATTGTCTTACAGAAGCACTGGGCATGGCTTTGTCCGGCAATGGCACTATACCGGCGGTGGATTCACGCCGCACACAGCTTGCTAAAAAGGCCGGCCAGCAGATAATGCACCTGATAAAAGATAATACACGCCCTAAAGATATAATAACACCGGATGCTATTTACAACGCTTTCAGTCTGGACGTAGCACTGGGCGGCAGCACCAATTCGGTTCTGCATGTTATGGCGGTTGCCCATGAAGCCGGGGCTGATTTTTCACTGGAGCAGATAAACCGTATAAGTGATTGTACTCCTAATCTGTGCAAGCTCCGCCCATCAGGCCCATACCATATTGAAAACCTTGACCAGGCAGGCGGAATAGGCAGCGTGCTGAAAGAGCTGAAACCATGGCTGAAAAATGATGCCCAGACTGTCTCCGGCAAAACCATAGGCCAGTTGGCAGATGACGCACCCAAAGCAGATAATAAAGTCATTCGTTTTGCCTCAAACCCGTACTCACCCAAGGGCGGGCTGGCTATTCTATTCGGAAATCTGGCACCAAACGGCAGTGTAGTTAAACGCTCTGCAGTTGCCCCGGAGATGATGGTTCACCGCGGGCCTGCCCGTATATTTGATTCTGAAGAGCTGGCTACCAAAGCCATTATGGGCGGTAAAATAAACCCGGGTGATGTACTGGTTATCCGTTATGAAGGGCCTAAAGGCGGACCGGGTATGAGGGAAATGCTTACCCCAACATCACTTTTGGCCGGAATGGGACTTGATAAAGAAGTAGCCCTGATTACGGACGGGCGTTTTTCAGGCGCAACCCGAGGGGCCGCCATGGGACATGTTTCACCGGAAGCAGCCGCGCACGGACCTATAGCCGCCCTACAGGACGGGGATATGATAAATATTGATATCCATAACTACAAGCTCTCAGTAGAGCTTTCAGATGAACAAATCCAGAAACGTCTGGCAAATGTGCCTGTGTTCGAGCCGAAGATAAAAAATGGCTATTTGAAGTATTATACGGAAAATGTCACCTCGGCCAGTACCGGGGCGGTTTTTAAAGACTAAGTCTAAGGGGGCAATGAGAAAATGAAATTGACTGGCGCCCAGATAGTATGTGAAAGTCTGCTTAAAGAAGGAGCAGATGTAATCTTCGGGTATCCGGGTGGAGTACTCTTGCCTCTGTACGATACTTTCCCCCAGTACCCCGCCTTAAGGCATATTCTGACGCGGCATGAACAGGGTGCCGCCCATGCCGCTGACGGCTTTGCCAGAGTTACCGGCAAAGTTGGGGTCTGCTTAGCGACTTCGGGACCGGGGGCTACCAACCTGATTACCGGCATTGCCAATGCATACATGGATTCTATACCCATGGTAGCTATAACTGGTCAGGTTACCCGTAACCTTATCGGCAAGGACGCTTTTCAAGAGATTGATATCACCGGTATTACTTTACCAATTACCAAGCAAAATTATCTGGTAACCAGAGCAAGTGCGCTGGCGGATACTATAAAGGAAGCTTTTTATTTAGCCCGAACCGGACGCCCTGGCCCGGTGCTGATAGATATACCCAAAGACGTATTCATTGAACAGGCGGAATTTGAATACCCTGATGAACCTGATTTACCTGGCTACAAACCCGTTATAAAGGGCAACCTGATGCAGATACAAAAAGCTGCCAAGCTGATAGAAACAGCTGAGAAACCGGTGATTATTGCCGGTCACGGGGTGAATATATCCGGTGCCAACGAGGAACTTAAAACTTTGGCGGAAAACTGCCAGCTACCCGTTATTACCACTTTGCTGGGTGTCAGCAGTTTCCCCGAAGACCATATACTAAGTTATGGCATGCTGGGTATGCACGGTATGGCTTACGCCAATATGGCTGTAGCAGCTACAGACCTGATAATAGCTATCGGCATGCGTTTTGATGACCGGGTTACCGGAAAGCTAAGCTCATTTGCTCCCCATGCCAGCGTTATTCATATAGATATAGACCCGGCTGAAATAGGCAAAAATGTACGAGTAGATGTACCTATAGTGGGTGACGTAAAAACCGTACTTAAATCACTCAACAAACAGGTGGAGTGCGTTCAGCACCCGGACTGGCTAAGACAACTGGAAAACTGGCGCAGGGAACACCCTCCGCTTTCCATAAGGCATACTGACCTTATCTTGCCTCAGTATATAGTCCAACAGATAAGCGAAGCTACCGGCGGCAATGCCATTGTGGTTACCGGTGTGGGTCAGCACCAGATGTGGGCGGCTCAGCATTACACCTATATCCGCCCCAATTCTCTGGTAACCTCCGGAGGCTTGGGCACTATGGGCTTTGACCTGCCGGCCGCTTTGGGCGCCAAGGTTGGCTGCCCTGACGAAACTGTCTGGTGCATTGCCGGTGACGGTGGCTTTCAGATGAATATGCAAGAACTGGGGACAATAGTGCAGGAAAGGGCTGCGGTAAAAATAGCTGTTTTCAATAACGGTTATCTGGGTATGGTTCGCCAGTGGCAGGATTTATTCTATAATAAAAATTACGTTGCCACTCCTTTGGGCTGCCCTGATTTTATAAAAATTGCGGAAGCCTATGGCATACCTGCTTTAAATGTTAAACGCAAGGAAGATGTCCGACCAGCTATTGAACAGGCTATGTCTGCCGAAGGACCTTTCCTTCTGAATTTTGTTATTGAACCTGAAGAAAACGTATATCCCATGGTTCCTCCCGGCGCCGCTCTCCACGAAGTACTGGAAGAACCTAAGAAAGAGGTGAGTGCATGTCCCCGACGAAGCATACCATAGTAGCTTTAGTTGAAGACAGGCCCGGCGTATTAAACCGCATGGCCAGCCTTTTCAGACGGCGTGGTTTTAATATTGACAGCATTGCAGTCGGACGTAGCGAAACGCCGGGTTTTTCCCGTATGACCATTGTGGTTGACGGGGCAAATACCATGGTTGAGCAAGTACGCAAACAGCTTGATAAAGTAGTAGACGTGGTCAAGGTTTCAGATATTACCGGGCAGGATATTATCTGCCGCGAACTGGCCCTCATAAAAGTGAAATCCACTCCGGCCAACCGCAGTGAAATAATGCAGATTGTAGATATTTTCAGGGCAAAGATAGTGGATGTAGCTTCCGACTCGCTGACAGTGGAAGTAACCGGAGATGAAGAAAAAGTAAATTCGCTATATAATCTGTTACGTGCATTTGGTATAAAGGAAATAACCCGCACCGGCCGTATTGCCATGACGCGCGGCGGGCTTGCTACCGCTACTGAATTGCAATCATCTAAAGAATTAAAAACAAAAGAGTAGAAAGCTCTAGGAGGAAAAATGGCTGTTATATATTACGATAAGGACTGTGACTTAAGCCTTATTGAAAAGAAAATTATCGGTATTGTCGGTTATGGTGCGCAGGGTCATGCCCACGCCCAAAACCTGCGTGATTCAGGTCTGAAGGTTATTGTGGCTTGTGTGGAAGGCGGACGCGGCTGGAAAAAGGCCACCGCTGACGGTTTCGAGGTGATGAGCGTAGCCGAAATGGCGAAAAAGGCTGACATTATTATGATGCTGGCCCCTGATACCGCTCAGTCCAAGATTTATAAAGACTCTGTTGAACAGGGACTGAAACCCGGCAAAATGCTGATGTTTGCCCATGGCTTCAATATTCATTACGGGCAGATAGTCCCCCCGTCTTTTGTAGACGTGACCATGATTGCCCCCAAATGCCCCGGCTATATGCTGAGACAGGTCTTCACCGAGGGTGCAGGCGCTCCTTCGCTGATTGCTGTTGAACAGGATGCCAGCGGCAAGGCCAAAGAAATGGCTCTGGCTTATGCCAAGGGCATCGGCTCTAACCGTGCCGGCATACTGGAAACCACTTTTGCCGAAGAAACCGAAACCGACCTTTTTGGTGAGCAGGCCGTTTTATGCGGCGGCACTACCTCTCTGGTCAAAGCCGGCTTTGAAACCCTGGTGGAAGCCGGATACCAGCCCGAAGTGGCTTATTTTGAATGTCTGCATGAGCTCAAGCTGATTGTAGACTTGATGTATCAGGGTGGTATTGCCTATATGCGTGATTCCATTTCTGACACCGCCAAATACGGTGACTTCACCCGCGGTCCCAGAGTTATCAACGAAGAAACCTATGAAACTATGGGTGAGATACTGGGCGAGATTCAGGACGGCAGCTTTGCCAAGGAATGGATACTGGAAAATCAGGCCGGACGCCCTGTTTATAACTCCCTACGCCGCATGGAGTCTGAGCACCTTATTGAAGAAGTGGGTGCCGAACTGCGCTCTATGATGAGCTGGCTGAAAAAGAAAAAGTAAAGGGTATTTTAAAATAACCATGACAGATTACATTCCAAATAATATAAGCGGACTGTATCACAGCCTGGCTGAAGGGAAACTTCTCATCCTTAGCAGCCCCTCTTTCTGGACGAAGAGGGGTATCCGGTTATAATGCTAAATATAGAGTAATTTTCTTTCAGAAAGGATTTTTGTCATGGACAAAATAAAAATTTTTGATACCACCCTCAGAGATGGAGAACAGGCTGCCGGTGCGTCTTTGAATGCACAGGAAAAACTGGAGATAGCCCGGCAGCTGGAAAAACTGGGGGTGGATATCATTGAAGCAGGTTTTCCCATCACCTCTCCCGGTGATTTTGAAGCGGTAAAGCTGATAGCCCAGGAAGTGCGCACCCCTGTCATCTGCGGTCTGGCCAGAGCTATACCGGCTGATATTGACCGTGCCTGGGAGGCTTTGAAAGAAGCTGCCCACCCCCGAATTCATGTGTTTATTTCTTCGTCTGAAATACACATGGTTCACCAGATAAAAAAGAGCCGTGAAGAAGTAATGGAGCTGGCGCGTACTATGGTTGCCAGAGCCAAAAGCTATACTGATGATATAGAGTTTTCACCTATGGATGCCAGCCGTTCTGACCCGGAGTTTCTTTATAAACTGCTGGAAGCAGTTATAGATGCCGGGGCTACCACCCTGAATATACCTGATACTGTGGGTTACGCTATCCCCAGTGAGTTCGGCGAACTCATAAAGGGTATCCGCCAGAATGTACCTAATATAAACAAAGCGGTAATAAGCGTACACTGCCACGATGATTTGGGCATGGGTACAGCCAATTCGCTGGCTGCGGTTAAAAACGGTGCCAGACAGGTGGAATGCACCCTGAACGGCATAGGCGAACGTGCCGGCAATGCCGCACTGGAAGAAGTGGTGATGGCACTGCGCACCCGAAGTGACTATTTCAACTTTGAAACGAGTATAAACACCCAGGAAATATACCGCAGCAGCCGCCTGGTCAGCGCTCTGACCGGTTTTGCTATCCAGCCCAACAAGGCTGTGGTGGGTGAAAATGCTTTCCGCCACCAGTCAGGTATCCACCAGGACGGCGTTATTAAAATGGCTAAAACTTTTGAGATTATGGACCCCAAAGAAGTGGGTATTCAGGCTTCCAGTCTGGTGCTGGGCAAACTTTCCGGCCGCCATGCCTTTAAACAGCACCTGACAGAGCTGGGTTTTGACCTCAACGAAGAAGATTTTGACCGCGCATTCAAAGCCTTTAAAGATTTGGCCGATAAAAAGAAGGACGTAACCGACCGTGACATAGAAGCCCTGGTTGCCGAAGAACTGCGGACTACAGTTGAGCTTTATCATCTGGACCGGATACAGGTTACCTCCGGAGACCGAGGCATACCCACTGCTGCCGTCAGACTAACCACCCCGAACGGCGGGGCAGTTGAAGATGCCGCTTTGGGCAGCGGGCCGGTAGATGCTGTTTACAAGGCCATAAACCGAATAGTAAATGTACCTAACAAACTGACTGAGTTTTCGGTCAAGTCTGTTACGGCCGGCATTGATGCACTGGGTGAAGTGCTTATCCGTATTGAGAGTGACGGGGTAACATATACCGGACGCGGATCAGATACGGATATAATAGTAGCCAGTGCCAAGGCTTATATGAACGCTTTAAACCGTTTGCTCAGGGTCAAGAACGCATCTTAAAAGGAGCGACATGCCATGCCGATAGAAGTGGAAATGCTGTTTCGCATTCTGCTGGCCGTGGTACTGGGCGGTGCTATTGGTTATGAACGGGAACGCTCGGGCAAGGCAGCCGGGCTGCGCACCAATACTCTTATCTGCGTGGGTTCCTGCCTGATAACGCTGGTATCTATATATGGTTTTTCAGAAACGGATATCAGCCGGATAGCTGCCGGGATAGTTACCGGGGTGGGCTTTCTGGGAGCGGGGGCTATACTCCGCCAGTCAGAGGGACATGTTGAGGGGTTAACCACTGCCGCCACTATCTGGGCTGTTGCCGGCATAGGATTGGCGGTGGGTGCAGGTATGTACTTTTTATCCGCCGTCAGTACCGGTGTGATACTGCTTATATTACTTATTGACCGGGTAAAATTCCGTTAGATATTCTTGGAGAGGTTATGATGAACTTAGTTGAAAAAATACTGGCCGCCCACAGCGGTAAAACACAGGTCAGCCCGGGTGATTTTATAAATGCCAAGGTAGACCTGGTACTGGCTAATGACATTACCGCACCTATAGCCGTTAAAGAATTTAAAAAGATTGGGGTCAGCAAGGTGTTTGATCCCAATAAGATAGTTTTTGTGCCTGACCATTTTGTACCCAACAAAGACATTGCATCTGCCGAACAGGTAAAAATGGTGCGTGAATTTGCCCGTGAGCAGGGGATACTCTTTTTCGAATGCGGCAAAATGGGCGTTGAGCACGTAATCCTGCACGAGCAGGGTCTGGTACTGCCGGGGGATATTGTGGTAGGCGCTGATTCGCACACCTGCACTTACGGGGCACTTGGCGCTTTTACTACCGGCATGGGCTCAACAGATATAGCCGCCGCCATGGCAACCGGTGAGGTTTGGATGAAAGTCCCCCTCACCATTAAATTTAACTATTCGGGCAAGCTGCCTAAATGGATTGGCGGCAAAGACCTGATTTTGTACACCATAGGGCAAATAGGGGTAGACGGGGCTTTGTACTCTGCCATGTATTTCTGCGGAGAGGCTATTGATGCCCTATCCATGGAAAACCGCTTTACCATGTCAAATATGGCCATAGAGGCTGGCGGCAAGGCAGGACTTTTCAGGGTTGACGAAAAAACCCTGGAATATGTAACCCCCAGAGCCAAACGCCAGTACACGGTTTATGATAATGATGCTGATGCATCTTATGCCAAAACATATAATTTTGATATTTCCAAACTTGAGCCGCAGGTATCACTGCCGCATTCACCGGCAAATGCCCGTCCCATCAGCCAGATTGGTAAAATAAAGGTTGACCAGGTTATCATCGGCTCATGCACTAACGGCAGGCTGGAAGACTTGGCCATATCTGCCAAGTTACTTGAAGGGAATAAAGTTAACCCTGATTTGCGGACTATTGTTATACCCGGTTCGCAGCAGGTCTATCTGGACGCCCTGAAGGCCGGCTATATTGAAACCTTTATCAATGCCGGGGTTGCGGTTTCCACTCCCACCTGCGGTCCTTGCCTCGGCGGGCATATGGGTATTTTGGCCGCCGGTGAACGCTGTCTGGCAACCACTAACCGCAATTTTGTAGGGCGTATGGGCAGCCCCAAGAGCGAAGTATATCTGGCCGGGCCGGCAGTTGCCACCGCTACTGCCATCAAGGGGTACATTGCCCATCCCGATGAAATTTAAATAGTTAACCCTGTCAGAGGGATACGAAGAAGCTCTTGTTTAAAACAGGCTTTATTCAGCTAGGAGAAAAGATGTTAAAAGGATTTGTACATAAATACGGTGAAAATGTTGATACGGATGCCATTATTCCTGCCCGTTATTTAAACGTATCTGAACCCAAGGCATTGGCCGAACACTGTATGGAAGATATAGATTTGGACTTTGTAAAAAAGGTTAAGCCGGGTGATTTTATCGTAGCCACCACCAATTTCGGCTGCGGTTCGTCACGTGAGCATGCTCCTATTTCCATAAAAGCTTCGGGGGTTTCGGCGGTTATAGCCTCCAGTTTTGCCCGTATATTTTTCCGCAACGCTATAAACATAGGCCTGCCATTGCTTGAAAGTGCGGAAGCAGCCGAAAAAATAAACAGTGGCGATGAACTGGAAATAGATTTGGAAAGCGGCGTTATCAAAGACCTGACTACAGGTGAAAGCTTTGCCGCCAAACCCTATCCTGAGTTTATGTCCCGCCTTATAAAGGCCGGCGGTCTTATAGAATATACCCGTGAAAAACTTTGCGGAAGAGGTGTTTAGTTGGATTTCAAACTGACAGTTCTGCCCGGTGACGGCATAGGCCCGGAAGTTATGGCCGAAGGCCTAAAGGTGCTTAATGCTGTTGCCAAAAAATACAAACATACTTTTGAATATCAGTACGGTCTTATTGGCGGCTGCTGCATAGACAAAGAGGGGGTGGCACTCAGTCCGACAACGCTGGCCATGTGCAAAAAGTCTGATGCCGTTTTACTGGCAGCCGTAGGTGACCCCCGCTTTGATGACCCCAAATTGCCGGTTCACCCTGAAGACGGTTTGCTGGCCTTAAGACGCGGCCTTGGTCTTTTTGCCAATATCCGCCCGGTCAAGGTGGCTCCTTCGCTGATAAATTCCGCTCCCGTAAAAGCCGAAATAATAAAAAGCACTGACTTTATATTTATACGAGAATTGACGGGTGGTGTTTATTTTGCCAAGCCGAAAAAACGCTGGACTACACCTTCGGGCATCCGCAAAGCTACTGACAGCATGACCTACTCCGAAAAGGAGATTGAACGAATTGTGCGTGTTGGCTTTGAATTGGCACGAAGCCGCAAAAAGAAACTGGTCAGCGTAGACAAAGCCAATGTGCTGCTGTCTTCACGCTTGTGGCGGCAGGTAGTTATAGAACTAGCAAAAGATTATCCTGATGTAACAGTGGAACATATACTGGTTGATGCCTGTGCCATGAAATTGATACTTGCACCCACATATTTTGATGTTATTGTGACTGAAAATATGTTTGGCGATATTTTAACAGACGAAGCCTCCATGCTAGCAGGATCTATGGGCATGCTGCCCTCTGCCTCTTTGGCAGGCATACCGGCAAAAGGCACTAAAACTTTCGGCCTTTACGAACCTATTCACGGCAGTGCACCCACTATTGCTAAACAAAATATTGCCAACCCCATTGCCACCATTTTAAGCATAGCCATGATGCTTCGCTATTCCTGCGGGCTGGAGGCCGAAGCTGCTGAAATCGAGGCGGCGGTTGACAAGGTTCTAGCGGCTGGTTATGCTACGATAGATATATTTAAAAAGGGCAACACCAAGCTCGGTACAGCCGAGATGGGCAGCCAGATAGCTAAAACGATAGGAGGCTAAACTCCTGTGCAGGTAAAATTATACGATACTACTCTAAGAGACGGTTCTCAGCGTGAAGGAATTTCCTTTACGGTAGCGGACAAGCTTAAGATTGCCCAAAAACTGGATGAACTGGGTATACACTATATTGAGGGCGGCTGGCCGGGCTCAAACCCCAAAGACAGCGAGTTTTTTACTCAAGCACGGTCACTTAAACTGAAAAATGCCAAAATGGTTGCTTTTGGGTCTACCCGCCGCCCCAAAGTTAAAGCCGAAGCAGATGCAACTCTGAAGCAACTGGTTGAGGCAGGTACGGAATATGTTACATTAGTCGGTAAGAGTTCAGCCAGACAGGTGACCCAAGTGCTGGAAACCACTCTGGAAGAAAATCTGTCCATGATTACTGATTCCATTGAATACCTGCGTTCAAAATGCATAAAGGTATTTCTGGATGCTGAACACTTTTTTGACGGCTACAAAGACAACCCCGAATATTCCATACAGGTTTTGCAGGCGGCGGAAAAGGCCGGAGCTGAGGGCGTGGTGCTTTGCGATACCAATGGAGGCAGTCTGCCCGAAGAAATAGCCAAAGCCGTAGAAGCGGTAACCAAGTCGGTAAATATTTGCGTAGGTATTCACTCTCATAATGATACAGAAATGGCCGTAGCTAACAGCATAGCCGCTCTCAAAGCCGGTGCCAGCCAGATTCAGGGTACGATAAACGGTTTTGGCGAACGGTGCGGCAATGCTAATTTATGTTCCATCATACCTATCTTGAAGTTAAAAATGAGTATAGACTGCATAACCGACAGCCAACTGAAACTACTAACTGAAACTTCCCATTATATAAGCGAACTGGCAAATCTGGTTTCCGAACCGTTTTTGCCGTATGTGGGTGCCAGCGCCTTTTCCCACAAAGCAGGCCTGCATGTCAGCGGCCTCAGCAAATGGTCAGGCAGCTATCAGCATATAGAACCGGAACTGGTGGGTAACCATCAGCGTCTGCTGGTATCGGAACTTGCAGGCAGGTCAAATATTGTCCAAAGAGCAAAAGCTATTGGCATAAATCTGACGCCTGACTCAAAAGAAGTCAAAGACCTGCTTCAGCAGGTCAAGAGAATGGAAAGCCTGGGTTTTCAGTATGAAAATGCAGAGGCTTCTTTTGATTTGCTGGTAAACCGCACCCAAATGGGTTATGCAGCCCCGTTTGAGCTTATAGACTTCATGGTAGTAGTGGAAAAACAGCGCCGCCCCTCAGCTATGCGCAGCCAAGACGAAATGATGGCCGAAGGTATAGTAAAAGTGAGGGTAGACGGCGAAGTTATGCATACGGTAGCCGAAGGCAATGGCCCCATAAACGCACTTGATGCTGCTTTGCGTAAGGGTCTTTGCCAGTTTTACCCTGAGCTTTCTTCCGTCCATCTTTCAGACTACAAGGTGCGTATACTGGAGCAGACCAGCGGTACAGATGCTTTGGTGAGGGTGCTGATTGAATCTACTGATGGTGAAAGTACCTGGCATACGGTAGGTGCCAGCCCAAATATCATCGAAGCCAGCTGGCTAGCTTTGTCAGACAGCTTTGAATACTGGCTGATTACCAAGAAATGTAAAAACTGCAAGAAACAGTAAACTTATTTGGCGGCGGGGAAACCCGCCGCAATTATATACAGGGGTTTGGGGTGCCCGCTTAGATTCATAGATTTGCATATAATTTCTTCGGCAAAAGCACCTATTACTACACTTCCTAAACCCAAAGCCACACATTCCAAACTAAAGTTTTGAGCCACATGTCCCACTTCAAAATAGGCATACTTATCAGCACAGGTGCCATATCTTTTTATAAGCTCTTCCGGCCGATAACAGATAACCAGTGAAAAGGGTGCATCTGCCACAAAATTCTGCTTAAAACACCCCTCTGCCAGTTGCTTGCGGAAATCACCATTCACTTGCAGATGAATACCGTGCCGCTCAGGGTTATACCGGTATACACCGGCTTCCAAAGCTTCTATTCCTTTGTTCCCAACGATGATATAAAGGTCCAGCGGATAAATTGCCCCGGCACTGGGAGTAGAACGCAATTTATCTACGATATCGGTAATGCCGTTTGACGCCCATAATAATTGGGATAACATCTCCATAGTCAGCCCGCGGCTTGAAAAGGATCTTACCGAACGCCGTTTGTTTATAGCCTCTTCAAGTGTCATTTTCCCCCGCACAGCGGGCAGGGCTAATTTTATAATATCAGTCATTTATCCTTTTATTACTCCCAACGGTCTGGTTTTAAATATGTTCCGGGCAATACCAGCTTTGTGAGTCACTTCCACCACATCAGCCACATCTTTGTAGGCCTCGGATGCTTCTTCCACCAAACTGCCAATATCTCCTACCCTTATACTTATCCCCTGAGTCTTAAGGGTATCTATAAGCTGGGCACCGGACGCAGTTTTTTTGGCTGCACCCCGGCTTAGTATCCTGCCGGCACCATGGCAGGTAGATCCGAATGTTTCATGCATGGCAGTCTCGGTACCTACCGCTACATAAGAGTATCTCCCCATATCACCGGGTATTATAACAGGCTGCCCTACTTTTCGGTAAACAGCTGGTATTTCAGGCCGCCCGGCAGGGAAAGAGCGGGTAGCACCTTTGCGATGGACACACACATTTTGAATTTTACCGTCTACCGTATGTTCCTCTATCTTGGCAATATTATGGGCTACATCGTATATCTGGCTCATACCTAAATCACGCGGGCCTTTTTCAAATATTTTCATAAATACTTCACGTGCCCACTGGGTAATGCACTGGCGGTTAGCCCAAGCATAATTAGCGGCACATGCCATCGCTGCCAGATAATCCTGACCATCTTCTGATTTTAACGGGGCACAGGCCAGCTGACGGTCAGGTAAATTTATGCCATACTTTTTAGACATCTCGTTTAACAGCTGTACGTAATCAGTGCATACCTGATGTCCCAAACCCCGCGAACCGGTGTGGATAAGAAAAAGCACTTGCCCTGTTTGCTGAACTCCAAATACATCTGCCACTTCAGTGTCAAATATTTCATCTACAACCTGCACTTCCAAAAAGTGGTTGCCTGAACCCAGTGTACCCAGCTGGGAAGAACCTCTGGTCTTGGCTTTAATGGAAACTTCGTCAGGGTTCGCACCGGACAAGCTGCCGGATTCTTCCGTCAGTTTAACATCTTCGGCTTCGCCCATACCTTTTTCCAAAGCCCAGCTCCCACCGCGGGTCATTACATTATCAATATCGGTCAGGCTTAGTTTTATATTACCGCCAGTACCCACACCGGAGGGTATTTTGTCAAAAAGTCCATTTAAAAGTTCGTTTATCTTTGGCTGCACTTCTTCCACGCACAGGTTCGTCCTCAAAAGGCGGGTTCCGCAGTTTATATCAAAACCTACACCACCCGGTGAGATTACTCCATCACTTATTCGGGTAGCAGCCACCCCTCCAATAGGAAATCCATACCCCCAGTGTATATCAGGCATCGCCATAGACTTGCCGGTAATGCCAGGCAAGAAAGCTACATTGGCAATCTGCTCTATAGCATGCTCCTCCCATATTTGGTTAAGCATATGCTCACTGGCATATACCAGACCGGGCACTTTCATACCTACTTTGTAGTTTTGAGGAATTTCCCAACGGTAATCATCTATTTTTTTTAGTATTCCCTGCCACGGGCTGGTCATAACTGCCTCCTAGATATCCAATAACACTTGAAGCTTGTACCCTCCGGTAATCTTTTTAACTTTAAGCAAGTGATAAGTAGCGCCCTTTACATAATGATGTAAAGGGATATCCGCAGTAACTTTCTGACCAAAACAGATAGCGGTAAGCTTAAAAGCAGAACTCACCGCTACTTCAAAACGGCAAAACACCAATCTTTGAGTGTCAAATATATATATAAGTTCATTCAGCCACTTAACCAGCAGATTTTCATAATTGTCAGCATCAAAGCTTATTGATACAGTTTTATCCTGTTTCAGGGTAGAGGTATCTGTAATAAGATTGAAAAGGCCACTGGCCATAAACGCGAAGGCATCACTCAAATTTGCCCCTTGAGCGAGAATGCCCGTATCGGCAGTATGCTGAATCAGCTTGTATCCGGAAAACATCGCTATTTATTATAACATTTTAGCCATTTGTGAGCGTAAATTTCTTTCAGCTTTAACCGTCATTTAGTATAATAGAGGCGAATAAATGAAATCGGAGTGAATATGGGCGAAATTAAGTCTGCTTTTGAAATCGCCATGGAAAAGCTTAAGGATATTGAAGAAGTTACCGAGGATGAGAAAGCCCGTTGGAAGTACCTGCCTGCCGGGGAAAAGCTGGCCACCGCCTATCTAAAAGGGAATATTAACCTCAAAGATGAACTTCAACAATACCAAGGGAAACCACGTGAGTATGTGGGAAAAGGCATAGAAAACCATCTTTTGCCCCTCATTACTCTGCCTGAAAATGAAGCCGCGGCCAATACCGCTAGCAAGGCAATGGAAGGTATAAAGGGCATCAAGGAAGATCAGGCAAACGCAGAAACAATTATCAGCCAGATAAAACAAATCATGGCACATTATACTGACCAGGGTGAAAAACAGCGCCGCAGCGCTTATGACCAACTAAAGCAGCAATATTCACAATACCTGCAAAAGGCTATGCAACAGGGGATGGAAATGCCTCCGGGTCTGTCAAATGACATAGAGAAGCACCCCCGTTTTCAGGAAGAATGGCGGAAACGGAAAAATGAATTTGAGGCAAGGTATATAGAATCTCTGGCTCAAATGAAACAAGCACTTTCACAGATAAAGTAGGGGTTTATTAGGGTGGATGATTCTCTGATTTTTAAAGCTGTGGCAAATACACGGATACTCCGGCCGCCAAAACAGCGGCTGGCAACATTCGGTATTACCAATATAGATTATTATCTGCTGACTACGCCGTCTTATCCTGTTGCAGAAGACGACACGTCTTCACAGATGGAAACGGTAATTAGAGAAGGGAAAGTGATAGTTCAGCAGCCGCGGATAGTCACCCCGTATTACCTGACCCGACTTGAAGGCTTCTCTGACGAAGCCAAACGCTATTTCAGCCTGCTGGTTGACCGTTATGGCTCTCAGGCACCCGGGCTAATGTATGCCTATAAAAATGAATCCAAGGGGCTGAATATTGTACCGGGGGAATTGCACACCGTAGCTCAGAATATAAGCCAACAACTGGATAAAGATAAAACCAAACTAACCACCATAATCCAAGGGGAAGATACCCTTTGGGATGTATCTCTGTTAAAATTCATCTACGATCTTACCCGTCATTCGCTGCAAGGCAATCTGTCAGATTTGGGCAGCCAGGGACGGCTGGGAATAGGTACTGATGGTGTACCCAGTGATGCCCGTTTTTATATTGAAGAACTGTTTTCTAAAACACTTCGTGATGAAGCTGACCCGAAAGAATTGAAAGATGAATTGGAACGTTGGGAGCTTTTTAACGAATATCAGGATCGTTTTTTTGCCCTGTTTAAGAAAAAATAAGGGGAAGACTGATGAAAATTACCTCAGTGGAAGCCAGAGATCTCTCTGAAGCATGGTTTTTGTGCCTGAGGCAGGTACTTACAGACGGTTATGAGTACACTATTGAACGTGGCAGTTATTCAGGACAAAAACGCAAAGAACTGGATATGATAACTGTCCATATTAAAAACCCCGGTAACCGCCCCCTTATACCTGATGTTCCGCCCGGTGTACCTGCACCCTCCACTATGGAATACATAGATAACTACCTGCCGTATCTTATGACTGCCCACCGGGCGGAAGGTGAGCAATATACCTATGGCCAGTATCTTGAAGCCCAGATTGCCAAAGTCATCAAAATGTACAAGGAAACAGGCTTCAATACTAATCAGGCATTTATGACTGTAGGCAACCCCGAAACACTGGATTTGGAAGACCCTCCCTGCCTCCGCAGTATAGATACCAGAGTGCGTTATGGGAAACTCCATTTTATTATATATTTCCGCTCGTGGGATTTATGGGCAGGTTTCCCGTCTAATCTGGCCGCTATCCAGATGCTGAAGGAATACATGGCTGCCGAAATAGGGGTGGAGGACGGTGAGATTATCGCCATGAGCAAGGGTATGCATATATATGATTATGCATGGGATATAGCCAAAACCGCCGCCGGCATGAACGGCGTTTAGGCATTTGGCATTTCAGCTTATTTGTACTATAATGCTGAACGTTCTTTTCAAAAACAGCCAGCAGTTATTTGTCACAAACTGCCTATAGTGTTAAAATATGGATGCTTTAAACGTGGGCCGATAGCTCAATTGGCAGAGCAATTGACTCTTAATCAATTGGTTGGAGGTTCGAGTCCTCCTCGGCTCACTTTATCACGTTTCCCAAGCGGTCATGCAGGATATTGACCGCTTTTCTATTTCCGGATATTAACAGGTAATGCAAAAGGATATTATTATGACCAAAAGGGATTTGCCCCCTCTTATAGAGTTTAAAAATATCAGCCTTATGCGCGGTGAGCGCCTGTGCCTGAAAAACATAAACATGGTTATCAATAGAGGGCAGAATCTGGCAATACTCGGCCCGAATGGGGCGGGTAAATCCAGTCTGATTAAGACCATAACCCGCGAACTGTACCCGATATTTGACCCACATGGTTCAAGCCTGCGTATACTCGGGCAGGAGAACTGGGATGTGTTTTCGCTGCGAAGCCAGTTGGGAATAGTATCCGCCGAAATTTTAAGCCAAGATATCAGCCAGACCTGCAAAGAAGCGGTGTTAAGCGGTTATTTTGGTTCATCTTATCTTCATGATGCAAATCTGGTCAGCCCGCAGATGGAAACTTATGCCAAAGATATAATGCATATGCTGGAAATAGACCATCTAGCCAAAAGACTGACAGATGAAATTTCCAGCGGGGAAGCCCGAAGAGTAGTTATTGCCAGAGCACTGGTAAATAACCCCCAAAGCCTGCTCCTGGACGAACCAACTACCAACCTTGATATGAAATCTGCCCACCAGTTGCGTATGCTACTCAGCAAAATTTCAAATATGGATACCCAGATAATACTGGTGACCCATAACCTTACCGATATAATACCGGAAATAAACAGAGTAGTTATGCTGAAAGATGGCAGTATTTTTCGGGATGGAGTAAAAACCGAAATAATGACTGAGGCCAATTTTTCAGAACTTTTCGGATTTGAAGTGAATTTGCTGAATAAAGACAGCTTTTATTATCTGTATTAACACCAATTATACTAATAAGCCCTCTGTTTCCAGAGGGCTTAAATCTGTCACAAATGTAATTTTATTCTTACATGCCTTCCTGGTCGCCCAGTTTAATAGCTTTGTCCATTTCTTCCTTGAGCAGGGGAGGCAAACCCTCTACATCTACATTTAAAAAGCCGCGTACGATAGCAGCTGTAGCTTCATCTTTGTTCAAGCCCCTGGCCATCAAGTACTCGACTTCTTCTTCGGCTATCTTACCAACCGCCGCTTCATGGGATAAATCCACCCCGGACACCTTTCCCATCAGCTCAGGTATAGCATAAATAATGCCATTGTCACCCAAAATAAGGCCGCGGCATTCCAGGTGTCCCTTGCAATCCGGCACTTTCCCTTCAATATACCCGCGGGAAATGATTTCTCCGCCGGTGGTGAGGGCACGGGTAATAAGCTCGGTCCGGGTATGCTTGGCATTCAGGAAAACCCGCGAACCGACATCCATTTTAGAGCCGGGTGGGCAAACCATAACACTATTAAAGCGGGCAACTGCATTTTCGCCATTCAGGTAAGCTACCGGATATGACTGCAGGTTTTTAACAGTCTTCATGATAACGTAGTTGCTCAGAAAAACGCCGTTTTCTTCCACTATAGCACCGGTACGCGGGCGAACTGCTATATCCGGTGACCAGGTATGTATCATGGTAAAGGTTACTTTAGCGCCCTTTTTTATAAAAAACTCGGTCACACCCAGATGCAGACCGGTCTCAGTGCGGTGAGCGGAAGTACAACCGGTAATAATATGCAGCTCGGAACCTTCTTCGGCAATGATAATATTGTGGACATTCTGGATGGACTGGTTTTTTGCCATATACATACAGGATTGTACGGGGAATTCAGTTTTTACGCCGGGAAGTGCCCGTATAAAATAGCCATCCGCCTTATTAAGCTCAACGTGAGCAGTATATTTATCTGCATCTACAGATACCGCTTTCCACCAGTAATCTTTCAACCAATCATACTTCAGAGCGGCTTCACTGGTTGACATAATCTCTATGCCATCTTGCTGAGCTGAAAAATGAACCGGGCGGTTATCCATCTGGATATATGTTCCGCTCCGTTCTTTCAGGTCATCCAGTACTACACCTGACTCAAGCATGCGGGCTTTATCTTCAGCGGCAAGCTCAGATGGCTTGCTTACATATTTATGAGCTTCCGTATTATCGGTGAATTTTTCCAGAAGTATATCATCACCAATAGCGGGCTTTTTATTTATAGCAGCACCGGCTTTATCAGCCAGATTAGGCCTTAGATCTTTCGGGGACATTCTACACACTCCTGATAACCGTTCTGCTTGATGGTTTCAAGCATATCCCGCGGATCCCCGGTGCAATTTATGCGCCCGTGACAGAGCACATAACCGGTACGGGCGTTTACATAATCCAAAATATGCCCGGTATGGGTTATTACCAAACCACCGCGTTTGCGTTCGCGGATAGGGTGCTTTTTCTCTAACAAATCGTTTATAAGGCTGCCGATAAGGGCGATATTTTCCAAATCAACCCCTGATTCCGGTTCATCAAGCAACACCATATCTGGACCCTGCGCCAGTAGCTGTAGCAACTCGGAACGTTTGATTTCACCGCCGGAAAAACCGTGGTTTACATCTCTCTCCAGAAAATTTATCATGTTTGCTTTTTTGGCAAGCTCGTCAATTACGCCTGAATCCTCTTTAGTACGAAGAGAACTTCGAACCATTTCCCTCAGTTTTACCCCGCGTACCACCGGCGGACGCTGAAAACTGATGCCAATGCCCAAACGGGCACGCTCATCAAGCGGAACATGGGTAATATCTTTGCCGTTAAATATGAGCTGTCCTTTAGTTATTTTGTAACGGGGAAAACCCATGAGTGTCATCAGCAGGGTGGTTTTACCGCTGCCGTTAGGCCCAAAGATAACATGGGTCTCTCCTGCGGGTAGTATCAGGTCAACTCCGTGGAGTATTTCACGACCATCTACCTCAACATGGAGATCCTTAACCTCAAGCAGAATTTCTGAATCCATTTAAATACCCCTGTATCTATGCTAAGTACATATTAAATGTTACCAGTAAAGCGGCGGATATGCAATTTGCAGAGCAAGAATTTGCCTGCCTGTTTTGCTTTAGCGGCGTTTGGGTACGGTAAGTGTTGCCAAAACAGTAGTAATAACCGCAAACAGTATCAAAACGCCACACTGAAACCCTAATTCAGTCAGATTTTTACCCTGAAGCATTATTTCACGCATGCCATCCACACCATAAGTCAGCGGCAATATATTTGACAGATACTGAAGCCACTCCGGCATCTGGGAAACAGGCCAGATGACACCGCACAAAAACACCTGGGGAACAATAATAAGAGGGATAAACTGAACCATTTGAAATTCATTTTTGGCAAAACTGCTGGTGAAAATGCCCAGGGTAACCGCCCCGGTAATAATAAACACCTGAAAGAGCAGAATCTGCCAGAGTTCACCCTGAAAGTTGACTCCCAGCACGTAGATGGTGAAAAGAACAATGATAAGTGTCTGGAGCAAGGCAAACACGAAAAAACCCAAAAGATAACCGGCAACTATGTCCAGACGGGAAACAGGTGCAGCCATAAGCCTTTCCATAGTACCCTGAGATGTCTCCCTAAGGAATGAAATGCCGGTCAGCAGGAAGCTGAAAAACAGGGCTAAAGTGGCCAGCATGGCCGGGGCAATATAATCAAGCACTGTTGCATCAGGGAAGCTGATACCTATAAGCCCCATAACCACCACCGGAACTACTATTATCAGCGCCATAGTCCGCCGGTCATGGAGCAACTGGCGGATAAGCCTCTGGGCAATAGCCAGTATATTATTCATGGCTGAGAGCACCTCCTGTGCGGATGGAATACAAAAAGGCATCTTCCAGACTGGCATCAGCTTTACCCGTAGCCGCCTTTAATTCTGGCGGAGTACCTTCGGCAATTACTTTGCCTTCACGCAGAAACGCCAGACGGTCACAGTGGGCGGCATCATCAAGAGTATGGCTGGAAATTATAATAGTCACACCTTTTTGGTTTAAATTTTTAAAATACTCCCAAAAACGGCAGCGCAGTTCAGGGTCAAGCCCCACGGTAGGTTCATCCAGAAATATTACCGGAGGATTATGGACAATGGCACAAGCCAGACTTACCCTCTGTTTCATGCCACCGGAAAGGTTCATCACAGCATCGTTCCGTCTATCCCAGAGGTCTACCAGCCTGATTACTTCTTCTATACGGGCTTTACGCAGTGTTTTATCCCGTAGCCCGTAGATACAGGCAAAAAAGTCTATATTCTGGCTGACTGTCAGTTCGGTATACAGGGAATGTATCTGGGGCATGTACCCCAGCTGATATTCCAGCTGGCGGCTGAACTCTTTGCCCAGTATGGCAAGATATCCGCTTTTTTGGCGGAGAAGCCCCACCATTATCCGAATAAGAGTGGTTTTGCCTGCCCCGTTAGGCCCCATTATCCCGAAGCTTATACCGCAGGGAATCTCCAAACTCAAACCATCCAAAGCTTTGATGTGTTTATAATTGAAAGAAATATCCCGCAAGCTGATAGCAGTTTCAGTCATAATGTATCCCTTTCTAGTTAACGGCAGGATTTAAAAGTCTTCACTGCCAAGTACCTAAAGCTTGATACTGCCTGATTTCTTAGATATAAATACCATTCATAATACCCGCAATATACGCACTGCCGCAAGAGTGAGGGAAACATATCCGAAACTTATTAGTGCTGGATAACAGTTTATGCTAATATGGGAATGAAGGTTTTATATACTGGGAAGGTGACTTGAAAACCAAACTGGCAAACTACATCTCCGATATTTTCAATCCGCTCACACTAAGTATACTGTTCGTTTTCCTGCTGGCTAAAGACTCCACCGAAAACTTGTGGGAAGCCATCAGGTGGTCATTTATATTTATAGTTTTGTGCATGCTGCCGATATTTCTGGTTATTTTGAATATGGTCAAAAAAGGCAAATTGCAGTCGGTTTTTTCAAACCCACGTGAGCAGCGCCATATTTTATATGTTTTAGGCTCGGTAATGGTGGGCGCCGCCCTGATTGTACTGATATTTATTGGCGCACCGGATAAACTTATTGCCGCTTTGTTTGCCGGTTTTGTTTCCAGTGTGCTTTTTATGATAGTAAATTTCTTTTGGAAAATAAGCGTTCACACCGCATTTGCCAGCGCTTTCTCCAGCATAGCCTTGATGCTTTACGGCTATAGCGCTTTAGGTTTCATGCTACTGGTACCAATGATGGCTTGGGCCAGAGTTTATCTGAAAGAACATACCATGGGGCAGGTAACAGCCGGTGCATTGCTGGCTGGTACAGTGATAGTCACCGTTTTTAATATTTTTAATATGGTGAATATTTAAGTAGTCCGTGTAAAAAAAGGCTTTTTTTCTTTGGCACATATAAGCTGCACAGCCTGACGCCCGGAAAGAATTACCCCCGGAACACCCCCTGATACCCAATGCCCCGCCAGATAGAGGTTTGAAAGCCCCTCTAAAGTCCGTCGTGTTTCTTCCTTGAAATTTTGAAGGTTAATCCTCCAACCCTCAGGTGCACCTTTATAATTTAACGTATAACGATTCAGAGTGCAGGGAGTAGCTATATCCGTAACCTCTACCAGTTGGGATAAGCCAAAATAGAGCATCTCCAGATGGGTCAATATTTCTGATGCCAGCCGTTCTTTTTCAGCAGTGTATTTTTCCTTGTCTGTCTGCCAAAGGTTATCCCAGTAATCCCAATCCGTTTCAAACTCGGCCTGAATGACACTCTTGCCTTCAGGAGCAAAATGATTGCTGTAGTTAAATATACGGACAAATATTTGATGGATTTCCCGTTTCCCAATACGCAGCGGCTGTTTTAGAACAATGGTATTGAAAACATTTTCATTTTCAAAAGTATGTTTTACACCGAAACTGGCCGCAAAATACGGGGGGCTGAGTTCATAGGTATCAAATTTATTCTGAAGCTTTTTACCGATATATTTGCCGTCAAGCAGGTGAAAAACAGTATTATGAATATCCCCGGCCGAAATTATATAATCGGCAAAATCTTCAGTCCCGTCAGTCAGTCTGACCCCGATTGCGCAGTCATTGTTAACCAATATTTGCTCTACTGTCGTGGAGTAGATTATTTCTCCATTCAGATCTTTATAACGTTTTTCTATCTGGAGTACAAAATCTTTACAGCCTTTTGAGAGATAGCTTATTTGCCCATCACCGGCAATAGCTAACAACATGATTACAAACCAGACAGGGGACTGGGGAGTAAACAGATTATTCAGACAATCAGCCAGCCAGCGGTTTTGCATTCCCGAAGTATATTCTTCCATACTTCGTGTGTATTTGCCAGACATATATTTAAATAGACCACGCATTTTCCAGATAGTGGTAAGCCTGTCTAATCCGGAAGTGAGTTCAGGCGGATTTATTTGCCCGTAAGTGGTTAAATCTTTGCAGGAGAAAGCACCTACTGCAGTTGCCAAATCATCTATCAACGGGGTGTCGGCAGGAGAAAGCATTTTCATATCTAAAGCCAGTTCTGAAATATTGAGAGGTATATCCAATTGCCGGCCCTGTTCAATATCGATAAAACTGCCGTATGATTTTGCCGGAACAAAATTGGCAGGGTCTGCCACCCCAAGCTGGCGGTAAATATTAAATAAATCAGTGCCGTTCTTATACCCCATCATAAAGTGAATACCGCCGTCAATCAGGTATTCACCCCGCCGCCAGGTAGCCGCAACCCCACCCGGCTCAGAATGATGTTCATAAATACAGGTATCATAACCATTCATACGGGAATAACAACCGGCAGAAAGTCCGGCCAGACCCGCACCGATAATGATAACTTTCTTTGCAGACATGACGGCCTCCTGAAATACAGCCGAATAATATTCCGCTTTTGTCTAAGCGTCAATAGCGGAAAAATAAATAAAAAAACCGCCCACACAGGGCGGTTTTATATACTTTGGCTCCCCGAATGGGTCAATACACAGAACTTTTCGGGCTGTCTTCGAGATGCCAATCGTCCCATTTAACCATAATCTCATCAAAATCGGCAAGCGTCAGTACCGAAACCCTATTTGCCTTGCGAAAGAGTGGCGTAGGGCTTTAGCCGATGGTGTATATGCCTCACCTGCTGCCCTGGCACGCCATTTTAAAGTCTCTAGAGCCAGAGTGACGCAGATTTTGAACCTCTTGCAGTTATCACCCGAAGTCATTGACGTGATTTGTTTATTGGGCGATCCTATTAGATATCCAATAATAACCGAGAGGAAACTCAGATCGTTACTGGCATTAAGCTCTCAACAACAAAAGGCTCAACTGGAAACCATGTTGTCAAAGAATGGGTACAAATAAATGCAGCAGTTCGAGTCCCCTTAGCTGGCGGTACTTGACGATAGACAGAACCAGGACGTTTGAGTTAACATTTGTTTTATAGAATTACTCAGACGAAGACTACAAGAAAGATATATCTTTGTAAAGCTAGGTCCGGTACTCAAAGTGCTCAAGGAGGAATAAGTGATAAAAGCTGAAGTCTGCAACTGCAATAACATCCTTTCCTCCACTATTCAAATACGGAAAAATCACTTAAATATCCGTTATGCCATGAACGGAACCGGTAAATCAACTATTGCCTCTGCCATTGAGCTTCGGTCGAGACAAGAAGACCTCTCTCCTTTGAAGTGTTTTGGGGGCACCTTCGAACCAACATGCACGCTTTCCGAGCCTATCAACAAAGTATTACTCTTTAACGAAGATTTCGTAAGGAGCTTCGTCTTCCAAGAAAGTGAGGTAATCCGGAACGCCTTCGAAGTCTTTATTAAAACACCCGAGTATGAGGGACGACAAAAAGCTGTAGACGAAAGGCTCAAGAAGATTCACCTTGACATCGCTAATAACGAAGAACTACAGCAACTTGTTTCCACCGGGAAGATGGTTCTCTCAAAATTCTCGACAACCAAAGATGGAGAATTGCAGAATCGAGGAACCTTGAAGAGCATCACGGATTCTGGCAGTATTTTCACTCTCCCGAAAGAGCTCCAGAGATTCCAACCTCTGATGCAGAAGGATTATACTCCAGATTGGGTCGGGTGGAAGAACGATGGTGCCAAATACGACGCCAATGGTATATGCCCATTTTGTAGTTCTGATTTAGAGGGTGACTACCAAGCCAAGAAGAAAACCTTTACCTCTTCCTACACCAAGTCCAACGTTAAGAACATCATCGACATGGTTTCTAATTTCGACGCTGTCAGAGACTTGATGGACCCAGCGAAGAAAGATACTCTGTACGACTGCATAAGGCAAACAAAAAACGAACGCGAAATTCGGCTATGGCTCAAGAACTTCTACAATGAGCTGAAGTTTCTCGTTGAAGAAATCTCCGACGTACAAAAGTTTGGCTCTTTCCAAATCAAACGCGAGGACATTCCTCACCTTGATGCACAACTAAAGGAATTGAGGGTAGACATTTCACATCTCCAAATCTTCAACAACAAGAAAGTCCAAGGCCTCATAGCCTTCATTAATACGAGAATAGACTCGGTAATTACCGAAACCGAAACGCTCAAGAAAGAAATCGGCGAGCTCAAAGGCCTTATAGGAACCGCCAAAGAGCAAGCGATTAAGGACATTAACGACTTTCTGTCCACAGCAGATATCAACTACAAATTCGATTTACAGGATGAAGCTGAGAACTCGTCCAAGACCACGTTGAGCTACGTCACCAGAGATCGCCTCTCATTCGAAGTTGAGGACATCAATCTACATCTCAGCTGGGGAGAAAAGAACGCCTTTGCCTTAGTCCTGTTCATGCATTACGCCCTGAGCCAGGACCCTCAGCTGATAATACTTGACGACCCAATCTCTTCTTTCGATAGCAATAAAAAATATGCTATCATAAGCAGATTATTCTCTTCCAAGAACAAGAAGAGAAGCTTCTATCGCAAGACCGTTCTAATGCTTACACATGATTTGGAGCCTGTTATTGACTATGTAATAAATGAAAAGCCCACTGGTGCATACGTGTCAGCCTATTTTTTGCAAAATAAAGGTGGCATGATATCCGAATTGGAGATATCCGATTCAGACATCAGATCCTTACCAAAAATGCTAGTTGACAATGCTAGGAATGATAAGTTGAACAAGGTTCACAGGGTTACCAGCCTCAGAAAATTCTTTGAACACATGCCGGACCAGCCAGGGCAAGAACAAGCTTATAATTTGCTGTCCTCACTCCTCCACTGTAAACCAAAACCGACTAGGAAAGACGACTCTGAAATGGAAAAGGGAGATATTGCTGCAGGCGAAAGTCTGGTAAAACAATATATTCCCGATTTCGACTACGCCTTTTACTCAACCAGCCTTTTCTCGAAAGAGGCTCTGTTGAAAATTATTACGGACGACCCTAACTCCTATTTTCGTCTACAGGCATTCCGGGTGCTACTTTTAGCCCTTAACCTGAAACCAAAAATTGACGACGACACCTTGATGAAATATATTGACGAGCAATTCCACGTTGAAAATGATTACATTTTCGCTCTCGATTTATTGAAATATGATACGGTGCCAGATTTTGTTGTTCCGAGAACACTTGAATTTCTAAAGAAGGAACATTTAATTTCTTAAAAACGATCCGATGCTCGCATTGTGTATTTCTTAAGTCCAAAACACCAGACCTCTGAACTTGACTTGGGCTTTACTAAGCATCGGCTATAATCGCCTTTCAATAAGCTTTTTCTGGTCTTCAACAAGTGTTCTAATTGCAGCCTCAGCCGGAATCCAGTTAAACACTGAATACACCTTAGTGGCCATACTGAGTGCCATTTGGTCGGCGCTAGCTGATAACTCACCAACAGGTAGGCTCTGCTCAAACATTATTGGCGTATCCGTTTGATTCACATACCGATGGGTGAAAAATCTGTCAAAGCTCTCATATAGCATATAGTCTTTAGTATTATGAAGCTGAACAGATAAGAAGGCTGTTGGGTCTAGCGCCCCTCCCTTCGCCAGCCCCACAGCAAAATGGAAAATCTCAGTCAATGTAAAAAGTAAGTCCCTCACGTGAACATATCCAGCATGTAGAGGAGGCAATGGCGACATACCCTTAAAAACCTCTTCACGCGCTGCTCCTGCTCCATGCAATCTAACGTAATGAAGCCACTGTCCACTTTCATACAGCCGCCAGTATTCTCTATAGTTCTCCCATTCTACCTTTCCCTCAAGCCACTGCCCGTTATAAGTTGTTTCCCCAACCTGATAGTACGGATATGGCCAACCGCGAAGTGATACCGCTGCTTTTGATACAAGGGTCTCCATACTGGGGCGAGTTGGTAATCTTTTAGCTTGATATTCAGTTGAATGAAGCTCAATCCGCCAATGTCCCAGCGACTTTATTTCTTTTATAAGCTCATCGTTATTCATAAGCCGCCTCTCTCAGTTTCATACTGTTGTGTATCGCGCTGATTCGTGGTTTCTGTAGGTATTAATCCCAAACTGCGAAGCCGACTAACTTGCTTGGAGGTTCCTTTGTCTACTGCCAAACTAATTAGTTCTCTTAAATCTTCATCGGTTGAGATGGGTGCTGACTCAATTTTTCTATTGCTCCTATAGTAAATAACCCCAGCCTCCAAATTCTCTCCCCCTGTAATCTTCTGCTTTCTGCAAATAACGGGGGCGGCATCAAATTCCTGCACCTGAATGATTACAAACTGATTACCATTAAGCGGGAATGCTTCGATGCTGAACTGGACGGCGGGGGTGGCGTAATCATTGACCCATTGAGCTACATCATCCTGAGTGAAAGATACTATCTGCTGAGGGGTCATTACTTCTGGCACCCATACTCCCCTTGTGGGCTCCTGCATTCCAACTACTATCACTCCGCCATTGCTCAGGTTAGCCATTGCCATCATGGCCTTCGCAATCTTTACTTTGGTAGTGTCATTACCAGTCCATATCATGGAGCGCTTATATTCAAGGTATCGTTCCTCTTTGCCACGCTGGATATACAATTGCAGGTCTGTTCCGTTAGGCATGTAAGCCTCCTGTTACTAGATAGATAATGCAAAGTTTAGATTCGCTTTTATCCTATTATGGGTTAGAGGGCATAGGCTCTCAAGCGCTGATGAGCATGACCAAAGACAATCTTTCCATTTGATTAGAGGTTGATGACTTCGAAAGTATATCCATTCTTCTTAAGGTATTCTCTAAATTCGGTAAATTTATCAGAAGATAGCAAGAGCGTCATATTTAACCCTTCTTATTTTCACTATAAAGATTGATGATATATTCACCCCGCTTGACGATTTCTGTATAAGAGATAACCTCGATACCGTGTAGAGTGTGATTCAATTTCCTGAAGGCTTCTTTGGTGTCATCATCCCAATTATCTTCCAAACCAATTAAGATGAATGCCCTCGGCTTAATTACGTTGATCTCTTTATCGAGTTGATTTGCGTACTTCCTGTTGATTTTCTTTTGTAGACTGAGTTGATTCAATTCCATTTCATAAAGATAGTTTACGACCTGTCCGATGGCCTTATTTGCTTCCGGTGACCAGGCATATGATCCCGGATGAGAAAGGTCAGGTTTAATAATCTCATGACTCGGTAGCTTAATTTCTAGAATGTCGATAAATCCATCAATGGTAGGGAACAAATAGTCGGGAACATTATCGAATCCAACGCGTTGATTATCGATTGGTGATAAATACTGAATCCCCATAATCCAGTTGTTCCGATAAATCCAAGATTGCCAAGAGTCTTTTCCTGCGGTTTCTCTATAATTCTTTCCGAACCGAGACTTTAGTTCTGCAAGCCTTTCTATGTAGAAAGCGATGCTCGATTCCTGTTTGAGCTCTTCGAGTTCTTCTATGTTTTGTCTGAGTGCTTTCTCTTCCTGCCGGAGGTCCCTTATCATAAAGGACGTTTTCTTCAGTATTTGTTTCTTGTGTTTCTTCTTTTGAGATAGTTCTGAGAGTACGTGGTCAAAATATTTACCAGCTTTATTCAACTCTCCGCCTGACAAGGAATCGTCCGGGCTAGAGAAGTCGCCAGGAAATTGCTCACTTAAGTATGCCGACGAGATGTCCAGAGCCGTTTGTCGGTAGAATGATCGAAATCGGCCATACCCCTTGTCGGAATATTCTTTCAGGTTGATATAATATTCGTTACCAGTTTTCTGTGTTTTCCCATCGGTCAGTATTAGACTAGCATTCTCACTTTTAGCCTTAATATGTTCAAGAAGATGCTTAAACCCTCTTACAGCCATACCTGACTCGAGCAATTGCAAAAAACCCTGTCCACTCCGTGATTTCCTTGATTCGAGTTGTTCATATAGCTCCGCCGTCAAGAAGAACTCAGAGCCATCGAGGTTACCGTAGCCTTTATTGTTGACCTTAATTGCCTTCAGGTTTCTCTTTTGTCGTGCCATTATTGTCCTCCAAAAAGATCGTTCTTTGAAGGGCTAGCTCATACCTATAACACGGGAGTATGTACTATGTTAACGGTATTACTATTATTCCCCATTATCACTCCATTGTGGGTAGGTCCGTATTTCAAGCTGCGTATGTTCTGCTTAAGAAAACATTAGACACAACCTAAAAGGGCTTTAATTCGTATCCTGCCAAGTAGTATAATGCAATCACTAACGTTAATACAAGGATATTAGCTAATGATTACGAACGGGACTGACAAGCTTGACTATATTACCAAAGTCAAAGGGATACTGGCCAAAGAGCCTGGGCTAAGTGTCAAGGAACTAGCGGAGAGACTAAAGGCAAATCGCCAGTATATGGCTGGTGTCTTAAAAGTTCTTGAAGAATTTGGAGAAGTTACTCACCGCCAGGTTGGGCCGGCACGTATTTACTACGCCGTCGATGATTCAAAGGAAGAATCCAATGGCGCCAAATAGTGGAAGAAAACTGCCTTTTCTAACGGACTGCAAGGCTCCAACTGATATTGGGAGGCGCGTACATGAATTTCACCCCTGATCAACTCAGTGCGATTAACCATCCGAGTGGTAATTTACAGTTAATCGCATGTGCAGGCTCCGGCAAAACTGAAGTTGTTGCGCGACGTGTAGCTACCCTTCTGAAAAACGGAAGGACCAAAGGACTAATTCCTGCTAATATTGTTGCTTTTACCTACACCGATAAGGCTGCTGCTGAACTCAAAGATCGCATAACCACAAGATGCCGGGAAGAATTGGGTGACATTACTGGCATGGCCGAGTTGTATGTTGGGACAATACATGGTTTCTGTTTGGACTTACTTACAACTGAAGTTCCCGAATATTTGAAATACGGCGTACTAAATGATGTCCAGCAAATTCTTTTTGTGGATCGCCATAGCAAAGCAAGTGGCTTGACAGCTTGTACAGCCTTAAATGGAACTCAACTCGAGCGATATAAAGATACCAATCTATATGTTAGCGCCCTTAGCATCCTCAGAGAAGCACGACTAAACGAAAACAAACTACATGGGGTCTCGCTTGTCGAGGGACTGAAACTGTATGAGTCACTTCTCAAAGAAAGGCGTTATTTCGATTATTCAGCAATAATGGTTGAGGCAGTACGCGAGATAGCTCGGGACAAGAAGCTACAACAGCGGCTAGCCACTCGGATAAAGCATGTCTTTGTAGATGAGTACCAGGATGTCAACCCTATCCAGGAGTGTATAGTAAAACTACTTCATGACCTAGGCGCTTTCGTGTGCATTGTGGGTGATGATGACCAGACCATCTACCAATGGCGAGGTAGCGATATCACGAATATCCGCACATTCACCGACCGATACCCAAATGTGCAACAAATTCGACTTCAAGAAAACTTTAGAAGTAGCAAAGGAATTATTGAAACAGCTAGAGATTTCATAAGTCAGAACACTGAACGGTTACCCAAAGCAATGGTTTCTACTGACGCGCAGCAGTATGAGGTAGGTGATGTTACAGCTTTGGCGTTTGATAACCCGGATGCTGAAGCACGGTTTATTGCAGCCACAGTAAAACAACTAAGGGGTGTGGCCTTCAAGGAAGACCTGAAAGAACGAGGTCTTTCCTACTCAGACTGCGCTATTCTGCTCCGTAGTGTTAAGAACAATGCTGACCCTATCGTTGTCGCACTTAGGGAAGCGGGCATACCGTCAATTATCGTTGGAATGAACCACCTTTTCGATACGCTGGAAGCACAAGCGGCAAAGTTGATTTTCCACTTTATCGCAGACAGAAATGGAACCGACAGGAAAACTCTGCAAGATTCTTGGCTGGCCGCTAACATCGGGCTTAATCCTGATGCATTGGAGCGGGCGATTAATAGGCTGCAAGAAGCCAAAGATGAACTTAATACTCCGGAACAGAAACGATGGGGGCTCTATTCACTTCAGCGCCAGTACCTTGATTTTCTCGAAAATATCGAATTAAGAGAAGAGAATGTGCCTGATGGACCAGGGGGTAGCAAACGCAGCGAAATTATTTTCTATAATCTCGGTAAGTTTAGTCAATTGATTTCCGACTTTGAAGAAATTCATTTTCATTCTAAGCCTAAGGAGAAATACGAGAACTTCGCCAACTTTTTGGAGTACCAGGCTGAAGGCGCTTATCCTGAAGGATGGCAGGATAATCAGTACGCCAATCCAGATGCTGTAAGAATTATGACCATCCACCAAGCTAAGGGTATGCAATGGCCCGTAGTTTTCATTCCCGCTCTATTGCGCAATCGATTTCCGCAAGCGCCAATAGGTGGTCGTAATGTTTGGCACTTGATACCAAAAGAGGGAGTCTATGGCCAACCTAGATTTGAAGGCGACATTGAAGATGAGCGCCGATTGTTTTACGTAGCCATGACCAGAAGCCAAAAATTCCTTTTTCTAACCTGGGCTCCAATCCCTGGGAAAAATAATCGTTATACACGATCCTCAGAGTTCTGGGACAACGTATTAGCTTCCAAATGGGTCAAAAGGCGCCCGCCTGATTACTCTGCCCGAAAACACCTACCTCCCGAAGCACGAGCCGGTGTATCTAATGTCGTGCTCTCTTTCAGTGACTTAAAGTACTTTTTTGAATGTCCATACCAGTTTAAGCTCCGAATCCTATATGGATTTAATCCGCCGCTTGTGGAAGCCATTGGATATGGAAGATCGTTGCATAATGCTCTAGCGGAAGTGCACGCTCGTTCTATCCGAGGTGATGTACCAGATGAAAGTGAGTCAAATAGATTAGTACAGCGGCACCTTCATGTACCTTATGCGTATGAGTCCTTAAAGAGAACATTTGAAGCTAGTGCTCAAAAAGTATTGCAAGCCTACATAGAAAAGAACAAACCATCCTTTAGCAAGATCGAGTTGGCAGAGAAAACCATCGACCTACACCTTGGTGATGGCGTGTCCGTAGTAGGCAGGATTGATCTTGTGCGCCGTCTCGATACTAATGAGGTCACTATCGTTGATTTAAAAACCTCGGAGCGCGCTCAAGCAGAGGATGTAACAGAAACGCAGCTTCACATTTATGCATTAGGCTATCAGGAACTAACTGGGCGTCGGGCTGACTACGTTGAGATTTATGAGTTGGAGGATCAAAAAGCAAAACCCCGCTCGGTCGATGACGACTTTATCGCTGACGTTCGGACTGATGTTAAGGCTGCTGCAGAAGCTCTTCGTCAGGGTAGGTTACTTCCAAAACCTAAGCCTAAATCTTGTGAAAGCTGCGATACTCATGGATTATGTACCACAGGATGCGGATTTCTCGGCAAAAAGGGTAGCAATAAGTAAGTACCTCTTCGAATTTAGGCAGCGTGTTATAGTTCCGCAGAAGGAGTTGACCATATGGACGAACATCGAATAGAGTCAGATTCAATAAAGACTGACAAATATACTAACTCAAATCTGGGTCAAGAACAACAGGGGGTGAAACTCATTTGGTCTGGTAAACGTTCCGATGTCGAACGCATTGTGCTACCCTTCCAACGCATTGAAGTAGTTAATGAGTCTAGGGCTACCAGGGAAGCTGAGAAGGGAACTTTTTTACGAAGCCTCAGGACTGATGTTAGCCCAGATTCACCGGATTGGCGAAACAAATTAATTTGGGGTGATAATAAATATGTCATCGGATCACTTCTCGAACAATTCGCCGGTAAAGTTGATCTCATTTATATCGACCCACCGTTTGGCACTGGGCAAAACTTTTCCTTTTCGGTAGAGGTTGGAGACGAAGAACTTACAAAAACACGATCAATAATAGAGGAAAAAGCATATAGAGACACTTGGGGACGAGGAACCGACTCCTATCTCAGTATGATGTATGAAAGATTGCACCTTCTTCGCCAACTTTTATCCGAAAAGGGGTCAATTTTCGTTCACTTGGACGTTCATATGGGCCCTTATATAAAAGTGCTTATGGACGAAGTGTTTGGTCAAGAGAATTTCCAGAATGAAATCGCGTGGTATTACTATAACAAGCTTCACGGGTCCAGGAAAAGATGTATCCCCAAGGCTTTCGACCAGATCCTTTACTACGTAAAGAATCGAGAAGCTGGTTATACTTTCCACACGTTATCGGAACCGCGTGAAAATGCGGTGAAAAAACTAAAATACAGTTTTATTAACGGAAAAATTGTCAACGATAAAGATGAACAAGGCAAGGTAATTACATATGTAAGCACTGAGCGACAAGTAGATAACGTATGGCGTATAAGATGTCTTCAGCCCGCGAATTTACAGGAATGGGTGAACTACGATACGCAGAAACCTGTGGATTTGATCGAGCGGGTCCTTCAGGTATCCTCTGAACCGGGAGATCTTGTGTTGGATGCGTTCGTAGGGTCTGGGAGCACAGCAGTAGCTGCAGAGCGGCAGAAGCGACGCTGGATAGCAATAGATTTAAGTCGCTTTTCCATCCATACAACCCGCAAGCGCCTTTTGAATGAAGATGGATGTAGCCCATTTGAGGTTCTAAATCTAGGTAAGTATGAGCGGCAATACTGGCAAGGAGTCTCTTTCGGTAGTGGCTCACGCGATGAACCCACTGCTTTGCATCAGTATTTTAAGTTTATTCTCGACCTCTACAAAGCAGAGCCGACCTCTGGGCTCGTTCACCTTCATGGTCAGCGCGCTGGCCGTATGGTACACATAGGTGCTGCCGACTCACCTGTTACGCTCGCGGAGATAAGAGATGCCGTAGATGAGTGCAGGAAGATTAAACAAGAAAAGTTGGATATTCTCGGTTGGGAATGGGAGATGGGTTTGCATGATGTTATTGAAGCAGAGTCGAAACGCTCTGGAATGCATCTTCGCTTGCTTCAGATACCAAGTGAGGCCATGGATAAACGTGCTGTCGATGCCGGAGATGTCCATTTCTTCGAGTTGGCCTATTTACAAGTCGAAGCAGAAACCAAAGATAAAGAAGTACGGATTAAACTCAAGAATTTCGTGATGCCTAGTCAAGATTTAATTCCAGATGAGATCCATGGAAAAATTCGGAAATGGTCAGATTACATCGACTATTGGGCTGTTGACTTTGAATTCAACGATGATACATTCCATAATCTGTGGCAGGATTATCGCACTAGATCCAAGCGTGATCTGAGTCTCACCTCCGATTGGCATGACTATAAGAAAACCGGTCGATTTAAAGTGTTAGTCAAGGTATTTGATATTTTCGGCAATGATACTACGCATTTGCTGGAGGTGAGAGTGTAGTGGCTAAGAAACTGCAACCAAAGACTCCAGGCAAGCGTCAGGTGCTTGTCCATTATGACCAAGCTCTCCCAGAGATTGTGGATCGCCAGGCGGATGAATTACCCAGCTCTTATTTGGAAAAGGATGGTAACGGTGGGTACCGAATTATTCCTGGGCGCCGCCCAAGCAAGTTGCTTCTAGTATCAAAGATTCGCCAAGTTGTCGACGCATGGCGGGCTAATGGCTATAAGGGTATTTCAGACACTACACGAAGGCTTTTTGAGTATTGGTTTGACTCCAGCCATCGTCTCAAAGATGGTCGCGAGTTCTGTTATTATTTCGGGCAACAAGAGGCAATTGAGACACTCGTATATCTTCGTGAAGTCAAACACATAACAGACACGGCCGACTTAATTCTCAGCTACATGGATGATGCAGCCTATGGGAATGACATATTTGTTACGCGGAAGCAGATCGTTGAGGACATTAGAGGCAAACGGCGACTCCAAAGAATCGTTCCCGATACGGGACAAATGGCTGACCAAGCTATCCCACCTGAGAAGCTACCACGTTACGCAACTAAAATGGCTACAGGGTCAGGTAAAACGGTCGTAATGGCGTTGGCAATAACGTGGTCCTATTTCCATCGTCGCTTTGAGCAGAGCTCAGATATGGCCCGACATTTCCTTATGCTCGCTCCGAATATCATTGTTTACGAAAGGTTAAAAATAGACTTCGAAAATGAGAAAATCTTTCGGGAACTACCAATTGTTCCACCCGAATGGAGAAATGAATGGGACTTCCGCAGTGTATTACGCGGTGAGTCTTACTCCGGCTCAGCTTGGAGTACACTTTACCTGACAAATATCCAGCAGTTTTATGACAGGGGTAACGACGAGCCAATTAATCCAATTGACATGGTTCTAGGGCCACGCGTGAAGGGCGATGATATAGTTAAGTCGGCTTCTATTATGGATATGGTTCAGAGGCATGATGACCTGATGATTATCAATGATGAAGCTCATCATGTACACGATGAAGATTTGGAATGGTGGAAAATAATCGAAACCTTACACGCGGCAGTAATTAAACGAACGGGACATGGACTAATCGCACAACTCGATTTCTCGGCTACTCCAAAAGATAGGAATGGTACCTTTTTCCCGTGGATAGTCTCCGATTACCCCCTTGCTCAAGCTGTGGAAGATAGAATAGTTAAGGCACCCTTGGTAGTTCATCAAACTGAGAGGGAAACCCCCCAGAAGTACACGAACGCGGCGGTTGCATACCAAGAATGGATACAGATAGCTCTCAATAGATGGCGAGTACATCGTGACGCATACAAGCCAATCGACATCAATCCAGTTCTTTTCGTGATGGCAGAGGATACTCACGATGCTGACGTCATTGCAGAATCAATCAGGCGGGAATCGGATATAAAAGACGATGAAGTTCTTGTAATTCATGTTAAGGAAAAAGGCAAAAGCAAAGGCGATATTACAGAACTAGACTTAGGAAAAGCTCGTGAGGCTGCACGTTCAATTGACTTGCCAGGAAACAGAATTAAGGTTGTCGTTTCAGTCCTCATGTTACGTGAGGGTTGGGATGTGCGTAACGTCACCGTAATCTTAGGTTTAAGACCATTCACTTCGGATGCTAATATTCTCCCAGAACAAGCTGTAGGCCGTGGTCTTAGGCTTATGCGGAATATGCACCCCGATTATGCTCAAGTGGTTGAGATTGTAGGCACACCAAAGTTTGAAGAGTTCGTCAAGGGATTGGAGATTGAGGGAGTTGGTGTTGGAGCTACAAAGACCCCACCCAACCCTGGTACCCCGATTTACCCAATGAAAGAACGGGCTAAATACGACATTGAGATACCACAAATCTCCCAAACGTATGTCCGTAACTATAAAGACATTAAGTCCTTCGATGTTCAAATATTGCCTGCTGCCCTCGTGGCTCTAAAAAGCAGTCCAGCGGCGGCAACAGAAATAGAGATTAAGCACGGGATTACGGAGTTCACATTGTCTAAGGAGACAGTGGATTTCCAGCCCGATGCAGTGTTCCTACAGGATGTGCTGGCTCAGATCACCCAGAGCGTAATTCGTACAGCCAAACTCGGATGCAAATTCACCGATGTCTACCCTATAGTAGAAAAATACGTCGCCGAGCGTTTTTTTGATGTCAAAGTCAATCTAAGTGACCCAGTGGTAGCTCGAGCTCTGGCTCGACATGATGTGGGTAATTCATTCGTGAAAGTACTTGCAGAGTATTTAGGCAAACATGCCACACAAACGCAAAAGACACAACTCAAACCCGAGCCAATACATCTTTCAGAAACGCACACTTTCACATGGCGTCGCCTCACGGCGACCGCTAGCCATACGATATTCAACCAGGTGGCTTGCTATAACCAATTTGAAGCTGACTTCGCTACGTTTCTAGACAAATCTCCGGACGTTAAAGCCTTTGCCAAGTTAGCAGAGTGGTTTACCGGAGTTGGCTTGGAATATCTGAGTGCCAACGGCTCGGTACGTGTTTATTATCCCGACTTCGTCGCTCGAGTCGAGAACGCCGGGCAAACAACGATGTGGCTTTTAGAGACTAAGGGTCGTGAAGACTTCGATTCAGAGGTTATACACAAGGATGCCAATGCCGAATGGTGGTGTTCGCAGATTACAGAGCAGACTGGAATAACTTGGAAATATGCTAAATTGCCATACAGTCAATTCCATGGAAATTGGCCATTGAAGTTCGCTGAATTGATCGGAATGCTCAAACCTGCTTCCGGTATGAAAATGATTTTTGAGTCGGCTAACTCACCAAAGAATTCACCAGGAATATAAAAGATCAGGTACAGAGACTGTTCCAAAAGTTGCTTCCGGAAGATAAAAAAAGGGACCGGGGAAGTTCCCCGGTCCCTTTTTTATGCCTAATAATAAATTAAAACTCGAACAGCGCTGGCTGTTCTACTTTTCTCTTTACTACCTCCTCTTCTTTCTGCTGTCGTCTTTCCGCACGTTCTAGCTCCTGTCTGGCTGTAGTTCGCCGGAGATAGAGCCATTCTTTCAGTCGGTTCAGGTCGGCCGTCTGTTGGCCCGTGAGTGTGTCTACCCTAATATCCTTTGGCATCTCACTTTTACGCCATCGGGTATAGGTTTTACCAGCAACATAGAGGTAGATCTGGCTCCAGTCGCTGTCCATTGGCATAGTCAATGAAGCCGTATTGAGATAGGCACAGGCTTCGGCATCCGTCCCTGTAGGTTGCTCTCCGTTAGTTTCTTTCATGTTTTCAGTCAACCTTTCCAAGGTAATAGCGTTCTTGAGCCATTCAGGGAGACTATCTCCCCAACCACCCGGGTAAACGATGATGGGATCGGTTAGAGTACCTACCAGGTCATCTATCATCGTATTGATATTTTTAGACATAGTAACCCTCCGTTTACTCATAATTTTTGGTACGCTGATTGGCTAATACTCGTCAGGGAAAAGAATGGTGGTGGCGCTTCGATCAGCCTCGGTGATTATCCAGACGGTGGCCACTCCGTTTTGAGGAAAGCGGTCATCATTGTAAGCCGATAGCAAACGTGTGCCTTGTTTGAGCGCCTGGTCGTTGCTCTGCTTATCCTCTTCATCTAAATCTCCCCAGTCGCCTTTCACGTGGCGATTGAGGGACTTCTGGATATACTGGGCAAACTCGGGGTTCTCACACGCTAGGTCGAAAACGCCTCTTGAAGCGACAATCTGACCAGTATTGAAAGCGGCATTGATTACGAATAATGCATTCATTGTTTTCTCCTTTTTGGGGTATAGTTACCCCTTCAATAATTAAGAACTGGACTTCTAGTCCTTGAACCTGGTTATGTGCAGGCAGGCATAGTGCGACCTGAAGTTGTCTATCGGGTTTTCCCAGAAGCCATTGCGGAAGTCCAATAAGTAATGCCAGTAGCCCTGGTATTCCTGCTCACGTACAGCTACAAGGTAGTCGGTGAATATCCTGACGGCTGCTGACTTGCTTCCCCAGAGTACAATGACTCCTGGGATATAGTTCTGGTCGCTCTTTAGCCTGATAGGATGCCATTCCAGTTGAAGCCGCTGGAGCTTCAGGTTATCGAGCCAGAAGTGGCGTCCGCCGGCGTCGTAAGAGCCGATGTATATGTCCTTGCCTTCCAGCTCTTCCAATATCTCCATCAGGCGCTTTATGGCTTCCCGCCGTTTCTTACGAAGCGGTATCTGGACGGCTTTTCGTCCCAGTTTCACTGTAGTGGTTGGCTCAGGTTCGGCAAGTTTGACTCCATCAAACAAGTCCATTTGACCTGTTGCCATGTTTCTTTACTCCTTTCTACTCAGATTTTGGGCATAGTTACCCCTTCAATCACCGGTATCGCTGGCTTTATTAGCTCACCAAACTGAGCTGTTTGCCACTGTTTACCTTCTGTCGTTCTGCCTCTACCGTTCCCCCTGGGATAGACTCACGGACAGAGCTAATCGCTGCACGGACATTCCCCGGATGTGGTTGCTGGTTCCAGGGCGATATTCCGCCAGTAACCCGCTCGATTTCGCCGATGAGACGGGATAGGTGCTGGTCGATGTAGCCTGGCAGGTTGGGGATTTTCCTTGCTTCCGTAGCGACGAGTTTCGCCTGCTCCAGTGGTTCGATAGCCTGATTGACGTATTCCTCGACCATATCCATAGCCTCGTTTACCATCAGCGCATTCCATTTGATAGGCATAGTTTTACCTCCTTTATCTTCGTTTTTGGGCATAGTTACCCCTGCAAGAATGTAAGAGTGGGATGGTCTAGCTCTTGAGAGCCATATTGATGGCTTCCTTGACGACATCAGACCAGCACTCCAGTCCCCATTCCACGCCCTTCTTCACCTGAGCAAGAATGTCATCGGTTATCGCTTCTTCAGGGATACCCATCTCCCTGGCGCAATCAATGACATCTACCTTGCTGAGGACAAAAATAGTGTCTGTATCCGCCATAGTCGGCTTCCTCCTTTCCTAATGAATTACGAGTGAATATCTGGGAGTACCTACTCTCTTTGGTTGTGGTTCGTACTGTGCAACTGTCCCTGGGGACTTCCAAAAGTACGCAACCGCTGGTGCTGTCCCTGCCATCGAGGGCTTACGTCTATCGAGGTCTGCCTCTGCCATCGGGCATCGGTGCTCTCTGCCCTTTTAGCCACAAAAAAAGGGGTATCCGTTCCCACGCATTGGGGAAACGAATACCCCTAAAAAAGCAAAAAAGCGGGGTCTCCCCCGCTTTCCTGCGTTGGCTGTTTTCTGAGTTCAAGCGTTCAGTTCAGGCTTATGCTACGGCTACTGGTTCTTTTGCCTTGCTTCGCTTCCGCTTCGGCTTATCGGCTTTGGCATTGGCAATAGCTTCAGCTTCGGCTACAGCATTTGCTTTCTCGGCTTCGCTTACCGTCTCGGCTGGCTCTACCTCAGCGGTCTCGGTTTCTACCTTGACTGGCTCGGCGGTCTGTGCCTCACCTTTCGGCGTCTGGCTTTCACCCGCAAACATCGGCATTACCACAAGCTCATAGTCGGGACTGGTAAAGAGCATCGGCGATTTACTATCTACCAACTTTAGCTCTACCATCCCGCCACAAGCTCTTAAGGCGTCAGCAAGGTAACTGCCATCCAGTCGTATCTTGCCTTCACCCTGTGTATCGGCGGGTATCTCTGCCAGTCCCTTATCATCGGGACTGGACATTGTGAGCTTGCCGTTGCCAATTGTGAGGTCTATCGGGTATGCCTTGCTGTCGGACAGGACTTTGAGTGAGCTTACCGCCCTGATTGCCTCGTTAGTATCAAAGCTAACAAAGGTGTTGAAGTCGGCGGGTATGAGCTTTTCGTATTCGGGAAAGTTCCCGTCAGCTCCCCGCCATTTGTAGCGGATTAGCTCCGTGTCCAGAACAAGGCTCATTCCGTCAAGGCTTTCCCCGCTTTTCTCAAAGCCCACCCTTACCCTGTATGCCCTTCGCAGGGCACTGATTACACCCCTTAGCTCATCCCGATTTATCAGGACTTGCCCCTCATCACCGTCAAAATCCAGCTTCACCATCGCAAGCCTGTAACCATCGGCGCTTACCATCGTGAGCTTACCGTCTGCCACCTTGAAGAGGACACATTGTAAAACAGGTCTGTTATCCTCTTTAGCGGTGAACGGCACTACTCTTGACAGTGCTTCCGATAGCTCCAGTGCTCCGAGGTTAGGCTTGACGGAATTGGAAGGGCTAACCCTGACATCGCAGAGTGTTAGAGGTGTTTTCTCACCTACCCAAGCCATATCGTCAAGGTAACTGGTATTTGCTCCACAGACCACCTTCAGTCTTTTATCGGCAACCCGCAACCCGCTGGCATTGCCGTTAGACGAGGGAACGACTTTTACAACGTTACTCCCGCCTAATGACTTAATGTAGGTAAGAAAGCCTTTACGCCCTATCGTGAAATCCATAAGCACTACCCTTTCGGCTAGTGCCCTTGATAGAGCGTTTACCAGTATCGCCTTGTGAGCACAAAAGCCCTCACCTGAACGCTTGCCCTCAATATTCAATTGTTCTATTTGAACACCCCCTATTGACTATCCGACAGTGGGCAAGGCTATCGGCTTCGTCTAGTAGTAAGCTCCCGATAACCCGCAATTCGCTGGCATTATCGGTGCTCCCACTATATATATCGGTAGAGAGGGGTAAAATCTCTACATCGCCAGAAGTTTGTTTTGCTCTCGTTTTCTAAATCTCCAGAGGTATTGACTATCGGTAGGTGTCAGATTGTCGCCGTTCCTCATCTTGTGAGCTATCTGGAGTAACCTGTTCGGGCAACTTAACAGAAAAGTGCGGGCGTCAAGCCAAGCTCCAACATCAATCGCCTTATCATCGGCTATCGTGTCCCCAAACTCGGTTACGTTCCCTTCACTATCGGTTATTGGCTTTGACAGACTTTCAATCTTGACAGCCTTTGGACAAACCGAATAGAGATAGCCATCTTTGCATTTAGCCCTTTGCTTTTGACCACAGCTACCACAATCAAGCCCATTAGTGAGCTTGTATTGCTTTCGCCAGTAGTCAGCCACTACACAGCTTGCGATACGGCACATCATCGCTTCACTGAACGGCTTATCGCCGTCTCTAGCCCTCGCCATTGCCAGTTCCAGTATGATACTATGTCTGATGTCCCCCCTATCCTGTGCAGGCACTTTGTGTTCAAACCTTTGGGCGGTGCGAAACCATTGTGCCCATTCGCCGTTAAGTCGGTCATAGGATAGGGGGTTTTCGTCTTGTGGACAGCATAAAGTAGTTACCAAGCTTAAACCCCCTTTTAATCGGGCAAGCGTTCAGGTCAAGGTCTTTGTCGCTCTGTATTCTGTTGTTAATGTGCTTCGTGTTTTGTCCGTGTTTAGCTTCATTTTCCAACAAAAATACATAAGGTAAAATTTCAAGAACTAGCTATATAACCGTCCCTCTCCCCGGAAGCGAGAGCAATTGAGTAATCAAGCTATTTATGCAATAATATCCCCCTAGGGGGGATATTATGAGTAAGGCACACACCCACAAGCAAACGAGATCTGTTATTAACCGTCTTTCAAGAATTGAGGGGCATATTCGTGCTATCAAAGCTATGCTTGAGGAAGAGCGCCCCTGTCCTGAGATACTGATTCAACTAGCAGCTGTTAAGTCAGCGATTACTAAAGCCTCCAGGTTAGTCCTTGAAGATCACATGGAATCCTGTCTGTACCAAGCGACCAAGGCAAACGCTCCGGAAAAGGAATGGAATAGCTTAAAAGAAGCGCTTGGTAAATATGTAATGTGAGTAAGGCGGAAAAATGTTTAATCCAACATACATTGGCGTAATATTATTGGGTCTTTTACACGGCTTTGAGCCAGGTCATGGTTGGCCAGTTGCTGTACTGTACGCGATAAAAAGAAAGAATCCCGTCTTTAGTGCAACTGTCAGTTCATTAGTCATTGGACTAGGTCATCTTGTGTCGTCGATAGCGGTTGTTGTCGCGTATGTTTTGCTACAAAAGTGGTTAAATTTTGATGCACCCTGGTTAAAATATGTCGCGGCAGGTCTGTTATTAATTTTAGCTGTTAGGTTATACATGGAAAAGTTCGACGATCTTAAAAGCCAGCACGGTCACACTCATCCGGATGCTACAGAAATAGAACATGAACACGAACATGAGCACCCGGGACAAGCTCCGCATACCCATAAGCATAAGCATGGACCAGCAGTTGTGCTGAGTCTCTTAGGATTAGCTTCGTTTGCTTTTATTCTTGGTTTTGCTCATGAGGAAGAAATTGCCTTACTCGCTTTAGTAGCAGGTGGGCTTAACGCATGGGTGCTCATGATGTCCTACGCAGTCTCCGTTTTGATAGGGCTTATGGTAGTAACTATTCTTGGCGTAAAAATTTATAAAATGTTTCAACCTAAACTCTCACGATTTGAAAAGTACGTACCAAAGATTAGTGCTGCAATTCTCGTTATAATGGCTATCTTGATAGTTATATTTTAGAAAATGATTTATGGCTCTGAAGGGAGTCTCTAGGAGTCCTGTTTACTAATAATGTGACGTCTTTGGGCGGTACAGTAGACGGGACTCAAATATTTTAATCAGGCTTCAATTTATGCCCCGTGACTGATTAGAATTTCATGCAGACTAAGTTCATTAAGATTGACGTGCATGTTAGAAAGATGCAATAATATATTAGCAACTACGCAGATGTTAAGAGGTGCATTATGATGGTAAAGGCTGAGGACAAGTGCGAGGTATGGGCAGTTGACGAAGAAAAAGTGTTAAAGGCGAAAAAGGGACTACCACCCGATGAGGCGTTTACAGTACTGGCTGAGACCTTTGGAGCTTTAGCGGATTCCAACCGGGCCAAAATCCTGCATTCTTTGCTGAATCAGGAACTCTGTGTATGTGATATCGCCTGTGTCGTTGGGATTTCTGAATCTGCCATATCACAGCACCTTCGAATACTGCGAACGCTCCGTATGGTTAAGCAACGAAAGCAAGGCCGGATGATGTACTACTCACTGAACGACGATCACATCCGCCAACTTTTAGAAATATGCCTGGAACACACAAGGCATTCTTAGCGTGTTCCATCTTTTTTACTGATTTATAGGCTGAATATCGAACAAGATTATTAAGTATAGGTTGTCTCGTAGGTAAGTAATGCAGGGGAATACAGTAAGAGGAAGGATTAATGACCACTAAACCCGTAGTCAACGAACAAGCAAAAACTTGCGAACATGGCATATCCGGTTACTGCTCCAGATGCGCCGAAGAGGAGTTTAATATACCAAAAGAGTTAGCTTTCATCGGTAGTGCTCTGCTTCTTTTCATTCTTGGAATGGTTTTTAATAATGCACTCCATAACACGCCATATAGTTGGGCTGAATATGCCGTGTTATTGACTGCGTATTTCCTGGTTGGCTGGCAGGTTGTATGGACTGCTTTGCGTAACCTTACACATGGAAGGGTTTTTGATGAAAATTTCTTGATGACTGTGGCTACGGTAGGTGCCATTACAATTCACCAACTTCCCGAAGCGGTTGCCGTGATGTTATTCTACAAGACGGGTGAATTTGTTCAAGAGCTCTCTGTAAGCCGTTCTCGCCGATCGGTAAGAACCCTACTCGACGTGCGGCCTGATTATGCTAACTTAAAGACCGATAAAGGGCTTGAAAAAGTATCCCCTGACCAGGTGAAGGTGGGGGATACCATTATTGTTAAACCCGGTGAGAAGATCCCATTAGATGGAGAGATTATCGACGGTCAGACTCTACTGGATACTTCTGCGCTGACCGGTGAGTCTGTCCCCAGAAGCGCAAAACCCGGCGAGCAAGTCCTGGCCGGAATGATAAGCAAGACCGGCTTGCTCACCATCAATGTGACCAAACGATTTGGTGAATCATCGATAGCCCGAATATTAGAGCTTGTAGAGAACGCAGCAGCGAGGAAGGCACCCACTGAGAAGTTCATTACCACCTTTACCAGATACTACACACCTGTGGTTGTATTCGGTGCTCTGCTTGTAGCGGTTGTCCCACCACTCTTTGTACAGGGAGCCACATTCTCTGAATGGATATACCGCGCGCTTATTTTGTTGGTAATCTCCTGCCCCTGTGCACTGGTTATCAGCATTCCACTAGGTTATTTCGGCGGCATCGGCGGAGCTTCTCGCAAAGGAATATTAATTAAAGGATCCACCTACCTCGATGCTCTTACTGCGGTGAAAACTGTTGTCTTCGATAAGACGGGCACCTTGACCAAAGGTGTGTTCAAAGTCACCAAGGTAGTTACCCGAAATGGATTCAACCAGGACCAGCTGCTGCGCTTGGCCGCGGAAGCAGAAGTACACTCTAACCATCCGATAGCCCAATCTATACTCGAAGCTTACGGTGAAAAGGTGGACACTTCAATAGTCAGAGATTACCAGGAAATCCCCGGTAATGGCATAAGAGCGCAGGTTAACGGACAAATCATCATGGCTGGCAACGACCGCCTGCTCCATAGCCAAAACATCGAGCATGATGATAATGACTGTTGCGTCGAAGGGACCGTGGTTCACCTGGTTGCTGGTGGTAAATATGCGGGTTATATCACTATCGCAGATGAAGTTAAAGAAGACGCTGCCGAAGCTATTATGTCTCTAAAAAGATTAGGCGTGAAAGAAGTAGCCATGCTTACCGGCGATAGCCAGATAGTGGCTGCCTCTGTCGCCAAGAAAATAGGGATAGACACCTTCTACTCTGGCCTGTTACCGGAGGATAAAGTTCAGGCTCTGGAGAAAATGAAAAATACTCTCCAGGAGAAGGGGAAAATCGTCTTTGTGGGAGATGGTGTTAATGATGCTCCGGTAATAGCTCGGGCGGACATCGGGGTCGCGATGGGTGGTCTCGGTTCGGATGCTGCCATTGAGACAGCTGACGTAGTGATAATGACTGATGCTCCCTCCAAGCTACCCCAAGCAATTGAGGTCGCAAAGAGGACCCGCACTATTGTATGGCAGAACATTCTAATGGCATTTGCGGTAAAAGGAATTTTTATTGCATTAGGTGTAGCCGGAGTAGCAACAATCTGGGAGGCGGTCTTTGCCGATGTCGGTGTTGCCATGCTAGCCGTTTTAAATGCTACCAGAGCGATGAGATAGAAAACAAAATTGTAACTTGGGATAATTCAAAAAGATTTGAGAGAAACTGGTTGATTATACCAAATTTGGCTAATCGGGCTTCTTCATATGGCTTGGTCCGATCTCAGGATATAGCGTGAAGAGCGGATTAGACCAGAGTTCATCCCCTGCTTCAATACCCGTTTTTGTAAGTCGATAGTAAGTTCGCTCAGGAGCTGCAGGATAGTTGTCCTGGATAGTGGACGGCTCAGTTTTATCGGTGACTTCTACCCATCCCAGCCTTTTTAGCACTCCGAAATACATAAGGAATGAATGGTACCGCATGTGGGTGAACTTCCGGGAGACTCGTTTTAGCTCACGCTGATAAATCTTCTCAGCTTCTGCTTCAGTGACGTCGGCATGTTTAACAACCATATTGCTGATGATTCTTTCCGCCCGTTCCCTGGCCGTAGCCCGGGCAAGCGCTTCTTTGTATTCGAAGTTGATGTCAGCCTGGGGAGCGCCTCGCTTGAGGTCTACCTTCGTTGAGCCTTCCGGTCCGTTACCTGAAAGATACTCCCGGATAAACCACCCGCAGCCAAACGGCCTAAGAAAGCCACCTCTGGTTGGCATCAGTCGAATTACCATGAGCTAGGCTACCCCAACCGGTTTCTTGGCGGTTTGCTCAAGACCGTCAAATATCTTCTCGGACACCTTGCGTATGGATGCCAGGTTGGCTTCAAGAACCTTCTTATCCTTGGACCAGATAGCAACATAAGGGAATGAACGGGTACCGGTATCAAACCCGTAATGAGCACCGATGGTGAAAGCCACACTTTCGGCGATGGTTTCGGCATCGCTCCTTGGTATACGGAATACTCCTTCAGAGTAGTAATGAGCGACCTCGTGAAGCAGTGTTTTTAATTGCTGAGCGCGTGGTTCTTCGGGTCTGACCCAGATAGTCTTCCCAACATAGAAACCTTTAATATCCGGGTCCTGGTTGGGCTTTGACTCAAAACTGACTTCAATCCCTTGCGATTCTGCCAGGCGCATGACTTGCTCGAATAGGTCCTCATTAGCCTCACCTGTCAGAGAGGGTACTTCAAACTCAGGCAGAGGTTTCCCTTCCGTTTGACTAACATCAAAGACATAAACTACTTTGAAATAGATCGGGCGGATCTCCGTTTGCTCGTCCTTCTCTTCCTCATCTGCAACTCTGATTCCAGTGTCAGAGAGCTCGGACTTTTTTCCCTTGGGCGGCATGCATGGAGCCAGAATAGCAATTCCCTTTTCGCCTTTCTTAACCCAACGATACAAATCTTTCCAGGTGCTAAAACCAGCGACACGGGTGGCTTCTGGTTTCTGAAGCATGATGAGTATCAGATTACCGATGCTGTAATCGTGAAACTTGGACATGGTAAGCAGAAATGTTCGGAAGTTCTCGCTCTGCTGGATGCCGTCAACGCCTTCCTTGAGCCGCTTCAGAACATCATCTATCTTACGTTCCTTAGTTTCTGGCTCTACGGTGAAGCTGTAATCCGGCACCGGAGCACCAAACCAGCTAAGCAAGTGATAATCCCGCGGTGAGATCTTCTCGCATACCTCACATTGATGGACTAAAGTGGCAAAGAAAGCACATTCACCCCTGGAAGCCGGCTTACTCACCCGGTTGTAAACGGGGGTAGCCGCATAACTACCTGCCGGTAGTGTTTTCGATGAGTCGTCTGACATATCACGTACCATATCTTTAACCACGCCTACCATCAAGTACCCCATTAAAGTGAATCCAGCAAAGGAAATCATGGAGGGTACCCAGGTTGGCTCTGCCGGTACTTCCTGCAGTACCAATATCTCCAGCGTGACCTGGCTGCCAACTTCAATCCCCTCAAACTCACCGGCGTTAACCTCAATAAAATAGCGGCCGGGCATAGTTGAATGCACCTGGTATCCGGGTTGAATATCCCGGTAAATCTCGGTGATTACCAGTTCTTCGTTGAGGAATGCAATATCCAGGGGAAAAAGCATCGGTTCGGTAGTAACGGTTATATCCTGGGCAAATCCCAGATCGAAAAGCATACCGGTGCCGGCATCGATTCCTGAAATACCACCAAGCCCCTGTACCAGCTCCCAATACGTGCTGGACAGAAAAGCCAGCCATTCTTTATCTCCAATTGTAATTTTGACCTGCCCTGTCATTAGTGCCTCCCAGGTATTCGCTTGACGCCGTTAATTTTTCCTTCCAAGCTCATTTGCCTAGACTCGTAATCCGATGTTCCGATGTCCGATCCGCCAAACATCGCCACATCAAAATTCTTGTGCCACCGGGCTGAAGCCTTAAAATCGGTTTTCTCCTCGAACTTCTTGCCGCGAGATACTTTCGGCTTCATTCCCGGAGGACAGACAGCGGACATACCTTTGAGGAAAGACTCACTGGTAGTGTCTTCCCGGTAGTTTATCGGTGCGTTAATCCCGAATTCTTCGTGACTGGCATATTTACCCATTCTGTTTACCTCCTTGCCACAGCTTTTCGTACCACTCTTTTTGCTCCTCACCCGATACCTTGCGGTATTTCATGGTGGTGGTGATACTCTGGTGCCCCAGGTGCTCTTGAAGTAACCTGATACCGTCTCCTGAGTCATCCAGCTTGACCGCGTGCACTGCGAAGGCGTCACGTAGCTTGTGGGGACTAACATTGTGTACCTTACCGCTTTCCGGGTTAATCAAGCCGGGTAGTCTGGCTCTCTCGGCACATTCTTTTACTATTTGCCAAGCCCGATGTCGGGTTAAATTAAAGAGATGTTGATTCCCTTTCTTGAAACTGGCGCCGCCGCGCTTAATATATTCCCTCAGCATTCCCAGGGTGTTTGTTTCTAAAGGTATATTGCGGAACTTGCGGTGCTCTTTCTCATCCGCAACCGCTTTCTCCACCTTATGCCCACAAACAGGGCAAAACTTGTGTCCTTTCCCCAACCTGGCGCTGCATTTCGGGCAAGAGAGCTTAATTCGCTGCTTCAGGTGTTGGATGGTTACCAAGCCCTGTTTGAAGTCGATGTCGCTTACCTTGATCCCCAAAGCTTCGGAGACACGGCAACCGAGGTGAAAGAGCAAACGGATAAGCAGCCTGTCCCGCAGATATTCTGCCGACTGCTCAAGCCGTTCCACCTCTTCCGGTTCCAGGTAGGCTTTCACTATTCCTCGACTCCCTCACCCATTTGCTGGGTCATCGGCATTATCATGCCCATCATCATCAACATCATTACCATCGGCATCATCGACGAAAACATATCCCCACCGCTGGTATTACCGGAGACGATGATGACGTTATCCTGCTCCGCAATAGCGCTGGTATCCTCAATCCAAACTCTTAACCCGTAGGTGCCGTTCTCAATGCCACCCAGAGATTTAGCAACGAGTATGAAATCCACCGTGGCGATTCCATCAGCCGGTGTGGAAGAGGCCGGCAGCTGGACATCAGCCTGTCCCACGCACGTGCTAACCATGTGCTTGCCGAAAAGGTTTGTGTAGTAGGGACCAGCCAGCAGCTTTACGGTGGTGTTCACACCGATGAAGTACTTGAAGGAGACGGTCACCCGGACCTTATCCCCTACGTTGAACGTTCCTGGCTCAAGCACCATCGGTGCAAAGACTATTTCAAGTGGCATGCTCTACTCCTACACCTTGGCAAAATCTGCAATCATGAACTCACTGATGGTCGGGTCTTTGCCCACAATTAGCAGGGCTTGCTCATAACCAAACAGGGTTTGAGGAACACCCGGTGAGCCGCCGTATATCTTGCAGTAGATGTCGTCCCAGTCATTGCCCACATTCGTCGGCAGAGTGAACGTATATGAGTCAGTTACCTGGGTCGGCGTCGTATACTGGGGAAGGCTCTTCGAGTTCTGCCCCACCATCTTCTCATCAAAGCCGAATAGTCCGTAGACTCCGATGGAGTAATAACAGATGGCGCTGCTGATTGCCGGTCCCGAATACTTGAAGGATATGTTTATCCTGAGCTTTTCCCCCGGGGCCAAAGTTACCTGCTTCGGGGCCGGATTCATATAGCCCAAGGGGATATAGATGCCGCCCGCCAGGGTATAGAACTTGTGGCTATCCGGGTCATAAAAAACATGTTCCCCGGTACGCGGGTCAATATACCAGCCAGCCGCGGACGGCTCCGGCATTTGTCCCTGAGCACTTTCTTGGAGAGCCTTAAACTCTCCGAGGTCTATAGACAGTGTTTTCAATTTCATGGTGTGCCTCCTTACACTTTGTAGAAGTCTGCTATCTTAAACTCGCTCACCTGGGGCGTCAGCGCCGACAGGTTGATGGTTTTCGTCATCTCGTCATCGAAATGCCAGTAGCCGTCGGCGCCGTACCAGTAACTGTAGGCATGGATGGTCACCGGGGCATCCGGCATCATGAAGCACCCGCTGAATGAATGGACCGCCCCGCCATCCACATTCGCCCAGTTCTCCGGGAAATCAATTCCCGGCCAGGGTGAGACGCCATATTCCAGTGCGCCCCCGACCATGATAGATATCACCCCGGAGTAAGTGTTTTTTACCCTGATAGTTATATCCACCCTGCTACCCGATGCTACCTGGCTGGGAGCAATTATTTCGATGATGTCCGCATATTGTGCCACGGAATATCCTCCTAAGCCGGGTAAGTAAGCTGTAGTGTGTAGGTCACTTTCAACTGACCTGTATTCGGGACATTGACGCCACCCGCCAGCAAATCGCGGCACATCATGAAAGTAGCCGACGAGTTATCGTAAGTCCCCTTTGTATACACACCTGCTTCAATCACAATGATTGCCCCGCCGCTGTTATTGTTGAAATACCTCACCCAGGCAACGGTCTTGGTAGTTCCGACCGTAGATATGGCGGGTGGATCAGTAGCGCTATAAGAAAGCTGGCCAGCTAGGTTTCCGCTGGCTATCTTCGTCCCCAGGGCATAACTTTCGAGGCTTTCCGGGTTATTGCCGGTCCCAACAACGATTCCAAAAGTGTCAATCCCGGCACCGGCATAAATACCGTTAGTAAGGTTCACGTAAATGCTCGAGTTACTGGCGCCGCCACTGGATAAACCGGATGCAGGTTGTGTGGTGGTATCCGACCTGGTGGATCCGCCAGTATCAACAATCGCTAATCCAACCGCGGAATCACCTGGTACCGCCGCAGCCTGGCAGACCATCAGGTTATAAGCATTTCTTACCCAGCTATGGCTTCTTTGCTTCGAGTGAAAAGTTATGCGATTTCGCATATCCCTGACCTCAAACTCCCAGAAAGCCTCTGGAAGCAGAATATGCAGCTTCTTGGCCAGCTTTCTCATTTCTTCGTATTCGGTTTCTAAAAACATTTCAGTCATCGTAATCTCCTAAGCGTAAACCAATATCCATGCCCGGGTCCCTAAAGGCTGGACAAAACCACCGCTGATGCTGGCAGCCCGCGCCCTTATCCAGTAGAGGGTTAATCCGGCGAGAGTATCAGTTGCCCAGTCTGAAGGACGAGCGAAAGTAAGCCAGCCCTTTCCCGCCGCTTTCCAATCGTTGGTGCTGTTGTGTTTAATTGTCAGTGTTCCCCATATCCCGGCACCCCTGGAATATTCATAGGCAAGGGTGTAATTAGCGCCTGCCTGTCCGACCAGAACGGACACAGCATCAAAGAGCCCAGCATGTCCCATGGCACAGTAATCATTGATAGAGCCATCGGCCGGGAGAAGCGTTATATCATTTCCCGTATCACCATTTGCCTGCACTGTCTCATCGATATTTCCGACATCATCGTTGTGAGATACAGAACCACCAACGGGATTTACCGTGGTTGCCCTGGCTTCTCCGTTAAATATAGGTGCCGGAATACCAAGGACTGGAGAGGAAGAACCCCCGCCGCCTGGGCCTGTGATATGAGCGATGTTCATTGCTGGCATAGGCATGGAAAGGTCAAATGCCAGCGCCCGGTTGGCTGAACCAGTCAAATACTGAACCAGACTCTCAATATCTTGCCAGACCGGCGATAGCCCGGGTCCGCGACTTCTCAAGAAGTTATACCCCTTACCGGCATCCGCCAGCAGCCTTTCAAGGATGTCATTTCCACGAAAGGCAATATCGCCGTGATTCATTGATCCGGCAACGCTCTTAAGATTGGCCATTCCCTTTGCCTGCCAGTCTTTATCGGTGTCTATTTCAAGCTGGGAAAGTCTGTCGACTCCCTTAAGCAATAAGCTCATTGCTACTCCTTAACCCTTATCTCCATCGTCCCAGTTGCGTTTGACGACCTTGGCGAATATCATGCTACCGAAACTAACCACCAGCGCTCCGCCCGTGATAATGCAATAGCCGTAGTCAGCCCCCGTAGCCCACTCTGTAACTACCCCGGCAACCGTAATACAGCAACCCACGGTTTCCAGTCCTATCGCCAGGTTTCTACTTAGTTTCATCAGTCTCTCCTTCATTTGGGCGGTTATTTTTATCGGCTGCCGGACCCTCCCGCAGCGTGGAACCCGTGGAGTAAACCCCACTGGCTGCCATACCAGCGATGATACCGTTGAATATTGCGGCTACCCAGTCCGACATGGCGCTGACGCCGAGCGCCCAGCTGGCCACTAGATTAATCACTAATCCCATGGCAACCGCTAGTAAAGGATAGTAGCGGGTATCCGAGATAAAGGGTTTGAAAAGCTGTACGAACCCCAATATAAGGGGTACTCCGCCCAGTGCAATCAGGGATTTTACTAATTCGCTGTCCGCCATCTTTTACGCTCCTACCATGCTCGCCATCATTGCCATCATCATGAACATGGGAAATACTTCGGTACTCTGTTGTGTCGTCGAATCGGTTTGGGATACCTGTCCCAGCATCGAGCCCATTGCCGGGAGCCCGAAACCATAGACGTTATCTTTATTGATTGGGGCATCCTGCGGCTTGGTGGAAAAATAGGGAGCCAGTTTCTTGGCCTCTCGCCAGCTGAATACCCAGGCTTCTCCGTATGCCCGTCTGCCGCTCTCCCACAGTAGACCGGCCAGCCCCGACAGCATCGGAGCGGCGAAGCTGGTGCCCGACTTCACCAGGTACTCGTCGTCTTTTTGATGACTCGCCATTTCAAGGTCGGTGCCCCAGATAACAAAATCTGGCTTGGTCTCGCCCTGTACCGTTGGTCCGCGGGATGATTTTTCCCAGATAGCCAGTTCGCCGTTGGTCTCGACAGCGCCCACAGCGATGACTTCGGGATCACAGGCCGGGAGCATAACGGTAGTCATCTTCGGACCGGAGTTTCCGGCGGCGGCGATAACGTCCAGACCGTATTCCGTGCTTGCCTTTCGGCATGCTGCTCTCACCGGATTGTCTGCATCACCGTCGTCCTCACCTCCCAGGCTGAGATTAATGATGTTGGGATATAAATCATCGGTTATCCAAAGCCCGTTCTTTCTCGCTTGCTCGGCCAGCCCGCAGACACGCTCAATTCCCATGACGATACCTTCATCGCTGCCAATGCCATCGTCATTGATTACCTTGATGTTCATGATGGAGGCACTGGGAGAAACGCCGGCTTTCTCACCTATGGCATGCATACCACCGGCAATGATGAAGGCAACCTGGGTTCCGTGTCCGAAGACATCATCGGCAGTCAGCGAATCTGTGAAGTTAGCCTCGTAGACGACTTTGCTTCTTAGAGACTGATGGGTCTTCCTGATACCGCTGTCCAGCACCGCTACGGTAAGACCAGTCCCGGTTAGCGGCGGATTAAAATAAGAGCGCAGCAAATAAAATACATCCGAGAGGCTCTCAACCGGTGCCACTTCACTCAGCATCTGCTCAGCTTTATATTCTTTGATAGGCTTCAAGACAATACCTGAAACGGCTGATAGTGCTCTTACTTTTTCTTCGCTGAGCTCGCAAAAGAACTGCCCCAACAGCCTGGCAGGTTTGAAATCGGTTATGCCCAGCTTGCGGATCTCCACCTCAGCCTGCGCTGGCGTTATTCCTTTCGCGATTACTGAATATCTCATCTCGTTCTCCTTTAAGCCGGGTAAGTGAGCTGAATGGTATAGGTCACCCGCAGCTGCCCAGTAGTTGGCACAGTAATGGTGGCAGGCAACTTATCGCGGGACATCATGTAGTTCTGACTGAACTGACCCTGGAGGTAGGCGACGATGCCGACCTCGTTTACATTTACGTTGCCGCCGCTATTGTTATTGAAGTAACGAATCAGGGTATTCCTGAGTACTTTGGTCCCTGCATCGTAGGCGATTGAGTGCACCTCGCTGGCGATGTAGCTCATTTGCCCGGCGCCGGTCCCGTTAGCGATCTGGGTTTGCAGAGCATAATCTTCAAAAGTCTCAGCATTGGTGCCCGAGCCTACCTGAATCCCCTTCGTATCGATACCCGCAGCGGCCCGAAGCCCGTAGCTGGTACCATCAACCGAGTTGCTTTCGCCGTAGCCGAATGGATAACCGATACCTCTGACAGTACCGTTGGTCTGCTTGCCACTGAGCTTACCGGCCCCGAAGGTGGCGTCATTTGCATCCTTAGCAGCCATCTGACAGAAGAGATGGTTGTAAGCATTCCTGACCCAGCTATGGCTTCTCTGTCGATGATGATGCGTAATCCGCCCGTTGCCATCCCTGACCTCAAGCTCAAGGAAAGCTTCAAATGTGGGTATCTTGAGTTCCTGTCCCAATCTCCGAAGCTTTTGATATTTTCTTTCTTTAGGTTCGTGTAATATTTCCATACTTCTTTCCCTCTGCTTAAACCAGTTGAGCTGTTACGCCGATGGTGGCCACAGGCATGGTTAAGACCGGCGTACTCTCCTGCCCACCGCCGGTGTGCTCTTCTGCCGTATTGAGTGTGATTCCAGGTCCGGGTATAGACAGGCTGCGAGAATCCGTAAAACCACCTCCGGAATGATCTTCGGCGATAGCCATTGATAACATAGGAGCCAAGACAATTAATGATGGTGGAACTATCACCCGGTTTACTGCCCCCGTTAGGTAGATAATCAAGCTCTGGATATCCAGCCACTCGGGTTCGAACTGACCGCTATTTTTCATGTGAAGAAAGTTATAGCCGACACCATAGCTCGGAGCTAACCTGGCTGCCTCGCTATCACCGCGATACAGGATATCGCCTCTGCCGGTCATGACCGATTGCAGAATTGCCTGCGCTTTTTTCACGGCATCATTACTATCAACAGCGTCTCCCAGGTTTTTGATCAGACGACCCGCCCAGTCCCTGTTAACGTCTATCTCAAGCTGTGAAAGTCGATTAGCGCCGTTGCTTAGTAAACTCACTTTCTTCTCTCTCCTGCCTAGGACAGCATCTTCTCCAGCATGTAGTCATAATCCACGGCTTTCCCGTTATCAGCAGCATTATTGCTTTGCAGAGTTACTCTCAACACACCATGAATCGCCCAGCTGCCGTTGATAATCGGCAGCCCCACCGGATCAGAAGTGGCATCGAAAGACTGCTCATAAACCTTTCGCTCGGTGCCGTTTACCTTCTTATAAAGCCTCACCCTGATCTGTGTACCTACCAGGTTATGAATGCTGAGAGTCAGGTCATGTATCTTATTCCGGATACCGGCAGCACCGATGCTAACGACATTAGCCTCGACTGTTTGCCAGTCAGCCGTTGTGGCTCCCTGCCAGGGGTTTTCCCCAGCCAGGTTATCTGTCCGCACTTTGATGGCATCTGCCTTAGTGTTGAGCTCGGCAAGACTGGACTCAACTGTCTCAAGACTGACCTTTTCCGCTTTGTTTTCAACATAAAACTCTCCAGGCATTACCGGTTCCTCCCTTCCGGCAGTAACTTCTGGGTTTCAACAGTGGCCTTCGCTTCTAACTTCTCTTGCTGAGGTTTAGCGGATACCACGACCATCCCCAGCATCATGACCGGAAGCATCATGGCAAGCAGGGAACTCCAGTTGAAGCCGGTATCGGTAGGAGTGGTGGACCCGGGCCACGTCGGAGGCAAAGCACTCGACCCTTGCGGCGCCACTAGCCGGGTAGCCGCGGAGTCAGTAACCTCTTCTGTCTCTCGCTCTACCAGGAGCACCGTGAGGTCTGCATCGCTTTCGTTGAACCGGAGTGCACCGCGAAGCCTGACAAAATCGCCGGGAGCAACCTTGAACCAGGCGTAACCGAATACCGGCAAAGCCTCTTCGCTAATCAAGGTACTTTCCCGATTCAACCTGGCCATCAGGGCATATTCCTTTTCCACACCGGTGGGATTAGCCACGTAAATGCTGCAACCCAGGTCGAACCCGGGCGTGTAGGTCATCCACGGCGGCAGGTCCCAGAATATGTCCCCCAAAGAACCGGACATGACGCTTACCTGTGTCGTCATAGCGGGAACTTCACCTCCTCGCCCTTGAACGCCTTCTTTACCAGGGATAGAGCCCAAGCGCCCATAGCTATCAGCATGACCACACCCATCAGCGTGCCCACAACGCCCTGCCACTGCGAAGCCTGGTACTGGTAAGGGTAATAATTTTGATATTCGATGGGGTACTGGCTCATGCCTTCGCCTCCTCGAATTTCTCCGGTTCTGAATGTTTTACTTTCCGCACCTTCTCTTTATCCTGGGTGAACGAGGGCATAAGCTTGCTGATAAGAAGCATGACCAAAAGCATGATTCCCATATTGACGATGCCGCTAATCAGGTTCTTTAAGGACTCCGGCATAAGCCACCAAACCAACGAACCCAACAAGGGCGGCAAAACGGTGGTAACCAGAAGCCCGATAATAATCGGCAGCCAGGCAAATCCTTTTTGCCAGGCTAGATAAACTGTGGGCTGATCTACATCGGCAAAGACAACATGGCTATAACCCGGCCATAACTCGATTCCCGCGTCAAAGCACGCCTGTTCAAGCTGAGACAGTGCTTCTGCAGACGGAGACTCGGTAAAGTCGAGCCTCATTAAGAAAAGAGCACCTTCAGCCGAACTTTCTTCAAGCGGGGCGAAGGTGCCCAGTTCCTCGATAGCAACGGCCTGTCCGATTAAGACAGCCCTATATCCCGGTGGTGTCATGGTATAGGGCATAGGATTACCTCCTTATGCCGCTATACCAGTCTCCTGGCTTTCCGGCCGTAAATATTCAGGGTAACTTTTCGGTCGGCGGTTGTACCGCCCACGGCGGTTACAGTGGCGACTACGGTGAGCTTATCGCCGCCGAGGAGCCTCAAATCAGCACCGAGTTGACCGGGACTTGCCAGATCATAATCTTCATTCTGGCTGGCTGCCAGGTCGGTCCCCAGGTACTTCTTTTCCACTGTATCGACCTTGGGGAATCGGGAGACGCGGACATTGCCGGAAATCTCAGCTTCGGTTATGAGGTTGAGACGGTTGAGATACCAGACCTCACCGGCAGGCACCTCGAACTCTTTGGTTTTAACGGTATCTTGCGCCGAAGCGTTAGGAACTGTGGCCTCGATTTTATCCCGCTCGTCAATGCGGTCTTCGGTATGCAGAGATTCAGCGGTCAGCAGCGCTTCCCGCAGAACCTGGAGCGGCAATCCCATCCAGTAGCCGGAGTCATTATCATAGACTCCCAAAAGGGTTAATTCCTGTCCCAGGGGAGGCACCCAACCCTTCGGAGGCCGCTGTCCTGCATATTGCTGTGGAACAATTTTGTTTTTCATGGATTAACCTCCTTAATGTAATTGCACCTCCTCTAGGACTTGCTGGAGCCGGTGACGCCCTTCATCATGGGCATAAGAATGGCCATCATCATGATCATCATGATCATGGGCATCATGCTGGTGAACATTCCCGAAATCGGGTCGGTGGTCTGAAGGGGATAATAACCACTGACCGTACCGTACTGGTACTGCTGGGGTCGAACTTGCTGGCCGGCGATCTGCTGTGCCTTATACATTGTTGATTACCTCCTAAAATTCTCAAAATAATATATTTACGGGGTTAGTCCTTGGCTGATGCCGTCATGCCTTTCATCATGGGCATAAGAATGGCAAACATCATGATCATCATGATCATCGGCATCATACTGGTGAACATGCCTGAGAAGGGGTCAGTAGTGGTTTGTGTGGGATAGTAGGCGCCCGGACCGCTGACCTGCATCGGGCTCATTTGCCCCGGTGCTACCGGCCCGGTCAGTTGCTGTGCTGTGAACATATTCTCCTCCTAAAACTAAATCTTCAGGCTCGATGCTCATCCCGTCCATCAGCTTTACCGCTACCGCGACAGCGGTAAAACCGATAAGGGCAGTGCCCTCGTTTGGATAGGCATCAAGCGGTAAAAGCGCTACTCGAACATAGCGCGCTTGTAGCCGGCGACCACGACCTCGCCCTTACCATCCACGCCATCGCGGTAGTGATTTACCCGCCCCTCTTTGACCTTCAGTCCGGTCGGTGCAATACCGTTCATCCCGGTGCGGAAAGCCTCGGGAGTGGCCTTCTCCTTGTAGGTGATAGGGACGTTTTTCTCGAATTCGTTCCAGCTTGCGTACTTACCCATATGGGCACCTCCTCTTTCGTTCGTGCCCGGTCGCGGCCGGGTAATGGCGGGGTGCAACCTGGCTGAAAAGGAAAAAGGGGTTAGCCTTGAACCCTTCCGGTCCAGGTTGCTAACCCCTTTTTTGAAGCCCAGAAGCTGCCGGTAATAAAGCAAGCCCTGCGAGCCAACTTTCACCGGCAAGCTCGCAGGGCTTCATTAAGAGCGTACCGCGTCCTGGCTCGCCTGACAAGTCTATAAAATCTTATATAAGCTTCTCTTCCGGCTTCACCTTGACCCGGATAATAAGGTCTCCATCTACCACGACCTCGACCGTATCGCCGGGTTTAAGCCGGTGGTAGTTTATCCAGGCTTTCGGAAGGGTGACAGCAAAGCCACCCTCGCCAATTTTGAAAAGCTTCCTTTCCACCAGGAGTGGCATCAATCAGACCTCTCAAACATCGCTTCGTTCCAGCGCTGCCATTTCTTTTCCTGGGCATCGGCATACTTTTTAACCGCCTTCTCCGTCCATTCCTTTTCCCTCGGATTACCGGTTTCCTGTGGCGGTGTTCTTTCGATAAGGAAGCTCTTCTCTGAGTTAGCAGGTTTATTGATATTGGCTGTCTCGTAGGACATCCTCCAGAGTGCCAGGAATACCAACCACTGGAGAGGCGCAAACCAGCTATTCATAGATTTTTACCTTATAGCCCACCGCCTGAAAGCCGCGGCTGAGCATTTCAATCCAGCTATCGGTTGATTCCTGGAGCATCTTCTCGACCTGCTGATGCTCGCTCTTGCCGAGACGCAGCTCAAAACCGCGCTCATTTCTTTTGATGGCAATCTCGACTTTCGAGATCGCCTCTTTCACGTCCGGCGGAGACTGTCCCATCTGGCGGCTCATCATTTTGAAGAGCATATCCCTTGCCTGGGGTGAGTTGGCCATTTGCATAAAATCAAACATTTCTTTCCTCCCATTCTTTGGCAGTGTGTTTTTCAATCGGCGGCGGGTCTAAAGGCGGCTGACCACCAGAAGGGCCGCCTCCCTGCGGGGCTCCCGGCATCATGCCGGGTAATGGCATCCCGAACATCTGGGACATCTGCTGCATGGACTGGAGCATGCTTACAACCTGGCTGAAGGGGTCATTCGATTGTCCACCCACCATCTGCTTAATCTGGGCAAGTGTACTATTTACCTGGGTGTTGCTTTGAGAGATTGCCCCAAACAGTTGACCTGCTGTTGCTTGGGCAGTCCGTTCTGCGATCTCCTCACTGGAAGCCTTTGCCCTGGCCGCTGCCGCATCCTGCTCTTCACGGGTCTCTTTCATCAGACGCAATATAGGCTCCATACGCCTGGCGTCGGCCTCAGCCGAGCCCTTCTGGATATTCACCAGGTCCATTACCATCAGCATGGCCGCCCTGAATTTCATAATGGCTCTAAGCTCAACCTCACCTTCGGGAGTGCCTCCCATGTAGTGCTTGAGCACAGCTTCCGGCGCAATCATCTCCATGCCACCGCCCATCTTGCGTATGATAGGGAACTCGCTGCTGGTTTTTGCCTCTTCTTCCTCTCCGTTACGGACCCGTTCCAACTCTTCTCGGATAATTACCCGCAGCTTGTCTTCAGGTACCAGGGAAGTGCCGGTATCAGTTAGCTTGAGATCCTGCAAAGCATTGTGGACTTTACTGCGACTGACACCGAGCTCGGTTGCCATCTGCCTTTCCGATTGTCCCTGCTCTTTGCGTTTTTTGACTTCTTCTAAAAACTGGTCGTCCATATCTCCTCCTTTCCGACCACCAAAGCTAAAGTGGGTTTCACTGGTTTATTGTTCAAATCTGGGCTGGCTGTCATCTGGTCAGACCACTTGAAGCTAAATGGTCTGGTTTTTACCACGCTCGCCAGCATTAAAATCGTAGCTAATTTGCCTCCCGACCGGTCACCGGTCTTGCTTCAATTCGCACCTGTTTCACCTTCCAGTAAAAGGCTGATTGCTCTATCCACACCGACCTGCGGTGCCAGCCGGGCGATACGGATAGCGTCCCTGACATCCTGACTCCGACCGTCGAGTTTCCTGGCAATCTCTTCCGCTATATCGTTGGACAAGCCTTCTTTACGTACCAATACACCTTTCACTACAGTCAAGAATTCGCTGCGGCCATAGGCATTGAGCTTACGGATAGCGAATCGGGAACGCAGCTCCGGTGACAGTTTCTCCAGCCGGTTGCTAGCAGCAATAACTTTGAGGGGATTGTTGATATCGAGTTCTCTCCCTCTCTTAGCTCTGACCAACCTGCCGCCTTCCATCATCGTCAGTAAAGCTGCCATATCAACGGCATTCATCTTGTCCATCTCATCAATCAAGAGAATCTTCGGTTCTCTTTCGGCGACGAGGTCCCACAATCCCGCCTTGGAAGTAGCTGAACCGACCAGCCAGATGGCTCGCTCGCCAAAGGTCTGCTCGATGTCCCATAGGAAAAGAGTCTTGGCCAGGGCGGGTGGTCCTGTTAACATGACGTGCACCGGCTTTTCTGCTAGGAGGGTTGCTTTAAGCAAAGCCTTGACGTCCTCATGACCGATAATATCCGTAAAGAGGTCATCAGCAAGGTTCACAGGAGTTGTTGGTGGAGGTTCGCCAGAGTCCACTTGCTGGTTGGCTGAAATAAGAGCCTTAGCTTTGTCAGTGAGCTTGTACCCCGTAAAGGAGTTGGAACGAAAGACATTATCCAGGTAGCCGTCCTTGAATAACCTGCTGAGCGTTGCCGGCCAGATTCTTACATGGCGCCACGACCAGCCAATCCGGTACTCTTTCTCCATGTCCACCGATGCCTCAAACCTGGCTATCTCGGTAAGTAGCTCCATGTCGCCTTCTTTCATCATCGCCACCCCCTTTCTTTTGAGATTTGCTGATAAGCTGCCGTTACGAGCTGGAAGAGAAACTCGGTTCCCTTTACTCCGGCAGTATCGGGATGTAGCCTTACTACCAGCTCCCGGTACCGTTTCTTAACCTGATCATCGGCGACAGCTTTGTCTAATCCGAGTACCTGGTAGGAATCAATGCCGGCATGATGGGTAGATTGACAATCCATCTTCATGGCCGACCAAAGCTCTCCCAATACCGGGTCGTTACACATACCTTGCAACATTTGGCTTAACCACCCTGACATCATTTCTGCTGTTGCTTCCGTCATCCTCTTTTGGGCTTTCTTTACCTGGTCTTCCACGGCTTTACCACCAGAAGTGTCCGCAAATTATTCCGAGTAAAAACCCGACCAGTAGCTGCCACCAGTTTTTACCTGCCAATCTGGCCACCAGAATTCCCAGCCCCAGGAAGATGAGCAGGTACACCAAAGGTGAAACCTTCTGGTCTTCCCGAACTATTTCCGTCCATGGCTTGCCGCCGACCTTACGCCATAACTTCTCGTAAAGTTTGCCGATGATTCCTGTCATGTTTTACTGCCTCCTTTATCTTGAGCCAGCCTCTTTCCTCTTCGGGCACGGGCGGTCCAATCCGATCGAAGCTGATGCATTGCTGGCAAATTTTGGGCGCTAACGGTTTTCCTTCCGCGAGGTGCTGGATATCCAGGCTGCCGTCTACGGATACCTGTGATAAAGGGTATTCTTTATCACAGCAAATTCTTTCGTTTCTCACCCGTGCGTGAGCACATTCATAGAGCGTCCTCTTTTTCTTTTTACTCACCGCCACTTGCCTCCTTTGTTAATCTATCGTCAGTTACTGTCCGCTCTGTCCTACTGTCCGCCCCCACGCTTGAGTCAGCTTCAGTTATTGGCGGACAGTATGGCGGACGGTATACGGAGCCCTCTTTATTACTGTCCGCCTGTTTTGTAGCTAAAGCGGACAGTAAGGACGGTTCGGACGGTTTTTCCTGGGATAATGGAAGCGCCATCTGTAAACCGTATGACCCTATAAGTTTGGTAACCCGGGTCTCATCCCAGCAGATAAGGCGTTGCCGTGACTTTCCAGTCCGCTCTTTGGCAAAGCCCAATCGCTTCGTCATTCTGCCAACTTTTTCCGCACTGAGCTGCTCAACTTCATCGTCCGTTTCGTTGGCTTTCCTGGCCACGTTTTCAGATGTCAGCTCTTTGCCTTCTTCATGAAGCTCCATCAGCGCCGCCAATACTCTACCCGGGGCGCTCTCCCTTCTTCTTATAAAGAGACTATCCTGGAGACGGTGAACGAAGCCGGTGATTGCTTCGACCATGGAGCGGTCGCCATTAAGCATCGCTTTGAGCGGTATGAGTATCTCCTGTAAACGAGGCTGAAGATTAGGTTCCAGCAGGTCATTACCGAAGGTTTTACCCTTGAGCTTAATCAGGTTGGCCAGCCGGAAGGTCAATAGTTTCGCCCGTAGGTCATCTATCTCTTTATCAAAAGAGGGTGGTAATACCCTAGGAATATCATCCCTCGTCAGCGACATCATCTCCGAAGTCAAACATCTGCTTTCCAGCGCCTCGTCCTTGAAAGGGAAGCGGGTAGCGATAAGTTTCGGGCCAAATACCTGGTAGGCCCGCGGGAACCATTTGCCGTTTTCTTTATCTGCCCTGAGCACCGGCATACCGGGGCGGTAGCCATTGTTTAAGAGTTTGACCATTTCCATCCAGGAGGAGGAGTCTTTGAAGTCCGCTTCATCTAGCACCAGTGTCCCCCGGAACTGCTCCAGGATACGGAAGATTGGCGCCGGCGTGGTCGCTCCAGAAGCGAATGTCGGTCGAAAGCAGATGCTGCCTACCACCTGTAGAAACCGTGTCTTACCGGTACCCCAGTCGCCGATTACCCGGAGGTATGGTATGGAAGGGGCAAACTCATATACCCAGGTGAGAAGAACGTAGAGGGAAGAGATTTCCTCGAAGTCAGCCGGTAGTTCGAGATATTTGTGAACAAAACTCCGTATCTCTTCAAACAAACGCGCCTGTGAATCATAAGGGGTAGCTGTCGTGGCGAAGTGGACGACCTCGGTTACCAGGGGATCGTCGGTAGGCAGATAAATAGCCTTGGGTGTCTCGTAACGAAAGACCTTGCGCACCGAGCCATTGACGACAATGATAAAGGCACGCTCATCCTCTTTGCTCACTACCATTTCGCCTACGGTACCGTCATGCAGGACAAAGCCCGGGACAAATCGCTCTCTGCTCGCGGTATCATCAATCTTGAAATCAGTCGCTAGTTTCCGGGCTTCTTCCAGTGTGTGGTTAAGTAGATAGTCATCGATGCCGACTTTCTGGTTACCTTCTTGAGGAAGATAAACGACCAGGATAGTGGCGCCTTTGCGGTTGAGGTGTTCGCCCAGGTGTTCGAGAGCTTTTCGCACCATCTCCTTTGAGACAATGTCAGAGTCGAAGGCGAGATAGACTAACCTGTCTTTGATGGCAATGCGGTCCCAGTCCGAAAGTATAGTAATAGCACCGAACTCATTTTTGCCCTTGAAACCCCAGACACCGGTGAGTGAAATCACGCAGGCACCATGTGTAGCCAGGGCATCAGCTTTCTTGGAGCCTTCAGTTATCCACAGTGGCGTCTTTGGGTCGCCGAGCATCTGTTTGCAGCGAGGTGGGCAATCCAGGTGATTGGAGGACCCTACCGGAGACTCGTATTTTACCGGCCGTTGCCGTGAGTCCAATCTGGGATTATCCGGGCGGTACTGGCAGCCTACTTGCCCTCCATCAACTCCCCACAGGGGAATGAGGATACCGGCAGTTCGCTGCTGAGACGAGGTAAACCCCGCTTTGGCAAGCTCGTCTTTACCGAGTATGCTCCGGTATCCTCTTTCTTTGATAACATCGAGACTGATACCGCTTCCTTCACTTAGATGAGTAAGATGCTCAGCCAGGAGTTGCGGGACAGCTTCTGAAAAAACAAGTTCAGTCATGGCAATCCTTCAGGAACACTTATCTACGAGGTGATTAGAGTCCTGTGTTCTAGCTGCGATCTGTATATCGTTCCAGGGTCTTCAAGAAGTTTTCCAGGTATTCGGCCTTAATCCTGTTCGGAGGTGTCAAAAGATCAAAGTCGGTTATATGGACATCAAGGTTACAGTTCTTTTGAAACCAATTTGATACCTGGTAATCCTGCATGTTCATTTGCCAGACCTTACTCTTGACACGGTCCCAGAGCAGCATTAAATCTTTGTCCGAACCCAAAATTGTCTTCGCAGGTTCTTCTTTACCCAGGATTTCGTCCGGAAAAAGATCATCAGGTGCTTCATTGTCGGGCGGAGGTAAAAGAAGTACCTGTCCGGGAGGTATCTGGGCATATCTCTGGATTTCAACCAGTGAAAACGGCGCTGTCATACTGAGCACCCGGACAGTCTTTTTCTTTCCTTCAGGCTGTACTTCCTGTTCCACAAGCTTCAGTGATAGCGGAATCATAGACAGTCGGCCGCAGGTACCGCGAATCAGTTCAAGGCTGGAATTAACATTTACAATAGAATAAAAAGAGCTCGTATCGAGCTGGTAAACGCCGAAGCCGGGACAGTCAGGCAAAAGGAATTGTAGGTTCATCACTCGGCGGCACCGTGCTACTTGATAGAAGGTACACTTGGCCGGATTACAGGTGATTTCCTTCATTTCCGTCTCAACAGATTCCCTATTAGCAATCTCACCGGTGCGTGTGTCAATCTTGGCTACTGCCGTTTCACCGTCACCGCGGCAAACAAGCCCTCTCGATGCCGAGTAACATCTTAAATACTGGCTAGCCCACTGGGTCTGGTCATCGGTTGGAAACATGATTCGCAGTTCCTTAGGCTTTTCCCCAAAGACCTTCTTGACCTCTTCCGGGCAGACAAAATGATCAGTCGGGCAGGGGTAAGATATTCCGCTAGCATTTTCCTTCTTTACTCCCAGCCTTACTTTTCCCAGGCGGGGAAGCCTCACCACTCCGGTCACACCTTTGATTGGCATCGTTTTCCTCCTTCTTTTCCTCTGACGCATTATGCTGATTTGATTTTTGTGCCAGATCCTTTAGATAGGCTCGCGCAATCATCCGCGCTAGTATCCTTAGCCCGCTTTCGAAATCGTTAATCTTCGGTTCGGGCATTACTACCGTTCTCCTCGATGCTGAAAAGATCATCGAACGTGTATTCGGGTAAATGCTCCAGGATAAGGCGTCTTAAAACCGGCGAGGGCTCTCGTCTCCCGTTGATTATGTGAGACAAGTGACTGCGGGAAAATCCTATCTTCTCTGCGAGATCACGCTGGGAGAGGTTTTTCCTCGACATGGCAACCTCAAAAGCAATTCGGTTCAACTTTACCTTAACCATTGAGATACCTCAGAACTCATTACGCTTTCTGTAGTATACCAAAGGCTATCCATAGTCTGTCAATAGAATTTTGTCACTGTAGATAGCATAATGGTGTCATTAGTGTTTGACTTGGTATACAAAAAGTGCTATTATCTTTTAAAAGGAGGTGAGGAGCTATGGTGGAGAACTTCGGTGAATATCTCCGTACCCTGAGGGTTGAGAAGAGGCTATCACTGCGGGAAGTTGAGCAGCAGTCCGGCGTCTCGAACTCATACTTAGGACTCATCGAGCGTGGCCAACGACCTATACCGGGCGCAGATATCCTGAAGAAGCTCGCTCCCGTCTATGACGTACCGGTGAGGGATCTACTCAAGGCTGCCGGGTACCTGAAAGATGAAGACGTCTCTATAAGCGAGAATGATGAAATTGAGATGGCTTTCAACTACGTAATGAATGATCCCAGGTATAAATCCGGTACCCGCATCAAGGGTGGGCTTACTACCGATGTCAAGCGTTTTATCGTGGAGATGTACGAGAAGGCAACCGGTAAGAAGCTTTTGCCTGGAGGATAACTTTTTGAAAAGTTTCAGCGACCTGCGCTATTTTTGTGAGTACATTGTAAATAAATACGGCTCGCCCTCGAATGCTTCAGAGGAAGAAAAGGCCCAGGAGTTCCGTAAGATATACTTGCGGGATTTACCTTTAGATATCAGAACACTTAGAGCCATTGCCTCAGCTTGCGGCATCTATGTAAATGGAGTCGATAGCAAGAAGCTGCCGCAAAATATTAGAGGCTACCATGATGTCTTTGAAGATAAGAGAAACATCTACTACAAAAAGGGCGACACAAAAAGTGGCATCGAAAACACGGTTCTTCATGAGTTCAGAGAGATGATAGAGCCGGTTTTTGCCGAGTTGTGCACTGACTACAGTCCCTTGAGGACGAACGCAGTACACTTAGCTGCTAACAAGTTTGCTACGGCTGTCTTGTTGCCAACTGATGAATTCCGGAATAAAGTCTACGAGACCGGGTTTGACGTTATCGCTCTTTCAAAGCTATATTCAAAGAGCTGCTCCCAGGTGCTTCTCCGAATGGGAGAGGTGCTTCAAGGAAGTGTTTTTCTATATAGCGCCCTTTATGAGCAGGGTCCCGAGGTGGATAATTGGACGTTAAGCTATTGGACTGGGAGTGCCAATAACAATGATCCTGAAGCTAATATTTGTGGAGCGGATGGATTATTCCCAAGGAAAGGGAGGGCAGTTCTTCCTGGCTCTATCGTTGATATGGTACTTAAAACGAAAAAACCATACCTGGTCAGCCGAATCACCATCTTCGATAGCAGAGACGATGATGGACTTACAGCTATCGCTGCACCTTTAGTTATTCGAGGATCTCTATCCAAAGTAGCATTGGTGGTTTTGCTTGGAAATAATAGGAACTTACTCGTTCCGCAAATCGAGCGGATAAGTCCGACCATAATAGAAGAATTCCATCGACACTTATGACAGTTAAATTGGAGGCAGATATGGTTAATAATCTTGGAAAGGCTGCTATTTATGCTAGGGTATCTTCCGAAAGGCAAGCTGAAAAAGACCTATCGATACCTGCCCAGATAAAAGCTTTAAGAAAATATGCATTAGAACGTGGATGGGACGTAGTAGTTGAGTATGTAGATGAAGCCGAAAGTGCTCGCACTGCAAACCGTCCTGCCTTCAAAGAAATGATAGCTATGGCAAAGAAAAAGGAAAAGCCTTTTGATACCATTCTGGTATGGAAACTTTCTAGGTTTGCCAGGAATCGCGAAGACTCTATCCTCTATAAGTCGTTGCTTAGAAAACGAGGTATCTCGGTAATTTCTATAAATGAACAGGTAGATGAAAGCCCGGCAGGGCATCTACTTGAAGGCATTATAGAAGTCATAGATGAATTTTATTCGATAAACCTTTCTCAGGATACTGTAAGGGGAATGAAAGAAAATGCTAGCAGGGGGTTCTATAATGGTGGATTTACTCCCTTCGGTTACAAGAGAACAAAAGTAAAGATAGGAATGGCCGATAAGACAAAACTGATACCCGATGAAAATGAAGCTAACGTTGTTAAGAAGATTTTTGAAATGGCAGTGGGCGGTCTAGGTGGAAAAGAAATAACTAAATCCTTAAATGCTGCGGGTACTAGAACAAAGTCAGGCAAGCAATTCAGTACGACAGCTATCAACCACATCTTGAGGAACGAAGTCTATACCGGTGCACTTGTCTGGAGATTTAGGAATAATGGTTATGGAAATTCACGTAAGGCAGCATCTAATGATATCATCCGAGTTCCAAATTGTCATGAGGCTGTCGTTTCAACTGAAGATTTTGGACGAGTTCAGCAGCTTCTCACGAGGAGACGCCCGGTCTCTCAACATCCTCGAACTATCTCCAGTCAATATCTTTTAAGCGGCTTATTGCATTGCGGAAAGTGTGGGGCTGCCATGAGCGGATGCTGGGCTAAATCAGGGAAATATTTCTACTACGATTGCGTCCAGCACCAGAAAAAAGGAAAGGAAGTCTGTAATTGTCGATTGATGAGTAAAGACAAACTCGAAAGCTTTGTTCTAGAACGAATCAGAGAGAATATCCTCACCGATGAGAATATCAAACAACTAGTTCAGCTTGTTAACGAAGAGCTAGTAAAGAATAGTGGATACTTTGAGGAACAGCTTAGCGAGGTCGGACAACAGTTAGGGCAGGTTAAAAGTAAATTGAGCAAACTCTATGCAGCTCTTGAAACAGGAAAAATTGACCTTGAAGATTTGGCACCTCGCATAAAAGAACTCAGGTCTCAACAAATAGAACTTGAAGAGAAACGAAACGGTCTTTTAGATGAGATGAATGAGGAGTCTCCTCAATCACTGAATATAAAAACGATACAAGAATACGTATCAAGTATGAAAGCACTTCTTGCTAGCAGTTCTTTTATCGAGCAGAAATCTTTCTTGAGATCTTTCGTTAAGAGGATTGAATTGAATGAACCCCATGTAGTAATTGACTATACCATGCCATTACCGATAAATGGGTTAACCACTACAGAGGAAGTTCTGTGTATTGATAAACTTGGCTCCCGAGGTAGGACTCGAACCTACGACCAAGCGGTTAACAGCCGCCCGCTCTACCACTGAGCTACTCGGGAACGTTTTATTTGGCTGGCGAGCCAGGATTCGAACCTGGGCATAAGGATTCAAAGTCCTCTGTGCTACCACTACACAACTCGCCATAGCCTAAAAGTAAATCTTTCAAGTCCTCATGGTGCCGAAGGTCGGACTCGAACCGACACGAGGTTTACCCCCAGCAGTGTTTGAGACTGCCGCGTCTGCCATTCCGCCACTTCGGCCGGTTTAAGATTACTTTTGCTGGCTACGTTCGCTGATTAAAGCTATTTTAAGCAACTATAATACCGACATCAAATGGTGCCGAGGCCCAGGATCGAACTGGGGACACGCGGATTTTCAGTCCGCTGCTCTACCGGCTGAGCTACCTCGGCAAAAACATGTAGTATTGTAGCCTTAAGCGTTAAAGGTGTCAAGAATTTTAGCCGGTTCTAAGGCTCTCTTTATCTTGCAAGATTAGAATAATACGCATATTATATCGCATACTGATATTGCAAGGCGATATAATGGTTGACCGCGAATTTTTCCTGGGATTTATACGCATACACGTATTATATCACGCCCAAACTGAGCCAATATTCGGGGCAGAAATAGCCCGCGAACTAGGCCGGCATGGTTATACAATTACTGCCGGCACCCTCTATCCGCTGCTGCATAGACTGCAGGAAGAAGGCTATCTGGAAAGTTTCCCAAAAGTAGAACAGGGCAAACAGCGGCGGTATTACCGAACCACCCCCAAAGGCTCTGAAATGCTTAATGAGTGCCGCAAACAGATAAGAGAACTGGTAGACGAGGTACTGGCATAATGATACAAAAAACAAACCCTGCGGCTTCTGAAAGAAAAATCATGGGTTTCGCACCTAACGTATTTTTTCTGGGGCTGGTAAGTTTTCTTACCGATATCTCCAGTGAGATTATTTTTACTCTTGTACCTCTTTTTCTGGCTAACGTACTGGGAGCAACTACCACCATAATCGGTTTTGTGGGAGGACTTTCAGACTCTACGGAAGCAATTTTTAAAATTTTTAGCGGATATCTAAGCGACAAGATTAACCGTTGTAAAAGCCTGGCACTATTCGGTTACGGATTTTCTGCACTTTCAAAGCCGTTTATGCTTCTGGCAAACAGCTGGGGAGTAGTAACCGGTGTCCGTTTTGCAGATAGAGTGGGCAAAGGGGTCAGATCTTCACCCAGAGACGCCTTGATTGCCAATTCGGTTGAAGTGTATGAACGAGGCCGCAGCTTTGGTTTGCACAAGGCTATGGATAGCCTGGGAGCAACTTTGGGTTTGGGTATTGCGGCGGCGGTCATATATTTCACCCAAAGCGGCAGCCTGACACTGGCACCGGAAACATACAGGACACTGGTATGGTGGGGCATAATTCCGGCTTTTCTGGCAGTGGTGGTACTGGCTGTATTTGTTAAAGAAAAACGCCGCACTCAAACCACCAAGCCCGTAGGTGAAAGGATTCGCTTCAATTTCCGCCATCTATTTTCAGACATGGACAGCCGCTTCAAGTTATTTCTATTAGTCATGTTTTTATTTACTCTGGGCAATTCCAGTGATTATTTCGTAATTCTGCGCGCACAGGATATGAGTGTTTCGGTATTGGGAATAAGCCTGATGCTGGTAGTATTTAACATAACTTACAGTCTGGTTTCACTGCCTGCCGGCATGCTTTCAGACAAAATAGGGCGGAGGAAAGTGATAGCCATGGGTTGGTTGTTTTACGCGCTGGTGTATTTGGGTTTCGCTGTTACTCAAAGCCAGACTGGCATCTGGATACTATTTGGCTGTTACGGGTTATACTACGGAATTGTGGAGGGAGTTGCAAAGGCTTTTGTGGCTGATATGATACCCTCTGATAAGAGGGGAACCGCCTATGGCTTGTATCAGGGTGTAGTCGGGCTGACTTTGCTGCCGGCCAGCCTTATTGCGGGTATTCTATGGGACACTATAGGTTCGGCAGCACCCTTTTACTTCGGGGCGGCAATGGCTTTACTCGCGGTGATTGGTTTGCTGGTATTTATCAAAGAACCATCAACGAAAACACCTGTGTTAAGTTAAGCCAAAAACATATTGTCTATCAGGCGGGTTTTACCAAATCTGGCAGCTACCAGAGCGATAGTATTGTCAGATACTTTATCCATCTCACAAAGAGTATCTCGGTCTGACAAACTGACATAATCTATTTCAGCCATAGATTCATGCCGGATTATATCAGTCATTTTCCTGCGGATAACCTCTGCACTGTACTCTTTTTCATCGAACAAACTCTTGGCCGTCAGCAGGGAACGGTAAAGCACCAAAGCCGCCTGCCGTTCTGAAGCAGAAAGATAGGTGTTACGGCTGCTTAGTGCCAGACCATCATTCTCACGCACTATGGGAAGCATTTCCACTGATACGTCCAGATTAAGGTCTGAGGCCATTTTTTTTATTATTAGGTACTGCTGGTAATCTTTCTGTCCGAAATAGGCTCTGTCAGGGCGGATTATCGTAAACAGCTTGGCGACTACGGTGCACACCCCGCGGAAATGCCCCGGACGTACAGCCCCTTCCAGACGTTCTTGTAAAACACCCGGCTCTACCCATGAATCAAAGCCTGACGGATACATTTCCTCAACAGACGGGGCAAAGACATAATCCACATCGGCATTTTCCAGCATGGCCATATCCCGTTTTTCGTCACGAGGGTACTTTTTAAAATCCTCATGCGGCCCGAACTGGGTGGGATTAACAAAGATACTAGCTATAGTATTTATATCCTGTTTTTTAGAGGCTCTAATCAGTGATAAATGCCCTTCGTGCAGATAGCCCATAGTCGGCACCAGGCCAACCGGCCCGCAGATTTCACGGTGCAGTTTTTGCATCTCGGCTACTGTTCTGATGATACGCACTTTTTCAGTTCCTCCAATACCTTTTTATCAAGGGTGAAGCTTTCTTTCAAAGTGGGAAATTCACCTTTTGCAACCTCAGTGACATACTCGGATACAGCTTTTGAGATAATACTGTTTAAATCAGCATATTTTTTGGTATGTTTAGGTACAAAATCAGTAAACATACCCAACATATCGGATACCACCTGCACCTGGCCGTCACAACTTTCACCTGCCCCTATGCCTATGGTAGGTATGGAAACGGCAGCGGTAATCATAGCTGCCAGCTCAGCCGGCATAGTTTCCAGCACTATAGCAAAAGCCCCAGCTTTTTCCAGAGCCCTGGCATCTTCTAGCAGGGCTAAAGCAGCTGTCAGAGTTTTCCCCTGCACTTTAAACCCGCTTAGCTGGTTAACGGACTGGGGAGTCAGCCCTATATGCCCCATAACGGGAATGCCGCAGTCAACTATACGTTTAACCTTGTCAGCCACATTTACCCCGCCTTCCAGTTTGACTGCCTGAGCACCGCCTTCCTGCATAAAACGCCCTGCGTTCAGGAGTGCCTGTTCCGGACTTAAGTGATAAGTCATAAAGGGCATATCTGCTATGACCATGGCCTTTTGACTGCCCCTGACTACGGCTTTCAAATGGTGCAGCATATCGTCCATAGTAACGCTTACTGTAGAATCATACCCAAGTACCACCATACCCAGACTATCACCTACCAGTATGGCCGGAATACCGGCTTTATCCAGTATTTGGGCAGTGGGATAGTCATATGCAGTCAGCACCGCTATTTTCTGCTTGTTCTGTTTCATTTCTTTGAGTTGGCTAATAGTGGTACGCATATTTATACCTCTAAATTCTGGCTGGCAACCCCGTTTTTTACTTTGGTTATGCGGTTAAGCCCATCTACATATACCAGATTCGGCTGGTGGGTAAGGGTATCTTCTTCAGTTATCAGGCTGTAGCCCAGTATAATTACTTTATCACCCTTCATTCCCATACGGGCAGCTGCCCCGTTTAAACATATCTGCCCGCTACCAGCCGGGCCCTCTATAACATAGGTCTCCAGCCGCGTTCCGTTATTTACATTTACCACATGCACCTGTTCATAGGGCAGCAAGTTGGCCACCTGCATAAGGTTTTTATCAATGGTAATACTGCCTTCATAATCTATGCAGGCATCGGTAATGGTAGCCCGGTGGATTTTGCTTTTGAGCATGATTCTCACTGTATATGTCTCCTTAATTTGCCAGTATCGCGGATACTTTTTCTATGCCAGCCAGATTGGGATTTTCCTTATCAAGTGCTATTTTCACGGTCTGCCTGCCTAGTTCTTTATAGACAGGCAGTAATTCAGGGGCAGTATTTGCAAGATTTGCCATATGTTTTAAAACCGTCCCGTAATCTCCTCTGTCTATAGGTCCGGATAGGGCATCGGTTACACCAGCTTTTTCTATATTGGAAAGAGTGCCGCGCACCAGCGGCATCAGGGCTTTAATGGCCCGGTCTTCAGGCACACCGAAAGTCTGCCAAAGCTGAGCAGCCATTTTCATAAGGGTGACCAGATAATTAGACGCCATAACTGCTGCCAGATGATAACTTGGCTTATCTGCCGGTTTAAGGACTATCCATTTTCCGCCAAGCGCCTTTACCATATCCTTAAGCACAGACAAAGTCTGGTCATCACCCTCCAGCGCATAGGTAATACCCTCAAGATTTTTTACAGGGTCTGCCTGCAAATTGAAGCTTTGAAGCGGGTGCAATACTCCCGTATACGCACCGAAATCTTTAGCGGACTGCAACAAATCAGCCGAATAAGCCCCTGAGCAGTGAATTACATATTTACCGGGATGCCAGCCAGTACTGCGGCAAACTTCGGCAATAGCGTCATCCGGGGTAGTGATAAATACAATATCAGTGGTATCAGCCACTTCCTGCGATTGCAGGCAAAATTTAGCAGCACAGAGTTTCTGGCAAAGCTTTTCCGCAGGTCCAGGTGTGCGGCTGGCAATGCCCGAAATCAAATAGCCTCTTTGGGATAATCCCAAAGCCAAAGTGCTACCCACTCTGCCTGCCCCTATAAAACCTATATTCTGCACAAGTACTTCTCCCATAATGATAGATGCCCTCCCCGGCAGACCGAAGAAGGCATCTAAAAATTTTTTTATTTACCGTCTCGGCCGTTTTGCGATCCAAGCGGGGATATATTTAATTTGAAGTTTTAAAGGCTCACTGCCGTTTATGGTCAGTGGCATATAGGCTATTAAGCTTCCAGATTATGATCATAAGGTATCAATTGGACATCCTCAGTGAATGAGTTAATAAGCGTAATCCTGCCATTTGTTAAACCCATACATGTTCCGGTAATTTCAATATCCATACCGATTGAAATATCCGCACCCGGTTTAATCACATAATTCCCAAAGTAACAAACTACATTTGCCCCGTTACTCTGATCAGTCTTAAGGGATATCCAGCAACTATTAGCAGTGGTTCCGTAAACAAAACCTGCCACTTTGCCTGTGACTTTTATATTTTTGCTCTTATAATACTGGTCAGGATTGGTTTCACCGGGATCTACATAATGGGAATACAATGTCTCAGCTGTTATTGTCAGGTCAACCGTAGCATCAGTTGAATTATCAGTAATAGGGTTGGTAACCTGATCAGTGCTATCAGTATTTCCGGTAGGAGAACTGTCTATTTTGCCTTCCAGAGCGACAGAGATTGAAAATATTATGCTTACAGCCGCAATCACAAGCACAGGCGAAGAAAGCATTACACCCCGTAAAAACTTGCCGTTCGAAGTTTTATTCATATCCGTACCCCAGTTTTCAAAATGTTACCCTAAAATGATATACCACATGGCATATCCGGTCAAGCGAAAGAGTATTTGAGGCATCTGATAACGGCTGAAGAACCTACCAGGCATAATGAAGAATATATAAACCTAAACTCTCTCCTGGCAATCTTTAGCGGCTTTAAGTATTCCGCTGGTCTCGGCATCCTCAAGGGTAAAAGAGGGCTGTTGAAAAAGTCTTTCGTGCAAAGCGCTTATAGAAATATACCCGTTCTCTATAGCCCAGATATCAGTTTTCTGATTATCTGCGAGGCTTAACTGGCGGCGTCTGAGCCAGAAATACCGTTTCCTGCCGTCATGTCCCTCTTCAACTGTTTCTATATGGGTTTTATGCGCAAGCGGAGTAACCCGTAATTCATTTATGCGTGAAAGAGGCAGGTCTGGAATATTTATATTCAGAAAAGAATTCCTTGCAATATCTCCATTTTTTATCCTGCGCGCTACTTCCATGGTAATACAGGCGGCACTATCCAAATTTGCAGGTTCCTCAGTAGTAACGGGTATAGAGATAGCTATGGAAGGTATACTACGCAAATAACCCTGCAGGGCAGCACCTACTGTACCTGAAATAAGCACATCATCTCCCAGATTCAAGCCATGATTTATACCTGAAACCACTAAATCCACCGGTTCGGCTATCAGTTTGGCCAGACCCAATATTACACAGTCACAGGGGCTGCCCTCTACCGAATAGGCCTCAATCCCCGAAATAAGCGGGTGGGTTTTCTGTACTCTGAGGGGTTGGCGCAGGGTTACCTGAGTACCGGTAGCACTCTGCTCACGGTCAGGCGCTACCACTATCACTTCGCCAACTTCTTTAAGCCGCTTCACCAAAGCCCACAGGCCTGATGAATAAATACCGTCATCATTGCTTACAAGTATTCTCATAACAAAGATGAGTTTAGCATACCCTTAAAAACCGGGCAAACCTGCATGACCTATCCTCAAAGAAAGTTTCGTTTACCTAAAATTGATTAAACAATCTCTGCCAGATATACTTACAAGTAGTTAAAACAGGCTCTCGCCGTATATATATATTTGAGGATTCATGAAAACCAGCGATTTTGATTACAACCTGCCGCAGGAATATATTGCCCAGAAACCTGCAGAACCGCGTGACAGTTCGCGTTTACTTGTTTTAAACCGCCAAAGAGGAGAACTTACCAGCCGTATCTTTGGGGAGATAACCGAGTACTTCAAACCGGGAGATGTGCTGGTAATGAATAACAGCAGGGTACTGCCAGCCCGCATAAAGGGAATCAAACGGGATACTGCCGCTAAGATTGAGATACTTCTGTTGAAACGTGACGGGGATAATTGCTGGGAAGCCCTTTTAAAACCCGGCAAACGCACCAAACCCGGAACAATTATTGATATACATCAGCACGGTGAAGAAACGTCTACCCAAGCGGAAGTGCTGGCAGATAAAGATGACGGCATAAAACTTCTGCGTTTTTCAGATGAAACACACCTTATGAAACTGGGCGAAGTACCCTTGCCGCCATATATTCACACGCCAGTTTCAGACCCGGAACGCTACCAGACAGTTTACGCACTGACTAACGGCAGTGTAGCTGCCCCCACCGCAGGGCTTCATTTCACCACAGATTTGTTAAAATGTTTGAGCGAGATAGGCGTAATCTGCACCTATGTAACTCTGCATATAGGACTAGATACCTTCCGACCTGTGAAAGAGGAAGACCCAAATGACCATATAATCCACCGCGAATACGGAATACTAAGTGCGGAAACTGCCGCGACTATCTGCCAGGCCAAGGCAAACGGCAAACGGGTATTTTGTGTGGGTACTTCGGCCACCAGACTGGTGGAGCAGGCTTCCAGTCTAAGTCAGAACGGGATTATTGAACCATATTCGGGCTGGGCGGATTTATTTATCTTGCCCGGGTATAAATTTAGAGTGGTTGACTGTTTTATTACGAACTTTCATCTGCCCCGTTCCACCCCCCTTATGCTGACAGCCGCTTTTGCCGGCTGGCCATTTCTAAAAAAAGCTTATGAAAAAGCTATACATGAGCATTACCGTTTTTACAGTTTTGGTGATGCCATGCTGGTTTTATAAAACACCCCCCAAAACTACCCATAAATAACAAAGGCCGGGTTTAATTCCCGGCCTTTAGTTTTATTATTCGCAAAAACTGGTCATTCCCAGCGGAAAAAGCGGACTGAGATAGCCATACAGACTACCAGCCAGCCTGTGACTACCAGCAAATCAACCCCCAGCGGGAAAGCGGGAGCTCCATCTACCATTACCTGTCTAAAGGCATCACCCAAATAGGTCAGCGGTAAAGCATTTACCACCGGGCGCATGAAATCCGGCATATATTCCAGCGGAAAGAAAATGCCGGAAAGGAACATCATGGGGAACTGAATAAGCTGCACAATGGGCATAGCACCCTCTTCGGTCTTGGCCAGTGAAGCGACCAGAAACCCCAAACTGATAAATGACAGCGTTCCCAGCATCACCAGCCCTAACAGCAGCCACCAGTTGCCTAAAATCTCAACGCCGAACATAAGCTGCCCGATGACTATAATGATAACGGTCTGAAGCACAGCCAGCCCCAGCCTGAGCACCACCTGGCTGAATATAATAGTGGAGCGAGAAATAGGGGAAGCACCCAACCGTTTCAAAATCTTCTTTTCCCGCTGCTGAATAAGCGGCATAGCCGAATAAATTCCCAGGAACATGATAGACATGGCCAGCACACCGGGGATAAAGAAACTCATCATGCTCATATCTTTGGTTTGGATAGTCTCTTCGGTTATCTGAAACAAAACAGGAGTCTGGGTTATCTCACGGTTTATACTCTGAAGTATCTCCTTGACCACCGGCAAAACAATCTGATTTACGCTGGTTTGAGAACCATCATAATAGACCTGCACATCGGTAGTTTGCCCGGACAGAGCCGCCTGCCCCAAACCCTCAGGCAATATTATAACCGCCTTGAGTTTACCGTCTGCAAGAAGCTGCAGACTTTCATCCCGCGGGTTATCTTGGACTGAAAATATGCTTACCTGACTGAAAGCCTGAACTATACCCTGACTTATCTGCGAATCGTCTTCGTTTACCAGGGCAACATCATAATTAATCTTGTCTGTACCGCTGAAAACCAACCCGAACATAATGATAAAGAGTACCGGGAAAGCCAGGGTAAAAAACAAAGCAGTCTTGTCCCGGAGAAATTGCTTGAAATTGGCATTTAGCATATTTAAAAATGAGTTCATTCTCTTATCTTCCTGCCGGTCAGTTTCAAGAATACGTCTTCCAGGGTGGCCTGGCGGACATGCAGATTACGCAGTTCGGTATTGCCCTTGTTTTTCTCCGCATAATCCAGTATGGCGCCCATAGTTTTCGGGACATCAGCCGAATATAAAATCACCTCAAAACCTTCTACCGAAGCACTGGTCACACACGGAAAAGACCCCAGAAGTTCACCGGAGGGCACAGGTTCCATTTCAAACTCAATGGCGCTTTCTTTAAAGTTGCCTGAGATAAGTTTTTTAGGTGTATCCAAAGCAATAATCTTGCCATGGTCTACTACCGCAATCCGGTCACAAAGCCGTTCTGCTTCGTCCATATAATGGGTGGTGAGGAAGACTGTTTTACCCTGTGCGCGCAGCTCTTCAATAACCGACCACAAACCCCGTCTGGCCTGAGGGTCAAGCCCGGTGGTGGGTTCGTCCAGAAAGGTAATCTCCGGGTTATTGACCATAGCCATAGCTACCGATAAGCGCTGCTGCTGACCGCCGGAGAGATTCTTAGAAAGTACCTTGCGGCTTTCGGTCAGCGCTACCATTTCCAATAGTTTATCAACCGGCAGAGAATTACGGTAGAAAGAGGTGAAAAGTTTTAATATTTCTTCTACATTTAACAGCGGCAAAAGAGCCGGAGCCTGAAGCTGGATGCCGATAAGCTGTTTAATCTGTTCACGTTGTTTGCGTACATCCATACCCATCACAGTGATATTGCCGGAATCGGCATCACGCAAACCTTCAATAATTTCGGTTGTGGTAGTCTTACCGGCACCGTTCGGACCCAGCATACCGAAGACTTCACCTTTTTTGACCTCAAAACTGATACCATCTACTGCCCGTATAGGGCCGTAGACTTTTACCAGATTTTGCACTTGAATAACCATCTGTTTCCTTTCTCTGTCTGCAGTGAAAAGGCATAATCAAGACTGCACGTGCACTAACTATACAGCAGCAATATTAAGGCTAGATTAAGGAAGATGGGTTAACTGCCGATAAAATTTTGAATCAGAAGATAAATGCCATAACCCAGTACGCCTACACCGGCAATCAAAAGCACCACCAATAACGGCATTACATCATTCCGACGGTTAGGGCGGTAACTGCGTTCTTCGCGGTAGGCTCTGGCAGGGCGGCGGGGATTGCGGTAGCGAGGTTCTTCATCTTCAAAGTAATCATCATTTGCAGAATAACGGCGGGACATGCGGCTGCGAGGCCGTTCTTCATACTGGTCATAATAGGGATAGGCTTGTCTTCCATGTCTTGCAGGAAGAGGCGTCTCTTCCTCATCCCGATAAGCCCGTGGTTTATCGGCAGACTCAAACTCTTCATCATTTTCATATTCGTTATCTTCAGAGGTTGGCTGAACCGCCGGCGGCAATTTGTCAGACGATTCACGACGGGGCGTATTCTTGTAAAGACGGCCGCTGTGCTCAAGCGGAGGGGCGTCAGGGTTTAACATCTGCCCGCAGCCGGGGCAATAGTTCACTTTTCCCACGATACCCTGGCCGCAGCTGCAAAAAGTCATATTGTTTATGTCAGGATTTTGGGAACCTCTTGGCTGGCCGACCCCGCAGAAAGGGCAAAACAGCAAACCGGATTCTACCAGATTATCATCAAAATCACGGGAACAATTAAGACACTTCATAAAATCCTCGTTATCTATCAATTTTAGTTGGCAAATTATAACACTCTTTTTCCCCGAAGCATACCATTTAGCTTTACAGTTTATATTTACAGAACTAAAGTTTGGAAATCCCGCTGCCCCGGATAATTACTCCTTAAACACCTCCCTAAAACAATCCAAGTCATCTTTTCCTATAACGTATTTTGCCCCACAAGGTTAGATCTAAATAATAAACACCTGATACAAGTAATAATAACCTGCTTTCTAGACAGGTGGAGATTTGCAGGCTATAATCACAACCAGATGATGAACAGGATGAATCTTTCGCTTTTTATTTCCAAGGCTGATATTGAAGTTTATCTTGAACGTTTGGCCGCTGAAATCAACCGCAGCTACAAGGATAAACCACTGATAGTCATAGGCGTGCTAAAGGGGTCATTTATTTTTATGGCTGACCTGATACGCCGCCTTAATATGCCTGTTGAACTGGAATTTGTAGGGCTGGCCAGTTACGGTCAAAATACCCAAAGCAGCGGCAAATTACGCCTGACCCGCCCCCTGAAGCGGGATATTACCGGCAAAGACGTACTGGTAGTGGAAGATATTGTTGATTCGGGGTTAACTATTTCTTACCTTTTAAAGTATCTGAAAAGGCGTAAAGCAAACTCGGTAAAGCTGTGTGCCCTGCTCAGTAAACCCAGCCGCAGAATCTGCCCGGTAGAAATAGACTATCTGGGCTGCGAAGTAGCTGATAAATTTCTGGTAGGTTACGGACTGGACAGGGGCGAATGCCACCGCCAGTTACCTGAAATATTTGCTCTGGAGGAACAACCGGATGCAGACAAACCTTAGTCAGCTGATAAAAGTTGCCAGAGGGGAAGCCAAAGCCGATTTGGTGCTTTTAAATGCCAAAGTAGTAAACGTATTTAACGCTGAAATAGAACCGGCAAATGTAGCTGTGTTTGGCGGCCAAATAGCCGGTGTAGGGAACTACACACTGGGTAACCGGGTGATTGACCTTAAAGGGGCATATCTTCTCCCCGGACTTATCAACGGGCATACCCATGTGGAAAGCTCCATGCTGGATATTTCCCAATACGCCAGAGCAGTAGTTGCCCATGGTACTTCCGCCCTGATAACCGACCTGCACGAGATAAGTAATGTCTGCGGCAAAGAGGGCATTGATTATGTCTTGAGTGCTTCAGCCGATTTACCTTTAAACATTTTTTTACAAGTCCCTTCCTGCGTACCTGCCACCCATCTGGAAACTGCCGGAGCTGAAATAAACTCTAAAGATGTGACGGAGCTGCTGTGTCTTCCAAACGTAACCGGACTGGGAGAAATGATGAATTTTCCCGGGGTACTGTTCGGTGTCCCTTCGGTACTTGACAAGATTAAAGCCGCTTCGGGTAAAGTGCTGGACGGCCACGCTCCGGGTCTTTCGGGCAAGGATTTAAATGCCTATATTTCCGCCGGTATACACTCTGACCATGAGTGTATCCACCTTGACGAAGCCAAAGAAAAACTGGCCCGCGGCATGTACATAATGATACGCGAAGGTTCTTCGGAGAAAAACCTGACAGAGCTTCTGCCGCTGGTAACTGATAAAACTTATAAGCGCTGTATTTTTGTGGTAGATGACCGAAGCTGTGCTGATTTGCAAAGGGACGGGGATATTGACGCAGTAGTGCGCAAAGCCATAAAGCTGGGACTTGACCCCGTAAGGGCTATCCAGCTGGCCAGTATAAACACCGCCGAATACTTCTGCCTGCAGGGTCACGGGGCAATTGCACCCGGATATCTGGCCAATATGATAGTCTGCCAAAACCTAAATCAGCTGGATATAGATATGGTCTTTCACACAGGTGAACTGGTAGCGGAAAAGGGGCAGGCGTTATTTAAATCCCAAAGCCACGTCCCCAAATCACTCCTGAGCAGTATGAACATAAAACCTTTTGACATGAAAGACCTGGCGCTTAAAGGCAGCAGTACGCAAATGCCTGTCATAGAGGTAATACCCGGGCAGATTGTAACCCGCAGGTTAAATCTGAAAATACCCGCTGAAAACGGGGTTATCACGCCAGATATTGAACAGGATTTGCTAAAAATAGTGGTATTGGAAAGACACTGCCAAAGCGGCAATATAGGACGGGGACTGATAAAGGGGTTTGGAATTACAAAAGGGGCTATAGCTTCATCTGTCGCCCATGATTCGCATAATGTAGTAGCCGTAGGCACAAATGATGCCGATATATACACTGCCGTAAAGGAACTGGAAAGGCTAAACGGAGGCATTGCCCTGGTGGTGAACGGTAAGGTAAGTGCTTCGGTGCCATTGCCGGTAGCCGGGCTGCTTTCCACCCAGCCGCTTGAAAAAGTGGTAGACGCACTGGAAGAAATAAATAAACAGGTAGCCGGACTGGGCTGTAAATTAAGCGCCCCCTTTGCCACTTTATCATTTATGGCACTGCCTGTTATACCCGAACTGCGCCTGACTGATTTGGGGCTGGTAGATGTAAACGCTTTTAAACTTATTCCGCAGGAGACATGATGCACAGACCACTGGTATCGCCCATATTTGAAAACAGATTTGATGCAGGCAGGCAGCTGGCTGAAAAACTGACCCAATACAAGGACAAATCTGCCATAGTGCTGGCTATCCCTAACGGCGGTATACCCATTGCTACCCAGGTGGCTTTGGCACTGGATGCCGATATGGATATGATTATTTCCCGTAAACTGCCCATACCGTTAAGGCCGGAAGGAGGCTTCGGGGCAGTGGCAGATGACGGAGCGGTGATGCTTAACCACGAAGTGGTAAATTACCTAAAGATGACCGAACAGCAAATACATTATACGGTCAACAAAGTAAGGGCTGAAGTCCAGCAGAGAAGCCTGCTGTACAGGGGACACCGCACACTTTCCATACTGAACGGGCGGACAGCTATTATCATTGATGACGGACTTGCCTCAGGTTATACCATGCTGGCGGCAATAGAATCTGTAAGGCGTAAAAAACCGGCCAGAATAGTTGCCGCCGTACCCGCTGCTTCAGCTACTGCCCGTAAACTGGTGGAAAAGGCAGCCGACGAAGTAATTACCGTAGCTGACGGGTTTATGCCCAAGTTTTACGTATCAGATTACTATCGGTATTGGAATGTACTGGATGATGAACAAGGGTTAAAGGTATTTAAAGACTGGCAGATGCGCCGCCAAAACTTAAATCTCCGCCCTGAAAACTTGCCTCCGCCCAGCATGACCATGCGGCGTAAACCCCTTATTTAAGGCGGGTAATGCGCTTTAAGGCGGCTATTTCTCCCGGAGTAAGCTCACGGGTTTTACCCTCTTCCAGTTTGCCCAAACGCAGTGTGGCTATACGGCTGCGCTTCAGAGCCTTTATCTGGTATCCCAAATGGGCAAACATACGCCTTACTATCCGTTTTTTACCTTCGTGTATTATCAGTTTGTAGTTATACGGCGGTTCATCTGTAACCCGGCTTAAGCGGGCAGGTGAGGTCAGCCCGTCATCCAGCAGCATGCCTTTTTCCAGACTTTCTTTATCTGCCTGGGTAAGTGCGGCATCAATGGATATCAGATATTCTTTTTCTATTTGATAGCTGGGGTGGGTAAGGCGGTTAGTCAGTTCACCGTCATTGGTAAGCAATAGCAGTCCTGTAGTAGCCTCGTCCAGCCTGCCCACAGGAAAAAGCCCTGCCCCCTCATAACGGCGGGGGATCAAATCCATCACAGTTTTACGACCCAGTTCATCAATGGTGGTAGAGACTATTTCAGGCGGTTTATTTAACATAAGGTATATGCGGCGGATACGACTAAGTTCAACAGGTTTGCCCCCAAAGGTTATCTTGTCCTTCTGGGTATTTACCGGCTGGGAGTAAGATTCCGCTTTCTGTCCGTTCAGGGTAACCAGACCTTGTTTAATAGCCTCCGCCATTTTGCGGCGTGAACCAAGCCTGGCTTCCACTAAAACTTTCACCAGCGGAGTACCTGAAGATGCATTATATGACATTAAAATTCCTTTAAATGGGTATTAAACCTTTGTAAGCTTGTTATCCAGTGAAGCATACAGCTTGCGCCCATATTCCAGCAGGGTCTTTTTCTCCTGTGCCGAAGTCTGCCTGGCATCCAGATAATGTTCCAAAGCCTGAACAGGGTCAAGTCCCTCCGCTTTGAAACCGCCCTCTCTTTGGCGGCTTGAGCGGGTGAAATTTTTGGAAACAGTAAAATTGTGAGCCTCACGCAAAGCTTCCCGTATATCATTATCCCACAGTTGCCCGCCAATCTCTGCCGGCAGCTCCAGCTTCAGGCGGACTATTGCATCTTTTATTTCCTGCTGACGTGATTGTAATATATTTATTACTTCCTGAGTCGGGTCAAGGCTGTCTGTCGTCACAGTATGCTCTATAGTCAGAAAACGGCGGCCTTCCAGTTTTATAAACTCAAATTCAGTTTTGCGGCTGAGGGGATCTATTTCTACCAGATAAAAACCTTTATCATCTTTTTCCTCACCGAAATCCAGCCTTTCCAGACTGCCTGGGTATACTACCGGAGGTGAAGAAGACAATACCTGCTGCTTATGGATATGCCCCAGGGCAATATAATCAAAAGCAGGATTGGTGATATTACTTAACATAACTGTAGGCTCGTGACCTATTGAGATATTCCGCTCGGAGCCGAGTTTGGCGGTATTGACCGAAAGATGGGCGGAAAGGATGGCGGGGATATTTTTATCAAGCTGGCCTGCCAGATTTTCTATAATACCGGCTAGATAATGTTCTACTCTCCGGTTCAGTTCCTCAATGCTCAGGCTTTTTTCTTCTTTCTGGTTTGATACCGAAAGAACAGAAGAACGGCGTAACCATGGCAGGGAAGCTACCTGAATAGGGCCGCTGTGGGTATTTATCAGCCGCACTTCCGCCTTGGCGGAAACATGCACATTGGCAATATTAAGCGTATCAAATATTTCGGTTGTGGTAGCCCTGCCGGTGGCATTCGGCAGGTCATGGTTTCCCACCAGCAGAAACACCTGTATGCCACTATTTGCCAGGGTACTTATCCGGCGGGCGAACTCCCGCTGCTGGGTCTGGGAAGGGTCACGGCTTTTGTAAGCATCACCGCTGAAAACCACCAAATCCACTTTGTTCTCAATGGCATAAGCCACCAAACAGTCAAAGGCAGCTAAAAAATCAGCCAACCGGGATGAAAGCCCGGTTGCACTGTCAAAACGGCCATAATTCTCCACCCCTATATGAAGGTCTGCAAAGTGGAGGATTTTCAATTTCGCCTCCAAATCAGCTGTTAAACGGCTCACCCGAAAGTTTGGCAGCCAGAATGCAGCTAAGTTCGGATACTTTTACCCGTATTTGGTCCATGCTGTCCCTGTCACGTATGGTTACCATGCCGTCTTCCAGAGACTGGAAATCCACCGTAACGCAGTAGGGTGTACCTATTTCGTCCTGACGGCGGTAACGGCGGCCGATACTCTGTGAGTCATCGTAAGCTACCATCCAGCATTTTCTAAGGTCAGCATAAATCTTGCGGGCATAATCAGACAGTATTTCTTTTTTGGAAAGAGGCAATACAGCTATCTTGTACGGGGCAAGTGCCGGGTGCAGGTGCAAAACAGTCCGTATTTCGTCCTTGTCTGGTTCTTCGGCATAAGCATCAATCAGGAAAGCCAGAGTAGAGCGTTCAACCCCGGCTGAGGGTTCTATTACATAAGGTATAAAGTGTTCTTTGGTTTCTTCATCAAAATACTCCAGTGCCTTGCCGCTGTATTTGGAGTGCTGGGTAAGGTCAAAATCACGCCTGTTGGCTATACCTTCAAGCTCACTCCAGCCCATGGGGAAATTGTATTCCACGTCATAACAACCCTTGGCATAATGGGCCAGTTCGTCAGAGCGGTGAGCCCGAAGCCTAAGGTTTTCAGGATTCATACCCAAATTTTTATACCAATTCAGGCGGTACTGAGTCCATTCCTCCAAGCAGGCATCATCCGCACCCGGTTTTACAAAATACTCCAATTCCATCTGCTCAAACTCGCGTGAGCGGAAAATAAAGTTACCGGTAGTAATTTCGTTGCGGAACGATTTACCTATCTGGGCAATACCGAAGGGCAGCTTTTTGCGGGTGGTATTTAAAACGTTTTCAAAATTTACAAATATGCCCTGAGCGGTTTCCGGCCGCAGGTAGACAATATTGGCCGCCTCTTCAACCGGACCCATAAAGGTTTTAAACATGAGGTTAAACTGGCGGGATTCGGTAAGCTCACCGCCGCAGGCCGGGCATTTGGGTTCGGCAAGGTCTGTGGGACGCCAGCGCATTTTGCAATTTTTGCAATCCACCATGGGGTCGGAAAACCCGGCCACATGACCGCTGGCTTCCCAAACGCGGGGATGCATGATGATACTGGCATCCAAACCCACCACGTCATCCCGGTCACGTACCATATACCGCCACCAGGCTTCTTTAACATTGCGTTTCAGCTCTACGCCCAGCGGGCCGTAGTCCCAGCAACTATTCAGGCCGCCATAGATTTCACTGCTGGGAAATATAAAGCCCCGGCGGCGGGCCAGAGAAACTATTTTATCCATGGAAACAGGCTGAGAAACATTTTCAGACAAGGTCAATTACTCCTTTTTGCTTGCACTCGGGCCGTTAAAAGTTTTATAAGCCCTGACAAATACCGGAATGGCAAAAATCCCTATAACAATGGCCGCTATAACAATAAGGATAATGGCAAACAGCCACAGGGGCAACAGGTGAGTTTGATTAACATTATAAACAAATACGTCTAGCAAAGCATATGCCAGTATCAGCTGGGGCACAGCCATGATATTGCCCATAAAGCCAAGCAAAGTTCCCGGTTTCACCCAGAAATCCGTCTGGTTGGTTTTAAAAAAGCTGAGCCGCGGCAGGAAAAACGCCAAGCCAAAAGCCAAAAGTACCACTAAAACCTGCACTCCAACCAGCATGCCGGTTATCAGCCCAGCATTTATATAGGTAACCGGTGCGCCGTCAATACTGAAACGGTACGCTACCTCTACCGGCAAACGGCCATAATAAATAGCAGTAAGGATAAGCGATATAACCAGCACCACCAGTGGTGCCATGAAATAAGCCGGACGGAAGCTGAATGAAGCGGCAGGCATATTCGGTTGATTATCTATACTCATGAATAAAAAGTTATCAGCTTTGGGCAAATAAGTCAAAAATATTTTGGCGGATACCAGCTTTAGTGCTAGAATGTGCCAAAATATTATCCTTGAGGCTTATACAAACATGCTTAACCGCAAACTCCGTTTAGGTTTACTGGGCACAAACTGCTATATACTGGGTGATGAAGAAAGCCGTGAGGGGCTTATCATAGACCCGGCTGCTATATCAAGCTCCATACCCGACACAGTGACCGAATACCGGCTGAATGTAAAATATATCGTACTTACCCATGGGCATCTTGACCACCTGGCAGGGCTGGAATATGTCCGGAAACTTTACCCCGAAGCCAAACTTTGTTTTAACCTTTCGGATGCCAGCTTAAGTGAAAATATTGAGCTGGTAAGTTACCTGGGAATGCCCGCGCTGCCAAACCTTGTGCCGGATATTCCGCTTGATGAAGGCAGTACGCTGGAACTGGGCAAAACCAGGTTTTCGGTTATTTCTACACCTGGACATACACCAGGCGGTATCTGTTTGTACACGCCGGGTTATTTGTTCAGCGGGGATACCCTTTTTAACTCCGGCATAGGGCGGTCAGATTTTGAGGAAAGTGATACCGAAGCCTTGCGGCAGAATATAATAAACAGGCTGCTCAGCCTTCCCCCTGAAACCCTTGTCTTCCCTGGACACGGCCGGGAAACAACCATTGGCAAAGAAAAGGCCGGCAACCCGTTTATTTAGCTTTATATAGCCTTAAATTATACCGCTAAAATTAGCCAGTATAGGTGCCATAACCAAGGCAATAATGGCAACCAGCTTAATCATAATATTAAGTGACGGTCCGGCGGTATCCTTCATGGGGTCTCCCACCGTATCACCCACCACTGCCGCTTTATGGGCATCCGAACCTTTGCCGCCGTAAGCCCCGGTTTCAACCCATTTCTTGGCGTTGTCCCAGGCACCGCCGGCATTGGCAAAAGTGACTGCCAGTATAAACCCGCACAGTATGATACCGGCCAGGAAACCCACCACGGCAACCGAACCCAGCAGCCAGCCGACTATTACCGTTGAAACTACCGTGATAATACCGGGTAAAATCATCTGCTTAATGGAGTCACGGGTGCAGATATCTACACATTTGCCGTATTCGGGCTTGGCAGTGCCGTCCATTATGCCGGCAATCTCTTTAAACTGACGCCGCACTTCGTTCACAATGGAAAAACTGGTCACACCCACCGCTTTTAAAGTAAGTGAACAGAAAACAGCCGGCATCATAACACCCAACAAAAGCCCGGCCAGCACCTTAACATCCAGCAGGCTTACCTGCGAAGCGGTTATACCAACCGCCTGGGTGTAAGAAAGCAAAAGAGCCAGTGAAGTAAGCCCGGCAGAACCTATGGCAAACCCTTTGCCTATAGCGGCAGTGGTATTGCCCAGAGAATCAAGCGCATCCGTCCGCTCGCGTACTTCCTTGGATAAACCTGACATTTCGGCAATACCGCCAGCATTATCCGCTACCGGACCGTAAGCATCAGTGGCATCTTGTATACCCAGAGTAGCCAGCATACCCACGCCCGCTAGGGCCACGCCATAAACATCACCGAAAGCATAGGAAATCACAATAGCCGCTACCACCAAAACGATAGGCGGTACTACACTCAAAAGACCTACTGAGAAACCTGAGATAATATTGGTAGCCGCGCCCGTCTGGCAAGATGCCGCTATACCCAAAGTAGGTTTATAGACGTAAGAAGTAAAGTAGTTGGTGCTTTCACCGATAAGCACACCCGCCACCAGACCGGCCAGAATGGCAACAAAGAGACCCAAATCTGCTTGAAGATACCAGACAGCCAGGAAAGAGAATACCGCCGATAAAAAGGCGGCTGCCAGAGTACCCTTGCGTAAAGCTGCCAGCAGGGCCTTCATCTGGAGTTTTTCCCCGGTACGTACTAAAAAGATACCTATAACCGAGGCCAGTATACCCCCGGCCGCAACCAGCATGGGCAGGAAGAAAGCCGCTTCCTCAGACGGGACAAGCGAATAGCCCAGTTTCATTGAGAAGGCACCAACAGTAGCCAAGGCCATGGTGGCTATAATGGAATCTACATAAGATTCAAAAAGGTCAGCCCCCATACCGGCCACATCACCCACATTATCACCCACAAAGTCTGCCACTACCGCTGCATTGCGGGGGTCATCTTCGGGGATACCTTTTTCTACCTTGCCCACAATATCCGCACCAGTATCAGCCGCCTTGGTAAAAATACCGCCGCCCACCCTGGCAAAGATAGCTACAGAGGAAGCACCAAAACCGTATCCAGGCAAAATCTTAATGAAGTCCACGTCACTGCCAAAGGCAAAGTACATTATTGAAAGGCCGATAATGCCTATGCCAACCACACACATACCCATAACCGAACCGGCTCTGAAGGAAAGCTTCAATCCCTGATTAAGGCTGTGGCTGGCAGCGGTAGTAGTGCGTGAGTTAGCCTTGACGGCTATACTCATACCTATAAAACCCGCAAGCCCCGAGCATAACGCACCAAACAGGAACGAAACCGATACCGGCCAACCCAGTGAGGGCAAAAATGCCAGTATGACAGTCACTACTGCTACGAAGATAGCCATCACCGTGTATTCACGGGTAATAAAGGCCATTGCACCTTCCCTAATGGCAGATGCAATTTCCCTTACCTTAGGTGTGCCCTCATCTTGCCGTAGGACAAATCTGGCCAGCAGCCCGGCAACCGCCAGACCCGCTAAACCGACAACCAATGCAATCCAGATAGACACTAAATTACTCCCCTTTCCGGGTCAATTTTGACTGGAAATCTTCCAGCTTTTGCTCAAGCCCCTTTTGCTGTATATATAACGTTAAATCACTTCGGGTGCGTTCCAGTACACCCCGAACCATATCTGTAGTCCGGCGAAGCCCGCCGGTAATGGCATCCGGGAAATCCATGGTAACCAATACTTCGTAGATATCATCCATAGCCTGAAGCAGCTCTTCGCCACGGGTATCTTCGCCCTTTCTCAGGCCATCCAGTATATAACGCCTCAGTTCACCTGCCGCTTCGCCAATACCATTTAAATAGGCGGCATTGTCCACTTCCAGTTCCTGTGGTGAGGGCATATCCTTGCCATCCACCAGAGCCAGTACGGTATTGGCTTCGGCGTATTCTTTTTGGGCATCAAGGAAAAACGCGGTGTTGGACAACTCCCCGCATGCGTCTATAGCCTGCCCGGCCTCCTTAATAAGAGCTTTGGCCAAAACCAGCATTTCCCTTGCCTGTGCCAGTTCCTGGCGGTGAACCGCCCTGATAGCCAGACTGCAGTAGCGGATAGCTTCCCGGCTGACAGGCAGGGATTTTTCACGGGCGGCATCACGGGTTTTAAAGTTTTCCCGTATGCTGTCAGATATCTGTTCCATTTTGAGACTGATGCTAGTCAATTTTTGCTGCCTCCATAAGGGTTATAAATTCTGAAGTAGCCTTTTTAATATCAGGCGCACCTAAGACCGCACTTATCAGGCAGAGACTGCCCGCACCTGCCTGCATGGCTTCATAAAAATTCGACTTGTTTATGCCGCCAATAGCCACCAGAGGTATTTTTACCACTTGGTGAATGGCCTGTAAACCTGAAAGGCCGCCGAAAAGGACATCTTGTTTAGTTTGGGTGGGGAAAACCGCCCCGGCCGCCACATAGTCAGCCCCTTCATTTTGAGCTGAAACAGCTTGTTCGGGCGTATCCGTAGAAATACCTATAATGCTATCCGGCGGCATAAAATGGCGGGCTTGCGAAAGCGGCATATCTATCTGCCCCAGATGAAGCCCATCCGCACCGCAGGCCAGGGCAATATCCATGCGGTCATTTACAATAAAAAGCGCACCGTATGCAAGGCAAATTTCCTTCAAGCTTACGGCCAGTGCCAGAAACTTTCGGGTAGAGGCCGTTTTAGCCCTAAGCTGGATAAGGCGGCAACCGCCCTCAAGCACTTCTCTGGTAACTGCGGGTATATCCCGCCCGGCCAGATAATCTGCATCTATAGCCACATACAACCCCTTTATCATATCCCGGCGGTTTTTATGCAAAAGCCTGGCCGCCAGGTCTTTTTCAAGGGTATAAAGTTCAAAACGCCCGCGGCTGTAGAGAGCGGCATCAAGACCCGTCTCAGGTAAACCGGCAAACTCTTCCAAAACCCGCAGGGATTGTTCTGCCCGCTTGGCATTGGCACTTACAAGCGAAAATAAGGTTTCAGGTTCGGACTGGTCAGCTGTTTCTAACTGAGCGCCGATATCAGTATCAGCCTGGCGGGAAAATAACAGACGGGAATTGGAAGCAATATCCTGCAAAGTAAGTGAGTGACGCAGGTTTTTGAAACGTGAATTAAGCTTTTCATCTTCAAGGTATAAACGGGCAATCTCTTCCAGTACCCGCAACCCTTCACTTAAGCGGTTCTGGTTAACATCAACTATCCGCCACAGTTTTTCAAGATTATCCACGGCAAGATTTTAACATAAACCCATATCTGTCGTCTTCATTCTTCGCCCAGTGCATTTTTAATCAGTTCCAGTTTAGGTTCAGGCTGGCTGAGGTCTACTGAAACGAAGTCTATCCGGCAGGGCAGGTGTTCCAGATGGTATTTTTGCATATAGCTTTCGGCACTGGCAATAAGATGGGCTTTTTTACGCAGGGTAACAGATTCAGCAGGCAAACCGTATTCCAAGCGGCGTTTGGTACGCACCTCAATAAATGCCAGACACTCACCATCCTGCCCCACTATATCAATTTCACCCTCAGGCAGGCGGCAGTTGGTCTGGATAATGCGATAGCCCAAAGTTATCAGGTACTCTGCTGCCAGTTCCTCACCCAGTTTACCTGTTGCTTTACGCTTATATGACATCAAACATACTCTTTAAAGGGGCAAAAGTGCGGCGGTGGATGGGGGAGATACCTTTTTGGGAAATGCACTCCATATGAAGCGCAGTACCGTAACCCTTGTGTTTGGCAAGGTGGTACCCGGGATAGGTAGCATCAAGCTCGCACATCAGCCGGTCACGGCTGACCTTGGCAATAATGGAAGCACAGGCAATACTGAAGCAAAGGGCATCGCCGTCCACAATGCCCTTTTGGGGCAGGGGAATATCCGGCAGTTTCAGGTAATCCACCAGCAAATAATCAGGCCGACAATCCAAATGTTCCACCGCCTGTTTCATGGCAAGTCTGGTAGCGGGGGCAATCCCCAGACAGTCAATCTGGGTGTTATCCACTACACCCACCCCGAAACTTATTGCCATGGAAACAATATGGCAGTAAAGGTATTCGCGTTTTTCGGGGGTAAGCACCTTGCTGTCACGCACCATAGCCACCCATTCGCCCTTTAGCCGGGGCGGCATGATGACCGCTCCGGCTACCACTGGTCCGGCCAGACATCCTCTGCCGGCTTCGTCTAAACCGGCAATTGATGAAAAACCCTGCTTCCAGAGCTGTTTTTCCTCAGCCCAACCGGGGCAGATAGCGGCAGGCATATCAGGCGGCATCCCCGCCGTGTTCAATAATACCCCCGCCAAGTACCGTATCACCCAGATAAATAACGGCTGCCTGACCAGGGGTAGCTGCCCAAACAGGGGTTGCCAGTTCGAGTAAATGAAAATCACCTGTTTGGGATATCTTTTTCACCTCAGCAGGTGCGGCTTTGTAGCGGACTTTGACTATCATACCAGGGGTATCTATGGAAATACTGCTTTCCCGCCAGATGAAGTTGCTCAGCAATATGCGGCTGGTGTAAAGCTGGTCATGGCTGGCAACCGTAATGGTATTGGCCTCCGGGTTCATATCAGATACAAAAAGCTTTTCATTTGAAGCCAAGCCCAGTCCCTGTCTCTGACCTATGGTATAAAGAGGTAGTCCCTGATGTTCGCCCAGTATTTTGCCGGTTTTATCCAGAATTTTGCCGGGGGTAAATCCCATACGGGTGGACAGAAAAGACTTGTAATCACCGTCAGGTATAAAGCACACGTCCTGGCTTTCCTTTTGGGAAACGGGCAGTTTCATCTTAGCCGCTAAACGGATAATATCCTTTTTGTACCTTTTGCCAAGTGGGAACATAAGACGGGACAGTGATTCGGGCGGCAGGGTGTATAAAAAATATGACTGGTCTTTTTTCTCATCGGCCCCTTTTAGAAGGTGAGTGCCGTTTCCATCTGAAAGGACACGGGCATAATGTCCGGTAGCTAAATAACCGGCATTGAAATCAGGTATTTTATCAAGCAAAGCGCCTATCTTTACATAATAATTACAACGAATACAGGGGTTCGGAGTACGCCCCTGCGAATACTGCTGGCAGAAATCTGCAATAACCCTTTGGGAAAAAATATCACTCAAATCAACCACATAATGGGGGATATTCAGAGCGGCCGCCACTTCACGCGCCCGGTTAATAAGTTTCAGGTTATAGCCGTTGCCGTAAGGTTCATTATTGGACTTGAGTTGCAGGCTGACCCCGGCTACATCGTATCCCTGTTCAAGCAGGAGCATGGCCGCAACCGAGGAATCCACCCCGCCGCTCATAGCTACCATTATCAGTCCAGGATTATCATTCATTGCGGCAGCTTCAAAAGAACGTTAACCCTTTGCCTGATACATCTGGCAAGCTCTGACTGGGGCAGTGAAGCATCCAGTTTCAGAAACCTGTTTGGTTCGGCAGCGGCAATAACCCCGAAACCGTCACGAACCCTTTGGTGGAAGCCGTTATTTTCACTTTCAAAGCGGTCAGGCGGCAACTTTCCTTTGCGAAGGAGAGCGGCTTTGTCATCCATATCCAGCCAGATGGTTAAATCAGGTACCAGACCACCGCTTGCCAGATTGTTTATACATTTTACCGTATCCAGCTCAAGCCCCCGCCCGTACCACTGGTATGCCAAGGTGGAATCTGTATAACGGTCACATATAACTATATTGCCGTCCTGCAAGGCCGGTTTAATCACATTGTCTATAAGGATAGACCGCGAGGCATTGAAAAGAAGCAATTCCGTAAGCGGGGAAATGTTTTCTTCTTTAGACCACTTCAGCAAACGGGTTATTTTATCACCTGAGCGGGTACCGCCGGGTTCGTGAGTAAGCACACACCCCAGCCCCAGTTTTTTCAGATACCTGTACAAGGCTTTGGACTGGGTGCTTTTGCCGCAGCCTTCGCCGCCCTCAAATGTTATAAACAAAGACATATTTTAACCCCTTGATATTCTTACCCGGCGGTGCGGCTCTTTGCCCAAACTATGGGAAGAAAGATGCTCTTTTTCAGCTATTATGTGCTGAAAGCGCCTTATATAAGCACCCTGCGGGCTAAGCTCTACCGGTATATGGGAACTCTTAACCTGGGCTATTGCTTCTTCGGCTTCATGTATAGCTAAATCTATTTCAGGCGGCTTATCCGCTGTAAAAGCCACATCCCTGCCGCTAAGGGTAGCCAGAAGCTGGTGGAACTGACCCGGCGTATGGCTCTTTAATACATATATAGGTATATTCATATTTTCGGCATCACGCACTCTTTGGGGTTTGCGGCGGTAATAATTCCGCGAAGTAACCATCAGCTGTGCCTGTTCCGGGCGTTCGGCCAGCTTGATATCCAGATGCATTTCCCGGGCAATTTCTTCCATACGGCTGCGGTTCACCCCGAAAAGATACATAACCGGCAGTTCCTTGCCCTTTGGCAAAGGCAAACTCTCGGCGGCCGCTTTAACTTTTTCTTCGCTGGGCTGCTGCTTGCTGATAACAACTTCGCCATTTTCATCAAGGTAGCGGATTTCAGACGAAGGGGACACACCCCGTAAAATAGAGTCTACCGCCGCACCCACATCCGGGTGGACAGCCACTTTATTGCGCTCCTGTATTTCCACAATCACCTGAAAAGTGGGCGGGGCGCGCCGTTCCAGTATAGTTTTCTGAGTGCCCCGTCTGCGGGCTTCTTCATCACCCAGAGTAACAGACTGTATACCGCCGATAAGGTCACTTAAGGTGGGATTAAGCATCAGGTTATCCAGCACATTGCCGTGAGCTGTACCTACCAGCTGGACACCCCGCTCAGCAATGGTGCGGGCGGCCAGGGCTTCCAGTTCCGTGCCTATTTCATCTATTACAATCACCTGCGGCATATGGTTTTCAACTGCCTCTATCATAACAGCGTGCTGCATATCAGGCGTGCGAACCTGCATGCGGCGGGCATGGCCAATTGCGGGGTGGGGGATATCCCCATCACCTGCAATTTCATTGGAAGTATCCACTATAACCACCCGTTTTTTAAGATCACCCGCCAACACTCTGGCTACTTCCCTTAGCATGGTGGTTTTGCCTACACCCGGCCGCCCCAGCATAAGCACGCTCTGTCCTGACTGGATAAGGTCCTGAATAATTTTGATAGTACCAAAAACCGCCCGTCCTACCCGAAGTGTTAGGCCTACTATTTTGCCTTTGCGGTTACGTATAGCGGAAATACGATGTAAAGTACGTTCAATACCTGCCCGGTTGTCATCACCGAAATCACCTATGCGGGAGGAAACATAATCTATATCTTTCTGGGTGACATCCCGATTAGACAGTATAATTTCACGGTCAGGAAAACGGGCCTCGGGGTTACGGCCCAAATCCATAACAATCTCTATCAGATTTTCTCTGTTGGCAGGGTTTGTAAGCGGCTGGCGTATATTGGGAGGCAATACCTCCAGCAAAGCATTAAGGTCATCAGTTAAAAGTTCAGGCATATCTGCCTCCGTAATCTTTTTACCAACCGTACGGTAGATAAGTATATTGGTATCTATCCGCTTTACACCCCTTTGGGGCATCATCTAGATAGATATTTTTTGAGAACCGGTTTTTCCCCAGTCTCCCTTTGAGAGTTTTTGCCATGAATTATCCGTTTACATTTTACTATTTATATTATACCCCAAACAAGCTAAATCAAGGGGGTTTTAGCCGGTATTCCCGCACGGCGGGGATACAAAGCCGGGGTGTTTGAAATTTTTTCCAGCACCACCAGTTTGCGGCCATCTTCAAGGCCCGGCAATGCAATCTTTATCACTTCAAACACCCGCCCGCCCATCTTTTTAACAGCGGTATTAGCCCTATCCATCTCTTCTTCAATGTCACCTTTTTTAGGGGCAATAACCCGCCCGCCTAGAGCACAAAACGGCAGAGTCAGCTCAGCCAAAGTTGCCATATCTGCCACTGCCCTTGATGTAACCAGAGTGTATTTCTGGCGATAGAGGGGGTTTTGAGCCGCATCTTCTGCCCTTTGGGATATTATTTCAACACCGGTTAAACCCAGTTTGGCAGTAATTTCACTTAAAAAACGGGCCTTTTTCTGAGTAGCTTCCAGTAAACCAAGCTGTATATCAGAAAAAAGTATCTTTAGTGGCAGACCGGGAAAACCGGCTCCGCTGCCCACATCCAAAATTTTTTCGTCACCCTTGATTCCGGCCAATACTAGTGAAACAGAATCTAAAAAGTGTTTTACCTGGACATCTTTATATTCTGTAATAGCCGTCAAATTAACCCGGCTATTATAGTCCACCAGTTCATGGTAGTACGTTTCAAACTGCTCAAACTGGACAAAACTCAAAGTGATGCCCAAAGATGACAACCCGCAAATAAATTCATTCATGCATAGTAATATATCATAAAGGCAAATTTCAGGCTCTATTTTTGCATTTAACAAATTAATCGTGTTATCATTTATTTACATAAACTCGCTAGGGGTGCTCAAGGCTGAGAGGCACATAGCCAACCCTAAAACCTGACCTCGATAATACGAGCGTAGGGAAGCGAACTTTGAGACCAGGGTCTAAAGTTAACGCTTTGCCTTGGTTAATTTATTTTCAGGGGAAAATCATGACCCAACTCAAGCAAGCCCGAAGAGGCATTATCACTCCCGAAATGGAAGCCGTAGCCAAGATTGAAGGACTACCGCCGGAGTTTATCTGCCAAGGCGTAGCTGACGGTAATATTGTAATACCTGCCAACAAACTCCATAACAATCTGAAGCTGTGCGGTATAGGCAAGGGACTTTCCACCAAGGTAAATGCCAATATCGGCACTTCCACAGACTTTGGTTCGGTGGCAAGTGAAATTGAAAAACTGAAAATGGCCGAAATGGCAGGTGCCGATACCATAATGGACCTCTCCACCGGCCCCAAGATAAATTCAGTCCGCCAGGCTATACTGAAAAATACCTGCCTTCCGCTGGGGACTGTGCCTGTCTATCAGGCAGCTGTGGAAGCTAAAGACCGTTACGGTGCTATGGTAAAGATGACATCTGACGATCTGTTTGGTGCAATAGAATCCCAGGCCAAAGAGGGGGTTGATTTTGTAACTGTACACTGCGGGGTTACCCGCCAGGTCATAGATACATTCAAAGGGCAAGGCAGGCTTACCGATATAGTTTCCCGCGGGGGTACTTTTACCGCCGGCTGGATGGTATTCCACCAGGCAGAAAACCCGCTTTATGAATATTTTGACCGCCTGCTGGATATCTGCCGCGAATATGATGTTACTTTGAGCCTGGGAGACGGGCTGCGCCCCGGCTGTATTGCAGATGCAACAGACCGCGCCCAGGTAGCTGAACTGCTGGTGCTGGGTGAACTGGTAAAAAGAGCCAGAGACGCCGAAGTGCAGGTAATGGTGGAGGGTCCCGGGCATGTGCCTTTGAACCAGATAGAGGCCAATATACACCTGCAGAAATCCGTCTGTGAAGACGCCCCCTTTTATGTGCTTGGCCCGCTGGTGACCGATATTGCCCCCGGCTATGACCATATTACCGGAGCTATCGGCGGGGCAATTGCAGCAGCTGCCGGTGCTGATTTCCTGTGTTACGTTACCCCAGCTGAGCACCTGTCTCTGCCGGATGTTACCGACGTAAGAGACGGTGTGATTGCCTCACGCATTGCCGCCCATGCCGCTGATATTGTAAAGGGGGTAAACGGGGCAGCAGAACGTGACCGGCAGATGGCCATTGCCCGTAAGAAATTAGACTGGGAAAGTCAGCTTAATCTTTCACTTGACCCGGAACATGCCAGGTTTACACGTGACCGCTTTAAAACCAAAGGTAAAGCCTGCAGCATGTGCGGGGACTTCTGCGCCATGGAACTGGCTGAAAAACATCTTGGCGTTTCCGTCTCGCGGTGCTAGCATAAGATATATTTTTTTAAAGATTGTCAGGTGATATGGAACAGGGCATAAATATAGGCAAGCTTTTCGGCATCCAGTTCCGCCTTCATTACGGCTGGTTTATCATATTCGGGCTGGTATCCGTTTTTCTGGCTACCCAGGTATTTCCTGACACCTTGGATAATGCCGACGATCTCAAGCTCTGGATTATGGGAATTACTACCAGCCTGCTGTTTTTTGCATCGGTAATCGTCCATGAACTTGCTCACAGCCTAATCGGCAGAGCTAACGGTATGAAAGTAAAAAGCATCACCCTTTTTATTTTCGGCGGGGCTGCTAATATGAGTGAAGAAGCAGAAACCGCCGGAAGCGAATTTAAAATGGCACTGGCCGGACCGGCCTCAAGTTTGGGACTGGCAGGAATATTTTATGTTCTGTATATAAACCTTAACGGACAAAGCCCTGAACTGGCCGTAATGAACTACTGGCTGGCTCAGATTAACCTGATACTGGCGGTATTTAACCTGATTCCCGGCTTCCCCCTGGATGGAGGGCGCATTCTCCGGGCAGCCTTCTGGCAGCAAACCAAAGACCTGACCAAATCCACCCGCATTTCAACCATAGCAGGCCAGATATTCGGTTATTTTTTTATAGCGGCCGGAATATTTATCGTGATACGCACCCAAGACTGGTTGTCCGGCGTCTGGCTGGGATTGCTAGGCTGGTATTTATCTGATACCGCCCGAACCAGTTTCCGCCAGTATACCCTGCAGCAGGTGTTAAAAAGAGTCACACCTATGGAAGTAATTGACTTTAATATACCCAAAGCTAAATCCACCCAGATTTTCGGAGATTATCTGACCCAAACACCAAACGGGGCATATATACTGGTTGAAGATGAAAACGGGCTGGCAGGTATAATAAACCGGCACAACCTGAAAAATGCGGACAATCTTAAATCCAAGCCCTTAGCTGAACTGTATACTCCTGTCAGCCAAATACCAGTCATACCGCCGGAGGAAAATGCTCTGGATATTGCCCGCCGCATGAATGAGGACAAGATAGAGATAGTCAGGTTGGAAGGTAAAAATATCCAATCCGGCTTTATAACTCTGGACAGCCTGATAGCCTATATGAATAAATTACCGGTAAAAGGCATTACGGATGCTTAGTGCCTTGGTTTACCTGCTGATAATCACCGCAGCTGAAATTGTCACTGTAGCCTGCCAACCGCTTTTCGGGCTTGGCATATATATATTACTTTTATTCAGCATCATCTTTCGGGTTGCCAAAACCAACCGCTTTCATCCTGACCGGCTTATTCTGTCACTTTCATTGGTAGCCTTGATACGCATAATCAGCCTGGCTATGCCCCTTTCTGATATTCCCCAGATATGGTGGTATCCCGTTATCTACCTGCCTTTGCTGATTGGAACTGTTATAGTAGCCAGAACACTTGAATACAATTTTAAAGATATAGGCCTCAACTGGGGGAAAATACCGATACAGATACTGATAGGCCTTACAGGAATAGGGCTGGGTTTTGCCGAATACGCTATTTTAAAACCTGAAGCCATCATAGAAACCTTAAGCTGGAGCAGCCTGGTATTGCCCGGTCTGATACTGCTAATCACAACCGGATTTGTTGAGGAACTTATATTCAGAGGAGTTTTACAGAAAGCAGCACTGGATTCATTCGAGGCAAGGGGAATAATCTACATCAGCCTAATATTTGCCATACTCCATATTGGGTTTCTTTCCATAACTGATATCGTTTTTGTCTTCGGAGTGGCACTCATATTCGGTTATCTGGTCAAAAAGACAGGCTCTATACTGGGAGTTACCCTGGCACACGGAATAACAAATACTATACTCTTTGCGGTAGCGCCGCTGTTACTGGGCTAGCGTTTCCATTATACGGGAAATCACAATAACACCCATCACCAGAAACAAGGGGAAAATACTGATTCCCAGGTAGCGGGCTACCCTTATGGAAAAAGCGGATTTTCTGGCCAGTGCCATCTCCCGGGCAATCAAAAAAGCTATCAGAGAGGCCAGCGAAACACCACCTATAACTGCCGCCGTACCTGTTGCAGTAGCAATAACCACACTGGTTACGGTTACTATCATATACCCCTCTGTCAAGCATAATTTTATACTTTTGTCCTTTATTATAACGTTATTTTAGATTTAGCACAATACTCTTTTGTGTTATTATTGCCAATTGTCTTTTTTACCTGAAAAACGGATAATATATTTTATGAATACGGATATATTGGTAATAGGGGCGGGGCCGGTAGGAATATACACCGCCAAGTGTCTGGCTCAGCGCGGCTACGAAGTAAGGCTGCTGGAAAAAAGGCCGGAGATGGTAAAACAAATTTGCTGTACGGGTTTAATCAGCACAGAGTGTGCCGCAAAATATGGCTTTGAGGCCGAACACGTACAAAATATATTTTCGGAAGCTACCGTATATTCACCTTACGGGCGAAAGTTACTGCTTAAGCGGAATACACCCCAGGCCATAATGCTGGATAGGGGCGGATTTCAGGCTGGTTTACTAAAACAGGCCGTAAACTGCGGGGTGCAGATAAATTTCGGCTGCCAGGTAAACGGCCTTGAAAACACAGGTAATGGTATCTGCATAACCACCAAAGGAGGGCAAACTTTCTTTGCCAAAGCCGCTGTTCTGGCCGCAGGATATAATACTGAACTCAGCTGGGCAGCCGGACTAGGAGAAATAAAGCACTTTGCCTTCGGCTTGCAGGGGGAAGTTGACACCTCCATACCAACCGCATTGTCACTCTTTACCGGTAAAGCTATATCTCAGGGATATTTCGGTTGGCTCAGTCCCATAAATGATCATGCAGCTAAAATGGGGTTGTTGACCCGTAAAAACCCAAATGAATGCTGGAGTATTTTACATAATACTATATACAAACAAGGGCTGATACCCGATAGAAATATAAAATATGCCTGCCGCCCGATTCCGGCAGGCAATCTTTCCGCCAGTTTCGGAGATAGAGTACTGGCGGTGGGTGATTTTGCCGGTCAGTTAAAACCAACCACTGGGGGAGGGATATACTTCGGTTTGCTGTGTGCTGATTTGGCGGTGGCTTGTCTGGATAAAAAAATAAAAACCAATAAACTTTCCAAAGCAGATATGGCCGAATATGAAAAAAGCTGGAAAGCTCTTATAGGATCAGAGCTATACATTGGCAAACTCCTCAGCAGGATATACGCGGGGCTTGATGACCGCCTGCTGGAACAAATTTTTAAAAAGTGTGCCGCAAATGGTATGATTGAGAAGATGGCTGCAAAGAGTCACCTGGGGTTTGACTGGCATGGCAAAGCATTTGCCCACCTCTTAAAAACCCGCTAGATCTTATCCGCAGCTAAAAAAGAAAATCGGAGTCAATCAGAATTTTTATGCAAAACAGCGGCATTAACCTTGACGAAGCATTAAATCAATATCTTAACGATAACAGCAATAAGAAAATTCACCAGAATTCGCTGGTCCATTTTACCCGCTGGTGCGGAAAGGACAAGCTTGTTTGCCGTATGACTGCCATTGAGGTATCCCGCTACCCGGAATGCATCTCTTCTTCTGACAAGGAAGTATCCGTCAAACTACAGTCTGTACGGGCTTTCCTGACATACCTGAATGAACAGGGTTGGGTGGATTACAATCTTTCTTCACATATCAAGATTAAAAAGCTGGCTTCACGAAAATCTGCTGCCCGCACCAGCCAAACTGCCGTTGAAAAGATACCTATGACCGCAAGCGGTTATAAAAAACTGGAAGATGAACTGAGCACCCTGAAAGGCAAACGGATTGAAGTTATTGAAGAAATGCGTTTGGCTGCCATGGATAAAGATATGCGTGAAAATGCCCCTTACCACGCCGCCAAGGAACAACGCGGCCAGATTGAAGGGCGCATAAAAGAAATAGAACACGAACTAAAATATGCCGAAGTCAGCGAATATACCGATAATAACACATCCAAAGTAAATATGGGCAATACCGTAAAACTCCGTGACCTGAAAAACGGGGACCAGTGCGTTTATACTTTGGTGAGCCCTAAAGAAATAGAACCCCTAAAGGGCAAAATATCTGCCTCATCACCCATTGGCAAGGCTCTTTTTAACCGGTGTAAGGGCGATAAAGTAGAAATAGAAGTACCCTCCGGTACTTTACAGTATATAATAGAAGATATAAGCTTTTAATAACTCCTTACAGCTGCTGGAGGGAGACCATGAAATCCTCTTTCAAGCTTGGGCGGATTCTAGGCATAGAAATAGGCATTCATGCTTCGTGGCTCATTATCTTCGCTCTGCTAAGCTGGTCTTTGGCTGTGGCTTATTATCCTGCAATAGATAACCAAATAAGCCTGTTTACCGGTTGGGCATTGGGGGTTCTAAGCTGCCTGCTCCTTTTCGGCTCGGTTTTAGCCCATGAACTGGGGCACTCTGTGATAGCCATAAGACAGGGCATACCGGTTAAAAGCATAGTTTTGTTTATTTTTGGCGGGGTTTCAAACCTGACCAAAGAACCGGATAATCCCGGAGCCGAATTCCGTATAGCTATCTCCGGTCCGGCAGTCAGCATTATACTGGCACTGGTATTCTGGCTATTTCAGTCTGTCTTCGCCGCTCTCAATATTACTCTGACAAGCGGAGTATTTTTATATCTAGCCCAGATAAACGCCATGCTGGCCATTTTCAATCTTACCCCCGGTTTCCCTCTGGACGGGGGGCGGATACTCAGAGCTATTATTTGGAATACCTTAAAGAATCTCAGAAAAGCCACTCTCATTTCAGCTAGAGTAGGGCTGGTCTTTGCTTACCTGCTAATCTTTGGAGGTATTACCGCCGCTTTCCTGGGCATAGGTATAAGCGGTCTCTGGCTGGCACTTATAGGCTGGTTTATGGCTACAACGGCTCAAGGATCATACCAGCAAACAGTTATTTCGGAAATACTCAGCGCAGTAAACGTAAGCAGAGTGATGCGGCGTGAATTTAAAACTATTGACCCGGATAAAACACTCTATCAGACACTTCACGAATATATATTGCCGCTTAACCAAAGGGCGCTCCCTGTATTTGAGAATGGGCAGCTTACAGGCCTTATAAGCCTGAGTGATATTAAAAAAATACCGACAGATAAACTTGGCCAGACATCAGTACGGCAGGTAATGACCCCTTTTGAAAAACTTAAGACGGTGAACCCTGAAGAACATCTTGGCAATGTGATAAATATACTGCAGTCCAAAGATATTAACCAGCTGCCGGTTTTATCAGATGGCAAACTGGTAGGCATTATTTCCCGTACCAGCCTGATAGAATACCTGCAAATGCGGCAGGAAATGGAAACCAAGCATCCGGATGTAAAACAATAAAAATATATTCGGATATATTGACGCCAAGTTTAAAATAATATAGCCTTAAACTAGATTATTAAAGGAGATACTAATGACCAGAACCTCTACCGGTTTGCAGGAAAATGTTGCCGGATTACTTTGTTACGTACTTGCCTGGATTTCCGCTATTATATTCCTGATTCTTGAGAAAGATAATAAATTTGTCCGCTTCCATGCCTATCAGTCACTGGTGGTTTTCGGTTCACTTCAGATAATCGGTTTGGTTTTTACCATAATACCTGTGCTGGGGGTATTTATCAGCTGGGTTATAAGTGTTCTTTCATTCATATTGTGGGTAGTTCTGATAGTAAAGGCGGCACAAGGGTTCAAATACAAATTGCCCATTGCAGGGGATATAGCCGAGCGCTGGGCAAATAAATAATTTAAATAAACCAACAAATAAAAAAGCCAGACTTAAGTCTGGCTTTTTTATTTGAGACAGGAAATATTAACCTAAGATGTATTTTACAAAACCCAGCACCAAAGATAATCCGCAAAGAGCAATCCCTGCCAAACTGAGACGGTGGCGGGGGGAACGCAGCATACCGCCGATACCCAATCCCAAACCGATAAGTGCAAAGAAGAAATTAAAAAAATTAATCGTGCCCAGCAAAGGAATCAAACCCACTCCCATACCGGCCAAACTGAAAAGGCCTATTACAAAACTGGTAATCCCCATAATTGTCTCCTAGGGGGTATTTATATCAGAATACAGTCAGCTTTGCAAAGCCCCATGTCCGTTTGATATATATCACTTATTCCAAAGGTACTTGCATGTTTGACGAAAATGCACTTATAACTTATACTTACGGCGTTTAAAAATAGAAGACTAAAAAAAGAAGGGAGAAGACTGTGGATCTATCCTGGTTGGTGTGGACAGCAGGGCTTATTGCCGTGCTATTTGCCCTCTACCTGATTCGCGATGTTATGCGTCGTGATTCCGGTACCCCGGCTATGCAGGATATTGCCGGCCGTATTCTTGAAGGCGCTGTAGCTTTCTTGAGGCGGCAGTATCGCACCATCGCTATTCTGGCCATCGTGGCTGCAGTAGCTGTGGGTGCAGTGGTTGGTTTGCTAGGTGGCGAACGCGGACTGGAAGCCTATGGCATAACCGGTTTTGGTATCGCCTGGCGGACTGCTCTTGCCTTCATGGCAGGTGCTCTATGCTCCGGTATCTCTGGCATTATCGGCATGTACATCTCGGTTAAATCAAACCTCAGATGTGCCGCTGCTGCCGCAAAAGGTGGCCTCTCTGAAGCTGTTACAGTAGCTATTAGAGGCGGTGCTGTTTCCGGTTTCCTCATTGTCGCTCTAAGTCTGCTTGGTGTCGCCGGCATCTATTACATGTACGGAGGCAATCCCGAAGTAACTCCCCATCTTATTATCGGTTTCGGTTTCGGTGCCAGTTTTGTGGCTCTGTTTGCCCAGCTGGGCGGCGGTATTTATACCAAAGCCGCTGACATGGGTGCTGACCTGGTGGGTAAAGTTGAAGCCGGTATCCCTGAAGATGATCCCCGCAATGCCGCTGTTATCGCTGACCTGGTGGGTGATAACGTAGGTGACTGCGCCGGCCGCGGTGCTGATTTATTTGAATCTACTGCTGCCGAAAATATAGGTGCTATGATACTGGGTATTACCCTTTATCTGGCTACTGGAAATGCTGCCTGGGTACTCTTCCCGCTGGTTGTCCGTGCCTTCGGCATATTGGCCTCAATCATAGGTATTATGTTCGTACGCGGTAAGGATAACGAAAGCCCCATGAATGCCCTTAACCGCGGCTACTTTACAGCTGTAGGTTTATCTATAATAGGTATCTTTATAGCTAATCAGACTATTGGCGGTGACCTGTGGCTGTTTGGTGCAGGCGTCATTGGTATTCTTACCAGTGTAGCCATGGTTTTCATAACTCAATACTACACTGAATTCCGTTATAACCCCGTTAAGGAAATTGCCAATGCCTCACGCACCGGTCCGGCTACCAATATAGTTTCCGGTACGGCTGTCGGTCTTGAAACCGCCATGCCTACCGCTATTACTATTGGTGCCGCCCTGCTGCTTTCTTACTGGATGGGCGGACAAACCGGTATCGCTGGCGGTGCTGTTTTCGGTACTGCTGCCGCTACCATGGGTATGCTTATGACCTGCCCCTTCATTCTTGCCATGGATACTTTCGGCCCCATTACCGATAATGCAAACGGCGTTATTGAAATGGCCGGAGTAGGCGGCAAAGTAAGAAAAATTACTGACCATCTGGATGCCGTTGGTAATACCACCAAGGCTTTGACCAAGGGGTATGCCCTGGCTTCTGCCGGTCTGGCTGCTTTCCTGCTCTTTGAGGCTTATCTGGAGCGGGTTGCCTTCCTTCGCGGTGAAACCGAAATGATGGCGGTAGACCTTTCACGAATTGAAGTATTCGTAGGCGGTTTGCTGGCTGTTGCCCTGGTATTCTTCTTCTCCGCCGTAGCTATCAAAGCTGTGGGTAAAACTGCTTCCAAGATTATTGAAGAAGTACGCCGCCAGTTTAAGGCCGACCCCGGTATTCTAGCCGGAACTTCACGCCCGGATTATGCTCGTGCAGTAGATATAACCGCTGCCGCCGGTCTGCGCGAAATGATTTTCCCCGGCCTGCTGCCCGTACTTTCCCCCATTATTCTGGGTATTTTCCTTAGAGTAACCGGATATGATTCCGCAATGGCCATCGCCGGATTCCTGATGGTAGGTACTATCGGCGGTATCATGATGGCCGCCTATCTGAATAACGCAGGCGGTGCCTGGGATAATGCCAAAAAATACATTGAAACAGGCGAAATGCTGGAAAAAGATGGCAGTCCTGTCATGAAACATACTGTTACTCATGCCGCAACTGTGGTGGGTGATACAGTAGGTGACCCCTTCAAGGACACTGCCGGTCCGTCAATCCACGTACTGATAAAGTTGCTTTCTACCATTACTCTGGTACTTGCTCCTCTTTTTATCTAGTAACGCAAGCAGATAAAATCAAAAGCCCCCGGCTTAAAGCCGGGGGCTTTATTATTAAGTGATATTGGAGTCAGGCCGAAGCACCTACTGCTTTAGATTCCATTTCTTTGGCTACACACTTGGTGCAGTCCTGATGTACATATCGCTCCCGATACTCATAGAGGTTATTTTCATCTTCTATCCGAATAACCCGTTCCTTTTTGCACTTGGGGCAGGCGTTTATTGTGACTTTCATTTCGGCCTCCTCCATATTTCTTAACTCAAATACAGCAGGGAAAAGAGTCTGTCCGTGTTAGAAGGTTACAATAATTGACCATCAAAAATAATGCGTATTAGTACTTATTTGCCCTATGGGAAAACACCTATTTTTAAATTTAGTTTAATAATTTTGCTTTATTTATAATGACTTTGGTAAAGTAATATCCTATACTATAGCCAGGAATTTTTATGCAGATATACGAAAAAACTATAAATGTTGTGATAGGCACTACCAAATTGCCCGGTGAGCTGGCTATACCGCCGGAACCCATAGGGCTAGTGATATTTGTACATGGCTCAGGCTCAAACCGCCAGAGTCCCCGCAACCGTCAGGTTGCCCACCAGCTAAATAGTTATGGATTAGCTACCTTTCTATTTGATTTGCTGACACCCCAAGAAGATATGGTAGATATTCTAATAGCCAATACCCGCTACAATTTCCGTTTTCTGGCAGACAGAGTTATTAAAGTAACTGAAATGCTGAAAACCAAAGAAGAAACCAAAAACCTGCCGTTAGGTTATTTCGGGGCAAGCACCGGGGCTGCCGCCGCGCTTTATGCTTCTTCGCTACTGCCCGGGCAGATAAAGGCGGTTGTATCTAGAGGAGGGCGGCCTGACCTTGCCAGAGAACTGCTGCCAATGGTGGAATCTCCAACTTTATTTATAGTCGGTGAAAATGACTCCCAAGTATTAAAGCTTAATACCCAAGCTCAAAAGCAAATGCGCGCCCTCAATCATCTTTGCATACTACCCGGAGCCGGCCACCTTTTTGAAGAGCCGGGGGCGCTGGAGAAAGTGGCTGAACTGGCAGGTGGCTGGTTTATAGAATACATGGAAAGAACGCCTAAGGAGGAAAGATGAGCGGTATACTGGTCTACCTTATAGTATTGGTGCTTATCTTTGTTCTGGATATCGTCTGGATTGGCTTGATTGCCAAAAAATTTTACGTTACCGAACTTTCTCCGATTGCCCGCTGGAGCGGAGGGAGTATGTCACCGGACTGGCCATCGGCAATACTGGTCTACCTGCTTATAAGTTTAGGTATAGTAGCTATGGCTTTGCCGCTAGCCGGAGATAATATTTTTGCCGCTCTGGCTTACGGTGGTCTTTTCGGATTTATCACTTACGGTATTCATGACCTGACCAATTATTCCACTTTAAATAGTTTCAGCCTGAAGATGGCTTTGGTAGATATGGGCTGGGGGGTTTTCCTGGGTGCTGCCGCCGGACTGACAGGCGGCATTCTGTACAGCCTGTAACTTTTTTTGAGAGTTTACCTGTTTTTACCTGTAAATGGTGACGGGAGGTAATATGGCTAACAAAAAAGTAAAACAGCCTGAGCTGAATCAGCCACAAGCGTTTAGGAAACTGCGGGTTTATAACCTTGTCATGGGCAGTTTCCATTTAGCCCAATCAATACTTATCTTATTCCTCAGCAACAGTTTCTCGCTTCCGGTTACCACCAACTTTATCGGCGGCGGCCCCGGCGGGATTACTTTTAAACCACCCGAAGTACTATTTGACCTGCCAGTAGGCCCTATGGTTGCCATCTTCCTATTGCTTTCAGCCACAGCCCATTTCTTGCTGTCTTTACCAGGTATATTTGAATGGTACAAAACTAATTTATCAAAAGGGATTAACTACGCCCGCTGGTACGAGTATGCTTTAAGTTCATCTATAATGATTGTCCTGATTGCTATGCTCAGCGGTATATATGATGTAGCAACTTTAATTGCTATTTTTGGGGCAAATGCTGCTATGAATCTGTTTGGCCTGATGATGGAGCTTCATAACCAGACCACATCCAAAACCAACTGGCTTTCATACACTTTCGGGTGTTTTGCCGGATTCATACCTTGGGTGGCTATAAGTATTTATTTCTTCGGGGCAATATCACAAGCCAGCGAAAATATACCCACATTTGTTTATTTCATCCTGCCTACTCTGTTCGTTTTCTTTTTCAGCTTTGCTCTAAACATGTGGCTGCAATACAAGAAATCAGGCAAGTGGCGGGATTATCTGTTTGGCGAGCGGGTTTACGTATTTCTAAGCCTTACAGCCAAGACAGCTCTGGCCTGGCAGGTATTTGGCGGAGCACTGGCGGGCGGTTCGTAACTCAGACTGTATAAACATACTAAACTTATTTATCCGATAAATAAAAAGCCCTCTTTGAAAGAGGGCTTTAGTTTAAAGAAAATGGTCGGGGTGAGAGGATTTGAACCTCCGACCACCTGAACCCCATTCAGGTGCGCTACCAGGCTGCGCTACACCCCGACTGTGCAAGATATGGTAGCATAGTGCTTGACTTTGAGCAAGTCTGAATTTTTGTCCGCCAAAGCTAAATATGCTATAGTTATAGTGTAATTTTATAAACTAATTCGCAAACGGAGAAAAATTCCATGGCAATACGCCGCATCTGTGAGCTGCCTGAGCCGGTTTTACGGAAGAAAGCCAAAAAAGTACCTTCCATTGACAGCTCAATTCAAATGCTCATTGATGATATGATTGAAACTATGAGTAGCGCTGATGGAGCGGGATTAGCTGCCCCTCAAGTGGGCGTATCTCTCAGGCTGGTAGTTTTCCGCGAACCGGATGCCAAAGAAGCAACCGTACTTATTAACCCGGAGATTGTGAAAAAAGAAGGGCAGAGACAGGTTACTGAAGGCTGCCTTTCCATTCCGGGGTATTTTGGTGAACTTACCAGAGCCGAAACTGTTACCGCTAAGGGGCTTGACCGCCATGGTAAGGCTTGCCGCATAAAAGGAACCGGTATTGTCGCCCAGTTGCTGGAACATGAAACCGAACATCTGGATGGCATACTTTACATAGACCACCTTGAAAGTGAAGAAAAGCTGCACGAGATAGGGGCGGATGATGAACTGCCCGAAGAAATCCGTGACTAGCCAGACGAACAGGATAAATATATATGCCCCTTACTCATAACCCTAAGCTGATGTTCCAGAGTGATTTTGACGGCACCCTTACTGAAGGAGACGTAAGCTTTTTAATACTGGAGAAATATGCTCAAGGTGACTGGTGTGCCATTTTGCGCGAATACCAACAGGGCAAAATAAGCGTAGGTGATTTCAATTACCGGGCTTTTGCACTAGTAAAAGAAGACCAAAAGACACTAGTTGATTTTATTCGGGAAAATGCTGTACCCAAAAAAGGCATCCATGAACTTATCAACTACTGCAAGCAGGAAAATATCCGTTTTTCAGTAGTAAGTAACGGACTGGATTTTTATATCCATACCATGCTGGAAGAACTGGGATTTAAGGATATCGAGATCAATGCCGCCCGTACACTTTTTACCAGTGAAGGGCTTGACGCCCGCTATTACGGGCCTGACGGCAAAATGGTGGATAACGGTTTTAAGGAAAGCTACACTAACCATTACCGGTCGCAAAACTATAAGGTGATTTATGCAGGAAATGGCCCTTCGGATTTTCCGCCTGCCAAACTTTGCGATTATGCCTTTGCCACAGATATGCTGCTTGACCGTTTCAAAAAGAGCAATTTACCCTGCTACCCATTTCAAGATCTGCACGATATTGTGGCCCGTCTGAAAACAATACCCCATTAGGGGCGAGGTCCAAAGATGCGGGTGCCCAGCCTAACCAGATTAGCACCTTCCTGAACAGCCACTTTGTAAGAGCCTGACATACCCATGGAGAGAAACTGAAGCTCAGTATTTGGTAAACCCATAGCGGCTATCTCATCAAACTTAATTTTGGTCAGGCGGAATATGGTACGCAGTTCCTCAGGGGCTTCCAGTGCCGGCCCCATAGTCATCAACCCCGTCAGTTTAAGGTTTGATAAGCAAGATATACGTTTGGCCAATTCCACAGTCTCTTCTGGCAATACCCCTGACTTTTGTTTTTCCCGCCCGCTGTTTATCTCAATAAAAACCGACAGGATTTTATCAATCTCAGCTGCCCGCCGATTTAATTCAGAGGCTATTTCAATATTATCCACTGTTTCCACAACTGAGAAACGGCGGACTATCTTTTTGCATTTATTCGACTGAACCTTCCCTATAAAGTGCCACTCAGCCTTGTCTCCGATAAGCGGGTAGGTTTCTTCAGCCTCGGTTAAATAGTTATGACCGATTATCTTTATACCGGCATCTATGGCAGCCAATATTTCAGACGGCTGGCGTTTCTTGACAGCCGCTTCAAGCACCACGTCAGGCGGCAATTCAGCCAAAATATCTTTTACGCTTCGGGTAATATTTTCGTACATACGTTCACCCTCAATCCAAACAATTTCCGCATTGAGGACAGAAATGCATACCTGCCTCCACCCCAGATTCGCAATTGGCACATTCGTAGCGGGGGTTTTCCATCTCCAGCTTCAGCATTAAGTTCTCCATCTGTTTTTTGCTCAACAGGCGGGCTTTCACTGTGGATTGGAGGCTTTTATCAATTTCAAACCGCTCATGGCAATGACCGCAATACATATATTGCCTGCGGGAAAAATCGAAGGTGGGGATAAAATAAACCGTAAGTTTTTTGCGCTGCTGTTCGACTGTCATTACCGAAGTAGTCTTGCAACCGGGGCAGGTAGTAACCATGTACCCCAAGATATCGAAGTAGGCTTTGTTTCCAAATAGCACAATCATACAGTGATGTTATAATGGAAATACCGGCTTGTCAAACTGATTATCTGTTATTAGCTTGAGAGGCTAAGCCCAAAATGTTAATATGTACTCTCAAAGCGGGGGAGTGCCGGAATTGGCAGACGGGCATGACTTAGGATCATGTGTCGAAAGGCGTCGGGGTTCGAGTCCCCGCTTCCCCACCACGAAACCCAAACCTGAAATGTTAATCCGGTATGCTTATAGTTTACCGATACAAACACGCCCTTATTATAATCCACGTATCTTGCCAGAAAAACCATCATTTAACCTGAGGCACTATATTACCAAACTCTTTTCTCACATTTACCCTCAAAACGCTGTTGCTTCAGGCACAGTATTATATATCTATATATCTTTACTTCTTTATCATTTTTTCTTAGTTTTATTGCTTTCATTTGTTTGGTGATGATATATTGACCCATTTGCTCTAAATCTACCGCAAATCTAACCCGTTTTTAACTTTACATAATATAATATATTCTTGGCCACTCATACTTTCGTATTGACTCTGATCTAAGCATAGATTAGACTACACATGAGTGATATATAAGTACTTGCTTGTTTAATAGTGCGTTTTAATTGTCAGAGCTATATATAGTTTTTGGCAACGGCTATTTGTGGCATTGGTACTACTAGCCGGCCAAGGAAAGAGGATGAAATGGAGAATAAAAGCCCTGCTCTGGGTCAGCATGTAGACCAACCCGGTCCCAAGATTATGACCAAGCCTCTGCCTATTATTCTGGACGAAATGGAGGCCAATATCCGCGCCGCAGCGGAAGCCGCCAGACGTGCAGAGGAAGCAGCAAAACAGGCAAGCGCATCTGCTAGCACTTCTATGCGTGCCGCTGAGGTAGCAGAAAAACGGGCTGAAGATGCCCGGCTTGCAGGTGAAAATGCCGCTGCAGTAGCCAAGAAAGCCGCCGCTGAAGCAGTTGCTAAAGCTGCCGAAGCTGCTGCAAAAGCCCAGGAAGCTATTTTGCGTTCAGTTGAGGCTGATAAGGCTGCCGTAAAAGCCGCCGAAACCTTCAAAAAAGCTGCCGATGAAGCCAGCGAGAAAGCCAGAGCCTCTGCTGCCGAAGCAGCTGCTCAGGCCAGTTTAGCCGCAGAGGAAGCTGCCAGACGCGCAGAGGAAGCTGCCAGACGTGCAGAGGAAACTGCCAGAGCCGCTATCTATGCCGCTGAAGAAGCAACGGCAAAAGCTGATGAAGTTGCCCGTTCTTCAAAAGAAGCAGCTATAGCTGCCCAGAGAGCTGCGGAACAAACTGCCATCAGGGCTGAGGAAATTGCCAAAGCAGCCAAAGAAGCTCTTGAGAGGCTTATTAAACAGGCTGAAAGAGCCAGCGCTGAAGTTGCAGCTGCTGTTGCTGCAGCCAAATCCGCCGGCAAAGAAGCCACTATCAAACTAACTACCGAAGCAGGTAAAGCCGCCGATGATGCAGGGCGTAAAGCCAAAGAAATGGCGGTCTCTGCTTTACATTTGTCCGAACAGCTGGCTCACAAAGCTGAAATGGCCGATGTAGCCGGAGATGAAGCCATAGAAGCTGCCACTAAAGTCAGCGGCAAATTAGCTGCTGCGGTTGATGAAGCTGGCCGAATGGCCAAAGAATCAGCTGCAAGTGGCTTTAAAATTGCCGAAAACATGGCTCAGCAAGCTGCATCTGCAGACAAAGCCGGCGATGATGCTATCCGGACTGCAATGTCCATCTTGCAAGAGTTAGCCACCAGAGCTGAAGCTACCGCCAAATCCGCCGCTGAGCGAGCTACCGGTGCTGAAGCTACCGCCAAGGCCGCTGCTGAACGAGCTACCGGTGCTGAAACTACCGCCAGGGCCGCTGCAGATAGAGCTGTGGCAGAGGTATCACGGGTAAGACAAACAGCCGAAGAGGTTGCCCAAAGCGCACGCAGAGCTGCCGAAGAGGCGCTTGCCAAAGCTGAGGAAGCTCTGGTAAAAGCAGTCATTAAACGTCTTACCAGCTGGGAATGGATTGTAATTCTGGTAGTGATTAACCTTAGTATAGTGTTTGCGGCAGTCCTTATTGCTACTGCCCTTGGCGCCTTGCTTTAATAAAATGTCTTGTTGATGGTCCGCAACGAATGTTATAATGACTTCGTGGTGGTCAAACCTGATACAAAAGCCTCTCAACCGTTGAAACCGGTTGGGAGGCTTTAGGTTTTTTGGCTAATAATGGTGAGAGGAATCTAAAAATGGAAGGAAAGAAAAACATTTCTTCAAATAATGAACCTGTTGCCCAACCCAAGATTTTAACTAAACCTTTACCTCAAATCCTGGATGAAATGGATGCCAATATACGCGCTGCTGCTGAAGCTGCCCGCAGGGCACAAGAAGCGGCTGTCACTGCAGGTAAAGCAGCTGAAAGTGCTACTCAAGCTGCCAATCTGGCTGAAAAAAGGGCTGAAGATGCCCGGTTAGCCGGTGAAAAAGCGGCCGAAACCGCAACCAGAGCTGCTGCCGAAGCTGCTGCTGCAGCCGAAAAAACTGCTAAATTAGCCACCAACGCCGCCAATGAAGCCCTGAAAGCTGCTGAATTAGCCTCGCGTAAGGCCGAAGATGCTGAAAAAGGGGCGGCTAAGGCTGCTGAAGATTTTAAAAAGGTAGCGGAAGAAGCCGCCAGAAGGGCAGAGGCCGCGAGCCAAGCTGCACGTGATGCAGCAGATAATGCCATGCTTGTAGCTGAGTCTGCCGCTCAAAGGGCGGAAGACGCCGGTGAGAATGCCCGCCAGGCAGCTGAAAAAGCTATCCGCGAAGCTCAAGATGCCACTATCGCAGCTATTCAAGCTTCCGAACTGGCTACCAGAGCTGCAGAAGATGCTGCTCACAGAGCCGAACAAGCCTCTGCTTTAGCCAGAAAAACCGCCGAAGAAGCTACCAATGCCTCACGAGAAGCAGTACTCAAAGCTGAAGAAGCTGCCCGTAAAGCCGAAGCCGCCAGCTTGGCTGCTACTAATGCAGCTGAAAATGCTATGAAATCTGCAAGCGAAGCTGCCAAAAGGGCAGAAGCCGCCAGTCTGGCAGCCAAAGAAGCTGCCGCCATGGCTACCGCAGCTGCTCAAGCCGCTGCCAAGAAAGCAGAGGAAGCCAGTGCTATAGCTAAATCTGCTGCCGAACAGGCTATAAAAGCCGCTAACGATGCTGCTCTTAGAGCAGAGGCGGCTGCCAAAGCCGCTGCTTTAAAAGCAGAAGAAGCCCTTTTGGCTTCCAAAAAAGCTGCCGCTGAGGCTATAGCCACAGCTAGCGAAGCCGCCATGTCTGCGGCGATGAAATCTGAGGCGGCTGTTGCCGCTGCCAAATCTTCAGCTGAAAAAGCTATTTTAGTAGCTGAAGATGCTGCCCGCAAAGCTGAAGCTGCTGCCGCCGAAGCATCTAGAAAAGCTGAAAACGCCAGTTTGCTTTCCACTCAAAAAGCTGAGGATGCCATAAAAGCTGCTGATTTAGCAGCCAAACGGGCAGAAGCGGCTGCTTTGGCTGCTACCCAAAAAGCCGAGGAAGCTGTCAAAACTGCCGGAGAAGCCGCCAAACTAGCTGCTGCCAACGCTACGAATGCCGCTAATGAAGCTGCCAAGAGAGCCGAAGCTGCTGCTGCCGCTGCCGCAAAGAAAGCTGAAGAAGCGATAGCGGCTGCCAAACTGGCAGCTGATGAGGCTGTAAAGGCTGCTACCAAAGCCGCCGAAGATGCTGCCAAGAAGGCTCAACTGGCTGCGGAGGAAGCCACCCGCAGGGCTGAACAAGCAGCCGCTGCTGCTGCCGCTGCTGCCGCTGCCGCCGCTTTGAGAGCCGAAGAGGCTGCTTACAAGGCTGAAGATACCGCCAAAGCCGCCAAACTGGCTGCGGAAGAGGCTACCAACCGGGCAGACGAAGTAGCACTAACTGCCAAGGAAACTGCTCTGGCCAATAAAAAGGCTGCCGAGGCAACTGCCATCCGTGCCAGCCAGATTGCTCTAACCGCCAAGACAGACCTTGATAAAACTATTCTGGCCGCAAATAAAGCTGGAAATAATGCTACTGAAGCTACAGCTGCTGCAAACACGGCAACTACTGCTGCTAATACCAGAAAAGATGCTGATAGTGCCCGCAAGGCAGATGAAGCCGGACGCAAAGCCAAAATGGCAGCTACAGCAGCTTTGCAACTGGCAGAGGAAACTGCCCGCAAATCATCTCTGGCTGAGATAGCCGGAGATGAAGCCCTTGAAGCCGCAACCAGAGTAAGCGGTGATATTGCTAAACGAGCTGAAGATGCCGGTTATGCCGCTAAGGAATCCGCCAAGTCAGGATTCAAGGTAGCGGAAGAAACCCGCAAGAAGGCTACACTGGCCGACGAGGCCGGAGATGCCGCAATTCATGCTTCAATGAGTATTATTCAGGAACTCATAAACAGAGCTGAACAGGTAGGTATTGATGCCAAGCGTTCAGCTGAAGACTTTGCCCGGATATCCCGCTCACAGGCAGAAGCCATGATGCGTGATGCCCAGATGAAGGCCGCCGCCGAGGTTGAAAAAGCCCGCCGTGCTGCCGAAGATGCCGGTGCCAAAGCAGAGAGTATTGCCAACGCGGCTAAACTAGCTGCCGAAGAAGCCATGAGTAAAGCTCAGGAAGCTCTGGTAAAAGCTGTCATTAAACGCCTTACCAGCTGGGAGTGGATTTCAATCCTGGTTATCATAAACTTAAGTATAGTTTTTGCAGCCGTACTCCTGGCTACCGCCTTCGGCGCGCTTATCTGATAATATTGCCTAATTTGGCTTAGCCCATGTATAATTAGTTACAAAAGCTAACCCAAGAGAGAAAAAGCCTCTCATTAACCGGAAACGGTGGGTGAGAGGCTTTTATTTAGATTAGAGGTGAATCTTATGGCCAACCAAATAGACGAAGCAAAGCCCATAAGCGACCTTGAAATCATGCGTCACTCCGCCGCCCATATTATGGCTGAAGCGGTCTTGTCCATGTTTCCTGAGGCCAAGCTTGGCATAGGGCCGGCTATTGATACCGGTTTTTACTATGATTTTGACCTGCCTCGCACCCTCACACCAGAAGACCTGCCTGAAATAGAAACCCGGATGAATCAGCTGGTAAAGGCTAATCTGCCTTTCAGGCGTGAAGAAATGTCTAAAGATGAAGCCCGAAAACTTTTTGCCGACCAGCCGTATAAACTGGAGCTACTGAATGATATCCCTGACGAAACCGTAAGTATTTACCGTCAGGGTAACTTTTGTGATCTCTGCCGCGGGCCTCACGTCAACTACACCAGCAAGGTAAAGGCTTTTAAGCTTTTGTCTATTGCAGGTGCCTACTGGAGAGGTGACGAAAAACGCCCCATGTTGCAGCGTATATACGGGGCAGCCTTTTTGGATAAAGCCTCTCTGGCAGACTATTTGAATATGATTGAAGAAGCCGCTAAACGCGATCACCGTAAACTAGGCAAAGAACTGGAGCTGTTTTCATTACATCAGGAAATAGGGGGCGGTCTGGTAAACTGGCTGCCAAACGGTGCTACAATACGACACCTGATTGAAGAATTCTGGAAAAAAGAGCACCTCAAACGGGGTTATAATCTGGTTTATACCCCCCACATAGCCAAAGTAGACCTCTGGAAAACAAGCGGGCACTGGGGTTTTTACCGCGAAAATATGTATAGCCCTATGGATATTGACGGCGAAGAGTATGTACTTAAGCCAATGAACTGTGTTTACCATATCCTCATGTTTAAAAACCGCACCCGCTCATACAAAGAACTGCCTATCCGTATGGCTGAACTGGGTACTGTTTACCGTTATGAACGCTCAGGTGTTTTACACGGACTTTCAAGGGTACGCGGTTTTACCCAGGATGACGCCCATATATTCTGTTTATATGAACAGTTGGAAAAAGAAGTTGTAAAGGTTCTTGATCTGGCAAAATTCATGATTGACACCTTCGGCTTTGCCAAATACAAGGTTATGCTTTCAACTCGTCCCGAAAAATATGTGGGCGAGCTGGCTAAATGGGAATATGCCACTGATATTTTAGCAAAAGCTCTGGAAGCCAACGGGATTTCTTATCAGGTAGACCCCGGAGAGGGTGTCTTCTACGGTCCCAAGATTGACATAAAATTTGAAGATGCCTTGGGACGCGCATGGCAAGGACCAACTATTCAAGTGGATTTCCAATTGCCCGAACGTTTTGAAGTCAGCGTGGTAGGGGAGGACGGCAAGGACCAGCCAGTAGCTATGGTGCACCGCACAGTACTAGGCAGCATGGAACGGTTTATGTCCTGTTTAACCGAACAATATGGTGGTGCTTTCCCTGTCTGGTTATCACCGAAGCAGGTTATGATAATACCCATTGCCGATAGGCATAGCGAATTTGCCGAAAAGCTGGCCTGTGAACTAAGGGAAGAAGAAGTTAGGGTAGAGGTAGATAATCGCTCCGAAACTATGAACCAGAAAATCCGTCAAGCTCAACTTGCTAAGATACCATACATGCTGGTGGTTGGAGACAAAGAGATTGAAACCGGGAGTATAGCCCTGAGAAGTCGTATCGGCAGCCAGCAGGTAATGCCGTTTGCAGAGTTTAAATCTATGCTCCTTAATAAAATAAAAACCAAGTCTACAGAGATTTGATTACCTAGCTGAACTATGGTATATTTTGCCAGAATAGACGTGTGTCCGTTAAGGAGGTAGCCAGGAATATTTAAGGAACTTCGCATCAATAATCAAATAACTGCCCGCGAATGTCGCCTTGTAGGTGACAAAGGCGAACAGTTAGGCATTTTGCCAATTTTACAGGCCCGTGAACAGGCCAGGAAAATCAATCTTGATTTGGTTGAAGTTGCTCCTACAGCGGTGCCCCCCGTGTGCCGTTTGATGGATTACGGTAAATACCGTTTTGAACAGACCAAGAAGGACCGTGAAGCTAAGAGAACGCAGAAGATATCCCTGTTGAAAGAGATACGTGTGCGTCCTAAAATTGGTGAACATGATTTTGATGCCAAAGCCCGCTCTGCCCGCAAGCAACTTGAAAGCGGAGACAAAGTAAAGCTGACTGTTATGTTCCGGGGACGGGAAATAACCCATGCTGAGCTGGGTTTGAAATTACTTAAGAAAATGGCTGATACTTTAACTGATATTGCAACTATAGAAGGGCAACCTTCATTACTCGGATCCAGAATGCATTTAACACTTTTGCCTAAGGCAGCTATCAAAGTGTCTAAGGTAAAGGAAGGACAGGAAACTGCTAATGCCTAAAATGAAAACCAGAAAGACCGCTGTAAAGCGCTTTCATGTCACCGGTACCGGCAAAATTATGCGCAGCAAAGGCATGAAGAGCCACCTGCGCCGTAATAAATCCGCCAGAGTACGCCGTCAGTTTGACGAAATGTCTCAGGTAGCTGGTGTGGACAGAGCTCGTATTCAGAAGTTAATTCCATATGGTGTAAGCTAACTAGGGAGGGGTACTACATTGGCACGTATTAAAGGTGGCATAGCCACACATAAAAGACATAAGAAGGTATTGGCCTTAACCAAAGGCCACGCTTCAACCAGACATTCGCTTTTTAAGCGGGCACATGAATCCATGGTTCATGCCATGAGCTATGCTTTTGCCCACAGGCGCGCACGCAAAGGTGATATGCGCAGGCTTTGGATAACCCGTATCAATGCAGCCGCCAGAGCTGAAGGGCTGACCTATGGTGAGCTTATTTCAGGCCTCAAGCTTGCCGGTATTGATATAAACCGCAAGGTTTTAGCCGATATGGCTGTATCTGACAGCGTTGCATTTGCTGCTGTGGCAGCCAAAGCCGCTGCTGTTAAAACCAACTAGATTTAAACCCATAAAATGGATAATTGACCGCTGTCTAAAAGCAGCGGTTTTTCCATTTTATTAAATTGACATACCCAATCTACCATTTTACAATTGTGCTAGGAGAGAATGGTATTGAACAAAGAGCGGGCTTTTTACAAGGCCGTTAGCCGGTCAATCCAGAGCCTGAATACCCCAGCTGAACTTAAAGCAAAGCTGGAAGGGATTGTCCGACTGGCAGCACGGGCCAGCCATTGCGCTGTATCACTCCTCCTTATTGATACAGCCGGGCAAAAACTTTCCCACAATATCTCCTTCGGACTGCCCCAGTTTTACATTCATAAAGGGGTTCTTTCAGCCACAGACAGCCTGGGTGAAACTGTAAACATTCAAACCATAGCTATTACAGATGCCCAAAATGACAGCCGTATCCAGTTTCCGCAAATGGCTTCAAAAGCCGGCTTTTCTTCAATAATGGGCAGTCCTATTATCCAGCAGGAAAAAGTGATCGGCAGCCTCAGGTTTTACTGCAAGGATTTTTACGAATTCAGCCAACAGGATATAAATTTTGCCGAAAATATGGCACATATAATTTCACTGGCATTTTTCACCTTGCCGGTAAATACTGCCTCGTCGGACAAAATCACCCCAATGCCGATTTCAGACTTGAAAACTGCCAGAAATATCACCTTTGCTCACCAAAGCGAAACTGAATTTGCCCGCCTGCTGGATTTTTATAATATAGAATGGATATACGAACCCCGCTCTTTCCCGCTTAGCTGGGAAGGGGAACGGGTTACAGAAATGTTTACACCTGACTTTTATCTTCCAGGGCTGGACATGTATATAGAACTGACCACTCTAAAACAAAGTCTGGTCACTACCAAAAATCATAAACTCAAGCTGCTCAGAGAGCTTTACCCCGATATAAAAATAAGCTTGTTATATAAAAATGATTATGCACGCCTATTGTCCAAGTATGGCTGCGGTCCATTGGCGCAGACCAGAGCTCACGGAATAGATAGAGTACTTTATACTGCACAGGATATCGCTGAAAGAGTGGCCAGCCTGGCACGCCAAATTTCTGATGATTATCCGGACAACCGTCCTATACTTATCGGGGTGCAAAGGGGATTTATCTGTTTCATGGCTGACTTGATACGCCAGATAGCCGTTCCTCTGGATATAGATTTTATGACCATATCCTATTATAGCGGAAGCAATACATCTATGGTACGCATAACCAAAGATATGGATTTGGACGTAGCAGGCAGAGACATACTGCTTGTTGAAGATATTGTAGATACAGGCATAACCTTGAACTACCTTTTAAACCACCTAAGGTCTAAAAATCCCGCCAGTCTGAAGGTATGCACACTGCTTGACCGCAAAGTAAGAAGGCTTATTGACATAAAGATTGACTATGTAGGTTTTGAACTACCTGATGAATTTGTGGTAGGTTACGGACTGGATTACCATGAGGAATATCGTAATCTGCCATTTATAGGCATACCCGGCATACAGCAAACGCCTGATTTTAAACCCAAATAAAACAGCGGCCCCAGGTAGCCTATGCATTCGGGACGTTTTAACCTTGGAGCTCCCTTTCGGTTTCTACCTACCCAGTTTCTTGACAATCTTCAGAGAGGGCTCTTTAGATTACCTAGCTCCGTATTGTGGTAGAACTTACTAAGGTTATCTGGGTCAGTTTCCGTCACCATTGCTTCGGTCACCTGGGACAGTTTTAATATGCCACACCTGTTGATATGCCAGCAACCGCCTTTAAAACTATTCATACAAGTACAGCAGGAAAGAGATCTCTCATACACCCTTAATTAGTCTGATATTCGCAAATCTGATAATTATTTGATATGCATGACGCTGAAACAGGATGAAAATATTTCTACAGATGGCAGATAAAATCTAAAATAGAGTGGCGTCCCCGGAGAGATTCGAACTCTCGACCCACTACTTAGAAGGCAGTTGCTCTATCCAGCTGAGCTACGGGGACACGATGAAATGCTACCATTTTACAGCTTTTAAGGTCAAGTTAAACAAGCTGGTTTTTTGAGTGTATTATACGGGTAAATGCAATACCTCCAAGTACCAATCCTGCCAGCATAGCCCCAACCCAGCCTAACAAACATAAGCAAGTAACAATCGCTCCAGCCACGACAACTCCCAAACTGATATACAGCAAAGATTCGTTACGGTTAAGACCCAATACAACCGCAACTAATGAACCTGTCCACGCTCCAGTAAAAGGCAGGGGTATTGCAACTAACAGTATAAGCCCGATACGTTTATATTTTTCAACAGTGGCACTCCTCTTTTGCCCCATAACATAAATCCATCGGGTAAAGCCACGCATGAAGTCGAAATGCTCAAGTACATTTAACACTTTTTCCAGTAAAAACAGTATCAATGGCACAGGCAGCAGATTACCTGCCAGTGCAATCAGATACGCCCAATACCAGGGAATACCGAGAATATTTATAGACAGTGGTAAAGCCCCACGCAATTCAAAAACAGGCAGAGCTGATACCAGAAAAACCAGCCACTCCGGCGGCAGGCCCAGATTAATCCAAAATTCTGACGACAAGTCCTTTTTATTACCTCTTTTGGCATTTTATATGCCAACTGTCCCGAAAACTCTAGCAAATACGACTATACTAGTCAATCTTTTTCTAGCTTGACTAGTATGAACACAACTGTTACTATAATTTGAATACAGGATTGGAAATTTCTATTCCGCACAACTTGGAAATGTCAAAACTGCTAGACACAATAAATAGTCCCTCAGACCTGAAAAAACTTACTCTGGACGAACTAAATGAGCTGGCTGTCCAAATCCGTGAAGAGCTCGTAAACCGGGTGACTTTAAACGGGGGACATTTAGCCTCAAGCTTAGGCGTCGTTGAGCTTACTATTGCGTTGCATCGCGTTTTTGAAAGTCCCAAAGATAAAATAATATGGGACGTGGGACATCAGTCATATGCCCACAAACTCTTGACCGGCCGCCGCGAACAGTTTGCCACACTCCGCCAGCATGGGGGGATATCCGGCTTTACCTGCCGGGATGAAAGCCCGCATGACCCGTTTGGAGCAGGCCACGCCAGCACCTCCATCTCTGCCGGGCTGGGCATGGCTGTAGCCCGTGATTTGGCTAAAGCAGATTATAGCGTCATTTCAGTAATCGGAGATGGAGCTATTTCCGGCGGCATGTCCTTTGAAGCTATCAACAATGCCGGACACTTGCACACCAAGTTTATAGTCATTCTTAATGACAACGGCATGGCTATATCTCCCTCCACAGGGGCTTTATCTAAATTTTTAAATAATGTCCGCTTTGACCCGCGGTTTGAATTCGCCAAGCGGGGTGCTAAACAGACTATAACCAATATGCCTTTCGGCAAGGCTGTTTGGGCTTTTACCAAAAGCATTAAACACAAATTTGAAAAATCCATGCTTCCGGGCAGTCTTTGGGAAGAACTGGGATTTATATACCTTGGGCCGGTAGATGGCCATAATATCCGCGAACTTGAGGCAGCACTTAAACGCGCCAAAGATTTTGAATCCCAGCCAGTACTTATCCACATGATTACCCAAAAAGGCAAAGGCTACGATGATGCTGAAGCTGATGCCGTAAAATACCACGGTATTTCACCCAAATCAGGCGGGCTGAAAAGCGGCCACGGGCAGTCGTATAGCCAGGTGTTCGGTCAGACATTACATAAAATCATGTCTGACAACCCTCAAGTAGTGGCTATCACTGCCGCCATGACTGATGGCTGCGGATTGGGTGAAGTTGCTGCAGACTTTCCTGATAGGGTATTTGATGTGGGCATTTGCGAGCAGCATGCCGTCACTTTTGCAGCCGGAATGGCTACCCAAGGTTACATACCGGTCGTAGTTATCTATTCTACTTTCCTCCAGCGCAGTTTTGATCAGATAATACATGATGTCTGTTTACAAAAACTTCCGGTAGTCTTTGCGATTGATAGGGGAGGTATTGTGGGTGATGATGGAAAAACCCATCAGGGTATTTTTGATTTATCTTTCATGTCTTTGATACCGGATATGATAGTAGCCGCTCCATCTGATGAAAATGATCTACAACACCTGCTATATACTGCTGTAAATTCAGGCAAACCATTTGCCATCCGCTACCCCAGAGGATTCGGCGAAGGGGTTGAAATGGAAAATGGTTTACATAATATTCCAATAGGTCAAAATGAAGTTCTGTCCACCGGTAGTGAAATAGCCATTCTCGCAACCGGTAAGAGCGTCGCATTTTCCAGAGAAGCCTTGGAAATACTGGCCGAAAGCAGTATCAAGCCCACACTGGTAAACAACCGATATATAAGCCCCCTTGATAAGGAGCTGGTTATAAAAATAGCCAGAAACCATAAATACCTTATTACTGTTGAAGAAAATGTAATATCCGGAGGCCTGGGGAGCCGAATAAACACTATCCTTGCAGAGGCTGGGTTGGTTAATAGTATCAAGGTTGCCAATATTGCCATACCTGATAAATTTGTGGAACACGGTAATCAAAGCCTGCTTCGTGCCAAATACGGATTGGACGGGAAAGGCATAGCCCAAAAGATATTATCCATGGTAGACAATCCCGGTGAAATAAAGCACCAGCAGATACTTTGCCCATAGACAAGCCAACCACTGAAAATTATTACCCGGTATAACCCGAAGCCGCCTAAAGAAAGTTTGGCTTGGTTATGAATAATAAGACCTTTTCAGGAGCGTTCATGGAAAACTTAACAATCAGAGATTTAGATTTCTCTGGTAAAAAAGCTCTGGTGAGAGTGGACTTTAACGTCCCTATAAATGAAGAGACTGGCGGTATCAATGATGACAGCCGTATACGTGCAGCTATTCCGACCATTGATTACCTGCTGGACCACCAGGCCAAAGTTATTTTATGCAGCCACCTGGGAAGACCAGACGGCGAGGTAGTAGAAAGTATGCGTCTTGCCCCGGTAGCAAAACGCCTGTCCGAGATACTCAGGCAAGAAGTATTTACAGTTTCTGATTGTATCGGAGACGAAGTAATTGCCAAGGTTAACTCTCTGGAAGACAGCCAGGTGCTGCTGCTGGAAAACTTGCGTTTCCACCCGGAAGAAGAAGCTAACGACCCGGTATTTGCCAAAAAACTGGCAAATCTGGCTGATATATATGTGGACGATGCTTTTGGTACTGCCCACCGCAAACATGCCTCTATTGTAGGCGTAGCCAAATATCTGCCGGCAGTGGCTGGGCTTCTCCTTGAAAAGGAGCTTCACGCTCTGGGAAAGGTACTGGAACACCCGCCCCGACCGTTTATGATACTTCTTGGCGGCGCCAAGGTAAGTGACAAGGTGGGCATGCTGGAAAACGTCATGGACAAAGTGGATACTATTCTTATTGGCGGAGGAATGGCAGCCACTTTTCTGAAGGCTCAAGGGCTGGAGATAGGTGATTCACTCATTGATGACAGCCTTGATACCGCAAAAATGCTAATTGATAAAGCAAAGTCAAAAAATGTTAAGATTATCCTGCCGGATGATGTGCTGGTCACATTTGATAAAATAGGTCCTGAGGCCAAGGCAGAAAATGTGAGTGTTGAGAATATACCTCATACTGCCAAAATTGTAGATATCGGCCTTCTTACCATTACCCATTTCACCAAACACCTTGAGAAGTGCAAGACCGTCTTTTGGAATGGTCCGATGGGGATTTATGAGATACCTCAATTTTCAGAGGGCACACGGGCAATGGTCAATACCATGACCCGTCTCCATGGCACTACCATTATTGGTGGCGGTTCTACTGCTGAGATTGTGACCGAACTGAATATTGCCAGCAAGATGAGTTTTGTATCTACCGGAGGCGGAGCTTCACTCAAATTTCTTAGCGGTGAAAAATTGCCTGGCGTAGAGGTGCTTGCAAAGAAAAATGAATAAAATAAATCTTGTCAGCCAGCTTTCGCAGACTACTCCCAGCAAGATTGTACTGCTGGTGATAGACGGACTGGGAGGATTACCTCACCCTGAAAGCGGGCAGACCGAACTTGAGACAGCCCGAACACCTAATTTGGATGAATTAGCCCGTAAAAGCATTTGCGGCATGGCAAACCCGGTTGGAGCCGGTATAATCCCCGGCAGTGCCCCCGGTCATCTGGCACTCTTTGGCTATGATCCGGTTGATTGCCTTATAGGACGGGGTGTGCTGGAAGCACTGGGAATAGATTTTGACCTGAAACTGGGAGACGTGGCAACACGCGGTAACTTCTGCACTGTAGATGAGAAAGGGCTGATTTGTGACCGCAGAGCGGGACGGGTTTCAAGCGCGGTCAGTGCCAAACTTTGTACTCTTCTGGACGGACAGGAATTTGAGGGTGTCAAGGTAATTGTAAAACCGGTAAAAGACCACCGTCTGGTAGTTGTATTCAGGGGGAGCGGATTATCTGAAAAGGTGACTGATTCGGATCCCCAAAAACTGGGGGCTGCCCCCAAAGAGATTACACACTTATCTGAAAATGCCCGGCTAATGGCAAAAGTTGCAAACCAATTCTTACAATTTGCAGCTAAAACACTCAAAGACCATGCACCAGCCAATATGATACTACTGCGGGGATTTTCAGAAAAACCCTGCTTCGCCACTATGAACGAGATTTATAAGCTTAAGACGGCCGCTATTGCCAGTTACCCTATGTACAGGGGACTTTCCAAAGTAGTGGGCATGGATGTGTTATCCACAGGCCCAACCTTAGATGATGAAATAGCCACTTACAAAGCAAACTTTGAAAAATACGACTTTTTCTTTATCCATGTGAAAGCCACAGATGCCGCCGGTGAAGACGGTGACTTTGAACGCAAAGTGAAAGCATTAGAAAACTTGGATCAGGTACTGCCTGAAATACTAGCCTTACAGCCGGATGTAATAGCCGTAAGCGGTGACCATTCCACCCCGGCTGTTATAGAGGGGCATAGCTGGCATGAAGTACCGGTGCTTATTTATTCTAAATACTGCCGCCCTGACAAAGTTTGCAGGTTTTCCGAAACGGATTGTCTGCAGGGTGGACTGGGGCATATACCTGCCAGGGATATTATGCCTCTAGCCATGGCTAATGCCCTTAAACTCGGCAAATTCGGAGCCTAGGAGCAAGCTTTATGAGGCAGATTATTATTGCCGGTAACTGGAAAATGAATACCACTCTTTCCGAAGCTTGTATACTCGTACAAAGCATGAAAGGTGAACTTGAAACGATAGACGGCATTGAAAAAATAGTCTGCCCGCCTTTTATATCCTTGAGTCACATAAAAACCATACTAGAAAATAGCAGCATCAAGCTGGGTGCCCAAAACCTTTTCTACGAAGAAAAAGGGGCATATACAGGTGAAATATCCCCCTTGATGCTGAAAGAGCTCTGCCAATACGTGATTATAGGCCACTCTGAAAGACGGGAATATTTCGGTGAAACAGGACAGGTTGTCAACCAAAAAATAAAAGCCGCTATTCAGGCTGGCATACTTCCGATAGTATGTGTGGGTGAAAAACTCGAAGAAAATGAGAAGGGCCAAACCCGCCAAGTATTGGAAACTCAGCTAAAAGAGGCTTTGAATGGGCTTAGCCTGAGCAGTATCATAATAGCTTATGAACCCATTTGGGCTATAGGCACCGGCAAGGCTGCCACCGCTTCAGCAGCCAATGCGGCAATCTGTTATATACGTAAGGTGTTAAGTGAAATTCTGGGGAACACTGCAGCCCGAAAAGCTTCCATACTCTATGGAGGCAGTGTAAATGAAAAAAATACCGCCGAACTCCTCTCTCAGTCAGATATTGACGGGGCACTGGTAGGCGGAGCTTCATTGAATGCTGATTCTTTTATAAGCATTTGCCGCCAAGCCGCCGCTATTTCAAAATAAAGCCTGAAAAGGCATCCCTAAACCCTTTTTAAGACCTGCAGGGAGACCAATGAGCATAATTGATAATACCGCCAGTGCAAAAGCCTCAAATTCGCCTGTAGCGCCTTTACTGGTTATTCTGGGCAACACCGGCTCAGGGAAAAGCGCTCTGGCGCTGAAACTGGCAAAGGAAATTCCCGCCGGCATAATCAACGCGGATAGCCGCCAGATATATTCCCATATGGATATTGCCACAGCCAAACCAACTCTATCAGAAATGTTAGAAATACCGCACTTTCTTTATAGTTTCATTCAACCTGACCAGTCTTTCAATCTGGCAGAATACCAGACGCTTGCCTATCAGGCTATAGATAGTCTCCATAACCAAACCCGTTTGCCGATACTGGTAGGGGGGAGCGGACAATACCTGAAGGCAGTACTTGAGGGCTGGAGTATTCCCCAAATAGCCCCTGATGAAACTTTGCGTGCCGCTTTATTTGAAAAAGCAGAAAAAGAAGGCGGAGAAGCCCTTTTTGCAGACCTTGAAGAAAAAGACCCGCAGGCTGCTTCAAAAATAGACTCACGTAATATCCGCCGGGTTATACGGGCATTGGAGGTTATCTACAAAACCGGCGGAAAATTTTCCGAGCTCCAAACAAAAAACCCGCCACCTTACAGGATACTTAAAATAGGTATACATATACCCCGCGAAGAACTTTACCGCACCGTTGACTTGCGGATAGAAAAAATGTTAGAACAAGGTCTGGAAGCGGAAGTTCGCTTTTTGCTGGAAAAAGGATATAAGGCTAATCTACCGTCTATGTCGGGCATAGGCTACCGCCAGATAGCCAAACATATCGAGGGCGGTATCAGCCTGGCAGAGGCAATAGAACAGATGAAATATGAAACCCACCGCCTTATCCGCCAGCAAAATACTTATTTCCGTCTGACAGATGCCGATATACACTGGATAACACTGGAAGAAAGCCGAAGTAACAACATTATCCGGCTGGTCCGTGATTTTCTGGCTGCGGAGGATAAATATGAAATTCACTAAACTGCAAAGTGTTGGCAATGACTTTGTTCTGGTAGACCCGCAAGGCGAAGAACGGGATTGGCCAAAACTGGCACTCCATATGTGCCACCGTCATTTCGGTGCCGGTGCTGACGGGCTGATGTTGCTTTTGCCTTCAGCAAAAGCAGATTTCCGCATGCGAATTTTTAATGCGGATGGCTCTGAGGCAGAAATCTGCGGTAATGGTTTGCGCTGTCTTATTCATTATATAGCCGCCAACAAATTGATTGGCAGCAGAGATGAACTTAGCATTGAGACTCTAGCCGGTATACGGCATGCTCAAATATTTAAAGATGGACGCATACGCACCACCATGGGCAAACCTATGTTTGAAGCCCATCAGATACCTGTTGCCGCTGAACCAGACCCTAAACACTACAGCGGACAACTTATTTCTGATTTTCCGTTAAATATCAATAACCGCCGGGTACTGGTTTCACTGGTATCCATGGGAAACCCGCACGCTATCCATTTTTGCACTAAACCGGTAGAAGAATTCCCGCTGGGAGAAGTGGGCTCATTGGTTGAAACCCACAAGGCATTCCCCAAACGCACCAATTTCGAAGTTGCAAATATCCTTGATACCGAACATATAAAAGTACGGGTTTGGGAACGAGGGGTAGGGGAAACTCTGGGTTGCGGCAGCGGTGCTTCTGCAGTAGCGGTTGCTGCGCAGATACTGGGATATGTCGGTAAGTTTGTTTACATAAAGTTGCCGGGCGGAACACTCGGCGTTGAATGGGATGGGCATGATGATGTCTGTCTTACCGGAAAAGCTGAAATCATATATACGGGAGAATGGTTGAAAGATGAAATTGTCTAAACGAATTGAAAATCTGCCGCCATATCTTTTTGTCCAGATAAGCAAAAAGATAGCTGAGAAACGCGCCAAAGGAGAGGAAGTAATCAGTTTTGCTATTGGCGATCCTGATTTACCCACTCCGAAACACATTCTGGCAGAGCTTTGTAAAGCGGCAGAAGATCCATCTAACCACCGTTACCCTGAAACAGAGGGAATGCCGGTGCTGCGTAAAGCTATGGCAGAGTGGTATGAAAAAAGGTTCGGTGTAAAACTAAACCCTGACACCGAAATATTGCCATTAATTGGCTCTAAAGAGGGTATAGGGCATGCCGCATGGTGTTTTCTTGACCCCGGGGATATTGCACTCGTACCTAACCCGGCTTATCCTGTATATGCCATCTGCAGTCAACTGGCAGGTGCAGATGTGTTTAATATGCCTCTTAACAAAGAAAATAACTTCCTGCCTGACTTTAACACCATACCGGAAGATATCCTTTTAAAAGCCAAAGTACTCTGGATTAACTATCCTAACAATCCTACCGGTGCAGTGGCAGACTTGGACTTCTTTAAGAAAGCAGCGGATTTTGCCGCCAAACACAATCTGGCAGTTTGCCATGACGGACCTTATTCTGAAATAGCTTTTGACGGCTACAAGCCTGTAAGTTTCCTTGAAGCCGAAGGTGCTAAAGATGTAGGAATTGAGTTTCATTCACTCTCCAAAAGCTATAACATGACCGGCTGGCGTATTGGTATGGCTGTTGGTAATGCCAAAATGATAGACGCTTTAAGACGTTTTAAATCCAACCTTGACTCAGGCATACCCCAGGCTATCCAGCTGATGGCTATTACGGCTTTGAAAGGCTCACAAGAAGTCATAAACCATAATTGTGCTGTATATCAACGCCGCCGTGACCGCCTGGTGAAAGCACTACACAATATAGGCATGGAGGTTACAGCCCCCAAAGCCAGTTTATATATCTGGGCACCGGTACCCGAAGGCTATACATCCGCCAGCTTTGCTACTGAACTTCTGGATAAAACCGGTGTAGTCGTTACTCCAGGCACAGGTTATGGGACTGCCGGCGAAGGCTATATAAGATTATCTTTGACCGTACCTGATGAACAGCTCGAAAAGGGTATCACCAAATTGTCCGGCTACAAAAGAAACACTTTTAGTTGAGTCTTTATTTCTGGTTTTAGGGTTCACGCCGGAATCTAAATGATTTCATAGCGTGAACCCTTTGCATATTTCGACAATCCGTAATGTTTGGTAGGGGATATTTATCTCAATATCTTTATCGGCAAGCCAACCATATAGTCCATAGGATTTCTACAGAAATATTTTTAGCATGCGCAAATATTAAATCATACTTGCTGCAAATTTAATTTTCGGTAAAACATTTGTTAGTTATTTTTTACGCCATCTTTTATGTTAAGTTATATTTTTAGCTTAACATATTACATAACATATATAGTGCGAACCACTATAAAGCTTAATTTTGACGTGTTTTGCCTTGAGTATCAAGATGAAATATTCTTCCAGACATTTGTTGTAATATATTTCAAACTTTCGTTTGAAGATCAACGCAAACCCATGAAGGCATTTGCACGTTCCCAAAAACTTATCCTAAATGCCCCCCTATCCAAAATTATGCAAAAACGAACTTCATCTGCACAAATTAGTATGCTTAATGCGTTTAATTATATAAAGGGTAATTAAGGGCAATGATGAACTAATGGATTGGTATTGCTCACCCCGTAAAAAGCCCTAGATTTGGATTCTGCGGGCTGCAATTTATTACGTTTATTTAGCGATATTTTCTGTTGCATCCTGCTTACCCAGGCTATTCAGCTTATTCAAAGCCTTCCTTTCCTCTTCGTCAATAGCCGCTAAATCATAATAAAAATAATAATCTTCACAAGCGCCTGTCTTAGCTAATAATTCCCGACGACGGCTAAGGCCTTTTGACAATTCATCTAAACATGACATTATATTGCCAGCCAATTCTTTTTCCATATATATTACCGCTCTTTCTTTCCCCCAATTTCATCATAAACCGCATACCCTGGATTAAAACCAATACCAAGCAGTTTTTCTTTCAGCATGCGGGTAAATTCCATCAAGCCCCAGCGTTTTGCGGCTGAGATAAGCACCGTATTTTCCGCCACCGGACACTCTGCTTTCAGTAAATTCAAGGCTTCATCTTCAGTCCAATTACGTCCGCCATCCAGCTTCAGGTCTATCTTATTCATAACTGTCAGACGGGGTTTATCAGCCACACCCATATCGGCCAGTATCTTTTCCACTGTTTGACACTGCTCAACAGCATTCTTCGCAGTTATGTCAACTACATGCACCAATAAATCAGCTTGATTTATTTCTTCAAGTGTAGCCCGGAAAGCTTTTACGATAGCAGGAGGTAATTTGCGTATAAAACCCACTGTATCAGTCAAGAGTACATTTCCCAGCCCGTTTATATACAACCTCCTGGTAGTCGGATCAAGGGTAGCAAAAAGTTTGTTTTCAGCTAATACATCTGTTTTGGCAACCGCATTTAAGAGGCTGCTTTTCCCGCTATTGGTATAGCCAACCAATGAAACCACCGGCACACCCCGCATACGCCTTCTTTCACGGTACAAATCACGGTGAGTTGTCACTTCGTCCAGATGATCCTGCAAACTGCGTATTTTAGTGCGAATTATGCGTTTATCTGTTTCAAGCTGGGATTCACCCGGCCCTCTAGTTCCTATTCCACCACCCAATCTTTCAAGATGACTCCACTGACCTGCTAGTCTTGGCAACAAATACTGCATCTGTGCCAGTTCAACCTGAAGCTGGCCTTCACGGGTATTAGCATGTTTGGCAAATATATCCAGTATAAGTGCCACCCTATCTATTACCTTTACGCCCAGCGCTTCCTCCAATAGTCTCTGCTGAATAGGTGAAAGCTCATCATCAAAAATGACCAGATTATAGTTAAGCTCTTTTTTCATCCCCACAAGCTCATCCAGCTTACCTTTTCCCAAGTATGAATTGCGGGCTGGTGCATGAAGCTTCTGAATTATACGGCCTACTACCGCTGCACCAGCAGTAAGCACCAGCTGGGATAATTCATCAAGCGAGTCTTCTATAGCCCAATTTGAGTTATTATTGGTATCTACAGCCGCTAAGACAGCTCTTTCCGGCTGGATTATCACATTATTTACAACTGTTTTATTAATGACACCCTCCATTTATGTAAAGTGTATACGTATTTATCTATTATATACCATATTGTCCCCATAATTAAGTTGAATGACGTATTGACACACACCCATCTGATAAATCAAAATAAACAAGGGCTAGTACCAATGGATTAATACTGTTAGGAGGAGAGACCATGATGACCGTAGCCGAGTTATTTGACCTAAAAGGCAAAGTTGCTATCGTAACCGGTGGTGCAATGGGTATTGGGAAAGGTATTTCCATGCGTTTGGCCGAAGCAGGTGCCAGTATAATGATTCCGGACCTGAACCTTGAAGTGGCTCAGAAAACAGCAGCTGAAATTCAGTCTATGGGCGGCAAAGCTGCAGCAGTTCAGGCTGATGTAAGCAACATCAGTGACGCTCAAAAAGTTATAGATACCACCCTGAAGGAATTTGGTGATCTGGATATTATGGTGAATAATGCCGGTATTTACCGCTTTATGCCTGCCATAGATATGACCGAGGCCATGTGGGATAAAACTCTTGGTATAAATCTTAAGGGGCTTATGTTCTTCTCACAGGCAGCCGCTAAGGCCATGATAGCGGCGAAACACGGCGGTAAGATAATAAACATTGCATCTATAGATGGCTTCCGCCCTACCGGTAATTTAGCGCATTATGACGCATCCAAGGGCGGGGTAGTTATGCTTACCAAAGCTATGGCTCAGGAATGGGCACCTCATGGCATACTGGTGAATGCCGTTGCACCTGGCGGTATAAACACCCCCGGTGCAGCCGCTTTAATGCCAAGCGGAAATATGTCAGCCGAACAGTTGATGGAGTTATCTAAATCATTTGTGGCAAAACTGCCGCTCAAACGGATGGGTGAACCGGATGACATTGGAAAAGTAGTCCTTTTCCTGGCAAGTGCGGCGGCAGATTATATGGTGGGAAGTGTTATTATAGCTGACGGCGGAGCTCTGCTGGTTTAACCCTGGAAGTAAATTATCAAATAAAGAGGGGGAGTTTTGAAACTCCCCCTCTTACTATCTATATATGGTGGGCTCGGTAGGTTTCGAACCTACGACCAAGCGGTTATGAGCCGCCCGCTCTGCCCCTGAGCTACGAGCCCTCAGGATAAAACTGTTTTATACTTCGCGGCCGGTAAATCCGGTACCGTAATCTTTAACTTTCTGTACTTTAGCTTCTTCCTGTTTGGCATATTCCACCCATGCTTCAGGTCCTTTTCCACAGGACTTTTCGCGTTCTTCACGCCATTTCTTTAGGGGGTCAGGATTTTTGATTTTATTTTCTTCGACTTTTTGCTGAGAAATCCACATTTTTTCATTGGCAGAATCCTTGCGGGATTCAGGTGCATCTTTGGAAAAAGCTACGCCATGGGTAAAATCTGAAACAATGCGGGGAGATTCCGCATTACAAACAGGGCAAGTGGCTGACAAGCTGGACTCACTCCGCGGTCTCATAAGTTCAAAGACTTTATTGCACTTTGAACATGAATATTCGTAGATTGGCATGAGTTACCTCCAATGAACTTGTTATCTTTAATCCGCAGAGAATTCTAACATGTTTTATATCTTCGTTCAAGCAAAAAAGATGCTTTCTCTACTCATAAAACACCTTTGACATGTTTGATTGTTCAGGTTAGAATAACCATGCAAAATCAGCGGGAGTAACTCAGTGGTAGAGTTCCTGCCTTCCAAGCAGGCTGTCGCGGGTTCGAGCCCCGTCTCCCGCTCCATCTTTCTTTCCCATGAGTATATCGCCAATAACGTTCAGAGGCGATTTATCACTGCATCCAGCTTATCTTTATAACCAGGCCAGTAACGCAGTACCAGCCTGATAAGCGGATTACGGCGCATTTTCATAGTATAGCTGATATCTGCCGCCCGTTTTATTATCCCCTCTTCATAAGTAGGATAAATATGGGGAATGCTATGCAGTTTTAAAAACGGCTTGTGAAGACATTTTACTATTTGCAGCTCGTGAATAAGGTTTTCGGCATGTGAACACAGCAGTTGTGCCCCTATCAGCCTGTCTTTTTTATCCAGCATAAATTTACACATACCGCGAATGTCGTGATCCATAACCGCCCTGCGCACCTTGTTTAGCGGATAGCGGATAATACGCACATTATTACCGTATTTCCGTCTGGCCTCATCTTCGGTCAAACCTATATGGGCCATTTGAGGTTCAGAATACGTTACCCAAGCCACATCTTCATACCTGATGCTTTGTTTAAATGGCAAGCAGGCGTTACTTGCTGCCAAAATAGCCTGTTTTTCAGCCATCATGCCCAACTGGATAGGCCCTGCGACATCACCGGCTGCAAATATATTTGAAGAGCTGGTTTGAAGTTTTTTATCAACACTGATACCCCGTGAGGTATATTTTACCCCGACTTTTTCCAGCCCAAGCCCGCTTACATTTGCCCGCCTGCCCACTGCAACCAGTACTGCTTCAGCCGCAATTTCATCAATTTTCCCTTCACGGGTTTGCATTTCAAGCTTCACTTGCCCGTTATTCTGCTTTTGGAAACGGATTGCCTTGGTGGAAATATGAATACTCAAGTTTTCTTCCACATTAAGATACTCAAATAATAATTCACTTAGCTCGGTATCATCCTTCGGTAGTATATGATCTGCCATTTCAACAATATCCACTTTGCATCCCAACCAGGCAAAAGCCAGTCCCAGTTCGATACCGGCTGGCCCTCCTCCCAATACAATCATGGAAGATGGTATGGTATTTATGTCAAATACTGTTTCATTAGTATAGAAAGGTATATCGACTAAGCCCTCTACCGGCGGAATCGCAGGACTTGAACCGGTGGCAATAATAAAACGTTTTGCGGAAATAACCTGTCCGTTTAAATTTATATAATGATGGTCTGTAAATACGGCTTCGCCTTTAAGTATATTTATGCCGATATTACCCAAGTTATCAAAATCATCAATTCGGGCAATATCTCCCAGGATAGAATGCAAGTACGACATAATATTACCCGGTTGCAGGTTCACACTGGCCAGTTTCACCCCGTTCCGGTTGTACTTTTCTATCTGTTGTATACGTAACCCTATTTGAAGCAACGCCTTGGAAGGGACACAAGCATTCCATGTACAGGCACCACCCAGTTTGCCTCTTTCAACCAAAGCCACTTTCTTACCTAACCCGTTAGCAAAAACAGCTGCAGTAAACCCGGCCAATCCACCGCCGATAACCACCAGATCATATTGATATTTCATACCTGTTCTCTTTCCGTCCGGCAAAATCATCAAGACAATGCAGTATTTACCCCTCCCCTGCCCTGTTTACTCTATCCATCTAATAATTCCAATATTATGTAATTTACAATCAGCAATGGGTTAATTTATTCTATCAGGCGTTTGCGGCAAGTCAATGTTTTTTAAGCTGAAGAAACTTGTGCTCAGGTTTTTATCCCTAGAAAACTTATTCAAAGTCTGGCAACATCCCAAACTTCCAAGCATTTGCAGAGATACACTGAAAAAATTTTGAGGTTAGCTTAAGTAAGAGGAGATGTTAGATAAAGAGTCAATGCTGAAATAAAGTCATTGATATTGGTATTCCGTTAGCAGCCTACTCCGCATAGGTAAAACGGAGTATATAAAATGGAATATACGGCCGAAACTAACTGCCAGCTTGGAAACATGTAAAAGGAAAGGATTGAACTCACAAAGAAAGGCCTGGTCGGGGTGAGAGGATTCGAACCTCCGACTTCAGCGTCCCAAACGCTGCGCGCTAACCAGACTGCGCTACACCCCGCAGGCGCCAGTATAACAAAGCTATGTTACAGGGTCAAGGAAGCCCCATACCCTTATTAACGGCAATCAGGACAGACATCAAAGAACTCTACCGGAACCTCTGTGGTATTCAGAATATGCTTGACCTGTTTTTCAGGAATCCATTCGGCACCGCATTTGGCACAGCGCCTAAGTTTAAAACTAACCTTGCAGTTAGGCCAGGTAATGATACGCATACCATTACCATCTTTCATTGTGATAGCACCGGTTGGACATATATATGCACAAGAGCCACAGGCAATGCAATCTGTTTTATCATCATAATATGGCAAAGCTACTTCACGGCTGGTGCCTCTGCTTACCAGACTGATAGCACTCTTGCCAACCACTTCGGAACAAACTCTGGTGCAAAGAGCACATAAAGTGCATAAATTTTCAGGTTTTTCACTTTCAAACCGCGAGCAGGTAACCCCCAGTTTCTTGGCCATAGCCTGAACCCCATCGGACTGGGGACAACGCGCCAGAAGAAGCTCTATAACAGTCTTGCGGATATTGGTAATACGGTCATTCTGGGTAGTAACCACCAAACCTTCTTCTGCCTGATACAGGCAGGAAGCAACCAGTTTTTTCCGCCCCTTCCGCTCAATTTCCACCATGCACAAGCGGCAGGCTCCATAGGCTGAAACCGCTTCATCTACGCACAAAGTAGGAATAAAAATACCATGCCGGTGAGCTACTTCCAGTACTGTTTGACCTTCTTCTGCCTGATACTTCTTGCCGTCTATGGTTAAATCTATCATGCTACCCTACCTTATCTGATTTCTACGGCGTGGAGCTTACAAGCGTCAAAACACGCACCGCATTTAGTACATTTGCTCTGGTCAAGTATAACCGGCATCTTTTTGCCTTGAGGAATAATAGCTCCTGTCGGACAGGCTTTATAACACAAACCGCAGCCGGGACAATTTGCATCAATGATATTATAGTTAATAAGGGCTTTACATTCCTTAGCCGGACAGGTTTTCTGCCGGATATGAGCCTCATATTCCTCACGGAAGTATTTTATGGTAGACATGACTGGATTGGGAGCACTGCCGCCCAGAGCGCACAAAGAAGCGTCCTGTATAGCTTGCGAAAGCTGCTCCAGAAGCTCTATGTCTCCTTCCTCGCCCTCACCTTTTGTTATCTTTTCCAAAATCTGGCGCATGCGTTTTACACCCTCACGGCAAGGTATACATTTGCCGCAGGATTCACCTTCAAGGAAACTTAGGAAATAACGGGCGATTTCCACCATGCAGTTATCTTCGTCCATAACAATCATGGCACCCGAACCCATCATAGAGCCAGCCTTGGTAAGTTCATCAAAATCTACCGGTAAATCCAGCATACTTTCAGGTAGACAGCCGCCGGAAGGACCCCCAGTCTGAATAGCTTTGAATTTTTTACCCTTGGGAATACCGCCGCCTATATCATATACAATTTCCCGAAGGGTAATACCCATAGGAACTTCAATAAGGCCGGTGTTGTTTACCTTACCCACCAGTGAGAATATCTTGGTGCCCTTGCTGCCCGCAGTGCCTATTTTATTGAACCAGTCTGCCCCTTTTTCCATAATCAGGGGTATATTCGCCCAGGTTTCCACATTATTCAGGGTAGTAGGCTTGTCATACAGACCTTTTTCAGAGGTATGAACATACTTGGCACGGGGTTCGCCGACCTTGCCCTCCAGAGAGGCCATAAGTGCCGTGGACTCACCGCAGACAAAGGCACCCCCACCCCGGTTGATATGTATTTTCAGGTCAAAGCCGCTGCCCAGTATGTTTTCACCCAGCAGACCATAATCTTCGGCCTGTTTTATAGCCAGAAGGGCGTGCTTTACAGCCATAGGATACTCATCACGGATATAAATATAAGCTTCATGCGAACCGATAGCATAAGCACCGATAATCATGCCTTCTATAACACTATGTGGATTGCCCTCCATCAGTGAGCGGTCCATAAACGCACCAGGGTCACCTTCGTCACAGTTGCAGATTACATATTTTACCGGGTCATGGGCGTCCCGGCAGGACTGCCATTTCCAGCCGGTGGGAAAACCGCCGCCGCCCCGCCCGCGCAGTCCGGATTTGATAACTTCTTCCACAATTTCTTCCGGCTTGAGGCCAGATATAGCCTTGGCCAAAGATTTATAGCCGCCCACCGCCAGATAGTCATCTATAGAGGTAGGGTCTATATTGCCGTTGTTGCCGAAAACCAGACGCATCTGTTTTTTATAGAAAGGCACATCATGTTCATGCACCTTTTTGTCTTTGGTCATGGGGTCAACATACAAAAGACGTTCTATTACTTCGTTGTTTTTTACGGTTTTTTCAATGATTTCAGGTATATCCGAAATTTTCAAACGCTGGTAGAAAATATTCTGGGGGCGGATAACTACCAGCGGGCCGCGTTCACAAAAACCATGACAGCCGGTAGTCCTTACCTCAACTTTATCTCCCAAACCGGCTTTCGCCAGTTCTTCTTCAAAGGCGTCCGCAACTTTTTTAGCCCCGTAGGCCTGGCAGCCGGTACCGCAGCAAATAGCAATAACCGTCTGTCCAGAATTCCTGCTTTTAAGAATTTCCTGCCTCTTGGCCTCAAGTTCGGCTACACTGCTAAACTTTTTAATCGCTGTATTACTCATTACTGGCATCCCTCAATCAAAGGTTTTACCTTTTCGGTAGTCATGTTGCCCATATACTGGCCATCCACTACAACCACAGGCCCCAAAGCACATGCACCAACACAGTTTACAGCATCAAGGCTAAATTTCATGTCTTCGGTGTTTTCACCTGCACAGCAACCCAGTTTTTCAACCAGCTTATCCAGTATCTTGTTGGCACCGCGTACATGGCAGGCAGTACCCATACACACATGAATAGAATGTTTGCCCTTGGGTTTCAGGCTGAAAGCCTTGAAGAAAGTGGCAACACTGTAAACCTGGCTCATTGGAACACCCAATCCCTGGCTTACGGCCTCCAGAGCGGGACGGGGCAGATAATTAAACTCAGTCTGAATATCCTGCAGTATGGCTACCAACATGCCTTTGTCTTTGGCATATTTATTCAGAATATCCTTAACTTTAGGCGCTACTATTTCTCTAGTTTCGGTGCACATGCCGCCCTCTCTGCAATCTTATTGTATTCCAGTTGAACTCTTTCCTGAATAAGGTCAAGAGATTCTTCTGTAAGATGGCGGAACCGCCGCTGAAGACTGGTGTATTCCCGTAGAGGCTTAAGCTCGGGGGTTTCCATGCTCAGCTTGTACTGGCCGTTAATGACCTCGTACAGAGGGAAAACACCGGTCTCAACCGCCAGCCGCCCTATCTTAATAGTATCTTCGGTAGCACAACGCCAGCCAGTGGGGCAAACAGATAAACAGTGTATATAGGCCGGACCGTCAGCCGCCAAAGCTTTGCTGACTTTTTCAATCATGTCAAAAGGATAGCTGGGGCAACAGGTAGCAACATACGGGATATTGTGGGCAACAGCTATTGCCGGCATATCTTTTTTCCATGAGAATTGACCTTTACCTACTTTACCGGCCGGTGAGGTAGTAGTGGACGCACCGAAAGGAGTAGCTGAGGAACGCTGAATACCGGTATTCATATAAGCTTCGTTGTCAAAACAAATATAGGTGAAATTGTGACCGCGTTCCATAGCGCCTGAAAGTGCCTGAAGACCAATATCTACAGTTGCACCGTCACCGCCGATGGCTACAATCTTTATATCCCTGTCTTCTATCCGCTTTTTGCGTTTAAGCACCTTAATGGCCGACTCAACACCAGAAGCAACCGCAGCCGTATTTTCAAACAGGGTATGTATCCATGGCAAACGCCATGAGGTATACGGATACTGGGAAGCGATAATTTCCATACAGCCGGTGGCATTTACCATTATGGTATTTTCATCCATAGCCTTGGTAGCCAAACGAACTGCCAGAGCCTCGCCGCAACCTATACATCCGCGATGCCCGGGGGCAAACAACTCACGTTTGGGCAGTAGCTTGGGAACAAATACTGAATAGTTCTGCATTATGCCCTCACTCCATATATTTCATATTCGTTAGGACTGCCTTTTTCTGCAATAGCCATACCTTTCTTCATGATATCCTCAAAATTGGCAACGGTAATATCCCGTCCGCCCAAACCGCCGATAATACTGACAATCTTGGGTTTTTTCTCCAGAGGATATAAAGCAGCCTTAATCTCAGAGCAGACCGGACCACCCGGACCGCCTACTGACAAGGCACGATCAAGCACGATAAGGTTTTTGGCATTTTTAACAGCAGCGCGCAGCTCTTCAAATGGGAAGGGACGCCACAACCGAAGCCGTACCAGACCGACACTCATGCCGTCATCACGCATTTTATCAATGGCGGCCATGGCAGTCTCTGAGAAACTACCCATAGTAAACAGCAGATTCTCGGCACCTTCGGTGCGATAGGTCTCAACCGGCTTGTAAGAACGGCCAAACTGCTTCTCAAAATCTTTCCAGACCTCTAAAATAACAGCCTTGGATTTTTGGAAATCCTGCTCCTGTGCCCATTTTGCTTCGGTAAAAATAACCGGAGGGGCAAAATCACCCATAGCGCGGGGATTATCAGGATTCAGTGCATACGGATAGTCATTAACGCTGAGGAAAGCATCTACCTGCTCTCTCTCCGGCATATCAATAGGCTCGATAACATGAGAAAGGTGGAAACCATCCAAGTGAACCATAACAGGCAAAAGCACCCTTTTGTCTTCGCCTATTTTAAAAGAACAGATAGTGTTATCAACCACTTCCTGTCCGTTTTCGGTAAATATTTGTATCCAGCCGATATCACGGCAAGACATTACGTCAGAGTGGTCACCCCAGACCGACAAAGGGCCGGAAAGAGCCCGGTTGGCAACCGCCATCATAATAGGCAGCCGCATGGAAGAAGCCACATAAAGCACCTCGTGCATAAGCTCAAGCCCTTGTCCGGCTGTTGCAGTAAAGGTGCGGGCACCGGCTGCTGCCGAACCCAGACAGGCACTCAGAGCCGAATGCTCAGATTCTACCGGAATATATTCGGCATCCAGTTCACCTTCGGCTACCATCTCGGCCAAATGTTCAACAATATGAGTCTGAGGAGTAATGGGATAAGCAGCAATGACATCAGCATTGCAAAGCCCTACTGCCTCACTCAGGGCAATGGAAACTTCTAAGCCTACTCTGGCCATTATTTCTCCTCCTCATCCTTCATAACAATAGCTCCAGTGGGACATTCATGAGCGCAGATACCGCAGCCTTTGCAATAGAAAAGGTCTGCTTCAAAAAAGCCCTCTTTGGTCTCATTTATGCAACCTTCAGGGCAAAATATATAGCACACGCCGCATTTTATGCACTTCTTGAAATTATGAATAGGCAATTGAGAACGCCAATCACCCGTCTTGTACTGACTGGCATTCCCGGGTTCACTGACTATACAGCCGGGTGTTACTTCTTGCCATGTAATCTGGTTTTCCTGTTTAGCCAACTTTAAGCTCCTTTACAGCAGTCTCTTCAAAGGCCTTTTTCATAGCTGCCATATTTTTAGCAGCCAGCTTTCCGAAGCGGTGTTTTAAAGGTTCTTCGAAGGCTTCCATATCCGTCAGAGCAGTTGCCTTTATAAGAGCACCAAGCATGGTTGTATTGACAATATTTACGCCTAATACTTCTTTGGCAATAGCAGTTGCATCAACTGTGGCTACTTTCCAGCGGTCACCATACTGAGAAGCAAAATACTCCAGCGGCTTGGTGGTATTGATAATAAGGGTGCCGCCTTCTTTAAGGCCTGAAACTACATTCCCGATGATAACCAAGCTGGGGTCAAGTACTACCACAATATCCGGCTGGCTTATGCCGGAACGCTCACGGATAGGATTATTGTCACTGATACGGTTGAAAGATTGAACCGGGGCACCTCTGCGTTCAGGCCCGAAACTGGGAAAAGCCTGAGCATATTTCCCCTTGCCAATTGCCGCCTGGGCGATAAGCTCGGCTGAGGTTACCGCACCCTGACCGCCACGCCCATGCCATCTGATTTCAATAAAATGTTTCATGTCTATGGTGGTAGTCCTCCCCGTTTTATAAAAGTGCCCCTGGAGAGACTCGAACTCTCGCCACCAGCTTCGGAGGCTGGTGCTCTATCCACTGAGCTACAGAGGCATAGTACCCAATTTTACCTTAAGCTATGTTTTTCCTCAAGGAAGCCGCTTGCCGTTAGCTTCAGCCTTTGGTTTAAATAAAGGGTTTATCATTAGGGGCATAACGAGGGTAGTCAGTATACTGACAGCTACCGCAATGCCGAAAAGGTCACGGGTAATAGCCCCGGCAATAAGTCCAGCCCCAGCTACGATAAGTCCAACCTCACCTCGGGGTACCATACCTACGCCGACAATCAAAGCACCATTATGGCTGGTTTTGCCCACAAACCGGGCAGGGAAATAACAGCCGACAATCTTGCCGACAATGGCCAGCACAACTATAACGAGTGCCGGCACAATCACTGCCCAGACTTCTTTTAAATCCACCTGCATACCCAGGTACGCAAAGAAGAACGGGGCGATAAAAAGCATTATAGGGCGTGTCTGGTGAAGTATTTCTTCTTTTTCCATAGTGGAAGCAAACATAAGCCCGGCTACATAAGCACCCACCACCGGGTGCAAGCCTACCAGAGTAACCAAATAAGAAACCAGTAAACCCACAATCAAAGCCATAACCGGCATAGTACCGGAGGCCTTGAACGGAGTAAGTATATATTTTGATATATATTTATGTCCGTACACACCCAGCAAAAGTATACCCAGCCAGACAGCGAAACCGATAACACCGGTGCCGATAGCACTTAAGGCATTGATACTGCCGCTCTGAGCCATGGAGATAACCACAGAAAGGATAACCAAACCGATGATATCATCCACAACCGCAGCTACCAGAATAATAGTGCCTTCACGGGAGCTGAGTTTACCCATATCCATCAGGATACGCACCGTTATGCCAATGCTGGTAGCGGTCAGAATAGCACCGATGAAAAGCCAGCCGGCCATGTGCAAATCAGGGAAAAAGTACATGGCGCTAAACACCCCCAGCGCAAAGGGGACAATCACTCCGCCTATGGCAACCATGGCACCGGTAAAACTGTTTTTAATAAACGAAGCAACGTTTGTTTCCAGCCCCGCCACAAACAGCAGCACCACTACCGCTATCTGTGAAATAATTTCCATAGGGGCAAATTCACTCAGATGTTCGCCATTCTGACTGAACACCCCATCAATAAGGGCAAAATTCATAATGATAGGGTCATTGGCAAAAAGGAATTGCCCAACTAGAAAGGGTGAAATGATAATACCGGCCAAAAGCTCACCAATAACCGCCGGTTGCTTCAGAAAACGCTCGGCAATAGCGCCGCCCAAACGAGCAACAAGCAGTATGAGGCCGAATGAAAGTATAAATTTAAAATATATTTCTGTTTCCATACCAGCCGCTTAAGAATAATTTGACCTATTCTAGCAAAAATACGCCCGATAATCTAATTTACTGATTGCTATAGCAAGCTGGCGGCTGAAAAATATATTTTAAAACAATAAATTATCCTGTATTCATGTTTTAGAGACTTCGATGCCGCTTCGCCGGGGCGATGTTTTTCTATTATAAAACAGTAAACGTTATGTAAACATATTTTAGTGCCATGGAGAATACCCATACACGCAGATATTTGGCGTATAAACTAATTTTTCCACCCGGACAATCTGAATATTGTTTATCCGGCAGGACAGCACCTTATAAAGACACTTTCAGGTAAATTTGAATTCAGGGCGGGTTTCATTATATTATTACTCCTGCAGGCTTGGATACATTCCTGATTGGCTTTTAATTTTACTTGCATTCAAGTAAAATATAGCCTCTGGAGAGGTGTCCGAGTGGTTGATGGTGCTGCTCTCGAAAAGCGGTCTCCGTGAAAGCGGAGCGTGGGTTCGAATCCCACCCTCTCCGCCACAAATCTTAATAAAGGAATATAGGGTAATATACGGAGAGGTGCTGGAGTGGTCTATCAGGCACGCCTGGAAAGCGTGTGTCGCCGCAAGGTGACCGTGGGTTCGAATCCCACCTTCTCCGCCATTAAGTTTTAAACAATTGAAGCCTTCAAAATTGAAGGCTATTTTTTTGCCGTCCGGACAGTGCATTTCTTCCTTAATAATGTTTTATTGTTTGGATATTGTGCCTGTGCTAGAATTCCAAAAGACAAGATGCAAAACCAAGAGTGCAAATACGCCATAGGATTCAGTTATATAAACGGGGTCGGCCGGGTGCGCCTGAACCTGCTGGAAAGCTATTTCGGCAATCTGGAAAGTGCCTGGCACGCCGGTAAGGAAGCGCTGGTATCAGCCGGGCTTGATAACTCTCTGGCGGAAAATATAGTTACTTCCCGCCCCAAAATAGACCTGCCTAAAACCCTTGAAACTTTGAAGCGTCACGATATTCAGGTATTCACCCATACAGATAGTGATTACCCTGCCAGACTTAAGCAAATACATGATTACCCTCCCCTTATTTTTGTAAAGGGACAGCTTTTGGGGAATGATGAACTGTGTTTGGGGATAGTGGGAACCCGCCAGCCCACTGTCTACGGCAAACTGGTCACCGAAGAACTGGCCGAATCACTGGCACGATCAGGCCTGACTATAGTTTCCGGTCTGGCCAGAGGAATAGATACAGTTGCCCATACTGCCGCCCTTAAAACCGGCGGCAGAAGTATTGCGGTTTTCGGCTGCGGACTGGATATAATTTATCCATCTGAAAACAGCTGCCTTGCCCGCCAGATAGCTGAAAACGGGGCCCTGGTGAGTGAACACCCGCCCGGAATCCGCCCCCGGCCCGAATTTTTTCCCCGCCGCAACCGTATACTCTCAGGCCTTTGCCGCGGAATACTGGTAACCGAAGCGGGAGAAAACAGCGGGGCTGTGATAACCGCCAATTTTGCACTTGAACAAAACCGCGAGATTTTTGCCGTTCCGGGGAGTATACTATCAGCGGCTTCAGTGGGAACAAACCGTCTTATTCAGGAAGGAGCCAAGCTGGTTTGTTCCGCCAAAGATGTCCTTGAAGAACTGAATATAGGCCTGCTTTCAGTGCCGGATAACACTCCCAAAGCTATACCTGAAAACCAGACCGAAAGCCTGATACTGGATAAACTGGGCTATGAGCCAATACATATTGACCAGATTTGCCGTGAGTGCGGCCTGGGAATAGCCTTGGTCAGCAGCACTTTGGCCATAATGGAACTGAGGGGGCAAGTCCGCTCTGCCGGAGGCATGAATTATGTGCGCACCCGTGAAAAGAAAGAAATCTACCAGCTGGAGATGAATTAAGCTGTCATGAAAGAAAAACTTGTTATCGTTGAGTCACCTGCCAAAGCCCGTACTATCAGCAAAATGCTGGGCAAAGACTTTAATATTATGGCCACCATGGGGCATATACGGGATTTACCCAAAAGCACCCTGGGCGTAGATGTTGAAAACAGTTTTACCCCCAAGTATGTCTCCTTAAAAGCCAAGGCCAAGGTCATAAAGGAACTCAAAGACGCAGTTAAAAATTCCAAGGCAATTTACCTGGCTACCGACCCTGACCGCGAAGGTGAGGCTATTGCCTGGCATATATCCGAAGTTACCAAAGCCAATCTGGCTAAGCCTAAACGGGTGGTCTTTCACGAGATTACCAAAGAAGCCATAGACAAGGCTTTTAAAAACACCCGCGAACTGGATATGGATTTGGTAAATGCCCAGCAGGCCCGGCGGGTGCTTGACCGACTGGTAGGTTACAAATTAAGCCCGCTGCTCTGGCGAAAGGTACAACGGGGGCTTTCAGCCGGACGGGTGCAGTCTGTTTCCCTTAAAATAATTGTTGACCGCGAACGAGAAATAGAAAAATTCGTATCTGCCGAATACTGGAATATAGAAGCCCTGCTGAATAAAAAGGTTAAATCAGCCGCTTTCAAAGCTTCTCTGGCAGGTTATGTAACCAAAGGCAAACTGGAGATACATAACGAATCTGAAGCCGAACAAATTAAAAAAGAACTGGAAGTATCTGACTATCAGGTACTGAAGATAAAAAAGAAATCAAACCTCAGGCAATCCCCCGCCCCCTTTATTACCAGCACCCTTCAGCAGGAGGCCTGGCGAAAGCTCCATTTTTCAGCCAAGCAAACCATGGTGATAGCCCAGCAGCTGTATGAAGGCCTGAATATAGAGGGCGAAGGGGAAGTGGGTCTTATTACCTATATGCGTACTGACTCTACCAATGTAGCCCGTACCGCCGTAGCCGAAACCCGTGATTATATAAGTGAAAAATACGGCCCGGCTTACCTGCCCAAACAGGCCAGAGTATTTTCAAGCAAGGTTAAGGGCGCACAGGAAGCCCATGAAGCTATCCGCCCTACCCGCATAACCCGCACCCCTGACTTGATAAAAAAGAGTTTGTCTGCCGAACAGTTCAAACTTTACCAGCTTATCTGGCAGCGTATGATGGCCAGCCAGATGAGCCCGGCCACCTTTGATAATACTACAATAGACATAGAAGCCAAGCACCAGCCCTCAAAAACCCGTTATCTGCTTAAAACCACCAGTTCGGTAAATACTTTTCCGGGTTTTACCATTGTATATATAGAAGGCAAGGACGAAGATGAGGAAGCGGCGCAGTCCAGCCTGCCACCCATGGAAGAAGGCGAAGAGCTGAAGCTGAAAAACCTAGAAGCCAGCCAGCATTTTACCCAGCCTCCTCCCCGTTATACAGAGGCTACGCTAATCAAGGCGCTGGAGCAATACGGCATAGGCCGCCCCAGCACCTACGCCCCCACTATTTCCACAATACAGGAACGGGAATACATTACCAAGCTCAAAGGCAGCCTGAAACCCAGTGAACTGGGAATGCTGGTAAATAACCTGCTGGTAGAGTATTTCCCGGATATTATCGGTATAGATTTTACAGCCGCCATGGAAACCGAACTGGACAAAATAGCCACTGAAAAACTGGACTGGGTGCCTATAATTCAGCGTTTTTATGAACCTTTTATCAAAGAGATAGAAGCCGCCAGTGAAAAAATTGAAAAAATCAAACCGCCCGAAGAAGAGCTGGACGAGCTTTGCCCCGAATGCAATGCCAAGCTGGTAGTAAAACGGGGGCGTTTTGGTAAATTTATTGCCTGCTCACGTTATACCAAAGAAGAGGGCGGCTGCCGTTATACCCGCTCATACCAGATAAAAACAGGTGCCAAATGCCCTGAGTGCAATTCGGATATAGTTGAAAAATACAGCAAAAAGGGCAAGATATTTTACGGCTGTGCCGGTTACCCGAACTGCAAATTTGTATCTTTCTACAAGCCGCTAAGCAAACCCTGCCCGGAATGCGGCGCCCTTATGACCAAGAGCGGCAAGAACTGGGCTAAATGCACCAAGTGCGGTAAACGCAAAAAACTTGAAGATGAAAGCTAAATGCAGGAGAATTTCAACAAATACCTTGAATATCTGACGGTAGAAAAAAATGTTTCGGTTTATACCCTTAGAAACTACCGCACAGATTTGATTGGTTTTATTAACTACCTGATTGAAAAAAAAGTGAGCTCTTTTGACAGGGTAGACCGCTATATTTTGCGGGATTATATGTCCAGCCTGATAGAAAAAGGGATTGTTAAGGGCAGTATCGCCCGCAAACTTTCGGCTGTACGTTCTTTTTACCGCTACCTGATGCGGGAAGGCCTTATCCAGAAAAACCCCACCCTAAATGCCTCCAGCCCCCGTCTGGATAAACGCCTGCCGGAGTTTCTGACTACCGCTGAAGTTAGTAAACTGCTGCGGATACCTGATTCCTCCACCCCCCAGGGTTTGCGGGACAAAGCATTTATGGAGCTGCTTTATGCCAGCGGCCTGCGGGTGAGTGAGCTGGTCAAACTGGATATAGAAAACCTGGATTTGCACTCCCACCAGATACGGGTCTGGGGCAAAGGGTCTAAAGAACGCATAGTTCTGATGGGTCTGCCGGCAATCCAGTCTATCCAAACCTATCTAAACCTGGGCAGACCTTTGCTGAAAAGCAAGCGGAATACTCCGGCTTTATTCCTTAATCCAAACGGCGGCAGACTGAGTGCCCGCAGTTTTCAGGAAAGACTGGATAAGCTGGCACACCAAGCCGGTATAGAAAAACACGTACACCCCCACATGCTGCGCCATACCTTTGCCACTCACCTGCTGGACGGCGGAGCAGACTTAAGGGTAGTACAGGAGCTACTCGGCCACTCAAACCTTTCCACTACCCAGATATATACCCACGTTACCAAAAGCCAAGCCCGCAAAGTCTATATGTCCAGCCACCCGCTGGCCAAACCTCAGAATGATATTTCAGGGAGTGAAGACGAATGAAACAGCCAAACACCCGGCTTGCACTCCTGCGAAAGCTCATGGCTGAAAATGAACTGGACGGCCTGCTGGTATCCAAGCCTGAAAATATTTTTTATCTGTCCGGCTTTACCGGCGGCGAAGGTCATCTGCTTATAACTCAGGCACAATCTTTTATTGCGGTGGATTTCCGTTACTACGAGCAAGCGGAAAATGAATCCCTTGAATATACTTTATGTAAAGTTACTAACGGAATGTCTTACTGGCTGCCTGAACTGTTAAGCTCCGGAAACATCCGCCGTTTGGGTTTTGAATCTTTCTATATTACTTTTGAAGAATACAGCAAACTAAAGACCGCACTTAACGAAGGCGGCTCAGATATTTTACTCACAGAAACAGCAGACTTGGCAGGCAAACTGCGGCAGATAAAATCTAAGGAAGAAATAGACGATATTAAACAAGCAGCCGCCATTGGCGATGCCGCTTTCTCCGCCCTGCCCTTCCTGCTAAAACCGGGTATAACCGAACAGCAGCTGGCCTGGGAACTTGAGAAATTTATGCGAAACCGCGGCAGCCAGTCTATGCCGTTTGAGGTTATTGCCGCTACGGGGGCAAACTCCGCCCTGCCCCATGCCCGAACCCGCCCGGCCGCTGTGGTTTGCGGGCAGCCCCTGCTTATGGATTACGGGGCAAAAGCAAGCTGGTATGTCAGTGACATGACCAGGACGGTATTACCCGGAAAACCGGATAGCAAATTTAAGAAAATATATGATATAGTTCTGTCCGCCCAGCAAAAGGCCATAGACCAAATCACCTCCGGAATGACAGGACAGGAAGCTGACTCTATAGCCCGAGAGGTTATTGAAAAAGCCGGCTACGGGGCAAATTTCGGGCACAGTCTGGGACATGGGGTGGGACTTGAAGTGCATGAAGCGCCCCGTCTCAGCCCCAAAAGTACAGACATACTTGAAAACGGAATGGTCTTCAGTATAGAGCCTGGCATATATCTGCCGAGATGGGGCGGTATCCGTATAGAAGATACCTGTACTCTTAAAAATGGTAAAATAGAGTTGCTTTCAAAATCAGATAAACAAAACCCCTATATTTAAAGAAGAAAGGTTTATATGGCCACTGGAAACGAATTAAAAAAAAGCTGCATAATCCAACAGGAAAACGGCCTGTTTCAGGTAATGGATATCCAACATGTAAAGATGAAACACACCGCCCTGCTTCGTCTGAAACTGAAAGACATACGAGACGGGCATACTATGGAACAAACCTTTCAGTCAGACGAAAAGTTCAATCTGGTAAACCTGGAATACCGCCATATGCAATTTTTATATAACGACGATAACGTTTACCATTTTATGGATGATAAAACCTTTGAGCAGATAGCTCTAAATAAAAGCGTATTGGGTGATGCCGTCAACTACCTGCTTGAAAACGGCAGTGTCAGGGTAATGACCTTTCAGGAAGAAGCAATAGGCGTTGAGTTGCCGGCATCGGTTAACCTGAGAATAGCTCATACCGAACCAGGTTTTAAGGGTGACACCGCCGCCACCACTACCAAACCGGCAACTCTGGAAACGGGACTGGTAGTGCAGGTGCCCTTATTTATAAATACCGAAGATTTAATCAGGGTAGATACCCGCAGCGGCCAGTATCTGGGAAAGGCAACCGCTTAATAATGTTAAAAGCTGATTTACACGTCCATACGAATTACTCTATGGACTCAAATACCAAACCCGAAGATTTGATAAAAAAGTGCGTTGAAAAAGGCGTGAATTGCATTTCTTTATGTGACCATGGCACAGCCGAGGGAGCTTTAATGCTGGCTAAAAACAGCCCCATCAAAATAATAGTCTCCGAAGAAGTGCTTACCCATCACGGAGAAATTATGGGTATGTTTCTCAAGGAGAGCATACCCAGCGGTATATCAGTAGACGAATGTGTATCCCGAATAAAAGCCCAGGGCGCTCTGGTCTGCATTCCCCACCCTTATGACAAACTAAGGGGTTCGGCTCTGATAGATTCGGAACTGGAAAGGCTGGCTTCTGAAGGAAAAATAGACGTGCTGGAGGTTTTTAACTCCCGCACCCTGCTGAACGGAAGCCTTAAAAAAGCCCGCAAACTGGCCAAACAATACGACCTGCCCATGAGTGCCGGTACAGATTCCCATACTTTGCCGGAGATAGGCACTACCTACGTAATCATGCCTAATTTTAATTCCCCTGAAGAGTTCATAACCGCCCTCAGGCAGGGGCGGATAACCGGCCGCCAGAACCGTATGGTACGTATACGGGCACTGGTACGCAAACTTTCCAAATATATCAAACCGGAGAAATAAGCATGTTTGAACTGGGCTGGTTTTCAACTGCCAGAGGCAAAGGGTCACGCAACCTGTTGACCGCCGTGCTGGACAGTATCCAAAAGGGAGAGCTTAAGGCAAAAATAAGTTTTGTCTTTTGCAGCCGCGAACCCGGTGAATCAGCCGAAACAGACGCTTTTTTTGAACTGGTAAAAAGCCATAATATACCGCTAGTTACCTTTTCCTACCAGAAATATAAAGCCAAGGTAAACGGCAGTGACGAAACTCCCGGCGGCAGCCTGCCCCGGTGGAGACTGGATTACGACAGCGAAGTCTTAAAACGCCTTAAGCCGTATAAACCCCAGTTATGCGTATTGGCCGGCTATATGCTGATAATGGGGCCGGAAATGTGCAGCCGTTATAACATTATAAATCTGCACCCCGCCACCCCCTGGGGACCAAAAGGCACATGGAAAGAGGTCATATGGGAGCTTATGCAGCAAAAAGCCTCCGAGACCGGGGCTATGATACATTTGGTAACACCTGAACTGGACAGAGGGCCGGTGGTGAGTTACTGCCGCTTTTCTATTCAGACAGATTCCTTCAAACCGCTGTGGGATGATATTGCTGGGCGTGCAGTAAATGAGATTAAAGCCACAGAAGGAGAAAATAATGCTCTTTTCAGGGCTATCCGCCATCAGGGCACTATCCGCGAACTGCCGCTTATAGTCCGCAGTATAAAAGCCATAAGCGAAGAACGGGTGAATATCCGCCAAGGTAAAATAACCGATAACTGCGGGCAGACCATACCGGGATATGACCTGAGTACCGAGATTGACCATATAATTCAAGGGAGAGAATGACATGACTGCTTGTCGTCTTGAGGCTATCGGCCTGGGGGCGGTGCATGTAGACCATATATACACTGTAGAACAGATACTCCATGACGGGGAATGCGTAGTTACCGAATCTGCTTTATTTCCCGGCGGTTCGGGGGCCAATACCATACACGGGCTGTCCCGTCTGGGATTAAAATGCGGTTTCATAGGGGCAGTGGGGAATGACCCTGATGGAAACTTGTTAATTAAGGATTTTGAAAATGCAGGTATAGATAACCGGTATCTGATGGTAAAAAACGAAGCCCAAACAGGCTCTGTGGTTTCCCTGAGCGAGTCTTCTGGACGCCGCTCAACATATGTAAATCCCGGTGCCAACAATTATCTTGACCTTTCTGATATAAATCTGGAATACCTAAGTCAGGCTAAACTGGTTCACATGTCCACCTTTTTTAACCAGAACGAATTTGCCCTTTGCCACGAAATAGCGGAACGGCTGGCACCAGGTGTACTTTTTAGTTTTTCACCCGGAGCCCTCTTTGCCGCCCAAGGCTTAAAAAGGCTTGCACCCATTCTTTCCCGCACCAATGCCCTCTTCACCAACCAGCAGGATATAGAAAAAATGACCCAGAAAAACTATCAGCGGGCTACAGATATGTGTATCCGCAGTGGGTGTGAACATGTAGTGGTAACTCTGGGGGAGAGCCGTCGTTTTCAGCGAAAAGGCAAAATAACACTCCAGACCTATATACGGGACAAAGACCACGAATGCCATATGGAGTCAACCGTAAGCCTCCGGAAAGATATCCGTACCGTAGTTGATACAATAGGTGCGGCAGATGCTTTTACTACCGGTTTTCTTTTCGGATTGATGGGTGACAAACCTATTGAAGAGTGCGGTTTGCTGGGTGATATTTCCGCTCGTTTTTGTATAAGCAAACTGGGAGCCCGCTCAGGGCTGCCTGACCTTGCGGGGCTGAAAGAACGCTTTGGTATGCACTACTTTACCAACTAATTATTCACCAAGATATAATAAAAACGCCCCTCTTGCGAAGGGGCGTTTTATTTTTAGATATGAAATAACCAGTTATTAATTATTTGTTTTCGGGTTTCTGCAAAATCTCATCTATCAGGCCGTATTCCACAGCCTGCTGGGCATTCAGGTAATAATCACGGTCACTGTCATGGATAATTTTCTCCATAGGCTGGCCGGTGTGTTTTACCAGGATATTCCGCAGAATATCCTGCTGGCGCATAATCTCGCGGGCGGCAATTTCAATATCCGAAGCCTGCCCTTGAGCGCCACCCATAGCCTGATGCATGTGAATGGTAGCATTGGGCAAAGCATAACGTTTACCCTTGGCACCGGCACACAGCAAAACTGTAGCCATGGAAGCCGCAACACCCACGCAAATGGTAGATACTTTGGGCCGGATAAGCTGCATGGTATCGTACATGGCCAGTCCGGCAGATATTACGCCGCCGGGGCTGTGAATATAAAGGCTTATGTCCTTGTCAGGGTCTTCGCGGTCAAGGAACAGCAACTGGGCAATCACCAGGTTAGCCACCTGATCATTGATTTGTGAACCCAGAAAGATAATCCTCTCCTTTAGTAATAGAGAATAAATGTCAAAGGCACGTTCGCCTCTGGCACTGCTCTCAATAACCATAGGTACTACGTTTTCAGGGCTTATCATTTATCTGCCTCCTCTGTTTTTTCACCTTTATCAGCTTTAGGTTCAACAACCTCAATAGCTGGTTGGAGAGCTATTTCATCTATAAAAGCCATAGTCTTGCGGGCAGTCAACAGCTGAATAAGGCGGTCTCTGGTCTCAGGTTTATTGTAGAAAGCTTTTTCTTCTTGTTTTTTATCACCCGAATCCTGGGTGAGTTTCTCAATTTCGGCATCCACTTCTTCGTCACTGGGTATAAGATTTTCGGCGGTAGCCAGTTTACCCAAAGCCAGCGAAGACTCCACCCTCTGTTCTGCCAGAGGACGATACCGCTGCTGCATATCTTCCGGAGTCATCTGGGACAACATAGCCCGGAATTCTTCGGGGCTTTTTACATTGCTCTGCAAACGCTGAAGCTGCTGTTCAATTATCTGGTCCAGCTCTGCTTCCACCATAACTTCCGGATAATCTATTTTACTCATTTTTATCAGGGCTTCAACAATCTGGTCTTCAAACTTGGCCTGAGCCTTGTCATCCTGTCTTTCCTGCATATTCTCCCGAATACGCTGGCGAAGCTCAGCCAGAGTATTAAATTCGGGGTTTAATTCGTGGGCAAAGGCGTCATTCAGTTCCGGCAGTTTTTCTTCCCTGATTTCCTTGATAGTTATCTTGAAAGCGGCTGTCTTGCCGGCCAGTTCAGCCCGTGCATGGTCTTCGGGAAAAACTATAGAAATCTCTTTAGGTTCACCCACTACCATATCTACCAGATGTTCACCAAAACCGGGGGCAGGATAAATAGCTTCTTCCCTTACAGAATACTGCATATCCTCACGGTTCAGGTAGGGTTCGCCGTTAAGGGTGCTTTCAACATTCATAAGCAGCATATCACCTATTTTAACGGAGCGTTCCACTTTTTCCCAGGTGGCTCTCTGGTGGAGCACCTGGTCTATCACGGTGTCAATATTTTCTTCGGTAATTTCCACCTTTTCTTTAGTGGCTCTTATGGTTTTATAATCACCCAGTTCCACTACTGGGGGCAGAGGTATGCGGGCGGAAAAGACAAAGGGTTCGGTGGTAACCATGGCTACCTTGGGGGCAGCAAAAGGTTTTATATCCTCGTCTTTAATAGCCTGCTGGCAAGCTTCGGGTACAATATCATCTACCATCTCATCCAGCATTTTCTCACGGCTAACGTACTTTTCAAACACATCCCGGGGGGTTTTACCCTTGCGGAAACCCGGAATTTCCACCTTTTTTACCAGACGGCGGTATGTTTTGGAAAGACCCTCTTCAACCTCGGTTGAATCCATCTCTACCGTTATACTGGCCTGACAGCCCTCTATCTTTTTATCTGTTACTTTCATGGCACCTCAATCCCAAAAACTATTCTTTTTCCGCTTGAATACGGATATGTAAATCCCTTATTTGCTTATCATCTACTACTGACGGAGCCCCAAAAAGCAGGTCTTGAGCAGCCTGATTTTTGGGGAAGGGTATAACTTCACGTATGGAAGTTTCCCCCGCCAGCAGCATTACAAAGCGGTCTATACCGGGTGCAACACCTCCGTGGGGGGGCGCGCCAAACTCAAAGGCCTCCAGAAGGTGGCCGAAACGTTCATTTATCTGTTCATCATTATATCCCAGCAGATGGAATACTTTCCTCTGCAGATCTGCCTGGTGAATTCTGATACTGCCGCCGGCAATCTCGTATCCATTACAAACCACGTCATAAGCACGGCTTCCTACCCTGGCGGGGTCGGTATCCATAAGGGGCATATCAGCCTCAAGCGGAGCGGTAAAGGGATGATGAACCGAATCCCAGCGTTTGCCCTCCTCGTCCCACTGGAAAAGGGGGAAGTCTACTACAAAGGCAAAACTGAGTTCATTTTTATCACACAAACCAAGCTTTGCAGCCAAATGATTTCTCATCTCACCCAGTACACTGTTCACCATTTTACGGGCACCGGCCACAATCAAAATAAGGTCACCCGACTTAGCCCCGCTGCGTTCGGCTATGGTTTTGATTTCTTCCAGAGTAAGGTACTTAGCGGCTACGGATTTGACCATTTCAATAGTCAAATCTTTAAGCTCCCCGCTTTCCGCACCCAGTGAAATGGGTACCAAACCGGCCGCCCCGTACTTCTTAGCCAGATTTATCAGTTCTTCCTGCTGGCTCTTGTTGTACCCGCCGCAACCGGGAGCGGAAATGGCCTTGATAGCCCCGCCCTGAGCAGCCACATTTTTGAAAACACCGAAAGCCGAGGAAGCGCCGATATCGGTAATATCTGCCAATTCCATACCGAAGCGAAGGTCAGGCTTGTCACAGCCGTATTTCTCCATAGCATCAGCAAAGCTGATACGGGGAAACTTTTTATTATATTTCATATCCGGGCGGACACTGGCTACCAGCCCGGTAAACAGGTCTTCCATGAGCTGCATCATGTCATTTTCATCAACAAAGCTCATTTCCATATCCAGCTGGGTAAATTCCGGCTGGCGGTCTGCTCTTAAGTCTTCATCACGGAAACAGCGGGCGACCTGATAGTATTTTTCCATACCCGCCACCATAAGCAGCTGTTTTAACTGCTGGGGAGACTGGGGTAAGGCAAAAAACTGCCCCGGAAACAAGCGGGAGGGAACCAGATAGTCACGCGCCCCCTCAGGTGTGCTTTTAATCAGAATGGGAGTCTCAATCTCTATAAAACCCCGGGTATTTAAAAACTCCCGCATAAAGCTGACAGCTTTATGGCGGATAATCAGGTTGTTTTTCATGCCCTGGCGGCGTATATCCAGATAGCGATACTTGAGCCTGAGGCTCTCGTCCACTTCCACTTCTTCGTTAATATAAAAGGGCGGGGTTTTAGCGGCATTTAAGATTTTGGCATCAGCCGCCACCACTTCCACCAAACCTGAGGGCATACGGCTGTTTTCCGTACCGGCCGGGCGGCGGCTGACAGTGCCTTTTACCTGCAGGACATATTCACTCCGCAGCTCTTTACCGATATCCAGACAGGCGGCGGACTGTTCGGGGTTAAATACCACCTGAACAATGCCTTCCCTGTCACGAAGGTCAATAAATATAACCCCGCCATGATCGCGGCGGCGGTGTACCCAACCTGCCAGAGTAACTTCAGTGCCAATATTTTCCTGAGTTAAGGCACAGCTATGAGTTTTAAGCATGCGCACCTTCTAAATTTAGTCAAGACAATTAGAGAAGATTATATCCTATACATTGTGTTTGTTCAAACGCTGAAAGCTATTTTTTTTCGTATTCGCCCAGCAAAAAATCCACCTCATCCATCAGGCATTTTACAGCCGCCTCGCCGAAAGCACCCGGCTCTATATCCAGTATTACCCGGCTATCCTTACGTTCAGACCCCATTACATACACACTGGCACAGGCAGCGGAGCTGTTTTTTACCCGGCTGAAGACCATTGTCCCTTTGAAAATGAAATCTGAAGAAGAGTCGGTTACAGAGTAATTGTCACTGCTGGCACTTTCCAGATGCCCGCCATGTTTGGTTATTAAATCTTTAAGGGTATCAAAAAGAAGCTCAGGTTTTAGGCGGCTGTATATTTTCCGGTACTCCATGCAGGCCTTCCTCCTTTAGAAACTGTGCAAAACGGCTAACAATATTTTTATCCCGTACCAGGGCAAACTCTATGCCGTACTGGTGCTTTAAACGGTACGGCACACAGCAGCAGCGGCAGCAGTTGCAAATAGAATAAAAATGCTCTTTGCAGTGTACCAGGGTGGTCATCAGCCCGGCCTGCTGGCAGGATATAATAACCTCCAGTGCCTGCTCATGGCTGATGGGCTTGAACTTCCCGAGTGTATCCCGGTATACATGCCCGCCCGCCCCTATGATAATCTCCGCCATAACCGGGGCATCACAGTTTTTAAAAACCTCACGGCAGCTGCACGGACCGAGATAAATATTTTCGGACATGTCCAGTATCTCTTTGGCTTCGGGCAGATTCAGCAAATACCCGCCATGCTGTTTGCGGGCATAATGATTGGCATATTTCTTTACCAGACTGCCTGCAAGCGGCCAGCGGCTGAGTGATGCCAGACGCATATACCACTTCAGAAATGACTTCTGGCGTTTGCCGTAAAAGGGCAATAGTTCGTGCATTTGTTTATTATACCAGAACCGGCAGGAAAAACCTTTCGTATTACCATTTTCTATACTTAAATCATTGCAAAAAAGGGGCTGTCTGATATACTGGGTTCAGTACCTTTTAAAGATTTTACGGGGAGTATTTTGACTATAAATAACCGCAAATCCCACTTAAAAGACCTTGACCCCGGCCTGATGAAAGACTGGGAAATAGCCGAAAAGGCCGAAGAATTCCTGAAGCCATCAAAATTGCTGGCTGAGGAACTGGGCCTGACCGAAGATGAGATAATCCCCCACGGCAAATATGTTGCCAAAGTGGATTTTGCCGGGGTACTTACCCGCCTGAAAGACAGACCAAACGGCAAGTATATAGATGTAACCGCCATTACCCCCACCCCACTGGGTGAAGGTAAAAGCACTACCACTATGGGGCTGGTGCAGGGGCTGGGAAATCTGGGCAAGAAAGTAACCGGGGCAATCCGCCAGCCTTCCAGCGGCCCTACCTTCAATATAAAAGGCTCGGCAGCCGGGGGAGGACGCTCCCAATGCCTGCCGCTTTCACCTTTTACTCTGGGGCTGACCGGGGATATAGATGCTGTTACCAATTCCCACAACCTGGCCATGGTCGCCCTTCAGGCCAGGCTTCAGCATGAAGCGAATAATACAGATGAATTTCTGTCCAGCCGCAATTTAAAACGGCTGGATATAGACCCCGCCAGAGTGGAACTGAAATGGGCAATAGACTTTTGCGCCCAGTCCCTCAGGGAAATCATTATGGGCATAGGCGGTAAAACAAACGGCTACCAGATGCGCTCCGGCTTCGGCATATCCGTAAGCTCCGAGGTGATGGCCATACTTTCGGTTTTTACCGGCTTGGCAGACCTGCGGGAACGTATGAGCAAGATAATTGTAGCCTACCGCCAAAACAGCGAACCGGTTACCACCGCAGACCTTGAGGTAGATGGCGCCATGACCGCCCTGCTCCTTCGGGCGGTAAACCCGAATTTGCTTCAAACTATAGAAGGTCAGCCGGTATTTGTCCATGCCGGGCCTTTTGCCAATATTGCTATCGGGCAGTCATCTATTGTGGCTGACCGGCTGGCACTTAAACTGGCTGATTACCATGTAACCGAAAGCGGTTTCGGGGCGGATATCGGTTTTGAAAAGTTCTGGAACATAAAGTGCCGCTTAAGCGGCTTAAAACCGGATTGTGCAGTTATTGTGGCTACGGTCAGGGCTTTAAAGATGCACGGCGGCGGGCCCAAAGTAACTCCCGGCGCCCCCCTTGACCCTGCCTATACCACTCCCAATGCGGCGCTGGTGGAAAAGGGCTGCCAGAATATGCTTGCCCACATCCAGACTGTAAAAATGGCAGGCATAAACCCTGTGGTCTGCATAAACCACTTTGCCGCAGACACAGCTCAGGAAATAGATATTATCCGCCGCACAGCCGAGCAGGCAGGTGCCAGAGTAGCTGTTTCCTATCACTGGGCAAATGGCGGTGAAGGAGCAGCCGAACTGGCCGAAGCAGTGATAGATGCCTGTAACGAACCTAATGACTTTCATTTCCTTTACCCCGAAGATATGCCGCTGAGGGAACGGATTGAAACCATTGCCCGTAAGGTTTACGGGGCAGACGGCGTTTCCTACAGCCAGACAGCCCTAGAAAAACTTACCCGCCTGGAAAACACAGGCAACACCCAGTTTATGCCCAGCTGCATGGTAAAAACCCACCTCAGCCTCTCGCATGACCCCGCACTTAAAGGACGTCCCGGCGGCTTTACCCTGCCTATACGTGATATACTCACCTATATGGGGGCAGGCCTGGTAGTGCCGGTGGCGGGGGATATCAAACTTATGCCCGGTACTTCGTCTGACCCCAATTTCAGGCGGATAGATATAGATACTCATACCGGCAAGGTTAAGGGCCTGTTCTAAATTGGTCTAATCTGTTTAAAGCTGATAAAATGGTAAGATGACCGAGAAGAAATTTAGCGTCTGCTTTGAGCCCGGCCATAAAATTATAAATGGACAGAAGGGGGACAGCCTGCTGGATTTGGCTATTGCCGCCGGAACAGGGCTGTGTGCCTCCTGCGGGGGCGAAGGCGTATGCGGACGCTGCCGTATAAAACTGGTGGAAGGCGAACTGGAGTGCGAAGACCACCTCCAGATAAGCGCTGAAGAGTTTGCCCAGGGAATACGGCTGGCCTGCCAGAGCCGTCTTATATCAAACGTAACAGTGGAGATTCTGGCTGAATCACGTTTTGATACCGCCCTAAGCGGTGATACTATAAGCTGCACCCTGCAAAGCCAGCCTGAACCTGCTGAAAATAAAGCCGTTTTGCCTCTCCGAAAGGTTTTTCTGAAACTTACCCCCCCGTCCGGTACGGATAACGCAAGTGACCTTGCCAGATTAAAACGTTTTCTTAAACCTGTGTGTCCGGCAGAGCCTGATATAGATTATCACCTTCTCTCAGGTCTTTCCGAAACCCTGCGGGAAAAGAACTGGGAAGTAACCCTAAGTTTGCTTAAAACCCCCTTCGGGGAAAAGATAATAAATATCCAACCGGGAGACCAGACTAAGGCAACATACGCTTTTGCTTTTGATATAGGCACTACCGGTGTCCGCGGACAGCTAGTGGAGCTTACCGAATCTAAGGTGCTGGCACAGGCAACCGAATACAACGGTCAGATACCCCTTGGGGAAGACGTTATCAGCCGGATAAACTATGCTGCCAGAGAGGGCGGGCTTATTCAGCTTCAGCGGGCAGTAGTAAACACCCTTAACAATCTGGGTAACGCCATGCTTTCCGAATACGGACTTGAAGCGGAGGATATTTCGTTTGCAACCATAGCCGCCAATACCACCATTACCCAGCTGCTTTACGGGCTTGACCCCAAACACCTCAGGCTTGCCCCGTATGTACCCGCGGCAAATGAACTGCCGCTGATACCCGCCCGCCATATAAATCTGAGCATCTGCCCGCAGGCATATATATACACCCTGCCCTGTGTTGCCAGCTATGTGGGCGGTGATATAGTGGCCGGAGTAATAAGCACCAATATCCCCCGACGGGAAGGTTTAGTGCTGTATATAGATATTGGCACCAACGGGGAAATAGTAGTTGGTAACAAAGACTTTATGTTAACTGCTTCCTGCTCTGCCGGACCGGCCTTTGAGGGCGGCGGTATAAAAAACGGCATGCTGGCCAAACCGGGGGCGATAGAAGATATTGAACTGGATACCCAAAATTTTGAACCCAAACTTAGCATTATAAGCGGCGGCAGTCCCAAGGGTATCTGCGGTGCAGGTCTTATAAATACGGCATCCGCCCTGCTCAAATGCGGCCTGCTGGGACAAAACGGCAAATACAACTCAAATATTAAAACCAGCCGCCTTCGCAAAGGTGCTGACGGCTGCGAATATGTGCTGGCCTTTGGCCGCGAATTCGGGCAGGGACAAGATATAACCCTTTCAGAGGTAGATATAGACAACCTTATCCGGGCCAAGGCTGCCATGTATGCCGGTTACCAGACACTGCTGGAAAGTGCCGGCGCCGGTTTTGACAACCTTGAAAAGGTGATTATTGCCGGGACTTTCGGTGCCAAACTGAATATTAAAAAAGCTATCAATATAGGCTTGCTACCCGAACTTTCCGAAGAACGTTTCATCTTTGTAGGCAACGGCTCTTTGGCTGGTGCCAGGTTGTGTGCTTTTGATGCAAATGCCCAGACCCAGGCTGCTGCCGCCGCCAAAATGATGACCAATGTAGAGCTGTCTGAAAGCACCAGCTTTATGGATAACTATATGGCGGCCATGTTCCTGCCTCATACCAAATCCAGTGATTTCCCTGAGGTATATGCCGCTTTAAGTAAATTCAACGGAGGCAATACTTGACCTATACTATTGCACTGGCAGGCAAGGGCGGGGTAGGCAAAACATCCGTTTCCAGTCTGATTATACGCCAGCTTTTAAAAAACTCTCTCACCCCGGTGCTGGCGGTAGATGCTGATGCCAATGCCAATCTGGGGGAAAGCCTGGGTTTAGACGTCCTGCAGACTGTGGGCGGGCTGATAGCCAGCTTTAACAATGTAAAATTAAACCTGCCACCCGGCATGACCAAAGAAGCTTATCTGGAGTATCAGCTGAATACCACTCTGGCGGAAAGCAAAGGGCTGGATATGATAAGCATGGGCCGGGGCGAAGGTGACGGCTGTTACTGCTACCCTAACAGCATCCTGCGCAGTTATATAGACAAACTCAGCCAGAACTACCGCTATGTAGTTATGGATAACGAGGCCGGTATGGAACACCTGTCCCGCCGCACCACCCAGAATGTAGACCACCTTTTTATAGTATCTGACCACTCGGTCAAAGGGGTGCGGACACTGGGGCGGATACGCCAGCTGGTAGATGAAATGAAACTTAATGTCAGCCAGATTTCTGTTATTATAAACATGGTCACCGGAACGCTTGACCCGCGTCTGGAGGCGGAGATTAATAAACTGGGCATAGCCTATACAGATACCGTGCCGGCAGATGAAATGATACGTGAATTTGACCTGAAGCAAACCCCCCTGCTTAAATTGCCTGACAACTCTCCGGCAGTGCAGGCAGTGGCCAAAATACTTTCAACCCGGCTTGGCATTAAAAACCGCACAGAGGTATCAGAATAATGAGCGCACATATTATAAACGGCACAGAAATAGCCGCAGCCATCCGCGAAGAGATACGCAGTGAAGTAACTGCACTTAAAGCCAAGCACGGCATAGTACCCGGTCTGGCCACCGTACTGGTGGGAGATGACCCTGCTTCGCACTCTTATGTAGACTCCAAAATAAAAATGTGCCAGAATCTGGGTATATATTCAGAGCATCACCCGCTGCCCCAGAGTGCCACCAACGAGGATTTGCTGACCCTGATAGCCATGCTGAATGCAGACCCCAAAATAAGCGGTATTCTGGTACAGGTACCCCTGCCCGTCCAGATTTCAGAAAATCTGGTCTTAAATGCCATAAATCCGGATAAAGATGTAGACGGTTTCCACCCGGTAAACGTAGGCAGAATGTGCCTGGGTGAACCCTGCTTTTTGCCCTGCACCCCGCACGGCGTTCAGGAGCTCTTAATCCGCTCGGGCATAAAGATAGAGGGCACCCATGTGGTTATAGTGGGACGGAGCAATCTGGTCGGCAAGCCGCTGGCCAATATTCTGCTGCAAAAAGCTCCGGGGGCAAACGCCACAGTCACTATCTGCCACAGCGGCACTAAAAACCTGCCGCTGATAACTTCGCAGGCAGATATACTGGTATCCGCCATGGGCAAGCCCAAATTTATCACCGCAGATATGGTCAGGCCGGGCGCGGTGGTGATAGATGTAGGCACAACCTGTATAGGCTACACACCCGAAGGCAAGCGGATACTTTCCGGTGATGTTGATTTTGAAGCCGTCAAGGAAAAGGCCTTTGCCATTACCCCCGTACCCAAAGGTGTAGGCCCTATGACTATTATTATGCTTATGCTAAATACCCTGACTGCCGCCAAAAGGGCTGCCGGTCTGGTAAAATAGACAAATACTTTTAACCCCCTCATGGAGGAAAGTTTATGCCATTTGAAACGCCTAAAATAAACTACAACGGCCGTATCAAGGAAATAACCCTGGGTGAAGGGCCGAAAGCCGTCACTGCAGGCGGTGAAACTTCCATGCCCTTTTACCTGTTTGAGGGGGAAATGCCCCGCAAACCTAAAATAGCCATGGAAATACAGGACACCCCGCCCGAAGATTGGCCGGAAGATGTTTTAAAGCCCTTTGGGGATGCAGTCAATAACCCGGTCATCTGGGCTAAAAAATGTGTTGATACATACGGGGCGGAGCTTATCTGCCTTCAACTGGAAAGCACTGACCCGAACGGGCTTGACCGCTCTGCCGAAGAATCTGCCAAAATTGTCCGGGAAGTGGCAGATGCCGTGGATGTACCCCTGATAGTCTGGGGAACGGCTAACCATGAAAAGGACACCGAGGTACTCCGCAAGGCAAGTGAAGCCTGCCCTGATAAAAAGCTTATACTTGGGCCGGTGGAAGAGGGTGACTATAAGAAAATAGCCGCCCAGGCCATGGCCTATAAACATACTATTATCGCTTCGTCACCCATAGATATAAACTTGGCTAAACAGCTTAATATCCTGCTGGGCAATCTGGGCGTACCCGCCGAAGGGCTGATTATGGACCCCACTGTCAGCAGCATAGGATACGGCATAGAGTATTCGTATTCGGTGATAGAACGCATCCGTCTGGCGGCGCTCACCCAGCAGGACGAACGCCTCCAGTACCCCCTTATCTGCAATATAGGGCGGGAAGCCTGGAAAACCAAAGAAGCCAAAATACCTGAAGCGGAAAGCCCGGAAATGGGCAAGACCGAAAAACGGGCTATTATGATTGAAGCTATGTCCGCTGCTATTTTACTTATTGCCGGGGCGGATATACTGGTAATACGCCATCCGGAATCTATGCGGCTGGCGGGTGAACTGATAGACGAACTTAGCTAACCCCGCCCGCATAATGCACTTACAGGTAATGCCCTGATTATCAAGGAGGGACATGAAAAATGAGTAATACAGTAGCCGAAGCTTCTGTAAATGGCGCCAGAAACATAGTAAATGCTAGTTATGAAATATTTAAACAAACACTAGCCGCAAACTGCCCTGATACAGCAGTGGGTTTCCCGAATACCGCCTATTTCCTGCCGGTCATTTACGGCATACTGGGTATTAAGGTTGAAAAACTGTCTGATATGGAGACCGTTTTTGATAAATGCTTCAAGATGCTGCCCCCGCCGGAGGTAAAAGCCGAAGATGTAACCGAGCTGGGTGCGGTGCTTGAGGCCGGTCTGGCCACCCTGTTTGCAGAGGAAATGCTGGAAGCTCTGCGTTATCTGAGCCAGCCGGAATATTACACCAATACCGAAGACCCCACCCCTGAGAATATCTGGCTGGGTGCGGCTGATGATATTATTCTGCGTAAACGCGGGGTAGAGTTTGTAGACGGCACCGCCCCCGGTTTTGCCGCCATTATAGGTGCGGCACCTGATAATACCACGGCCGAAAGCATAGCCGCTGAGCTTCAGCAGAAAAATCTGTATACGTTTATGTGCGGTGAATCTCAAGGCAAGCGTTTTGCCAGCCAGCTGGCTGATGCCGGGGTTGAGCTTGGCTGGACACCCCGTCTGGTTTCCTTCGGGGATGAACCCACCGCCGCCATCTTTGCCTTCGGCTTTGCCGTCAGGGTAGCCCTGTCATTCGGCAATGTAGAGCCGGGCAACCGTACCAAACTTTTTGAATACAGCCAGGAGCGCATAAAGGCCTTTGTTATGCCGCTGGGAGATATAAGTGACGAATGGTATGCCAATGCCGCCGGGGCGCTCAATTTCGGCTTCCCCATTATTGCGGACAAATCCGTGCTGCCCATTCTGCCGGGGGTGGATGCGGTTGATTCAGTGCTGGCAGGAATACCTTATGACCGCATCGTCTCCAAGGCTATGGACGTCCGGGGAATAAAAGTAAATATAACCAAAGTGCCTGTTCCGGTGGCTTACGGCCCTGCCTACGAAGGAGAACGGGTACGGGGCGAACAGATATATCTGGAATGCGGTGGCGGACGCACCCAGATGGTAGAGCTGGTAACAACCGCCAAAATGGATAATGTTACCGACGGCAAAATAGAACTGTTCGGACAGGATGTATCTGATGTACCCGAAGGCTCCCGCCTGCCGCTGGCTATAGTGGTAGAAGCAGCCGGACACAAGATGAATGAAGATTACGAACCTATACTGGAACGCCAGATACACCACCTCTTAAACTACGCTCAGGGTGTTATGCATATCGGCCAGAGAGATATAGCCTGGCTGCGTGTAAGCAAAGGCGCAGCCGCCAAGGGCTTTTCCTTAAAGCATATCGGCTCTATTCTCCATGCCAAACTGCATCAGGATTTCGGAGGTATAGTAGACAAAATACAGATAAAACTATATACCACACCTGAAAAAGTGGCCGAGATAAGCGGGCAGTCCAAAAAGATTTATGCCAAGCGGGATGAACGCATTGAGGGCATGACTGATGAAAATACCGAGACTTTTTATTCCTGCACCCTCTGCCAGTCATTTGCCCCCAGCCACGTCTGTATAGTCAGCCCCGAAAGAACCGGGCTATGCGGGGCTTACAACTGGATGGACTGCCGGGCTTCCAATGAGATTAATAATTTAGGGCCCAACCAGCCGGTAAACAAGGGGGCAGTTATTGATGCTAAACTTGGGCAATGGTCAGGTATAAACCAGTTTGTAGAAAAAACATCCGGCGGGGTGGTCAGCCATTATAATCTTTACAGCATAATCCATGACCCCATGACCACCTGCGGCTGCTGCGAGTGTATTGCGTCCATACTCCCTCTGTGCAACGGGGTTATGACCGTAAACCGCGAATATGCCGGGATGACACCCTGCGGTATGAAATTTACTACTCTGGCCGGGACTATCGGCGGGGGCATTACCACCCCCGGTTTTCTGGGCCACAGCAAATACAATATTACCCAACGCAAATTTATCTCCGCCGAAAACGGCCTGCTCCGTCTGGTATGGATGCCCAAATCCCTGAAAGACGAGATACGGGAACGGTTTAATGCCAGAGCCGCCGAACTGGGCATACCGGATTTGCTGGAGCGGATTGCAGACGAAAGCGTAGGCACTACCGAGGAAGAAATACTCCCCTTCCTTGAAGAAAAACAACACCCGGCGCTGACCCTTGAGCCACTTATCTAGAAAGGAGCCCGTTTGATATTATGTCACCTACCGGTATAGAAATTTATAAATTTTTACCCCGAACCAATTGCGGCGAATGCGGCGTACCCACTTGTCTGGCATTCGCCATGAGTCTGGCAGGAGGCCGGGCTGAACTTTCTGCCTGCCCTTACGTTTCGGAAGAAGCCAAACAAAAGCTGGAGGAAGCTTCCGCCCCCCCGGTCAGGACAGTGAGCATAGGTACAGGTGATTACTCTTTTAAAACCGGCGGCGAAACTGTCATGCACCGCCATGAAAAACGCTTTGAGCACCAGCCGGGTATTGCCCTGCTCATCTCAGACAGCCTGAGCGAGACGGAACAGGATGCCAAACTGGCCGCTTTCAACCGTTTTCAGTACAAACGGGTGGGTGCTATTCTGAAGCCGGATATGCTGGCACTCAGGGCAGACAGCGGCTCAGGTGAAAAATACCTGAAGCTGGTCAAACTGGCCGCCGAAAAATGCCCGGCCAGCCTCATGCTGATGTGTGCTGATACCGCCGTACTTGATGAATCTTTGAAGATTTGCGCTGAACGCAAACCGCTTCTTTACGCCGCCACAGCCGAAAACAGCAGCGAAATGGCAGAGCTGGCTAAAAAATACAACTGTCCGCTGGTAGCCAAAGCGGCTAACCTGGCAGATTTGGCTGACCTTAGCGTTAAACTTCAATCACTGGGAATAAAAGATATTGTGCTGGACAGCTCTGCCGAAAATTTAAAACAGGCCTTATCTGACAACGTTGCCATAAGACGCTCAGCCATTTCGAAAAAATTCCGGCCCATGGGTTTTTCGGTCATCAATTTCCCCTGCCAGATGACCCAAGACCCCATGAAAGAATCACTTTTTGCCGGCATACTGACTGCCAAATATGCAGGTATACTGGTGCTGTCTGACTTTAGCGGTGAAACCCTGTTCCCTTTGCTGGTAACACGTATGAACCTTTACACCGACCCCCAGCGGCCTTTGGCTACTACCGAGGGTATTTATGAAATAAACACCCCGGATGCCAATTCACCTGTCATGCTTACCTGCAATTTCTCGCTGACATATTTTATTGTCTCCGGTGAGATGGAAAACAGCCGTGTACCCTGTTACCTGATGATAAAAGACACCGAAGGGCTTTCGGTCATGACCGCCTGGGCAGCAGGCAAATTCGGGGCTGATACCATTGGTAAATTTGTAAAAAACAGCGGCATTGCCGCTAAAATCAACCACCGCAAGCTGATTATACCGGGCTACGCTTCAATGGAAAGCGGAGGTCTGGAAGAAGAATTATCCGGTTGGGAGATAATGGTCGGTCCGCGTGAAGCCGCTCATATACCGGCCTATTTAAAGCAGTTTAAACCCTAACATAAACCGGAGGGTTAAATGATGAATTTAGGAGAAGGTTTCCGCCTGCCAAACCAGCGTAATTTTGAACTGGCCACCCAGCGCACCCTTGAACTTAACCGCAGCCGTTTTCTGGCCGTGCAGGATTTTAATAAAATGTGCCAAAACTCAGGTGCGGTATTCCAGCCACCCTTTATCCAGCTTGAATATTTCGGGTTTAAGATAAAGGTAGACACCCGAAACGCAGCCGTAACTAGCCCTGATACAGACCTGTCCCTGCGTGAAGAAGCCCTGATACTGCATTACCTGCTAAAGGCAGACAGGACACCAGTTCTGCACGAACAGATAAGCTTTAAAGAACTGCCTGAGGGTGCCAACTACCAGCCTGTTTTCTATAACAGGGTGCTCAAAGGGCTGATAGCCCTTTATACCGCAGATAGGGCTAAACTGACCTTATCCGCTCTGTCACTAGGCGGTGAAAAAACAGACCAGGCTGATATGAGTTTCTTATTTCAAGCCCTGCCCCGACTGCCCCTCTGGCTGGTATTCTGGCAGGGAGACGATGAATTCCCCCCGGAGGGTAATATTATCTTTGACCGATCCATCTCACATTATCTGGATACTGAAGCCATTACTGAAATCTGCCAGAACCTTGGCAGGAGACTTACTCAATAAACTCGTTAAAATGTGCTGCCTGACAAATGCGTTGAACCATCCCTGCCCTGAGTATATAATTAGAACGAGGGAAACATTATGCAAACTACCCAAATGATAAAAGTGCTTTTGGCAGATGACCACGTAATTGTGCGTGAAGGCACACGGGAACTTATCCAGCGCGAGTCCGGCATGATGGTAGTTGGCGAAGCCTCAGACGGGGTTGAGGCTGTGGAAATGTCCATGAAGGTTCACCCTGATGTGGTTGTTATGGATATTGCCATGCCCCGCTTAAATGGAATTGAGGCCACCAAACAAATAAAACAGCTCCTGCCTACCACTGCCATACTCATACTTACCGCTTACGAATCTGAACAGTATATTCTGGCCATACTGGAAGCAGGCGCCGCCGGTTTTCTGCTTAAAAACGTTAAAGGCACCCAGTTGCTGGAAGCTATCCGTTCCGTATATGCCGGAGAATCGGTACTGCAGCCCTCTACCACCCGCCGGGTTATTGACCAGCTGATTAATAAAGCTGCTAAAACAGAGGAAGTATCAGCCGTAAACCCGCTTACCGAACGTGAAATAGAGGTGCTTAAAATGGCGGCACGGGGCGTCAGCAACAAGGATATTGCCGACCAGTTATATTTATCCAACCGTACCATCCAGACGCATCTTTCCAATATTTTCAAAAAGTTATCTGTAGGTTCGCGGACAGAAGCTATTCTCTACGGGTTGAAACGCGGCTGGTTCATCATGGAAGATTTACCCTGAAACCATATGACCTTATGAAAAAAGTATTTAGTTTCCTCTACAGCCAGATTCGCCGCCTGCCCAGATTACTTGCCAATGTGCATATCTGGATACTGATACTTCTGTTTACCGGGGGATTTTTCCTGCATTACCCCCAGCTGCTGCCCTTTATCGGCCAGATAGACCCTGATTCATTTCTGTACCTGACCCGCCATTCGGTAGGACGGCTTATAATGCTGCTGCCGGTTACCTATACAGCTCTGGTATTCGGCTTGAGACCTGGGCTGGTATCCCTTACTCTGGCTATCGCTATTATTATCCCGAATATTTTTGTGACAGACACCGTAACCGCGGATGATATTATTGAAATCATTGGCATTATTATAATCGGTCTGGTAGTTAACCTCTGGCTGGAAAGCTATGAAACAGATAAAAAACACCGCCAGCAGGCTTACCTGAAAATGGAAACCGCCCAGCGAGAACTCCAGCGGATGCAGCAAAATCTGCGTTTTTACCTCAAACAAATTACCATAGCTCAGGAAGATGAACGCCGGCGTATTGCCCAGGAACTGCACGATGATACCGCTCAAGATCTAATTGTTATTTCACGTGCCATAGACCGCTTTGCGACCAAAAACCCCAACCTTGGCGAAGACAATCTGGCCGAACTGGAAGAGATGCAAAACCATGTAAACCGCACTCTAAGTGAAGTCCGCCGTTTTGCCCAGGATTTGCGGCCTTCGGTACTGGATGATTTGGGTTTAATACCTGCCTTGGAGTGGCTGATACCTGACCTTTCAAAACACTTCGGAATAAATATTGATATAGATGTAAACGGAGAAATCCGCCGCTTTGCCCCTGAAACCGAACTGGTGCTGTTCCGCATAGTACAGGAATCTCTGCGTAATGTAGGCAAGCATGCTCAGGCTACCAAAGCCTGGGTTTACATAGATTTCGGTAAATACAAAGCAACCCTTACCATAAAGGACAATGGCAAAGGGTTCTTACTGCCTGAACGGGTTGGAGATTTAGCCGCTTTGGGCAAACTGGGGTTGACCGGCATGCAGGAACGGGCACAGCTTATCGGCGGACGACTCTCCCTTCAATCTAAGCCGGATGTAGGTACTATGGTAACAGTGGCAGTACCAAATTCCGGTAACCTTGAGGATAATGACATTTAACCCCATTGCTTCCACACAACAAATCCTTTTTCTGCAATAAACAGCCATCTTCCCGAAGAAATTAACCGAGCCGAGTGATATACGAACTCCTGCCGCCAGTTTTTAACCGCCTTGACAGCAAATGAACGCCAAAGTAGTATTAGAAGAGATACGAATACACTAAGGAGAAACGATATGGTAATGGAAATAACCGACCAGAACTTTGAAGCTGAAGTATTGAAATCAGCTAAGCCCGTACTGGTGGATTTTTGGGCTCCGTGGTGCGGCCCCTGCCGTATGGTAGCCCCCATAATAGACAAATTATCTACTAAATACGAAGGTAAGTTTAAATTTTGCAAGCTGAATGTAGATGAAAATAAAACCACTGCCGCCCAATACCGGGTTATGTCCATACCTACCCTGCTGTTTTTCAAGGGCGGTCAGGTAGCTGATATGGTGGTAGGTGCAGTACCCGAATCTGCCTTAAGCCAGAAGATTGACCAGCTGATTCAGAAGTAAACTCTTCTCCAATAACGGAAATTATAAAAACCCCCGGATATCCGGGGGTTTTTATATAATGTATATTACAAAACTGCCACTAACGAAGTAACGGTTTAACCTGCATAGGCAATCCGGCCACCATCAGGTAAACATATTCAACATATGCACCCAGCATCTGGTTTGCCCTTCCCAGCAAATCACGATAGACTCTGGCCATGGCATTGGGCGGGATAAGCCCCGCACCCACATCATTGGTCACCACAATAAATGACGCACCCGTCTTTTTCATAGCCAGTATTATATCATTTATTTCTTTTTTAACCGCCGCATCCAGATAGTCTGCCGCATCACCACCAAGTTCATCACCATGGTCAAGCATATACCGGCACATTATGTTATTTACCAGCAGGGTAATACAGTCAAGTATAATCACATCAGCATTTTCCCTGTAAGCACTTATTTTCTCACCCACCCCCAAACTGGCCTCTATAAGCCCCCATTCGGGCGGACGGGCCTGCTGATGCCGCAGGATACGGGTTTTCATTTCATCATCACCGGCTTCAGCAGTTGCTACAAACATAACCTTGCCGCCTATGGACTTGGCCAGTTCCTCAGCATAACTGCTTTTGCCGCTGCGGGCACCGCCGATAAGTAAATAATTCATTTTAATGACCCTCCGGTATTATAAAAACGCCCTGCCTGAACTTACACCAAAATCAGCTAAGGTGGGACTTGTCGTTCAGTTTTTCCAGTATAGACCCCTCAGGGTAAATATCCAGAACAGTTACCGAGCCAACACCCAGCGTAAACTGCCACCAGTGTTTGTAATCAATGCCCAGAAAATGGCAGATAAGGATACGGAAAACACCCCCGTGCCCCACCAGTAATAAAGTCTCATCCTCCCGGTGCTTGGAGAGCATTTTTACAAATTTAACAACCCGCTGGGCAAAATGTTCCATGCCTTCCCCGTCCGGGAAATGCACGTCAAAGCTGCCCTCAGCCCATTTCTGGGCAATATCCGGGTAGCGTTCTAAAACATCATCGTAGGTAAGGCCCTCTACCCGCCCGAAATCTATTTCCTTCAGGTCATTATTTTTATTGACTGAAAGAGGCCGCCCGTAGGCAATGGTTTCAGCAGTTTCCGTGCAGCGCTTAAGAGGGCTGGAATAAATGGCATCTATCCTGACCGCAGACAAATATTCCCGCAGGGAGTTAGCCTGAGCATGGCCGGAGTCTGAAAGGCCGATATCACTATGCCCCCAGTAACGGCGGTAGTTATCTGTTTCGGTCTCCCCGTGACGCACCAGTATCAGTTTCATGCTATAAACTCCCTCTGTTTCAGCTGAAATACCCGGACAAGGCCACTATAAATATCAGCGCCGCTACCTCGGTAAATTCGTTAATTGAGCCGTAAGTATCCCCGTTTAGTCCGCCAAGCCTGCGTCTAAAGAAAGATGCCAGATACATAACCAGCAGCCAGCTGCCGAACATAGCCAGCAACCCTGCCCAGCCGCCCAGTATTACACAGACTGCCAGACAGAAAATGGTAGCAAGCCACAAGCTGGCTTTTGCAGACCCGCCCTTAAGCTCTTTGCCCAAACCCTGTGACCTGACATACGGGTAACAAACCACCGCATAGACCATAGCCCAGCGGCTGATTAAAGGAAACAGGATAAGCCCGGTTATGAAACTGCCTGAAGGAAGGCTAACGATAGCGGCAAACTTTAAAAGTAAAAGGCAGATTGCCGCAAGTACCCCGATAGCCCCCACCCCCGGCAAATGCATTACCTCCTGGGCGCGTTCAAATGACTTGTGTCCGGCGGCAATACCGTCAAAAGTATCTGTCAAGCCGTCAAGATGCAAACCGCCGGTAATCACCACTAGGCTTACTGTCAGCAAAGCGGCCGTGAGTACATCAGGTAAAAAAAGGGTGAAAACCCAACTCAAACCGGCCAGTATCAACCCGACAATTAAACCCACCAGGGGGTAGAAGCCAAGTGAGCGGGCAAAATCCAGATGTGACTTCTCCCCCTGCCAGTCTTCTTTCAGCCAGGGTACAGGTATATTGGTAAGAAAGCGGAAAGCCGCTAAGAATGAACCCATATATATTTCCTCAAACCGGGATTATACCAGAATACACCTAACTTTGCTTTTCGGAAACCCCGGCATCTGCAAAAGAGGCCATCTCGTGCTGGATACGGTTGGATGCTTCGATAATATTCATGGCAAGGGCGGCACCTGTGCCTTCACCCAGCCGCATATCCATTTTCAAAATAGCATCCAGCCCCATATGTTCAAGCAAAATACGGTGTCCCGGCTCTACCGACTGGTGAGCGGCAAACATAAAGTCCTTTACCTGCGGGCAGATAGTATACGCAATAAGTGCCGCCGCACCTGAAATAAAGCCGTCTACAACCACCCCCACTCTGTTAGCAGCCGCACCCAGTATTACCCCTGCCAAACCGCCTATTTCATAGCCGCCCACCTTAGACAGCACATCCAGCGCATCTTTGGCATTGGGTTTGTTAAGGGAAATTGCCTTGGCAATGGCGTTGCGTTTCAGCTTCATCTGCTCGTCTGAAGCACCGGTACCCCGCCCGGTTACCTCTTCAAGTGACCGCCCGGTAATGACAGAGCAAATAGCGGCGGAGGGGGAAGTATTGCCGATACCCATATCACCGGTACCTACCAAATCCAGCCCCTTTTTAACCTCGGCGGTTACAATCTCTATACCGGTCTCAATAGCTTTTACCGCCTGCTCGCGGGTCATAGCCGGGCCGTAAACCATGTTATTGGTGCCGGGGGCAATATTGCGGTTGATTATATTCGGGTCTTCCGCCATGGGGGTGGCCACCCCCAAAGCAACCACCACATTACGCGCCCCCACCTGTCTGGAAAGGACATTTATGGCGGCACCGCCATGGGCGAAATTTTGCAGCATCTGGGCGGTTACTTCTTTGGGCCAGTTGTGAAACTTCTCATCAATAATGCCGTGGTCGCCAGCCATAGTTATAATGGCTTTGCGGGCAGTTTGGGGCTTGGCATCCCCCTGAATGCCTGCAAGCTGAACCGCAATGGCTTCAAGCTTGCCTAAAGACCCTTGAGGTTTAGTCAGGATATCCTGATGGGCCTGAGCCTTGGTCATGGCCTCTTTATCAAGCCCGTGTATCTTTGCAAGTGTTGCATTTAATAGTTCCATATTTCTAAACTCCTTTATTAAAAACTTTGATTAGGGTATATCAATTTTTAGCACTTCAGGCTATGCTCAGTTTATCCTCCTCTGGCGCCTGCCCAAATAAAAAAGGGGCTGGCACATCTCAAAATATCTTCAAGATGAGCCGGCCCCTTTACCATCAGGTATCCGGTTTGGTGTTAACACGTCTTCTGGCTTCCGGATTATCCCCCGGTTCCGCCCTTCCCATCAGGGTACTGCCCTGACAGTGGCCGCACAAAAAGTGCTTTAAGAAACCAAAGTCCCCGGTTACAGCGGCGGGACCGCCACGGATTCAAACCGTGTTCCGTTTACTAATCACCATTAAAAACTATATCAGACAAAACCCTGCCAGTCAATCAGGCTGGATAAATCTCAGACTTACTTTTCAATTCAGCCGCAACCGCAAGCAGGCGTTCACACTCACTTTGGGTGCGGGGAGCAATGCGGACATACTGCGGCAAGCCGAATGAAGTGCAGTCCCGCACCATAAGCCCGTGCTTCAGGAGTGCCAAACGGAAATCTGCGGCCTTTTTCACTTTCATCAGGAAAAAATTGGTCTCGGAGGGCAGTACTCTAAAGCCCAAGCCTGCAAAACCCTGCCTGAGATACTCCTTAGAGGCCTTTATCTTTTTCTCAGATTCCGCTAGATAGCTGGGGTGACGTAAGCAAACTAATCCTGCTTTTTGGGCGGCAGCATTAACATTCCACGGCGGACAGACCTTTTTAAGGTTGTTTATTATCTCCGCCGAGGCCATGCCATAACCTAACCTCAGCCCGGCCAAAGCGCAGTCTTTGGTCATAGAGCGGATAACTATAATATTGCCCGTTTCAAGCAAATCTGCTGCTTTCCAGCAGTCTTCAGCAAAGGCTATATAAGCTTCGTCCAGCACCAGCAGGGTATCAGTGCAGACGCTCAGCACTTTTTCAATATCCGCTTTGGAAAGATAAACCCCGGTAGGGTTATTGGGATTGCAGATAAATACCGCTTTGGGCTGGTGTTTTTTAATAATGCGGCAGGTTAAATCCAAATCAAACTTAAATCCGCTCTCTTCGTCTGCCCACTGCTCAATTATATCCGCACCGGCCACTTCTGCTGCCAGTTCATATTCCCCGAAGGTGGGTTTAAGTATTAAAACCGTATCCCCCACCCCAAAATATGCCCCGGCAACCAGACGGATAATTTCCATAGAGCCGCTGCCTACAATCAGGTTTTCGGGCTTAAGCGAAAGCCTGCCCGCCAGATATTCTTTGAGTTCGACAGAATCAGAGTCAGGGTAGCGGTCAATAACCAAGGAACACAGGGCTTCTTTTATCTCTGCAGGTGCCGGATAGGGATTTGAACTTACCGAAAAATCCATAATCGCATCCGGGCTGATACCAAGTTTTCTAAGCTCGGCATAGTTCGGCCCGCCGTGATAACACGGCTTTAATTTTTCTACCTGCGGCTTAGGCGATATGGACAAAATAAATCACTCCCGCGCTTATTAAGACCCAGATAAAGGCCGCACTGTTTATAAGCAGCAGCGAACGGCTGATAGTTTGGGGAACAAGCTCCCTGATATTATCCCCTAAAGAGTAGTGTCCCACTTTTTCCAGACAAACTTCAAGGGCACCGGCTGCAGTCGCCATTGGCCAGCCGGCATTGGGGCTTTGGGTCTTGGCATGGTCACGCCACATTATCCGCCATGCCCCTGCCGGGCTGTAACGCCCAAAGAGGCTGGACACAAGTATGCACAAGGCAGACAGTCTGGCCGGAATAAAATTAAGCACATCATCAAATCTGGCAGCAAACTTGCCCAGATGTTCGTATTTACCGCGGTAACCCACCATGCTGTCAAAGGTGCTCACTACCCGGTAGGCCATAACACCGGGCACGCCGAATATCAGAAAGAAGAAGAGCGGCGACACAAACCCGTCTCCGATACTCTCCGCCACAGATTCCACCGCCGCCGCCACCAGTTTGGGCTGAGGCAGTTTGGAGGTATCACGAGAAACCAGTGAGCGGAGCTCAAAACGGGCCTGGGCAATGTCATCTTTTTCTAACAATTGCTTAATCAGCAAAGCTGCCTTACGCAAGCCGGTTACCGTAAAACACATCTTGAGTAAAATGGCCGACACTATTATGTAAACTACACTGTTTACCCCATGCAGCCAGCCTAGCAGAAAATATACCGGTATAAAAAAAAGTGCCATGGCAATAAAAACCATGACTATACCGTAAACAAACTGGTAGACCCGGCCGCCCTTAAACCCTGCCCGCTCAAAAAAGGCAATTACCCTGCCCATATAGGCTACCGGATGAAAAGCATTAGGCGGGTCTCCAAAAACCAAATCAATAATGAGCGCCAGCAGGAATATAAAAAGGACTTCCAACCTAATGCCCTTTTCTGCTGGCAATACGCTTGGTCAGGGCTTCTTTTATGGCCAGGGTAACACTCCGCCCCATAAGTTCGCCCAGCAATGTATGCCCGCCCACGTAGGTTGCCTTATCACCTGTGCCTGAAACTGCCGCTATCTGGTCAGTACCAGTGCCGCTGGCTTTTAGGCCGGGGGTATAAGCACTCATAACACCCAGTTCATCCAAAGCGATAGTCTTTGCCTCGGTAGCGGTTATAAAACAGGAAGCCAGAGCAGACTGCGGCAGGCTTTCACTGGTAAGAATAATAGTATTTATAGTGCCGAAGGGTTTAAACTTGCCGTTGCGGTCAATCCCCGAAGACTTATCCTGCCCAATGCGTAAGGCATTAGACTCCACCCCGGCAGTAGCCAGAACCGCCACCCACAAATCACCCTGTTTTTCCTCATGGAAGGCCAGATGATCCATGGTAACCCCGGTGGATAAAACCAGCACTTTGGAAAGGGGAATGCCTATAGCACTCAGGGCTTTGGAAAAAACCTGACGGTAATAGCCATTCCAGCTTAATTTATCATTATGCAGACGCGGCCAGATAGCATCCGGCAAATAAATATTGCAAACTGCCTTTACTTTGCGGTAACCCTGCCTGCCGGAAAGTGCCCGCCGTTCTTCGGGAAAAGTAACCACTAAAGCATTGGCGGGAACACCCCAGACCTCGTGCTTAATAACCTCTGCCTTTATGCCGTGAAATTCAGCAACAGTCCGTATATTTATTTTCTCAGTGGGCACCCGTGCCTCCCTTTTCACCATTTGTATTACAGCGGATATTACCCAAACGCGGCAATACTGCCGGAAGACCGCTTAAGGGATGGGTATGAACATAACTGCCGGGGCCGTAAACACGGCTTATATTATCTGTAGTTATTACTTCAACCGGACTGCCATCCGCATGAATTCCATTATTATCAATGAGTATCAGCCTCTCACAATAATGAGCAGCCAGATTAAGGTCATGCAAGGCGGCGATTACGGTAATATTCCGTTCACGGCACTCAGACTTTATAAGGTCAAGTATCTCTATCTGACGGCCTATATCAAGGTTGGAAGTAGGCTCATCCAGCAAAATTGCTTCGGTTTTCTGGCACAAGGAACGGGCAATAACCACACTCTGTATCTCCCCGCCGGAAAGCTCCCCTATCTGGCGTTCAGCCAGATGCAGCACACCCGCCCTTTTCAAAGCCTCCCAGGCAATTGCAATATCTTTGTGGCTTTCATACTGAAAAGTACCCATATGTGGATTACGCCCCATTAGTACAATCTCAAAGGCAGTAAAAGCACTGGGAAGTACAGGTATCTGGGGGACAACCCCTACCATCTTAGCCAGTTCCAGACGGGGTATGGAACGTGAATTACGCCCGTTTATATAAATATTGCCCAGACGCGGTTCTATTACTCTGGCCAAAGACTTTATCAGGGTAGATTTGCCTGAACCATTCGGTCCCACTAGTCCAATCATCTCACCCGGCATGGTCTTAAAGCTGACATTCCGCAGAACATCAACCGGACCATATGCCAGGGTTACATCTCTTACTTCAAGTTCAAACATTTTTCATATACCTAAAAGAGCATTCGAGTGCGTTTTCTAAGCAAATACAGGAAAAAGGGCGCACCTACCAGAGCCGTAATAGCCCCTACCGGAATTTCATTGGGAGCAACCAGAGTACGGGAAGCGATATCAGCCATTATCATAAAGACCGCCCCCACCAGAGCCGAAAGCGGCAGCAGAAAACGGTAGTCTGCCCCCCAGATCAGTCTCACGGCATGGGGAACAATAATACCCACAAAACCGATAATACCCACGAAAGATACCGCCGCGGCTGTTATCAGGGTAGCCGCCGTAAGGAGGATAATCTTCATTCGTTCTACATCCACTCCCAGTTCCTGAGCCTGCTCCTCACCCAGCTGGATAAGATTCAGCGAACGGGCAAACAGGAGTATAACCAGAGTACCTATGATTACGATAGGTATTGCTATCTTCACACTCTCCCAGCCGGCCATGGAAAAACTACCCATCAGCCAAAACATAACAGAGTGAATCTTGTCACCGCTAACCGTAATAAGATACGATACAATAGCCGTAAGGAATGACCCCAGCGCCACACCGGCCAGTATCAAGGTAGTCACAGTCAGGCGGTTTCCCACTCTGGCAAGCATATACACTACCCCTACCGCCCCGAAAGCCCCAGCAAAAGCAAACAATGGCGTAGTAAAAATACCCAGAACATCAAAACCAATACCAAGTATCAACCCCAATACTGCGCCTACGGCTGCACCTTGTGCCACACCGATAAGATACGGGTCTGCCAGAGGGTTTCGGAAAAGCCCCTGATAAGTAGCCCCGGCTACAGCCAAAGCCATACCCACCACCCCGGCCAGCAAAACCCTAGGTAAACGGATATCCCAAATAATGGTTTGTGTGTTTACAGTCCAGTCCGGGATAATATTTACGAAGGGAATTTTTGAAATCATGATAGATATAGTGGTAAAAAACGGCACTTCAACCGAACCGAACGATATAGCAAAAATAGCCGCCAAAAGCAGTAGTCCAAATAATCCGGCCATAGCAATAATTCGTCCCCTCCAGTGGGGGTGCATACCGCTGGGAACTGCCGGGCAGTTTTCCTTATTCAGATTTGTATTAACACCCATTCTTACCCGCAAAACTGTGGGGCAGGTGATATCACCTGCCCCACCTGAATTCATTACGCGCTAAATTCTCCAAATATTTCAGGGTGAAGCATCTTAGCCAGTTGTTCCAGAGCCTCTACTATCCGCGGGCCGGTACGGCCGATAAGGTCTGTATTGATACTATATATATTGCCGTTTATTCTGGCGTCAATATCAGCCAAACGGGGTTCATCCTGCATAAAAAGCAGCGGCGCATCAGCTCCTGAGCCCATGCCTGTACCAACCACTACCACCTGGGGGTTAGCCCCAAGCACTGTTTCCAAGCTAATGGTGGGATAAGATTCTGCAGAATCAGCAGTAATACTAACGCCTCCGGCAGCAGTAATCAAGCCAGTTATGAAGGCAGTAGAACCAACGCTCATAAGAGGTTCATGCCAAACGATATATAAAACACGCGGTTTCTGACTTTCAGACAGGTTTTTAACCTTGGATGTTACCGCATCAATACGGGTTTGCATCTCATCTACCAGTGAATTGGCTTTCTCAACCTGATTAAGGCATTTGCCGATAAGCTCAATAGATTCCAGCACCTCTTCCAGATTATCCGGAGAAATAGCTATTACGGTAAGCCCCAGCTGTTCAAGCTGCGGGATAACTGTTGATGCATGGATATTGGATGCCAAAATAATATCAGGTCCTATGGCAGTCACCGCTTCAGCATCTACATTTGAAAAACCGCCTACTTTAGGTTTAGCTGCTGCAGCTTCTGGGTAGTTACAGTAAGTAGTTACACCCACCAGTTTATCTTCAAGACCCATGGCATAAATCGTTTCGGTATTGCTGGGGGAAAGGGATACTATGGTCTGTGGTTCAGATTTAATCTCCACAGTTCTACCCAGCTGGTCAGTAACAGTTAAGGGATAAGTTACCTCGGTTACAACAGGGTTTTCGTCATCATTATTGGTATCATCAGCAGCTTTACAGCCACCCACCAAACCCAACAATAAAACCAAACTCAGAAAAATACCGGCAACAGTAGTACCCAGACGAGCACTTTTACTGCTAAGTTTTTTATTTATATTGTCCAGCATAACTGCTCCATTCATTTTAAATATTGAGAACCAACATATCAGGCGAAGCTACTTACTGTTACAAGTTTTTCTGCATGGCCATACCTCCTCTTACCGCGGAGAGCCTTTATAAACGAACTTTGAGGTTCTGACTTCAGGGTATTTACCCCTTACAGCAGGCGGTACTGCGCCGGAATTGCACCGAGCTTGCACCCAAAGTTCAAGGCCCTGTTAGATACATTTACAACCTACCAGACACAAAAAATACCTCTGCCTCATCGGACAAAGGTATTTAAGCCATTTAAAATGACTACCCTCCCTATTCCGCGGAGTACCCGGTAAACGGGGTTTGAGGTTCTGGCTCCCGAAGGTATCCCCTGCGGTTACAGTAGGCGGTACTGCGACGGCTTCACACCGGTCTTGCACTCATAGTCCCCGTTGATTTATTCAACTAAATTTTAGTTTACTCCAGTATTTTTGATTAGTCAATACATCAGTCACAAAAATCTAAGATATTTTCAAGGGAATATATCCAAAACTATTTGACTACAAAATAAAACCCCCGTATCCTGTTAAAGATAATGGGGGGGAATAATCAAGTCTCTTCCGTTCTACGAAGCAACTAACCGTCAGACATGCCATCAGGATCATTATTTTCCATCAAACGTTTATGCCTGGGGAAAATGCGTTCCCGATAGACGGCTTCCAGCACATCCAGCAATTTATACGGGTCTGATTCGTAGTAGACCCGGGCACCGGTTTCCTTGTCCACCATGGAAATAATCTTGTCCAGATGGTCAGCAATACCGCCGCTTCCCCGAAGTACGCCTATAACCTTACCTTCGTCATAAGCTATGGCAAACTCACCCAGAGTGCCGGACCTGCCTCCGGCAAATATCACTACGTCACAACTGCGGATATTTTCAATTTCCCTCCCCATCAGGCCGGAGCCGGTATATATAATGGCGTCGTAGCCACGGGTGGGAGAATGATATTTTTCTACATGCTCTTCCAGATTCAGGGCCGGGGAAATGCCTACCACTACCCCGCCTTCTTCTTTAGCCCCCAGCACGGTTTCATGGGGCATACCGGGGCAGGCACCGGTAATAAGCACATGTTTACGCTTAGCTATGCACTCACCTAAACAACGCAAACTCTTTTTGGTTTCTTCAGTCATATTCCCGCCGGCTGACCCCATAACGCCTATCGTCATCTGGGGAAAAGGCGGAATGACTTTGGTTGATTTTGTCATTACTCTTGCTTCTCTCTTCTAAGGTTTAACAATATACAATTGTAAACCATTTTACCCCAATAAACAGGCTATCTCAATCAATAAAACAGCCGCAGTTTATAAAGCTGCGGCTGTTAAGACCTGTATCTTAGCTAATAAATTAGTTTTTCTTGCGGGCAACTACGGCAATTTCAGGTGAAGTTTCGCAAAAAGCCGCCCCGGCAACATCTGAAAATACACCTGTTACTTCAAACCCGTTTGCGGCTAACTCAGCCTCAAGCTCCGGGGCAGAGAAATACTTCAGCCAGTTGAAAACCTGCCACTCCTTATCCGCCTCTATAATAGAGTATTTATCTAGAACCACTTTTTCAAGCGGATATTTAAAGGTATTTACAAAGCCGAAATAATCACTGCCGGACCAGAAACCATCCATCAAACAGTGCCCATATGCGGCACTTTCTGCCCGCCCTTCGTAAGCTGAAAGAGAAAATACATCCAGCAATATCTGCCCGTTATCTTTCAGGCATTTCCGCCAGACCGAAAGAAGCCGGCAACGCTGAGCAGGGCTTAGAGCGCAGTAATCACAATAGATAAGTGTTATCAGATCAAACTTCTTCGGAGCAGCAAACTCCAGGTAGTTTTGTTCTATATAATGGATATCCAGATGATGAGCGGATGCAAATTCACGGGCGTAACCTATAGAACGGCTTGAAAAATCTATACCGGTCACATCCGCACCCGCAGCCGCCAAACGACTGGTATAAAGTCCCGGCCCGCAGCCGAAATCACAAACCAGCTTGCCATCACCCAACCTAAAATATTCTGCTATCCAGCAGGCGGATTTTTCAATAAAGATAGCTTTGCGTGATGCAGGCTCAATATCCGGGTTGAGATGGAACTCCAGCATACGGGAGGAAATATGAGGGTCATTCCAGAGTACAGATGCACTGTACTGATGATATAACTCAGGCTTATTATTTATATCTGCCAGTTTTTTAAACACAAACTTCCCCTTTATTTTAAAAAATGGAAAACCGGGCACTTAAGCCCCTGACATTCGGGAAGTATTTAGCAGATCATAATACAATATGATATAAAGAGATGATGGGATTAGTCAAGGAGTTTTAAATGAACACACTTGAAACAATATTCAGCCGCCGAAGCACACGTCACTATCAAAACGAAGGTATAAGCCCCTCAGAACTGGATACCCTTTTAAGGGCAGGCATGGCCGCCCCTTCCGCCGGAAACCAGCAAGTCTGGCATTTTGTAGTTATAGATGACCGCCGCATACTTGATAAAATACCTGAAATTCACCCTTATTCCGAAATGCTAAAAGAAGCCCCCATGGCTATCATGGTATGTGCAGATGTAAGTGCCGAAACTAAAGTAGGTTACTGGATACAGGACTGTGCGGCTGCCACCCAAAACATTCTTCTGGCAGCAGAGGCGTTGGGTTTGGGTGCCTGCTGGCTAGGCCTGCACCCGCGTGAAGAACGCAAAGCGGCTGTCTCTCAGCTACTAAACATCCCTGCCGGTATAAGCCCTCTCAGCCTTATCGCCATTGGCAAAAAGGGAGAGGTGAAGCCACCGGCCGGACGTTATTTAAAGAGCCATATACATAAAAATGGCTGGTAGCTTCAAGCCAGATTTGAAAAAGAACCCGCTAAACGTTAAAATTAAGCACATATGTCAAATACGAAGTTAGATAGTTTATGTATAAATGCCCTTCGCTTTCTTTCGGTAGATGCTGTTCAGAAGGCAAATTCGGGGCATCCCGGAGCACCTATGGGTATGGCCGCTATGGCATATGCCCTGTGGCAAAAATTTCTCAAGCATAACCCGCAGGATCCCGTCTGGCCTAACCGTGACCGTTTTATACTCTCAGCTGGCCATGCCTCAGCTTTGCTTTACTCACTTCTCCACCTTGCCGGTTATGACTTGCCACTGGATGAGCTGAAAAATTTCCGCCAGTGGGGCAGTAAAACCCCGGGGCACCCGGAATATGGCCTGACCCCCGGCGTTGAGATGACTACCGGCCCGCTTGGGCAGGGTTTTGCCAGCGGTGTGGGTATGGCTATGGCCGAAGCCCATCTGGCCGCGGTTTTTAACCAGCCGGATTGCAAAATAATAGACCATTATACTTACGGTATAGTCTCTGACGGAGACCTGATGGAGGGTGTGGCCTCCGAAGCAGCCTCTCTGGCCGGGCATCTGGCACTGGGTAAGCTGATTTACCTGTATGACGATAATGAAATATCTATTGAAGGTTCAACAGAGCTGGCTTTTACCGAAAATACGGCTCTGCGTTTTGAAAGTTACGGCTGGCAGGTAATTGGCCCGGTAGACGGGCTTAACCCTGAGGCAGTTTCAGTGGCTATTAAAGAAGCCCAGTCAGATTCCGCCCGCCCCAGCCTGATTATTTGTAAAACAATTATCGGTTTTGGCAGCCCGAACAAGGCTGGCAAGGCCTCTGCCCATGGTGAGCCGCTGGGAACTGACGAAGTGGCCAAAAGCCGCAAATCTTTAGGGTGGGATTACGAGCCTTTTGTAATACCGCCTGAAGCTCTGGCGGAATTCCGTATGGCACTGGATAAAGGCAAAACTGCCCAGCAGGTCTGGCAATCCAAGCTGGACTACTATTCAAGCCGTTATCCCGAAAAAGCCGCCCTTTTGCAGGACAGGCTTTCTGGTAAGCTGCCCGAAGACTGGGATAAAGACCTGGATAAACTTTTTGACAAGGCTATGGCCAGTCGTGAGGCTTCCGGTTTGATTATAAATACACTGGCTTCCCGCCTGCCAGCCCTTATGGGCGGTTCAGCAGACCTTAGCCCGTCTAACAAAACTGTTATCAAAGACGGCGGTGAATATGAACTGCCGCATTATGAGGGGCGGAATATCCATTTCGGAGTGCGGGAACACGCCATGGGGGCAATAGCCAACGGGCTGGCTCTCCATGGCGGGATTATACCTTATGTTGCCACTTTCCTTATATTTTATGATTACATGCGTCCGGCGGTAAGGCTAGCATCACTTATGGGGCAAAGGGTTATTTATATTTTTACCCATGACTCTATCGGTCTGGGAGAGGACGGCCCTACCCACCAGCCTATTGAACAGCTGGCCGGTTTACGTTCGGTGCCCGGTCTGGTTACTATCCGCCCGGCAGATTCGTATGAAACAGCCCAGGCATGGAAAACAGCCATACTCCGCAAGGACGGCCCGACCGCCATTGCCCTCTCCCGCCAGAAACTGCCTCTCTTAGATAACTCGCAGGCAAATTCCGTAAACTTGTCCAAAGGGGCATATATACTGGCAGAAACAGATTCCCGCCCGCAGGTTGCCCTGGTAGCCAGCGGCTCAGAAGTAAGCATAGCCGTTCAGGCGGCTGAAATACTTAAAAACAAAGGCGTCTCGTCAAGGGTAGTATCCTTCCCTTCGTGGCAGCTTTTTGAGGCCCAACCCCGGACCTACTGCCAGAGCATCTTGCCAGCTTCCCTGCCGCGGGTAATAATAGAAGCCGGCAGTGCACAGGGATGGTGCAAATATCTGGGCGCAAACGGTGATATTATTTCCATTGACCATTTCGGGGCATCAGCCCCGGCGCCTGTGCTTTACCAACACTTTGGGCTAACCCCGGAAAATATGGCTGAAAAGGCTTTAAAGCTTTTGGAGAATGAAGATGAGTAATATCTCTGTTGCCATCGGGGCAGACCACGGCGGTTACGGCCTGAAAATAGACCTTTTACCCTTTTTAAATCAATTGGGGGCGAAGGTGCTGGATTTGGGTGCTTGTACCTATGACAGTACGGATGACTATCCTGATTTTGCTTCAGCGGTTGCCCGAAAGGTTGCCTGCGGGCAGACAGACCGCGGCATTATCATCTGCGGCAGCGGGGTGGGTGCCTGTATCACCGCCAATAAAATCAAAGGCGTCAGGGCCGGTCTCTGCCACGACGTTTATTCTGCCCACCAGGGGGTGGAGCATGATGATATGAACGTGCTTTGTTTAGGGGCAAGGGTAATAGGCATTGAAGTAGCCAAAGAGATTATTACGGCCTTTTTAAATGCCCGTTTTACCGGCGAAGAACGGCACAAACGCCGCCTTGAAAAGCTGCTTCAGGCTGAAAAAGAGGGCTAAATACCCGCTTCTTTGGCTGCATTTTTGGCCAGTTTATCCAAATACAGGTAGCTTGACTTAGGGTCAGTTTGCCGGAAGATAGCACTTCCCACGCATATATCATTTACCCCGGCCACCACAATCTCAGGTATGTTGCCCTCTTTGGCACCACCGTCCAAACCTATTTCAGTTTCGGGGAAACGGTGTCTAAACTCTTTCACCTTCAGAAGCACCTCAGGTATAAACGACGCGCCGTAAAAACCGGGAATAACCGACATGAAAAGCACCATGTCCAGCTGGGAAACCAGATAAGCAAAATCTGAAACAGGTGTTTCTGGGTTTACCGCCAATCCTGCTTTAAAACCCAGTTCCTTTATCCTGCTGATAACATATTCGGGGCGGGTTGTTGCTTCAAAATGAAATATTACTCTGAACGCGCCGTGCTGCTTGCAGTAGATAAGATATTCTTCGGGATTAATGGTCATTAGGTGTATTTCAGAGGCAAAACGGGGCTTGTATCTGCCCAGTACTTCAGGCGGAATGCTTAGCGAAGGTACAAACTGCCCGTCCATAATATCTATCTGGGCAGAAGGAGCGAAACCTTCTGACTGTTTTATCATCATCTCAAAGGCCGCAGGGTCATCTGTCAGTATGGCCGGTACTACTTTTACGTCTTTCACTAATCTCTCTCTATTAATATTACTCTGGCAGGTGCCCCATCAACTTTACCCAGTTTTAAAGGCAGGCAGTAAAGCTCATAATCACCTTCCGGTACACCAGCAAGCTGAAGGGTTTCCAGTATAACCACTCCATGGCTTAAAAGATGCCGATGCACTCCAGCCAGACCTTCGAAGTCCTCTACCGAAAGATAATCAATGCCCAGCAGGCGTACACCTATCTCGGTCAGATAACGAGCAGCCCCGATATCTATATAAGTATAGTTCCGGTCAAAATCAGGCTTATACCAAAGAGCTTCATTATCCGTAGCCAATATAAGCCGGATTACCCCCCTTAAGTCAACCTGCTCAAGCATATCACGGGTGACAGTTTTCACCCCGCTAAAGCGCAAAACACGGACATTGCCAATAAGTATCTCAAGGGGTATCTCACCTGCCCCGTCGCCATCTTCAGAAAAATGGAGGGGTGCATCTATATGGCTGCCGTTATGTAATGTCATTGTTAGGCGACTAAGATTGCTGTGAGAACCGTTCTTGATACTGTGAAGCAGTGTTATCTCCGGGCAACCATCACCCGGCCAGCTAATCATTTCAGGGCATATTTCGGGGCTGAGGTCATAAATTTTCTTCATTCCTTTTCCTCAATTAATTGTAGGAAGGAATAAAGGCAGGTGTCAAGCAAGATTTAGATGGAGTTCCGCCATAAAAGCATGGGGTGAGGGGAATTTTCAATCAAGCCGGCTGCCACGCTTCCATAATACCATTTCTCTATTCCAGAGCGGTTATGGGTGGTAAATGAAATAAGCGAGGCATTTATATCTTCGGCGGTACTTAAAATAGTTTCAGGAATATTATCTGAAATTTCCATACGGAATTCAGTTTTAATTCCATTTGACTGCAATTCGCCGGTCAGCCGTTCCAAATAGGACTGAGCCTGCTGTTTAAGTTCTTCAAGCAGTGCCTGATAGTATTCATCCCAGCTGGGCTGAATATTGGGTGAACGGTCTGAGGGTATACATGGCGGTTGAATAACAACCAGCAATGTAAGTTTACTTTTAAAATCGTGTGCCAGAATCGATACCTGTTTCAGGCAAGTCTCTGAAAAGAGTGAACCGTCCAACGGCAGTAAGATATTTTCAAAAAGTGCCTTGCCCGGTTCATAACCTTCTTTTACCAATAATACCGGCAGTTTGGTAGATTTAATAAGCTTTTCGGATACACTACCCAGTACCATTTTCTTAATTCCGGTATATCCATGAGAAGCCATACACAACAGGTCAATACTATTATCAGTTATACATTTTAAAATAAGCGGCAGCAACTCACCGCAAAACATTTTTCCGCTAGCTTTTATGCCTTTTTCCCTTAATTCGGCAGATTTAGCATCTAAATATTTCTGTCGTTCATCAGTAATTTTAGGTTTGGGATCACATATGCTTACCAGTAACAGTTCGGTTTCAGAATCTTTGGCCATAAGTTCAGCTACCGGAAGAGTCTTTTCGGCTATTTTTGTACCATCCAGGGTTACCAGTATGCGTTTAAAATACATCTTCTGCCCTCAAAAGTTCTCAGAAGATTATACCCTATACATCTAGCCTGTGGAGTATTTTTTTAAAATGTTTTTTAATATCTCAAAATAGAACGGGGGCGTACAATCAAAATCTAGAGGATAGTACTGGTTTTAGAGTCAGGTCTTTGACACTTTTTTAAGCAAAACATCAAAAGCCTCAAACCATTTCACCTTAACTTCATCCGTCCAAGCCGGATCAAAAGTGGGGAATTTACCAAGCAATACCCTATCCATATCTGCATTATCTGGAACTTTCACTGTACTATCTGGTATTAGAACATGCGAAGCAGTCCTTGGCACTATTTTACGCTGAACCTTTTTAGTACCAATTCCAGATCTTCCGGTGCGTGATTTCTTAGTAACAAAAGGCGAAATAGGAATATCAGCATCTTCAGCCAACCCTAAAAAGAACTTGATACACTTGCGGACCACATCATCCGCTACTTTAAAGCTATTATGGAAGAGTTCTTCCAACTGGGCATAAGTGAGAGACTCCGAGTCTGCAGACGAATTAAAAACAAATTCATACTTTTCAAGGGTTATCTGTCTAAGTATCAGAGTTCTGTCTTCTCCCCTGGCATCTACCAGGCGACGCAATTTTTCTCTGGGCATACCTTCATCGTCTGCCAAACCCAAAAAACGCAGGGCAGACATAAGCTGAGTACCGGTACTGCCAGACCATTTATCCCCCCAGAAGCTGCGGTCAAGACGGGATGGAATGGCTTCCTGTAAGCCTAAAAGAAAGTTCAAAAAGGTCCGGTATGATACATATGGGGGTAAGGGTTTTGAGCCTTTCAGATTAGCCATTTCTCCTCCGTCCAGATATTCTATTCCACAAATTCTGAAATAGCAAGAATTTTATCTGTTTTATTACATATTCCAACCACGGATTAACTGGTATTCCTAAGGACATTTTTTATCATAGTTCCAAGTGTTCTAATTCCAGCTAGAATATTCCAAAATTATTTTGGACTAAATTTGACGGGTATATTTGGAACGGACTAATATGTGGCACAACTGAATCTTCAAAGGGAGGGAAAATACCTATGGGGACTGCAATTGAGTATCAGAAGCTGATGACGGAGATTGTTCATATCAATCTACCCGGTCCAGCCGAGCCTATGCCCGGCATGAGTGGCGGTGAACTTCTGCATGGATTCCTTGCTGAATTATACCGCGCACCCAGCACTGATTCAAAAGCTTTTATTGAGTCACTATCCGGTAAGTGGAATGTCCATTTTCGCCATGTCAAATAGGTAACTACCTATTATATATAGGGGGTTGCCAGGGGATAAAAAATGAGGGAGAGGCAATAAAATGAAAAGGAGACAGATAGCAGCCATAGACGTAGGTACAAGTAAAATCTGTACCGTTATGGCTGACACCGAAAACGGAGACCTGCGAATACTGGGTGTAGGGGTAGTCCCCTCCCGTGGTATGCAGAAGGGTATGGTGGTTAACCTTAATGAAGCCAAAGAAGCCATCCGTGAGTCGGTAAGCATGGCAGAGAGAACTGCCGGTTATAAACTCAAATCCGCCTTGATAGGCGTGACCGGAAAACATATCAACTCAAAAAACAACCGCGGGGTTATCAGTATAACCCGCAATGACCACCTGGTGCGCCAGAGTGACCTGCAAAGGGCTATAGATATTGCCAGCAGCATCACCATGCCCCAGGACAGAAAAGTACTTCATATCATCCCCCGCAATTATTCGGTGGATGGACAGGAAGGCGTCAGTAATCCGGTGGGCATGCATGGCTTCCGCCTGGATGTTGAAACCCATATTATTACCGCCGCTTCCAATTCAATTGAAAATTTAACCAAGTGCATCCGTGCTGCCGGCGTAGAGATTGATGACCTGGTCTTCAATCCTTTGGCCAGTGCTGAAGCAGCACTAACCGATGAAGAACGCGAAAAGGGCGTTATTCTGGCTGATATCGGTGGCGGCACTACAGATATAGCTGCTTTTAAAGGCAACAGCATCTACCACACATCGGTCCTGCCCATTGCCGGTGCACAGGTAACCCATGATATTTCTGTGGGCTTGGGCATACCCTTTGAAATGGCCGATGATATCAAACAGAGATACAGTAGTGTGGTACCCGGTGAATGTAATGACGCAAACTTTGTTGAAAGCGGACATACCTTCTCTTACCCTGACCTTTGCGAAATTGTCAGAATGCGGGTTGAGGAACTGCTTCGCCTTATTATCCTTGAGTTACCCAGCGATGATTATTCCAAGATGGTACCCTCCGGGCTGGTAATAACCGGCGGTACTGCCAACCTCCCCGGCATTGCAGAGCTTGGCAGCGAAGTACTGCGGCTCCCGGTACGGGTAGGCACTCCCCCCAATTTATTTGGCGTATCAGATATTTTAAATGACCCTGCCTGTACCAATGTTGTTGGCATGCTGCTTTGGAGTATCAATAACCGGGATGCCTCAAAAAGCCACCCCGCACCTGAAGAAAGTGCCAAAGGCGGCTTTATATCACGAATGTTTGGTAACCCAAAAAACTAACGAAAGGATAATAGTTAACAAAGGATAATAAAATGTCAAAAAAAGTATATGTACCCAGTGGCGCAAAAATTAAAGTTATCGGGTGCGGTGGTGCAGGCAGCAACGCCGTAACCCGCATGGTTCGGGATAACATCCAGGGAGTAGAGTTTATAGCCGTCAATACCGATGCCCAGCATCTGGCTATCACCGAAGCCGCTACCCGAATCCAGATTGGTGAACGCTGCACCCGCGGACTGGGTGCCGGCGGTAACCACACCATGGGCAAAGCCGCTGCCGAAGAAAGCATGAGTGAGCTCAAAGAAAACGTAATGGGCGCTGACATGGTCTTTGTGACCGCCGGTATGGGTGGTGGTACGGGCACTGGCTCAGCCCCCGTAGTTGCCAAAATAGCCAAGGAATCAGGTGCCCTGACCATTGCGGTATGCACCAAGCCTTTCTGTTTTGAAGGCGCTCACCGCATGCAAACCGCCGAAGAAGGTATAAATAATATAGTAGACAGCGTGGATACGCTTATCATTATCCCCAATGACCGCCTGCTGGATATGGTTGACCAGAAAACAGGGGTTGACGGGGCTTTTAAACTGGCTGACGAAGTTCTGTGCAACGGCGTCAAAGCTATTGCCGAAGTTATCACCGTTCCGGGTATCATCAACCTGGACTTTGCAGATGTAAAAGCCGTCATGAAAGACGCCGGCCCGGCCTGGATGTCTATCGGCAAAGGCGCCGGTCAGAACCGGGCTGCCGATGCTGCCAGAGCCGCTCTGGCCAGCCCCCTGCTGGATATAGCAGTTGATGGTGCCATGGGCGTTATTTATAACGTATGCGGCGGCGAAGACTTATCCCTTATGGAAGTAAACTCTGCAGCAGACGTTATCCGCCAAGCGGTTGACCCTGAAGCTAATATCATCTTTGGTGTAAGCACTGACCCCCGTATGGGCAAGGAAGTGCAGATAACTCTGATAGCCACCGGCTTTGCTACCAAGGAAAGCATGCTTTCCAACAATCATGAAAAAGAAATGACCCGTATGATGAAAGGGCTGCGCAGCAAAACCCAGGAAGAACTGGAAGTGCCTTCGTTTATGCGCTATCGCTCCGCTCAGCCTTCCATCCGGAAACCGGCTCCTCCCGCCCATCAGGCCCCGCCGCGTTTCTTAAGCAGATAATATTCTACATTTTTATATCTTGAAAGAGAGTGGCAGGTTGAACTCCCTCCCCTGCCACTCTCTAGACATTAAAGTCTGCAAAGCTAATGAGGGTTGACATAGATAAGGAAACGAAGATGGAACTTGATGAGTTTCTGAAACAAAGTGCCGTAGATTACACCAGCCGCCAGATAATCCTTCTTTTCAGCAAACACCCTTTTGCCCGTTTTGACCGCTCTGCCATTGCCAGCACTATAGAAGGCGGAAGCGATATATTGCCCACCCTCCAGTCACTGGTTTCAAGCGGCATAATCAAGCTCTGCCAAAAGGGCGGGGCTGAACTCTATTACCTGACCAGTGAACCTGACCTCAGGGATATGGTAACCCGCTTGGGGAATATGGAATGGAAGCAGCAACAAAATTTTTCCAGACGCAAGCTGATTGGACTGAATGTCTTTCCCCAAACCAGACCTCTGGGCACACGCTAGTTTTTTAACAGAGAAGAGGGGGTTTTATTCGTAATGAATACAGCCGGTTTAATCTGAAGCCGGCTTTTGCTTCTTTTTGCCTTTGAAAACCAAAACCGCCAGAAATACTGCCACACTGAAGAGTATAATAGTGGCTCCGGAAGCAAAGTCCAATACATATGAAAGCCACAGACCGCCCAAACAGAAGACCATCCCAAACCCTATTGAAAACAGCATCATTTTAAAAAGGTTGTCTGTAAAACGGCGGGCTACTGCTGCCGGTATAGTCAGCAAAGCAATTACCAGTATTATGCCCACTACCCGTATCAGCATTACCACTGTCAGAGCTATCAGCCCAAGCATTATTATATACAAAAAACCGGTAGGCATACCGCTTACACGGCAAAACTCTTCATCAAAAGATACCCCCAGAAATTCCTTATAGAAAAACCAGACTACCCCTATTATCAGTGCATCCAGCACCAGCATAAGGAGCAAATCTGAAGACGGCACTGTCAGGATATTGCCGAAAAGATAACTGAATAAGTCCGGGGCATAACCGGGTGTCAGCCCTATAAAAATAACACCCAGAGCCATACCCAAAGACCAGAGCATACCGATAACCGTATCTTCACTTATACGCCCCCGGCGGGTAATGGCACCCATACCGGCTGCTGCCAGCAAACTAAACACCAGTGCGCCCAACACAGGGTTAATACCCAACAGATATCCCAACCCTATTCCTCCAAAGGAAGCATGGGCAATACCGCCGCTGATAGATGCCAGTTTTTTGACCACCACATAACTGCCAATAATCCCGCAGCCTATGGCCGCCAGCAGACCAGCCCAAATAGCATTCTGGATAAAACTGTAACCCAAAGCCTCTATCATTCGTGTTCCTTTAATACCCTGTGCGGCACTTGTCCATGTGCAATAAGCTGAATCGGGCAATTGTAAGTTTCTGCCAAATCTTCAGCGGTCAATCCCTCTTCGGCATGGTGGTATGATAAATGTTTATTTAAACAAGCAATATCATCTATACAAACTGCCACCGCACTGATATCATGGGTAACCATAATAATAGTCATCTCTTTTTTCAATGATTCCAAAAGTTCATACAGCCCGGTTTGCATGGCGGCATCTACCCCGGCAGTCGGTTCATCCAGGATAAGCAGTTTCGGCTGATTAACCAACGCCCGCGCAATAAATACCCTCTTTTGCTGACCGCCTGAAAGCTGGCCAATCTGTCTGTTAGCAAACGGCAGCATACCTACTTTATCCAGATACTCCTTAGCCAAGGCCACATCTTCCTTACGGTAACGGTGAAACAACCCGCATTTGGAATACCTGCCCATGAGTACCACTTCCAAAACACTTATGGGAAAATCACGGTCAAAAAGATGGTATTGGGAAACATAACCTATTTCCGGCCTTGCATCTTCAGGGCTCTTGCCAAGCACCTGTATAGTGCCGCAATCAGGCTGGATGAGCCCCAAAATCAGCTTCAAAAGAGTAGTTTTCCCGCCGCCATTCGGGCCTATAATCCCCAGCATCCGTCCTGCGGGCTGGGAAAAATTAATATCTTCCAGTACAGTGAGACCATCAAAACCGGCACTCACTCCATTGAGCACCAAGGCAGGTACAGCAGGCATACTCAGCTCATAACCTCTTGCATTTGCTTGTAAATAAACTCCATATTAGTTATGTAATCTTCTGCCAAAGGGTCAATCATCACTACCCTGCCGTCTATTTCAGCAGCAATAGCCTCTGCACTTCGGCTGGAAAACTGGGGCGAAGCGAAAACAATACTGATATTGTTTTGTATAGCCAAATCTATTATTTCTATCATCTGCTGGGGGGTGGGTTCTTTTCCCTCTATCTCAATGGAAAGTTCTTTCAAATTATAATCTCTGGCAAAATAAACCCAAGCTGGATGAAAGACCAAAAAAGTGCGGTTGTAAAGGTGACTGAGGGCCAGGGTTATTTCGTTATCCAGCTGCCCAAGCTTTGCCAGATAAGCATCTCGGTTGGCTGCGTAATAACTCTGATTTTCAGGATCCAGACTCATCAATCCCAAAGTGATATTTTTAACCATCTGGATAGCGTTACGGGGTGAAAGCCAGATATGCGGGTCCGCCCCACCGTCTTCGGAACTACGCTCCAGGGTAATATTTACCGAGCTGTCTACAACCAGCATAGAGTTATTTAACGACAATATCTTTGAAAGCCAGTTTTGTTCAAAACCAAAATCAGAACCCAATTTCACGTACATATCTGACTGACTGATATCTACCATCTGCGAAGGAAGCGGCTGATATGTATGGGGCTCGGCTCCGGGAGGAACCATGAGCACTACTTCTGCCTTATCCCCGGCAATTTGCTGGGTAAACTCTTTAAGCGGTACTATGCTGACTGCAATTTTCAATTTATCTGCAGAAGATGATTCTTCCTGACAGCCAGCCAAAAGGAAACTGCTCAAAAGTGTAACCCCCAAAGCCACACCCAAAAATAATGTCCTGTATTTCATACCTTACCAGTCTCCTTCTGACAATTCCGGCACCGCCCTATAAACTCCAGCAAATGGGTATCAATGGCAAATCCTGTCTGCCGGGATAAATTTTCTGTAATTTCTTGAAGCCCGCAACCCTCTACATGAACAACTTGGCCGCAACCGGAACATATCAGATGATGATGGTGGGAATCTATACGTTTAAGCAGGTAACGATGACAATTTCCGGCGGTATGGAGCTCACAAATAAGGCCCAGCTCAGCAAGAAGCTGCAATGAACGGTACACAGTAGCCATACCGGTTGACGGTTTATCTGACTGTACCAATTTATGCACTTCGGCTGGACTTAGCGGCTGGTTTGCGCTGGAAAGCACCTTCAAAACGGCCTGCCTCTGGGGAGTTATCTTATATTTATTTTGGCGTATGCGGCTTTGAATAGTTGACACGTAAATCCTTCTAAATGATACCTTTTCTCAATTATAGCTTCGGCTTTTTGAAATATCAAGACATGCCAACATAATGGTCCCCAATTAAAAAGCCTCCCGAAGGAGGCTTGGACATAACCGCTATAGCAAACTTAGAGCAGGCAGTTCTCCGCTAACAGATTGTGGCGAACCATTGCCGTGTTAAGTATTTTTAACACCAACTCTGCATGGCTGATACCCAATTTAGATACCATAATCGGCAAATCCCCGCTGACAGGGTTAAGACCGGGCAACGGGTTTACCTCCAGAAAATACGGCACGCCGTCAGGGCTTATTCTGAAATCCATACGGCACAGGTCACGACATTCCAATACTTTATACGCATCCAAGGTGGCTTTTTCAATCCGCGCCAGAGTTTCCCCGGGTAAAGCCGCCGGAACTTCATATTCCACCATCTGCCGCCAGTTGCGCTTAACCTCTATAGAGTAAACAAAATAATCAGTCTTAGTTTTAGGCACAACCCGCATTATACCCAAAACCTCGGGGGAGGTGTTGCCTATAACCCCTACTGTAATCTCTTCACCGTTTATAAATTCTTCTATTAAAACAGGCTGCTCATAGGTAGTCAGCAGATCCGCAGCCATACTCATTATCTCGTCAATACTTTCGGCACGTGAAGCAAACCTTACACCCTTGCTTGACCCCTCACAGGCGGGCTTCAAAAAAGCCGGCAATGGAAATCCCGACCAGTCTATAGCAGAAAGCTCTTCACAGTTGTTTACCAATTGCCATCTGGCAGTCTTTATACCTGCACTGGCTACCAGTTTCTTGGTGAGAGGTTTGTCCAGACAGATTGCAAGTGTCTGCGGATCTGAACCTGTGTAAGGTATATCTAACATCTCTAAAATACTGGGGATTTGAGCTTCGCGGCTGCGGTAATTACCCAACCCTTCGGAAATATTGAAAACAAGGTCAAGTTTCTGTTCCTGCACCCTGCGTAAAAATTCTTTGCCCCCGCCCAAGCGGTAAACGGTATGACCCGCTGCCTTCAAGGCGGTTGTTATAGCCTCTACCGTTTCCGGTGAGTCATATTCTTCCAACGCATCATCAGGGCCGCCGGCAACCGGTTTTAATGCCTGTTTAAGATCGTATGACAGCCCTATTTGCATTTGCTTCTCCATTTATTTTGGCGGCAGTTTTCACATTGACGGTATTCACTTTATTGCCTAAAACCTTGTGACCAACTGGATTTTTAAAACGGATTATATCCCCTTTATAATTACGGATTATATATTCGTCAGCCTGTTTATCCAGCACATAGTCCGGCTGGACAGTAATCTTGCCGCCACCCCCGGGCAAATCTATGACATAATTCGGTACAGCCAAACCGGAGGTATAACCACGCAAACCCTCAATAATACCCACCCCTGTTTCAATAGTGGTATGGAAATGTTCTGTCCCTTGTACGTTATCACACTGGAACAGATAATACGGACGGACCTTGCTCATCAGGAGTTTATGGCACAGAGATTTTTGAATAGCCACACTGTCATTTATGCCTTTTAAAAGCACAGACTGGTTATTAACAGGCACACCTGCTCTGACCAAACGGTCACAGGCACGGCGGGATTCTTCTGTAATTTCATTAGGGTGATTGTAATGGGTATTAAGCCAGATAGGCCCGTACTTGGAAAGCATATTACAAAGTTCATCATCTATCCGCTGGGGCAAAACGACAGGATAGCGCGTGCCTATGCGGATTATTTCCACATGGGGTATAGAACGCAAAACCGAAAGGACACTCTCTAAACGAGATGTGGATAGAGTCAAAGGGTCACCGCCGGATATAATTACATCTCTGATAACAGGATTTTGGCGTATATAAGCCAGCATGGCATCTATCTCAGCCTGAGTGTGCACCCAACCACCATTTTTCCACTCTCTTTTACGGGTACAGTGGCGGCAAAGCACCGGACAAATATCAGTCAGTACCATAACCACTCGGTCAGGATAGCGGTGTACCAGCCCCGGCACTACCGAACTATGCTCTTCTCCCAAGGGATCAGAACAACAATGGGCATCAAAACAAAGTTCCGCTGTGTCAGGCATAAGCTGAAGTTTTACAGGATCATTAACATTATCAAAATCTATCAGACTGAGATAATACGGAGTAGCAGACAAGGGGAATACTGCAGAAACCGAATCCATATCCCGGTATTCTTCTGCAGACAAATGAAAAAACCTTGCTATTTCTGCTACAGAAGTAACACGGTTCTTGAATTGCCAGTGCCAGTCATTCCAATCCTGGTCACTTACCTTGGGGAAATATTTAAGTCTAAATTTCTTAGTTTGGTTAAGCCTACTGGGAGGCTCATCATCTACCTTACCACAAGTTTCAACTGCACCTGAGCCAAGAGGGTCATCCGATTGTTTGTTTTCGTTTTTTTCAGTAGTGGTCACGTTAGGCTTGAAGCCTCCTTAACAATTTATGGCGGTTACCACAGGTACACGTCACTATGAGTATTATTCTACACGAAACATAGCTACTGTCAAGGAAGCCCAAACGTAAGGCAAGAGGTGGCAAAAAATATTTTTTAGAGCTAGCGGCGGTTCCGAATAGTCCACCACATAAACACTACGATAGCGATAAGCCCCGCTCCCACCCCAACAACCAAACCCAAATTCTGAACCAGTGAAACCCTGCCAAAAACACTTGCTTCAGACCAGTCCCCTGCGTTACCGGCACCGTCAACCGCTTTAACACGCCAGTAGAAATTTGCAGCCTCAGAACTGTTTATATCTTCGTTATCGGTTAATATGTACTGGCTGGTTTTTATACCTTTTATCTCCAGCAATATACCGCTAAACCCGCTGTCAGAAGCTATCTGCAAAACATACTCCACACCGCTTGCATCGCTTACCCCTTCCCAGCCAAAGATAAACGGATAACTCAGCGCCTCACCTGAAGCAGGCAGTGTGATAACTGGTGCGGCCGGAGGTGTATTTTCCAACCAGATTTCACTCACAATACGGTTTTGCCCATCATCTAATATCAGGGTATGCGAAGCAGCTACACTGGATGGGATAGTGATTTGAACTGAAAAAGTACCGCTGCTATCTGTAAATGCCTTCAGCAAAGAAATCCCGTCATACTGCAAATCTACCTGCCCATTAGGTTTAAAGCCTTTGCCGGAAATGTTCAGTTCCGTACCCACGTCCAGCAGCTTGCCCAAACCTATTTCGGGGTTAATATCCAGCCAGACGTTAGTTTTTAAACTCTGACTATTTATGTATTCCCCCTGACGCACTTCCACCAGGTAAATACCTGCAAAGCGTTCAGGAACTGTAAAACTTACCGAAAAACTTCCTGTAATATCAGCCTTAACAACACCGGGTACTACAGTCAGCGGGGTATCATTGTAATAAAAACTGACTGCAGTTAAAGGGGTAAATCCTGTGCCATTTATGTTAACAGTCTCGCCAATGGCCGCCTCAGATTTAGACAGGTCAATCCAGCTTTCAACCAAAACCAACCCGCTGCCCATGTTGTAATCCGCATCCAAAGCCTTTACAACATGCAATCCACGTCCTGATGGCGGAACAATAAAGCTGAGAGTAAACTCACCCAGTTGATTAGTCGCCCCAATGGCAACTTCCTCATCATCAAAAAACAGCTTTACATCACTCTGGCGCAAGAAATTTTGACCATAAACCGTAAGCTCTGTGCCTACTTTGATAATAGTATCAGAAAAAAACAGCTGCCCTTCCAGAGCAGCCCTGTTTACAGAGGGAGTAGCAAAAAACATTGCTACACTTATAACCAGAGTAGCTAAAAGTCTAATTATGTAGTCTTTTTTCATTTTCATGCTTTACTGATTATATCACTTACACGTGAGTAATCAACATCACCTTGATAATAGCACAAACCGGCATTTATAATGAAGTACATGAACGATATAGCAAATACCGATGTTTTCGAATGCAGGCGCTGCGGCAACTGTTGCCTTCACTTTCAGCCCCACTTGGAAATGGACGAAGCCCAAAGCATTGCCAAGCATCTGAGTCTTAGCCTTGAAGATTTCAAGGAAATATACGCCGATAAACGCTGGCCGGGACACCGAACCATGCTTATACGCCATAATGAGAATGGTTGTATTTTTTTAGGACGCGGGATAGACAACTTATCCCTGTGTACCATCCATGATTTCAAGCCGCAAGCCTGCCGTGACTATCAGCCCAGTTTCAAGCACCGCGAATGCCGCGAAGGCCTGATGTTTTAATGCCTTTTGTCATTATTTATCCGAAGTAAGGCTCTTTTTTTGTCAAAACACATGACAAATGGACATTCCTCCTGCTATACTGAAATTGGTCATACCTGAATATACCTGAGGCCTCTGCCCTGCTCCTGTAACAAAATATAGGTTAAAAAGCGTAAGGATATGGAAGATCAGTATAAATCCTGCCGCACAACTGCAGAGCAAAGTGTTTTGCCCGAAAGTGTAAACCTGACCGAGATACTTTCCTTGATAGAAAGTACCCGAAATCTGTTTTTTATATTCGAAACCTCACCCAAGCCACGCTTGACTTATGTCAGTTCAAACTCATCCGCTATCAGTGGTTATTCCCCTGCCGAATACCTCTCTAACCCTGCTCTGATGAAAGATATATTTAAAGCCGCCGGTTTGAATACCGATACCCAAAAGCTCCCTCAATTTAAAACATCTTCAAGACCTATACCCTGCTATATCCCCTGCAAAAATGGCTTCCCCCTTTCGGCAGAATTATTATGTAAACTTTTCTCAGATAAACTGATTTGTGTTATACAGTGTCAATCTCAGGTTCAGCATAATCCGGATTATCCGGTTTTTCCGGATAAAACCCTGCCTGCCCTTCCTCTGGTAATGGGTTTCCAGCCTGACGGTAAACTGATATTTGCTAACCAGATATTTGAGGAAATAACCGGTTATTTTTTAAACGAAATTGCCGGTGATAACTGGAAATCCTGCGGCTTATTCAGCAGTGAAGCAGCTGACCTTATTAACCAAATGCTTCAAGACACCAAAACAGACAGCACCCAACCTGTTGAGATTAGGCTGACACTTAAGAATGGCCAAACTTGCTGGCTTTCCGTTTACAGCCGGATAATTAACCGGAATACCAGCTCGCCATATCTGCAGCTATCAGCCAGAGATATCACAATCTGCAAAAGATCTGAAAAAATATTGCTCCTGACCAGATTTGCAGTGGAACGAACCACAGATGCCATATTCTGGACCGATTCCGAGGGTAATTTTGCAGATGTAAACCAATCAGCCTGTGACTCTCTCGGCTATAAACGTGAAGACTTGCTAAAATTAAACGTAACAGATATAGACACTTTTATAACCAACCGGACTGATTGGATAAGGCACTGGGAGAAACTTAAAAATAGTACCCGTCTAAACTTTGAATCCACACACCGAAACAAACGCGGTGAAGAAATACCGGTGGAAATCAACGCTAACTATATGCAATATGACGGAGTGGAATACAATATAGCCGTAGTTAGAGATATCAGACTGCGCAAAGAGGCTGAAAAACACCTGAAATTCACCTCCTTTTCGGTCGAACATTCGGCAGATTCCATTCTGTGGGTCAACCAAAAAGGACATATAATAGCCGCAAACAAGGCCGCCTGCCAGTCACTGGGTTATACCCATACAGAAATCCGTAATTTAACAGTGAAAGATATAAATCCCGTATGTATTTCAGAAAAATGGGCAACCCTCTGGGGCAGATTAAAAAATGATATCAAATTCTCGGTAGAATCCGTCCAATTTACTAAAAGCGGCCAGCAGATACCCATTGAAGTAATGTGTAACTTTCTGGAGTTTGAGGGAGTTGATTATTGCTGCGCGGTATTAAGGGACATAACGGAACGGAAAAAAGTGGATGCCAAGTTGTTACATGCGGCAGAAGAATGGCGAATAACTTTTGATAATATATCCGATATAGTATTTCTTTTGGACAATGATTTTAATATCCTGCGGGCAAATCGGGCTTTTACAAATACCCTTAACTGCCAGCCGCAAGATATCCTGAACAAGAAATGCTACCAAGTGCTTCACCATAAAGACTGCCCCAAAGAAAGCTGCCCCAAGCTGATAGTTTCCAATACAAAAAAAACCCAACACATTAATTATTTTGAGGAAAACATTGAGAAGCATTTTCAGGAAACAATTGACCCTATTCTGAACACAGACGGGCAGTCTCTGGGAACCATACACACTATAAAAGATCTCACCGAGCATCATAAAATAGCCGCCCAGCTGATGATAACTGACCGGCTGGCTTCAGTGGGTGAAATGGCTGCCGGCCTGGCTCATGAACTTAATAACCCACTGACCAGTGTTTTAGGATTTTCAGAGCTGATTCAGGAAAAAGACCTGCCGGAAGATTTAATGCATGATGTTCAGATAATCAGTCAGGAAGCTCAGCGGGCAGCTGATATTATCCGGAACCTGCTTACCTTTGCCCGCCGCCATGAGCAAGCCAGAGACTGGGTGGATATGAATCAGGTAATCAAAAAAGTACTTGCTATCTGCAACTACGGGCAAAAAGTTAATAATATCCAGATGGTTACCAATCTGGATCCGAATCTGCCAGAGATTAAGGCAGATTATTTCCAGATGCAACAAGTACTATTGAATATAGTCATAAACGCCGAATATTTTATAACCCAAGCGCATGGGGAAGGTACGATAGTCATCACAAGCTGCAGGCTAGATAACAGTATCCGGATATCTATTGAGGATGATGGTCCGGGTATGTCTGAAAACGTCCTAAAACATATATTTGACCCTTTCTTTACCACGAAAGAAGTAGGCAAAGGTACTGGATTAGGACTGTCTATCGGGCATGGTATAATCACCCAGCATGGTGGTAAACTGTACGCAGAAAGTTCCGAAGGTAAGGGTGCTACCTTTTTTATAGAGCTTCCAATCAACCAGCCAGATTAAAAACCGGCGGATATTCTAAGGGGTACGCATGACTACAAAAAATGAAACTATTTTAACGGTAGATGATGAAGATACAATCCGCCGTTTGCTTTGCCAGAAAATAACCGGAGAAGGCTATAAATGCCTGACCGCCCCAAATGCCGCCGAGGCTATGGAAATTGTAAAAAACAATAATATCGCACTGGCAATACTGGATATAAAAATGCCTGGGATTTCCGGCATGGATATCTTACCCGAAATCCGCATTGGTTCACCTGATACCGCCGTTATAATGGCTACTGCCATCAGCGATACAGATACCGCTATAAACTGCATGAAGCTGGGCGCTTATGATTATGTGACCAAACCTTTTAAACTGGATGCGGTGATGATGAGTATAGAGCGGGCACTGGAAAAACGCCGTCTAATACTGGACAATCGTGATTACCAGCAGCATCTGGAGTTAAAGATAAAAGACCAGGCGGAAAAAATACGCAGTTCCTTTTTTAATGCCATAACTTCTCTGGCCTATGCACTTGAGGCTAAAGACAGTTACACTATAGGTCATTCACAGCGGGTAGCTGAAACCTCGGTTTCTATTGCCAGCGCTATGGAACTGCCTGCTGCTGCCATTGAGCAGATACGTTTAGCAGGGTTGGTTCATGACATCGGCAAAATAGGTATCAGAAGTGTTTGTCTGAATAAAGCCGGCAACCTGACCGAAGAAGAATACAATCATATAAAAACCCATCCCGGCATAGGCGAACGCATACTTTCCCCCATCACCGAAGACCGTGAAATATTGAAAATAGTCCGCCACCACCATGAGCATTTTAACGGACGGGGTTATCCTGATGGGCTAAAAGGAGATGAAATACCGCTGGGAGCTAGAATAATGGCACTGGCTGACGCCTATGATGCCATGACCTCTTTAAGACCATACCGCAAGGCTATGACAGATAAAGAAGCCTGGGAAGAGCTGAAACGCTGTTCAGGTATACAGTTTGACCCGGAGATTTTAGCTGTTTTTGCCCGCATGAATAAACATACCTAACGACAGGAGCAGTTATCCAGATACTGGTCTACCAGCTTTACACCTGATTCGCAGGTGCATAAAGGCTGAGCTGCCCGGCTTCCGTCACGGTATACTGTTATCCCTTTAAGCCCCTTGTCATAGGCCATATTAAACACATTCGCCATATCCTCACGGGTAGCCTCATGGGAGAAATTTACCGTCTTGGAAACAGCATTATCAGTATACTTTTGGAAAGCCGCCTGAATACGGATATGCCATTCGGGGCGAATGCGGTGAGCAGTAACCAGCAGACGTTTAAGCCAGTCCGGTATACACTCTATATCATGCAGATGGTTTGAGGAAACCAGTTTCTCAAACAGCTCTTTTGAATGGAAACCTCCGCGTCTGGCCATTTCTTCAAAATACGGGTTTATCTCCAGCAGGTTTTCACCATCAAGTATATTCCTGACAAATACCATAGCGAAAGAAGGCTCTATGCCCGAAGATACCCCGGCTATAATGGAAAGCGTGCCGGTGGGAGCTATGCTGGTACAAGTGGCATTCCGCATGGGGCGTCCGCCCGGTACGTCATAAATACTGCCTTCATAAGCAGGGAAAGACCCTCTGACTTCGGCTAGTTTTGACGAAGCACGGTGGGAAGTTTCTTTAATAAATTCCATTATCTGGTCAGCCTGAAATATAGCCTCTTCGGAATTGTATGGTATACCCATCAAAACCAGCATATCGGCAAAACCCATAACCCCCAAGCCTACTTTGCGATTACGCAGCGTGGCTTTTTCAATTTCAGGAGTAGGAAACTTGTTTACATCTATTACATTATCCAGAAAGCGGATAGCCATTTTAACTGTCCGCCCCAGCTTTTCATAGTCTACCACTACCCGTTCGCCATCACGCTTGAGCATACGAGGCAAAGAGATTGAACCAAGATTGCAAGATTCATATGGCAGAAGGGTTTGCTCTCCGCAACCGCTTACATGCTTGATGCGCCCTAATAACGGGGTGGGATTATCATCATTTATACGGTCTATAAATACCAAACCCGGATCACCCGTTTTCCAAGCCTGGTCCACAATACGATCAAACACACAGGCGGCGTTTAGCCGCTGAACTACCTCACCGGTGTGCGGGTTGATAATATCGTAATCTTCACCATTTCGTACTTTGGTCATGAAGTCTCGGGTTACCACAACTGAAATATAAAAATTGGTCAGGGCATTCGGGTCACCCTTGCAGGAGATAAAATTAAGGATATCGGGATGAGTTACATCTAAAATAGCGGCGTTACACCCGCGGCGAACCCCACCCTGCCGCACATAATCTGCTGCTGCAGCAAATATATTAATTACAGAGACCGGGCCGCCGGCCACTTCGGTGAGTTCCCCAACCCTATCTCCGGCAGGACGCAGGTCGGAGAATGAAAACCCTGTGCCGCCCCCGCTTTTATGAATAAGAGCTGTCTGTTTTACGGCATCAAAAATAGATTCAATGGAGTCTTCTACCGGCAAAACAAAACAGGCTGAAAGCTGCCCTACTTGCCGCCCGGCATTCAATAAGGTGGGTGAATTGGGCAGGAACTCCAGGCGGAACATAGCCTGATAAAATTCCTCTTCAATACGGCTTATATCCGCACCCGGTGCATATTTATATTCGGCAGAAGCTACTACTCTGGCTACCCTGTGGAACATATCCTCAGGCGTTTCAATCACCCGTCCGTCAGCATCTTTTTTGAGATACCGCTTTTCCAATACCCTTTTGGCGGTAGTGGATAAACGTGCTGCTATCACAACTGATTGTCTGCCGGATTCTACTGTCATTTAAAAAACCTTAACTGCCTTATCACCGATTCGTTTCATATCCAACGTAAGTACCACTACATTGTTCAGGTACTTGCGGGCAACTTCGGCTGCTTCTTCCACTTCTTCCTTGTTGGCCGCCCGCCAAGGACAACCCGGAATAGGGAAATAAGCGTCAATGCGGAAAGACATATCTTTATCTATGCTGGCTAAAAACTGGGCTACCTTTTCTATTTCGTCTTTGGCTATATAATCAGGTATGTACACCACTTCTACATGGAGTTTGCGCTCACCTAATGAAGCATGTATCTTCTTCAGATTTTCCAGCGCGGATTTATTTGAGCGGCTGGTATAATCACGATATATATCTTCGGAATACGCCTTCAGGCTGAAAATAACCTGGTCAATATCTGTAAGGTCAGGCATCCTGATACCGTTGGTTAGCAGAATATTGTAAGAGCCGTATTTTTCATGGACAGCCTTAGCCAGTTTAGGCAGCTCAGGGTCAAGCACCGCCTCCGTACCCAGAAAAACCGCATATTTTATAGTATAGCCATCTATCTTTTCCATAACCTGGTCAAACGTTAGAAATTTAGTGGGAGGGGCTTGCCTTTCACGGGTAATTATCTCAGCTACAGGATCATCCAGCAGACCAAAATCGTAAACCTCGTAATTGGTATAACAACCGCGGCATTTTAAATTACATTCAGTCCAAAAATGAAAATCCATTGAATGGTAACTTGGCTCATATGCCAGATGATAAACCTTCATTCAATCCCCCAAACATGATTAGCAAGCCTATGGGAAGGCTCGCTCTTATAAGTATAACACTGTTAAAATACCCGAACAATAATAAATTTTAGCAATCTGCCTCTTTGTTTGCTAGAATTTATTGTACCACATGTTTTTACTTTTAGCATCAGGTTTTTTGATTTTTTACTAAGCATTTCGGATATATTCTTAGATTCCCAGCAGTATCAAACCAAAATACATAGCCAACGTGAGCCCAGTTGTCCAAACCGCTACCCCTGCTGATATCCAGATAAACAGCTTCAGCTTGTCTGCGTTTAGCATCACCCCTAAAAAGGCAGCTAAGGGGGCACTGGTTAACACGGGTGACAAAAGACCCAACCCTATAATTCCGTATTTTAACCATATTTTGTACAGCCGGCCCGAATGAAGCCTTTCCTGCAAAGCCGCAATAATCTGGGCAAAGAGTGCTGACAGGCTTGCAGAGGCATCACCCGTACGGTTTTTATCCAGCCAGCGGTTTGAGCCTGCCCGTATTCTTTCTGAAAGAATAATAATAATACCTACGCCGCTTAAAGTACCGCCGCATACCAGCAGAATAACCAGAGCTGGGTGCAAACCCCAAATCAAACCAGCCGGTATGGCCAGCCAGATTTCCACCAGCGCCAGTAAAAACACACCAATCATTTGAAAAAACATCTATCTGCAAACCTGCACTTTCAGCTATCGTTATCGGCTGAAAATTGTTTGATATACAGCCGCGGAGAGGTAGATACAACTTCCTTTAAAGCCAGCAATTCTTCTTTCAGTGTCTGTCCGCAGGCATCTGTTTCCAGATATTTCTCCAGCAGGCTTTTATCCAATTCGGAAACCTTGTCCCACAGCCCTAGCGGCACAAGCAAATCCCGCACCGCCTGATTGTTATACCCGCTACGCGAAACCTCTTTGTAGCTGAGTGAATGTTCATTGCCGTATACCCGTCCAAGCGAATTGGCACGGCAGTATTCAATAATAGACTCTTTCAGAGTATCTATTCTGGCTTCTATTTCACTTTTACGGGACTGGAGTTCCGCATATTCCTCAACCGCACGGGGTATATCTACTGCTGATGCTTCGGGTAACTGGGGCGGGGGTGCGTATTTGTGGCGATACAGCGGACAGAGATGGGCAAAATCACACGGGCAAAAACCGTTTTCACAGGCAGGGAAAATAGCTTTTTCTATTTTTTCGGCTACCTCCAGCACCAGTTGCCTGGCATCAGCAATAACCTCTTTACTACGGGCAGAACAACGCATGGCGGTGTTTGAACGAAGGTGATAAAGGCAAAGTTCCCCAACCGGCAAAAACCAAATCTGCTCTACTGCCAGCTGGTAAAGACTCAGCTGAAGGTTATTTTGAACATATTCAGCCGAAAACAGGTCTTTGTTGCTTTTGTAGTCCACAATACATAGTTCACCGGATAAGAGTTTATCTACCCTGTCAATTTTACCGGTCAGCTTAACTCCGTCCAGATTTACAGTGTACTGGTATTCCACTGCAAGTGGCATATGAAAATCAGCACTGTGGATACGGCAGAACTCCGCAAGTATCTCTTTACCTAACTGGCGGTAGTTTTCTTCTGCCTCAACAGACTCATACCCTTCAGACCGCCAGTGCAAGCGATAATATTCCAGCATCTTTTCCAAACTGGGTGGAGGAGGTACTTTTATTCTGAAAAAATGCTCCGCACAGTCATGCAGGGTAGTACCAAAGCTGAAATACCCCTTTTCCAACGGCTTTAGGCCGTCAATATAAAGAAAACGGTATTTTAAAGGACAACTCAGGTACTGGTCTATCTGACTGTAGGAAAGGGGACGCATAAATACTCCGCCTGTAAAACTGATATAATATTAAAGTACATTATAGCCTTGTTTTCAGGGTTATGGGAAGGTGCAGAACGGGTTTGGAAGATATCTCTTACCTTTTAGCCCTTGCCGGCGGACTGTCCGCCTTTTTCTCCCCATGCGTACTGCCTATGATGCCTATTTATTTAGCCAGCCTGACGGGAGCCGAGATACTTGATGCTAAACCAAACTCCGCCATTTCTTATAAAACCCTGCGGCATTCAGTGGCCTTTGTAGCCGGTTTCAGCCTTATCTTTACCAGTCTTGGGGCTTTAGCCGGGCTGGGCGGGGTTATTATAAACCCCAGTGACCTCTGGGTAAGGATACTCTCAGGGGGAATGCTTATCATCTTTGGTGGGTACATGCTGCTATGCCTTCGTTTCCCGTCAATCAATTTTGAAAAGCATCTGGCCAGCCCACAAAACCTTAAAATGAGCGGTTATGCCAGGTCTTTCCTAAGCGGGGCGGTTTTCACCCTTGCCTGGACACCCTGCATCAGCCCGGTGCTGGGCAGTATACTAACTATTACATTCGGAGGAGAAAACCCGCTTTACGGCTCGGCACTGCTGGCTGTTTTTTCACTGGGCATGGGTATACCATTTATTGCATTAGGGTTGCTCCTTCAAAAAACTCTGCCTTTGATAGGTAAAATTAGCCACTATTCAGCTGCCATATACGGTGCAAGTGGCGTGATACTGATATTTATTGGTATACTGATACTTGGTAATAGAATAGGGTTTTTCAGTACCCTGCAGATTTGAAATGAAAAGTAAATTGTTAGCCCTCTGTTTTCTGCTCCTTGGCAGTCTTTGTCTGTCCGCCTGCAGCCAATCCACGCCATCTCCATCTGACAACGCCAACCAACCCGTAACAGGTATAAAGATAAACAATTTTGCACCGGATTTCTCCCTGAAAAATCTGGCTGGGCAGGAAATAAACCTGAGTGATTTCAGAGGCTCGGGGGTAATTATAAACTTCTGGAAGATAAGCTGCAGTTATTGCAAACAGGAGATGCCTTTTTTTGAAGCCGCTTATCTAAAAAACAAGACTCTCCCAGACAGCATTAAAGTCCTTATGATAAATATAACAGAGAGCCAGTCACTTATAGAGCAGTTTATGGAGGATAATCACTATACCTTTCCGGTACTGCTGGATACCACTGGTGCTATCGGGCAAATCTACAATGCAAACTATATTCCCATTACCTATTTTATAAATGCCGAAGGGATAATAAAGGCCATAAAGTTCGGGGCATTTTCCAGCCAGACAGATTTTGACAACCAACTGGACAAGATATACTAAAACCTAAGGAGTAACAATGACTGATATATTGAACGAAGCATCAAATATAGCCCAATGCAAAGAGTGTCCGTGGTACCGTGCTTGTACAACACCTATGCGATATACTTCTGAAGATATCCGCCGCCAGGTACAAAGCGGAGGTCCGGGTATGAATGCGCCTCAAGATGAAGCTGCCATGCAGCAGATGTTATCCATGGCTTCCGCCGCCCAAAACTCCATGCTGGAGGCCTGCCCTATTTTCATTGAACGCCTGCGGAATAACCCAAAACTGGGGCAAAAGATAAAGGAAATGATGCAGAACTGGAGTCAGGAAAGCCACTAAAAAGGCGGCTGGGCAAAATAGATATCCATAATATAACGGGCGGTTTCAACTACCGCTTTTTGGACTTTTTCAGTTAAACCCTGTTCCATCTCCTCGGGTATCCGTTCAGGTTTAACTGCCAGCACATCTATTTTTACTCCCCCGTCAGCATGAAGCTCTTTAAGCATATTCAGGGTGGGCATAAGGTGCAGTGAGAAGTCATTTATCTTTTCCGGAGATACCTGTTCAACCGTAAGATGCCCAATCTCACCCGCCTCCAGCCCAGTTTCCATGGCATCTACCAGTACTATAACCTTGGGTTTCACATCACTTATCATTATGTTAAATAATAACTCTCGGATAGCTGTACCCACGTCCATAACGCAGGCAAAAGAAGGAACCCGGCTATGGGCATTTAAGTAATCTGCTACAGCAGGGCCAAAACCGTCATCACCATAAAGTATGTTTCCGCAGCCGAATACAACCACCAGCCGGGAGCAATATTCCGGTAAACAGTCCATATTTAGTTAGAGTAAGTCTGGACCAGCTGTCCGCTTGCGTCAACTATATCCAGCCTGACCGCTACTTTGCCATTAAGCTCGTGTGTAGAGCAGGACAAGCAGGGGTCATAAGCCCGTATAACCATTTCTATTTCGTCCAAAATGGTTTCATCATACTTACCACCCTTTATAAGAGTTTGGGCAGCTTGTTTTACGGACATATTTATAGCAGCATTATTAAAGACGGTGGCAACCACCAGATTGGCATCAGTAACTAAACCATTATCATCTGTAGTATAGTCATGAATAAGGGTGCCGCGGGGGGCTTCTATGCAACCCACTCCCCGGCCAGCTTTGGGAGTTACCGGTACACGAGTGTTGGTGCTGGTAATTTCGGGGTCAGAAAGAAGCTCAATAACCCTTTCAGCATTGTATAAAAGCTCTATCAAGCGTGCCCAATTGAAAAGAAGTGACTGCTGGGCAGGACGGCCGAATTTAGCGCGGAATTCTTCCAGTTCCTTTTGAGCCAAGGGCGTAGCAATACGGTCACAGACATTTATACGGGCCAGAGTGTTTACCCTCAAAATACCGGAGGGATTGTCTAAATCCATATTAAACTCACCGAGTTCCTTGGCATACGGGAATTTGGCATAACTCCAGTCTTCTACCCGCTCAGTAATATGGTCAAGGTAATCCTTGGGGGAAAATTCGGTAAACTTGCCGTCAGGACGCATAAGACGAAGATTGCCGTCATATTGGTTTAAAGCACCGTTTTTATCTACAGTGCCTAAAAAGCCGGTCTTGATAACGCCAATTTCTTTAATAAGGCTTTCATATTTACTGAAAAGATTTTCTTTGGCATATGCTATGGAAAACTTGGAGAACTCCAACAGTTCTTTAGCCATTTCCATCATTTTTTCACGTTCAGTTTCCGTAAGCGGTTTTGAGAACCCTCCGGCTACAGCCGCTACAGGGTGGATATCTTTTCCCAAAAGATAATCCAGCATCTTTGATGCCAGATGACGTGAGCGTATAACCTTCTGGCCCAGTTCAGGCATCTTCTGGGCTATACCAAAAACATTGCGCATAGAGTAGTTTTCACCCGGACCCATCACAAGGTCAGCTCCAGCTAAAAAGAAGAAATGGAGGATGTGCTCTTCCAGATAAGCAGCGGCATTAGCCAGTTCACGCAGTTTGCGGCCAGCAGACGGCGGGGTAACACCGAAGACGTTGTCACAAGCCTTAGCGGAACACAGATGATGGGAAAGCGGACAAACGCCGCAGATACGCGGGGTAATACGGGGCATTTCTTCTACAGGCCGCCCTATACAAAATTTTTCAAAACCGCGCAGCTCTATAATATGCATGCGGGCATCAGATACATTGCCGCTATTATCAAGGTTTATAACAACCTTAGCAGCACCTTCAATTCTGGTAACCGGCTGTATTGTAATCTGTTTCATATATCCTCCGAATTAACTAAAAGGGGTTATTATTTATCCTGCGGGCGGAGTCTACCCGAACCGATAAAGCGGTTTATGGTGGCCACCCGGTCAACAATCTCCTTTGGATCACGCCCGATATAGCTTAACGAGCCCATTATATCAGCAGTAGGATTAGAACCTTTGCGGACAGGTCCGAAACAGCCGCGGCACGGCATATAAGCCTTTATACAGCGGGGAATTTCTTCCGAAGGATCAGCACCCAAAATACGGTTGCACCCAGCTTTGGTAACCGGCCCCAGACAGAACAAGCCCTGTTCATTCAGGCAGCGCATATTATCATAGCGGCCGGGGGTAAACTGGGCATTTTGCAGAGGGCGTTTGATAGACCCGCCGGTAGATTGTTTTTCACGTATGGTGGGGCAGGTATCGCAAACACTTCTTTCGGGAAGCGCAAAAGTTTTACCCGCAAGTACTGCTGTGAGCAGTTCAACTATATGGGCTGGTGTAGGAGGACAACCGGGCAGGTGAATATCTACTGTTATTATTTCATCTACGGCATAAACACGGTCAAGCATTTTGGGGAGGGATTTGTCACCGGGAGGAGAAGCAGGATCAGTACCTTTCTCCTTACTGAAAACCTGTTTCAACATATCTTCGGTAGTAGAAAGGTTTGCCAGAGCCGGAATACCGCCGAAACAGGCACAAGTGCCAAGGGCTACGATTAGCTTGCATTTCTTGCGCATTTCCAGAGCAAGTTCCCTGTTTTCCTCATTTCGGATACCGCCTGTAATTATACCAAGATCAGCTTCTGGGATTTCGTATTTAATACCATCACCCTTCTGTCCGAGAAGTTTATGATCCATAAGAACAGGCATATGAACTATTTCCAAGTTGGGTAAAACATCCAGCAGCGGCTCACCTATATCCAGTATAGAGAGTTCACACCCTCCGCATACTGCAAACCATTCTTCAGCAACACGGACCATTTTATCCTCCTAGCCATGTCTTTTGTTTTCCCGTCACCATATATACTGGTAATACACACAAGTTACTGTATAAAATAACTGTTTATATTCTAGCACCTAAAAAACGTTTTTACCATTCAGTTCAAGTTGCATTTACTGACACATCAGCAGAGTTTACACCTGTAGTTTAACATTTGTCACCATACAGGGCAAAATCAGCCAAATCCGCTTTAATATCAAGCCAGACGCTTACACATATACCCTGCCGAAAGTTCATACCCGAGTGAACGGTAATACTCTCTGGCGCCCACACCGCTTAGTATTGCCAGTGAGCTAAGGCCGTATTCGTCATGGGCAAGCCGTTCTGCCTCGGCCACCAGCTTTCTGCCAAGACCCCGGTGCTGGGCAGACTGGTCTCCCTGTTCACCCAGTGAGAGTTCTATGCCATATACATGCAGTTCACGTACCAGTCCTATTTTACCGCCGTATTTTTTATCCGGAACAGGCAGGGATAAACAGGGTATACGCAACCTGAGCAAACCATAAAGGGTATCGGAAGAATCCTCAAAGCTAAGGAATATCTCGTTGCCCTCTGAAGCAGGATAATCAAGTCGCCTTAAGGTGGGTTCACCACTGGTTTGTCCTTTCCGCTGGCGGTGGCCGTATTCACGACAGCGTATACACCTGCACTTCTGGTGGCGGCTTTCCAGTATCTGCCGAACACCATCTCTCAGGGAGTCTTTGAGTCCCGCGCTGATAAATACCGCCGGTATATCCCGAAGAACCCGTGAGATACGCACATAAGGCGGCACCAGAGCTTTAATATCCGCAATAAGCCCGGTCATGATGTCACTTGGGTACGGTGTATATCTGCCTTCTTTCCACCACTCCTCAAGTACAGTCCCCTCCACTACCATAGTGGGATAAAGCTTAAGCCCGTCAGGGCAAAACCGGGGATCTTCAAACACCATGCGGGAAAGTGCCAGATCTTTTTCAGGGGCTGAACCGGGAAGTCCGGGCATCCAGTGGTAATGCACTTTTAGGCCGTATTCACGCAAAAGGCGGGTGGCCTCAGCCACATCCGCAACTGTATGTCCCCGTTCAACCAGTTTATAAATATCATCATCCAGCATCTGGACGCCAAGTTCCACTCTGGTAGTTCCGAAATCTATCATCCGTTGTATTTCGGTCTCACCGCAGATATCCGGGCGGGTCTCAATGCATAAGCCTACGCAGCGGTGCTGAGCAGTTTCATTTATAGTCTTAGCTTCCTCCAGACTGCCAGCCACTATCCCATTCAACGCATCATAGCAGTCTTTAATGAAACCATACTGGTAGGCGGTATCTGCTGAAAGGAAAGTACCACCCATAACTATAAGCTCAACCTTATCTGTAGGGTGACCCATATCCTGTATTATCCGCAGGCGAAGGGCAACCTGTTTGTAAGCCTGGTATTCACAGCTTTTAGCCCGCAAAACAGCCGGAGATTCAGGTGTATAGCTCTGGGGAGTGGCAGCAAAAGTAGGACAATATATGCACTTGCCGGGACACGGCAGAGGTTTGGTCATAACCGCCACCGGGGTAACGCCTGATATTGTTCGGGAAAGCTTCTTCATATATACTCTTATCTATTAAGGATAGTTAATTATAACCTAAAGCTATGAACGAACAAAATTTTACTTCCCAGTCACAGGTATTTGACCGTATAGCCGCTGGCTGGTACAGCTTTCGCCATCGTTCCATTTTCAGCCCGGAGCTTTCAGCACTGGCCGAAAAATGGCAAACAGGCAAACTCCTTAATGCCGGCTGCGGCTGCGGAGCAGATTTTATACCTTTTAAAAACAATTTTGAGCTGTATGGCATAGATTTTTCAGCCGAGATGATAGACCAAGCCGGTAAATATGCCCGTAAACACGGCTTCAAACCTAATCTGGCAGTGGCAGATATGCAAAACCTGCCTTTCAAGGATGCCGAATTTGACTGGCTGATTGCTGTGGCCAGTTTCCACCACCTGAAAGGACAGGATTCTCAACTAAAAGCCCTAAACGAATTCGGACGGGTACTGAAAGATAACGGACAAATATTCCTGACGGTCTGGAACCGTCTACAGCCCCGTTTTTGGTTCAAGGGGCGGGAAACTCTGGTGCCATGGAAAAGCCAGGACCAGATACTCATGCGCTATTACCACCTGTATACCTGCTGGGAGATAGAGGCACTGGTTAAAAAAGCCGGTTTCAGGGTAGTCAGCTCATCCGGTGAAAAGAGCCACCGCGGACCAAAATATTTTGCCCGTAACATCTGCCTGATACTTGAGAAACAAACTTTAAAAAAATAGGGCTTTAGGATATATTTGTATAAGTAATATGGTAAATAACAGCTGTGAGAGAGGCCAAAGACCTTCCATGATAATCCCCACCATAATTCTGGCGGTTGCAGCAGTGGTGGTCAGTGTTATTGCTTACAACAAAAACGGTGCTCACGTAGAGGGGTTTAAAGCCGCCTGGGATATATTTATTCAGGTATTGCCCATGATGGTACTGGCCTTTGTGATTGCCGGTATGCTCAGGGTTATCATACCCGAAGAGACCGTCAGCCAGTGGCTGGGACAGGAATCAGGTTTCAAAGGTGTACTTATCGGTACAGCTGTGGGCGGGCTAATGCCGGGCGGACCTTACAGTTGTATGCCCATTGCCGCCGGGTTGCTGGGCGGCGGTGCCGGAGCCGGTACTATGGTAGCATTCATGACGGGCTGGTCACTGCTGGCGGTGAACCGTCTTCCTCTTGAGATTGGCATGCTGGGCTGGAAATTCGCCCTGATACGGCTGGCCGTAACCGCCCTGATGCCAATAGCCGCCGGGATGCTGGCCAATGCCCTCTTTTCAAAAGTAAACCTGCTTGAATAGTTTTTCCCTTAGGAATAAACTATTACACTGTAAACGCAAGTTGGTGAAAGGAAGTACCTGAGAGATGATGGTAAAAATCCCCTGCCCTGATTGTGGCGTAATTGGCAGTTTTTCATTAGCTGACGAAGTATATGAAGGACCTTATAAATGCTGGAAATGCCGCAAGCTTTTCAAAATACGCATTGAACGGGGTACGGTCAAGCTCTGCGAACCCATAGATGAAGCAGAATTTGAACGATTGAAATCCCTGGGGGATTTAAAACGCAAATCCCGGGGCGGAGACGAAGAGTAACTTTCCCTTTTAATAAATTTAAGAAGCCAGTTCGGCCATGCCCGGTGTGGTTTTCCACTTCCGGGTGTGGCTGTTTTTATATTCTTCCAGTTTAGACGTAAAATCAGGGCTATCAATGCTATCTAAAGTCATAATAAGGGCATCTTCGTGATTATCCAGATAGTATTTTTTCCGTATACCCTTTATGGCAAACCCATATTTCAAATACAGATTTTGAGCCACAATATTTGAAACCCTGACCTCAAGAGTCATTTCAAAGCATTTGTGTTTGATAGCTTCTTTCAAAGAGCTTATCAGAAGCAACTCGCCAAATCCTTTGCGGCGGTAGGCCTCCCGCACTGCCACGCTGACCAAATGGGCAGAGCCGGCCATTACCCATATAGCACCGTAACCAATTACCTTTGGGCAGTCTACCACCTGCTGAATAGTGCCAGTATCATGTCGGATACAATTCCTAAGTCGTTTCCAAATACTTAAAACAGGCTTTGCAGCAGTGGAGATGTCCTCATCAACCAGCACCATATAATGGGCCATGATGTTTTCCATCTCACGCTTGAAATTGGTCGCCGGCCACATTGTGGGAAAGGCTTCTTTATCAAGTTGATTTAGTTCAGGTATATCTTCGTCTTTTATAGGGCGGATTAAATAGGCCATTTAAATAAACCTCTGGCAAATAGTGTACATATATTTTAACATACCTGCCCGGATAAAAGAGTACAAAATAGCCTATTAGGCAGGCGAATCCGCCTTGCCGAATCTTTCATACTCACTATATATACACCCGCAGTACTGCTGGCGATAAAGGTCTAAGGGTTTGGTAATATGGCGGCTGTCCGAATAACGTTTTCGAAGGTCTGCATAGGCAAATTTGATCCCCGTTTCCTTAGCCAATATTTCAGCCGCACAAACTGCATCAGCATGTTTCTGGTGAGGGCTGATAAAAAGGCTTGAGGAAAAATATTCGTACCCATGCTGTGCGGCATAAGCGGCAGTCTGCCCCAGACGCATATCAAAACAGATTCGACAACGCCCATCCACATTTGCGGCTACATTTTTAAAATATTCGGCCATTTGATATGAAGGCTCTGTTATAAGCTCAAAACCCATTTCATCTGAAAGTTTCTCCATAGCCTCAAGTCTGCTTTGATGCTCAGTAAAGGGGTGAATGTTGGGGTTGTACCAGTAAACACTGACCAGAAAACCCTGTTCCTGCCAGTATTTGAAAGAGTAAGCGGTACAATGGGCACAGCAACCATGGAGAAGAAGTTTAGGTGCCATTCTCCGCCCAAAGTCCCTGCTGGGTATTTTTATCAGCCGGATAAGGTATACTCAAGTGCTGGTAAGCCAAACGGGTTGCCTGACGTCCTCTAGGTGTTCTTTCCAAAAAACCCAGTTGGAGCAGATAAGGTTCATAAACGTCCATAATCGTATCCGCTTCTTCGGAAATAGCCGCGGCAATAGTTTCAAGACCCACCGGTCCTCCCCCGAATTTATGGATAATGGTTTTTAAAACCTTGTGATCAATCTCATCCAGCCCCAATTTATCCACTTCCAAACAGGCCAGAGATTCCGCTGCAATATCCCCGGTAATCAGCCCGTTTCCCTTTACCTGGGCATAGTCCCTCACCCGCCGAAGCAAACGGTTTGCCACTCTAGGAGTGCCGCGGGAACGGCAGGCTATCTGATGAAGACCATTTTCATCTGCTTCCACCCCTAGTATACGGGCGGAGCGGCGGACAATATCATATATGGCTTCTTCATCATAAAAATCCAGACGGAATATAGAACCGAAACGATCACGCAAAGGTGCTGAAAGCATGGCATAGCGGGTGGTCGCCCCTATCAGGGTGAAATGTGGCAGTTTAAGCCTGAGGCTTCTGGCGCCCGGCCCTTTTCCTACCATTATGTCAAGTGCGTAGTCTTCCATAGCCGGATAAAGGACTTCCTCTACATTCCGGCTAAGGCGGTGTATTTCATCTATAAACAGGATATCAAAGGGCTTCAGATTGGTCAGAATAGCTGCCAAATCACCCTGCCTTTCAATGGCCGGACCGGAGGTAATACGGATATTCACCCCCATCTCCAAAGCTATGATATGCGAAAGAGTGGTTTTCCCTAATCCCGGCGGCCCGTAAAGCAAAACATGGTCCAGCGCCTCTCCCCTTTGCTTGGCCGCCTGTATGGCTACCCCAAGATTATCCTTGAGGCGCTTTTGACCTATAAAATCAGACAGGCAACGGGGGCGAAGGCTGGTATCCAGCTTGGCATCATCGGCGGCCAGTTTCCCGGATATAAGACGCTCTTTTTCCTCTGACATTTGAAGTATTATAGCACAAATATTCCAAAACACTCTCTAAAGTCTGGTGTCAAAAGAATTTCTCTCAGTCATTTACGGCAGGAGGAGTGACATTAAAGTGAAGTATACAGAGATAAGCTAGAACCGTATGCTCCTAACTATCCCTCACAAAAAGCAGAGGGGCTAAAAGCCCCTCTGCCACGATAGTAAAAACACTAGAGAACCTAAAGGCAATTTTCCGGCAGACTGCTCACAGCGGGTGCAGAAGCTGCAGCGGCAATACGTTCCGCTCTTTCAACTGTAGCTTCCTTGCAGGACTTACACTGGGCAGGTATAAGCTTGCCTATGATAACATTTTCCTTAAGGCCGGACAGCTTGTCCACCTTGCCGTAAATGGCGGCATCAGTAAGGACGCGGGTGGTCTCCTGGAAGGAGGCCGCCGCTAGCCAGCTTTCGGTGCTGAGTGAGGCACGGGTGATACCCATAAGCACGGTATGGGCAGTTGCCGGTTCGCCGCCTTCGGCCAAAACCTTGGCATTGATATCCTCATAACGGAACTTGTCCACCAGTTCACCCGGAACAAGGTCTGTATCACCGGAAGAATCAATACGTACCTTGATAAGCATCTGGCGGGCAATAACCTCTATGTGCTTATCATTGATATGTACACCCTGAGAGTAGTAGACCTTCTGGACTTCTTCAACCAGATACTTCTGAACAGCATCCCTGCCCAAAATGGATAGAATATCCTGCGGGTTTATAGAGCCGTCAGTCAGCTGCTGACCGGCACGGACACTATCCCCGGTTTTAACCTTTATCTGCATGGCGGCAGGTATAGCGTATTCGCGTTCTTCACTTTCGCTGTACTTGATGGTAATCAGATTGCCATCCACTGAAACTTCACCAGCCACTCTGGCAACTACATTCTGGTCGCTCTGAACAACAGCTTTGGACTTGCCTTCCATTTCAGGCGAAGCCAGTACCATACCGGAATCCACCCACTGACCGCTTTGAACCTGAGTCTTCCAGCCGGAAGGTAATTCGTATTCATCCTGATAGACCTCATCTGAGGCTATGCGGATATGGCGGCCATTTTCATTTTCAATAACTTCTACCGCACCGTCTATCTCAGAGATTATAGACTGAACCTTGGGCGGGCGGGCTTCAAAGAGTTCTTCAACTCTGGGAAGACCGGTAGTAATATCTACGCCTACCACACCGCCGGTGTGGAAGGTGCGGAGTGTCAGCTGGGTACCGGGTTCACCGATACTCTGGGCGGCAATAATGCCTACGGCGGTATTCATGTCTACCAGACGGACACGGCCAAGGTCACGCCCGTAACAGCGGCGGCACATGCCGTGAGTAGCTTCGCAGGTAAGAGGAGAACGCACAAAGACCTCGGTAATACCAGCCTCGCCGATAGCCTTGGCCTTAGCTTCGTCAATCTCTTCATTGTTTTCCACAATAATTTCGCCGGTTTGGGGGTGAACCACATTATGAGCAGCCCAGCGGCCAAGTACACGGTCAACCAGCGGTGGCAGCATACCCTTTTCTTTGGGCTCTACTATCCAGGTACCATTTGAAGTGCCGCAGTCTTCCTGAAGAATGATAACATCCTGTGTTACGTCTATAAGACGGCGGGTCAGATAACCTGAACCGGACGTACGCAAAGCGGTATCAGCCAGACCTTTGCGGGCACCATGGGTAGATATAAAGTACTCAAGGGCAGTCAAACCCTCACGCAGGGAAGACTTGATGGGGAAGTCGATAATACGGCCGGAAGGGTTAGTCATAAGGCCGCGCAGACCAGCCATCTGGCGTATCTGGGAAATGTTACCTTTAGCACCAGAGTTAGCCATCATGTAAACAGAACCCTGTTTGTCAAAGCCAGCCTGAATGGCGTCCGTAATGCGGTCAGTCGTTTCCATCCACGTTTCAATAATACTATTGTAACGTTCATCCTCGGTGATAAGACCGCGGGCAAACTGCCCTTCGGAAATTGCAGTCCGCTCATCAGCAGCGGCTACCAGTTTAGCTTTTTCACGCGGTACTGAAATATCACTCATGGCAATAGAAATGCCTGAACTGGTGGCGTATTTGAAACCAAGCTGTTTAATCTTGTCCAGCATGATAGCCATATCCTGGCTGGAAAGTATCTTGTAACAACGTCCGATTATCTTTTTAATGGCGGATTTGGGTATGTCCATATTCTGAAACTCTACAGCCTTGGGCAGGACATCATTGAATATAATCCGCCCGGTAGTGGTTTCCAGCATATTCCCTTTGCCGTCACGTACCTTGATAATGGCACGGAGGTCAATAATACCCATTTCGTAATAATGTTTGGCTTCTTCAAAGTCACTGAAGACTTTACCCTCACCTTTTGCGCCCGGACGGGTGGTTGTCAGGTAATAACAACCAAAGACCATATCAAGACTGGGGGAGACCACCGGCTCACCGCTGGAGGGAAGCATCATATTATGAATGGACAGCATGGTTTCACGGGCTTCTTTCACGGCCGCCTTGGAAAGAGGCACGTGGACAGCCATCTGGTCACCATCAAAGTCAGCGTTAAATGCTGAACAAACCAGCGGGTGAAGCCTGAGGGCACTGCCGTCAATGAGTACCGGCTCAAAGGCCTGGATACTAAGGCGATGCAGAGTAGGAGCACGGTTAAGCATAACCGGCCTCTCCTTGACCACCTCTTCCAAAATATCGTAAACCTCAGGGCGGGCACGCTCTACCAAACGGCGGGCACTCTTGATATTAGGGGCTAACCCGTCTCGTACCAAACGGTGCATGACAAAGGGTTTAAAGAGCTCAAGTGCCATACGGCGGGGCAGACCGCACTGTGAAAGTTTGAGTGAAGGGCCTACCACAATAACCGAACGGCCTGAGTAGTCAACACGTTTACCCAGCAGATTCTGGCGGAAGCGTCCCTGTTTACCGCGAAGCAAATCAGAAAGCGACTTGGCTTTGTGGTCACCATTTACAGCTACGCTCTTGCCGCGGCGTCCGTTATCAATCAGTGAATCCACCGCTTCCTGGAGCATACGTTTTTCGTTGCGGATAATAATCTCCGGAGCCCCGATTTCCATCAGGTGCTGGAGACGGTTATTGCGGTTAATAACCCTGCGGTAAAGGTCATTTAAGTCACTGGTGGCAAAACGGCCGCCGTCAAGCTGAACCATAGGACGCAGGTCCGGCGGCAGTACCGGCAGAACCGTCATAATCATCCACTCCGGCTTGTTGCTGGAACGGCGGAAAGCCTCTACCAGCTGAAGCTGTTTGCCAGCCTTTTTGCGGCGCTGGCCGGAAGTAGAGCGGGTTTCCTGAATAAGTTTGCTCCGCTCCTTGTCCATATCAATGTAAGAAAGCAGTTTTAACAAGGCCTCAGCACCCATAGATGCTTCAAAAACATTGCTGAAACGCTGTTTCAATTCGTAATACTGGTTTTCGGTCAACAGATTACCTATTTGCAGGTCTTTCAGTTGGTCTATAAGCAGCTGGATATCTTCTTCCATTTGCTCACGTTCAGCTGAAAAATCACGGCGAACCTGATTAATAGCTTCAACAGTGGCATCTTCAGCTTCCATCTGGGCAACCTTGGTATCTACCTCGCTGCCCTTATCAGCCACCCGCTGGGATGAAATAACCTCAAGGTCTTTAATAGCTTTTTCACGGGCTTCATCATTTACCGCAGTGATAATGAAATGGGAATAATAAATAATCCTTTCAAGGCTACGGGTAGAAAGATTAAGCAGCAGGCCTACCCGGCTGGGAATCCCGCGGGTGAACCAGATATGGCCTACCGGACAGGCCAGTTCAATATGCCCCATCCGTTCACGCCGTACCTTGGCACGGGCAATTTCCACGCCGCACTTATCACATATAATGCCCTTGTAGCGGATACGTTTGTATTTGCCGCAAGCACACTCAAAGTCCTTAATAGGGCCAAAAATGCGCTCACAGAAAAGACCGTCCCGCTCCGGCTTTAACGTACGATAGTTTATGGTTTCAGGTTTGGTAACCTCACCATAAGACCAGCTTCGTATCTGGTCAGGGGAAGCCAGCGAAATCCGTATAGCATCAAAATCATTAACTTCGTTCATCGTTTTCGGATACCTCTTCATCATTTGATGACATTGCCAAATCTTGATCGTCAGCATCAATTACCGACATCATGGAGTCTTCTATATCCTCTGTGCCTGCATACAGGGTTTCAGGAAGTATTTCAGCAGAAATATCATCACTCCCCGGCTGGTTTCCTTCATTCAGAGAGGCTACTTTCTCGGATGGAGCAATTTTAACTTCTTCATTTATCACTTCAACTGCCAAACCCAGACTCTGCAGTTCCTTTACAAGCACCTTGAAGGATTCGGGTACACCGGGCTGGAGTACATCCTCCCCCTTTACAATAGATTCATAAGCCTTGGCTCGCCCGGCAATATCGTCTGACTTGATAGTCAGCATCTCCTGAAGGTTATGAGCTGTACCATACGCGTACATGGCCCAAACTTCCATTTCACCAAAGCGCTGGCCGCCGAACTGGGCTTTACCGCCAAGAGGCTGCTGGCTGATAAGTGAATACGGACCGGTTGCACGGGCATGTACCTTGTCTTCCACTAAGTGGATAAGTTTAAGGATGTACATATTGCCTACGGTTACCGGCTGGTCGAAGGTTTCGCCGGTGCGGCCGTCACGCAGTACTGATTTACCCACAATAGGCGAAGGCAGGCGGTTTTGGCTGCTTACTTCGTAAGCTCTCTTTTCCAGTTCAGCCCCGCTTAAAGCAGAAGCATCTACCCCCATATCCTTAAGCCAAAGCTTAAGGCTGACCTCCTTGGCCAGACCAGGGTGTTTTTCATCAAATATCTTCTTGCCGTCAAAGCCCTGCTGTTTTATCCACTCTATAGCCTTGGCATTATCTGCGCTGGGGCGTTTGTTTTCAGGGCTCATGTCTATTGCACCAGCCTTGGTTGAAAGCCAGGAGCGGGCTAAAGCGTCTTCAATAGCGGTATCATCCGCCCCGTCAAATACGGGGGTAGCCACTCTGAAGCCCAGCAGATGTCCTGCCCAACCCAGATGGGTTTCCAGAATCTGTCCCAGATTCATGCGTGAAGGTACGCCGATGGGATTCAAAACCACATCTACCGGGGTGCCATCAGGCAGATAAGGCATATCCTCTACCGGGGCAATTATAGAGATAACACCCTTGTTGCCATGGCGGCCAGCCAGTTTGTCACCCACTGAAACCTTGCGTTTCTGGGCAACCCAAACCTGCACCCATTTGTTCACTCTGGCAGGCAGGTCGTCACCGCTGTCACGGGAGAAGACCCTTACATTTATAACCTTACCCCATTCACCATGAGGCATACGGAGTGAAGTGTCCTTAACTTCGCGGGCTTTCTCGCCGAAAATGGCCCGAAGGAGTTTTTCTTCTGCTGAAAGCTCGGTTTCACCCTTGGGGGTGATCTTACCCACCAGAATATCATCCGGGCCAACTTCAGCCCCTATGCGGATAATACCGTCTTCATCCAGTTCGCGCAGGCTTTCTTCACCTACGTTGGGAATATCACGGGTGATTTCTTCAACACCCAGTTTGGTATCACGGGCCTCAAGCTCATGCTTGGTAATATGAATAGAGGTAAAGGCGTCTTCCCTTACCAGACGTTCGCTGAGGATAATAGCATCTTCATAGTTAAAACCCTGCCAGCTCATAAAGGCCACAACACAATTTTGACCCAGAGCCAGTTCGCCGTTTTCGGTAGCAGAGCTATCAGCCAGTACCTGCCCGGCCTCTATCTTCTGTCCTTTATTTATAACGGCATGCTGATTTATACATGTACCCTGATTGGTGCGGACAAATTTCTTGAGCAGATATTCATCATGTCCGCCGTCAGCGGTGCGGATTATTATTTTCTCGCTGGTAACCGAAGTAGCTACACCGGCGCGCTTGGCAAAAATAACCTGACCGGAGTATCTGGCTGCTTCGCGTTCCATACCGGTTGCTACCATGGGGGCTTCTGCCCGAAGCAGAGGCACAGCCTGGCGTTGCATGTTGGCACCCATAAGGGCGCGGTTGGCATCGTCATGCTCAAGGAACGGAATAAGCGAAGCCGCTACGCTGAAAATCTGTTTGGGTGAAACATCCATGTAATCAATCTTTTCGGGGGGCTCTATTACATAGCGTTCAGCCAGACGGGCTTCAATCCTTTCATCAAGGAAATAACCTTTATCATCCAAACGGGTATTAGCCTGGGCGATAATATAGCGGTCTTCTTCGTCTGCAGGCATATATTTGACTTCGGCAGATACAAACGGCATAACCTGAATATCACACTCAGGCAGCTTTGAAATGAGCTTAAAGCTGTCTTCGGTAATGATAGTACCGGCAGCCGCAAGAACCTTGCCTTTTTCACTGACTTCGGTCTTCAGTTTAAGACCAACCAGTTTTTTATCACTATTTTTCAGTTTGGAATAAACCTTGCGGTAGGGAGTTTCCACAAAGCCGTAGCGGTTAATCCGGCTATAAGTAGCCAGAGAACCGATAAGACCAATATTCGGGCCTTCAGGCGTCTCAATGGGGCAGATACGCCCGTAATGAGAGTAATGAACGTCACGAACGTCAAAGCCGGCTCTTTCGCGGGAAAGACCGCCGGGCCCCATGGCGGACAGACGGCGTTTGTTGGTTATTTCAGCCAGAGGGTTAGTCTGGTCCATAAACTGGGAAAGCTGTGAACCACCAAAAAACTCTTTAACAGCTGAAACCACCGGGCGGATATTAACCAAGGCACTGGGAGTAACCATTTCCAGATTGACAATGCTCATTCTCTCACGGGCAACTCTCTCCAAACGTACCAGACCTATGCGGAACTGGTTCTGAACAAGTTCACCCACAGTGCGGATTCTGCGGTTGCCCAAATGGTCAATATCATCCGGAGTATCCTGTCCGTTATTGACCATGATAATCCGCTGGATAATGGCTACTATGTCCTCACGGGTAAGGGCACGGTTTTCACCAACCTCACGGGCCGGCAATTCCAGACGGCGGTTAACCTTGTAACGGCCTACCTTACCCAGATCATAGTGCTGGGGGTCAAAGAACATTTCGTTAATAAGTTTGCGGGCGTTGTCCGCATTGGGCGGATCACCGGGGCGCAAACGGCTGTAAATATCAATAAGGGCACTTATTTCATCCTTTATAAGCGGATCACGGTCAATGCTGGACTGGATATAATGGCGTTCGGGGTCATTATCAATAACCTCAAACAGGTTTAAAATATCCAAATCGTCAGAATAACCTATGGCCCTCAGAAGGGTACTGACGGGAATCTTGCGGCGCCCGTCAATTTTTACTGAAATAACATCCCGGTTGGAGGTTTCAAACTCCAGCCAGGCACCCCTGCTGGGAATAAGGTTAGTATGGCAGAGAGGGCGGCCGGTGGCCGGGTCATCTGAAATGGTAAAGTAAACACCCGGTGAACGCAATAGCTGGCTGACAACTACCCGCTCCGTACCGCTGGTAATAAATGTACCCAAAGCGGTCATAAGTGGGATATCCCCGAAGAACAAATCAAAGGGTTCTTTGATTTCACCGGTAGTTTTTACTATCAGCCTGGCTTTTACATATAGGGGCACAGAGTAGGTCTGGTCACGCTGGGTGCATTCGTACTCGGATAAACGGGGCTCTCTGAATTCATAGCCGATGAATTCCAGTTCCAGCCTGTTTCCCACAAAGTCTTTGATTGGAGAAATCTCCTCAATCAGTTCACGGAGACCCTCCTCCTGAAACCAGACAAAAGACTGCAGCTGCATCTCTATCAGGTTAGGTACATTGACAACCTCGGGTAATTGGGCATAAGATTTGCGGATTACACCAGTGGCGGCGTCGGCCTTAGGTAACATAGATACCATGTCTGCTCCTTATTATAATCTCAAGGGACGTCGTTGCGCTAAAAAACGAAAGCGCACAATAATGCGGCTAGAAGAAAAAATCGCTGTTTTTGGTTTGACATTTTTTTTGGAGGCATAATTTGCAAATAATAATGGTACTCCTGTAAGCACAGTTTGTCAAGCATTATACCAGTTTTTATGTAATATAAATAGCCTGTTTTAAAGGAAAAAGTACTCTTTCCCGAAAATATTTTATCTGCCCCCCTTTTCCTTATATATAATGAAATTGACGTACCTATAGCCTTGTGTTAGTATAAAACAGGTTTAAAAGTAATGTTCCGGCAGGGGTTTTATATTTCAGAAAGCCCCTTTTTCTTTGTCAGATATTTAAACGAAATATTTAGCAAGAGGTTGGCAACTTTTATGACACTCCTTGAAGAAGAAATTATCCGCCATTCCTCAGACCAAAATACCCTTGTTACCATAGGAGTTTTTGACGGTGTTCATCTGGGGCATCAGCACCTTATAAACGAGCTTAAAAAACAGGCCAAAGAACGTAACCTGCAAAGCTGCCTTATCACCTTTAAAGACCACCCCAGCAAAGTGCTTGGGCAGGATGATATTAAACTGATACTAAGTTTGGAAGAACGCAATCTGGCGCTTTCGCAAATGGGGCTTGACCAGATAATAATGCTCTCTTTCACCCCTGAAATCTCCACTGTCTCCGCCACCGACTTTGTAGGCTATCTGCTGGACCACCTGCATATGAAAGGCATTGTGGTAGGTTCGGATTTTGCTTTGGGCAGAAACCGGGCTGGAGATGCCACTGCTCTTAGGCGGCTTAGCCATATTATGGACTTCAGCGTTTCGGTAGTATCACCGGTAGTTATAGAAAACCAGATAGTCAGCTCTACTGCCATCCGCCAGGCACTGCTTTCCGGCAATGTCAGCAAAGCCCGTCTGATGCTGGGAAGAAACTATCACCTCCGCGGGACTGTTCAAAACGGGGCAAACCGGGGTACGAAGCTGGGCTTCCCGACCGCCAACCTTACCCTGCCCGGTTACCTGGCCTTGCCGGCAGACGGTGTTTATGCCGCCAAAGCATTTTTAGGCGAAAAAAAGTATAACGCGGTAGCAAATATAGGCTCATGCCCCACCTTCGGGCAGGAGGAACACCGCCTTGAGGTACACCTGCTGGATTTTGCAGGTGATATAAGGGGTCAAGTACTTAAGGTGGAATTTGTAGAATTTTTACGGCCTGAAATCTGCTTCGCAGATGCCGAAGCCCTGAAAACCCAGATTTCAGCTGATATATCAAAAGCCAGAGATATACTGAGGTAATACCAGATGAACCAAGCGGAAAACCGGATAGACCAGATTTTGAAACGGGGCGTAGCCGAAGTAATTGTAGAAGAAGACTTTAAAAAGCTGCTTCTTTCGGGTAAAAAGCTCCGCCTGAAAGAAGGCTTTGACCCCAGTTCGCCAGATATCCATCTGGGACACATGGTAGCCCTTAGGAAACTCCGCCAGCTTCAAGACTTGGGGCATCAGGTAGTTTTGATAGTGGGAGACTGGACCGCCCAGATTGGTGACCCTTCCGGCGCTTCTGTCACCCGCCCCATGCTTTCAGCCGAACAGGTAAAGGCAAATGCCAAAACCTATCTGGAGCAGTTTTTCAAGATTGTAGATAAAGATAAAACCGAAGTCCGCTGGCAAAGCGAATGGTACGGTAACTTTAAACTGGAAGACGTAGTCCGCCTTTCTTCCAAATTTACCGTAGCCCAGATGCTGGCCAGAGACGATTTTGCCAAAAGATATGCCGTCGGCAAACCCATCAGCGTAACCGAACTGCTCTACCCCATGCTTCAGGCCTATGACTCTGTCATGGTGAAATCTGACGTGGAGTTCGGGGGGACAGACCAGAAGTTTAATTTGCTGGTAGGGCGTGAACTGCAGGAAATGCTGGGGCAGAAACCCCAGCAGGTGCTAATGGTACCTATACTGGTAGGCACTGACGGCGTCCACAAAATGAGCAAGAGTCTGGGCAACTATATCGGTGTAGCCGAAGAGCCCACTGAAATATTCGGCAAGTGTATGTCTATCCCGGATGAGCTGATACTCCAGTATTTTGAACTGGTGACCGACATACCCGCAACCGAAATAGCTGATTTTAAAAACCAGATGGCAAACGGTCTGATAAACCCCATGGTACTTAAAAAACGCCTGGCCCGCGAGCTGATAACTCAGCTTTACAGCACAGCTGCCGCCGAAGAGGCGGATGCCCAGTTTACCCGGGTGGTGCAGCGGGGTGAAATACCGGAAGATATGCCGGAATGCCGCCTGGAAAACGGTGAGGGCATCTGCGTGATAGATTTTATTATCAAGGCGGACCTTGCCAAGAGCAAAAGCGAAGCCCGCCGCCTGCTGGAACAGGGCGGGGTGGAAATAAATTCCGCTAAAATATCAGACCCCGGTACAACTGTAAAATGCGGTGATATAATAAAAGCCGGCAAGAGACGCTACTCCAAAGCTGTTTAGAATTTTGCTAAAAGCAATATTTTTTATATACTAAAGGTAATATTTGAAAAGGAGCCAGTATGCAAAACCTGAGAATCCCCGGACCTACCCCCTGTCCTGAAGAAGTCTTAACCGCCATGGGCCAGCAGATGATAAACCACCGCGGACCCGAAATGGCAGCTATCATGAAAGAGGTAGCTGAAAAACTGAAGTATTTCTTCCAGACAAAGAATGATGTCTTGGTGCTCACTGGCTCAGGTACTGGCGGCCTTGAGGCCGCGGCTGTCAACTTTTTATCTCCCGGTGAAACCGTACTAAGCGTTTCCATAGGTGTATTCGGCGAACGCTTTGCCAAGATTGCCTCCATTTTCGGGGCTAAGATAATTGCCCTTAATTTTGAGCACGGCAAAGCGGCTGATCCCGCTCTGGTCAAAAAGGCTCTGATGGAACACCCCGAAATAAAAGCGGTGCTGGTCACCCACAATGAAACCTCCACCGGCATCACCAATGACCTTAAGTCTTTGGCGGCTGTAGTAAAAGGCGCCGGCAAACTGCTGCTGGTAGATGCCATTTCCAGCCTCAGTTCCATTGACCTGCCGGTTGACGAATGGGGTTGTGACGTAGTTGTATCCGGCTCACAAAAAGGCTGGATGGTTCCCCCCGGTCTGGCTTTTATTTCTGTCAGCCCTGATGCATGGAAAGCCAATGCCGAATCCAAGATGCCCCGTTTCTACTGGGACTTGGCTAAACACAAAGCCAGTATTGAGAAAGGGCAGACACCTTGGACACCCTGCGTTTCAGTTATTGTAGCTTTGCACAAAGCTTTGATTATGATGGAAAAAGAAGGTATGCAGAATATCTTCAAACGCCACCAGAAAATTGCTGACTTTACCCGCAAGGGTGTCAAAGAGCTGGGTTTGACCCTGCTTGCCGAAGAAAAATATGCATCCAACACCGTTACTGCGGTTTTGGCTACCGAGGGGCTTGACCCCAAGAAGCTCTTAAAGGTAATGCGCGAAGAATACAACACCGTGCTGGCCGGCGGACAAGGCCCTCTGGAAGGCAAGATTTTCCGTATAGGTCATCTGGGTTGGGTAACCGAAAACGATATCAAAGTTACACTGGATAATCTTAAATCAGCCCTGCCCAAGGCAGGTTTCAGGAGTTAAAATGAAAAAAGTACTGGTAAGCGATGCACTCTCCGCAACCGGATTATCACCCCTTAAGGAGATTGCACAGGTAGATGTAAAGACCGGCCTTAAACCGGAGGAATTGGTAAATATTATCGGTGAATATGACGCTCTGCTGGTACGCAGCCAGACCCAGGTCACCGCTGATATTATCAATGCCGGTAAAAAATTGCAGGTTATCGGCCGGGCCGGAGTGGGCGTAGATAATATTGACTTAAAAGCTGCCACCGGTAACGGTATTATCGTGGTAAATGCCCCCACCGGCAACACTATCTCCGCTACCGAACATACCCTGGCCCTTATGCTGTCTATGGCTCGCCATATTCCCAGAGCCAACGCCAGCCTGAAATCCGGCCAGTGGAAACGCAATGAATTTGTGGGCTCTGAACTTAAGGGCAAAACACTGGGCATTGTAGGTTTGGGCAATATCGGCTCTGAGATAGCCAAAAGGGCTTTAGCTTTGGAAATGCGGGTTATAGGTTATGACCCCTTTATATCTATGGAACGTGCCAAAAAACTGCAGGTAGAACTGGTACCCTTTGAAGACCTGCTGAAACAGGCTGACTTTATCACCCTGCATGTTCCCATGACCGGCCAGACCAAGGGACTTATCGGCCCCAAGGAACTGGAGATGATGAAACCCACCGTCCGCCTTATCAATACCTCCCGCGGCGGCATCATAGACGAAGAAGCACTGGCAGCAGCCATCAAGGAAAAACGTATCGGCGGTGCCGCTATTGACGTTTTCTCCAAAGAACCCTGCACCGAAAGCTGCCTTTTTGAGTGTGACAATATTATTGTTACCCCCCACCTGGGTGCTTCCACTGCCGAAGCTCAGGAGCTGGCTACCTCTGACGTAGTCAAACAGGTAATAGATGTATTTGAAGGCCGCCCTGCCCGCTACGCCGTAAATGCACCCTATATCTCGGCCGAAAGCCTGCCGGTAGTTGGTCCTTTCATGCCGGTTGCCCGCACAGTGGGCAGCCTGGTAAGCCAGCTGACTGACGGGCACATGAAAAATGTGACCATTAAATACTGCGGCGAACTGGCCGCTTATGACACCACCGCCCTGAAGGCCCTGGTGCTGGGCGGTATACTTGAACATATCAGCGAAGAACGGGTAAACGTGGTCAATGCTGATATCGTAGCCGCGCAGCGCGGGCTGGGTGTAACCGAACAAAAAGAAGCAGCCTGCCAGAATTTTTCCAGCCTGATTACAGTCACCATAGATACCGATAACGGTAAATCCAATACGGTTGCCGGCAGTCTGGTACGCGGTGATGTACACATTGTGAAATTGAATGATTACTGGATAGATATTGTACCTACCGGCGGTTATTTCCTGTTTGCAGACCATATAGACCGCCCCGGACTGATAGGTGCGGCCGGCAAGATTACCGGGGATGCAGATATCAACATAAGCTATATGCACCTCAGCCGCCAGAAAGCCAGAGGGCAGGCCCTGATGATACTGGCTCTGGATGAACCCCTGCCGGAAAAACAGCGCCAGCAGCTGCTGTCTCTGCAGGACGTTCAAACTGTCCAAGTTGTAAAAATCTAGTCTTTTAGAGTTTGTGGTAATATATGGCAAGGCTACCGCTTAAATTGCTGGTAGCCTTGCCTATTTGAGGAATAAATGAAAATCGGTGTACTGGCCCTGCAAGGGGCATTCCGGGAACATATACATATGCTGCGCACGCTGGGAGCGGAAGCGGTGGAAGTACGCAAGGCTGAAGAACTGTCTGAACTTTCTGGGCTTATTATTCCCGGCGGTGAAAGCACCACCATAACCAAGCTCCTTTACACATTCGGCCTGGCCAAGCCTGTAAAAGATTTAGCCCGTAACGGCATGCCCGTTTGGGGTACCTGTGCCGGTATGATTTGCCTTGCCAAAGAGCTAAGCGGAGATATCTCCGGGGTAAAAACGCTTGAACTTATGGATATAACTGTCCGTCGGAATGCCTTCGGCAGGCAGGTGGACAGCTTTGAGGCAATGCTGAAGATAAAAGGGCTGGAAGGCGGGGATTTCCCTGCAGTATTTATCCGCGCCCCTCTAGTGGAAAAAACCGGCAAAGGTGTTGACATACTGGCCAAGCTACCTGACGGGATTATAGTGGCAGTAAGGGAGAATAACCTTCTGGCAACATCGTTCCACCCCGAACTCTCTGCGGATAACCGCTTTCACCGGTACTTTATCCAGATGGCCAAAGATTATAAGCCCTGATTAAAATATTTAGGTAAAATCATAAAGGGGAGGTTTTCACCTCCCCTTCTTTGTTTTATAAACCTATGTGGTTTACTTTTTAGTACTTGCCTCAGAGTCAAAACGGTAAACTACCAAGCCCGAAGGCAGCTTGGGGAAGAAGTAAGTGGATTTGCGGGGCATGCGGTCAGATACATCTGAAATAGCCTTGATAATTTCCGCCTTCATAGGATTCAGAATAAAAGCCATCTGGAATTCACCAGATTTCACCCTTGAAACCACATCATTACGGTCAAAATTGAAAGATATGCGTGGGTCCTCCACCGTCTTCAGCCCCATCAGCTCCTCAAGGATAATATGGTCAAGTACACTAACATCCAGTTTCTTATATATATCAGAATGGAAATACGGCATAAGATTACTGGCGGTCTCAACCTCACGCAGGGTCAGCAAGGTAAAATTCTCTGTGCCGCCCAAACCATACATAGCCAAGCGGATTTTACCCTCTTCTCTAAGAGCCTTATCCAGAGTATCCCAAGCACCAGGCAGTTTGGCAGGTATAGTAGTTACATCAAAGAAGGAAGCCAGTTTAGTCTTAAGGTTTGACAAGGTATTTGCATCCATACCACCCAGCAGGCGGTGTGCCGGCAAAACTACCAGACCGGGATCGGCAAAATCTACCAAGGTCATCATTACAAAATTAACCGGGTCATCAGAGGGCAGCTGAGGGTTGCCGGCCAGACGTTCACGCCTATAAGTCAAGGCACTTTCATAGCGGTGATGCCCGTCAGCTATATAGATGGGTTTCTTGTCAAACAAAGCTGTCACCTTGGCTATAGCAGAATCATCGGTGACTACCCAAAGTTCGTGGCGTTCGCCTTCAATATTCATGCTGACAGCCGGCTTGCCGCCTGTTTGGATTTCCAATACCCGGTTTATATCTTTTTCAATATCCTGATACAGCCCGTACACCGGGCTGGTATTGGCGCGGACGGCTGAAATGAGGTTAATCCTATCCCTTTTAGGTTCGGAAAGTGTGCCCTCGTGGGGGCGGATAACCATCCTGTCCCATTCCTCAAGCCGCACTCTGGCAATAATTCCCCGTCTTTTATACTGTTTGCCGAACACACTGAAGTAATGGTCATGTATATATATAGCTGCCTTCTTTTCAGCAGTTATTACCCGTTCACCTATCCATTTTTCCAGTATGGCGGCGGCACGGGTATAGCGGTTGTCTACAACATTATCTTGAGGGGTAGGCTGGCTATATTCCAAACGTATATAGTTGTATGGGCTGCGTTCTTTAAGGGCTTTTTCCTGTTCAGGGCTGATAATGTCATAAGGCGGACAGATAACATCTGCCATATCGTCCACAAACATAGGGTTGTAACGTAATCCATGAAAAGCCCGAACTTCAGCCATTTTTCTAGCTTCCTCTCACAAAATTCTGGTTTTAGTTTAACTTAGAACGGCGTCTGACGCAAGCCCCTGTCAAACGTAAGCGGCTATACTTTTGTACTTGCTCTAAACAGGGGCTGTGATATACTAATAATCTGTATGGAAGATATGTTTTCCCCCCGAACTGAAATAGAAAACCTGAGGCGTGAAATAAACCGCCATAACCAATTGTATTACGTTCAGGATAACCCTGAAATCTCTGATTCCGAATATGACGTCTTGCTCCGCCGTCTGAAAGAACTGGAAGAAGCCCACCCTGAGCTTGTTACGGCGGACTCACCCACCCAAAGAGTGGGTGCCGAGCCGCTAAAGGCCTTCGGCATCGTCAATCACCCCTATCCGCTGCTTTCCCTGGCAAATGCCTTTTCAGATGAGGAACTGGAAGCATGGTATCTGAGGGTAAAAAAACTGCTGGGAAATGCCGCTTTTCAGATAGACTGCGAACCCAAAATGGACGGGCTGGCAGTTGCACTTACCTACCGAAACAGCAAGTTTACCACCGGTGCTACCCGGGGTGACGGCTTTCAGGGCGAAAATATTACCCGAAACCTGAGAACTATCCATTCTATACCCTTAAATACCGAGGAGGACGCCCCCCCTGTTTTTGAAATAAGGGGGGAAGTGTATCTTCCAAAAGAAGGCTTCGCCAAACTCAACCGTGAAAGGGCTGATAAAGGACTATCCCTTTTTGCCAACCCCCGCAATGCCGCCGCCGGTTCACTCCGCCAGCTTGACCCGTCAGTAACGGCCGAAAGACCGCTGGATATATTTATTTATGCTCTGGGGTATGCGGAAGACAGCCTGCTGCCTGACAGCCACTGGCAGATACTGGAGTACTTCAGCCGCCTGGGTTTCAGGATAAACCCGCGTAACCGTCTGGTAAACACCCTGGAAGAAGCCAAAGAATACTACCGTGAGATGGCGGAAAACCGGGATTCCCTGCCCTACGAAGCAGACGGGGTAGTATTCAAGGTAGATTCCGTATCCCTGCAGCAAAAACTGGGGGATGCGGGACGTGAACCCCGCTGGGCTATCGCCTATAAATTTCCGGCCGAACAGGTCACTACCCTCCTTAAAAAAATAGGCATATCGGTAGGCCGTACCGGCACTTTAAACCCGTATGCCATCCTTGAACCGGTAAATGTAGGCGGGGTAGTGGTAAAACAGGCCAGTTTGCATAACGAAGATGATATCCTCCGCAAGGATATCCGTGAAGGGGATACGGTAGTAATCCAGCGGGCAGGCGAAGTAATACCTGAGGTAGTTGCCCCGGTGCTGGCTAAACGCAGCCCCGAATCAAAACCCTTCAGCATGGAGGAAACCCTGTTTAACCCCAAACTTAGCCGCCCGGCCTGCCCAGTGTGCGGAGGGGAAATATACCGCCCCGCAGGCGAGGCTATGCACTACTGTGCCAACGTTTCCTGCCCCGCCCAGTTTGAACGCCAGCTGGAACACTTTGTCTCCAGAGGGGCTATGGATATCCGCGGCATCGGCGAAAGCCTGAGCGTGATACTGGCACAACAGGGATTGGTCAAAAACGTATCTGACCTTTACTACCTGACTGCGGCTGATTTACTGAAACTGCCGCGCATGGGTGAAAAAAGTGCGGATAATATAATAAAAGCTATTGCAGACAGCAAAACCCGCCCGCTGGACAGGGTAATATTCGGGCTGGGTATCCGCCACGTGGGGAATGAGACAGCCGCTTTGCTATCCAGCCGCTACGGGGATATATGGGCACTGGCTGGGGCAGGGCTTGATGAACTGCAAACCATACCGGATATAGGTGCCAAGATAGCCAGCAGCATAAAAGCCTATTTCAGCGAAGAAAAAAACATAGCGGTCATCCGCCGTTTGGAAACAGCCGGAGTAAAGCTTGCTTCAGACCAAAAGCCCTCACATAAACCTCTGCCGCTTTCCGGAGTGGAGTTTGTAGTTACCGGCAAACTGGAAAGTTTAAGCCGCGAAGAAGCACAGCAAAAAATCCGCTCACTTGGCGGCACGGCCAAGGACAATGTCACCAACGCAACCCGCTATCTGGTGGTAGGTGCTGATGCCGGCTCCAAGCTGGCCAAAGCCCGCAGTATGGGGGTAAAAGAGCTGTCCGAACAGGAATTTATAAATATGCTGGAGCAATCTTGATGAAACTTATTATCGGGCTGGGAAACCCCGGCAAAGAATATTCGGGCAACCGCCATAACGTGGGTTTCCAGTGCCTGAGCCGTTTTGCCAAAGACAACCATATCAGCTTTGACAAAAAATGCTGCCTTTCCCGCACCGGTTCAGGACGCATAAATGATGAGGAAATAGTGCTGGCCAAACCCCAGACTTATATGAACCTCTCCGGCAAGGCCGCCAGCCAGCTGCTTCGCCGCTACAACCTTAAAGCCGCTGATATTATTGTAGTGCAGGATGATTTGGATTTACCTGCGGGCAAAATACGCCTGCGGCTGGGGGGAAGTGCCGGAGGGCATAACGGCATTTCATCTATTATTACAGACATCGGCACCAAGGAATTTATCCGCCTGAAAATAGGTATCGGCAAGCCGGATAGCCGGAATAACGGAACTGAGGTGGTAGACCATGTACTGGGCAACTTCGGCGAGGAAGAACGGGAGATTATGGACAAGGCTATTACCCGTGCTTCCGAAGCACTCACCTGCCTGCTGACCTATGGGCTGGATACCGCCTCCAACCGTTTCAACTCTTAAATCTTTGCCTCAAATAGCACGGGGGTGTTATAATTCCCTTGCTTTTCATGGATAATAAACGTATTTTCATTGCGGTTATAGGTGCCTCCAAAGCCACTCCTGAGGAAACCCGTTTGGCAGAGGAAGTGGGCAAAGAACTTGCGCTTAGACAGGTTACACTTGTCTGCGGGGGCATGGGCGGGGTAATGGAAGCCGCCTGCCGGGGCGCGTCCTTAAACGGTGGGCTGACCATAGGCATACTGCCGGGAAACAGCCGCGAAGAGGCTAACCCGTATGTCCAAATACCTATAATAAGCAGTATAGGCTTTGCCCGGAATGTCATGGTGGTCAAATCTGCCCAGGCAGTTATTGCGGTGGGCGGTGCTTACGGAACATTGTCTGAAATAGCCTATGCCCTCCAAAGCGGACTGCCGGTAATCACTTTAAACAGCTGGTCAATGAGCCAGAACGGCAAGGCTGACGGCGCTGTAATCGAAGCCGGAAATGCCCTGGAAGCGGTTACAATGGCTCTGGATTTAATAAACTAATACGAGTGTGAGGTAATTGTGTCTGCAGTAGTCAAGTCTATCAAGGCCAGAGAGATACTGGATTCCCGTGGCAACCCCACCGTTGAAGCGGATGTAGTTTTATCTGACGGCTCTTTCGGCCGGGCGGCTGTACCTTCGGGTGCTTCTACCGGCAGCCATGAAGCCGTGGAACTGCGTGACGGAGACAAATCCCGCTATAACGGGCTTGGCGTACAAAAGGCAGTCACTAATGTAAACACCACTATTGCTAAGGCCATATCCGGTTTCAAAGTATCAGACCAGCAGGGGCTGGATAATCTTTTGCTAGAACTGGACGGCACTCCCAATAAAGCCAAGCTGGGGGCTAACGCTATGCTGGCCACTTCGCTGGCAGTTGCCCATGCCGCAGCCGCATCCTGCCATATGCCTCTTTACCGTTACCTGAACAACTGTGACGAATACATCCTGCCCGTACCCATGTTCAATATATTAAACGGCGGCAAACACGCCTCAAACTCCACTGACTTTCAGGAGTTTATGGTGATGCCCACAGGTGCTAAAAGCTTTGCCGAGGCACTCCGGATGGGTACCGAGGTTTACCACAGCCTGAAAAAAGTGCTGAAAGGTATGAACCAGAATACTACTGTAGGTGATGAAGGCGGTTTTGCCCCTTCCCTACCCACCAATAAAGATGCGGTGGAAGTAATACTGAAAGCCATTGAAAAAGCCGGCTACCGCCCCGGTGAAGATATATTCATAGCCCTTGACCCGGCCTCAAGCGAACTTTATCAGGAAGGCAAATACACCCTGGCAACTGAAAATAAAACCCTCAGCAGTGCCGAAATGGTGGATTACTGGTGCGGCTGGGTGGAAAAATACCCCATAATCAGTATTGAAGACGGCCTTTTTGAAGATGACTGGGACGGCTGGAAAATGCTTACTAAAAAAATCGACAGCAAGGTTCAGCTGGTGGGTGATGATTTTTATGTCACCAATATAAAGCGGCTGGAAAGGGGTATAAAAGAAAATGCCTCCAACTCCATACTTATTAAACTTAACCAGATAGGCACTTTGTCTGAAACTATTGCCGCTATCAAAATGGCAAATAATTCCGCCTGGACGGCAGTGGTCAGCCACCGCAGCGGAGAAACCGAAGACACTACTATTGCAGATTTGGCTGTGGCCATGAATGCCGGCCAGATAAAAACCGGCGCTCCCTGCCGCGCAGAACGCACTGCCAAATATAACCGCCTGCTCCGCATTGAAGAGGAACTGGGCGGAAAGGCCAAATACCCCGGCAAAGAGGCCTTTTTCAACCTAAAATAATTATAAAAGGATATAGAAACCCTCTGGATGCAGCCGGCAACCGGTGAAAACCCTCCCACACTGCATCCGCAGGGTAAAGCTTTAAAGATATGCCAGATGCCATATGGGATAAAAAATTTTTCATAAAATGTGAGCTGTTTTGAAAAATAACGGGCACCCCAAATACATCGGCATTACCACCACCGTACCCATAGAAATACTGCTTTCAGCCGGTTACAGCCCGCTGGACCTGAATAATATTTTCGTTTCAGATACAAATCCTGACAGGCTTATCCGCTTGGCTGAAAAAGACGGCTTTCCCTTGAACTGCTGTGCCTGGATAAAAGGCATTTATGGTGTCTGCCTGGATAAAGGCATAAGCGAGGTTATCTGTGTAACCAGCGGTGACTGCTCAAACACCCAGATGCTAAGGGAAGTTTTGAACCTAAAAGGTATCCGCACTATTCCCTTTGACTTCCCCACCGAACCCAACCCCGCGGAGGTAAAAGCATCTCTGTCAAAGCTGGCCATTAGGCTGGGTACTACTCTTGAGGCGGCGGAAGAATGGCGGAAAACACTTAGTCCCGCCAGAGAGCTGGCACACAGACTGGACTACCTGTGTTATGCCGAAAACAAAGTATCCGGTTTTGAAGACCACTACTGGCTGGTATCCAGTTCAGATTTTAATAGTGATTATGTAAAGTACCAAGCTGACCTTCAGAAACTTCTGAATACAGCGAAAAGCCGCACCCCTTACCCCTCAACAGAACTAAGGCTGGCATATCTGGGCGTTCCTTCGGTATTCGGGCAGGAGCTTTACCCTTACCTTGAGCAAAACGGAGCCAGAGTGGTGTTTAATGAAATTCAGAGGCAGTTCAGCCTGCCCGAAGGCGGTGCTGATATCTCCCAGTCTTACACCGCTTATACCTACCCCTACCCCATGGAATACCGCTTAAGGGATATTCAGATCCAGCTCACTGAGCGCCGCATAGACGGCATAATCCATTACACCCAAGCTTTCTGTCATCGGGCTATCGGTGATATTATATTGAGGCAAAAGCTGCCGCTTCCCATACTCACCCTGGAAGGCAACGCAGATTTTCATTTAAACCAGCATCAGAAAACCCGGCTTGAGGCCTTTTTGGATATGCTTAAGGCCAAAAAACAGATAAATCTATAATTTACTTGAAGGGGGATTATTATGGTAACCAGAATCGGCATTAACGGGTTCGGACGAATCGGGCGTATTACCCTAAGGACTATAAACCAGTACCACCGCGGCGAACTTGAAGTAGTTGCGGTAAATGACCTGGCAGACAATAAATCCAATGCCCACCTTTTAAAATGGGACTCAACCTACGGCAAATATCCCGGCACAGTTGAATCTGATGACTGCTCTATAATAGTAGACGGCAAACCCATCAAGGTTTTCAGCGAACGTGACCCCATGCAAATCCCCTGGGAGACCGCCGGAGTAGATTTGGTGATTGAATCTACCGGTTTGTTTACCGATGCCGCTAAAGCCTCCGCCCACCTTCGCGGCAGTGTTAAGACTGTGGTCATTTCCGCCCCGGCCAAGGGTGAAGATATCACCGTGGTTATGGGTGTAAACGAAGAAAAATATAACTGCAATACTCACCGTGTTATCTCCAATGCCTCCTGCACCACCAACTGTGTCGCCCCCCTTATAAAGGTACTCCATGATAAATTCGGGGTTAAAAAAGGCTTCATGACTACCTGCCATGCCTATACCAATGACCAGAAGATACAGGATATGTTCCACAAGGATATCCGCCGGGCCAGAGCCGCCGCGGTCAATGTTATCCCCACCACTACCGGTGCCGCTAAAGCGGTAGCTTTGGTGCTGCCCGAACTTAAAGGCAAACTGGACGGTATTTCATTCCGCATACCCTCTGCCAGCGTTTCACTGGTGGATTTTGTAGGTGAACTGGGCAGAAATGTAACCGTAGAGGAAGTAAACGCCGCTTTCAAGGAAGCCGCCCAGGGCAAGCTGGCCGGCATACTAGAATACTGCGAAGAAGAACTGGTCAGCAGTGATTTCAAGAGCAACCCTGCCAGTTCCATCATAGATGCCCCCAGTACTATGGTGCTGGACGGCAATATGGTAAAAGTACTTTCATGGTATGATAATGAATGGGGTTACTCCACCCGCCTGGGAGATTTGATAGCTTATATTTCCAAATAGATTTTTAAACTAATAACTGGGATAGATTTAAACGTAAGTTGTTGACATGCTAAAGCTATTAGTTTAGAATTTAGCCCGATTAACGGAGGACAAAATGAAATTAATTGTAATAGGTCTTGGGCAATGCGGCAGCCGCATAGCGGATGAGTTTGCCCGTATGGATAAAAGGGCCCGCTCCCAGCGTAACGTAAGCATCTGCCCGGGAGTATTTGCCGTGAACACAGACCAAGCTGACCTTTCAGGTCTGGTTACCATCAAACCTGACCACCAACACCGCATACTTATCGGCGGGCGTAAAACCGGCGGCCATGGGGTAGGTAAAATAAATGAACTGGGTGCTGAAATTGCCAGAGCAGATGCCGACAAGGTTATAGATGCCCTGCGCACCACCAAGCGTTTTTATGATGCAGACGGTTTTCTGGTTATTGCCGGTGCGGCCGGCGGTACCGGTTCGGGTTCGGTTTCCATTATCGCCCAGCATATCAAAGAGCGCTACATGGACAAACCGGTTTATGCCCTAATAGCCCTGCCCTTTGAGCATGAGGAGAAAACCGAAGAGCGCACCGTCTACAATACCGCTGTCTGCTTAAAATCCATCAGCTCTGTTGCAGATGCGGTTATACTGGTGGAAAACCAGCGTTATGTCCGCAAGGATTTTTCACTCCGCTACAACCTTTCCAAGATAAACTCCCTGATTGTTGAGCCCTTTTGGGATTTGCTGTGTGCCGGTGAAGAAAAGAATTCCAAGTACATTGGAGCCAAGACCATGGACGCCGGTGATATCATCCAGACCATTTCAGGCTGGACCGTTATCGGACACGGCAAGGCCCGCGTCCGCACTCTGACCCTGCCCTTTGATAAAACTGACCATTTCCGGATGAAGAGCGTTTCCAACTACAAGGGCATCCGGGCTATGGATGAAGCCGTAAGCGAGCTTTCCCTGAAAATTGACCCCCGTGATGCCGGACGGGCGCTGTTCCTTATTTCCGCCCCTGCAAAAGAAATAAATATGGATATCATAAAAGAACAGGGTGACTGGCTGCGTGAGATGGCTCCTAACGCCATTATCCGCAACGGTGACTACCCCCGCGAAAAAGACACCATGACTGTAACCGTTATTTTCTCCGAGTTATCTGACCTTGAGAGGGTACGTTACTACTACAACCGTTCCACCAGCATGATGCCGGTAATCAAGCAGCGTCAGGCTGACCTGGCGGACAGGCGGCGTGACATCGATGAACTCAGCAGAGATATTCCTTCCCTGCTTGAATAACCTCTAAACCACATGGCACTTTAACGGCTTCGGAATTTCCGAAGCCGTTTTTTATTGTCCGCAGAATACCTCTTGGCAACCAAATAAGTTTTTAAATATTTACCCCATGCATTATTAATTTTTTTAATTTATATATTGACTTTTTTAATTTTTCGCCATATAATACTGACATAAGTTAAATAACTACCCGGAGGTACACAATATGGCAAAAGACTGGCAGGAACTGACCAAGCTCACCCAGGGAGCAACCGTAACGGTTGAGCGGGTCAAACTGGTATCTTCAGGCATTGCCATTGAGGGGAGCTTTGATTTACCTGCTTTGGCCAGACTCTCCGCTGAAGACCAGGTATTTGTAATGGCATTTGTAAAATGCCACGGCTCAATAAAAGACATGGAAAAGTTTTTCGGTATCAGCTACCCCACCGTTAAAAATCGCCTGCAGCGGATAGGGGCAAATTTCAGCTTTGTTGAAAACTTCCCAACCCCGCCCAAGACCAATGAAGATGATAACATACTGACAGAACTGGAAAAGGGCGGGATTTCGGTAGAAGAAGCTCTAAGGAGGTTGCAAAGATAATGTACTGGCCACCTATGCTGTTTTGGGTAGGAATACCATTCGGCAAACATAGCAGAAGTTTCCCGCTTATACTGCCGCTATTTCTGGTCTACCCCATTGTACTGGCACTGATGATCGTATTTGCACCGTTTATGCTGCTAGCCATTTTGCTGACATGGTCAAGCGGCAAAGGCCGCTTCCTTTTACTTGTCGGTCCATATTCATACCGCTTGTGGTGTGCCCTCAGGGGTATGAATGCAGATATCCGCGACAATAAAACACGTATAAAAGTACAGTTTATATAAGGGGGAATATTAAAAATGTCTGAAAATGCTAAAAAAATACTGCAAATGCTTTCCGAAGGCAAAATAACCGTAGACCAGGCCAATAAACTGCTTGAAGCGCTGGGTAATGAAGACGCAAAACCCGCCCCGGCTGCCGCCATAACTGCCAAAGGAGTACCCAAATACCTGCGGGTAATAATAAACGGCACTGACGAAGACAGTAATGCCAAGGTCAATGTGCGCGTTCCAATGGCTCTGCTAAGAGCCGGAATCAAGCTGGCATCCATACTTCCGGCAGATGCTACCAATGAAATAGACAGCAACCTTAAGGAAAAGGGTGTCAACTTTGATTTCAAGAACCTGCGTGAAGAGGATATCGAGCCGCTTATTGAAGCTATGACTGAGATGGAGGTAGACGTGGACAGTGAAGGCAGCAAGGTAAAGGTATTTACCGAATAAATACAGCTGACACTGCATACCCGCACAAATAAATGTTTGAAATATATTCCTTGTATAACTGCGAATTGAATAAAGAATCCAGGGTGCAGGCAGAAAATTACCGTCGTCTGCACCCTACCCGCCCTGCTAAACCTGAATACCCGCTAATACTACCACAGGGTAAGCCCATAGCAAGTGCAGGCAAGCGTATTATCAGCCATCATTATTTCCCAACCCGTTCCTGATAGCAAAAACGAGTAACCCGTTTATGCCAACAAACCTGCTGAGACTTAGGCCTTTTGAATATATCAAACCCTGCAGGACAAACCGGCAGGGTTTTTTAATAACTCATAGCTAAATATCTGCCTGAAATTGCTTTGGAGAATAACATTTTTAGGGTATAATATGGCAGATATGACCTGTCAGGTATTTTACCGCAAATGGCGCCCCCAGACTCTGGCTGACCTTGTCGGCCAGGAACACGTTGCCCACACCCTGAAAAATGCCCTTTCAAGCGGGCGTATTGCTCAGGCATACCTTTTTTGCGGTCCCAGAGGCACCGGCAAAACCAGTACCGGACGCATTTTGGCCAAAGCGGTAAACTGCACCACCAACCAGGGAAAGGGCGAACCCTGCAATACCTGCCCCATGTGTTTATCCATAACCGAGGGCAGCTCTATGGACGTAATAGAAATAGATGCTGCCTCCAACACCGGGGTAGACGATATCCGCGAACTCAAAGAAAAAGTTCAGTACGCCCCGGCACTGGCGAACTACAAGGTTTATATCATAGATGAAGTCCATATGCTTTCCAACAGTGCCTCAAACGCACTCCTGAAAACGCTTGAAGAACCCCCGCCAAGGGTTATATTTATACTGGCCACTACAGAAATCCACAAGGTTTTACCGACTATTATGTCCCGTTGCCAGCGGTTTGATTTCCACCGGGTATCCCTTTCGGATATGACCCGCAAACTGGAAAAAATAAGCAAGGCAGAGGATATAAATATAGAACCGGAAGCCTTAAAACTGATAACCCGTTCGGCAGGCGGCAGTTTCCGTGACGGTGAAAACCTGCTCCAGCAGATAGCCACCACTTACGGTGCGGAAATAAGCCTGTCCCAGGTACAGGCGGCTCTGGGTATCAGCGGAGATGAACGCATAAAGACTTTGGCTGAAAATATCCTCAAAAAAGACATTAAAAACGGACTAAAAACCCTTAATGCCGTAGTAGCTGACGGGCTTGATTTAAAACAGTTCCGCCGTGAACTGCTGGATTACCTGCGACAGGTTATGCTGGTAAACAGCGGAGCGGAAAGCAGTTTGGAACTTACCACAGATGAGAAAAAAGCCCTGCAAAAAGTGTCAGCCATAACCAACCTGGAGGGTATTACCAAAGCTATAAAAGCCTTCAGCCAGCTTGATTTCAGCTCAGATACGGCCTCCAGCCTGAGTTTTGAGCTGGCACTGGTAGATGCTTCGCTTAATCCGGATACTGCACCTGCTACTATACTCCCCCAGGCCGAATTACCAGCCTCTAAAGCTGAAAAACCAGCGGTATCTAATGAGCCGCCGCAGAAAGAAGCCCAAACAGAAACCCAGGATAAAACCAAGAATGCTTCAGAACCGGCCGCTGCTTCCAAGCCGCATGCCAAAGAATCTGCCCCCAAACTTACCAGAGCGGCCATACCTATTGACGAGAAACCCAAGTACACCGCTTCTGCCCAGCCCAAAGAAGAAGAAAAAGTGCTTATCGGAGCCGGAGATGTGATTGAACAGCTAAAGGTCAGCTGGAAAAACATACTTGACCAGGCACCGGACAATCTCAAACGTTCAGCGGCGGTAGCCATACTCCGCAGCGCCGGTGTCCGCCCGGTCTCTATAGAAAAAAATGTGGTCACCCTGTCTTTTAAATACAAATACCACAAAGACAAAATTGAAGAACTGGAAAACCGCAAGGTTACAGCCGAAATTATTTCAAACTTCGTCGGCAAGACATGCACTCTGGTATGCATATCCGAAGCCGAAACCAACCATTTGGTAAAAGAAGCCCAAAAACTGGGTGCCCAGATTATATCAGTGGAGGAAAAATAAAGCGTGAACATGAACATGATTAAGCAAGCCATGGAGCTAAAGTCTAAGCTGGATAAAGCTCAGAAAGAACTAGCTAAAGTAGTGGTGGAGACTGAAAGCGCCAAGGGTGCTATCAAGATAAAGATGAACGGCCAGCAGAAAGTACTGTCACTCAGTATTTCACCTGAAATAATCAACACGTCCAAACCCAAAGATTTAGAAAATGCCCTGATCAAAGCTTTCAATGATGCCTACGAAGAGACCAAAAAAGAAGGCTCAAAGCAGATGCAAGGACTGATGGGGGATGTTAAAATTCCGGGCCTGATGTAATATTTCGGCAGGAGACTTTTTTTGAAGGATATTTCTTTACCGTCTACAGCCGGTGCAGTAAACAAGCTGATAGATTCGCTGGGCAAACTCCCGGGCATAGGCCCGAAAAGCGCCCAGCGGCTGGCTTTTTACCTGATGCGGGCGCCTGAAGAACAAGTTCTGGCACTTTCTGATACTATCCGCAGTATCAAGAACCAGATAAGCCAGTGCCGTATCTGCTTTAACGTGGCTGACAGTGAGCTTTGCCCAATCTGCCAGAATACCAAACGCGAAACAAACAAGATTTGCGTGGTGGAACAGCCGCAGGATATTTTGGCACTGGAACACGTGGGCGTCTACCGAGGCTATTACCATGTACTGCATGGAGCTATTTCCCCCACCGAGGGAATAACCTCCCAGAATATACGCATAAGCGAGCTTATGAGCCGGCTGGATAACGGCCAAGTAGACGAGATTATTCTGGCAACCAACCCCACTACCGAGGGTGAGGCCACCGCCATGTACCTTTCGCGGCTGATAACCCCGCTGGGTATAAAAGTGACCAGACTGGCACGGGGATTACCCTTTGGAACAGAACTGGAATATGCTGATGATGTAACCTTAAGCCGGGCCATGGAGGGACGCCAAAATTTCTAGTTTTCCTTTCCTGACTTGAGTCCGAAAGGAGGCGGCTATGACCAGACAATCAAAAAAGTACTCCCAAAAAGCAGGTATGCTGCCCGGCTCGGTAGTATTTATAGGTGAAGGTAAGACTGAAAAAGCCAGCCTCAGTCTGCATGCCTATACCCCTGATTCCTATCAGCCGCTGCCGCTAAAAACTCTGGCTGATTGCAGCACCCAGATTAAACAGTCCAGCGGTATTATCTGGGTAAAGGTAACCGGACTTCAGGATACAGATATGGTGGAGGAATTGGGCAAGTGCTTCAGTCTCCATCCCCTTACCCTTGAAGATGTGGTCAACACTGAGCAACGCCCCAAACTGGAAGATTACGGCACTTACCTTTTTGCGGTGATTAAAGCATTACACTGGGACTCCGGGCTTAATAAAACCCGCTCCGAGCACATCAGTCTGGTATTGGGTAAAAACTTCCTGATAAGTTTTCAGGAAAACCAGAGCGATATTTTTAAACCCATTCAAGAACATTTGAAATCTGACAATGGGCGTCTTCGCAAACTTGGGGCAGACTATCTGCTCTACTCCATACTGGATATGGTTGTAGACGGATATTTCGGCTTGATAGAGGGCTTCGGAGACTATCTAGATGAAATAGAAGAGCAGCTTTTATCCTCCCCGTCTTCCCAAACTCTCAAACAGATTTCAGAAGCTAAAAAAGAGATGCTCTTTATCCGCAAATCTATCTGGCCGGTCAGGGAGACCATTGCCTCTATTGAACGCACTGAAAACCCTCTGATAGATAAAAGCAGCCATATATATTTCCGTGATATTTATGACCACCTTATCCAGCTGATAGATACCGGAGAAACCTACCGGGATATGCTCTCCAACATGATAGACATTTATCTTTCCAGCCTTTCCAACCGCATGAATGAGGTAATGAAGGTTCTAACTATATTCGCTTCCATCTTTATACCCCTGACCTTTATCGTGGGCATATATGGCATGAATTTTGATATTCCGGAGCTCCGCCTAAGCTGGGGATATCCCGGCATACTTCTACTAATGCTAGCCGTAGCTCTACTGCTGGTCTCATTTTTCAAAAGGAAGAAGTGGCTTTAAATTGGCGGATATAGAAACCCTGAACAAATACACCGGGCTAATAAACAGCCTGAAAGCTCTGGCAAATACCGATAATGCCGCAGGTATGAGCCGTTTCGGCATATCCAATACCAATACCCTGGGAGTAAGCGTAAAAGATATCCGCCATCTGGCCAAAGAAGCCGGACATAATCACACTCTTGCCCTCTTACTCTGGGATTCAGGTATACACGAGGCCCGCATAATGGCCAGCCTGATTGCCGAAAGCCGCAAGGTAAGCCAAACAGAGATGGAAAGTTGGGTAAAGGATATAGATTCATGGGATATCTGTGACCTGTGCTGCAACAATCTATGGTCAAAAACCTCGTTTGCCTTTGAACAGGCACTCAAATGGACTTACCGCCCAGAGGAATATATCAAACGGGCAGGCTTTGTTTTACTGACCACTTTGGCAGTCCATGATAAAAAAGCCCTGGACGAAAAATTTATCTCTTTCTTCCCCCGCCTGCTGACAGAAGCATCTGACGAACGCAATTATGTAAAAAAGGCGGTCAACTGGGCACTCCGTCAGATAGGTAAACGGAATCTCAGCCTAAACCAAGCTGCCATAACTCTGGGTGAAGAAATACTAGCCCAAAATACCGGAAGTGCCCGATTTATAGCTACAGATGCCCTGCGCGAATTAAAAAGCCCCCAGGTGCAAAAACGTCTGGCAATCAAACAGGAAAAACAGCCTCACAGCTAAAAACCCTGCTTATAAGTTCAAAAGACCCGAAACCGCTTTACCTTTTGAGCTTAAACATATAATATCATTCGGTAAAGACCAAATGAGCATAGTAACCCCTTTAGAAAAACCGAAAAGACAGACTTAAAATGACCAAACCCCATGATTTTAAAACCAGAGCCATAGTAGTCCGTAAAACGAAATGCGGGGAAGCCGACCGTATTCTAAGTTTGCTTACCCCGGATCTGGGGCTGATACAAGGCTTTGCCAAGAGCGTCAGGAAAACCAAAAGCAAACTCTCTGGTCATCTGGAGCTTTTATGTTATTCGGAGGTCTCTTTGGCCAGGGGCAAAGCTATAGACACTATAACCGGCAGCCAGACTATCCAGAGTTTTCTGAACATCCGTAACAGCCTTCAGCTATCTGCCATGGCTTTTTACGCCTGTGAACTGGCTTATCATTTCTCACCGGAAGAATCTGCCAACCCGTCCATCTTTCAGCTTTTACTTTCCACTCTGGAAGAACTGGACAATGAATCTCAAGCGGAATTGTGTATAAAATATTTTGAGCTGCATCTATTGGAAAACAGCGGCTACAAACCGGAGCTTCGCGAATGTGCTAACTGCCACAAAAAACTGCTGGCAACCACCAATTACTACAGTTCGGAAAGCGGCGGCATAATTTGTCCGAGTTGCCGTAATACCCAAACCGGTATACCTGTTTCAGTAAATGCGGTGAAAGTGCTGCGGTATATTCAGGAAAACAATTTCGCCAGTATTTGCCGCCTGAAGGTCAACAGGGAAATACTATCAGAACTGGAGCTGGCAATACGTGCTAATATCCGCTTTGTACTTGAAAAAGAGCCCAAAGCCCTGTTCTGGCTGGATAGTATGAGACTAGCTGATATCTGCCAGGAAAACAGCCTTAATCACGGCTAAAGAAAGTCCCTTCACTGGATTCTTCAGTTTGAATATCTCTAGTAGCATCTAATTGTTTTCCGGATCGGTGACTTCTCAAACTATATATCCCTAAAGTTACCAATATAACAATAAAAACCACCTGTACGACACCCACAATAATAGGGACAATAGACTCTGATACATCCATGCGTTTTATTATCCATTTTGTATTATTTACAACTATTTACCGGAACGCCAGCAATTATAGCACTTTTATATCATATTTCAAATATTATCTGGCATATCTTTATACCATTTATCTTTTTTATACCTTCTAACAATTTTAACCAATTTATTAAATCAAACAGGCTATCTTTGCCTTAGCCGCAGTGATAGCATATAATAGCTTTGAAAATCCCAGATACAAGAGAGTAGTCTATGCCGGAAGAATATCTGAACGCTCAAAAAACGGAAAAACTGGAACGGATAAAGAGCCGGGGTATAAACCCTTACCCCTCCACTTTCCATCCCAGCCATACCAGCGCACAAGCCGTAGCTTTGCTAGCGGAGCTTGAAACACAGGAAAACCCGCCTAAAGAAACCCTGAGGATTGCAGGGAGGATTATGACCCGGCGCGACATGGGCAAGATTTCCTTTATGGATATACGTGACGGCAGCGGTAAAATACAGATTTTCTGCCGTCAGAATGATATGGACGAAGCGAGTATAGAACTCCTTAAAGACCTGGATTTGGGTGATTTTATAGGCGCAGAGGGCAGCCTGATGCGTACCCGTACCGGTGAGCCCAGTCTGGCGGTTACCAGAATAACCATGCTCTCAAAATCCCTGCTGCCTTTGCCGGAGAAATGGCATGGCCTGCAGGATGTGGAAAAACGTTACCGCCAGCGTTATCTTGACCTTATTTCCAATGCGGATGCCCGTCAGACATTCCTTACCCGCAGCCGTGTTATAAGCGCCATACGCTGTTTTATGAGTGCCAAAGAATTTCTTGAAGTGGAAACACCGGTTCTCCAACCTGAAGCAGGCGGCGCACTCGCCCGCCCCTTTATTACCCATCATCAGGCACTGGACTGTGATTTTTACATGCGCATAGCTTTGGAATTGCACCTTAAAAGGTTGATTGTTGGCGGTTTTGACCGGGTATATGAAATAGGACGGATATTCCGCAATGAGGGTGTCTCCACCCGCCATAACCCCGAATTTACTATGATGGAAAGCTATCAGGCCTATGCCGACTATAAAGATGTAATGAATTTCCTTGAGGAAATGGTCTCAAGTGTGGTCAAAGAAATAAGCGGCGGATATACTGCACCGTTCGGGGATATTACACTGGATTTTACTCCCCCGTGGCCCCGTCTGACCATGCGTGATGCCGTAAAGCAATATGCCGGTATAGATTTTTTTGATTTCCCCACCAAAGAAGCCTTGGCCGCGGAAATGACCCGCCGCAAACTGAAGGTAGACCCCGCCAAAGACTGGGGCAAACTGGTGGATGAGCTGGTAGGTGAATTTGTAGAACCCCATCTTGTTCAACCCACTTTCCTTACTGACCACCCGGTGGCCATGTCTCCGCTTGCCAAACAGAAGCCGGAAGACCCCCGTCTGACAGAGCGGTTTGAAGCTATTTGTGCCAATATGGAAATTGCCAATGCCTTTTCCGAACTGAATGACCCGGTAGAGCAAAGAGCACGTTTTAAGGAACAGCTTGAAAAACGCAACCAGTCGCGCACCGAAGAGTCCGAAAGTATAGATGAAGACTTTCTGGCCGCACTGGCATATGGCATGCCGCCAACCGGCGGTCTGGGCGTGGGTATTGACCGTTTGGTTATGCTGCTGACCAACCATGACTCTATCCGCGAAGTTATTTTATTTCCTGCCCTGAAGGATAGGGAAGACACAAAAACACAGGAATAATTGATATTACTCTGGCAGAAGGAGAACTTTCATGCTTGATTTGAAATTTATAAGGGAAAATGCCGAACTGGTACGCAAGGCAGTAGCAGACCGTAATACCGATGCTCCTATAGATGAAATATTGGAACTGGATAACCGCCGCCGCCATCTTACCCAGGAACTGGATAACCTTCGTGCCAAACGCAAAATGATGGCTAAACAGCGAGATGACACTGCCATTGAAGAAGGACGGGTCTTACGAGGGCAGATAACTGAACTTGAAGCTGAACTTTCTGAAGTAGATGAAAAACTGACTGACCGTTTGCTTAGAGTGCCCAATATACCCGATGCGTCTGTGCCCGTAGGCAGAGATGAAAGCGAAAATGTAGTCCTCTATTACCGCGGAGAAAAACGGAGCTTCAGCTTTACCCCCAAACCGCACTGGGAACTGGGTGAGGCACTGGATATTATAGATTTTGACCGCGGCATTAAGCTTTCCGGATCACGCTTTTATATCCTGAAGGGTGAGGGTGCCCGCCTTCAAAGAGCTCTTATTGCCTTTATGCTGGACCTACACACCCGTAAACACGATTATACCGAAATCTACCCTCCCTATATGATAAAAAGGGAGTGCCTGGTAGCTTCGGGCAATCTGCCCAAATTTGCTGATAACCTGTACCATGACGCAGAGGAAGATTACTGGTGGGTACCTACCGCAGAAGCCCCCCTGACTAATCTGCATCGTGATGAAATACTTTCTGTTGAGCAGCTGCCTATTCACTACGTAGCCTATACTGCCTGCTTCCGCCGTGAGAAAATGTCTGCCGGAAAGGACGTACGCGGAATAAAACGGCTGCACCAGTTTGACAAGGTTGAGTTGTACAAATACTGCAAGCCGGAAGACTCTTTTGATGAACTGGAAAAGATGGTGGCAGATGCTGAAGAAATAGCAGACGCACTTAAGATACCCTACCGCTTAAAACAGCTGGTCACTGCTGATATCAGCTTTGGTTCGGCTAAATCTTATGATATTGAAATGTATTCACCCGGCGTTGACGAATGGCTGGAGGTTTCATCCTGTTCCAACTGCACAGATTTTCAGGGCAGGCGGGCTAATGTCCGTTTCCGCCGCACCTCTGAAGCCAAACCTGAATTTGTCCACACTCTAAACGGCTCTGGGTTAGCCCTGCCCAGAGTTATGATATCGGTTATAGAAAACTACCAGCAGCCTGACGGCAGCATTGTTGTTCCCGAGGTACTCCGCCCCTTTATGGGAGTAGATGTTATCCGCTAGGAAAAGGGCCGTTTTATTGGAACTAAAGCAGTTTAAACTGGAACGGTACTTGGCCAAATACGAGTTCTCCGCCAAACACCTTATGTCAAGCTCGGACTGCGAACCACTGGCACTCTCCTATCTGCTGTCACTGGCAGACACAGAGTGCCGCAGCCTCTGGCAAAACCTGAAGCTTGGGTATACCTATTCAGATGGGCACCCTCTGCTTAGGAATGAAGTAGCCAAACTGTACGAGGTAACCGCCCCATCAGACATCTTAACTGCTGTACCCGAAGAAGGCATTTTTATAGCTTTAAACTGCTTGCTTAAAAAAGACGACCACGTTATCTGCACCTTTCCGGGTTATCAATCACTCTACCAGCTGGCGGAAAATCTGGGCTGCGAAGTCAGCTACTGGATGCCTGAAGAAGAAAACGGCTGGAAGTTTAACCTTGATTTTCTTACCCAAAATATCCGCCCCAATACCCGCCTGATAATAACCAATTTCCCTCACAACCCTACCGGAGCAATGCCGGACAGGGAAGACTATGCACGTATACAGGAAATAATAAACAGGCATAAGCTTTGGCACTTTTCAGATGAAATGTACCGTCTGATGGAATACGCCCCCGATACCCGCCTGCCTGCCGCCTGTGACCAATCCTCAAGGGCTATAAGCTTGGGAGGGCTTTCAAAATCATTCGGCCTGCCGGGACTGCGGAGCGGCTGGCTTGCCTGCCGTGATAAAGATATGCTTTCCAAAATGGCCGGATATAAAGACTATACTACCATCTGCGGCAGTGCCACAGACGAAATACTATCCATAATAGCCCTTCGTAATAAAAATACTATCGTGTCTGATCAAATGAAGCAACTAAACCGAAATCTGAAACTCCTTGAAGGCTTCATGGATAGGCACAAGACAAATTTCAGTTGGGTGAAACCGAAAGCAGGTTCAGTCTGCTTTCCTCGCTTAAACAAAGCTACCTCCTGCATGGATTTTTGCCATCAGATTTTAGAAAAAACAGGCATCATGCTTTTACCGTCAGAAGTCTATGATTACGGGCAAAGCCATTTCCGCATCGGGTTTGGGCGGGCAAATTTCCCGGAAGTGCTGCAGGCATTTGAAAACTGTCTAACGGGTAATCCTAGCTAACAAGTACACTAGACTTTTTTGCCTCTCAATATTTATTTATTCTTATTTTTAGAATTTTAGTCTATAATATCCTGTAGATTAATTTGAGAGGGGTCTTATGGCTGTCAGCAAACATTTGTCCAAAACACAGCATTTTCCTGTTCAAAAGGTCTGCCCGAAATGTGACTGCCACAATTTCCATACCCAGCCGAGAGTGCTGGACTGGCTGTTGGGGCAATCTTTCAAGTGTGACAAATGCGGATACAAATTCAGAAAAGTAGCCACCTCCCAAATAAACGGTTTTCAAAAGATATCCGTTCACAAAACCAGCCGCTCAAAGAGACATTAATCAATAGCATGCTCAGTCTTAAAAAGATACAGCCGTACAGCAGGTGTAGGATAGCGCTAAATTCACCCCGAGTTTGAAAGGCGAACCAGAAATATGCGCAGCAGATACCCGGCATTACAGATTATAATAATAGTGTTAAAAATACTGGCGGTGCTGATAACACTGACAGGTATTGTTATTTCTATCGGCATCATGGCAGGTGCCAGTATTATCTCTTTTGATATAGCCACCAGCTTCGGGGTTTTTGCCGGCATTATGGGTATTTTAGGCTCACTGATAATCGGCGTACTTATTTTTGCATCAGCAGAGCTTATACAATGCTTTATAGATATTGAACGAAATACCCGTAAAACTGCCCATATTTTGAATTCCAAATAAAGCCCGGCTACTACCGCTATCCAAAATACCCTCTGTTTATGCAGGTCAAAGTAACCAGCTTTGACTCTGCATTTTCCAACAGGTATAATGTGCCCACATAAGCAAAAATGGTTGCAGCGTGATCAGCAGAAATTTAGTAAATGCCATTTTAACAAATCCCGTTAGCATTTGATTAGCAAATCACTGTTATGTTAACTCACTAGGCAAACCTAAAACATTCATTTTGGCTTCATTTTACGGTCATGGAGGGGTGTCCGAGCGGTCTATGGTGACGGTCTTGAAAACCGTTGTTCCCGAAAGAGAACCGTGGGTTCGAATCCCACCCCCTCCGCCATTTATTTCTAAAAGCAAACCCTGACCGGAGATATTATATTCCGAATCAGGGTTTTTATTTAAGCACATCGGCACTCTGCCAACCAAAGGTGTTTAAACCCCTTGAGCCCGCTTTTCAGACTAATTTAGTGGTCTTCAACGGTAACTTCTGTAAGTATCGAAATCCCCATTGCATTAAGCTTGTAGCCCTTTACATAGGGTTTGACCAGCATATAGTTTTTCCCAAACCAAAAACTAAAACAGGCAGCATCATTTATAAGCAATTGCTCCGCTTGGGCATAAAGCTGCATGCTTTCATGAATATCCAGAGTGGCAGCCGCCCTTGCCAGCAGGGCATCTACCTCAGGGTTAGAATAATCTCCGCTGTTATAAGATGCACCGGTCTCAAAAAGCACTGCCAGAAAATCTTGCGGATGGGGGTAATCTGCCATCCAGCCGGAATAATAGAGGTTATCTTTTTCTGTCTGGAGGTCATAAAGGAAAAGCTCCATATCTATCTGGCGGACTATCACTTCCACCCCCAGATTCTGTCTCCACTGGTCAATCACTGCTTCCAATTCCGGAGCAAGCAACCCGGCCCAGCCTGACGTTGTCAGAGTGATAGTAGGCAGGTTTTCCACACTGCCATAGGAAGATTCGGCTATCAGTTCAAGGGCACGTTCCGGATTATACTCAAGTCCGACCAGTTCCGAATTGTACCCGGGCATACCCGGCGGCAAGATACCCTCGGCCATGCTGACACTACCTTTATAACAGAGCTCTATAATACGGGCTTTATCTACCGCCATACTAAAAGCCTGCCTGATTTTAGGGTCATCAAACGGGGCTTTACTGGTTACATAGGCAAAATAGTAAAAACCAAGCTGAGGCACTACCTGTAAATCAGCTGCAAAAACGCCGTCCGGATCTGTGGCTTTAGCCAGATAATCAGCAGTGACAGCTGCCACATCTACCCCGCCCACTTCATATAAATCCATAGGTTGGCCGGACTGGAGACGGAAAATAACACTGGCAATTTTTGCCGGTGTATCATAATAATCGGGGTTTCTATTTAGTACAATATAGTTTCCCTGGGTAAGTTCGGTAAGCGTAAAAGGACCTGTACCCACCGGTTTTTTCCACCACCCGCTGCCTTGAGACACATTATTTTTGTCTACCACAAAAGCAGTCACATATGAAATTTTCGAAAGGAAGAAACTGCAGGGGGATACCAGCTTTACCCTTAACGTTAAATCATCTACCACAGTCACCCCTGAAATAGATGTTGCCTGTCCTTGTACCATTTCAGTTACACCCTGAATATCTCCCAAAAAGGTCAGCACCGTGCCTGAGGCAGTTTCAGGGCTGGCAGCCCTTTCCCATGAATATTTAAAATCTGCGGCAGTGACAACACGTCCGTTATGAAATTTCACATTCGGTTTTAAATAAAACGTATAGGTGAGCCCGTCAGGGCTTACCTCCCAACTTTCGGCAATATCCGCAACAGGAGTCAGGTCATCTCCCATTTTCAGCAAACCGCTAAATATCTGGTAAATATAGGTCACCGAAGAAATATCACTTACCTTGGCAGGGTCAAGGGTATAAGGTTCTTCTCCAATCAGGGTAAGTACATTGTCGCCTGTAGGCATAGCGGTATCTCCGGGTGCATAACCACAGCCGCTCAGTAATAAACTGAAACTGAGACAGACAGAAAAAATTGCAAACAGTATTTTTTTCATAATTATAAAAGCCCCTGTCTTTTTAAACTGGTAAAGCTTTGTCTGCCTATTATGATATGGTCAAGTACCTCTATCCCCATTATGCTGCCAGCCTCTCGCAAACGGGCAGACAGACCGATATCATCTGGAGATGGCTCGGTATCTCCGGAAGAATGGTTGTGTGCCAGTATTACAGTTGCGGCACTAGCGGATAGCGCTTCTTTGAAAACCTCGCGGGGATGAACCACACTCTCATCTAAACTGCCGGCAGATATATGCCCTACCTTGATAAGCCTGCTTTTTACATCCAGCATCAAACAGAAAAAATATTCTTTTTTCGCGTCCGATACCAGCGGGTATATTATTTGAAAAACATCTTCCGGGGTCTTGATACAGGGCTGGTATTCGCCTTTAATCCCCCCTGCCCGTTTAGCCAGTTCAAAAGCGGCCTTCAGCTGGCAGGCCTTTGCCAAACCTATTCCTTTCAGTTTTGAAAGTTCCTCCACCGAGGCAGAGGCTATACCTGACGGCCCGCCGAAATGGGCAAGCAAACGCTGAGCACTTTGCAGCACAGGCTCACCCGCCACACCCCGCCCCAAAATAACCGCCAGCAGTTCAGCAGAAGAAAGCACTCCGGCCCCAAGAGACTGAAGCCGTTCTCTGGGCCTTTCGGCAAGCGGCAAATCACGTATGCTAGGAACGAGAGACAACTCTGCTACTCCATAACCAGAAAGCAGTTATAATACTGCCACTTCCCACCAGCGTAAATAACACTACCAAACCAGGTGTCAGACTAATAGACCTGACCGGCTGGATTTCAACAGTGCCTCCTTTCAAAGCTGCCTGCCACTGGATATTTAGATCCTGTATATCAAAACCATAAACAGCCAGCAGCGCTTCATCATAACCGGCACCATGGCTGAATGTTTGCAGTAAATCTGAAAATTTTTCCGGACCGTAACCGGTAATGAGATAATTCACCAGGGTAAAACTTTCGGCATAAGCCAAATACGCATCTGCCGAATTGGCTGAAAACGGGCTGCACAGGCTTTGAACAGAAATAAGTTTATCCTGACTAATAGCCCATGTAAGATAATTTACATACACTGCTTCCAGATTGCCTTCGGCATACATGGAAATGCCTTCATTCAGCCACACAGGCAAATCCCCGTACGGGTTGGAAGTCATTTGGTTGGTTACCTGGTGAGCTAGCTCATGAGTGATAGCCCTTTTGCCCCAATCAATATCATAAGGTGCGATACCTATAGCTATCACATTGAAATCCGGATAAGCCACCCCGCCTGTCCATTCAGAAGGGAATACCATGGCACTTTGAAGGTCTGAAGAACTGGCATAAATATACAGTGTAATCTTGTCCTGCAGTTCTGCACCGGTATCTGCCGCAAGGCGCACAAGCGCTGCTTGCGCTGACTCCATAAGTTCATCTGCAAAAGACTGGTCACCATTATACCAGTATAGTTCCAGCATACCCTCTGAAATACTCTGCCAGTCAAAACGGGCATCTGCATATACAAGTGTCTGGATTGGGCTTACAAGGATATCTCCATCCTCATTTGTTATACGGTACCAATAATTTACACGGGCACCTGGCGGCATGCCGCCGGTATAGCGCATATCCCAGGAATACGACGTGCTTACCGTAGGCGCTGGAGTAAACTTCAAGACAGATTCGCTGTATACCTCTGAAAAACTTTTGCGGTCAACAGTATAAAACAGCCGTATATCGGTAATATTGCTGGTACTGCTGGCTGTTATACTAAAGCCTATATTGCTGGGGAAAGTAACATTTACATTACTTTTATCTATAGTAATAGAGCTTTGAGCACTGGCATCAGCCGGAAACAAACCGCCCAGCAGTATTCCCAGTATAAGCCCCAGCGCCAAAAACTGTTTTTTCATTCTTCCCTTCCTATATTCTGCCGAAGATAAGCATTTATAAACCCGTCCAGTTCACCTTCCAGCACAGTTTCAGCATTACCTACCTCATAATCCGTGCGGTGATCCTTGACCATCTTATAGGGGTGAAGGACGTAACTGCGTATCTGGTTTCCCCATTCGGCAGAAATACGTTCTCCTTTAAGCTTGGCGCGTTCTTCCGCCCGCTTGGCAATCTCTACCGCCAGCAGTTTGGATGCCAGTATCCGCATGGCAATTTCACGGTTCTGATGCTGGCTGCGCTCGGTTTGGCTGGCAACTACAATCCCTGAAGGTATGTGGGTAATCCGTACTGCGGTTGAAACTTTCTGAACATTCTGCCCGCCAGGACCACTTGAACGGAACATCTCAATTTTTATGTCTTCCGGTTTTATGTCAATATCCACACTGTCTTCAGCTTCGGGCATAATCTCTACCAAAGCAAATGACGTATGTCGTGCATGGTCGGCATCAAAGGGAGAAAGCCTAATGAGGCGGTGAACCCCGTGTTCGCTTTTCAGAAAACCGTAAGCATATTCACCATCTATCTGCAGAGTTGCGCTCTTTACGCCCGCTTCCTCACCGAGGCTTTGGTCAAGTATTTCCATGCCAAACCCCTTTTTTTCAGCCCAGCGCATAAACATCCGCAGCAACATACCTGCCCAATCCTGAGATTCCACCCCGCCCGCCCCGGCATGCACCGTAAGCAGAGCATTTCGGTTATCATACTGGCCGGAAAAAGCCAAGCCTACTTCCAGGCTGTTCAGTTCGGCAGTAAGACCGCTTATTTCATGTTCTATCTCGTTACTTAAAGACGGGTCTTCATATGACAATACCGCAAGTTCAGTAAGATCGTTTACACGCCGTTCCAAACCCCGCCAAAGTTCTGAAGTGCGCTTGTTGGCAGCCAGTTTTTTCATGGCCCTTTGGGCATTTTGCTGGTCCTGCCAGAAATCAGGGCTGGCGGAGGCATTTTCCAGTTCGGTTATCTCCAGTTCTTTAGCAGAAACGTCAAAGTCGCACCATATCAGAAAGAATGCGGCCCTTAAGTTCACTTAATATATCTTGCATAATACCTCTTTTAATATAACGCTAAAAACAGTGTACGGTTAGACGGCACGCCCAAATCCATATTATATAGAATACCATTTATAGGCTTATATGATAATACCGGAGAGGGTTTTTAAATCAACTCGGCAGCCGCCAGATGAGCTTGCCGTATCGGTTCAGGCAGCCGGTAACCACGGCAACACTCTACAACCCAGCTGCAAGCTTCCTCAAGGCAAATTTTGTGCCCTACGGATATAAACAAAGGGTTTACCCCCTTACGAGTGCGTACCACCCGTCCTACCAGTTGGTTGTTATGATACAAATCAGAGTGACTTCCAGCTGCCTCGGCTAAAGCGGTATATTCACCCACCAAACGGTTTTTAGCACAGCCTATTACCGGTTTATTTAAAAACAATCCCAAATGCGAAGCAATCCCAAGCCGTCTGGGATGGGCCAGCCCCTGCCCGTCCATAAATACCAAATCAGGTATACTTTCCAATCCCTCAAAAGCGGATAAAAGAAGCGGCATCTCCCTGAAAGATAATAAACCGGGTATATAAGGAATATGGCAATCCCCTTCGGAACGGCTTATTTCCATCAACTGCATATCAGGATAGCTAAGCACCACTACCGCCGCCCTGCCCATACCTGAAGTGCGGCTGTACCAGACATCTGCTCCGGCAACCAGATGAATATCAGAAAGAGTGCCGCAAGCAGACACTTTTTGGGCAAGTTCACGCTGGAGAACTATTGCCTGAGCGGGTGTCATATCCCAATTATGAAGTTTTTTAATTTTCACATTCATATTATATCTAATATTTTTAGATAACTACAGAGATAATTTGTATATATTTATCCTCTTTTGGGGCTAGCCAGTACCAAAGGCACATTTGACAGCTTGGCTACGATAAGTCATAATACCAGCAAAAAAGGTAAAGCGGTAAACAATCATGTTGAAAATCAGACTCACTCGTATCGGAGCCCCCAAGAAACCTTGCTACCGGATAATCGTAACTGAGGCCCGTTCGCCGCGTGATGCCACTTATACGGACATTGTCGGCACCTACAACCCCATGACTAATCCTGAAACTGTGGTCATAAACGCCGAAAAAGCCCTCTACTGGATTGGTAAAGGTGCTCAACCTACGGATACGGTTGCCCGCCTTTTGAAAAAGGCCGGCGTCGTTAATTCTAACTAAACAGAAGGAGATCCCATGAAAGAACTTGTCGAGTACATCGCCAAATCGCTAGCTGACGAGCCAAATGATGTAGTAGTGACAGAGGAACCTGAAGAAGAAGGCATCAAGCTGACTCTGAAGGTAGCCGATGTAGATAAGGGCAGGATTATCGGCAAGCAGGGCAGGATTGCTCAGGCAATGCGCACCCTCATTCGGGTCAAAGCTGCGAAAGCTGGTAAACGCGCCCGTCTTGAAATTCTTTAGTTAAATAACAAGCCAAGGTCTATCTAAGGTCAACCCCTCCCCCGGCCCGGTGCCGCGGTTCGGGTTGGCCTTATTAATATGTGAAAGAAATGGCTCAAGAAGAATACATTTTAATAGGTAAAGTACTGGGGATATGGGGAATGAACGGCGGCCTTAAAATAGGTGTGCTGACTGATTTCCCTGAACGCTTTGATATCGGAAATAAACTGCTGATAAGACGCACAGCCTATACTGTCAGCCAGACAAGCTGGCAGAAAGCCCAGGCTGTTATTCACCTGAGCGAAATAACCGATATTGATGCCGCAGAGGAGCTTATCGGTGCTCCAGTGGAAATACCGTTCTCCGCCTTAAAAAAACTGCCTGAAGGTGTTTACTATGATTTCCAGCTGATAGGGCTAGAAGTTGTAGGCTTGTCGGGGGAGAAGATTGGGCAGATAAAGGAAATACTCCATATGCCATCTAATGACATATACGTAATCAGTTACGGTGCTAAAGAAGCCCTGATACCGGCGGTCAAGGATGTAGTCAAGGAGATAAACCTGCAGACCGATAAAATGATTATTGACCCCATTCCCGGTTTGCTTGACTAGTTGTCAGTTTGTCAGCCCAAACAAAAAGCCCCTTGTTAAAGGGGCTTTTATCATTTGCAGAGTTGTACCAACTAGACTTGGGGGTGTTTCCGCCGTTTTTCGGCTACCTTCAGGCGTATCATAGCCCGTCGCAGTGAAGCTTCTGTTTCGGCAGCCAGCATACCAGGTTCGTATTTGTCAGCCATGCGGGCTTCAGCCCTCTTCTTGGCCTCGGCAGCCCGGGCAATATCAATTTCCTCTGCCCGTTCAGCACTATCTGCCAACACGATTACCCTGTCAGGCCGTACCTCAAGGAAACCGCCGGAAACCACCATAGAATATTCCTCAGAGCCGATTTTAGCCTTGAGTTCCCCAGCCTGCAAAGCTGTCATCAGCGGGGCATGATGAGGCAGTATGGCCATTTCACCCTCAATACCGGGGGCAACCACCACATCTACCTCTTCGGAAAATACCGACCGTTCCGCAGTAACTATGTCCAGCTTTAATTTAGCCAATTTTTTACCTGCCAGATATAATACTTAGACCGCGCTTAGCTTTTTGGCTTCGGCCACGGCATCATCAATAGTGCCTACCATATAGAAAGCCTGTTCAGGCAAACTGTCATGCTTACCCTCAAGAATTTCCTTAAACCCGCGAATAGTTTCAGCCAAAGATACATACTGACCGGGACGGCCGGTAAATACCTCTGAAACAAACATAGGTTGAGTCAGGAAACGCTGAATTCGGCGGGCACGGGCAACAGTCAGTTTGTCTTCTTCAGAAAGTTCTTCCATACCCAGGATAGCGATAACATCCTGAAGATCCTTATAGCGCTGAAGAACCTTCTGAACGTCACGGGCTACTTTATAATGTTCCTCACCCACTACCTGAGGGTCAAGTATGCGGGAATTGGAAGCCAGCGGATCTACAGCCGGATAAAGAGCCTGTTCGGCCAGTGAACGCTCAAGGGCAATCATAGCATCCAGATGACCGAAAGTGGCGACTACACCGGGATCGGTATAGTCATCTGCCGGTACGTACACAGCCTGGAATGAGGTGATTGAACCCTGTTTGGTAGAAGCAATGCGCTCCTGCAGAGCACCCATTTCAGTGGCCAGAGTGGGCTGATAACCTACAGCAGAAGGCATACGTCCTAAAAGGGCGGATACTTCCATACCAGCCAGGGTATAACGATAGATATTGTCAATAAACAGAAGCACGTCCTGTCTTTCTTCATCACGGAAATATTCGGCCATGGTAAGACCGGTAAGAGCAATACGCAGACGTACTGCGGGAAGCTCATTCATCTGACCGAATACCATGGTAGTCTTGGGAAGCACGCCTGAGTCTTCCATTTCATGCCAAAGGTCATTACCTTCGCGGGAACGTTCACCTACACCGGCAAAAACTGAAAAACCTTCGTGCTCGGTAGCAATGTTACGTATAAGTTCCTGAATAAGAACGGTCTTGCCTACACCTGCACCACCTAAAGCGCCGATCTTACCGCCGCGGGCAAAGGGCGCAATCAGGTCAACAACTTTAAGACCCGTTTCCAATACCTGAGCGGAAGATTCCAGCTCGTCCATAGCGGGAGCCGAGCGGTGAATAGGCATAGTCTTTTCAGATTTTACATCACCCCTGTTATCCAGAGGTTCACCGAGCACGTTAAAAATACGCCCCAAAGTATTACGGCCTACCGGAACCGAAAGCGGTCTTTTGGTATCAATAACCTCGGCGCCGCGCTCCAGACCATCGGTAGGAGTAAAGGAAAGGCACTTTACGCGGTTGTTACCGACGTGTGACTGCACTTCCAGCACCATTTTGCCGTTATCACGGGGAATTTCCAACGCATTAAACAGAGCCGGCATGGAATCTGCCGAAAACTCTACGTCAACAACCGAACCAATTACCTGTATAACCTTTCCGTTTGCCATTATATCCTCCTAGAATTAGGCCAGCGCGGCAGCTCCGCCGACGATGTCCAAAAGCTCATTAGTGATAGATTCCTGACGAGCCTTGTTGTAAATAAGTGTAAGCTCCCCGATAACCTCTTTGGCATTATCAGTAGCATTGCGCATGGCAACCATCCGGGCTGACTGCTCTGAGGCAATAGACTCCAGAATGGCATGATAAACACTCATCTCAACAAAACGGGGTAAAAGCGAATTTAAAACAGTAGCCGATTCCGGCTCGTAAATATATTCCAGATTCTGGCCGGGAGGCAATTCCAGCGGCACTACCGGCAAAAGCTGCTCAAGAACAGGCTTCTGCAGGGCGGTACTTACAAACTGGGTGTAGGAAATAAATACCTGGTCGATCTCCCCGCTCATAAAGTCATCCATAATAACTCTGGAAATGGGAAGCGTGTCCAGATAACCGGGCTTGTCACCCAAATTTATAAACTCTGCCCGCATTTGCTGTTTGATACGGCGGATAAAATCCACGCCCTTACGCCCTACAACTACGGCAGACACCGGAACTTTTTGCTCCATTATGAAAGTACCGGTCTTGCGGTTGATATTTGCAACCAAACCGCCGCACTGACCCCGGTCAGGAGTTATGTGAAGTACGGCTATCTTTTTGACCGGTCTGCGTTCAAGCAAGGGGTGCAAAACTTCACCGCTCTGGGGTAGAGCCGCTAAAGCGGCAATAACCTCGGTGATTTTTTCACTGTAAGACCTACCAGCCAGACCGCGTTCCTGGGCCTTTTTCATTTTAGAGGCCGCAATCATTTCCATAGCCCTGGTAATCTTGGCTATATTACGGACACTGCGGATACGCCTTTTTATTATTCTTATATTAGCCATTTAACTTCCCGCCAGGTTCGAAATTTATGCTACTAAACCCTTCTTATAATCATCCAAAGCGGTCTTAAGGGCTGTCTCGGTTTCAGCAGAGATAGCATTTTCCTTGGTAATATTGTTCAGCACCGAAGCATAGTTCGCTTCGAGGAAGCGATAGAACCCGCTCTCAAAATCACGTACTTTTTCAACTTCTATACTGTCAAGATACCCGTTCAGCACGGCATACAGGATAGCAACCTGATTAGCCATGGGCAACGGCTGGTACTGACCCTGTTTGAGTACCTCGGTGATTCTTTGACCGCGCTCCAGCTGCATACGGGTAGCTTTATCAAGTTCGGAAGTACCGAACTGGGCAAAAGCAGCCAATTCACGATACTGACCCATATCCATCTTCAGTTTGCTGGCAACCTTCTTCATGGCCTTGGTCTGAGCGCTTGAACCCACGCGTGACACCGATATACCCACGTTAACCGCGGGTCGGATACCGGCGTTAAACATATCCGGTTCAAGATAAATCTGTCCATCCGTAATGGAAATAACGTTGGTAGGTACATAAGCCGAAACGTCTCCGGCCTGAGTTTCAATAATGGGCAAAGCGGTCAGCGAACCGCCGCCAAGCTTGTCATTAAGTCTGGCAGCCCGTTCCAACAAACGGCTGTGCAGGTAGAATACATCACCCGGATAAGCCTCACGGCCGGGCGGGCGACGCAGAAGGAGTGAAAGCTGGCGATAAGCCCAGGCATGCTTGGTCAGGTCATCATAAACCACCAAGGCATCTTGACCCTGTTCCATAAACTCTTCACCGATAGCGCAGCCGGCATAAGGTGCCAGATACTGCAAAGCTACTGCGTCAGAAGAGTTTGCCGCAACCACGATAGTATGCTCCATAGCACCGTACTGCTCAAGCAAAGCTACCGTACGGGCTACTTTGGAAGCCTTCTGTCCGATAGCCACATAAATACAAACCAGATCCCCGCCCTTCTGGTTAATAATGGTATCCAGAGCAATGGCGGTTTTACCGGTTGAACGGTCACCAATAATCAGCTCACGCTGACCGCGGCCGATGGGTATCATGGCATCAATAGCTTTGATACCTGTCTGAACCGGAGTGTTTACTGATTTACGGTCAACCACGTTAGGGGCGATACGCTCAAGGGGGCGGGTTGATTCAGCCTTGATAGGGCCTTTGCCGTCCAGAGGGCGGCCTAAAGGGTCTACAACGCGGCCAATCATACCTTTACCAACCGTAATTTCAGAAATACGACCGGTAGCCTTTACTTCGTCGCCTTCTTTAATATTGGAATCTTCGCCCAGAATAACAGCTGCAACGCTGTCTTCTTCAAGGTTAAGGGCAATGCCCATAACACCGCCGGGGAATTCCAAAAGTTCGTTGTACTTGGCATTGGAAAGACCATGAATACGGGCGATGCCATCGCCTACTTCGATAACCGAACCGACGCTGGTCATGCTAACCGGAGCACCGAATTCTTTTATCTGCTCTTTAATAATAGATACTATATCTTGACCACGTGCGCTCAATTACGCCACCTCCTGAGGGTTATCAAATACGTCCCTGACTGATTTCGTTTTGCAGTAAGACCAGCCTCCGACTGACAGAACCATCTATCAGTTTATCCCCGATTCTGGCTTTCAGACCAGCTATCAAGCCGGGGTCTGTTGCAGTTACTACATTTATCTTTTTCCCGGTTATCTTGCTTAACTGCTGTCTGATTATTTCAATATCCGCTTCGCTGGAAGGCTTGGCAGTGGTTACAATAGCATCCTCCACCCCTCTGGCCTCATTCAGCAAACGGTTGTACTCACCTGAAACAGCCCTCATGATACCCAGCCTGCGGGTAGCCACCAGCATATCCACCAGGTTCAGCATCAGCGGGTCTATATTACTCAGCTTGGCAAGGACCTTGTGTTTTCTGGCAGAGGCAATTTTGGGGTTGCTGAGAAACTCAGCAACCGAAGCATCCTCTGTAAGGCTGGAAAGATCCTGTAAATCTTCCTGCCACTTATCCAGAGACTTTTGCTCCTTAGCCAGTTCGTATAATGCCTGCGCATAACGCATGGCTATAGCATAAACTCTTTTGGCCACTGCTTCTCCGTTGCTCTCTTTTAATTTTTTCGCAGGTTGGTGCTATTTTCAAGCACACTGTCAATCAGCGCCTGATGCGCTTTTTTATCTAAAGATTGGTCAATAACCTTGCCGGCCGCCAAAATGGTCAGTTCGGCAAATTCCTTGCGCAGCTGGTCCACTACCTCATCACGTTCCTGACGTATTTCAGTCCGGGCGCGGCTAAGCATAGCTTCAGCTTCAGCCTTAGCTTCCTCTATGGCCTTCTGGCGGATTTCATCACCGGTCTTCACAGCCCGTTCAATCACCAGCTGACCCTGCTGGCTGGCTTCGCCAATCTTCTTTTTAAACTCTTCTTCCGCCCGTTGGGCCTGTTCCTTTACCTGGTCTGTCCGTTCCATGCTTTCCTTGATACGGGCAGAACGCTCGTCAAGTTTGGCCAGAATGGGTTTATAGGCAAACAGATACAGCAGACCTAAGAGTAAACCGAAGTTTACAATCTGGGCTATGAAAGAAGGTATATTTATTCCCAGTTCTGCCAGTTTTTCCACCGGTTTCCTCCTGTATTATGCCCCTTAGGCAACGAAAATAAGTACGATAGAGATAACCAGCGCAAAGATGGCGATGGACTCAGCGAAAGCCACCAAAAGGATCATGTTGGTAAAGATAGAACCCTTGGCTTCAGGATTGCGGCCGATAGCCTGCAAAGCACCAAAACCCAGAATACCTACACCGATACCAGGGCCAATTGCACCCAGACCCATTGCCAAGCCAGCCGCTAAGAGTTTGATTACATCAGCTTCCACTATTGTTTTTCCTCCCTTGTTCTAATTGCATAATACTGAATTAATGATTTTCTTCCCCGTGAGGCGTAACCGCTATCAGGGAGAAGACCAGAGCCAAGTTGCAGAACACCAGCGCCTGTACGAAACCTACCAGCATTTCAAGACCATAGAAAGGTATGCCGATAATGAACGGCGCAAGGAACGTAATCATAAGTATAAGGATTTCGCCGCCTATCATATTGCCGAAAAGACGGAAGGTCAGGCTGATGATACGGACAAACTCCAAGAAAAATTCCAGTAAACCCACAAAGATAGTAATAAAGCCGTTAAATATACCGATTACCCCTTCTTTGTGTCTGAAGGCATTTATAAGGGGTTTGAAGTTGAAAAATTTGCTGAGATAATGAAAACCGCCCAGGGTTTTGATGCCCCAGTACTCCACCATAAAAAAGGTGATGGCAGCCAAAGCCAGAGGCAGGTTAATATCGGTGTTAGCACCACGGAGCAAGTGAGCTTCGTGGCCGTTGCCCAGCTCTATAAATATGGTATTGTAACCGGGTAAAAGGTTCATCCATGCATTTACTATGATAAAAAGGAAGATAGTAGCAACCAGAGGGAAAAACTTACGTCCGAATTTCTCACCGGCAGCATCGACACACATATTGTAAATCCAGCTAAGCACCATCTCCAAAGCACCCTGAAGACGACCGGGAACGAGTTTCATTTTGCGGGTGGCAGCAATACTCAGACCCACCAGCACCAGAATGGTAATCCATGCGGTAAGGATAGTATTAGTAATTACTACAGGACCAATACTGAAAAGCTCGGCTGCCGGAAGCTCCGGCTTAGGGGTGGTAATTTTCATCCAGTCAGGAAATCCAAGATCACCAAAGAGGGCGACACCTATAGGGCCGGACAGGAAACCGACCGCTAAAATTGCCAGTATAGCTATCATTACTGGCCAGAATACCGGCATGGGCATACCTAAAATCTTTTTCTTTGGCACTGTCAATTCCCTTTACCGTTGTTAGTTATCTTCGGCAGCAACCGATAAACGCCGTAAAAGGCCAGAAAAACTCCGCTTAAAAGACCGATCAGTAAGAACAGGGGTGAAAGACCAAAAGTCTCGTCCAGCCATCTGCCGCCCAGAGTCCCCAGCAATATGACAAGGGCAATATACCAGCCCAAACCAAGATACTGAAGACCTGTACCCCATTTGTTCATTACAGCCTCAAAACGCAAAGTAGCATACCAGAATTAGTTCTTTAGGTCAAGAAAACTGCTGTGTATTAATACTTCTCAGGATTTACGCTTGTCAAAATCCTCAAGGTCCAGGTTATCTACAAAATCACGGAAAGCTGACAGCCTTTTAATCTCTTCGTCACTGGCCTTACGGGTCTTTTCACCCTTGCCGCCGGCGGGTGGTTCGGGCAAATCCATTTCGTCCATCGCCCGTTTATCCTGTTCGCGGTCCAGCATGATGCTGGCTTTTTCCAGTACACTGTCAGCCGCATATATAGGTACATTCACCCTTACCGCAAGTGCCAGAGCATCTGACGGGCGGCAATCTATTTCCATTTGCTCGCTGTCTACCTCTAATAATATCTTAGCGTAAAAAGTGTCATTTTTCAGGTCATCTACCACTATGGAGCGTACCTTTGCACCCAGCACATCTATAACTGTACCGAGGAGGTCATGGGTCAAAGGGCGGGGAACTGCCACCCCCTGCAGCTTAACTGCAATAGCCTCAGCCTCAGCTGTACCAATCCAAATAGGCAGATAACGGTCAGAGGTCTTTTCCTTAAGCAAAACTACCCTCTGATAATTCATCAGGCTAACCCTTATGCTGTCTATCGTCATTTCTATCATATTATTATCTGCCTCCTAAGTTTGCCTGACGGCGTACCATGAATTCTACCCCCAAAGAAATGGAGTGTCAATTTGCGTACCTATCTATAACAATCTATGACCTCTGACAGTATTGTAGACATATTAGCCCAAATCCTTAATACTCTACATCCCTCTAAGCTATCTTAATATTTCTCAAGCAAAACTTTGCAAAGATGGGTGAGTTTATGGAATAATACATAGCTCCAGAATAATGATTTTAAATGTCTGGGTGTGCTATCATAAACTACCTGAACCGTCATAGATGAAGGAGATCTACTAATGCAAAAAGGTCATGAGGCTATTGTCTGGTTTAACGAAGTTACGAAGAACGATATCCCTCTGGTCGGCGGTAAAGGCGCTAATTTAGGCGAAATGACCGGCGCCGGTATCCCTGTACCTCCCGGTTATATCGTAACAGCCAATGCCTATTTTGACTTCATAAACAGCTCAAACCTTCGCCCGTCCATCAGCAAGGCTCTTGAGTCACTGGATATCAATGATTCCAAACAACTTGCAGCTGTTGCTAACATCGTAAAGGAAATGATTCTCTCCACCCCCCTGCCTGCCGAACTTGCCACCCAGATTAAGGTTGCATATGAGAAAATGGGGCAAGGCTTGGTAGCAGTACGGTCATCAGCTACGGCTGAGGATTTGCCGGAAGCGTCTTTTGCCGGCCAGCAAAGCACCTACCTTAATATAGAGGGCGGTGACGAAGTTGTTAAGGCTGTTCAGAAATGCTGGGCTTCTTTGTTTGAGGCCAGAGCTATTTACTACAGGGTACAGCAAAACTTTGACCACCTGCAGGTTGGCATCGCCGTACCGGTACAAAAAATGGTACAGTCACAGGCTTCCGGTGTCTGCTTCACTATTGAACCCATCACTTCAGACCCCACTAAAATAGTAATTGAAGCCATATACGGTCTGGGAGAAGGTCTGGTGTCAGGGGAAATTACACCGGACCTTTATATTATAGATAAAGAAGGGCCGTCGGTTCTTTCAAGGACTATCAGCCATCAGGAAAGGCGGCTGGTACGCAAAAACGGCAATTCAGCTTCAGGCGCCGAAGATGAATCCGGCAACAATTACTGGCAACCGGTACCCTCAGCCAAGCAGGAACAGCAAAAGATTACCGAAGACGATATTATTACACTGGCCAAACTGGCCATGCTTATTGAGAAGCACTACAGCGGCCCTCAGGATATTGAATGGGCAAAAGAAGAAAACGAAATTTACATTGTCCAGTCCCGCCCTGTTACCGCACTGAAAGATGCCAGTGAACTGGAACCCGAGATTGAAGCACCCATTCTGCTGCAGGGTGCGGCCGCTTCACCCGGTCTGGCTACCGGCGAAGTCAAAGTGCTTCAAGATCCCTCCGAAATAGATCTGGTAAATCAGGGGGATATTCTGGTAGCCGAAATGACCACCCCTGACTTTGTACCCGCCATGAAACGGGCCGCTGCCATTGTAACCAACCGCGGCGGACGCACCTCCCACGCTGCCATTGTCAGCCGTGAACTGGGTATCCCCTGCGTGGTAGGTACCGGTGAAGCCACCAAACTGCTTAAGAACGGCCAGATGATTACCGTTGACGGTACTCACGGCAAGGTTTATAACGGTAAGGTAACCCGCAACGTAAAAACCAGCAGCATAGCTTCTATAGTACGTGAAGCTATCCGCACCAAAACCCGCGTTTATGTAAACTTAGCCCAGCCTGAACTGGCTGATAAAGTAGCCGCCCGCAATGTAGATGGAGTAGGTCTACTGAGAGCTGAATTTATATTCAGCCAGATAGGCAAACACCCCCGCTACATGATAGAAATGGGCCAGCAGGAAGAATATATCCAGCAGGTATACGAAGGTGTTTTGTCCTTCGCCAAAGCGTTCCATCCCCGACCGGTAGTCTACCGCACCAATGACTTTAAGACTAACGAATACCGTGATCTGCTGGGCGGCGATAAATATGAAGGCCAGGAAGAAAACCCCATGCTGGGGTACCGCGGTGTTTCCCGCTATATTAAAGATATTGAAGTATTCAAGATGGAAATCGAAGCCATCAAGCGGGTACGCAAGGACTATCCGAATGTCTACGTTATGCTTCCCTTTGTCCGTACCGTAGATGAGCTGAAAAAAGTAAAACAGATACTTGAAGATGAGGGGCTGAAAAGAGGGCCTGATTTCAAACTCTGGATGATGGTGGAAGTACCCTCCAATATCTTCCTGATTGACAAGTTTATTGATGCCGGTATAGATGGCATTTCCATAGGTTCAAATGACCTCACCCAGCTGATACTTGGTGTTGACCGTGACAGCGAAATGCTGCGCGAAACCTTTGACGAACGCAATGAAGCAGTTTTGGTAGCCCTGGAAAAAGCCGTTACCACCGCTGCCCGCCGCGGTATTACCGCCTCCATCTGCGGACAGGCACCTTCGGTTTACCCTGAACTGACTGAAAAGCTGGTCTCCTGGGGCATAACCTCGGTTTCTGTCAGTCCTGACATGATAGGCACTACCCGCGAGATTATTGCCAAGGCAGAGGCCAAATTAAAGATTAAATGATTAGCGAGCTTCGCATAAGGGAGCGCATTGAAGCAAGAGAGGAGAACCTCTCCCCTTACGCGGTTAAAAGCCGCCTTTCCCGTGGCAGGCAAAAAGCAGAAGATCCGGACCCGGTTCGCACCTGTTTCCAGCGTGACCGGGACCGGATTATACATTCCAAGGCCTTTCGCCGCTTAAAGCACAAAACCCAGGTCTTCATTGCCCCTTTGGGTGACCACTTTGTGACCCGCCTTACTCATACGCTAGAGGTTACCCAGATAGCCCGGACTATTGCCCGGGCGCTCAACCTTAACGAAGACCTGACCGAAGCCATTTGCCTGGGACATGATCTGGGACATACCCCTTTTGGACATGCCGGCGAAGAGGTTTTAAACGAGCTTTATACTAAAGGTTTTCACCATAACGAACAGAGCCTTCGGGTGGTGGACCTGCTGGAAAAAAACGGGCATGGCCTTAACCTAAGCTTTGAAGTACGTGATGGCATACTCAACCACTCTAAGTCACGCTCAAACATACTCGGGGAAGTGCATAACAAGGCCGCAACTTTTGAAGGGCAGATTTGCCGGATTGCAGATGCGGTTGCCTATATAAACCATGACATCCTGGACTCTATCCGGGCAGGCATTATCAAAGCAAATGACCTGCCGCTGGGTGCGGTTTCGGTGCTGGGCAACAGCCATTCCCAGCGGATAAACACCATGGTGTGTGATATTATAAAAAGTTCGTGGTCATGCACAGGGCTGATTCCCGGTGCGGAGCCGGAAGTTACCATGAGCAACAAGGTGCTGAGTGCCAGCAATACCCTTCGGGATTTCCTGTTTGAACAGGTATATCAGAGCAAAGACCGTAAGGCCGAACATGAAAGGGAAATAGTCCGTTTGTTATACAAATATCTGGTAGACCATCAGGATTTGCTGCCCATGGAATATATAGCCCTGTCTGATAAACCTGAACAGAGGGTTGTTGATTATATTGCGGGTATGACAGACCTATTCACCCTGAGGCTGGCTAAAGAACTTAATCTGGCTGAATAATATGAATGACGCTGTAGAAGAAATAAAGCAAAAACTGGATATTGTGAGCTTTATCGGCCAGTATACCAAACTGACCAAAGCAGGCCGCACTATGCGCGGAATCTGCCCTTTTCACAGCGAAAAACACGGCTCTTTCTTCGTTTATCCCGAAGCCCAAAACTGGCACTGTTTCGGAGCCTGCAATACCGGCGGGGATATTTTTGCTTTCGTAATGAAAAAAGAAGGGCTGGATTTTAAAGGGGCACTGGAACTGCTGGCTGAAAAAGCGGGCATAAGCTTGCCCAGCCAGATAAACCCGCAAATCAGAGACCAGCGTGAGCGCCTGTATGAAATAAATTTGGCAGCCGCCCAATATTACCATAACCTGCTTTTAAACAGCCCCCAAGCCGAAAATGCCCGCAGTTACCTTAAATCACGCGGGCTAAATGACCAATCTCTGGCAGACTTTCAACTGGGATACGCCCTGCCTGAATGGCAGGGGCTTTATGATTATCTTAAAGAACGCAGTTATACAGATGAAGAACTGCTGAAAGCTGGTGTAATAGTCCGCTCTGACGAGGGGCGGATTCATGACCGCTTCCGCAATAATATTATTTACCCCATTGCCAACTACAAAGGGCAGATAGCCGGTTTCGGGGCGCGGGTGATGGATAACTCACAGCCCAAATACCGCAATTCCCCCCAGACAGACCTTTTTGATAAAAGCAGCCTGCTGTACGGTTTGCATCTGGCTTCTGCCAGCATACGGGAAAAGAATCAGGCCATTATAGTGGAAGGCTATATGGATGCCATCATGTCCCACCAAGGCGGTTTTACCAACACGGTGGCCTGTATGGGCACTGCCCTGACTGACCGCCAGATAGCTTTAATAAAACGCCAGACCAAAAATCTGGTATTGGGACTGGATGCGGATTCGGCCGGTGAGGAAGCCACCCTGAGGGCTATAGATTATGAGAACCAGATAGAGTCAGAAATACGGGTAGCCATACCAGAAGGCGGCAAAGACCCTGATGAAATTATCCGCCATGCACCCCAGACCTGGCAGGAGATACTGGATAATGCCCGCCCCCTGCTGGACTATATATTTAAACACAGCCAGAAAGGTCTGGACCTGAGTTCCGCCGCAGGCAAAGCCGGGCTGACCGACCGCCTGCTGCCCATAATATCCAGAATGGAAGACGGAGTACGCCAGTCCCACTACCTGGGCAAGCTGGCTGAAATAGTAAGCACCAGCCAGAACCGTATACTGGAACGGATGAAAAAACTGAAAAATGAAACCCGTATTACCAAAGCTATAGAAAAAGAAACCACATCAACAGCTGTTTCAGCAGCCAAAAACCCGGCTCTGGAGGAATATGCCCTTAGTCTGCTTTTCACCTCAGCAGAGCTTACCCGTTTTGCCGGTAAACTGCACCCTGAATATCTTGAAATACCCCAGTACCGGGAATTGCTGACTGTTTATAATCAATCTGCCGAAAAAGATACCCTGCGGGCGGGTCTTGATGAAAACCTGCGGGAATATTATGACAACTTGATGAATAAAAATGCGGCAAATGATAATATAGAGGATAAGTTTTGCGACCTATGCCTGAGGCTGAGAGAAAGATACCTCAGGAACTTGGCGGTAAAACTGAACCAAGCCTTGAGTGAAATCAACCAGCCGGAAACAGCTGAATACCAGGCGCTGAATGACCAGTGTGTAAAGGTCAACGAAGAATTGCGCAGTGTATTCAGCCTTAAAGACAGACGAAACCAGAAACAGAGGAGACAATAAATGCCAGCTGAGAAAGATAAGAAGGAATTTAGCCCTGACGATATCGATGATGATAAAGATGTGGAACAGGGGCTGGCTGATATCCATGACGAACAGGATGCCGAAGCAGAAAGTGACAAACTGGTAGAGCCTGACCTCAAAGATATAGCCGATACCGACATACCGGCCGAACTAACCGAAGAAGAACTGGCGGCCGAAGCGGATATGATGCCGGACACAGATGAAGAAATCGGCCCGCTTAATATTGACCTTGAAATACCCCTTGAGCAGGTTGATACCCAGGGTATCGTAGATGACCCGGTACGCATGTATCTGCATGAAATCGGCAGGGTACCTTTGCTTTCCGCCGAAGACGAAAAAACCCTGGCTAAGAAAATGGAAGAAGGCAAACGCATACGTGAAATCCGTCAGGAGTGCCTTGAAAAACGCGGACGCTACCCCTCGGCTGCGGAATCTTTCCTGTGCATGCTGAGAGAGCTTGCCCAAGCTACCGAGGTGCTTTTCCAACTGGGGCAGGAACTAAAGGTGGATACTTCTGCCAGTCTGAAAACTATTATCCACAACCCCAAGCTAAGGGCGGCTATTGACCATGAGATTGACCAGCAGCTTACCAAAAATATCTCCGATAATACCGGCAAGAGCATGGCGGAGATTGAGCAGGCATTTATCAATCTGGCTATAAACAGCTCCCTTCTGCCCAAGGTTGTGCTGGATGCCATACCTGAAAAAATGACCATACCGGAAATATCAGACCATACCAACGACCCTGCCTTTATAAGTCACTTGGAACGGCATGAGGCCAGCCTGAAATATTATCTGGATAACCTTGAGATAGATGCCAAACGAGCTGAACGTCACCTTATTCAGGCTAACCTTCGCCTGGTTGTCAGCGTAGCAAAAAAACACATCGGCAGAGGCATGCCCCTGCTTGACCTAATACAGGAAGGCAATATCGGCCTTATACGGGCAGTGGAAAAATTTGATTTCCACCGCGGCTTCAAGTTTTCCACTTACGCCACATGGTGGATACGTCAAGCAATTACCCGGGCTATTGCAGACCAGGCCAGGACTATTCGCATACCTGTCCATATGGTGGAAACCATCAACAAGCTGCTGTCCATAAGCCGGCAGCTGTCACAGAAGCTGGGGCGTGAACCTACCCCAGATGAGATAGCCCTTGAAATGGATTTGCCGCCTGAAAAGGTACGTGAAATTGCCAAGGTATCCCAGCTGCCGGTTTCGCTGGAATCCCCTATAGGCGAAGAGGAAGATAGTCATCTGGGAGACTTTATTGAAGACCAGAACGCTCTGGCTCCGCCGGATGCCGCTTCGCGCCAGCTGCTAAAGGAGCAGATAGATACAGTACTGGGCAGCCTGACTCCACGTGAACGCCGGGTACTTCAGCTCCGCTTTGGTCTGGAAGACGGCCGAAGCCGTACACTGGAAGAAGTGGGCAAAGAATTTAATGTAACACGTGAACGTATCCGCCAAATAGAAGCCAAGGCTCTGCGGAAACTCCGCCACCCCAGCCGCAGCCGCAAACTGAAAGATTACCTGGAATAATAAGCTTGCTTATTAATAACTAAAGACAACCCCTGCCCCAAACGGCAGGGGTTTTTTATTCCGTTTGGCTGGCAGCTCTATATCTCAAATACTTTAATACACATTAAGCTATGAAAATAGCTTTATATTCCCCTTTTTATGCTAAAATATAGGCAGTAAAACTGGAGAGCATTATGATTCCTGTCAAACTCAGAATAAAAAACTTTATGTGCTACCGCGGCGAAATTCCGCCTTTTTCTTTTAATGGGGTGCATACCGCCTGCATCTGCGGCCAAAACGGGGCAGGTAAATCCGCCCTGATAGATGCCATTACCTGGGCACTCTGGGGAAAAAGCCGGGCTAAAAGTGATGATGATGTAGTGTCTCTAAACGAACAGGAAACTGAAGTCAGCCTAGATTTTGAGATTTCGGGTGAACTTTATCAGGTTATCCGCCAACGCCAACGCCCCAAAAAGACCGGAGCAAACGGGCAAAGCCTTTTAAGCTTGTTTTCCATAAAGGATGGGAAACCCCTGAATATCACCGGGGATACCCTGACCCAAACAGAGAAAAAGATAATTTCCATACTGCATATGGACTATGACACCTTTATAAACAGTGCTTTTCTGCGGCAAGGGCATGCCAACCAGTTTACCCAGCAGCCCCCCGGCAAACGCAAGGAAGTACTCTCTAATATACTGGGGTTAGAAATATATGACCAGCTGGAAGACCTGGCCAGACAGGCCGTACGCGAGGCAGAGGCTAAAAAACTGCTTATAGAGCAGAGTATTGCAGACGGCCAAGAAGGGCTGAAATCCAGACCGGAACTGGAAGAAGCTTTAAAAAATACCCGCCTGAGCCTGACAGACGGTGAGGAGAAACTGAAAACCCATATTGCCAAGCTGGAAATCCTCAGGCATAAAAAACATGCCTTTGATGCCAAACAAAGTGCCTGCCTCCAGATAGAAAAAGACCTGCGGGACATATCAAAAGACCAGTCACTTTGGGCACAAAATCAACAGGATATAAAACAGCGTATCAGCATGTTTGAATCACTCTCTGCCCGAAAGGATGAAATCCTTAAAGGTTTTCAGGAATACACCGCCTGCCAAAGTCTGTATGAAAAACACAATCGCGTACTGGCGAAACTAAGACAGTTGGAAAGTTCCAAAAAACCCTTTGAAGATGCCGTTTATAAAGAGGAAAACAGCCTGAAAAACATCCTGACTAAATATCAGGAACATCTCAAAATGCGGCAGGAAACCGCCCAAACCCTGAGCAGGCTGGAACAAGAAAAAAAACAGTCAGACCTGATGCACCTGGAACTGGAAAATGAAGAGACTGTCTTAAAAATCAAGCAAACCAAGCTGGCAGAGATGCAAGGAAGTTTAGCCGGACTAGAGACCGAGTATGCCGGTACAGCCAGAGAAATAAACTCTCTGGAAGAAAAACTAAAACTGCTTATCGAAGCAAGTGAAAGCCGCTGCAACTGCCCCCTGTGCGAAACCGAGCTGGGGCAAGACAAACTCAAACTGGTATTCGGCAAATACCGGACAGAACAAGATGCTAAGGGAAAACAGCAAAGCAGCCTGAAACTAAAGCTTGAGCAGCTGAGGCTGGATATCCAGACTTTAACTGCCCAAATTGAAACTGAAACCAAACGCTTAAACCAAAAACGCAGGCAGTATGAGGGACAGCTGAGCGTACTGGAAAAAGGGATTGCAGACGCCAAAGATGCCGGAACCAAAGCGGCAAAAGGCAGAGAGCTGATTTCGGATATTGAGAAGCAGCTGAACGAACGCAGTTATGCCGTTTCCGAGCAAGCCAGGCTGGCAGTAATTGAAAAAGAGATACTGGAACTGAATTTTGATAATGCCGAATACACCCAAAACCAGCAAACTTTGGCCGGCCTGACCCACTTTGAGGAACAAAAACGCAAACTGGACGAGGCACAAAGCCGCCTGCCGATAGAAAGAGATAGCTTGGAAAAAACGACTTCGGCACTGGCAGAACTCACCGCCCGCCATGATACTAAACTGAGTGAACAGCAAACCCTGCAAAGAGAACTGACTGAACTGCCCGCACTGGAGCAGGAGCTGGAAACCGCCGAAGCCGGATACAAGTTACTCAGCCAAACACAGGATACCTTGAGGCAACAACTTGGTTCGCTCAGCCAGAAAGAAGAACAGTTGAATGAACTTGAAAAAAAGCTGAAAAAACAGGAGCAGGATAAAGAGCAAACCGCCAAAGAAATATACTACTTTGGTAAACTGGCCAGAGCTTTCGGCAAGAAAGACGGCATCCAGACCATGCTCATTGAAGACACCCTGCCCGAACTGGAAAGCGGGGCAGACCTGCTGCTGTCACGGATGACTGACGGGCGTATGCATCTGAGCATAGAAACCCAGCGTTCCACCAAAAAGGGAGACCAGACCGAGACGCTGGATATAAATATCTCGGATGAGCTGGGCACCCGCAACTACGAAACATTCAGCGGGGGTGAGGCTTTCAGGATAGATTTTGCGGTCAGGATTGCCCTGTCACGCCTGCTGGCAAACCGTCTGGGCGCACCCTTGCGGACGCTGATTATTGATGAAGGCTTCGGCACACAGGACTCAACCGGTATTGAACGCCTGAAAGAGGCTATAAACTCTATTCAGGATGAGTTTGACAAGATACTGGTCATAACCCATATAGATGACCTGAAAGATTCTTTCCCCACCCGCATTGAGATAGATAAAACCCCGTCAGGCTCAGCTATACGCTTAAACTAAACATCCCGCAGGATAAAAACGTCATCTATATCTGCGTGCAGGGCTTTGGCTACTTTGTGAGCCAGAATAAGCGAAGGATTGTAAGTACCCTTTTCAAGGTAAAGCATAGTCTGTCGGCTGACACCCACTGTCTCAGCCAGCTCAGCCTGAGTAAGATTGTATCTTGACCGCAGTTCCTTAATACGGGTACGCAGTATCATCAGAAGTTTCCCCTTGCTCTTTCTGTCCGTTAGCATAAAGTACTTATGTTAGAATTATATTACGTATGCGGGACAAAATGCAAAGGGTTAAAGTGTTTGCTGAAAATATTTAAAGCCCTAAATCAGAGGCAACAGCTTGCATAGCACCCAGAGAGATACGGATAAACTCATCCAGCTCCAAACCCAAAACGGAACAGGCGGCTATCTGTTCCCGGTTTGCACCGGCGGCAAAAGACTTTTCCTTAAAGCGTTTGGATACACTTTTAGCTTCCACACAGGCCAGCTTTTTATCCGGCCTGACTAACGCAGCGGCTGTAATAAGCCCAGTTATAGGGTCAGCGCAGAACAAAGCTTTTTCCATACGGCTTTCAGGAAGTATGCCATGAGCCGAATTGTGCACCAGAATAGCCCTGCAAATAGCGTCATTTACGCCTAAAACCGCGGCAATCTCGGCACTGCGTTTACTGTGAAGTGACATATCGTCTTTTACTTCACCCAGATCTATGTCATGTATAAGCCCTGCCATAGCCCATTCGTCTTCGTTTTCACCGAAATATACGGCCAAACTTTTCATCACGGCCTCAACCGCCAGCATATGTTTGACCAGATTTTTATTTTCTATCCGTTTTTCCACTTCAGCTAAAGCAAGCTGCCTGTCCATATTTATCTCTCCGCTGATTAGTCTTCATAAATTTGCCACTGCCGCCTGACAGCAGACCGTAATTTCTTAAGCCGGTTTAATTTTCGGCAAAACCCGCCTTAGGTATTTACCTGTCACAGAAGCTTTGTTTAAGGCAATCTCCTCAGGAATGCCCTCAGCCACAATCTGCCCGCCTTTTACGCCCGCACCCGGCCCCAGGTCTATAATCCAGTCGGCATTTTTAATAACGTCCAGCTGGTGTTCAATCACAACCACCGTATTGCCGCTGTCCACCAGCCGCTGGAGCACCCGCAAAAGCGCCGCCACATCTTCAAAAGAAAGCCCGGTGGTAGGTTCGTCCAATATGTATAAAGTCCGCCCGGTAGCCCGCTTGGAAAGCTCGGTTGCCAGCTTGATGCGCTGGGCTTCACCCCCGGATAAGGTGGGTGCCGGCTGGCCGATGCGGATATATCCCAAACCCACGTCCTGCAATGTTTGGAGCTTGGAACTAATTTTGGGGAAATTTTCAAAAAATTCCAGTGCCCTGTCCACCGTCATATCCAGCACATCGGCAATGGTCTTGTCTTTAAATTTTATCTCCAGCACTTCACGGTTATAACGCGCCCCGTGACAGACCTCACAGGGCACAGTCACATCCGGCAGGAACTGCATTTCTATCTGGATATAACCCTCACCACCGCAGGTCTCGCAGCGGCCGCCTTTTATGTTAAATGAAAACCGCCCCGGTCCGTAGCCTTTCACTTTGGCTTCAGGCACAGAGGCAAACAGTTCCCTTATATGGGTAAATGCCCCGGTATAGGTGGCCGGATTTGAACGGGGTGTCCGCCCGATGGGTGACTGGTTAATCTCTATTATTTTATCAATATGTTCCGTGCCGGTTATAGCATCCGCTCCGCCCGCCCGGTCTTTTGCCCCGTAAAATACCTGCGCCAGATGTTTAAAAAGTATATCGGTAACCAGTGTGGATTTGCCGCTGCCAGATACGCCGCTGACACAGACCAGCTTGCCAAGCGGAATATGTACGTCTATATTTTTCAGGTTATTCTGGCGGGCACCCAATACTACTATTTCCTGTCCGTTACCGTCCCGCCGTTTTTCGGGAACAGGAATGACCTTAACACCCGAAAGATATTGACCGGTTAGCGAAGCCGGGTTTTGCATTATTTCGGTAATATTACCGGTAGCCACTACCCGCCCGCCGTGTTCACCTGCCCCCGGCCCCATATCTATAATATAGTCCGCTGCCCGCATCACGGATTCATCATGCTCCACTACCAGTATGGTATTGCCCAAATCACGCAGCTTTTGCAGGGTTTCCACCAGACGGGTATCATCTGCGGGATGCAAGCCTATAGTAGGTTCATCACAAACATACAGCACCCCCATCAGCCCTGAGCCTATCTGGGATGCCAGACGTATCCGCTGGGCTTCACCGCCGGAAAGCGTGCCGGCAATACGGTCTACAGTCAGGTATTCCAAACCTACATTGTTTAAAAAACCCAAACGTGAACGTATCTCTTTGAGTATCTGGGCGGCAATAAGCTGTTCGCGTTTGTTAAATATGGTATTCTTGCCAGCCAGTTCATTTGCCCACTTAAACTGCTCATCTACAGACATGGCCGCAACATCAGCAATATTAAGCTCGCCTATTTTTACTGACAAGGCTTCCTTGCGAAGCCTTTTACCGCCGCAGGCCTGGCACGGGCTGGCCAGCATGTATTTTTCAATGCTTTCCCTTACCCCCTGAGATTCGCTGTCACGATAAAGCCTATCCAGACGGGGTATAATCCCCTCAAAACCGCTGGTATATTCCCGTACCCGCCCGTAACGGTTGCGGTATTTATGAATATCACCGCCCTCACCATAAAGCAGTACCTGCATCTGGGCGGGAGTAAAAGTAGAGACAGGTTTATTAACCGAAAAACCCGCCCGGCGGGCTAAATCTTCCACCTGCCCGAAATACCAGTTTTGAGTTTGATATGGGCTGATAGCCCCGTCAGCCAGAGACAAGCTCTTGTCCGGTATGATTAAATCAGGGTCAAGCTCCATCTTGGCACCAAGTCCCATACAAGTTGGACAGGCACCGTGGGGGGTATTAAAGCTGAAAGTCCGGGGTTCTATCTCACCCAGACTTACCCCGCAGTCAGCACAGGAAAATTTTTCTGAAAAAAGCATATCCTGCCCGTCTACCACAGATATTATTACCAGCCCGCCGCCCAGTTTCAGGGCAGTTTCAACCGAATCTGCAATCCGCCCCTGCCCACCTGCCTGACCAACCACCAACCGGTCTACTACGGCTTCTATATCATGTTTTTTATTTTTATCCAGCTCTATTTCTTCAGACAAATCCCTGATCTGCCCGTCTACCCTCACTCTGGCGTAACCTGACTTACGCAGGTCTTTAAACATCTGGGCATACTCGCCCTTGCGCCCCCGCACCAGCGGCCCCAGAATAAGTATTTTTGTACCCTCCGCAAGAGTTTGAACGGCATCTGTTATCTGTTCCACGCTCTGGGCGGAAATCTCCTTGCCGCACTCAGGGCAGTGAGGGTGACCGGTACGGGCAAACAACAAACGCAAATAATCATATATTTCAGTTACCGTACCCACGGTAGAACGGGGGTTGTGGCTGACGCCCTTCTGGTCAATGGCTATAGCCGGAGAAAGCCCCTCTATATGGTCTACATCCGGTTTTTCCATCCTGCCCAGAAACTGGCGGGCGTATGATGAAAGAGACTCCATATAACGGCGCTGACCTTCGGCATAAACGGTATCAAAAGCCAGTGAACTCTTACCTGACCCCGAAAGCCCGGTCACAACCACCAGCTTGTCACGGGGAATCTGAACATCTATATTTTTGAGGTTGTGTTCGCGGGCACCTTTTATCTTTATATATTCCTGAGCCACAGGTATGGTCTCCTGTTCATTTATTTGTAAGGGCAAATCAAAACATGTGTTCTAATATTTTACACCATAATGCTTAACAAGCCAAGACCAAACCCATACCGAAGCCATAACACTACTTTGCCTGACTTTCAGAAAGGATTTCCTCCTTCCGTTGATCACACAAAACAGGAAAGTAAATGGTATTTCGGGCTGGTTTGGGATATAATCAGGCCAATGTCAGATAACAATCTTGCCAATATCAAAAGTGCCGTTATTAAAATGATTGACACTGAAAAGGGCAGTTTGGAAGAGCTGTCTCTTAAGCTGCATGCCAACCCTGAGCTGGGCTATCAGGAATATAAAGCTGTAGAATGGTTGTGCGAATACCTGTCCAGACACAACTTCAGCATTGAAAAAAATTTAGGCGGCCTCAAGACTGCCTTTAAAGCCACCTTTGGTCAGGGCAAACCGGTAGTAGGTTTTCTGGCTGAGTATGACGCCCTGCCCCAGCTGGGTCATGCCTGCGGCCATAACCTTATTGCCACCTCGGCAGCAGGTGCAGTCATAGCCGCCCGTATGGCCGCCAAACTTTACGGAGGAACGGTGTGTCTTATCGGCACTCCGGCTGAAGAACTTAGCGGCGGAAAAATACAGATGGTAGAAAAGGGTATATTTAAAGAACTGAATGCGGCGCTTATAGCCCACCCCGGCAATGATGATATTGCCACCACTCAGGCACTTGCCTGTGTTACCCTGAATGTAGAGTATTTCGGTAAAGAATCCCATGCCGCCGCTCACCCTGATAAAGGCATAAACGCACTTGATGCCATAGTGCTGGCCTATACCAGCCTCAATTCACTTCGCCAGCACATAGAGCCGGGTGCCCGTATTCACGGCATTATTACCGACGGGGGCAAAGCGGCTAATATCGTACCGGGACATTCCGCCGGCACTTTCCTGATACGCTCCCAGACTATGCCCTACCTTAAAGAGCTGATGGATAGGGTGCTGGACTGCTTTAAATCTGCCGCTCAGGCTACCGGTGCCCGTTTGGAATACCGCTTTGATAAATCCATATATGCCCCCATGAATAACAACATAACACTGGCAAATTTATATGTAACAAACATGGATATGCTGAGCCGCAAGACTTTGCTCGAAGACCCTGAGATGAATTTTGGAAGTACTGACATGGGCAACGTCAGTCAAATTGTACCCAGCCTGCATGGGTATTACTCCATCACCCGTAAAGAAGTTTCCGGCCATACCGAAGAATTTGCTTCTGCCGCCTGTTCGTCAAAGGGTATTAAAGGTGCTCTAGATGCCGCCAAGGCTATGGCTATGACCGCAGCTGATTTACTCGGCAACCCAGCCAATCTGGATAAAGTACGAACAGAATTTCAAAAATCTACCCGGCCATCCGCCTGACACTTCCGGCCACAGGTTATTTAGATGAACATTTTTCTGGGCATTGACAGCGGTTCCGTATCTACCAAAATAATATGCCTGTCACCGTCTGCCGAACTGGCAGACTGGATATATCTGCCTACAGCCGGAGACCCGCTAAGTACACTGCGGACGGGGCTGAGACAATTACAACACCGTTTGCCGGAAGATACCAGCGTATTGGGAGTGGCCGTAACCGGCAGTGCCCGTGAGCTGGTAGCCGAAGCAGTGGGTGCAGATATGGTCAAAAACGAAATCAGCTCACAAGCCAAAGCGGCTGCCCACCTGATACCCGATGTAAAAACAGTAATAGAGATTGGCGGGCAGGACAGCAAACTTATCCTGCTGGAAAACGGGTTTGTATCTGATTTTGCCATGAATACTGTCTGTGCCGCCGGCACCGGCAGCTTTCTGGAGCACCAATCCCGCAGGCTTAACCTTTCACTGGAGGAAATGGGGAAACTGGCTCATTTCAGCCAAAACCCTATTGAACTTAAAGGACGCTGCACGGTATTTGTAGAATCAGATATGATTCACTTTCAGCAAACCGGCAGCAGCCGTCCCGATATTGTTTACGGTTTATGTAAAGCTCTTGTCAGAAATTATCTGAATGACCTGGGGCTGCACAAGGAAATCCGCCAGCCGGTGGTTTTTCAGGGTGGGGTTGCCCGGAACCCGGCTATGAAAAAAGCCTTTGAAGAAGAACTGGGTTTTTCACTGATAGTCCCGCCCCGGCCGGAAATAACCGGGGCTTTGGGTGCGGCTTTGCTGCTTTGTCAGGAAAGAGAGACGAATAGTCCAGCCAAGCCCACCAACTTTCGGGGGTTTGAAACCCCTTTTCTCCGGGAGAAAGTATAGTCCCGGTTTTATTAAGATGAATTTTCAAAGAGGATATAGATGATAATAGCGGTAGATGTAGACGGGGGTGACTACGCCCCGAAGGAAATTATCAAAGGTGCACTTAAGGCTGCCCAGGAGTACAAAATTGGTCTTATCCTGCTGGGTAAAAAAGAGGTTATTCACGTCCATGCGGGACACTACCTGAAGAAATACCCTATAGAAATAGTCCATTGCCCCCAAACCATTACCTTTAACGAACATGCGGTGGAAGCAATCAAGGGCAAACCTAAGTCAGCTATTGTTATTGGCACTTCCCTGGTCAAACAGGGCAAGGCAGATGCCTTCATCTCTGCCGGTAACACCGGTGCGGTGCTGGCTGCCGCCTTTTTTATTCTGGGCAAAATAGACGGGGTTGAACGCCCGGCACTGGGTGCCATTATTACCACCCGCCCCCACATCCCTTCCCTGCTGATAGATGCCGGTGCAAATGCCGAGTGCCGCCCCAACCATCTGGATGAATTCGCCCACCTGGGCAATATTTATGCCAAGCAGGTGCTGGGACTTGAAAAACCCCGAATTGGGCTGCTGAATAACGGGGAAGAGGAAGCCAAGGGTACCAAGCTCACACTGGAAACCCACCAGCTGCTAAAAAAGAGCCAACTGAATTTTATCGGCAATATAGAGGGGCATGATATCTCCCTTAATAAAGCGGATGTGATTGTAACAGACGGCTTTACCGGAAACGTTGTACTCAAAACGTTGGAGGGGCTGGGGGATGCCCTGCTTAAGCTGCGGAAAGTAGGCCATGCCATTGACAGTGCCGCCCACCTGAGAGGCAGAGCTTTGCTGGCTGACGTAGGCTTGGGCTCTATGGTAAAAGGCATGGATTTTGAAGAATGCGGCGGTGCCTGCCTGCTGGGAGTAAAAGGAACAGTTATAGTTGCCCACGGCCGAAGCCATGCCAGAGCTATCAAAAATGCTATCGGTCTGGCTAAACGCACTGCCGAAAAAGGGGTGGATAAGCTGATTGCCGAAGATGTACGCTTGCGCACCCTAACAGCTACGGAAGGAGACCAGAACCATGTCAACACCCCTGTATGACGTAATAATTATAGGCGGAGGCCCGGCCGGGCTGACTGCCGCTCTGTATACCGGCAGGGCAAAACTTAAGACACTGGTTATTGAACGCGCATTTATTGGCGGGCAGATAACCCGTTCGGAAAAAGTGGATAACTACCCCGGCTTCCCGGAGGGTATCACCGGTTTTGACCTGACCCAACAAATGCAAATACAAGCCGAAAAATACGGGACGGAGATAACTTCGGCAGAGGTAACTGCCCTTAATAAAGCCAAAGACAGCTTTGAAATTAGCACCGAAGCTGGCAAACTAAGCGGGCGTTGTATTATTATCTGCGGCGGAACCGAACGCAATAAGCTGGGCGTTCCCGGTGAAGAGGAGTTTTCAGGACGGGGTGTTTCCTACTGTGCCACCTGTGATGCCCCTTTTTACAATGACAAGGTTGTTGCAGCAGTAGGCGGGGGAAACATGGCAATTTACGAAGCCCTGCACCTGTCCGAGTTTGCAAAAAAAGTTTACCTGATTCATCGCCGGCAGGGTTTCCGGGCAGATGCGGTATTAATAGATAAAGCAAAAAGCAAGGGCAATATTGAAATGGTGCTGGATACGGTAATCACTGCCATAAACGGCAAAGACAGTATTCAGTCACTCTCATTAAATAACCTTAAAACCCAAAAAACATCTGACCTGCCGGTAAACGGGCTTTTTGTAGCCGTGGGCTTACAGCCGAATACCGCCTACCTGAAGGGGGTGGTGGATATGGATAAAAACGGCAGTATACTGGTAAATGACCAGATGGAAACATCAGTAAGCGGCATACTCTGTGCCGGGGATATCCGAAGCGGCTCAATCAGGCAGGTTATATCCGCCGCCGGAGATGGGGCAGTTGCCGCCCTTTCCGCCAAACGCTATCTTGACCGATAAATTATATTATTTAAGAGTACAAAACCGGTACGCTTTTCCAGTATAATAGTAAATTAAAAAGGGGTTGGCATGAAGGTTGCTTTTCTGAAAGATGTACCCGGCAGAGGGAAAACCGGGGATGTAAAAGAAGTAAATGACGGCTATGCCCGTAACTATCTTATACCCAACAAACTGGCTATGCCGGCTTCTGCCTCGGTAACCAGCGAAATAGCAGCCAAACAGGCGGCTGAAGGCCGCCGCAAAGCTAAAGCCGAAGCTGAAATGGCGCAGTTAGCCAAAGAGCTTGACGGCACTAATGTAAGCATCAAGGCCAAGACCGGTGCAAAAGATAAACTTTACGGCCAAATAACTACCACTGTAATTGCCGCTGAGATTGAAAAACAAACCGGCAAAGCCATAGACAAACGCAAACTGGAGATGGCCGAACCTATCCGTCAGCTGGGCAACTACGAAGTAGTTATCCGTTTTAATAAAGATTTATCATCTAAAATAAACCTGATAATCACCGCTGAGGAGAACACTTAGTTGCTTGATGCCAAAATGCCCCCTTATGATGTAGATGCCGAGGAATCGGTAAGCGGCTCTCTGCTGATAGACGGGCAGGCTATTTTTGATATTATACCCATCTTAAAGCCGCAGGACTTCTTCACCGAACCCAACCGCCTTATCTTTGAAGCCTGCATGTCCCTTTACGGGCGGAGTGAAGCCATCAATCAGGTTACCGTAGCCCAGGAACTGGAACGGCTGGGCAAGCTGGAAAGATGCGGCGGGTCAGCTTACCTGAGCCATGTGGTTACGGTAGTGCCGACCTCACTGGATATTGAACACTATGCCCGCATAGTTTACCGTCTTTCGGTCATGCGCCAGCTAATTGAGGCAGGCCAAAAAATAAGCGAACTGGGATTTAAGGCCGACCCTGACGTATCGGATTCACTGGGCAAAGCCGAAGATTTATTATTCCGCCTGCGCCATGAACGCTCCAGTCTGGGCTTTACCCATATTAAAAATATTCTGGATAAATATTTTGAACCTGTGCCCATACCCGGCAGCGAGGGTTACCAGGCCATACCCCATGTACTTACCGGGCTGACCGGCATGGATACCTTCTTAGGCGGGCTGCAGCGTTCAGACCTTATCATTATGGCGGGACGCCCCTCCATGGGAAAAACCTCGCTGGCTTTGAATATTGCCCGGAATGCGGCGGTTGAACAGAGGGCTTGCACCGCCATATTCAGTCTGGAAATGTCCCGTGAGTCTCTGGTGCAGCGTTTGCTTTCCAACGAAGCCGCGGTAAATTCACGTTCCATCCGCCTGAATGAAAGCAGCCCTGACGAAGAGCGTAAAATAATGGATGCCATCGGCGTACTTTCTGAAGCGCCCATTTTTATAGATGACTCACCCCAGATAAGGGTGGCCGAAATACGGAGTAAAGCCCTGCGGCTGCGCTATGAACAAAATATAGACCTTATTATTGTGGACTACCTGCAGCTTATTCAGGGTGAGGGCAGCGGCAAAGAAAACCGGGTACAGGAAATAAGCTATATCTCCCGTTCGCTGAAAGGTATTGCCCGCGAACTGAACGTGCCGGTTATAGCTATATCCCAGCTTTCCCGCGCCCCGGAATTCCGCTCGTCCCATCAACCACAGCTTTCAGATTTGCGTGAATCAGGCTCTATTGAACAGGACGCGGATATAGTGGTCTTTATATACCGTGACGAGTTTTATTATAAAGAAGATGAATGGGCAAACCTCCACCCTGACCAGGAATACCCGCGCGAAATTGCGGATATTATCATAGCCAAACACCGTAACGGCCCTATCGGCACTGTAAAGTGCCGCTTCCGGCATGACTTGACCCGCTTTGAAAATCTGGGGTCAAGCACGGAGCCTAGCTTCTTATGAGCAATGCGCCATTATTCCCCGCCAGACAGGAGTTTACCCCCGTATCCCGCTTTTTTATCCACCGGGTAGCTCCCCTGATAGAAGATATGGCCGAACTGAAAGTAAGCCTGACGGTATTCAGCCTTATTCAGGCAAAAAAAGGCTACCCCAGATACACCACACTGGCTGAACTGGCAGCCGAAGAAACCCTGGTAAAAGCCTTGGGCAAAACGCGGGATGAAAGCCTGCAATCACTAGAAAAAGCCCTCCAAATGGCCGTAAAACGGGGAACCCTGCTGGGGCTGGAAGTAAAAAGCGGCAAACACCACCACCAGCTTTATTTCATAAATGCCGAATCAGAAGCGGCAGTGGTGGAAAAGATAAAAACCGGCAATCTGGTTTTGCCCGGCTTAAAAGAAGCCTCAACCGAAGTAATAAGCGGCCAAGCCGAACAGCCAAATATATTTAAACTCTACGAACAGAATATAGGCATGCTGACCCCCATGCTGGCAGATAACCTGAAAGAGGCGGAAAAACTCTACCCCGAAGAATGGATTGCCGAAGCCATAAAAGAGGCGGTCAGCTTGAATAAACGCAACTGGCGTTATATAGAACGAATACTGGAAAATTGGTCAAGTCAGGGAAAAAGCAGTGGAACACATAAAGGACATACTGGGGAAACAGATAAATATAAAGGGCAGCTCTTCGACCACCTCGTCCAAAGGTAAGGCGGACAAAGCGGCCGAGGCAAACACATGCCCGTTATGTAAAGGGGCAAAATTCGTGTACCCTGTTTCCGCCGAAGGGGTAACGGATTTTAGCCGTGTAATCCCCTGCCAGTGCACCCAGTCCGAATCCGGTGCGGACAGGGAAAAACGGCTGCTTACCTATAGCTGTCTGGGAGGTCTGCAAAAATACACCTTTGAAAAACTGAATTCGCTGGGTAAAACTGATGACCCGCACAGTCAGAATACATTTAAGCAAGCCTACGAGGCCGCCATGGATTATGCTTTCAACCCCTCCGGCTGGCTGGTTTTCACCGGACCAAGCGGTACAGGCAAAACCCATCTAGCAGCTGCTATTGCCAATAAACGCCTTTCCATGGGGCAGCCGGTTCTTTATAAAAGAGCATCTGAACTGATAGATGACCTGAAAAAATCTTTTGAGCCTGACAGCGAGTCCGGTTACAGTCAGAGCTTTGATATCCTCAAAAACGCACCCCTGCTGATAATAGACGACCTTACCGTTCAGAGCGGTTCGGACTGGTCAAAAGAAAAACTTGACCAGTTGCTTACTTACCGTTTCAGTCAGGAACTGCCCACTATTATTACCCTGTCTACACCTATAAACGAGCTTGATTCCCGTATCCAGAGCCGTCTGCTGGATAAATCTGTATCCAGAATATATCCGGTTGCCTCAAACCCGGAAGACACCCTGGAATACCGCTGGGATAATGCTCTGGCGCTTCAAAAGAAAATGACCTTTGAAAATTATGACCACAAGCGTGCAAACTTGACTGCGGAACAACGCCAAAATATAGATGCCGCTTACAATCTGGCTCTGGAATTTTCCCGAAACCCTGAAAGCTGGCTGGTGTTTCAAGGTGAAACCGGCTGCGGTAAAACCCATCTGGCATCAGCTATTGTCAATGAACGTTACCGTCAAGGCAAACCCGCTATGTTTGTGGTCGTACCCGAATTTTTAGACCACCTGCGTTCAACCTTCAGCCCTGAGAGTAAAACCTCTTACGACCAGATGTTTGATGCGGTTAAAAACGCCAAACTGCTGGTACTGGATGATTTCGGCGAACAATCAAGCACTCCCTGGGCTCAGGAAAAACTATATCAGGTAATAAATTACCGTTATAACCGCCGACTGGCTACGGTGATTACCACCAGATGTCAGTTGAGTGAGATAGAGATAGCCATAAGCTCACGCTTCGTTGACCCACAGATAAGCATGGTGTTTAACATCACCGCCCCTAATTTCCGCTGTGACAGCACCGGCCAGCAAAAACAGCGCCCGGTATCCCGTATGAACAGGACTACCCGCCCCCAACGCTAAGCGAACAAACTTGCCCAGTTATGAGATTTTGTTTAGAATAAACTTAATCTTTCAAGGGAAAGCGGTGTTTGATGGACAACCATCAGGTACTGGTCTTAAACCAAGACTATCAGCCACTAAACGTATGCCACGTACGGAGGGCTGTTTTGCTTATTTACCAGAGCAAAGCTGAAATGTTGGAAAACGGGTCAGGTTTCTGGCACTCTGAAAAAGACCGTTTTGCCTTGCCATCAGTTATACGCCTCTCCTGCCTCATAAAACACCCGCCCCTCCGCCCCAAGCTAAACCGGGCTGAAATATTCAGCCGTGATAAACACACTTGCCAGTACTGCGGACGCAGAGACCTTGAGTTGACTATAGACCATGTTAATCCCAAGCATCAGGGGGGACCCCATGTTTGGGAAAATGTGGTAACCGCCTGTCTGCACTGCAACCGCCATAAAGCCGGCCGCACCCCCGAACAAGCCCATATGAAGCTTATGAGTGCTCCGGGAGTACCCCAGTACAGATACGGTTATTCACTGCCCAGATCAAACGGCAGTATACGCCATGAATGGCGTCCTTACCTTGGGCTTGAAGACGAACCCAAATTAGCGGTGTAGCGAGGCATCAGGGCGGCGGCCTTCTTTGTCAGGGCGGATATCCTTCAAAGGCACTTCGGCATTAGCCCCGCTTTCCAGCAGTACAAATACCATTTCTTCCAAGGGGTTACCGCCAACCACTTCGCCTTTGCCTACCGGGGTGATTACCTTCAGCCCGTCCTTAGGCATCTTAGCCTTGGCGGCTTTGTAGGTTTCATATTCATAATCAAGGCAGCAAAGAAGCCTGCCGCAAACACCTGAAATCTTCTGGGGATTGAGCGGCAGATTTTGCTCTTTAGCCATTTTTATAGACACCGGGTCAAACTCACTCAGGAAACTGCAGCAACAAAGTTCACGTCCGCACCTGCCGTAACCACCCACCATCTTAGCCTCATCCCGCGGGCCAATCTGCCGAAGCTCTACCCTGACTCTCAGCTTGCGTGAAATTTCCCTGACCAGTTCACGGAAATCCACCCTGTCTTCGGCGGAAAAATATATGGTTACGTGGTTTTCATCCAGACTGTATTCCGCCCTTATAAGTTTCATGGGCAAATTCAGCCTGTCTACCAATTCCACACATTCCGCGACTGCACTCTGGTTTTTCTCTTCCAGCTGGCGTTCGCGGGCCATATCTTCAGCGGTAGCCAAACGGATAACAGGCTTCAGCGGCTGTTCCAGACTGCTCTCCTCTACCTGTGAAGGAGAGGCAACCACCCAGCCCAGTTCTTCGCCACGGCTGGTTTCCACCACTACACAGTCATACGGGTAAAGTTCAAAACCGGCCGGGTCAAAATAATATATCTTGCCGGCCTGTTTATAGCGTATCTTGACAATATTGACCATCTTTATAGTCCTTCCTTTACCAAGGGTAAACTAAGCATAAGCACCTCCAGACACAGTCTGGGATTGGCATTCGCCCGCAGCTGGCTTCGGGCTTTAAGTATATTATCTATAGCAATGCGTATATCTGCAAGCCCAAGTTTATCAGAGGCCATGTATAGTATATCTTTATAATCAATATTAGTCATGTTTTGGCTGGCATCAGCCTTCAGCAGAAGCATATCCCTAAATACGGCTAGCCACATATCCAGTACAGCTTCAGCCGCCATATGGTTTTGAGCAAACAGATTTGAGATATCAGAAGCATAATCAAAACGTTCTTCTTCGTCCTGCCCCAGTACCAATATAATCTTTTCTAAATTAGCTTTACGTTCTTCCAAAATTTCAGGGTTTGACGCTGCTTCCATCGCCCAGCCTATTCTGCCGTGGCTCAGGTGAGACAGAAGCTCGGCTTTTTCTTCAGCCAAACCCTGTTCAAGCAAAGCATCCCGGATAAGGTTTATCTCAACGTATCTTAACTCCAGAATCTGGCAACGCGAAATCACAGTGGGCAGCAAAAGTGATTTATCAGCGGTCAGCAAAATAAATATATTCAGGGAACCGGGCTCTTCCAGTGTCTTTAGAAGGCGATTTGAAGATTCCTGTGAAAGTTTTTCTGCATGGTGAATAATAAAAACCTTGTACTTTCCCTCAAACGGAGGCAAACTGGCGGCACGCTGGATATCCTCTACCTGTTTAACACCTATTTCAGCTTTGGCCTTGCCGTCAGAGGCATCTTCGGCCGAAAGCAACTCCAGATGGATAATATCAGGGTGATTGCCAGATAAAATACGCTCGCAAACCAAACATTCCTGACACGGGGGCTGTGATGCCTGACAATTAAGTGCCTGAGCAAAAGTTAGAGCCATCCGCTGTTTACCTACCCCTGACGGGCCGTAAAATACGTAAGCATGGCACAGTTTATCCTGACCGAGGCTGTTACCCAGAAAGGAGACGACCTTGTCCTGACCTATTATCCGCCACATATGAAAACCCGGCTTAGACCGAATCCAGATGGCTAAGGTCTTCCACAGTTTCACGCCGCCGTATCAGGCGGTCTTCACCATTTTTCAGCATTACTACCGCCGGGCGCTGATAGCCGTTGTAATTGCTGGACATAGGCAAACAGTAAGCCCCGCAGCAGGGCACTGCCAGTATATCACCTGTCTTGAGGACAGGCAGCTCAATATCGGTTATAAGTATATCACCGGATTCGCAAAACTTGCCGGCTATAGTTACCTTTTGCTTTTCAGCAGATTGTACATTGTTTGCCACCACAGCTTCGTACTTTGCCTCATACAAAGCCGGGCGGATATTATCCCCCATGCCCCCGTCCACCGAGGCATACAGACGAATGCCGGGGATATCTTTGATAACCCCTACCGTATACAATGCAACCCCTGCCTGAGCGATGATAGCCCGTCCCGGTTCAATATTCAGGCTTGGAGGGGCCAGTTTCAAACTATGACATTTAGCTACAATCTTAGCACCGATAGCCTCTGCATAAACCGATACCGCAGGTGCAGGCTTGTCTACTTCGTACTGAACACCATAGCCGCCGCCGATATCCAGTTCTTCTATGTCAAAGCCATAACGTTCCTGAACCTGAGCGGCAAAATCCAATACCAAATCTATGGCATCAAGGAAGGGCTGAGTTTCAAATATCTGGGAACCGATATGGAAATGAAACCCTACCAGATTTAAGCTGGCCTGAGCCATAGCCAGACCTACCGCTTCAGCTGCCTGGAACAGAGGAAAACCAAACTTCGAATCCAGCTTGCCGGTAGTAATATGGTGGTGAGTGTGGGCATCAACTCCGGGGGTAAGCCTGAGGAGTATATCCGGTATGTGCCCGCTTTCATCCGCCAATTTTGAAAGCAATTTGATTTCATCAAAACTATCTACTACAATCCGCCCTACATGCAGCCGGAGTGCCAGCCGAAGTTCCTCGGCAGATTTGTTATTTCCGTGGAAATAAACCATATCCATAGGAAAACCGGCATTATTGGCTATGGAAAGCTCTCCGCCTGAAACCACATCCAGACTCATACCTTCTTCGGCCAATATTTTCAATAAAGCCGGATGTAAAAAGGCTTTCGAAGCGTAACTGACAGAACTGTCAGCATAGCGGCGTGAAAATTCCCGCTTGAAATCTCGGCAATTCTGGCGGATGGTAGACTCGTCAAAGATATAAAGCGGCGTGCCATGCTTGGCACAAAGCCCGGTAACATCCGCTCCGCCAATAACCAGATGATTATTTTTTACTTCAGTGTTTTTGGGGAATAATTGTATTCTTGGTTCCATAATTGCTTATCATACCAGTGGTTACACAACTGCGTCAATGAATATTGCCATGAAAATATGCTAAAGATTGGCTGAATTTGCTTTAACTTATTTTATTGGTCTAGAATGGAATGCGAAATACTACCCTGGAGTACCAAATGATAAAAGGTGTTTTCTTTGACCTGTATAATACCCTGATAGGCTACCAGCCCAGCCGTGAAGAGATGACTCAAAAGCTGCTTTCGGAGATGGGCTACACGATAATAGAAGATGACCTCTACCTGCCTATGAACAAAGCGGACGAATATTTTTACCAGCAAAATGCCCAAAGCCCTATAAGCCTGCGGGAAAAAGCAGAACAGATGGCAGTTTGGAGCCACTATTACCGGATTATTCTTGAGGCAATAGACATTGAGGCGTCACCCGAGCTGATAACCAACCTGATTGGCCGCTGGAAAAATCTGAAATGGGAAATGACTCTCTACCAGGATGTAATACCCTGCCTGAAGAACCTGAAAAACCGAAACCTGAAAATAGGGCTGATTTCAAACGCAGATAAAGATATGTCCGAACTCTTCAATAAGACCGGACTGGATGCCTATCTGGAAACAGTAGTAATATCTCAGGATGTAGGTGTAACCAAACCCAATCCCATTATTTTTCAGGCGGCTTTGGAAAAAAGCGGCCTTGCCGCCAAAGAGGTACTATACATAGGTGACCAGTATCAGGTAGATTATATAGGAGCGATGAATGTCGGGCTGAATCCCATTCTGCTTGACCGGCGTAACTGCTATATTGATTTAAGTGATTGCCGCAGGATAACCGGCCTGGATGAACTGGAGTATTGCATAGACAATACGTAAAGGAGGCGGATATGCTTCTGGGTAGTAGCGCTTTTGCCTGCGGAGAGTATATTCCCCGCCGTTTTTCCGGTTTGGGCGGCAATATTTCACCACCCCTCCACTGGATGAAACTACCGCAGGGCACCAACAGCCTGGCCCTAATACTGGAAGACCCGGACGCTTCCAAAGCCTTTACCCACTGGCTTATCTACAATATCCCTTCCAATCGTAACAGCCTGCCCGAAGCTGTTCCCACTGAACCCAACCTGCCGGATGGTATCCGTCAGGGATTAAACAGTGCCGGCGAAATAGGTTATACAGGTCCTTATCCCCCACCCAACCGGGTGCACCACTATCATTTCCGCCTGTTTGCACTGGATACCGCACTTAAACTGAAAGCCGGCTGTCACCAAACAGACCTCTTAAGAGCTATGGAAGGGCATATCATTGACCAGACAGACCTTACCGGGCTGTTTGTAATCTGAATAAGACTATTCGACAGTGACACTCTTAGCCAGATTCCGGGGAGTATCAATGGAACAGCCCAACTCACAGGCTACGTAATATGCCAGTAGCTGCAGTACTACAGTAAAAAGTATGGGACTAAACAGACGGCTGAAAGACGGCAGGCTTATTACCCTATCTGCTAACTGGCCAAGCTGTTCGTCTCCAGCTTCACCGATAACAATCAGGGGGGCACGGCGCACTTTTATTTCCCTCAGCCCGGTCAGCATAGCTTCGTAGGTTTGGTCACGGCTTACCAATGCCAGCACAGGTGTTTCCGGAGAAAGCAATGCAAACGGTCCGTGTTTAAGTTCCCCTGCCGCATAACCCTCCGCATGAATATACGAAATCTCCTTGAGTTTCAAAGCACCCTCAAGGGCTATGGGATAGTTAATCCCCCGCCCTATAAAAAAGACGCTATTAGCTTTGGCTATTTCTAAAGCAGCCTCTTTAATGTTTTGCTGGCTACCAAATACTCTTTGAACAACACTGGGCAAAAGACGCATAGTGCTTAGATAATCCTGATAACGCGGGTTTGCAGCAGAGGCACAGGCAAAACACAAAAAATACAGAACTGTCAGCTGGGCAACAAAGCTCTTAGTAGCCGCCACCCCTATCTCCGGCCCTGCCTGAGTATATATAGTATGATCTGCCAAACGGGCAGCCGTACTGCCGGCTACATTTGTTATGGCTACCACCATACAGCCGGCTTGCTTTAAGCGGCGCATCGCCCGTAAAACATCTGCTGTTTCACCTGACTGGCTGAGCACCACGGCCAGTTTGCAGGGAGGTAAACGATGCATATAGTTGAACTCTGAAGCCACCTCCAGCCGGACTGGTATGTTCAGATGCTCTTCCACCAGATAACGGACAGTCAGTGCTGCATGATAGGAACTGCCGCAGGCTAAAAAAAGGATACCTGTTTTGCGGCTCTGCTCCAGTAATGGAGACTTATTAAAAGATTCCGGTAAGGGCATATTTATCAGAGTATTTTGAATAACCCGCGGTTGTTCGTGTATTTCCTTTAGCATATAGTGGCTGTAGCCACCCTTCTGTGATTCATCCTGAGTCCAGTTTATTTTTTCCACCGGAGGCACAATGTACTCACCATTCCGGCGTATTTTGAGATTATCAGGGTTTATAATGCCGATATCACCCTCATCCAGATATATAACCCTGTTGGTATACCCCAAAATGGCAGGTACATCTGAAGCAACCAGATATTCTCCGTCACCTACCCCTATAACCAAAGGACTATCCTGCCGCACCGCCACCAAGGTATTTTCCCCTGAACGCATAACCACCAGAGCATATGAACCCTCTATTTCCTTCACTGCCTGACGGACGGCTTCTTCCAAGTTTCCTTTGTCGTACTCCTCTATCAAATGAGCAATAAGCTCGGTATCAGTATCCGAAACTATCTTATGGCCATTAGCCTCAAGCCGTTTTAAGAGTTGTGAATAGTTGTTTATAACCCCGTTGTGCACCAAACAAATTTTGCCGGTGCAGTCTGTATGTGGATGGGCATTTATTTGGGTTGGCTCACCGCAGGTGGCCCAGCGGGTATGCCCCAGACCGGCTGTACCCTCAAACCGGGGGGCATTTTGAAGTATGTTATGGACTTTGCCTGCATCTTTAAAAAGCCTTATCTCAGGCGAGTTTACGGCTATACCGCAGGAATCATACCCCCGGTATTCCAAACGGCACAAACAATCATATAAAACAGCCTGCGCCTGGCGTTTACCGGTGTAGCCCACTATACCGCACATCTATACCACCAAACTGCCGTCAGGTATACTGCCCGAAAGCGTTTTTAAAGGGGCTATGCGGCTGGAATTGCCCACCACCGTACCGCTTTGCGACACGACAGAGTTACCCACGATACAGCCTTCACCCATCATGGTGCCGACTTTTATTTTATGCAATTCATCATTTATGCGGGTCTCTACCTCGGAGGAAGTGGCATTGAACTGGCCGCGAAGCACGCAGCCGCGGTCTATCACCGAATCTTCAATAACCGAAGCTACCCCGATACTATTGCCGCTGTAAATAAGGCTGTTTTTTATCTGGCAGAAAGGGGCTACCGTTACATTATCTGCAATGCTGGAGGAAGGGTAAATACAAACACTCGGGCCAATATCACACCCCTCACCTATTATAACCGGACCGGTAATATATGAATTTGAACGGATAACCGTATTTTTGCCAATCAGTACCGGCCCTTTTATTACCACACCGCTTTCAATAGTGCCGGCTACCCCCGGCTTAAGCTCGGCCGATACTGCCGCATTAAGTGAAAGCATATCCCACGGGTAGACTATATCCAGCCAAAGTCCATGGCTTTCTGCTACCTGTATATCCAACTTGTCTTTTATCATGGACTGCAAAACCACCGGAATATCCAGATGCTCGCCGATATAATCAAAAACTTTCATTGAGAAAGAGTAAATGCCGGTATTTATAAAACTGCTTTTGGCTATACTGGGTTTTTCCTCTATGGAAGTTAACAAGCCACCCGAAGAAGTTATCACCCCGTATCGTCTGGGGTCTTCGCCGTTTACGGCTTTTACCATAACCGCCTGCGGCGGTTGTTTTGCAAACTCACTTATGGTAGAAGGCTTGATAAGCTGGTCTCCGTTCAGAACCAGAAAATCCCCTTTGATTTTATCATTTGCCTGTTTAAGAGCATGGGCTGTGCCCAACTGATTTGGTTGGTGAACATAGGTTATCTGCACCCCCAGATGCCCGCCCTGACCAAAATAATCAAATATACGCTCACGCTGGTAACCTACTACCAAAATAATATCCCGGATACCATTTCGGGCGAGGGATTCAATAACATACTCAAGCAGGGGTTTGCCCGCAATAGACAGCATCACTTTTGACTTACTTGCGGTAAAAGGCCGCAGGCGTTGTCCCTCACCGGCTGCCAGTATAACTGCTTGTTTCATATTTCACTCCCTGCCTTAGCCGATATATGAGTTTGGCTCAATAAGCCCGCTCACAACCGCACCGGGCCCTATGCGGCTGCCTGAGCCTACAAGAACGCCCGGATTAAGACTTACATTAATACCGGTCTCAACCCCATCTCCCAAAACCGCACCCAGCTTGCGACGGCGGGTATTGACACCCCCAGCTGAAATATCCGCACCATCAAAACGCAGATTAGCCAGCTTGGTTCCGGCACCCAGATTACAGTTTTGTCCGATTACACTATCCCCCACATAATTAAGGTGGGGTATTTTGGTATTATCCATAATAATAGAGTTTTTTATCTCAACCGAAGCACCAACCCGGCAATTATCCCCTATGGAAGTAGACGGGCGGATATAACAATTCGGACCTATATCACAGTTTTTACCTATTATCACCGGCCCTTCTATATACGCACCCGAACGGATAAGGCTACCTTCGCCTATTTCCACCGCCCCCTTGATAACCGCATTTTCCTCTACCTTGCCGCAAATACGTTGGCTAAGGCTTTTAAGCATGGAAGCATTCAGGTCAAGCAAATCCCACGGGTAGCTGACGTCCTGCCAGTAAGTAAGCGGGCGGTAACCCACCGCCAGGCCTCTGTCAATAAGCAGCTGGATAGATGAGGTTATTTCATATTCGCCCCGCGGTGACAGCGGAGTATCGTCTATGGCTTTAAATATCGGCGGGGTAAACAGGTACAAACCGGCATTTGCCAGATTGGTAGGCGGATTTGCGGACTTTTCATGGATACGTTTTACACGTCTGCCGTCTGTTTCAAGCACACCAAGGCGGCTGGGGTCTGATGCTTCAAAAACACCCAGCGTAGTTTTGGCAGATGCCGCCAGAGCGGCGATATCTGCTGATTTTGCCAATATATCTCCGTTCATAACCAGAAATTCAGCCTGAAGCTGGTCTTCAAGCTGCTTTAAGGCATGGGCGGTACCCAGCTGGCGGTTCTGCTGGCAATAGCTGATTTTCAGCCCCCATTTGGCACCGTCTGCAAAATACAAACGCACCTGCTCATCACGGTAACCCACCACCAGTATAAACTCCGTGATACCGGCAGCGCTGACCTCCAGTAATAGGTGCTCCAAAATAGGCTTGCCCGCAATGGGCAGCATAACTTTGGGACGGGTAAATGTCAGCGGGCGCATGCGGCTGCCTTCGCCTGCCGCCAATATGACTGCCTTCATTTTATTTCTCCCGGGAAAGACAGCTCTTTAAGCACTTAAGGCCTGTTTGGTAAATGGTTTCACATTGTTCAGGGGTTTTGGCTTCAGCCGTCAAACGGATTTTAGGCTCTGTACCCGAAGGGCGGATAAGCAACCAGCCATCTTTCAGATTAAGCTTAATCCCGTCCAGCAGGCTGGAGGAAAGAGGATTCAGGCACTGGAGTGATTCCTCAACCAAGGCCAGATTCAAACCACTGCCAGCCACACTCCCCCGTTTCATGGAATATTCCGGGATATCCGAAGTAAGCTCCGCAAGAGGCTGGCGGGCAACCAGATTTAACAATCTGGCAGCGGCATAAATACCGTCAGGGCAAAGAGAACTCTCAGGGAAAACCCAGGCACCGCAGGGCTCACCCCCGAAGTTACCCTGCCGTTTAAGTTCCTCGGAAACATAGTTATCACCTACAGCTGTACGGATAACCTTAAATCCCATCTCGTCTACTACCATAGAAGCATCCAGAGTGGTAACCACCTTGTCTGCCCTGGCAGCTCTGGCAAAAAGTACCAGCATTTTATCACCGGAAATAAAGTTGCCGTGTTTATCTACCGCCACCATCCGGTCGGCATCACCGTCATGGGCAATGCCCAAATCAGCATCGCTTTCTTTGACAGTCTGAATTAGTCCTGTAAGATTTTCAGCCAGAGGTTCAGGCGGGTGAGGGAAAAAACCGTGGGTAGTATCATTCAGGGAAATCACCCTGCTGCCCATACGCTGAAGCAACCAAGGGGTTATAACGGATGCCGCCCCGCCGCCGCAATCCACCACTACCTTAAGGCGGCATTTGTCCGGCAGGTAACCGAGGATATGTTCCATGTGTTTTTCAACTGTACAAGGGAAAGCATTTATCTGGCCGAAATTATCCCACTTTATTGAAGGGGAACGGCTTGATTCAACGTCTTTGGTTATTTCCTGCTGCTGCAGATAACTGAAAGCCGAGCCGTCAGGATTCAGAAACTTGATGCCATTGTATTCAGCTGTATTATGTGAAGCAGTCACCATCAACCCGGCATCAAAGTCTCTGGCCATAAAGGCCAGAGTAGGTGTCGGCACCAGCCCTACATCAAGCACATCTGCCCCGGCGGAAATCAAAGCCCCGCTAAGTATGCGCTTGATAGCTGGCGTGGAAGTGCGGCTGTCACCGGCCAACACCACCCTGCGGTAGCGTTTTCCTACAGAAAACCCCACTTTAAGAGCTGTTTCCATCAAACGGTCATCTACCAAACGGCGGATACCGGAAGTTCCGAATAATCCCATACGGCTAAATCCTAGCCCTTTTACCCATCATTAGTCAATGCCCATCCAGCTATCAAGGCTGAAAACTGAACAATAAATTGACAAGCCAACTGCCCCAGTTTAAACTTAGATTAGAATACTCTCTCTAAAGGTGACCACCTTGACTGAACTCAGAAATATTGCCCACGAGCTTTCCCAACAGCTTTATCACTACCGGGCAGACTATCTGGAAATCCACCTGGAAGAAAGCACAAGCAGCTATATCTCTTACAGGGGACAAAATCTGGATACTGCCGGGCGCGGCAGTGACCTGGGCGGCAACGTTCGGGCGCTGGTAAACGGCGGCTGGGGTTTTGTAAGTTTTAACAGTCTGGATGATATCCGTAAACGGATAGACCAGGCAATCCACCAGGCTGCATTGGCCGGTTCTGCCCAGAGCCAGTTTGCATCTGCCCCTTCGGTTACCTATGCCCAGCCGGACGAGCTGTCTCAAAGTTCGGTGGAACGCCCGCTTGAAGATAAAAAACGGGTGCTGGACGAATATAAAGACCTTATCTGGCAGACCAAAGGCATAAAAACATCATTTATCCGCTTTTCAGACGGCTACCGCCGCCGCTTTTATGTAAACTCCCGCGGGAGTGTCATAGAGCAGTCACGCGCGGATATAAATTTCAACGCCACTGCCATTGCTTCGGCAGACGGCGAACTCCAACAGTCAAATATCTCCGTAGGCAGCCGAGGCAATTACAGCGCCATAACCGGGCTTCACTCCCAGATAAAAGACATGACCGAACATGCAGTAAAACTGCTCTCCGCCCAGAAGGTAAAAGGCGGCGAATACACCGTAATACTTGACCCCATACTGGCGGGGGTATTTGTCCACGAGGCTTTCGGACACCTCTCCGAAGCTGACCACATATATGAAAACCCCCAGATGCGCGAAATAATGGTGCTGGGTAAAAAATTCGGCCCGAAAATACTAAATATAGTAGACAACCCCACCATGCCTGACCTTCGGGGCAGCTATAAATACGACGACGAAGGTGTAGCCGCTACTAAAAATTACCTTATCCGTGAGGGCAAACTTAGCGGCCGCCTCCATTCACGGGAGACTGCCGCCAAGTTAAATGAACCCCTTTCCGGTAATGCCAGAGCCATATCTTACCGCTATGCCCCTATTGTACGTATGAGTAATACCTATATAGAACCCGGCACATCTACTCTGGAAGGAATGCTGGACGGGGTAAAAGAAGGTATTTATGTAAAGAACTGGTACGGCGGAACTACCAGTATGGAAATGTTTACCTTCTCCTCCGGAGAAGCTTATATGATAAGGGACGGCAAGATAGCCGAAGCTCTGCGGCCGGTGGTTTTGTCAGGAAATGTATTTGATACCCTGCACAATATAGATATGATAGGCAACGATCTGGATATGAATCAGGGCGGCGGCTGCGGCAAGAGCGGCCAGTCTCCTCTGCCGGTTTCAAACGGTTCACCCCATATCCGTATTCAGAAATGTCTGGTAGGTGGTGCCTGATATGCTTGAAAAAATACTTGAGCAAGCTAAAAAAGTGGCTGAACAGGCCGAATGTTTTATGGTGGAATCCGAATCTGCCCCAATTCATTTTGAAGCTAATCAGCTGAAAAATATTGAGTCCAAACAAAGCCTTAGCCTGGCTTTGCGGATTATCAAGGACGGTAAAATCGGTTATGCCGCCAGCTCCAACCCGGCTAACTGGCTGAAACTGGCGGATATGGCAGTAGAAACAGCCGCATACGGCCAAACAGCCCATTTCCAGTTCCCTGCCGCCCAAATCTGCCCTGAGATTAAAATATTTGACCCTGAGACAGAGGCGGTAAGTTTGGAGGAAATGGTAAAGCTGGGCAAAGATATGATAACCGGGCTGCTTGAAATAAACCCTGACTTGGTCTGCAGTGCCAGCCTTTCCAAAAGCACCCTGAATATACGCCTCTTGAATACCAGCGGAGCAGATATCAGCTATAAAAAAAGCAATTTCTCCATGGGGCTGGAAGGCACTCTGGTACGTGGCACAGATATGCTTTTTGTGGGTGACGGGCTTAGCTCCTGCCGTCCTATCCGCTCCGGCAGCGAAGTAGTAAATCTGGTTGGCAAGCAGCTTGAACGCGCCCGCCAGAATGTAACTTTACAAAGCAGGGAAATGCCTGTTATTTTTACCCCCCACGGGGTAGGTAGCACCATTATCCCAGCCTTGTCTGCCGCACTCAACGGCAAACTGGTACAGGAAAAGGCATCTCCCCTGGCCGGCAAACTGGGTGAGCAAATGTTTGACCCTGCCCTTAATCTGGTTGATGACCCTACCCAGAGTTTCAGCCCGAATTCACGCCCCTTTGATGATGAAGGCACCGCCAGCCAGATAACACCCATGGTGGAAAACGGGATTATTAAAAACTTCATTTATGACCTACGCACCGCCGCTTTGGCCAAAGCCAAAAGCACCGGAAACGCCGAAAGGCATGGCGGACAGCCTGCGCCCGGTTTCAGCGCCCTGATGATAAAACCCGGCACAGTTTCATTTGAAGAAATGGTTTCAGGTATAAAAGAAGGCCTGATAGTGGAATTTATGATGGGTGCCGAACAGGGCAATGTATTGGGCGGTGATTTCTCAGGAAATGTACTGCTGGGTTATAAAATAGAAAACGGACAGATTACCGGGCGGGTAAAAGACACTATGCTCTCCGGCAATATTTATAATGCCCTTAAAACTATAAACGCCATCGGCAGTGACGGACGCTGGCTGGACGGTGAGCTTTTCACCCCATCCATGTATTTCCCGAAGCTGTCTGTAGCTACCAAATAAGAGAGACAGATATATGGACAAAAAATACAAGCTGAATTCCAGACCCAAGCTCAAATCACCCTGCCTGCTGGCGGCCTGGCCGGGCATAAGCAATGTCGCCCTTATTGTAGCTACCTATCTGGCACGCAAACTGGAGTTTAAGGAACTGGCCGAGATAGATTCCCCCAGTTTCTTTGACCCTATAGGCGTACTGGTAAAAGACGGTGTAGTTGAAGAACCCCAATTCCCCCAAAACCGCTTTTACTACCTGAAAAATAAACAGGATAACGATATTATCCTGTTTATAGGTGAAGACCAGCCTTCTACTAAGAGTTACGAACTGGCTAATTTGATTCTGGACGTAGGTCAGCGTTTCGGCGTTAAAAGAATTTATACTTTCGCCGCCGCCCTGACCCGCATCCACCACAGCGAACAACCGCGGGCATGGGCAGTGGGTACTAACACCCAAGTAGCCAATGAACTGGTGGAGCGGGGGCTTAGCGGCAGCGGCAACCTCCAGATTTCCGGTCTGAATGGTCTGCTGCTGGGTGTGGCAAAAGAACGGAATATGGATGGGGTATGCCTGCTGGGCGAAGTCCCCAGCTATGCTTCCCGCCTGCAAAACCCCATGGCAGCTTTGGTGATTGTCCAGATTTTGTCCAAACTGCTCCATCTGGAAGTTGATATCACTGAACTGGAACAGATTGCATCTGACGCCAAGCAGCATGTATCACAGATTGCAGCTGAGGCTATGGAGGATTATATAGACTACTTTACCGAACCTATTTGGGAAAGCGGTGAAGACGACGATGACCTTGATAATGACGAAGGTGATGACAATGAGGAAGCGAGTAACAACTGATGAGCCAGAATAACACGGAAATTACTGAACTTTTTGAAAGGCTGACAGATGAAAACACCAGCCTGAAACATACAGACCTGGCCCTGTTGTCCGACCTTAACAATCAGGAGGTAGCCGCCTTCAAAGATTTCTGGATTCGCATGAGCCCTGAAAGACGGCTTGATATAGTCAGCCGTTTGGGTGAACTGGCCGAAGATGATGTTTCTCTGGATTTTGAAAGCATCTTTATCCGAACTATGCATGACCCGAATGCAGAAGTGCGTGCAAAATCAATCGACGGCCTTTGGGAATGCAACCGCCCTTCACTGATTGACCATTTGCTGTCTTTATCAAACGAAGACCCGTCTATGGAAGTCCGCATAGCCGCAACAGCCTCTCTGGGGCGCTACAGCCTTATGGGTGAATTCGGCCAGCTGCCAGAAAAAACCAGTCAAACACTGCAAACCAGTTTGCTAACTATTTTCAGAGATACCGAACTGCCGGTGGAACTAAGACGCAGGGCACTGGAATCAGTATCCCCTTTCGGACAACCGCAAGTAATTATGGCAATTTCCCAAGCCTATAACAACCCTGAACACCTGCTCAAAATAGGTGCGGTCTATGCCATGGGACAAAATGCCAGTGACCAGTGGGAGTCTGTAATAACATCTGAACTGAATAATGATAATAACGACCTTCGTTATGAAGCGGCAGTTGCCGCCGGAGAACTTGGACTGGAGAGTTTCATCCCTAAATTGGTTTCTTTGATTGAAGACCCCGATATAGAAGTCCAGTTGGCATCAATACAGGCGCTGGCTAAAATAGGCGGCAAGGACGCTAAAAAAGGTCTGACTGAAAATCTGGAGAGTACCTCCAGTCAGGCTGTCCGCGATATGATAACCACCGCACTGGCAGATATAGAGGCAGATGAATCTGCTGCCGGTATGCCAGCCATTTCACCAGAGGAGTAATCTGTGATACACGCTCAGGGAAAGCTGACCCGGCTGAGAGACAAACGTCTGGAAGATGCCTCGCTAGATTATATCTGGCAGACTGACCCGGAGCTTAGCCGCCTGGATGCGGCAGAGCCTCTGACTATCCCCTTCAGAACCTTCCTGGGTGAATATATATTCGTACTGGAAAATTCTTTATCCCTGCGGGTGCAATTCGGCATTGAAACCCTCCGGGGGGAATATATTGGCTACTGCGCCTGTTACAACTGGGACAGAGCCGCCGGAGAAGCGGAAGCAGGCATAATGATAGGTCAAAAAGAATACTGGGGCAAAGGTTACGGCAGTGACGCTCTGGGGCTGATGGTTGGATATGTGTTTGAAAACACCAGCCTAAAAAGACTTTACCTGAAAACCCTATCTGATAATACCCGTGCCCAGTGTGCCTTTAAAAAATGCGGCTTTAAACCTTTCGGGGAAAGAGAATCAGGCCAGCACCGGTTTATAATGATGGAACTTTTAAAAGCAAACTGGTTGAAAAACAAAGACCTGCTGGCTGAAGAACATCAGTCTAATAAAGTATAACAGCCGCCGCGGTAACGGTTTTATCCCCGGCAGTATCTTCCGCCCAGAGTTTCAGGCTCAAGGTTTTGCTTTCCGAAGTATCTGCCTTTGAGGATACCACACCTTTCAGAAAAAGGGTTTCCCCCAAAGGCATCATCTTTTTATAGCTGACTGATAGTTTTGCAAGCCTGCCAGAGGGGCAGGCAAAGCGGGATGCCAGCTTACCCAGCATAGCCCCCACCAATTGCCCCGGCACTACCACTCCGTTCAAACCCCTTTTCAAAGCTATGTCTTTATCATAATGAATGGGATTATAGTCCCCCGAAGCTCCCGCCCAGATAACCAGGTCACAGCTGCTAAGGGCAAGCATCTGGCAGGTTATTTCCTGCCCTTCGGTTATATTTTCAAAAACACTGGTCATGCCGAATACACTATAGCCAGCTGGCAAACCCTGGCTAGCAGCTCCCCTTTGTTATTTGATACCTGCATTTCAAAATTAAGGAATGACGAAAGCCCCATTTTGCCCGGACGTTCCCGTAAACTTAGCAAACTGGTCTCCACCACCACTTCCTGCCCTATTTCAAGGGGTTTTAAGCTTTCCAGCTCACTTGAGCCATGAAGGACAGTAATATTATCCGCCGAGATAGCTTCCAGCATCTGCCCAAAACCCAAAGTGAGTGCCAATGAAGGTGGTGCTTCGGCCTGCCAGTTCTCCACATCATCACCGGTAGCTCTGCAAAAACGCTCAACCATACCCCGCTCAATGACCAGCCTAAGAGGCAGTAGTTTTAAACCGGGATTCGCTCGTAAGTCTTCCAAAGTGTATTTGGTATTCAGCATTTGGCCAAGCTTATAATACAACCCTGCATTTTGTCAAAATAATGCCCGCCTTATGTTATAATAGGCCATTATTTGAGATGGGAGGCATATAAATGGCTGCCACTTCAAAAGCACCGCCGGAAATACCGGCTATTGAAACCCTGGATTTAAGCCGCTCATACGGGCAACTTCTGGCAGTGGACAAGCTAAACCTGAATATCCGCAAGGGTGAACTGTTTGCCCTGCTGGGCCCCAATGGGGCAGGCAAAAGCACCACCATAAATATGCTCTGTTGCCTGCTGAAACCCACCTCCGGCACAGCCCGGATAATGGGCTTTGATATAAATACCCAAAGCTACCAGGTTAAATCTACTATCGGCAGTTCGCCTCAGGAAACCGCCATTTCGGACCACCTTACCCCGGTGGAAAATCTGGAACTATTCGGAAGGCTGAACCGGGTAGACCCTGTAAAACTAAAGGAATGGATACCCCGTTTTCTGGAGATAATGGGGTTGGAAGACCGGGCAAAAAGCCAGGTGCATACTTTTTCCGGCGGCATGAAACGCCGTCTGAGCATAATGATGGCACTTATCCACAACCCGGATGTAGTCTTTTTAGATGAACCCACCCTGGGCTTAGACCCCCAGGTACGCCACGCCATGTGGGAATATATAAAATCTATGAAGGGGCAGAAAACTATACTCCTTACCACCCACTACATGGAGGAAGCAGACCATTTGGCAGACCGCATAGGCATTATGGATCAGGGCAAGATAGTAGCACTGGGGACACCGGTTGAGCTGAAACAGAGCCTCATAAAAGAGCCCACCATGAAGATACAGGCCTTTAATATTTCCCAGAAAATAGTAGCCGATTTAAAAACGTTCTACCCTAAAGTGGAGTTCTCAGGCGGAACACTTTCAGTTTCGGCAGAACACCTGGAGTTTAACGAGATTGTAAACCGGCTGCAAAATGCAGGGGCAGTTATCCGCTCTGCCCAGATAAAAGACCCCAGCCTAGAAGATGTCTACCTGAAACTAACCGGAAAGGAGCTGCGGCAATGAGATTTTGGGAACTGGGTATCCGCGCCCTCAAGGAAACCTACCGTGACCCCATGGCTCTTGGTTTCCTGCTGGGTTTTCCCCTTATGTTCATGCTTCTTTTCGGTTTTGCTTTCTCCGGCGAAGGCAGTGCCAGCTACCAGATTGGATTAGTGGATAAAGACCAAACACCCGTTTCAATTGCATTTGCAGATGAAGCCCTGTCAGAAGTACCTAGCTATGAAATTATTTATATAACCACCCCTGACGAAGCCCTGACCAAGCTGAAACATTCTGACATACGGGCATATGTAATAATCCCGGAGGGCTTCGGAGAGGAAATAAGCAAACTCTGGGCGGGTGAAAATGGCAATATATATCTGGACGTGACCTATGATGAAAGTGATATACAGGCCGCCGGTGAAATCCTTTCACAACTGAATGCAGTTTGCCGCGCCTTTGCCAAAATAGAAATACCCCTGAGCATAAATGCCCAGCCGGTAAATATTGAAAACAAGATAACCAACATAGATTTTATCTCTCCCGGCATTATTGTATTCGGGCTGCTCATACTTATACCCACCTCAGCCAGAATAATAGTACGGGATAAAGAAAAAGGCTTTATGTCAAGAATGCTGACCACACCCAGCCGTTCCGTGGACTTTATACTGGGGTATTCGCTTAGCATGACCCTTATCTGTATAATCCAGATAATATTTTTTATGCTGCTGGGCTATCTGTTCGGTATGGATATAACGGGGAATATAGCTTTGGCTTTCCTGATATTCTTCCTCACCGGGCTATCCAGTATAGGCGTAGGCATGGTGATTGCCGGTTTTTCCAAGAGCGAAAACCAGTCAGAATCTATCAGCTGGTTTTTCTCCATGCCGCTGGCCATAATATCCGGCACCTGGTTTTCTATTCAGTTTATGCCGGACGTACTCAAATGGTTGGGCTATGCATTCCCCTACTCCCATGCCATTGAGGCATCACGTCTGGTAATATTACGGGGGGCAGATTTTTCGGCCGTAAGCGGTGAAGTAGGCATACTGGCCATCTGGACAGTAGCTATCTTCGCCCTGGGAACAATAATATTCGGAAGGACTATGCGCAGCTGATATGAAAGCAATTGAGTGGCGGGATAACCGCCTGATAATACTTGACCAAACCCTATTGCCCTTGGAAGAAAAATACCTTGAACTAAATGACTACCATGCCGTCGCCGAGGCCATCAAGACCCTTAGGGTAAGAGGCGCACCCTCTATAGGCGTAGCCGCCGCTTACGGCATAGCTCTGGGGGCACTGGGCATAGAAACCCAATACTGCAGTGAGTTTCTGCCCCTTTACCAGCAGGTATCAGCAGAGATTGCCTCCACCCGCCCTACCGCTAAAAACCTGTTTATGGCGGCAGAACGCATGGACCATGTGGTAGCTTCGGGGACAGATGTTTCACAGGTAAAAATATCTCTGGTAGAAGAAGCGGTAAAAATCCATCATGAAGAAGAAGAGGCCAGCCGCAAAATATCCGCCTTCGGGGCGGAGCTGATACAACCCGGTTGGACAGTGCTCACCCACTGCAACGCAGGCCCTCTGGCAACGGCCGGTTACGGCACGGCTCTGGGGGTGATTCTAGCCGCCCATCAGCAGGGCAAAAATATTTCCTCCTTTGCCACCGAAACCCGCCCCCTTCTTCAAGGATCACGCCTAACCGCACTGGAATTGAAAGAAGCCGGTGTACCATTTAAACTGATTACCGACAGTATGGCCGGACACTTTATGCAAAAAGGGGTAATCAACGCGGTGGTAGTGGGGGCAGACCGTATTGCCAAAAACGGAGACACCGCCAACAAGATAGGCACTTACTCTCTGGCAGTGCTGGCGCTGGCTCACGGCATACCCTTTTACGTAGCCGCACCCAGCTCCACCTTTGATAAATCCATTGAATCAGGCCGGGATATAGTTATAGAAGAGCGCAAACCTGAGGAAATAACCCAAATAAGGGGGCAACGCATAGCCCCTGAAAACATAGCGGTAGCCAACCCCGCTTTTGACGTAACTCCAGCTAACCTCATAACCGCTTTTATAACTGAAAACGGGATAATACGACGGGGCGGTTAAAAATTAGTCGCATCTGCCATACTACCCTAGGCACTAACTGCCCAAAGACACATAAAACCTGAGGAGGTCTTTAAGATGGTACACTACGCTAAAATAGGCGTTATCGGGGGGACAGGCCTGTATGATATTGAGGGACTGACCGATATCCGCGAACACGCCCTTGATACCCCATTCGGCAAGCCTTCAGATACCATAGTTACCGGCAATTTGGACGGAGTGGGAGTGGCTTTTCTGCCCAGACACGGGCGGGGTCACCGCATACTCCCTTCGGAAATCCCATCCCGCGCCAATATATATGCCCTGAAAAGTTTGGGAGTGGAGCACATTATCGCCATAAATTCAGTAGGCAGTTTTAAAAAAGAGGTCAAACCGGGGCATCTTTTAATACCTGACCAGCTGATAGACCGCACCAGCCAGCGCACCAATACATTTTTCGGCAAAGGAATTGTAGCCCATATAGCATTCTCCCAGCCCTTCTGCCCGGATTTACGCAAACTCCTGTATGAATGCGCCAAAGAGGCGGGTGCCGATGTGCATAACGGCGGCACTTATGTAGTTATGGAAGGGCCTGCCTTTTCCACCCAGGCCGAGAGCCGCCTTCACAAAAGCTGGGGGGCAGATGTTATCGGCATGACCGCCCTGCCCGAAGCAAAACTGGCAAGAGAAGCTGAAATCTGTTACGCTATTATCGCCTGTGCCACCGACTACGATGCCTGGCATGAGGAAGAAGAAGCCGTAACGGTAGACAAAGTGATTGCCACCCTGCGCGGCAATATAAATCTTTCAAAAAATATAATAAAACTGGCCGTGGGGCGCATTGGAGAAGCCCGGAACTGCGAATGCAGCACCGCCCTCTCCAACGCCATCATGACTTCACCTGAGGCAGTGCCGAATACCCGTAAGCGTGAGTTAGCTTTGATAATTGATAAATACATGCCCGCAGCGAGTGAAAATGACTAAAACTGATTTTCATTTTCTGCCTACCATGATAGGCAGTATGCCCCATACAGACCCGAAGGCGGCGGTGGACATTATTACCCATTACCTTCAGGATATACCCGTTTGGCCGCAGCTGCCCCGCAGAAGCTGCCTTGAAGGTATGTCCGCCCAGTTCAGCCAGGGGCTGCCTGGGGTAAAAATCAACCAGGACAAGGTGTGGATTGAACCAAACCCCAGTTTTGAGAACGAACTGGAAAGCCTTTACCAAGCCTATCTGGATAATGATTTTAACAAGTTTCCCATAGGGGCGGAGTACGCCGCCGGGCTTTATGAGCTTGCTTCCCGCAATCTTTCCCCCTTGCTGGTAAAAGGGCATATCACCGGCCCGCTGACCTACTGCATGTCTATCAAAGACCCTTCAGGAAAAGATATCCTGTATGATGAAGTCCTTTCAGATGCGGCTACCAAACTCCTTAAGCTGAAGGCATCCTGGCAGGAACATTTCCTGAGCAATATCTGCCGGAATACCATTATCTTTGTGGACGAACCAGCCATGAGCGCCTACGGGTCAGCCTATCTGCCTCTCTCCCGTGAGCAGGTTACAGCCATGTTTGACGAGGTTTTTTCAGGCATATCCGGCCTGAAAGGAGTGCACTGCTGCGGCAATACAGACTGGTCTATCCTGATGGATACCAGCGTGGATATTATAAATTTTGACACTTATGCCTATGCAGATTCGCTGTCTATATATACTGATGAACTCAAAGCCTTCATAAAAAGGGGCGGAGCGGTTGCCTGGGGGATTGTACCCACAGACGAAAAAGCATTAAAAGAAGAAACTGCTGCTAGTTTGAAAGACCGTTTGGAAGCGGCCATGTCCCACTTTGACAGCCGCGGTCTGCCCTTTGCCGAGCTTGCCCGCCACTCACTTATCACCCCTGCCTGCGGTCTGGGCTTAAAAAGCCCCGAAGCGGCAGAACGGGCTCCCCTACTGCTGGCTGAACTTTCCGCCCTGCTTAGAAGGAAACACGGAACAGTATGAACTGCGCAACTGAACTTAATAAAGTAAACTGCAACTGTACATATGAACCCTGTGAAAGGAAAGGCAAGTGCTGCCGCTGTATCTCGTACCATCTGGCCATGGATGAACTGCCCGCCTGCGCTTTTCCGGATAATATTGAAAAAACACATGACCGTTCATTCAAATGCTTTGCCCGAATGGTCAGCAAGGAAAGCTGATGTCTGATTTGCCCTTGTATGCCCAGGCTATGCTGAGGCCTGACTTTTACCCTGAGCCTACCAGCAAAGTGGAGCTGGTGCAAACCCAGATGTCTTTTGTTTTCCTGACTGACCATTTTGCATATAAAACCAAAAAAGCGGTTAATCTGGGATATCTGGACTACTCTGAACTTTCAGAACGCAAAGCTCTGTCAGAAAAAGAGCTGGTCCTAAACCGCCGTTTGTGTGACTATGCCTACCTTGAGGTTTTGCCTGTTACTAAAAATGAGGTGGGTTATTCGCTGGGTGGATGTGGGGAGGTGGTGGAATATACCCTGAAAATGCGAAGATTACCCGAAGACCGCATGTTGATAAATCTGCTGTCAACCGGCGGTGTCAGCAGCGGAATGCTGGAAAAACTGGCTGAAAAACTGGCCGTTTTCCATCAAACCGCCAGAACCAATGCCGAAGTCCAGAAATACGGCAACCTTGAGGCTATTAAATACAATACCGAAGAAAACTTTGAACAGACCGGCAGTAAAGTTGGCCTTACCGTAAGCCCCGGAGAATACGCCCGTATCAGTTCTTTTACCCGCAGTTTTATCTCTGATAACCAAGCCCTTTTTAACGCACGGGTAAACGGGGGCAAAATACGGGACTGCCACGGAGATTTGCACGCCGCCCATATCTGCTTTATGGACAATATCTGCATATATGACTGTATAGAGTTCAATGACCGCTTCAGATACGGGGATGTAGCTTCCGAAGTGGCTTTTTTGGCTATGGATTTAGACCATTACGGCAGGGCTGACCTTTCCCGCCTCTTTGTAAACAGTTATATCCAAAAAAGCAACGATACCGACCTTTATAAACTGCTCCGCTTTTACAAATGCTACCGGGCTTATATCCGGGGTAAAGTGGAAGGCTTTAAGCTGGATGACCCGTATATCTCCGAGGCTGAAAAAGCCAAATACGTCCAAAAATCCAGAAATTATTTTACGCTGGCAGATTTCTATGCTAAACCCAATCCCACCCTCTTTATAACAACAGGGTTTTGTGGCTGCGGCAAGAGTACTCTTGCCCAAAGTCTGGCTGAGGTATCCGGTTCGGTAGTTATTTCTTCGGATATTGTCCGCAAGGGACTATCAAATATAGATTGCCATCAGCACTGTTTTGAAGACGCTGACCAGGGCATATATTCGCCTGAGATGACTAAGAAAACCTATCAGGCCATGTTTGACCAGGCCGGTGATGCCCTGAAGGAAGGCTACTCAGTTATACTTGATGCCACTTTCTTAAAAGAAGATCAGCGAAAGCAGGCTGAAGAGTGCGCCAGCCAGAATAATGCCAAATTTGTGGTACTGGAAGTCAAACTTTCACCTGAGTTGGCTAAAAAAAGGCTTGAGGAGCGTCTGGACAAACAGAGCGTCTCTGACGGGCGCTGGGAAGTGTATTTGAAGCAAATTAAGTCATTTGAGCCTCTGGCTGTTCAACCAAATCGTGTTATAATTGATAGTTCCAAACCAACGGATAAACAACTTTCAGACATACTGGAATTTTTTAAATCCAATCAAGGAGAATAAGTTCGTAATGCCAAATTTTGATGTCAAGGATATGTCTCTGGCCGCGCTGGGCAAAAAACGCATAGACTGGGCTGGCCGTGAGATGAAGACCCTGTCCCTTATCAAAGAACGTTTTGAGCAAGAAAAACCCTTTAAGGGCATACGCATAGCGGCCTGTTTGCATATTACTACCGAAACCGCTAACCTGGGGCTGGTGCTAAAGGCAGGCGGTGCTGACCTGACCCTGTGTGCCTCCAACCCCCTTTCCACCCAGGACGAAACTGCCGCCGCTCTGGTAGAACACGGTATAAATACCTTTGCCATACACGGTGAAGACAACGAAAGTTACTACCGCCATATAGCCGCCGCTCTAGATGCCAAACCCCAGCTGACCGTAGATGACGGGGCTGATTTGGTGGCTACCCTGCACAGCCAGAGAACCGAACTTTTGTCCGGCATACTTGGCGGTACGGAGGAAACCACCACCGGTGTTATCCGCCTGCGGGCTTTGGCTGAAAGCGGCAAGCTCTGCTACCCCATCATTGCGGTAAATGACGCCAAGACTAAATACATGTTTGACAACCGCTACGGCACTGGCCAGAGCACACTGGACGGTATTACCCGGGCTACTAACTTCCTCTGGGCATCCAAGACTGTGGTAGTGGTGGGTTATGGCTGGTGCGGGCATGGAGTTGCCATGCGTGCCAAAGGCTTGGGCGCGCATATAATAGTTACCGAAGTTGACCCGGTGAAAGCTCTGGAAGCTGTGATGGACGGCTTCAGTGTAATGCCTATGGCAGAAGCTGCCAAACTGGGTGATATTTTTATAACCGTTACCGGAGACAAGCACGTTATAGACAAAGACCATTTCAAGGTTATGAAAGACGGCGCAACCCTGGCCAACAGCGGCCACTTCAACAGCGAAATAAATATCCCTGCTTTGGAATCCCTTGCCTGCGGCAAAGAAACTATCCGCCCCTCCGTTGAGGAATACAAAATGAAGGACGGACGGCGGATTTATCTGCTGGGTGAAGGACGCCTGATAAATCTGGCGGCTGCCGAAGGCCACCCTGCCGCCGTAATGGATATGAGCTTTGCCAATCAGGCTCTTTCACTGGAATACCTGGTAAAAAACCACACCAGGCTGGAAAAGAAGGTCTATGCCGTACCCGAAGAAATTGACCGGGCAGTAGCGGCAACCAAGCTTTCCTCTTTGAACGTAAGTATAGATACCCTTACCGAAGAGCAAATAAAATACCTGTCCAGCTGGCAGGAAGGAACTTAAGGAGAAACGATGTCTCAGACTTTTGGGAATTCTTCAAAATATCTTTTTACCTCGGAATCAGTTACCGAAGGCCACCCGGACAAGATTTGCGACCAGATTTCTGACGCAGTTCTGGACGCTATCATAGCCAAAGACCCCACTGCTCATGTTGCCTGTGAAACCGCCGTAACCAACGGTTTGGTAGTAGTAATGGGTGAAATCACCACCAGTTGCTACGTGGAAATACCCGAACTGGTCAGGGGAGTCATAAAAGATATAGGCTACACCAAACCCGAATATGGTTTTGATGACCGTACCTGCGGCGTACTTACCTCTATAAACCGCCAGTCTCCTGACATAGCTCTGGGAGTTAATAAATCTCAGGAAGCCAAGAGCGGGAAAGTAGATGAGTTGGATTTGACCGGCGCAGGTGACCAGGGCATGATGTTTGGTTATGCCTGCACCGAAACCCCTGAATATATGCCCCTACCCATTTCTTTAGCCCACCGCCTGAGCAAGCGTTTGTCTGAAGTACGCAAAAACGGCACGCTGGCCTACCTGCGTCCTGACGGCAAAAGCCAGGTAACAGTGGAATACCACAACGGAGAGGCCAAAAGGATAAGCAGCGTGGTTATCGGTGCTCAGCATGACCCGGACATAACTACCGAAAAAATTCAATCTGATATTATCAGGGAGGTTATCAAACCTATCATCCCCGCCGACCTGCTGGACATAAATACCGAGTATTATGTAAACGCAACCGGCCGCTTTGTGGTGGGTGGTCCGGTTTCAGATACCGGCTTTACCGGGCGCAAAATTCTGGTGGACACTTACGGCGGCTTTGCCCGTCACGGTGGCGGTGCTTTTTCCGGTAAAGACCCCACCAAGGTAGACCGTTCCGCCTGCTACATGGCCAGATATATTGCCAAAAATCTGGTAGCGGCCGGACTGGCAGACAGACTGGAAATTCAGGTAGCTTATGTTATCGGTGTTGCCCACCCGTTGTCAGTCTCCATTGAAACCTTCAACACCGCCCGCATGAGCCATGAAGATATCTTGTCTATTATCCAGAAGCACTTTGATTTGCGGCCGGAAGCTATTATCCGTAATCTGGGACTTCGCCGCCCTATCTACCGCCAGACTGCCGCCTATGGCCATCTGGGACGCCCGGAACTGGATCTGCCATGGGAACGGCTGGATAAGGTAGATGCCATAAAGGCCACTATGGAATCCCTAAGCGTATCCAAGTAAAAAATATTACTACCGACAGGAAGGTGTGCTTATGATTAAGACTTTATTGCTGGCCTTCTTTGGGGCAATTGTACTTGAACTGGCAGTAATAATGCTGGCTACCATAATGGGGCTGGCAGGACTTACTTTCGTTATTATGGTACTCTTCCTGCCGGTAGTGCTTATTCTGGGTTCTATCATCTTTATGTTAAGCAAATTCTTCAAGGGGGACAGCCAAAATAACAAGCCAAATTAAGTTCGGTACCGATGGCTGGCGCGGCATTATTGCCAGAGACTTCACCTTTGAAAATGTCTCTGTCTGTTCCCAAGCCACTGCCGCATACCTGAAAAATACCCGTCCCGATAACCTTTCGCTGGTAATCGGATATGATACCCGCTTCGCCTCAGCGGATTTTGCCCGTTCGGTTGCCGAAGTTATGGCGGCAAACGGCATCAAGACCTATTTTAGTTCACGCCCCACACCTACACCGGTAATCAGCCACGGGGTGGTAAACCTGAAAACGGCTGGCGCAGTAATAATTACCGCCAGTCATAACCCCGCTATTTGGAATGGTTTCAAGGTTAAATCAGCTGACGGTGCCAGTGCCCCTATCCACATGATAAACGCCATTGAGGCAGAGATAGCTAAACTGGAGAATAACCCTTCGGTATCCCGTCTGGATTTTGATACGGCAGTTTCCCGCGGGCTTATTGAATTGACAGACCTTACCCCCGCTTATTTTGAACAAATAAATACACTGGTAGATACTGAAAAACTGCGGGAGGCCGGTTTCAATATAGCCATAGATTCTATGTATGGTGCCGGCATAGGTTATTTCAAGCAACTGCTTGAGGGCGGCTGCAACCGCCTGAATGAAATAAACGCCGAACCCAACCCCAATTTCCCTGACATGCTTCAGCCTGAACCTATCACCCCTAATCTGGCTAAGCTGATGAGGCTGGTCAAGGATATCCGTTCAGATATAGGGCTGGCTACCGACGGGGATTCTGATCGTCTGGGTGTGGTAGATGAAATGGGCAACTTTCTTAACCAGCTGCAGGTCTTTTCCCTGCTGGCACTTTATATGCTGGAAGTAAAAGGGCTGCGCGGGCCGCTGGTAAAAACTATTACCAACTCCAGTATGATAGATAAACTGGGTGAGCTTTATGATGTACCGGTATTTGAAACCAAAGTCGGCTTCAAGTATGTCTCCCCGGTTATGCTTGAGCAAAATGCCCTTATCGGCGGTGAGGAAAGCGGCGGCTACGGCTTTGCCGGGCACGTGCCTGAACGTGATGCCATACTGGCAGGAGCTTATTTTCTGGATTTTATGATTACCACCGGTAAATCGCCCTCAGCCATGCTTGAATATTTGTATTCCAAGGTTGGGCCTCACTATTACAACCGGGTTGACTATACCTTTGACGAAGCCCGCCGGGAAGAAATAATAAAACATCTGGCAGACCAAAAACCGGCTAGTCTCGGTGAAACCAAAGTGATTTCTACAGACAACCTGGACGGTTTCCGCTACAAGCTTGAAGACGGCAGCTGGCTGCTTATCCGCTTTTCCGGTACTGAGCCACTGCTGCGGATATATGCCGAAAGCCCAAGCCAGGATAAGACCGCCGCATTGCTTGAAAACGGCCGCAGACTTTCCGGTATCTAAAATATTGTCTTAGGGATATACCAGATGGATATTATCAATCTTGATGACCCAAATATTTATGAAAAGCTTGACCCTCACCATATGCTGGACGAGCTTAAACGCATGCCTTCACTCTGCAAACAGGCATGGGAAACTGCTGAAGCTTTAAACCTGCCTGAAGATTACCGCACCGTCAAACAGGTGGTAATATTGGGTATGGGTACTTCGGGAGTAGGTGCCCAATTGGCAGAGCGAATGCTGCGTGATGAATGTAAAATACCCATCTACCTGCATCAAGACTATTTGCTGCCGGCATACGTATCCGCGGACACACTGGTTATTGCTTCCAGCAGTTCCGGTTCAACCGAAGAGGTAGTATCCTGCTTCCATCAGGCAGTTAATCGCCATGCCAAACTGCTGGTTTTAACCACTGGCGGACAGCTCAAGGAAATGACCGCTACTCATAATATACCGGGGCTGATTTATGACTATACTTACCGTCCCAGTACCGCTATTGCTTACGGAGTATTGCCTGTTTTAAGTATCCTCCATAAACTGGGCTTTATACCCAATAAATCTACCGAAGTGAGTGAAAGCCTGATAGTCCTTTCCCAGATTGCGGAAAGATTGTCAGAAAAATATCAAACTCTCAACAACCCTGCTAAGCAGCTGGCCGCCAAACTGGAAGGACGGGCGGTTATGGCATTTGGCTCAGGGATAACATTCCCGGCAGCCCGCCGCTTTAAAACCCAGATGAACGAGAACGCCAAGTGCTTTTCATTTGCCGAAGAAATACCAGAAATGAACCATAACTCCGTAGTGGGCTACCAACTGCCCCAAAGTTCAGCCCGTTATTGGGCGGCGGTTATGTTCAAAACCACCTACCTATCTAAACGCATTCACCAGCGCATGAGAATTACTACTGATATGCTTCATCAGGCCAAAATCCCCGTTTTCAGCATCGACGGTTATGGTTTCAGTCCCCTTTGCCAGGTATTAAGCCTGATACTTCAGGGAGATTTTGTGAGCCTGTATCTGGCTTTCCTAACAGGAGTAGACCCCTATCCAATAGACGCTGTTGACTACTTCAAACGTAAATTAGCCGAAAGCTAATTTTTCTGAATCAAGTTTGAACATGCCCGACCAACCGCTAGATAACCGGCCAAAAGACACAGGACGGATTTTGGAGTATTTTAAAGCCATCATATAATCCATGGCTTTTATATATAATATGGCTGCCCAGCGGGGATTCTACCGCCCCATTTTGTTTTTCCCCATAATGTAACACCTTAAATTACTCCCGAATGACTCCAGTACAACTGGTAATTATCTGGTCTACTTCCCGAACCACGAACCAAGTTATCCTGTGGTATAATGTCTAAATTAATTTCCTGGAGTTATTCATGAAAACCAGCCTTTTTTACCTTGGGTTTGGGATAATAATGATAGGTATAGGTATATTTACCTACCAGCAGCCAACTGATATTGATAGTCTGTCTTTTTCTCAAACAGTTCTCGGTATACTTTCAGTAGCCATGGGTTTGCTGACAGCTATCATAGGGATAGTACGTTATTTCAGAGATGAACGCGGAAACTGAATAATCTCTTTTAATCAATAAAAAGGCCGAAACTTAAAAGTTTCGGCCTTTATCTTTTTTATGTAAGATAATCTTAACGTTTAGTATACTGGGGAGCCTTGCGGGCACGTTTCAAACCGGGCTTCTTGCGTTCTTTAGTCCGATCATCACGGGTAAGAAGACCATTACTCTTAAGAGTAGCACGCAGTTTATCATCAGTCTTTTCAAGGGCACGGGCAATGCCATGAGCGATAGCCCCGCTCTGACCGGTAACACCGCCGCCAAGAACCTTTACAACAGCATTAAACTTACCCATGGTATCAGTAACCATCATAGGGTTCAAAATAACATTACGCTCCTGAATGCGGGTAAACCGCTCTTCAATGGGCTTGCCATCAATTACTATAACTCCATTGCCGCTTGTCAGTTTTACAGTGGCAACTGCAGTCTTACGCCGGCCAACACCAATAAAATATGTATTCTTCTCTACCATTATTATCTCCCGTTAAGACTCCTTGCTTACTTCGCCGGTCTGAGAGGCATGGGGGTGTTCCGCACCTTCATAGACCTTTAATTTAGCCAAAATCTGGGCACCCAAAGTATTGCGGGGAATCATGCCTTTCACGGCATGTTCAATCACAAACAAAGGCTTAGTTTTCAGAAGGTCACCCAGTTTTTCCTGACGGAAACCGCCGGGAAAGCCGGAATGGCGATAATAAATCTTCTGGTCCAGCTTGTTGCCGGTAACCGTGATCTTCTTTGCATTTACAATAACCACGTAGTCACCGCAATCAAGATTGCGGCAAAACATGGGTTTGTGCTTACCCATGAGATATTTAGCTGCTTCAGCAGCTACTTCACCCAGCACACGGCCGGAAGCGTCTATTACGTGCCAATCCCGTTTTATGTCACTAGCTTTAACTGTGTAAGTGTTCATCTTAACTCCCAAAAGGTTCTCTATAGTTTACCCGAACGAGGCTCAGTCCACAAGCCGGCGCTGCCGGCCCCGCCAGTCCGGGGGTTTTAGCCTCAAATAATGCCCCAAACTCGCTCATACTCAAAATCCCGCGTCCCAGTTCCACCAGCGTTCCGATAGTATTTCTCACCTGGTGAGTAAGAAAGGAATTGGCCTCTATCCTGAATACCAGCCTATCCTCTGCAATATCTAACCGGGTCCAGTTAACCCTGCGAACGGTTTTCTTTATCTCCGGCCCCAGACTGGAGGCAAAAGCGATAAAGTCATGCTCCCCTTCAAGCATTTTAAAAGCCTGTTCCATAAGCTTTGTATCAAGCTTGTAAGGCACCTGCCAGGCTTGAAGTCTGGCAAGCGGCGAGCGGGTTTTGCTATTTAATATATGGTAAGAGTACTCACGGCTAATAGCCCGGCGTCTCACATCAAAGTTTTCCGCTACGAAGTAGACTTCTTTTACGGCTATGTCCGTCGGCAGGTAATAATTCAACCCGCCTTTAATTTTTTCCAGCCCAAGTGAAGATTCCGAGAGGTAACTGACCACCTGATACGCCGCGTGTACCCCAGCATCAGTCCTTCCGGAACCGCTCACTCTGGTTTTTTCACTTGTTAATTTTTGGATAGCTGTTTCCAGCTCTCCCTGTATCGTGGCCCCTTTGTCCTGAATCTGAAAACCTAAATACCTGGTGCCCTCGTATTCAATTACCATTAATACCCTGGGTGAGATAATACCCCTCCCAAAAGCTATTTGATAAGTTCCAGCTTAACCATCTCCGCACCGTCACCCTGACGGGGACCCAGCTTGGTTATGCGTGTATAACCACCCGGACGCTCAGCATACCGTTTTGACAGGTCTTCAAAAACCTTGTCAACAATACCGGGTATATATACAAAAGCCAAAGCCCGGCGGCGTGAAGCAAGAGTACCCTTTTTGCCGAGGGTAATCATCTTTTCAGCCATGCTACGTATTTCCTTTGCCCGAGGTTCAGAGATGGTTATTTCTTCATAATTCAAAAGATCCGTTACCAGATTGCGGTAAAGTGCCATCCTCTGGCCAGTGGGTCTATCAAATTTTCTACCTGATACGTTGTGTCTCATATTTCCTCACCTTATGTGCAAGTACAAGTTTTAGGCTTCGTCTATGCCTTTGTTTTTCTTCTTAGTGTTTTCAGCATCTTCAAACAGTTCATCTTCGGGGTTCAAGGACAGACCTATAGTCTTGAGCCTATCCTCAAGCTCGGTCAGAGATTTAAGACCAAAATTCCGAAGAGTAAGCAACTCTTTAGTTCCCCTGTTTATAACCTCACCCACAGTGGTTATACCTGCGTGCCGCAAACAATTAACAGCCCTGACGGACAAATCCAGCTGTTCAATAGGCATGTTATATTTTTCTTCGGGTATAGCATATTTAACCGGCTCGCTTGCCTCTACTTCAGCCACTACCTTGCTGTGGCTAACCAAAGCCGCAAACTGTTTCACCAGAATGTCTGCTGAGCGGCTGACCGCAGTAGCAGGTTCTACTGTACCGTCAGTCCAGACCTCAAGCACCAACCGTTCAAGGCTGGTTTCGCGGCCTACATGCATAGGCTCGGTGGTAAAGTTCACCTTGCGGATGGGAGTAAAAATGGCATCTACCGGAATAGTCCCTATGGGAGTATTTTCGGTACTTTCAGGAGGACGATAGCCCCGGCCAAGTTCCACCTCAAGTTCCACATTTAATACTGCATCATCCGAATCAAGGGTAAGCAGGTACAGCTCCGGATTTACTACCGCAAAATCATTTGAGGGCTCAATATCAGCTGCCGTAACTACTTTAGAACCGGAGGCTCTTAGGTACAAAATACCCTCAAGCCCTGAAAGGCTCTCAACCCTTATATTTTTAAGGTTCAGCAAAAAATCAAGTGTATCTTCTTTGGCCTTGGGCAGAGCACTGAACTCATGCTGGATACCATCTATCCGGACACGGGTAATGGCAACCCCGTCCAGATAGCTAAGAAGTATACGGCGCAGTGAATTACCCATAGTAGTCCCGAAACCTTTTTCCAAAGGTTCTACCACAAAGCGTCCGTACTTGCCGTCGCTCTCGGTGCAACTAATTGTGGGTATAGCTAGATCAGACACGAAATACCTCCTTATACTAGTTACCTGGAGTAGTACTCAACTACGGTCTGAGCATCGAATCTAGCGTCTATATCACCGGCAGCGGGCAAACTAATGACCTTGCCGGAAAGGGTTTTTCGATCCAAGCTTAACCAACCAGGAATTGCCTTGGCTTCAATATTTTCAGCTAAAGTTTTGAAATATGCAGTAGCCTTGCTGGTCTCACGTACAGTTATCACCTGACCCTCTTTAATCAGATAAGAAGGAATGTCAGTTTTCTGTCCGTTTACCAGTATATGTCCATGCATAACAATCTGTCTGGCCTGAGCACGTGAAGTACCGAAGCCCAAGCGGAACAAAACGTTATCCAGACGGCGTTCCAAAAGAATCATCATATTATCACCGGTAACACCAGGCTGCGCGTTGGCCAAGCCGAAGAATCGGCGGAACTGACGCTCCGTCATACCATAGCTCCAGCGTATGCTCTGTTTCTGCCGGAGCTGCTGACCACGGTCAGACAGACGGCGGGGTCTGCCCAGTTGAGGGCCGGGGGCTTTGGGGCGTTTTTCAAACACACATTTGGTAACGCACTTATCGCCCTTTAAGAACAATTTATCGCCGCTGCGGCGGCACATTCTGCAAACTGCACCTGTTTCTCTAGACATATTCTACCTCTATACCCTCCTTCTCTTGGGAGGACGGCAACCATTATGCGGAATGGGAGTGACGTCCCGTATTGCGGTCACATTGATACCTGAAGCCTGAAGAGAGCGGATAGCAGCTTCACGGCCGCTTCCCGGTCCCTTAACCAGTACCTCAACCTGCCTGAGACCGCTTTCAGCAGCCTTGCGGGCAGCAGCCTGAGCGGCCATCTGGGCAGCATAGGGAGTACCCTTGCGTGAACCCTTGAAACCGGCAGTACCGCAGCTGGCCCAGGCAATAACATTGCCCTGAAGGTCAGTCAGAGTGACGATAGTATTATTAAAGGTAGCCTGTACAAAGGCTTTACCTACAGGTATTACTTTCTTCTCTTTTTTCTTGGCACCGGCACGTTTTTTAACTGCCATTATATCCTCCTACGCTACTTAGCGTTTATTTCTTAGTTGCACCGCGTTTTTGTCCACGCCCTGCCACAGTCTTGCGCGGGCCACGACGAGTACGAGCATTAGTCTTGGTGCGCTGGCCACGTACCGGCAAATTGTGCTTATGGCGAATACCACGGTAACAGCCAATATCAATAAGCCGCTTGATATTGAGGGTGATTTCTTTACGAAGATCCCCTTCTACCCGATACTCTTTATCTATAATTTCCCTAAGGCGGTTGATTTCCTCATCGGTCAGTTTATTAACCCGAATCGCTTTATCCACACCCGCCTGAGCAAGTACTTTCTCACTGCGAGCAGGGCCGATACCGAAAATATACTGCAACGAGAAATAAACCTGCTTGTTATCGGGTATATCTGTACCCGCTATGCGAACCATAATGCCTCCTTAACCCTGCCTCTGTTTATGTTTGGGGTTGGTGCAAATATTTCTAACCACCCCGCTACGTTTCACTATTTTGCACTTTTCGCACATTGTCTTTACCGAAGCTCTAACCTTCATTTACTGTTCTCCTGTATCCTTCCCAAACCTATGACTTGAATCGGTATGTAACCCGGCCGCGGGTCAAATCATAGGGAGATAACTCCACCAGTACTCTGTCACCGGGCAAAATCCTTATGTAATGTACCCTCATCTTGCCCGAAATATGGGCCAGGACTTCATGCCCGTTTGAAAGCTGAACGCGAAAAGCGGCACTGGGCAAAGCCTCCAGCACTGTCGCTTCAACTTCTATTGCATCTTTCTTAGGCATAAATCCCCGCTATTCTTCTATCACGGTGAGTATTTCCGGCTCACCATCGGTAATGGCAACTGTATGCTCAAAATGAGCCGACAAACTGCCATCCGCAGTATACACTGTCCAGCAGTCTGAAGCTACTTTTGTCTTTTCAGTGCCAATGTTTAACATTGGTTCTATAGCCAATGTCATACCCTTTTTTAATTCCGGGCCTTTACCCCGGCGGCCAAAGTTCGGTATTTGGGGGTCTTCATGCATATCCCGGCCAATACCATGTCCGGTATATTCCCTGACTACCCCATACCCTCTGCCTTGGGCATATTCCTCCACAACCGCACCTATATCGCCCAGATGCCCGCCTGCCCTGGCTTGAGCAATCCCGGCCACCAGTGCAGCCTGAGTAGCGGATATAAGCCGCAGGGCAGCAGGTGATATTGCACCCACTCCGATTGTTACGGCCATATCTGCCTGGAATCCTTCTAATATGTTGCCTATATCCAGCGATATTATATCGCCTTCTTTTAATACCCGTCCGCCGGGTATGCCGTGAACAATTTCATCGTTAACAGACGCACAAAGGCTGGCCGGGAAGCCCTGGTAACCTTTGAACGACGGGATAGTCCCCCGTCCTAACAGTTCCCTTTCGGCTATCTCGTCCAACTCCCGGGTAGTTATCCCCGGCCTGACGTTCTTCTTAACTTCTTCTAAAGCAGCAGCCAGTATATGACCGGCCCGCCTCATTACAGCAATCTCTTTTTCAGTTTTAAGTATTATGGCCATAAACCGGTTATTTACCGCACTTTATAGCTGATATAATACGTTTGGTAACCTCTGATATTTCAGCCATACCGTCAATCTCACTAAGTTTACCCTTTAAGCGATAGTACTCAATGAGCGGCGCTGTTTTGCTAAAGTACACTTTGAGCCTTTCTTTTACGGTTTCCGCCGTATCATCAGGGCGCTGATACAGCTCACCCTGACAGCGGCTGCATTTCCCCTCGGTTACTTCCGCACAGCCACACTGATATGGTGACTGACAGCTTCGGCAAACCCAGCGGCCGCTTAGACGCCGGACCAGCTCATCTTCCGGCACATTTATATATATTACTCTTCCGATTCCCTGCCCCTGCTTGACCAGCGCTTCATCCAGCGCTTCGGCCTGACGCAGACTTCTAGGAAATCCGTCCAGAATAATTCCGGTAACATCTTTTAAACTTGCAAGGTGCTTCAGGACTACACTAATAGTAATCTCATCCGGTACCAGCTCGCCCCGTTCCATATAGGACTTAACGGTATCACCCAGCTCATCACCACACTCTATAGCCTTGCGAAACAAATCGCCGGTAGCCATATGCGCCAGCTTAAGCTCTTTAGCGACTACTTCACCTTGCGTGCCTTTGCCCGAACCCGGAGCGCCAAGGAAAATAACATTATACACTATTCTTGCCTACTTAATAAAGCCCTCGTAACGCCGCATTACAAGCTGCGCTTCGAGCTGTTTCATAGTATCCAGAGCTACACCGACCACAATCAGCATACCGAAGCTGGATAGCTGAATAACCTGTATGCCGGTAACCTCACGGGCAATGAAAGGCATAATAGCTACAAACCCCAGGAACAGTGCACCAGCCCAGGTAATCCGCCCGATAACCCCGCTAAGATATTGGTCAGTCATTTTGCCGGGACGAATGCCGGGTACAAAACCGCCCTGCCTCTGAAGAGTGCCGGGTATATCCTGCTGTTCAAAGGTTACCATAGTATAGAAGAAGGCGAAGATTATAGTCATAAAGAAGTAAAGACCCCAGTATACCAACCCCCCGGGCATGGAAGCGCCGGAATTGAAAATATTATAGATGGTATTCCAGAAGTTGGGGTCTTCGGTTGAGCCTGCCATGAAATAGCTGGCCACCAAGCCAGGCAGCATTACCAATGCGGATGCAAATATCAGGGGTATCATACCGGCTGAATTGACCCGCAAGGGTATATGGCTCTCACCGCCGCGGCGGTACATCTTGCCACTGCGGATAACAGTCTGGGCATACTGAACAGGTATCCGTCGGTGTGCCTCAGTAAAGATAACTATCAAAACTGTAGTTAAAAGAGCCATGAAGGCATATACCGCCAAACCGGCGAACTGATCCGAGGCCATCAGACCACGCCCAATCATATCCGGCAGACCGGCCACGATGCCGGCAAATATTATCAGCGAAATACCGTTGCCTATACCATAACTGGTAATCTGTTCACCCAGCCAAACCATAAACATGGTGCCGGCCACAATGGATAAAACTATGGCGACTGCCGCCAAAGGTTCGGTCTGAGCTACCGCCCCTTCTCTTTGGAGAAGAAGCAACTGGCTGTAACCGGCTAAGGCCGCTGTCGGCACTGCCAGCCAGTGAGTAATAGTATTGATTTTATTGCGCCCTGATTCTCCCTCTTTTGAAAGGGCGGTAAGTTTGGGGATAACGGGCGTAAGCAAAGTCATGATGATGGATGCGGTAATGTAGGGATAAACACCCAGAGCCGCCACACTGAAGTACCGCATAGCACCGCCGGAAAACAAATCCAGCATACCCAAAGCACCGTTCTGATCGAACAAATCCTGAAGGGCAGCTGAATCAACACCAGGAAGCGGCACATGAGCGATAAAACGTGCCGCAACCAATATTCCCAAAGTAATTAGCAACCGACGCCTTAAATCAGGCAAGCTGAAAGCGTCAATCATCGCCTGCAAGAGGCGTGGTCTACTCGATTTCTGCCGCATAATCTATTTCCTGTACCTTACCGCCAGCAGCTTCAATCTGAGCTTTGGCTGCCTGCGAAAATTTATGGGCGCTTACTTCCAGAGCCCGGTCAACATGCCCGGCTGAAAGTATTTTTACCGGCTTTATGAAATTTCTTATCAAGCCTGCCGCCAGCATGGTCTCAGGAGTGACCTCGGTGCCAGCTTCAAATATGTTCAGTTGTTCAACATTTACCACTGTATATTTAATCCTGAAGGGATTAAAGAAACCGCGCTTCCGGGGCAGACGCAGATATATGGGCAACTGACCGCCTTCAAAACCAGGGCGTGTAGCGCCACCGGAACGGGCTTTTTGGCCCTTCATGCCGCGCCCCGAATAGTTACCCCGTCCGGCATCACCGCGGCCTACCCGCTTGCGGTCTTTTCTTGAACCGGGGGCTGGAGAAAGTTCATTCAATCTCACTTAGGTCACCTCTTCCAGAACAACAAGATGCCTTACCTTCAGTATCATGCCGCGTATAGCAGCAGAATCATCCTGTATAACACTCTGATTTAATTTTTTGAGACCAAGAGCCTTGATAGTGGCCGCCTGGTCAAATTTATAACCGATAGTACTTTTTACCCAGGTAATCTTAATCTTAGCCACCAGCAGCCTCCTCTTTCAAAGAAGAGCGCCGTTTGGTAACTGTGGTTTTGGGATCCCGCATAGCAGTCAACCCGCCTAAAGTAGCCTTGGCAACGTTAGCCTTGTTACCACAACCCATAGACTTGGTCAGAATATCCTTGATACCGGTGGATTCCAACACTGCCCGAACACTACCGCCTGCGATAATGCCGGTACCGGGAGCAGCCGGCTTCAGTAAAACCTGGGCGGCGCCATATTTAAATACAATTTCATGGGGAACAGTCGTCCCATTCAGAAGTATACGTGAAAGATTACGTTTGGCGTTGGCACTGGCTTTTGATATAGCCGAAGGAACTTCCTTAGCCTTACCCACACCGATACCCACATGATTTTTACCGTCTCCGGTTACCACCAAAGCCGCAAAACCCATGCGCTTACCGCCCTTAACCACCTTGGTTACACGGTTAATAAATATAAGCTTGTCATTCAGTTCAAGCTCAGAAGGATCGATTCTTTCTACCTTAGCTAACACGTCTTTTCCGTCCTCCTTAGAATTTCAGGCCGCCGGAGCGGGCAGCCTCAGCCAAAGCTTTGACCCGGCCATGATATTTATAACCGCCGCGATCAAAAACCACTTCCGAGATGCCTGCTTCAAGAGACCGTTTCGCAATCAAATTGCCTATTACAACTGCCTGTTCGGTTTTTGTTTTACCGTCCAGCTCAGCCTTCAGCTCGGCATCCTTGGTGGAGGCCTGAACAAGGGTTGAACCACAGTTATCATTAATTACCTGAGTGTAGATATTTTCAATACTCCGGAAAACGCATAATCTGGGGCGGAATTCTGTACCGCTGACCTTCTTGCGTAACCGTTCGTGCCGTACAATTCGCGCTTCTCTGGCATTTACTTTAGCCATTACTTAGCACCCTTTCCGATAGCCTTGCCGGGCTTGATGCGTACATATTCGCCGGCATATCTGATACCTTTGCCCATGTAATGATCAGGCTTTCTGACAGACCTGATTTCAGCAGCCATCTGGCCCACTTCTTCTTTATTTATACCGGATACCTTGACTTTGGTGGTACCGTCTACGCTCAAAGTGATGCCCGACGGAGGGGCTACTGTAACAGTGTGCGAATAACCCACCTTCAGGACGATATTGTTGCCGTCTTTATCTACACGCATACCAACGCCCGTTATCTCAAGGTTCTTGTCAAAGCCGTCTTTGACACCCACTATCATATTATCCAAAAGGGTACGGCTAAGACCAAAGAAAGACCTGGCGGCCTTGTCTGTGCCTACCGGAGCGACTACCAAATGATCACCCTCGCGGGTAATGGTCACTTCCGGTCTAAAAGTCCTGCTAAGAGTACCCTTGGGTCCTTTAACAGTTACATCGTTCCCTTTTATATCCACCGTTACGCCGGGTGGAACCTTTATCGGCATTTTACCTATTCTAGACATATCAAAACCTCTAGTTTACCAGACTTTGCAAAGCAGCTCGCCACCGAGCCCCTGGCGCCAGGCCTGTGAACCGGTCATAACACCCTTTGAGGTGGAGACAATTGCAATACCCAAACCGCCGTAAACACGGGGGATTTCGCCCCGCTGTACATAAACCCGAAGACCGGGCTTGCTGATTCGTTCCAGCCCGCTGACAAAGGAAGCACCACCTTCATCATAGCGAAGAACTATTTTCAGCTGACGTTTGGGCTTTGCGCCAATTACTTCATAACCGGCAATAAAGCCTTCTTGTTTCATGACCTTAGCAAGGTACTGTTTCATCCGGGAAGCCGGCATGATTACTACCTCGTGTCTGGCCATTACGCCATTTCGTATTCTTGTTAACATATCTGCAATCGGATCAGAGATCATCGTAAACCCCCGTTATTAAACCTCAATTATACCCTACCAACTGGACTTTCGGACACCGGGTATCTGCCCCTGTAATGCCAGCTCGCGGAAACAGATGCGGCACAAACCAAACCTGTTAATATAGCCCCTGGGACGACCACACCGGCTACAACGGTTATGGTGCTGCACCTTGAACTTGGATGCGCGCTGGGATTGAACAATTTTAGATGTTTTAGCCATAGTCTCCTCTAATCCTTACTGAAAGGCATGCCCAAGAGTTCCAGGAGCTTCTTGCCTTCTTCAGGTGTGTTGGCAGTAGTTACAATACAAACTTCAAGACCTCGCGGTTTTTCAATCTTATTAAAATCAATTTCAGGGAAAACCGAATGGTCTTTAAAACCTAAAGTATAGTTGCCGTGTTCGTCAAAAGCGGTATTTGAAACACCCTGAAAATCACGCACACGGGGTAGAGTAATAAAAAATAACTTATTAAGGAAATCATACATTCTCTGGCCGCGCAGGGTAACTTTTAAACCAATGGGCATACCGGCTCTCAGCTTAAAGTTAGCCACAGAACGCTTGGCACGGGTGATTACCGGGTGCTGGCCGGCTATAGCTACAATGTCTGCTTCCGCAGTTTCCAGTGCCTTGGAGTTGGACACAGCCTCACCGACACCGGTATTTATAACCACTTTTACCAGCTTGGGTACCTGCATAATATTTTCGTACTTGAAAGTCTTCTGAAGTTCAGGTACGGCGTTAGTGTAACGTTCCTCTACCTTAAGCATTAGTCAATTACCTCATTGCAGGATTTGCAGTAGCGTACACTTTTACCGTCCGCCAGTTCCCGGCTTCCAATACGAGCCGGTTTGTTGCATTTACTGCAAAGCAACATCAAATTTGAAACATGTAAAGGAGCTTCACGTTCAATAATCCCGGCCTGTTTGGCCTGACCCTTGGCACGTGAATGCCGCTTTATCATGTTCACGCCTTCCACCAGCACCCTGTCGGTGCGGGGAAAGGCATAACGAACCTTACCGGTTTTACCCTTGTCCTTACCGGCAATTACCAGCACGTTATCGTTTTTCTTCAGTCTCATCTAAGTACCTCTACAATACCTCAGGCGCCAGCGATAAAATCTTGGTGAATTTTTTATCACGAAGCTCGCGGGCCACCGGGCCAAAAATACGGGTGCCTTTGGGCTCCATCTTGTCATTCAGAATAACTGCAGCGTTATCATCAAACTTTATATAAGAGCCATCCGGACGGGCATAAGGTTTGGTAATACGTACCACAACGGCCTTTACCACAGTACCGGATTTAGCCTGGGCATCAGGGCTGGATTTCTTTACCGCAGCTACTATAACATCACCAACTTTGGCCTGTATCTTGCGGCTACCGCCCAAAACGTTGATGCACATTATTTTCTTAGCGCCGGTATTATCTGCTACGTTTAACCTGGTATACTGCTGAACCATCTCTTCTCTCCAGAACTATGCTTCCTGAGCCGCAACAATGTGGCCCTTGGTGATTATTTTGCTGAGCCGCCAGTATTTCCCCTTGGAGATGGGGCGGCATTCAACTATTTCAATCATATCACCAATTTTAGCTTCGTTTTTTTCATCATGAACCAGATATTTCATAGTCCGGCGATAAGTCTTTTTGTAAAGGGGATGGCGCTTGGCAACATCAATACCCACTACAATGGTTTTTTCCATCTTATCGCTGATCACATGACCGATTCGGGTTTTATTTTTTTCCATATCAGTCCTACCTTATCTGCAGTTCGCGCTCACGCATTACGGTTAGAATGCGGGCAATATCATTTTTTACCCTGGGAAGCTCTCGGTGATTCACTAACTGCCTGGTAGAAAGCTTCAGTCTAAGCTCAAAAAGTTCCTTATGGGCATCTTCAAGCTTTTTCTTTATTTCAGTATCGGAAAGGCCGCGAATATCACTTATATTCATATTATTCAGCCTCCTCTACTTCAGTTTCTTCCGCAACTACGGGTATATCACGAGCCACAAACCGGGTCTTTACCGGCATCTTATAAGACGCAAGCCGCATAGCCTCTTTGGCAGCTTCGGGGGTTACCCCGCCGATTTCAAACATAATCCTGCCGCGTCTTACTACCGCTACCCATTCTTCCGGAGCACCTTTACCGCCACCCTGACGGGTTTCAGCCGGTTTCTTGGTAATGGGTTTGTCAGGGAAAATCCGTATCCATACCTGCCCGCCGCGGCGGATATAACGGGTGATTGCCCGGCGTGTAGCCTCTATCTGGCGGGCGGTAATCCAGCCGGCCTCAAGAGACTGCAAAGCGAATTCACCAAAAGCAACTGTGTTGCCTTTATGGGCAGCCCCGTCACGACGCCCGCGCTGTACCTTTCTAAACTTAACACGCTTGGGTTGGAGCATATTATTCCTCTTCCTTGGTTATGTTCTCAGCCTTTTTGGCTGCGCGCCTCGGTTTTTCTTCAGCGGGAGCCTCGGCTTCGGCCTTTTTTACAACCCGTTTGGGTTTGGCCACAGTATCAGCAACCTTAGTTTCGGAAACAGCGGCAGCAGGAGCATCAGCCATAACAGCAGCCATTTCCGTTACTTCGGGTTCAGATTTTTCTTTTGCTTCGGGCAGGATATCACCACGGTATACCCATACCTTTATGCCTATATCTCCAAGAGCGGTGTGAGCCCTGGTGCAGCCGTAATCAATGTCAGCCCGAAGAGTATGTAACGGAACACGCCCTTCGTGCATTACCTCACGCCGGGCAATCTCCACGCCGCCCAAACGTCCTGAGGCACATACTTTAATACCCTTGGCACCAGCCTGCATACTGCGGAAGATAGCCTGCTTCATGGCGCGCCGGTAAGCAACACGGCGTTCAATCTGCTCTGCCACACTCCGGGCAACCAGGAAGGCATCAAGCTCAGCCTGAGATATTTCAACAATATTCAGCTGTACCTTTTTGCCGATAAGCTCCTCAAGGAAATGGCGCATTTCATCAACACGCTGACCACCCCGTCCGATAACAATACCCGGCCGGGCTGTCCGGACAGAAACAGTCACCTTGTTGGACTGGCGCTCAATATCTACCTGAGAGATAGCGGCATCTACATACTTCTTGGCAATAGCCTTGCGAAGCTTAAGGTCTTCGGTGAGGCATTCGGCAAAACCCTTATCACTGGCATGCCATTTAGCACTCCAGTCTTTAATAATGCCAAGTCTAAACCCGATTGGATGAACTTTGCGTCCCATTAACCCTCCTAGTCAGCCACGACAACAGTTATATGGCTGGAGCGCTTTAGTATCGGCGAAACCCGGCCTCTGGCCTGAGGACGCATCCGCTTAAGCATTCGCGCTTCATCTGCATAAATCTGTGATATTTTTAAGTCAGCCGGATTCATCTGGAAATTATTTTCCGCATTAGCCGCGGCTGATTTTATAACCTTGGATACAACCTTGGCCGTAGGCGAGGTCATAAAGCGAAGCATGGTAATAGCTTCACTTACTTTCTTGCCGCGAACCATATCAACGCACAGCCTTACCTTAAGCGCTGAATATCCGGTGTCCTTTACTATTGCTTTTACTTCCATTTTATAACCTACCCTACCCGGTTAACTTCACTATTTTACCTGAGATACTTTTTCCGCCTTAGCATGACCGCGGAAATTTCTGGTGGTGGTAAATTCGCCCAGCTTATGACCGACCATGTTTTCAGTAATGTAGATAGGTACGTGGCGTCTGCCGTCATGTACACCTACATTCAAACCGACCATTAGCGGGGTAATGGTTGACCAGCGAGCCCAGGTCTTGATGATGGACTTCTGGTTGGTAGCACTAGCTACCTCTACTTTTTTCATAAGTTTAGGGCAAAGAGCCGGCCCTTTTTTAACAGAACGTGACATTATTCTTTACCCCCTCCGCTTCACGATAAGTTTATCAGAGTATTTAGCCTTGCGGGTACGATAACCCAGAGCCGGTTTACCCCAAGGAGTTTTCGGCCCGGTCATACCGATAGGACAGCGGCATTCACCACCGCCGTGAGGATGGTTGTTAGGTGACATGGCAGAACCTCTGACAGTCGGTCTCCAACCCATATGGCGGTTGCGTCCCGCTTTACCTATTTCAAGAGTACCATGCTCTATATTGCCAATCTGGCCTACGGTTGCGGAGCAATCACTCCGCACCTTGCGCATTTCACCGGAAGGCAAACGCACCAGAGCATAATCACCCTCTTTAGCCATCAGCTGAGCTGCAGCACCGGCACTGCGTACCATTATGCCACCACGGCCTTTGATAAGCTCAATATTATGGATAAATGTACCGGTGGGTATGGCACTGAGGGGCAAAGCGTTGCCGCTTTTGGGCTCAGCATTCTCACCCGCCATAATTACGTCCCCAACCTTCAAATCTGAAGGGGCTAAAATATAGCGTTTCTCACCGTCAGTATAGAAGACCAGAGCTATGCGGGCAGTCCTGTTAGGATCATACTCTATAGCCGCTACTCTTCCGGGTACATCCAGTTTATTACGTTTGAAATCTATAACGCGAATCTGTGTTTTGCTACCACCACCCCTATGGCGAACGGTTACGCGCCCCTGATTATTTCGGCCGGAATCATTCTTAACCGAAACCAGAAGAGCTCTCTCCGGCCGGCTCTTAGTGATTTCCTCAAAGGAGGCAACACTGTGATGCCGGCGACCCGGGGAAGTAGGGCGATATATCTTTATTGCCACTTTATATCAACCACCCTTTCCTTGACTAAACACCCTCAAATAGAGTTATTTTATCACCCTCTTTGAGAGTGATGACGGCTTTACGCAACCCGGCGGTTTGGACCAGATTGCGCCCCATCCGCTTTTGCTTACCCGGTATGTGAAGCATATTTACATCTTCAACCGTTACATTAAAGGCCTGTTCCACCGCCAGCTTTACCATACGCTTGTTGGCCCCTTTGGCTATTTCAAAAGCGTACTTGTTCTGCATAGCATGAACACTGTTCTTTTCAGATATTAACGGCCGGCGCAATACTTCGTATAAATTCATTGTTCCTTCTCCTTAGCCTGAGCGCTGACCCCAGAGTTCTTCAACCTGACGTACTGCTTCCTCAGTCATGACCAGCTGCTTGTTTTTGAGCATATCAGATATGTTCAAAAGGTTAGCCGGAGTGGTCTTGACTGCCGGTATATTGCGGGCAGACTTGATAAAATTGGTATCAGGATTATCCACCGCTATAAGAGTGGGAGAGATTACCTGAAGAGCCGCAAGTATCTTTGCCATATCTCTGGTTTTGGGTTCTTCAAAGCTAAGTTGGTCAATAACCTTCAGTTCGCCGCTTTCAAGCTTGAAGGACAGCACACACCTGATGGCCTGACGGCGCATCTTCTTGGGAAGATCCTTGCTGAAATCTCTGGGGCGGGGACCAAAGGCCACGCCGCCATGCCGCCTGACGGGTGAACGGTTGGTACCCATACGGGCATTACCGGTACCCTTCTGGCGATATATCTTGCGGCTTGAACCCTGCACTTCACCTCTGGTCTTGGTGGACTGAGTACCCTGTCGGGCATTCGCCTGCTGGGCTACAAAGGCCTGATGAACCAGAGCTTCGTTGAAGGGTACGCCAAAGACGTCTTCGCTGATGCTGATATTCTTAATGATTTCTCCGGATGCGTTATAAACAGGAATTTCCACGTTTATTTACCCGTTTTCTTAATTAATATTATTGTATTCTTGCCGCCGGGAATAGCGCCCTTTACCATAAGCAGATTTTTTTCTGCATCAGTTTTGAGCACAACCAGATTGCGGATAGTCACCGCATCATTCCCCATGTGGCCTGCCATGCGCTTGCCCTTATAAATACGGCCGGGAGTGGTGGTGGAGCTGATGGAACCCGGAGCCCGGTGACGGTCAGACTGACCGTGGGTCTTGGGACCACCGGCAAAATGCCAGCGTTTAACTACACCGGCAAAACCACGCCCTCTGGAGACGCCGCTGGCGTCTATCTTCTCGCCGTCCTTAAAGTCACTGACCGTAATCTGGTCACCGACATTAACCGCCGCAATATCATCCACATCTACTTCGCGCAGCACTTTGAATTCACCGAATCCTCTGCACTGCCCTTTGACAGCTGAAGTGATATGCTTGGCCTTACCGTAACCCAGCTGAACAGCTTCATAGCCGTCCTGTTTTTCGGTCTTGACCTGGACCACTACACACGGACCAGCTTCTACCAGAGTGACCGGCTGAGCCTTGCCGTCCTCCTGGAATATCTGGGTCATACCGATTTTTTTACCGATAATACCTTGAATCATATTCGTTCCTAAAGTTTAATATCTATACTTACGCCAGCCGGGAGGTTCAGGTTGGTCAGGGCATCAATGGTCTTGGACGTAGTTTCCACTATATCTATCAGACGCTTGTGAGTCCTGATTTCAAACTGCTCCTGTGAATCCTTATCAATAAAGGATGAGCGTATGACACTGTAACGCTGGATACGGGTAGGCAAAGGAACCGGCCCAGATATAGTAGCCCCTGTCCGTTCCAGAGCCTCTACAATCTGCAATGCAGACTGGTCGAGAATCTTGTGGTCAAAGCCCTTTAGTTTTATCCTGATTTTTTGTTTAGTCATACAATATCACCCTAACCAGTATACTTATTTCTTGCCGGCGGCTTCAACGACCTGATTGGCCAATTCACCCGGCATTTCACGGTAAGATTCGAACTCCATGGAAAAGGTTGCCCGTCCCTTGGTTACTGACCGAAGGTCAGTAGTGTAACCGAAGCTCTCAGCTAAAGGCACTGTACCGATAATAACCGTAGTTTCGGGATTGGGCTCAACGGACATAATCTGGCCGCGGCGTGAGTTTAAGTCGCCGATAACATCACCCATATACTCTTCTGGAGTAACTGCCTCAAGTTTCATAATAGGCTCAAGCAGTATCGGCTTTGCTTTGGCAACAGCCGCTTTGATAGCCATAGACCCGGCCATTTTAAAAGCATTTTCATTAGAGTCTACATCGTGATAGCTGCCATCAACAGCGGTTACTTTTACGTCAACCATGGGGTAACCGGCGTATACACCTGTTTCAAGTGTTTCCCTGATACCGGCTTCAGCCGCCATCAGGAAGTTGCGGGGTACAGCGCCGCCCTTAACGTTATCAACAAATTCATAACCAGCACCGCGTTCGCGGGGTTCAACTTCAATGGTAACATCGCCATATTGACCGCGGCCGCCGGACTGGCGAACAAATTTGCCCTGCGCTTTAGCATGAGCAGTAATGGCCTCTCGGTAAGCTACCCGCGGTTTGCCCACGCCGGCATTAACTTTGAACTCAGACAGCAAACGGCTGACCAGTACGTCCAGGTGAAGTTCACCCATACCATATATAACTGTCTGACCTGTTTCGTCATCGAACTTAACTTTGAAAGTAGGATCTTCTTCAGCCAGTTTCTGCAGACCTTCAGTCATCTTATCCTGGTCGGAGCGAGTCTTGGGTTCGATGGCCAAATTAATAACCGGCTCAGGGAACTTGATGCTCTCAAGCAAAATAGGTGCATTCTGGTCACACAGAGTATCACCGGTAAAGGTATTGCGAAGACCCAAACTGGCCACGATTTCACCTGCATCAGCATATTCAATTTCCTCACGGTCATTGGCATGCATGCGGATAAGACGGCCTATGCGTTCGCGTTCGCCGCGGGTACTGTTATACACGCCGGAACCGGCAGAAACATTCCCAGAATAAATCCGGAAATACACCAAACGTCCCACAAAGGGGTCAGAAACAATCTTAAAAGCAAGCGCGGAAAAGGGCTCCGTGTCACTGGTATGGCGTTCCATCGGTTCACCGGTTTTAGGAGCAGTCCCTTTTATGGCAGGGATATCCAAAGGTGAGGGCAGATAGTCACAGACTGCATCTAACAGTCTTTTTACGCCCTTGTTGCGAAGCGAAGTACCGCAGAATATAGGAATGGCTTTGTTGGCCAAGCATACACGGCGGATAGCGGCTTTGAGTTTCTCTATAGGCAGTTCTTCACCAACCAAATAGGCTTCCATAACCTCGTCATCTTCTTCAGCCAGACGCTCTATCATCATATTGCGGTATTTTACTGCCCGTTCCTTGTCAGCAGCGGGCAGATCAAATGTCTCGGCAGGTTCTTCAGGGCTGTTATCCATGCCATAGCACTGAAAGTCAAGCAAATCACAATTGCCGCGGAAAGTTTCAGCACAACCAATAGGTATCTGAAGAGGCAAGCATTTAGCCTTGAGGCGCTGGGTAATCATACCCAAAGTACGTTCGTAGTTGGCACCGGTGCGATCCATTTTATTAATAAAACAGATGCGGGGTACACCGTAGCGGCTGGCCTGACGCCAGACAGTTTCAGACTGGGCTTCAACACCGGCTACGCCGTCAAACACCACTACACCGCCGTCAAGCACCCGCAGACTGCGCTCTACTTCTACCGTAAAGTCAACATGTCCGGGAGTATCAATAACATTAAGGTGATGCCCGTTCCAGTAAGCGGAAGTGGCGGCAGAAGTAATGGTAATACCCCTGGCCTTTTCCTGCTCCATCCAGTCCATTACAGTAGTACCATCATCAATATTGCCGATTTTATGGGTACGCTTGGTAAGATAAAGGATACGCTCAGTAGTAGTCGTCTTTCCGGCGTCTATGTGAGCAATGATACCTATATTCCGAACCCTCTCCAGAGGGTATTTCCTGTCGCTCATATTATCTAAAATCTGGCTAACCCGTCAGGGCTATCCAATTCCCCCTATTTTCTCTCTACCACCTGTAATGGGCGAAAGCACGGTTGGCTTCGGCCATCTTGTGGGTCTCTTCCCTTTTCTTAACAGCAGCACCCTGCTCGCGTGAGGCTTCCAACATCTCAGCCGCCAGCCGCTCAGCCATGGACTTGCCGGTCCGCTTGCGGGCAGCCTTGATAATCCAGCGCATAGCCATAGTCTGGGCGCGGTCAGGGCGAACCTCAATAGGCACCTGATAAGTAGCACCGCCTACACGGCGGGGTTTAACCTCAATAAAAGGAGTGGCATTTTTGAGACCCTGCTCAAACACAGCCAAACCTTCTTTATTTTCCTGTTTACCCATTATGTCAATTGCATCATAAACAATCCTCTGGGCGGTAGCCTTCTGGCCGTGCATCATAAGCTTGTTTATAAAATTAGAAAGCATCAGGCTGTTATACCTGGAATCCGGGGCAACTGCTCTTTTAAATTTTCGTGCTCTTCTAGGCATATCTTATCTCCGGTTATTTCTTCTTGGCAGGAGCGGCTTTGCCCTTTTTGGCGCCGTATCTGCTGCGGCCCTGCTGCCGATTTGCCACACCGGCGGTATCAAGAGTACCGCGGATGATGTGATAGCGAACACCCGGTAAGTCAGGGACGCGGCCGCCACGTATCAGAACCACAGAGTGCTCCTGAAGATTATGGCCTTCACCGGGGATATATGCAGTAACTTCCATATGGTTGCTCAGCCTTACTCTGGCAATCTTGCGCAAAGCCGAATTCGGCTTTTTGGGGGTAGTAGTCTTTACCTGGGTGCAGACGCCCCTCTTCTGGGGGGAACCGTCACCGAAGGCTACCTTGTTGCGCAGAGAATTGAAACTGTAATGCAGCGCAGGTGCTTTGTACTTCTTGGCCGCACTTGAGCGCCCTTTTCTTACTAGCTGATTAACCGTTGGCATAATGTACCTTCCTGTTAACAATTGCTGTTTTAATAAATTTCCCGTTTTCAATCAATAAGGATGAGCCAGGCCCATCCTTAAAACCCATAAGGCGACCATAACGGATATGGTCAAACCTGAAATCTAACCACAAACAGAAAGTTAGTCTAGCACAGCAATATATGGATGTCAACTCCACCCATCACTGAAAACCCGCTGGTTTAAAGCTGGGGGATATCCCCGTCTGCCTCAGGGCACTTATCCGCTGCCCGACCGATAACAACCACCAGGGAAAAAGACCCCATATAATAGCACTAAATAGTTTTCTTGACAAACCCTTTTCAGCTATGCTATTGTCATTCAGCTATGTTAAACGTTAAATCCTTTAAGAACTATTATTACTTTACCAAGGCAAGTTTGCTTGGGAGATAACGTTTTACTAAAAAATCAATAATCACCAGTTAGTAAGTTAGAAATCCTCCCAGGCAACGGGAGGATTTTTGATTTATACGGGTATAAAAAGCAAAGGAGAAAGCAAACAATGATTATCATGAAAAAGGATGCCACCCCGGAAGAGCTAGAAAACGTAATTGTCGAGGTTCGCCGCTGCGGTCTCAAGACCGACGTTTCAAAGGGGGCGTTCAGAACCATTATCGGCCTGATAGGAGATGAAAAATCCATCCCGTTTGCTTACTTTTCCAGCTTGCCCGGTGTCAAGGAAGCCCGTATGGTAGAAACCCCGTACAAGCTTATCAGCCGCGAATACTCAAACCTGTGGCAGGCTGAGGGGTTGACCCGTGAAATAAAAGTAAAAAATATAACTATCGGCGGGGACGAGCCTGTCTTCATTGCCGGACCTTGCGCGGTAGAAAGCAAAGAAGCCCTGATGAAGATAGCCGAAGGGGCAAAGATGGCTGGTGCCCAGATACTAAGAGGCGGCGTTTACAAACCCCGCTCATCTGTCCATTCTTTCCAGGGGCTGGGCTCTGCCGGCAAGGATGAAGCCACCGAAGCCCTGTCATGGCTGAAAGAAGCCGGTGAACGCTTTGAGATGGCGGTAATGACCGAGATACGGGGTGAATCCCAGGCGGATTTGGTAGCCGAATTTGTAGATATACTCCAGGTGGGTTCACGCAATATGTATGACCAGGACCTGCTGGCAACAGTTGCCAGAAAAGGCAAACCGGTTATGTACAAACGCCACTTCGGGGCCAGCATGGAGGAATTCCTTTCCTTTGCAGAATATATAGCCGCAGAGGGCAATAAGGATATAATATTATGCGAAAGAGGCATAGTGCCGGTGGGAAAAGGTAAAAGTTTCACCCGTTACAATCTGGATTTGGCAGCCGTGCCGGTAGCCCTGAAGGAAACCTATTTGCCCATTATGGTTGACCCCAGCCATGCCACCGGGCGGCGTGACCTGATATACAGCATGAGCTGTGCTGCCATGGCTGCCGGGGCTAACGGGCTGATGGTTGAAGTGCATACCAACCCGGCAGAGGCTTTGGTAGATGCTTCACAGATGATTACTCCGCCGGAACTGAAAGAGCTTATAACTACTTGCCGCCAGATAAACAAACTGGTGAAAAAACACTAATATATATAAGGAAAGAACCTTGAAAAGTATAGGGCTTAATCTAAGCGGGCGTGAATACAAAATACTCATAGGAAGTGACTTGCTGTCTGAAACAGCCAGCCTTCTGAAGGATGACGTACCCTGTGACAGAGTAATAGTCATAACCAATATAGATATAAACAGGCTTTACGGCAAAAAGCTGAAAAAACACCTTGAGGCAAATGGCATTGAAAGCCTGTTTCTGGAACTGCCTGAGGGCGAAATACATAAATCACTGGATATGGCCGCCCACATCTATCCCCAGCTGATAAACCACTTTGCCGAAAGAAATACTCCCATACTGGCTTTAGGCGGCGGGGTAATAGGCGATTTGAGCGGATTTGTGGCCGCTACCTACCAGCGGGGCGTCCCTCTTATCCATCTGCCTACCAGCCTGCTGTCACAGGTAGATTCCAGCATCGGCGGCAAGGTAGCGGTAAACCATAGCGGTATCAAAAATATTATCGGCAGTTTCTATCAGCCAAGGCTGGTTATTTCTGATATCAGCTGCCTTAAAACCCTACCTGAAAAAGAATTTGCCTGCGGCATGGCGGAAATAATAAAGAGTGCCGCTATTGGCAGCAGCGAACTGTTCAAGCAGCTTGAGACAAATACCCAGGCTATCAAAGACCGCTCTCCGGAGATAATGGAAGATATAATAAGCCAAACTGCGGCTATCAAAGCCGGCATTGTCTGCCAGGACGAAACTGACCGCGGCATCAGAAACATACTTAACTTCGGGCATACCCTGGGACATGCTTTGGAAAGTACTTCCTCTTTCAGCCAGAGCCACGGGGCAGCAGTAGCTATAGGTATGTGTTTTGCCTCAAGGCTTTCGGTAAAACTGGGTTTATGTGAAAATGAGACTGTACTGCGGCTGGAAAAACTGATAGCTGATTTCGGTCTGCCCACCAAACCCCAAGATATAGACCCCGAAAAAATTATAGATGCCATGCACCATGATAAAAAGGTATCCGACGGACGTATACGTTTCATACTTTTAAAAAGGCCGGAAGAACCTTTGATAGCTGAAAATATTTTAAGGGAAGATGTCATTTCCATACTGGAGGAGATGAAATGAAAACCCCATCCATCTGTTGCGTAATCACCCGGCTGCCGGAGGCCGAAAGCCTGAAAAAAAGCGAAGGTGCGGCCTTTTATGAACTAAGGCTGGACCTTCTGGGTGAAAGCTGGCAGGAAACAGCAGCAATGCTTAATAAACCATTTATAGCCACCTGCCGCAGGGCTGCCGAAGGGGGCAGTTTTAGCGGCAGCGAAGAAGAGCGGATAAGCAGACTTGAAAAAGCCGCCGCAGCGGGTGCATTTATGCTGGATATTGAATATTCCAGCCCCAACCTTGGGGAAATACTTAAGCGGCTCAGGCCGCAGGCGAAGTGTTTGTTATCCCATCATAATTTTACTGACACTCCTTCCGCCGCTGAACTCAAAACTCTTGTAAAGGACATGCTCACCTATCCGGCGGATATATATAAGGTAATTACCACTGCCGCCTCAATAAATGATAATATTAAGCTGCTTAATTTGATAAAGGAGATGCCGGATAAGGAAATTGTCGCTTTTGCCATGGGGGAACCGGGCATTCTGAGCCGTATACTCTGTCCGCTGGCCGGAAGCCCTTTTACCTACGCCAGCCTGAATGACGGCAATAAGTCTGCATCAGGTCAGATGACCCTGGCTCAAATGATAGAAATCTACCGGTCTGTAAATTATGAAAACCATACCTGATGCATTATTCGGGATTATTGGTTACCCGGTAAGTCACTCCATATCGCCGGCTATGCAAAATGCGGCCTTCAAATACTGCAAACTGAATTACTTGTATTTGACTGTCGCTGCCAAACCGGAAGACCTGCAAAACGTAATTGCCAGCATGCGGCCTTTAAATATACGCGGTCTGAATGTAACCATACCCCACAAAATAGAGGTTATCAAATATATAGATGTACTTGACCCCGCTGCCAAAAAGATTGGAGCGGTAAACACCATTGTAAATGAAAACGGTGTGCTCAAAGGTTACAATACTGACTTTGGCGGCTTTGTGCGTTTACTTGAACACAACCGTATTGCCCCGGCCAAACACCGCTTTGCCTTGCTGGGTGCGGGAGGCAGTGCCCATGCCATTGCACTGGCTATTTGCACACTGGGCGGACGCCTGACTGTACTTGCCCGCCAGGAAGAAAAAGCCAAGGACCTGGCTAGCAAAATGTGCCTGCGTTTTAATGGCAAGGCTCAGGGATTGGAACTGAATGATACCAATCTGGAAGAAGTCCTAGCCGAAACTGATATTATCGTAAACTGCACACCTGTGGGTATGGGAAATCTGACCGGACAAAGCCTTGTCCCCGCCCGTTTCCTGCGTCCTGACCTGACAGTTATAGACGCTATTTACAACCCGTGTAAAACCCGCCTGTTGAAAGAGGCTGAAAATAAAGGCGCCAAGATAATAAACGGGCTGGAAATGCTGGTCTGGCAGGGTGCTATGTCATTTGAAATCTGGACAAGCCAAAAAGCCCCTTTCCGGGTGATGATGAAAGAAGCAGAGCTGGCTTTAGATGAAAACGAAAAATAACATCGCCCTGATAGGCTTTATGGGTGCGGGTAAAACCAGTGTCTCAAAGCTGCTTTCTGAAAAGCTGGGTAAAACACTGGTCAGCACAGATACTTGCATAGAAACCTGCGAAGGTTTAAGCATAAGCAGCATATTCAAAGAAAAAGGTGAAGAATACTTTCGACAGATGGAAAGCCGAGTATTGGAAGACGTCTGCCGGCAATCAGGCCAGATTATAGACTGCGGCGGCGGTATAGTTACCCGACCCCAAAACCTGAGTGTTATGCGATTAAACTGTCTGGTAATCTACCTGGAAAGCCGCCCCGAAGATCTGGAAGCCCGCTTGAGAAACCATACCAACCGCCCTTTATACAATGCCGAGCGTTCGGATAAAATGATAAAACTACTTGAAAGCCGGCAGCCTCTATACAAAGATGCGGCCGATATTACAGTCTCCACCCACAACAAGTTATGCCATGAAGTCTGTGAAGAAATAGAAAACAGATTGAGGAAATATGAAAATACATCTGGCTAAAAGCTTACCCGGCGGGGAAATCGCCGTCCCTTCCTCAAAAAGCTATACCATACGCGGTTTGGTTGCAGCTGCCCAGGCAAACGGCCAAAGCCATATAATAAGCCCGCTGATTGCAGATGATACGCTGGCTACCAAACAGGTGCTTTCAGGGCTGGGTATAGATATAAACACCAAGACTGAAGACGGAAGCTGGCAGATTACCGGCCATACCTTCAAAAAACCTGAAGGCAACCTCTTCTGCCGCGAATCTGCCGCTACCCTGCGTTTTATGTCAGCCGTGTGTGCCAGACTGCCATTTGAATGCCACCTGCTGGCTGGGCATTCCCTTATGAGACGCCCCATGCTGCCCCTTATTCAAGCCCTGCACCAGCTTGGCATAGAAATAGAAACCCGCGGCAATACTACCGTAATCAAGGGCGGTGAGATAACCCGTTCAAAGGTTAGCCTGCCGGGAAATATAAGCTCTCAATATGTTTCAGCACTTATGCTTATGGCGCCTGCCTGCAAAAACGGGCTGGAAATTCATCTGGCTACACCGCCGGCTTCACTGCCGTATTTAAAAATGACTAAACAAACACTGGAAAGCTTTGGTATCAAGGTCTTTTCTTCTATAAACTGGCAGGAAATAAGTATCCCGCCCCAGCCATACCTGCCCGCCAGATACCGAGTAGAAGGAGACTGGTCTTCAGCCTCAAGCTTTCTGGCACTGGGGGCTATTGCAGCCCCGGTATTTGTATCCAACCTGGATACGGACAGCTTTCAGGCTGACCGCATAATGATAAAATACCTCACCGAGATGGGGGCAGAAGCAGAAAGCGGCCAAAACTGGGTAAAGGTAAGCCCCAAACCCCTTTCAGCTATAAACACAGACCTTACCCACTCCATTGACTTGCTGCCTGCACTGGCAGTAGCGGCCGCCTGTGCCAAAGGACAAAGTATTTTAAGCGGAGTCCGTCAGGCGCGTATCAAAGAGTCCAACCGTATCCGGGCGGTAAGCCAGGGGCTTGTTGCTATGGGCATAAATGTTACCGAAGAAGATGATCGTCTGATTATTGACGGCGGATATCCCAAAGGCACAGAGATTGACAGCTTCGGAGACCACCGTATTGCCATGGCTTTCGGTGTACTGGGTGCGGTTGCGGGAGAAACCCATATTTCAGATGCTGAGTGCGTATCCAAAACCTACCCCGGTTTCTGGGAGCAACTGGAAAGCCTCGGCGGAAAGGTAATAAAAGATGTCTAACAGTCTGGGAAAACTGTTTCAGATTACCAGTTTCGGCGAAAGCCATGGAGACTGCGTAGGAGTAGTAATTGATGGCGTTCCGGCCGGTCTGGCCATAAATGTCGATGAAATCCAGGTGGAAGTAGACAAACGCAAATCCAGGGCAAAAGCGCATGCCACGCCGCGCCGTGAAGATGACCGGATAGAAATATTTTCCGGCATATTCAACAATTTCACCACCGGCGCACCCATTTGTCTGGTCATCTGGAACAGAAATATAGACTCGAGCGAATATGAACGCACCCGCAGTAAAATCAGACCGGGACATGCGGATTTTACCGGCTTTGTGAAATACGGCGGTTTCAATGATTTTCGCGGCGGAGGACGTTTCTCAGGACGGATTACCGCCGGACATGTTATGGCAGGCGCTATTGCCCGTAAACTTATTTCAACTATCGGCATTGAGGTGATTGGATATACCGCCGAACTGGGAGGAATAGTAGCCAAATTGCCTAAAACCAAAGACCTCCGCCAGAACATCTCCGAAAGTGATGTAAACTGCCCTGATCTTGCGGCCAGTAAACAAATGCTGGCACTTATCCAGCAAGCCGCTGAGGAGGGTGACAGTCTGGGCGGGGTAGTAGAGTGCTTAGGGTTTAATCTGCCGGTTGGTCTAGGAGAGCCGGTGTTTGATACTCTGGAAGGTGAACTGGCCAAAGCTATGTTTGCCATTCCGGCCGTAAAAGGGGTTGAATTCGGGGCGGGCTTTGAAGCTTCACGCCTGCGCGGTTCAAAAAACAACGACCCTTTTAGTATTCAGGCTAACCACATACGCACCACCAGCAACAACTGCGGCGGTGTACTGGGCGGAATCTCAGACGGCATGCCGCTTCAGTTCAGGGTGGCCGTAAAACCCACCCCCTCCATATCTTTATCCCAACCTACCGTAAATATTGATACCATGACCAACACCAGTCTGGAAATACGCGGCCGTCATGATACCTGCATCGTACCCAGAGCAGTTTCCGTAGTGGAAGCTATGACCTGTATAGTCCTGGCTGATCTGGCACTGAGAGCCGGAATGATACCGAGGGTAATAAAACAATGAACCTTTCAGACCTGCGCAAACAGATAGATGAGCTGGATACCGAGTTGGTAAAGCTGATGGCAAAGCGACTTGAAGTATCCGACCAGATAGGCAAAGTCAAAGAAGAAACCAATTCTCCTGTTCAGGACCTTTCACGCGAATCAGAGGTTTTAAACAGAGTTCAGTCACTAGCCCAATCTCTGGGCCTTGATCCGCAGGATATCGAATCCCTGTACCAGGAAATCCTGTTTATATCCAAGAAACAGCAGCGGTTCACCGTAGCCTTTCAGGGAGCAGCCGGTGCTTACAGCGAAGAAACCGCCCTGAAAATATTCGGTCCAAACACTCTCACCCTACCCTGCGATCAGCTGGATGCCACATTTGAGGCGGTGGAAAAGGGAATGGCCCGCTTTGCGGTAGTGCCGGTGGAAAACTCACTTGAGGGCTCTATTTCCCGCACCTATGATCTGCTGCTTGATTCCAACCTTATGGTTGCCGCCGAACATGAGCTTAGGGTTTCCCACTGCCTGATAGCCAACCCCGAAACCACTCTGGAAGGGGTAAAAACCATTTATTCCCACCCCCAGGCACTGGGGCAATGCCAGTCATTTTTAAAACACCTGCGGGCAGAACTGATACCGGCCTACGATACCGCCGGCAGCGTCAAAATGATTAAAGAAAAACACCTTTTAGACGGGGCGGCCATCGCCTCCGAAAGAGCGGCCGTAATTTATAATATGAAAGTGCTGGAACGGGAAATAGAGGATAATATAAACAACTACACCCGTTTCTTCGTCTTGGCCAAGCAGGATTCCGCACCTAGCGGCAATGATAAAACTTCAGTGGTTTTCGCCGTTAAACATCAGGCCGGGGCGCTGTATGACTTTATAAAGGAACTGGCCTCTAGAAAAATAAATATGACCAAGCTGGAATCCCGTCCTACCCGCCTTAAACCCTGGGAGTATAACTTTTACCTGGATATAGAAGGCCACCGCCAGGACGAAAACATTAAACAGGCGCTGGCAAAAGCCGAAGACCATGTTATATTTATGAAAGTGCTTGGGTCTTACCCCAAAATGAAAAAACGAATATGAAAATAGGCATACTGGGCGGCAGCGGCAAGATGGGACAGTGGTTCGGCCGCTTCCTTACGGAAAACGGACATCAGGTTTGGCTTTGGGGGCGAAACCCCTCCAAACTTACACCCGTAGCCAGCCGCTTAGGCTCTCAGGTGATTACCCAGCCTGACCAACTGACCGAAATGGACTGTCTTGTGATATCCGTACCTATTGACGCATTTGAAGACACCCTGAAGGAAATTGCCCCGTTTACCAAACGGGAGCAGCTGGTTTTTGACTTGTGTTCGGTAAAAGAACGCCCGGTGGAGATGATGCACCAATATTTGCCGCATTGCCGGATACTGGGTACTCACCCCGTATTCGGGCCGGGGGCAAAATCACTTAAGGGTTATAACTTTATCCTTACACCTACCACCGAAGCAGAAACTGCACTTGCCGAAAAGGTTAAAACCTGGCTGGAAAAACATGAAAGCACTGTCAGCCTGACCAGCCCGGAAGAGCATGACCGGCTGATGTCAGTAGTGCTGGGGCTGGCTCACTTTATAGCTATAGTGTCAGCTGATACCCTGCTGGGGCAAAATCTGCCCGGTATAGCCGGTGCCGGCGGTACCACCTTCCGCCTGCTGGATACCCTTACCAAGAGCGTTTTAACCGAAGACCCTAATCTGTATGCCTCACTGCAGGTGAATATGCCAAAGCTGCCCAAACTGGAAGCCGACTTCATAAAGAGAGCAACCCAGTGGGCTGAACTGGTAAAAAACGGGGACAAGGCCGGGTTTGCCCACCGTATGCAAACCCTTAAGGATAACCTTGCCCGTACAGAACCCGGTTTTGAAAAAGCCTATCAGGATATGTATCATCTAAAACAGCCTTGATAAATTCAATTCCTGCAGAATATGATTTGAACTTTCAGTATTTTGTGGTATTCTATATACTTAGTATTTGATTTTGAACCTGCGGGAGCATTATGAGAATTGGCCCTATAGAAATACTCTTGATAGGCGGCTTGATAGCTGTTGTCTGGGCGGTCAGCAAATTCGGCAAGCTGGGTAAAAAGTCAGATACCACTGAAGATGCCAAACCCAAACCTGTCCGGGTTGCCCCCAAAGCACCTCCCCGCAGCCATGTATCATACCGCTTGCAGTACTTGGGTATTATTGTTATGTTCGGCGGTCTCCTTCTAGGCGGTGTCAGCTTCCTGCTGGTGAAACAGCTGGCATCCGGGATTGTCTGGGGTGCAGCCATTGCCTGTATAGGTCTTTTGCTGTTGTTTTTCTCCAGGCGCCGGTAAATTTTCCTCCGTTTGACACCCGCATTTCGGGTTGTTACACTCATTTTGTCTTTATTTAAGGATTTTCTGTTATGTACAAAAAGATTGGTATTATATATCACCCTTTAAATCCGGCTGCCTGTGACCTGGCTGTCAAGCTGGCCGCCAAGCTGGACTCACTGGGAATTGAAAACTGGTCTGACTCTGCCTGGCAGGCAGACAAGCTGGCTACCAAAATACAAAATACCCAGCTTATTTTGACTACCGGCGGTGACGGCACTATTTTACGTACCGCCCATGCCGTTTTGCCCCTTGAAATACCCATTTTAAGTATAAACCTGGGCAAAGTGGGCTTTATGACTGAGCTTTCACCTGAAGATGCCATCTCGGGGCTGGAAAAGGTACTGGCCGGTAACGGATGGATAGATGAACGCAGTCTGCTGGAAGCCGAATATTTACCCCATAACTCCACCCCCAGCCGTCAATTCTTCATTATGAATGATGCTGTGGTTGCCCGCGGGCAGATTGCCCGGGTTATCTGCGTTTCAGTAGATATAAACTCACAGCCCTTTACTACCTACAAAGCTGACGGGGCTATTGTTTCCACCGCCACCGGCAGCACCGGCTATTCGTATGCCGCCGGAGGGCCTGTCCTCCAGCCAAACTCAGCTGATATTATACTCACGCCTATTCTCCCTCATTTGGGACGGGGTTACAGTCTGGTGCTGCCTTCTGACCGCACCATAGATTTAAAGGTAAACACATGGCACGAAGCCACCCTGAGCATAGACGGCTTTATCAATATGCCGGTATCAAGCGGAGACACTTTGCGTCTCAGGCGAAGTGCAAAAAAGGTGAAATTCATAAGGCTGAGGCCGGATAATTATTTTTATAAAGAGCTTGATACCAAACTGAAAGGCAATAATGAAAGTGTATATGATAGATAAAGCCACCATTAAAGATGCCACCACTATTCACAAGCTGGTAAACAATTTTGCCGACCATGGCCAGATGCTGGCCCGCTCTCTGGCTGAAATATATGAAAACCTTCGGGATTTTTATGTAATCCGGGGTGATAGCGGTGAGGTAATTGCCTGTGCTGCCCTGCATATTAGCTGGGCAGATCTGGCAGAGGTAAAATCTCTGGCTGTTTCCGAAGAACGCCACCGTCAGGGTCTGGGTGAAATGGTGGTCAAAGCCTGTCTGGAAGATGCCAAAGCCCTCCAGATACCCACCGTTTTCTGTCTGACCTATAAACCGGCTTTCTTTGCAAAATGCGGTTTCCACGAGGTGGAGAAAAATGCTTTACCCCACAAAATATGGGGGGAATGCTACCGGTGCCCCAAATTCCCCAACTGTGATGAAACTGCTATGATGCTATCCCTAACCGAAGCAAATCCCACCTAAACTCAGGAGACTTGTAACATGGTAGAAAAGATACTTTCAAGCCAGTATATATACTGCGGCAACCTGATTAAAGTCCGCAAAGCGGCGGTGGAATTGCCTTCGGGCAAAGTTGCCCCGCGTGAGCTGGTGGAACATAACCCCTGCGTGGTAGTAATAGCAGAAGATGCGGACGGCAAACTGCTGATGGTAAAACAGTATCGTCTGGCCGCTTCCCAAGATATGCTGGAACTAGTGGCCGGCAGTATGGATAGCGGTGAAACACCTGAGGAAAGCACCCGCCGTGAACTGAGGGAGGAAGCCGGTTTCAAACCCAATTCCGTCAGGCGGCTGGGGGGGTTCTATTCATCACCGGGCTTTCTGACCGAGTATCTGCACGTTCTGGTGGCAAGAGACCTTGAGTATGCACCCCTGATTGCCGAAGATACCGAAGATATAGAAGTCTTCCGCTATACCCCGGCAGAAGTAAAATCCATGATTGCAAACGGGCAGATAACAGACTCAAAGACACTGGCAGGACTGATGCTTTATTTCAGCCAAAGCCCTGTCTAACCCAGCTGCCCGCCAAGCTGGCGGCCGCCTAAAAGGTGCAAATGAAGGTGATTAACTACCTGTCCGCCTTCCCGTCCGCTGTTAATCACCAGACGGTAACCGCTTTCGGATATATCCATCTCACGGGCAAGTTTGCCTGCCAGCAAAATCATTTTACCGGCCAGTTCGGTATCAGCTTCGTCCAGCTCGGTCAGATTGGCAATATGCCTGCGAGGGATAATAAGTATATGCACCGGTGACTGGGGATTTATATCTTTGAAAGCCACCAAATCTTCATCTTTGTAAACTATCTGGGCAGGTATCTCCCCTTTGGCAATACCGCAAAATAAACACCCCATATCAGGCCTCCTTAGTATCTGCTATACGGTAAAGAGACTGTCCAAGTGCAAATGCATTGTTCCCCTGAGAGTCAATAGCCACTATAGCCGGAAAATCTTCGACCTTTAGTGCCAGTATAGCTTCCGCCCCAAGTTCAGGGTAAGCCACCATCCGGCTTTCCTTGATACGCTGTGAGAGAAGTGCCCCTGCCCCGCCTATAGATATAAAATAAACAGCCTTTTTACTTACAATAGCCCGGCTGACCTCAGCCGAACGGTTGCCCTTGCCGATAATAGCCAATAATCCGGCATCCAGCAGTTCCGGGGTATAGCGGTCCATCCGGCTGCTGGTAGTAGGGCCGGCTGAACCTATAACCTCACCCGGTTTGGCAGGAGAAGGGCCCATGTAGTAAACAGTCTGCCCTTCAATGTCAAACGGAAGCGGTTTGCCCTGATTAAGGGCTTCCACCAGCCTTTTATGGGCGGCATCCCGGGCAGCATATATGACACCGGATATCAGTACCCTGTCTCCGGCCTGCAATTTTTCCAATTCAGATTGGTCAAAAGGGGAATTCAGCTTTATACCGGATATCACAGCACCACCTCACCATGGCGGGCACTATGGCACTGCAGGTTTACCGCTACCGGCAAACTGGCAATATGGGTGGGCACGGCTTCTGCCATCACTCCCAGAGCCGTAACCCTGCCGCCTAAGCCAAGCGGGCCTATACCCAAGCCATTTACCCGTTTCAGCACCTCAGCTTCCAGAGCCGCCACCTCAGCCTCAGAGTTGGGTACACCCAGCGGCCGAAGCAAAGCCTTTTTAGCCATAAACATGGCCCTTTCGGCAGTTGCCCCTACCCCCAACCCTATAATAATAGGCGGACAGGGACTGCCGCCGGCATTTTCCACTGTTTCCAGCACCGCCTCTATCACCCCTTCACGCCCTACCCCGGGCTTAAGCATGAAAAGGCGGCTCATATTCTCCGCCCCGCTTCCTTTTGCCATGAAACTGAGTTTCAGGCGGTCACCGGGAACTATTTCGGTATGAATAACCGCCGGAGTATTGTCTTGGGTATTTGCACGTGCGGAAAACGGCTGAGCGACAATGGATTTCCTGAGGTAAGCCTGCTCATACCCCTGCCTGACACCCAGATTTATAGCATCCGTAAGGCTACCATTTATATGCACGTCCTGCCCTGCTTCGGCAAAGACAATGGCCGTACCGGTATCCTGGCAGAGGGGTATTTTTTTCTCCCCCGCAATACGGGCATTTTCAAGCAAACTCAGAAGTATATCCCGCCCGGCAGGAGACACCTCAGCTTCATATGCTTTATGTAAAGCTGTTAAAATGTCATCACACAAGCTGGTGCTGGTTTGGATAATAAGCTCCGAGAGAGCCTCACTTATTTGGGATGAATCTATCTCCCGCACTTATTTGCCCTCTAGATACTCGCTGGCCTTTACAAACAGGTCTCCGGCCTGTTTCATTTTGAAGGCACCCTCTTTACCTTCTTCGCGATTTTGTTCGGTAAGGAGCTTCACGTAATGACCACAAGCCTGCTGATAAAAATGCATAGCCTTTTTATATGAATCCCGGGCGTTTTTAACATTGTCAGCTTCGGGTTCGGGCAGGGTATCAAATCTTTCTAAAGCGGGAAGCAGGGTTTCTTCCGCTTCCTTCAAAGCGGCAACTTTCTCTTCCAGATTGCCGTTTATGACCACATCTTCAAGCTTGTAAACCGTATCATCCAGCTCGGTTTTGAGCTTTAAAAAAGCATCCAGAAATTCTTTATCATTACTCACTGCATTGTCTCCTTTAACCCTATTTAAGCGAAAGTGCGGCTATCTGTCCCTTTACCACTTCGGCAGAAGCCAACAGGCTGGCATTTTCCATCTTATCTAACGGCAAGGTGATAATTTCCTGTATGCCGCCTTTGCCCAGCTTTACCGGCACGCCCAGCACAATATTTTTCAGGCCGTATTCGCCATCCAGCACGACGGCACAATTCATAACCTTTCCGCTGCCCGTAAAAATAGCCTCCACCATGGCAGCTACTGAAGCAGACGGGGCATAAAAAGCGCTGCCGGTTTTAAGGAAAGCCACTATCTCGGCACCGCCGTTAACTGCCCGTTTGGCCAGTTCATCTGCTTTTTCAGCCGAAACCAGTTCGGACAGGGGTTTGCCGTTCACCAGTGTAAAACGGGGCATGACCACCATGCTGCCGCCGTGTTCGCCCATTACGCAGGGTGTAACAGCCGAAGGTTTTACCCCAAGCTCACGGGCTACAAAGGTAGCCAGACGCCCTCCGTCCAGCACGCCGGAAAGACCCACCACCCGTTTCCGGGACAGGCCTGAAAGTTTCCAAGCCAGATAGGTCATGGTATCCACCGGGTTGGAAACAACTACCAGAGTGGCTTCGGGGGAATATTTAAGACAGTTTGAAACCACATCGGTCATAATCTTCTGGTTTATAGCCAGCAGTTCCTCACGGGTCATGCCCGGTTTGCGGGCAATACCGGCGGTTATCACCACTATTTCAGAGCCGGCTGTTTCGGCATAATCATTGCTGCCGGTAATGGTATGGCTGAAACCAAGTATATTGGCAGACTGGGAAATATCCAGAGCCTTACCCTGGGGAATACCCTCCACCACGTCCAGCATGACCACATCTGCAAAGTCTTTTTCTATAAGGCGCTGGGCAAGTGTTGCACCCACATTGCCGGCACCTATGACACTAATTTTGGGCATTTATTTTCTTCCTCACCTGTTATCACTTCAGGCAGCTAAGCCTGAGGGTACAATACCCATAAGACTAGCCGCACTTTTATTTCATTTTGGCTATTATGGCGTCTGCCACCTGCGAAGTGCCTACCGCCGCCGCCTGTTTGTCAGGTGAAAGCATATCATAGGTAACACTCTTGCCTTCGGCAATAACAGCCGCAATAGCATTTTCCAGCTTATCAGCGGCCTTTTCCTCTTTCAGATAGCGAAGCATCAGCACCCCGGAAAGCATCATGGCCATGGGGTTTACTTTATTCATCCCCTTGTACTTGGGGGCAGAGCCATGAGTAGGCTCAAACAGGGCGTACTCATCACCGATATTAGCACCCGGTGCAACCCCCAGGCCGCCCACCAGCCCGGCACACAAATCAGACAGAATGTCCCCGTACAAATTTGGGCAGACCAGGATATCAAACTGGGAGGGGTTTTTGACCAGCTGCATAGTCATATTGTCTACAATACGGTCTTCAAACTCTATCTCCGGGTATTCCTCGGCCACCTTGCGGCCTATAGCCAGGAAAAGCCCGTCAGAGTATTTCATGATATTGGCCTTGTGGACAGCCGTAACCATTTTGCGGTTGTTTTCTTTGGCATATTTAAAAGCCCAGCGGAATATGCGTTCGGTGCCGAACACACTTATAGGCTTAATGCTGATACCTGAATCTGCCCGTATTTCAACCTTTTTGTTATCCTTAATAAACTCAATAAGCTTCAAAGCTTCGGAGCTGCCCTTTTCAAACTCAATACCGGCATACAGGTCTTCCATATTTTCACGCACGATAACAATATCCACATTGTCATAGCGGGAGGGAACACCGGGATAGGTCTTGCAGGGGCGCAGGCAGGTATAAAGATTGAGAGCCTTGCGCATACCCACATTTACACTTCTGAATCCCGAGCCGACCGGGGTAGTCACCGGCCCTTTAATGGCAACCTTGTTTTTACGAATGGACTCAAGAACCATATCCGGCAGAGGCGTGCCATATTCGGCTACCACGTCCGCACCGGCATTTACTATCTCCCAGTTAAACTTTACACCGGTAGCTTCCAGTACCCGGCGGGTTGCCTCAGATATTTCAGGGCCAATCCCGTCACCGGGTATAAGGGTTACGTTATGAGACATCAGAATAAAACTCCTTAAACTTCGTTAAGCTTGAAATCACCGTATTTCTTTATATAGGGCATAACACCGCCCTCATCAAGTATCTTCAGCATGGCGGGGGGTATCTTGCCAAATGTCAGCTCTGCCCCGTTGGTACGGTCATATATTTTGCCGCCCTTAAGGTCTACTTCCAGTTCATCCCCTTCGGCAATTTTATCGGTATCACATATAAGTACGGGCAGACCCAGATTTATGGCGTTGCGGAAGAAAATGCGGGCTACCGACTTTGCCAGTACTGCACTCACCCCGGACATTTTAATAATCAGCGGGGCGTGTTCACGCGAAGAACCCAAGCCGAAGTTGTTGCCGGCTACCACAAAATCACCCGGTTTTACCCTTTGGGCGAAAGTGGGGTCTGCATCTTCCAGCACGTGCTTGGCCAGTTCCGGCAGATTGCTCCGCAGGTGCACCAGACGGCCGGGTGCAATATGGTCAGTGGATATGCTATCACCAAACTTAAAAGCTTTGCCCTTAAGCATTACATTACCTCTCTGGGGTCTGAAATTTCACCCTTGATGGCTGATGCCGCAGCCGTTGCCGCACTTGCCAGATAAATAAACCCTTCGGGGTTGCCCATCCGGCCTTTGAAATTGCGGTTGGCGGTGGAAAGGCAGACTTCCCCGTCTCCCAAAACACCTTGATGAACACCCAGACAGGCACCGCAACCGGGCGGCATGATATTTGCCCCGGCCTGCACCAGTATTTCTATATATCCCAAACGAATAGCTTCCAGATATACTTTCTGAGAAGCAGGCGTGACTATAAGGCGGGTTTGGGGATGGTGTCTGCGGTTCTTAAATATAGCCGCCGCTACCGCCAAATCATCCAGACGCCCCCCGGTACAAGTGCCGATAAACACCTGGTCAAGCTTGGTACCTTTAAGCTCACGGGCAGTAGCAGTATTGTCAACAGTGTGGGGTTTGGATACGGTGGGTTCAAGGGCGGTTGCGTCTATTTCTATCACCCTTTCGTACACTGCATCTGCATCAGCTGCCAAAGGCTGGTAGTCAGCCTCACGCCCTACCGAACGCAGGTATTCAAGTGTTTGGCGGTCAGAAGGGAAAAGACCTACTTTAGCCCCGGCCTCAACCGCCATATTGGCGATAGTCAACCTTTCAGCTATCGTCATATTATTAACCACATTACCGGAAAACTCCAGAGCTTTATAGGTAGCCCCGTCCGCCCCGATAAGCCCGATAAGATGCAAAATAAGATCTTTGGCATAAATTCCGTGTTTAAACCGCCCGTTAACTACTACTTTAATAGTCTCCGGCACCCGGAACCATGTCTTGCCCAGGGCAAAGGCCACCGCAATATCAGATGAACCCATACCGGTGGAAAAAGCGCCCAAACCGCCGGCGGTAACCGTATGGGAATCTGCCCCGACAATCACATCACCCGGTCTGGCCAGCTTTTCGGCTACCAGCTGGTGACAGACACCCTCGCCTACATCAAAAATGAGCGCCCCGGTATCCCGGGCAAACTTGCGGAGCAGGATATGGTCTGTTGAAAGCTGTCTTTGGGGGCTGGGTGCGGCATGGTCCAGAAAAAGGGCTGTCCGTGACGGATTAGCCAGTTTGGTAAAGCCGTTGTCCCAAAATTCCCTGACAGTCAGAGGGCCGGTGGTATCCTGAACAAAGGCCAGGTCCACCTTGGAGACTACTATGTCTCCGGCGCTGGCATCACTGCCAGACTTCAGGCTGAGTATTTTTTCTGCTAGTGTTTTCCCCATGTTTTGTTTATGCAACCTTCCTTTACAAAGGTATATTCCCGTGTTTCTTAGGCGGATTTGCCAGCACCTTGTTTTCCAGAGAGCGCAGGGCTTTTATTATTTTGCTCCTGGTATCCGCCGGGTCAATTACGTCGTCTATATATCCCAGCTGAGCCGCCTGATAGGGGTTGGCAAAGTGTTCCCGGTATTCGTCAAGCAGTTTCTGGCGGGTTTCTTCCGGGTTTGCAGACTCGGTAATAGCCTTACGAGATATGATATTTACTGCCCCTTCCGCCCCCATGACCGCCACTTCACTGGCCGGCCAGGCATAGTTTATATCACCCCTGAGGTGCTTGCTGCTCATAACAATATACGCACCCCCGTAAGCCTTGCGGGTGATAACCGTTATCTTGGGCACAGTTGCTTCCGCATAAGCATAAATCAGCTTGGCACCGTGCTTGATAATACCGCTGTGCTCCTGGTCTGTACCCGGCATAAAACCCGGCACGTCTACAAAACTGACCAGCGGTATCTCAAAGGCATCGCAAAAGCGGATAAACCGAGCTGCTTTGAGTGATGCGTTTATGTCTATAACACCGGCCATATGCGAGGGCTGTTGGGCGACAATACCCGCAGGCTGCCCGCCCATACGCACAAAGCCGACTATTATATTCTGGGCAAAATGCTTGTGAACCTCAAAAAATTCTTTCTCGTCAGCTACTTCGGTAATAACTTTTTTCATATCGTAAGCCCGTTTGGGATTATCCGGTATTATATCCCTGAGGTCACGGGTTTTGCGTTCTTCATTATCCTTATTTTTGCCGCGGGGAGGTTTGTTGCGGTTACTCTGGGGTAGGAAACCCATCAGCTCCCTTATCTGTTCAAAACACTCCTTTTCATTTTCGCACAGGAAATGGGCTACCCCGCTTTTCTTAGCGTGGATTTCCGCTCCCCCCAGTGCCTCATGGCTGATATCTTCCCCCGTTACCGCTTTGATAACATCCGGCCCGGTAATATACATCTGGCTTATGCCCTTAACCGCAAAGATAAAGTCTGTCAGAGCCGGAGCATAAACCGCACCTCCGGCACTTGGGCCCACCACTACCGATATCTGGGGAATAACCCCGCTGGCAATTGTATTGCGGAGAAGTATATCCCCCACCCCGCTCAGACTGGCGACGCCCTCCTGTATACGGGCACCGCCTGAGTCATTTATAGCAATCAGAGGCGCACCCGCCCTGATAGCCATATCTATAACCTGGGCTACTTTCTGGCCTACCACTTCGGAGATAGAGCCGCCCAAAACAGTAAAATCCTGGGAGTAGGCAAAAACCAGCCGCCCGTTTACCAAACCGCTGCCGGTTACCACCGCATCTCCCGCGTTCCGCTGTTTTTCCAGCCCAAAATCACGGCAGCGGTGGGCGGCAAAAGCTCCCAGTTCGTTAAATGTTCCTTTGTCAAAGAGCAATTCTATACGTTCACGGGCAGTTAACTTGCCCCGTTTATGCTGAGCATCTATCTTGGCTTCTCCGCCGCCCATTTCCGCCTGTTTTTTAAGGCGGTTCAGGTTGTCAAGTTGATCCTGTACAGCCACACACTTCCTCCACCCAAAACTCTCGTAATGATAACACAGCCCATTACCAAGGGCAACTGAACTCACGTTTGTATTGTACGTAGATACAGGTGCAAACTGCCCTTAAGTACATCTGCATATGCCGTAAGTATTAGTACTTATTTTTACCAAATTCGTTGCTAATCAAGATTTATTTGAGATATACTTTTTATCAAGGGTAATCCATGCCAGCCAAGTAAATCTTGCGGAGGTGCATTATGGACAAGCCCGTAAACAAGGCATACACCCCCGTACTCTCCCTGTACGAAGCAAAAAGAGAAAACCTTATCCCCATTCTGCTGGCTTTCCAGCGCAAGTTTTCTTACCTTTCCCGTGACATGATGCAATCGGTATCTGTTTACGTAGGCGTACCCGAAAGCTCTGTTTACAATATAGCCACTTTTTACAGCCAGTTCAGGCTTGAACCACCGGGGATTCACAAGGTGCATGTTTGCCGGGGAACAGCCTGCCACGTAATGGGGGCGGAAAGACTGCTTAGGAATATTGAAAAACGGTTGGGCATCAAAGCCGGCGAGACCACTCCTGATAATGAGATAAGTCTGGATACTATCAACTGCGCCGGTATCTGCGGGCTGGCACCTACCCTGGAGGTAGACGGCAAACTTTATACCCGCCTTGACGGCAGCAGCTTAAACCGCATACTGGGCAAAAAGAAAAGATAACCCTCGCCAAGTGCGCTGACAGCCGTTATAATAAAGCCGTTATGCTTTATACAGGTACGGATATTATTGAAATCCGCCGCATCAAAGCGGCCCAAGCCCGCTGGGGAGAACGTTTTTTGAACCGCATATTCACCCCGGCTGAACTGTCTTTATGTAAAGACCGCCTGCCTTCACTGGCAGCCCGTTTTGCGGCTAAAGAAGCAGTCATAAAAGCCCTCAGCCTGCCTAAAAACCAAAGCTACTCAGAGATAGAAACCCTGAATCTGCCTGACGGACAGCCGTCAATAAATCTGTACGGGCAGGCACTGGCCAAAGCTGGTCTTCTTGGTATCAAGCAGCTGTCTGTCAGTCTATCCCACTGCCGCGAATACGCCATTGCAATGGTAGTTGCCCAAGACTGAAAAACCCACACCTTCCGCCTGACAAATTTTGCTTTTTACATTTTCCCCAAACACTTTATCCCAAATTGTAAAAAGTGCTAGAATGGTAGCAGCTAGACAACAGGAGAGATAATATATGTCCGGACATTCCAAGTGGGCTACCATCAAACACGCCAAGGGTGCGGCTGACGCCAAACGAGGCCAGCTGTTTACCAAACTCTCACGCGAAATCATCTTCGCCGCCAAACAGGGCGGCCCCAGCCCCGAAGGAAATGCCCGCCTCCGCCTGGCTATACAAAAAGCCAAAGACAACCGCATGCCTTCAGACAATATTGAACGGGCTATCAAAAAAGGTTCCGGGGAACTGGAAGGAACAACTGTCATTGAGATGGTTTTGGAAGGTTATGGACCAGGAGGCGTTGCCGTACTGGTGAACGGTATGAGTGACAACCGCAACCGCACCGTTTCAGATGTCCGTCACATGTTCTCAAGAAGCGGCGGCAGTTTAGCTGAATCCGGGGCGGTATCCTGGATATTTGAGGCTAAAGGGGTCATCGGAGTGGAAACGGTGGGGCTTGATACCGATGACCTTTCCTTAAAAGCCATCGATATGGGAGCGGAAGACGTAAACGTAGAAGAAAACTACATGGAGATATATACTGCCATGCCGGATATGGAAAAAGTCCGCCAGCAGCTGGAAGCCCAAGGCGTTACTGTAGATTCAGCCGAAATAAACATGATACCCAAAAATACTGTTAAACTGGACGAAGAAACCTCCCTGCAGGTTTTAAAGCTGCTGGACAAGCTGGAGGAACTGGATGATGTCCAGACTGTTTCTTCCAACGCAGATTTTGACCCCGAAGTAGTGGAGAAATACCACTCTCAGGCTTAGTTTATGAGAATATTGGGAATAGACCCCGGCACAATAGTAGTGGGATACGGCGTTATTGAGGCCGCAGATGATGAGCTGTCACTGATAGGTTTTTCCAGCCTTACCCCCCCTGCCAGCGCACCCGTACCTCAGCGTTTGGCGTATATATATAAAGGACTGGTGGAAGTGATTGAACTATACCAGCCGGACGAAGTAGCGGTGGAAAGCCCGTTTGCAGATAAAAATATTAAGAGCGCTCTTGCCATTGGCAAAGCTCAGGCTGTAGCCCTGCTTGCGGCCGCCAACCACAGTCTGTCAGTTACCGAATACAGCCCCGCCTGTATAAAAAGCCGGGTAAGCGGTTCAGGCAATGCCTCCAAAGAACAGATACAGGAAATGGTGCGCCTGCTGTTAAATCTGGCTGAAATACCCCAGCCCAATGATGCCGCTGATGCCCTGGCAGTAGCTATCTGCCACCACAGCCACAGGGCTTTTGCAAATATAACATCACAGGGAGACTGAAATGATTTCAAGTCTGAGCGGTATTCTGGAAGCCAGCGGCAAAGACTGGGCGGTAATAAATGTATCCGGAGTGGGTTTCCGCACCTATATGCCGGCTTCCTCGCCTGCCCTTATCGGCGAACTTGGGCAGAGAGTACGGGTATTTACCCACCTCCATGTCCGCGAAGACGCCCTGAACTTGTTTGGTTTCGGCACAGCCGAAGAGCTCTCCCTGTTTGAAACCCTTATAGACGTAAGCGGCATAGGCCCCAAACTGGGTTTAGCCATGCTTTCCGCCATGAATGCCGAAGCTCTGGCTTCCGCCATTATAAGCGGCAATACAGAGCTTCTTTCCACTATACCGGGTATAGGTAAAAAGACCGCCAGCCGTATTGTGCTGGAACTTAAAGACAAGATAGCTAAAAGCTGGGAGGCAGGTATCCTCAGCCAGGTTACCGAAGCCAATTCGGATATTTTAGCCACCCTGACCGCCCTGGGATACTCCGCAGGCGAAGCCGCCAAAGCTATTGCCAGTCTGGAAGATATCACAGGCCTGCCGCTGGAAGAACGGATAAAACTGGCGCTTAATTATTTCAACAATAAGTGACCTCCCCGGATTGCCCCCGCTCATCCAAATGTTTATAATTTTAATATGCCTGATTTCAAAATAGTCTCGGATTTCGCGCTTACCGGTGACCAGCCCCAAGCGGTGGAAAAACTCTCTGAGGGGCTGGTACACGAGCTTACAGACCAGACCCTGCTGGGGGTTACCGGCTCCGGTAAAACTTTTACCATGGCAAATGTAATTGCCAGAGTAAACCGTCCCACCCTGATAATCAGCCACAATAAAACTCTGGCTGCCCAGCTTTACTCCGAAATGAAAGAGTTCCTGCCCGAAAATTCGGTTGAATACTTTGTAAGTTATTATGATTATTACCAGCCCGAAGCTTATGTCCCCCAAAAGGACATGTATATTGAAAAAGACGCTGACATAAACGAGGAAATTGATAAACTCCGCCATGCGGCCACCCGCGCCCTGTTTGAACGGCGGGATGTGGTTATAGTAGCCTCGGTTTCCTGCATTTACGGTTTGGGTGAACCCGAAGAATACCGCAGTTTTGTACTCCCTTTGAAAAAGGGCCAGTCCCTGAGGCGTGACCTTATACTGCGGCGGCTGGTGGATATGCAGTATGAGCGGAATGACATAGATTTCTCCCGCGGCAAGTTCCGCCTGCGGGGAGATACCCTTGAAATCCAGCCTGCCTACGAAGAACTGGCTCTCAGAGTGGAGTTTTTCGGTGACGAGATAGAACGGATAGTCAGCCTTGACCCGGTAAGCGGCGAACTACTGGCTGACATAGATGAGATAAATATCTACCCCGCCAAGCACTTTGTAACCTCAGCCGAAAAAATGGTCGAAGCTATAAAGGGCATTCAGGCCGAGCTTGAAGACCGCCTGAAGGAACTGGAAGCCGAGGGCAAAATGCTGGAAGCCGCCCGCCTGAAGCAGCGCACCAATTATGACCTTGAAATGATGCAACAGGCAGGGTATTGCTCCGGGGTGGAAAACTATTCCCGCCACCTGGCAGGACGGAAAGCAGGCAGCGCCCCCTGGACACTGCTGGATTACTTTCCGGAAGATTTCCTGCTGATAGTAGATGAATCCCATATGAGCCTGCCCCAGATACGGGGTATGTATGCCGGAGATGCCGCCCGCAAGAAAACCCTGGTGGACTACGGCTTCCGCCTGCCCTCAGCCATGGATAACCGCCCTTTAAGCTTTGATGAATTTAAAGCCAGAGTCAAACAGGCTATTTACGTATCAGCCACACCCGGCCCGTATGAAAAAGAACACTCCCAGCAGGTAGTTGAGCAACTGGTACGCCCCACCGGGCTGCTTGAACCGGTTATAACCGTAAAACCCACCGGCGGCCAGATAGATGACCTGCTGGAAGAAGTAAAAAAACGGGTAGATAAAAAAGAACGGGTGCTTATCACTACCCTTACCAAAAAAATGTCTGAAAAACTGGCTGATTATCTGGTGGAAATGGGGATAAAAACCCATTATCTGCATTCGGAAGTAGACACGCTGGAACGGGTGGAAATCCTGCGTGATTTGCGGCTGGGGGTTTATGACGTTATAGTAGGTATAAACCTGCTCCGCGAAGGGCTTGACCTTCCAGAGGTCAGCCTGGTGGCCATACTGGATGCCGACAAAGAGGGTTATCTGCGGAGTGAACAGGCCCTTATCCAGACTATGGGGCGGGCCGCCCGCCATGTGGACGGGCAGGTTATCATGTATGCAGATAAAATCACCGGGTCTATGCAGCGGGCTATGGACGAAATCAGCCGCCGCCGCAAAATACAGGAAGACTATAACCGTCTGCACAATATTACCCCGCAGGGTATCCGCAAGGCTATCAAGGATATAAATGAACGTATCCGCTCAATCACCGCCGAAGTCAGCGGCCCTGAGTTCAGGCCTGCCCCCACTCTCAGGGAAGACATTGTCCGTTTGATAAAAGAACTGGAAAGCCAGATGAAAAAAGCGGCCAAAAATCTGGAATTTGAACGGGCAGCCCTTATCCGTGACCGGGTGGTGGAACTGCGGACGGTACTTGAAACAGACCCCGTAAATAAAAATGAAAGAACCAAGTAAAAACCCCTTAACCCGTCAGGAACGGCGCGAAGAAAAGCTGGAAAGCCGCCGCCGCAAGATGACCCAGCACGGCAAAGGTCTGGCCAGAGTTTACAAAGACGCTGTTGAAAAAAAGACCAAATAAAAGCCCTGATTTAAGTCAGGGCTTTTTTAATACAGAGTAAGCTGTTTATTTAATACTCATCTTTAGGCACTTCGGCTTTGCCGTCATCACCCTCAATAGCTTCCCGCAGTTCATCTGCCAAACGGGCGGCTCTGGGGTAACCGATATGCATCTTCCTTTGTAAAAACGAGGCTGAAATAATATTGTTATGCTCTGATATAAGTGCCATAGCCTCATCAAACAAAGGGTCTTTGCTTTTGCTCTTTTGGGCAGGCGGCGGCGCGGTAATCTCCTCAACCTTCAAAGCTTCAGATGGAGAAATATCTTTCTGGTTGGTCCAGAAATATATCAGGCGTTCACTCTCGGCATCCGAAACATAACAGCCCTGCAGGCGTTTGGGTTTGGCTGCCTCGGTGGGCATATAAAGCATATCGCCCCGCCCCAGCAGTTTTTCCGCCCCCACCATATCCAGAATAGTCCGCGAGTCTACCTGAGAGGTAACCGCAAAACTGATACGGGTGGGGAAGTTAGCCTTGATAAGCCCGGTGATAACATCTACTGACGGGCGCTGGGTGGCCACCACCAGGTGAATACCCACTGCTCTGGCCATCTGGGCCAAACGGCAGAGGATATGTTCAACCTCATCAAAACCAGCCATCATCAGGTCAGCCAGCTCATCTATTATCAGCACAATAAACGCCATCCGGTCAGAACCCATGCGGGTTTTGTTGTAACCTTCTATATTACGCGAACCGGCGGCGGCCAGTGTCTGGTAGCGGCGGTCCATTTCGGCCGCCAGCCAGCGCAGGGCGGAAAGGGCTTTTTCCACGTCTACAATCACCGGGGTAGCCAGATGGGGCAAGCCGTTAAAGGGGGTCAGCTCCACCCGTTTGGGGTCTATCATAATAAACTTTACGCTGGAAGGCGTATTGTTAAGCAGCATACAGCAGATAATAGAGTTTAAACAGACTGTCTTCCCCGAACCGGTAGCACCGGCAATAAGCAAATGGGGCATCTTGGTAAGGTCTCCCGAAACAGCCTCACCGCCTGCACCTTTACCCAAAGCCAGGGCCAGGGGTGAACGGGCCAGTATCTTCTGAAAAGTATTGGTCTCCATGACGCTCCGCATAGATACCACCCCGAATGAAGTGTTGGGCACTTCTATACCCACTATGGATTTACCCGGCACCGGGGCTTCAATGCGTAAACTAGGAGCAGCCAGAGCCAGAGCCAGGTCGTTTGCCAGAGAGGCAATCCGGTCAACCTTGACCCTTGTCTTGGAAACCTCCACCTGGCGGGAAACAGTCTCCCCGTCTTTGTCACGCTCTTTAACTTCTTTAAACTTGCGGTCCCAGCCCGGTTCAACCCCGAATTGGGTAACGGTAGGACCGGCATTTATCTGGATAACCTTGCCCTCCACCCCGTAGCTGGCCAGGGCTTCTTCAATAGCCCGTGCCCGCTGCAGATTATCCGCTTCCGAAAAACCTATTTCGGTAGTTTTATCCAGCATTTCTATAGGCGGCAGTTTCCAGCCGTCCACCTCGGCTATCCCCTCAGCCTCACCATATTTTTTCCAGACTTCGGAAGCTATCTGCTTGCGGTCTGCATCAGTGCGCTCATCAGCCGGTTTAGGTTCTTTAGCGGCAGCCTCCGGCGGCATATTGGGAAGCTCGGTCTGGGGAGTACTTTTAGCCGCCAGCGGATTTTTTACTTCTACTACCCGTGATTCAGCTTTGCCGAAAGACGGCAGCTTTATAGAGGGCAGTTCTATCTTAGGGGCAGCTTTTTCAGGCAGAGGTCTGCGTGCCTCTTCACCCATATCAATACGGTCTTCATCACCGCCGAATACAGGGCGGCTGACTACCGTACGGTCAAGGCGGGCCACTTCGGGCATATTAGAGCGGCGGGAGGGGCTGAAAATGCCCCTGAAAAGCCCGCTGAGGCTTCGCCAGACTGCACCCGGAGCTATAAGGATAACCCCCAGTACAATCAGAGCCAGCACCCGCATAAACCCGTTTATATCAGCGTTACCGCCAAGTATGCTTAGACCTATATCACCGCCGGCATCCATCATACCCAGCATTCCCCAGGCCGCCAGAATCAGCACTACCCCGCCCAGCCATTTGTTCCAGAGATTTAAGCGGTAACGGTGAGCCCATTCGGACATCTGGTCAAACCTGAGAGCCACAATAGCTATAATAATACCCAAAAGAATAAGCAGCAGCCCCCAGCCGAACAACCCGGCCGTACCGCTGCCGAAATTGGCAAAAAAGTCCATTACGCCTTCCCACTGCCAGACCACAAAGGCCATAGCCGAAGCTATCAGCATAACCCAAAGCCAGGAAGCCCCGCCTTTGACCGGGGTATTTGAAAAAGCCTTCTTAGCAGCGGGTTTTTTAGCCTTGCTGCGTACCGGAGCGGTTTTTTTAGACGGACGGGCAGTTACCTTAGCCGCAGATTTAGCTCTGGGCCGGGCATTCCGCAGGGTTTCTCTAGGGTCTTCTTTTTTAGGCATATCAACCTCATTTACAAACCTACACTTTTACCATAACCGGAATAACCATAGGACGCCGTTTAGTCTGCTCGTAGTAAAACTTATTCAGCGTTTCTTTGACGTCATTATACATAGCCCCTTCGGGAATGTCTTTACCGTCATGGTCAAGCAGCTTGATTATAAGGTCACGGCTGGCATCCAGCATGGCTTTAGATTCATCAGGGTCAACAAAACCTCTGGAAACAATATCCGGCCTGCCTACCAACATACCGGTTTGCTTGTTGATAGCTACAATCGCCACCACAATACCATCCTGCGAAAGCATACGGCGGTTGCGGAGTACCACCCCACCCACATCACCCACGCTAAGGCCGTCTACATAAACATTGCCGGAGGGAACTTTGCCGGTAATACGGCCGGATTTGGTATTAAGCTCCAGTATATCCCCGTCTTCCATAATAAAAGTATTTTCCGGGGCAACACCCATAGTCCGGGCAAGCTCCGCATGCATGGTTAAGTGGCGGTATTCGCCGTGTACAGGCACAAAATACTTGGGCTTGACCAGATTAAGCACCAGCTTCAGTTCTTCCTGGCTGGCATGCCCGTGTACATGCACTTTGGCTATGCGGTCATAAAATACCTTAGCCCCCTGGCGGAACAAACTGTCTATAGTACGGCTCACCAGTGACTCGTTGCCGGGTATGGGCGAAGCCGAAATAATTACGGTGTCACCTTTCATTATATGGACATGGCGGAAATCACGGTTGGCTATCCGCACCAGAGCGGAAGTAGGCTCACCCTGAGAACCGGTGGTCATCAAGACCACTTTTTCCGGAGGCACACGCTGAAGCTGGTCTATATTGCAGACCAGACCTTCGGGCACTTTAAGGTAACCCAAATCAGCCGCCATTTTATGAATCTCAGTCATACTGCGGCCGGCAAAAAAGAGCTTCCGCCCGTATTTGGCAGCGGCATCAATAACCTGCTGCTGGCGGGAAATAAGCGAAGCAAAAGTGGTTACCAGTACCCGCCCCGTAGCCGCCCCGATAATGCGGTCAATATTTTCGCCCACCACAGTTTCCGAAGGGGTATAACCCGGCAGCTCCACATGGGTGGAGTCTGACATTAAAAGCAGTACTCCACGCGAGCCCAGCATAGCCAGACGTGACAGATTGGTGGGTTTGCCGTCTACCGGCGTATAGTCCAGTTTGAAATCCCCGCTGTGGACTACCGCCCCGATAGGCGTCTGAATAACCAGCCCCACCGAATCCGGCAGGCTGTGGCAGACCGGGTAAAAATCCACTTTGAGTTTACCCAGCTTGAAAGTGCCGTCAGACGGGATAACATTTATCTTAGTCTGGTGCAGCAGCTTGGCCTCTTTCAGCTTTACCGAAATAAGCCCCTGGGTAAGTTTGGTACAATAAATAGGTACGTTTATCTGGGGAAGTATATAAGGTAATGCCCCTATATGATCTTCATGACCATGGGTGATTACAATGCCCCGCACTTTTTCGCGGTTTTCCAGCACGTATGAAATGTCAGGTATAACCAAATCTATACCCAGCATTTCTTCTTCCGGGAACATCAGCCCGCAGTCTATGAGGATAATATCCTCCCCATATTCTACAGACATCATATTCTTGCCTATCTCACCCAGGCCACCCAGAGGTACAATCTTCAGTTTAGGTTTTGCCATACTTCGTTAGAACAGGTCTAACTGCCGGGCAGGAGGCTCTTTGGGAACTGAAAGTGCCTCAGCATGTTCCAGCTCTGCAACTAACCCCGGTATCCGGAGCATATCCTGCTCAATCTCCTTACGTAAGCCCCCCTGATGCAGGGCTGCGGCCGGGTGGTACATAGGATAATAAATTATCCCGTCCCGTCTCATCGGCTGACCATGAATCTTACTTATGGTAATACCGGTGAAATACCTGGCCATAGAATACCTGCCCAGAGTGACTATTATTTTTGGTTTTATTATTTCTATCTGGCGGTCCAGAAAATTGCGACAGGCAGAAATCTCGTCCGGCAAGGGGTCACGATTGCCCGGCGGACGGTCTTTAACTACATTGGTAATATACACATCTTCCCGTGTAAGACCTATAGAGTGAATAAGCTCCGTAAGGAATTTGCCGGCTGCACCTACAAAAGGACGCCCCTGCTGGTCTTCGTTAAAGCCGGGGGCTTCGCCAATAAACATAATCTTGGCATCGGCATTCCCTTCGCCGGGGACAGAACGGGTGCGGGTGGTATGAAGGTTACAACGTACACAGCGGGTTATTTCCGAATATACGCCCTTGAGTAATTCTTCTTTATCGTGCATTATATTATTTATCTGACATCTAGCTGCCTAATAGGGTTATGATAACACTGTCAATATGTCAAGTCAATTTGATATAATATCCCTTGCGTTGTAGACTTACGCTGATTGTTTTTTTACACCTGAAAGGAGAGCCATGAGCTTTTTAAAGACCTCGGACCCGGCAGTTTATAATGCCATAATGCAGGAAACCACCCGCCTGAAAGAAACAATTGACCTCATTGCTTCGGAAAACTATACCAGCAAAGCTGTTTTAGAAGCTCAGGGTTCAGTTTTCACCAATAAATACGCCGAAGGTTATCCCGGTAAAAGATACTACGCCGGATGTGAATATGCAGATGCCGTAGAAGAGCTGGCTATAGACAGGGCCAAGACCCTGTTCCATGCCGAACATGCCAACGTCCAGCCCCATTCCGGGGCTCAGGCTAACATGGCTGCCTATTTCGCCATGGTAAAACCCGGTGATACCATAATGGGTCTCACCCTTTCCCATGGCGGACATCTGACCCATGGTTCAAAGGTTAACTTCACCGGCAAACTTTACCATGTAATTGAGTACGGGTTGAATGCCGAAACCGAACGGATTGATTACGATAATCTGGAAAAACTGGCTATGGAGCATCGTCCCCGCATGATTGTGACCGGTGCCTCAGCCTATCCCCGCATACTGGATTTTGAACGTTTCAGGGCTATCTGTGACAAAGTGGACGCCAAGCTGATGGTGGATATAGCCCATATTGCCGGTCTGGTAGCCGCCGGGCTTCATCCCTCACCTGTGCCATACGCCGATGTAGTTACCTCTACCAGCCATAAAACCCTGCGCGGCCCGCGGGGCGGCTTTATCCTATGCAAAGAACAATACGCCAAAGCCATTGACCAGGCTGTATTCCCTGTCATGCAGGGCGGCCCCCTTATGCAGGTAGTTGCCGCCAAAGCAGTAGCTTTTCAGGAAGCTATGCAGCCCGGTTTTGTTACTTACCAGAAAAAGACTCTTGAAAATACCCAGGTAATGGCTGAGGAACTACGCAAGCTGGGCTTACGCCTGGTCTCAGGCGGAACTGACAACCACCTGGTGCTGGTAGACCTTAGCCCCATAGGGGTAAACGGTTACGATGCTCAGCTGGCACTGCGCAGAGCCGGTATTGTAATAAACCGTAATACCGTACCTTTTGCCGAAAATCAAACTGCCAACATACCTGCAGGCATACGTCTGGGTTGCCCGGCGGCAACCAGCCGCGGGTTTGGGCCAGCTGAAATCCGCCAGACTGTAAGCTGGATTGGCAAGGTACTTAAAAACATAGGCAATGAAGATGTAGAAAAACAGGTGCTGGCTGAGGTAGTTCACCTTTGCCGCAAATTCCCTGTACCCGGTATAGACGCATAAAAAGGGGGAACGGACGTGTTGGTTAACGGCAATTTGACAGAAGAACTGAAAATCTTCACCGGCAACGCAAATCCTGATCTGGCCAAAGCGGTAGCAGACTACCTGAAGGTTCAGATGGGCAAATGCGAAGTTTTCCAGTTTTCAAACGAAAACATATTCGTCAGAATACAGGAAAGTGTCCGCCAGAAAGATGTCTACGTTATCCAGCCCACCTGCTCACCCGTCAACCAGAGCATAATGGAACTGCTTATTATGATGGATGCCCTTAAACGGGCTTCATCAGAGAGAATTACGGCGGTTTTGCCTTATTACGGCTACGGCCGCACTGACAAAAAAGACCAGCCGCGGGTGCCCATTACCGCCCGCCTTATTGCTGACCTTTTAACCACCGCCGGTGCCAGCCGTATACTCACCGTAGACCTGCATGCCCCCCAGATACAGGGCTTTTTTGATATGCCGGTAGACGAACTGACTGCTGAAAACCTGCTGGCGAACTATTTCAAGAAGAAGAAAATAGAAGACTTGGTAGTAGTAGCCACCGACGTGGGCATTTCCAAAAAAGCCCGTGATTTTGCCGCCAAACTGGATGCCCCTTTGGCCATTATAGAAAAACGGCGGATGGGCAATAACGATATAACCCGCACTATAAATATCATCGGCGATGTAGAGGGCAAAAACGCCCTGACTTTTGATGATGAAATAGATACCGCCGGTTCACTGGTAGGCAACGTAAATATACTTATAAGCAAAGGGGTGAAAGAAGTATATTCCTGCGCCACTCACCCGGTGCTTTCCGGTCCGGCTATCCAGCGCATTGCGGCCTCCCCCATAAAGGAACTGGTGGTAACTGACTCAATACCTCTTACTCCCCCCAAGAAAATAGATAAAATAACTGTTCTTTCCATCGCACCTCTCATCGGTGAGGCTATTTACCGGATACATACCGGTAATTCCATCGGCGAGATGTACGATCAGATGCAAATGGAGTAAACCATGTTTAAATTCTTTTCCGGCTTCGGAGACTCAAACGAGAAGGAGATCCGGGCACTTGAACCGCTGGTAGACAAAATAAACCAGCTTGAAAGTTCTTTCACCGCCCTCAGTGACGAAGCCCTAAAGGCCAAGACTGACGAATTTAAGGAACGCCTGAAGGATACCTTTGAAACCACCGCTGCAGGCATCCGGAAAGATATTGCCAACACTGCTGCCGAACTTGTTGAAGCCCAGAAAACGGCTGACAACAGCAAACAAAGCCGCCTCAAGGCTAAGCTTGAGTCTTTAAACAAAGACCTTTCCGTTAAAGAAAATGCCGCTCTTAACGCAATTCTGCCCGAAGCCTTTGCTGCTGTCAGGGAAGCCTCCCGCCGCAATATAGGCCTCAGGCACTATGACGTTCAGCTTATCGGCGGTATGGTGCTTCACCACGGCAAGATAGCCGAGATGCGCACCGGTGAAGGTAAGACCCTGGTAGCCACTCTGCCCCTTTACCTTAATTCCCTGCTGGGAAAAGGTGTTCATCTGGTAACCGTAAATGACTATCTGGCCAGACGTGACGCTTACTGGATGGGGCCGGTCTACCATGCGCTGGGGGTCAGCGTTTCCAGTATTTACCCCATGCAAACACCCACCGAAGAACTGCCTTCGCGGCTGTTTGACCCGGCTTATACCTCTGAAACACCCAATGACCCATGGGCGCATTTCCGCCCTGTCTCACGGCAGGAAGCCTATAAAGCAGATATTACCTATGGCACTTCTACCGAATTCGGCTTTGATTATTTGCGGGATAATCTGCGGCCGGACCTTGCCCAGTGCGTCCAGCGGGAAATGAACTATGCCATAGTAGACGAAATTGACAACCTGCTTATAGACGAAGCCCGCACACCTCTTATTATCTCCGCCCCGGATGCCGAGGCAGGTAAACTGTACGAAGTCTTTGCCCGGCTGGCTCCCCGTTTGGCGGCAGGGAAAGACTACGAGATAAACGAAAAAGACCGCAATGCCGAACTGACCGAAGACGGCTGGGCAAATGTGGAAAAACTGCTTTCACGCGAAGGAGTTATGAAGGGCAGCAGCCTGTATGACCCCCAGAATGCCCCCCTTATCCGCCATCTACGGAATGCCCTCTCCGCCAAGGAGTTTTATAAGAAAGACCACCAGTATGTAGTCAAGGAAAACGAAGTTATCATAATTGATGAATTCACCGGCCGCATGATGCTGGGAAGACGTTACTCCGAGGGCTTGCACCAGGCTATTGAAGCCAAAGAACACGTAAAAATCCAGCAGGAAAGCAAGACCTATGCCACCGTGACCATCCAGAATCTGTTCCGCATGTACCGTAAACTCTGCGGCATGACAGGTACGGCGGCTACCGAAGCAGAGGAATTTTCCAAGATTTATAAACTGGAAGTAGTTATTATCCCCACCAACAAACCCGCCATCCGCGAAGATTACGGTGACCAGATATATAAAGACCAGTCCGCCAAATTCAAAGCAGTGGTCAATGAAATAAACGAAATGCGGAACCTGGGACGCCCGGTGCTGGTAGGTACAGTTTCCATTGAAAACTCTGAAATGCTTTCAAATATGCTAAAAAGGCAGGGTATTGAACACAAGGTACTTAATGCCAAACAGCATGAAAAAGAGGCTCAGGTGGTAGCCGAGGCAGGCAAACCCAGTGCGGTAACCGTAGCTACAAACATGGCCGGACGCGGTGTGGATATACTGCTGGGCGGCAAAGAACCGCCTAAAGATGATGACAAAGCCTATAGCCAGTGGCAGGCCCATCACCAGCAGGTGCTGGAAGCCGGCGGCTTACACGTAATAGGTACAGAACGCCACGAATCCAGACGGATTGATAACCAGCTTAGAGGACGCTCAGGCCGCCAGGGAGACCCCGGTTCTTCCCGTTTCTACGTAGCACTGGATGATGATATCATGCGCCGTTTCGGGAGTGAACGCATACAGGGCATTATGGAATGGGCCGGCATGGACGAAAACACCCCCATAGAAAACGGGCTGGTCAGCCGTACTCTGGAAAACGCCCAGAAACGGGTGGAGGGTTACCATTTTGACGTGCGCAAACACCTGGTGGAATATGATGATGTAGTTAACAAGCACCGCGAGGTTATCTATGCGGAACGCCGCAAGATACTCCTGGGGGCAGACCTGAAATCAAACATACTGGATATGATTCGGGAAGAGATAATGACCCAGACTACCGAACATACCCAGGGATATGACTCTTCCGAATGGAATCTGGAAGGGTTAGTCACCCATATAGGCGGTATTTTTGCCCTGCCCACCGAAATAAATGCAGAGGCACTGGCAAAACTTTCCAGGGAGGAAATAACCGAACTCCTCACCCGTACCGCCGAAGAGCTCTATCAGAAAAAGGAAGATGAAACCGGGGCAGGCTCAATGAGGCTGCTTGAACGGATTATTATGCTCCACACCCTTGATTCCCTGTGGGTGGAACACCTAACTATTATGGAAAACTTAAGACGGGAAATAGGGCTTCAGGCTTTTGCCCAGCGTGACCCGCTGATAGCTTATAAGAACGAAGGGCATGTACGTTTTCAGGAATTGCTGGAAACTATCAAACATGATGTCGTTCACAATATTTACCGGGTTGGAATCCAGATTCAGCACCAAACCGAATCTGCCACCGCCAAGGCTGCCTCCCGCCCGGTGCAGCAGCAAAAACCCCTGCCGGCCGCACCCGCCGCCGCTATACCCGGTGTTTCCGCCAAAGCCGCTACCCAACCGGCCGCACCTGCTGCTAAAGAAGTAGGCCGGAATGACCCCTGTCCCTGCGGCAGCGGCAAAAAATACAAAAAATGCTGCGGTAAATAAACACTTGGCAAACGGATAAATCAGTTGACTGAAATATTAAACGGACAAACCCCGGAACTGGTTATTGCCCGCCTCAGGGCAGCCATAGAAAAAGGGCAGACATGGTATCCGGCTATGCTGGAAGCAGCCGCCTCCTGGCCGCTGGAAAGTGAAGAATATGCCGGGCGGCACTACCAATACCTGATTGGCGGTGAAGCACTTGACCTGATACTTCTGTTTGAACGCTTCAGCCGCGAACTGGAAGACCTGATACCTGCTCAGGAAAGGGATAACCTTCTTTTCAAGGGGATTGCACCTCAGGAACTCACGTCTGACGAACTTATGGCATTTCTGGGGGAAGTGCGTTACCGCCAGTACCTGAACTATTTTTACGGTATCACGGTAGAAGAAGCGCTGTTGGTAGTTACCCAGAGTGAAGTCCGCAAAGAACACCGCTCACTGGGGGTACGCAGGGAAGGTACAGTTATAGACGAGGCCTTTGTCCAGTTGTATGAACGCACCCATGACGAAATGCTGGACCAGTTCCGCCGCGAAAAACGTTATTCCAAAACCAGTACCATAAAAATCCATCAGCTCAAAGAGTTCACCTACTGGTTATTTAAATACCGTCTGCTTCACAGCGAAAAAGCCAGAGTCGCTTCCGACACCAATAAGTCCCTCAATTATCTTAAAAAATATGCCCGGCGGCTTCAGCAAAAATCGGGCTAAGCCGGCCATTTCGGGCATTTCATCAAATGATGTATTGCTATAGTCCCAAAGATATAATACAATCATTTAACAGTACTAATTCCCCACTTACGGAGGCTTAACATGGCAAAAACCAAAGTCCTGATAGCTGATGATCATGCAGTCCTTAGAGAGGGTATGAGCCGATTGTTAAGCCAGGAAAAAGACATTGAAGTAGTCGGCGAAGCCGGAGACGGGCAGGAAGCCGTTGATATGGTAGCTCAGTTCAAACCGGACGTAGTCCTTATGGACATAGTCATGCCCAGACTGACCGGTGTGGAAGCAACCAAACTTATAAAGAAAAATAACCCATCTACCTGTATCCTAATACTTACGGCATATAGCGATATCCGCTATATACTCGGTTTGCTTGAAGCCGGAGCCAGCGGTTACCTGCTGAAAAGCGCCAAAAGCGATGAAATTGTAGGGGCTATCAGGGCTATAAAAGCCGGCGAATCCGTACTGGATTCTATTGCAACCCGAAAACTGCTGGAACGGGTGGTAAATGTGAGCAAGGAATCTGACGAAGATAAAGTCCGCGGCCAGCTTTCCCCGCGGGAAGTTGAAATACTCCAGCTGGCATCAAAGGGTCTAAGCAACCGCGAAATCGCCGATAAGTTGACCCTTTCCATGCGGACAGTAAAAGCCCACCTTTCAAATATATTTAATAAAATGCGCTGCAGCTGCCGCACTGAAGCTATTGTCAAAGGCTTCCGCGAAGGTTATGTAATGCTTGAAGATGTACCTCAAGGGATAGAAGGCTATGACCGAAACACGCTTTAAACCGCCGGCACTCTGCCACCGCTGTTTATTTGAAAATGCCTCCGATGCTATCTGGTTTTATGACCGGAAGGGGCATATTGTATACGCCAACCGGGCATCAGCCGACCTGACAGGCTATTCCCGAACCGAGCTTAAACAGAAAAACCTGAAAGACCTGCTGACTACTGCCTCCGAGTATGACCAGATAATGGATATGAATGCCCGTATGGCAGCCGGCGCAGAAGTAAAAATGCCTTACGAACAAAAAATCCGCCGGCATGACGGTTCAGTAGCGGTACTGCGTATGGCAACTACTCTAGTAAAATCAGCTGACGAAGTACTTGGTTTTCAAAATATAGCCCGGGATATCACCGAAGAACTTCGCCGTCAGCAAAACATGAAGTCATTCGTTCAGGATGTAATACGGGCACAGGAAGCTGAACGCAAACGTATTTCACGTGAACTCCATGACGAAGTAGCCCCCCTGCTCTTGCTGCTGATGCAAAAGATAGACAATTTGGGTAAGCAGTCTGAACGTGACATTGCAGATTGCAAACCCCAGCTTGATGCCCTGCGAAGCCAGTCTGAAGAGGCCCTTGAAAGCCTGCGGCGTATAGCCCAGGACCTGCGGCCGCGTATACTGGATGATTTAGGCTTGATACCCGCCTTGGAATGGCTGACCGAGAAACTGGCACAGGACGGGCAGATACATACTGAGTCAAATATAAAAGGGCGTGAAGTAGAGCTGACAGCCGAAATCCAGTTGCTTATTTTCCGCATCGCTCAGGAAGCCTTTAATAATATCCGCAAACACTCACTGGCCACCTGGGTACGGCTGGAACTGGAGTTCAAACCCAAAGCCATTTTACTGACTATCCAGGATAACGGCAAAGGGTTTAACCTTTCGGAACAGACTGACAATCTGGCTCAAAACGGCAAACTAGGACTGGCAGGTATGCACGAACGTGCCCAGCTGATTGGCGGGCATATACACATACTTACTCACCCCGGACAGGGAACTACCGTGATTGCCGAAGTGCCTACTATCAACCCTGATGCCAAGCAAGCTTCCTAAGCCGCTTTCAGGCGGCTTACTTTCTCAATATAACCTTCAAGCTTGATACGTTCTTTGTCTACCACCGCCTGGGGTGCTTTGGCAAGGAACTGCGCATCTTGAAGCCTGGCGGAAAGCCGTTCTATCTGGGTTTCCAACTCAGCAATTTCAGCTTTTACCCGTTTGGCCTCTGCCTCAAGGTCTACCATAGTAGACATGGGCACCACCACTTCAATTCCGTTAAGCACCAGAACCACCTCAGTGGCAGTAGACGCACCGATATAGTGGCCGGGCAGGATATTCACCGGGCGGGAGCGGGAAAGGGTTTCTACCGCCCCTAAGTAGTTACTGAGAACCTCTGCCATATCTCCGGCATATATGTTTGCCTGTATGTAGCGGGAAATCTCCACGTTATGTTCCGCCCGAAGGTTACGCAACGAACGGACTACTTCAACCAGACTGCCCATAATACTTTCGGTCTGCTCATCAAAACAAGCCTTGTCCGCTTGCGGGAAAGGAGCAACGATAATATCCATTTCGCAGAGTAATTTCGGCAGATACGGTCTTAAATAACTCCAGAGTTCTTCGGTAATAAATGGCATGTAGGGGTGAAGCAACCGCAAAATGGTGGAAAGCACCTTAACCAGCACCGAGTGGGGGGATACAGACGCTTCATCACGCAGCCGTACTTTGGCAAGCTCAATATACCAGTCACAAAACTCTCCCCAGATAAAATCCTGTAAAATCCTCTGGGCTTCACCAAACTGAAACTCCTCCATCAGACGGGTTACGTCTGCCGTCACTCTATTCATACGGCTGAGTATCCAGCGGTCTTCAAGGGGCAATTCGGCCTCCGGCAAGAGTTCTTTCCCTTCACCCAAATTCATAATGACGAAACGGCTGGCGTTCCAGAGTTTGTTGGCAAAGTTACGGGCGGCCTCAAGCTTGGTCTGCCCCAGTTTGGAGTCATTTCCCGGTGAAGTGCCAAAGGTAACCGCAAACCGCAGGGCATCTGTTCCGTACTGGTCAATAACCTTAAGCGGGTCTATCACATTCCCCTTGGTTTTGCTCATTTTTTCGCCCTTATCATCCCGTATCAAGCCATGCAGATAAACGGTGCGGAAAGGGACTTCTTTCATGTCCTCTATACCCATGACAATCATCCGGGCTACCCAGAAAAAGATAATGTCATAGGCGGTTTCCAGAACCGAGCCTGGATAAAAACGTTTTAAATCTTCGGTTTGGTCAGGCCAGCCCAAAGTAGAGTGCGGCCATAAACCTGAAGAAAACCATGTATCCAGCACATCCGGGTCTTGTTCCAACTTGGTACCGCCGCATTTGGGGCAAGCAGTCGGGTCTTCCTTGGAAACTATCATCTCACCGCAGGGGCAATACCAGACGGGTATGCGGTGACCCCACCAAAGCTGGCGGGAAATACACCAGTCACGGATATTTTCCATCCAGTTCTGGTAAACTTTGGTAAATCTTTCGGGCAGTATCTGGATACGCCCGCTGTTTACCGCCTCCAGAGCCGGTTTAGCCAAAGGTTCCATCTTAACAAACCATTGCTTGCTGACCATAGGTTCAATAACCGCGCTGCAGCGCTGGCAATGCCCCACCGAATGGGTATAATCCTCTATCTTAAGCAGCAGACCCAGTGACTTCATCTCCGAAACCACATATTCACGGCAGGCTTTGGCTGTCATGCCGCTGCAGGGGCCGGCATTTTCGTTCATGGTAGTATCACGGTTCTGAATGGTAATCATGGGCAAGCTATGGCGAAGCCCCATTTCAAAGTCATTGGGGTCATGGGCAGGCGTAACCTTGACCGCACCCGTACCGAACGCCATATCTACTGCTTCGTCAGCAATAATAGGTATGCGGCGGTTCATAATGGGCAAAAGGACATTCTTACCTACCATACCTGTATATCTGACATCGTCCGGGTGAACGGCAACAGCCGTATCCCCCAGCATGGTTTCAGGCCGGGTGGTCGCCACGGTGACAAACCCGCTTCCGTCTTCCAGAGGGTAACGCAAGTGCCAGATATGCCCGGCTAAATCTTTATGGTCTACCTCAAGGTCTGAAACAGCGGTAGCACAGCGGGGACACCAGTTGATTATCCGCTCTCCCCGGTAGATTAATCCTTTTTCGTAAAGATTGGTGAATATCTCACGTACAGCTTTAACTGGTCCTTCATCCAGAGTAAAGGTCTCCCTATCCCAATCACACGAAGCACCCAGACGCATATGCTGGTGGCGGATTCTCTCACGGCAGGGATTAACCCATTCCCACATTTTCTCCAAGAAAAGTTCCCGTCCCAGCTCTTGGCGGGTTTTGCCCTGTTTGGCTAGTTCACGTTCCACTACTACCTGAGCGGCAATACCGGCATGGTCCGCACCCGGCAGCCATAAAGCCGGTTCACCCAACATGCGGTGCCAGCGGATCATAATATCTTCCAATGTGGCTGTCAGAGCATGACCAAGGTGGAGCTCCCCGGTAACATTGGGCGGGGGCATTATTATAACAAACGGTTTTTTATCTGAATCAGGGTTTGGCTTAAAATAACCTTTCCCCATCCAGTACTGATACCATTTTTTCTCAACCTCGGCGGCTTCATAAGCCTTAGCCATTTCAGGTAAATCGGAACACTGAGCCATATCAATTAACCTCACAAACTGCGGCCGGGTAAACACCCCGCATCTGACTTGAACTATATAATCTTATTTTGGTAGTTTTAAATCAAATTTTAAAGTAAAGCTGAAAGTTCATCAAGAAGTCTCACGGCCGCTTCCTTTTTGGACATAAGCGGCATTTCCTCTATCCGCCCGTTTTTAAAGAAAAGGGTCAGGCGGGTAGTGTCAGAACCAAAGGTGCTGTCCGGCTGGCTGATATCGTTAGCCGCAATAATATCCAGATTCTTATCAGCCATTTTTTTAACGGCATTTATCATAAGGTCACGGCTTTCAGCCGCAAAACCCACCTTAACAAAATCACCCTGCAAAGCAGTCAAAATATCAGGGTTGGCTACCAGATGCAAATCGAGCCCCCCATCCCCTTTTTTAATCTTATCCGCCGCCGGTTTTTCCGGGCGGTAATCTGCCACAGCAGCTGTCATAATTAGGGCATCTGCCCCTTTGACCGCTTCTCTGAGAGAGATAAACATTTCCATAGCGGTTTCTGCATACTTTATGTCAACTCCAAAAGGGGCAGGTTTATCAACAGTCCCTGAAATCAGCCTTACACTGGCACCTCGTCTGACAGCTTCCTCTGCCAGAGCATAGCCCATTTTACCGGAACTGCGGTTACCCAGATAACGCACCGGGTCAACCGGCTCACGGGTGCCCCCGGCGCTGATAACCAGTTTTTTCCCGGCCAAAGGTCCGCTTTTACCCAAAACCTGGGTAACTGAGCCCAATACCTTATCCAGCGAAGCCAGCCTGCCCTGCCCAGTTTTCCCCGAAGCCAGCCGGCCGTATTCCGGTTCTACAAATACAAAACCCCGTTCCTTGAGCTTTGATATATTCTGCTGGGTAACAGGATTGGAATACATATTGTCATTCATAGCCGGAGCTATTATGACAGGTGATTTACAAGCCAGAATAGTAGCCGAAAGCATATCATTTGCCATGCCGCAGGCAAGCTTGGCAATGATATTAGCGGTAGCCGGAGCTACCAGAATAATATCCGCTTCCTCTGCCAGTGAGACATGCTCTACACTGTATTCGGAATTCATATCCCACATACTGGTTACCACCGGCTGGTGGCTAAGCGTCCGAATGGTAAGGGGAGATATGAAATGGCAGGCATCTTCGGTCATAACCGCTTTGACTGTATACCCTTCGCCAACCAGTTTGGAGGTGATATCCGCCGCTTTATAGGCAGAAATACTGCCTGTTATCCCCAAAACTATTGTTTGTTTCTTTTTCATATCCGTTTGCACTCCCACGGCAAATACCCCTTATTAGATGTCCTGAACACAAGGGAAGCTGTTGCCGTACCATCTATTTCATTTTTGCAAAATAAAAGCCCTTAAACCTGATTCATCTGGTAAATAAGCCTGAGCCCCTGAAGAGTAAGGTCAGGACGTACTATGTCAAACATACGGCTGCCTTCGGCTATAAGTGAGGCGTATCCGCCGGTAGCAATCACCCTGGTTTTCTGCCCCAACTCAGCTTGAATCCGTCTGACCAGTTCTTCCACTAGCCCGATATAACCGAAATATACCCCTGACTGCATAGCCGAAACAGTATTAGAACCGATAGCTCTAGCGGGGTGGATTATTTCAATCTTAGGCAGTTTTGATGTCCTCTCTACAATGGCTTGAGCCGAGGTGGCAATACCCGGTGCAATCGCCCCGCCTATATATTCCCCGCTCTCCGAAAGTGTATCAAAGGTAGTGGCCGTACCCATATCCACTATTATGCACGCCCCCGGATAAAGCACTCTGGCGGCAGCGGCATTTACTATGCGGTCAGCCCCAACTTCACGGGGATTATCCATTCGTATCTTAACCCCGCTCTTTATGCCTGCACCCACTACCAGAGGAACAGCCTTGAAATAAGTTTTAAATACCTCTTCAAAAGTAGTGGTAAGGGGCGGCACAACACTGCACATGATTACCCTATTTAGTTCTTCGGGGCGTATGCCTGAGTGCTGCAACAAGCCTAAAAGCAGACCGGCATATTCGTCAGCCATACGCTGGGCAACCGAACCCAGATGCCAATTTGCCAGCAGTTTTTCGCCCTCAAATATACCTATATTTACACTGGTATTGCCGATATCTACGGCAACAAGTCGTTCAGCAGCAGTTTGTTTATTCATAATCTAGCCCTGTTTCAATTCTTTTATAATCACAGGCAATTTTAACAGTAAATCCGAAGCCAGTACACCGGCATCACCCATCTCATTCCGCAGTGCTTCCGCAGCAGCAGAGTGCAGGTTAACACCTAAACCCGCCGCCTCAAAAAGATTCAACCCCTGCCCGAGAAGACCGCTTATTATTCCGGCAAGTACATCACCCGTACCGGCCGAGGCCAACACAGGGTTAGCCGCCGGATTACACAGGGTTTCACCCTGCGGTGATGAAATAATTGTCCCGGCACCCTTCAGAATAATTGTCTTGCCCCACTTGCGGGCAGATTCACGGCAAATACCGAAACGGTCAGACTGAACAGATTCGGCAGTAGTCTTAGTAAGCCTTCCCATTTCACCCGGGTGAGGGGTGAGTATAGCATCAAATTTATATTCAAGCCACCAGTCCGGTATAGCGGCGAGTATATTTAAAGCATCGGCATCTATGACAACCTTTATCCCTGCGGGCAGATTTGAAAGCACTTCGCTAACCAGTCTGGCGGAATATGCGCTCTGCCCAAGGCCCGGCCCTATGAGAAGTACGTCATATTTACCCAGTTCACTCAGGATAAGACGTGAAGCAGAGCTATCGGGAATGCCGCAAGATACTTCAGGCAACGGCAGGTAGATAGCTTCTGGTATTTTGGCGGACACTGCCCCGGTTAAACTTTGCGGCAGCGCCAAATTAACTAAGCCCGCACCGATGCGCATGGCGGCGCTTCCGGCCAGCATAGCAGCCCCAATATAGCGTTCACTTCCCGCCACAATCATCACCCGGCCGAAACTGCCCTTGTTGGCATGAGCAGAACGAACAGGCAAAATACCCCTTACCCAATCTTTTTCAATCAAATGGGTATGGATATCAGATGTCAGTCCGGGCGGTATGCCGATATCCACCACCAAAACCACCCCGCTTAACTCCAGCCCGCAGTGGGTAAAAAGACCCTGCTTAGCAACGCCCAGTGAAAGGGTAAAATCCGCTTTCAGGCAAGCCGCATCCGCCTGCCCTGTATCGGCATTCAAACCAGAAGGTAAATCTACGGCCAGCACCTGCATTTCTGGTCTGGTACTTTTGACAGCGGCAGCCATTTGCAGGGCTTGCTTGTATATACCTTCCAAAGGACGGTTTGCGCCTGTACCCAGCAAAGCATCTATCACAATATCGGTATCTGCCAGGCATTCTTCCAGTTTTGTTAAATCCGTAAATATATTTTCAGGGAGTTTTAAACCATCTGAAATAGTCTTATTTTTCTGGGTGTCCCTGAAGGGCTTAAATATGCTTACATCCTCGCCCCAGCTCTGCAGATAACGTCCGGCAACCAGTCCGTCACCTCCGTTATTGCCCGCACCCGCAAGTATCAGCACACGGGAGCCATTTTTCTGTTCCAGCAGATGGCGGGTAAACACCGCCACCGCCCTGCCGGCATTTTCCATCAGGGTTTCGGTGCTAATGCCCCGTTTCTGACAGTCATCTTCTATTTGCCTCATCCGTATGCTTGTGGTTATTTCCATTTTCTACCGGCTTTCGCAAAGGCTAAGACGAGTTTATCAGCAAGAGGTGTTATTATCAACACCCACTCTTCTTAATAATTCCTGCATGGCTTGCCAGTGGCTTCCCTTCCAGAAAACCCGTCCGCAGTGGTGGCACTCTTTGAACTCAGTCTGATTCTGGTAAACGTATGGAGGCACTCTCTCTGACAGAGTGTCTTTCATAACAGGATAAAGCGGGTAATTGCACTCTATGCAGCGGCTGAAAGGGCAAATAAATGAACGAAACACCATATCCGATAAAAGCTGCCGGAGCTGGTCTTCCGCCACTTCGGTTTCAAAAAGCATGACCTTCAAATTGCCCTTTTTGACCAGCCGTCTTTCCGCAAGCAGATGGTCACGGGTAAGTATTACTCTCCCCTCAGCCAGGGCTTCGGAAACAAGCTGTTTATCAGGCCCGCTTCCAAAACGGCGGGCGTCAAAACCCAGCATCCTCAGGTTAACAGCCAGCTTGCCCACATTCTGGTCAACCAGAAACCGCGGAGCCTCCGAGGCAGCAAACATACCTACTCTCCCAGCCGGAGTTTTAGCCCTTCACTAGCCATAAGTATATCTGCATGCATTTTTTTAGCAACTGCCTTTATTTCAGTTTTGATTTCAGCTTCAAACAAAGGCGTGGTGTGAAGGGTGACTATCTTTGGCAAATACCCTTTTATCTCCCGAAAGAGCCTGAGCTCCGTCTCCAAAAGTTCAGGGGAAAGGTGTTTTGAGCTTAAAGCCAGCTCGCTAAGTTTATTCGGCATGGTCAGCTCGATAATAAGCATTTCCGGGTCAATCTGTTTCCAGACATCCCCTAAGCCAATCCCAGTATCCGAGGTATAAAAAAACGAATGTCCGTTTGAGTCTTTTACCCAAAAACCGGTGGTATCCCGAGAATGGGGTACAGATACCGGCAGTATCCGGTAAACCTCGCAGTCAAACTCCGAACCGGGAATAATTGTATTAAACCGCAAAACCGGAGTAGATGGCGGGCGGGTAAAAAAATCAGGGTAAAAACCGCCGGAAAAAGGCGGCTTGGTAACCACTTCTTCAACCGCCTCACTGCCGTAAATATCCACGCTTTTCAGCCCATAAGCCAGATTCATAGCCAGCAGCGGCACATCTTTTATATGGTCATAATGGGCATGGCTCAGTATAACCGCCTTAAGATTATAGAGCTCTTCCAGTGTTAAACTTGAAGTAATGGCGCCAGCATCCAGCACCACCCCGCCGGAAAGCATAAGACAACTTGGACGGGTGGTTTTGGTTTCGCAGTTGTGAGCGCCTAAAAATACTATTTCCACTTTTGTACCTGAACCGCTGTCTAGAGCCTGAAAGGGCTGAAATTGGTAGTTGTATCAAAGTGGTCGCTGTTTTCAGCTTTTTTCAAATAATTTACCAGCTTGTAAGTAATTGGCGTAGCCGCCGCTTCAATAAGCACTTTTGAACCCCAGTGATAGAGTATCATCAGCGGCACAAACGCCGGCGTACCCAGAAACGCCACCAGAATAAATATGGATGTATCCAGCCCCTGTCCCGCCAGAGTAGAGCCGATAGTACGCAGCCACAGGTAACGCCCTTTGGTCCGCAGTTTCAGCTTGGCCATAATGAATGAGTTTACAAACTCACCCACCAGATACCCTAAAAATGAGGCAACCAAAATCCGCGGGGTATAACCGAGTATGGTCTCATAAGCCGCCTGTCCCTCCCAGAAGGGCGCTCCCGGCAGTATCTGACCCAGCACCACAAAAACCACAAAAATAAGGTTGCAGATAAAGCCCAGCCAGATAATTCGCCTTGCCCAGTGGAAACCGTAAACCTCGGTCAGGACATCTCCGAAGATATAGCTGAACGGAAAGACTATCACCGCCGCCGGCAGAAACACATCTCCCAGCCCAATAATTTTCACCGCTATAAGGTTAGCGGTGATAAGGCAGGTAATATACAAACCACTGACAATAAGCAGACGGCTGGAAACACTCATAACAATTTTTCTCCGGCAGAATTAAATAAGGCGGACATGGCGGAACATGTACAGCATCAAACCTACGATAATAGCTGTAATAACCGCCACAAAGTAAATGGCATTCTCCGAGTTTTGGAAAGGCAGGGGAATATTCATGCCGAAGATGCTGGCTACCATGGTAAACGGCAGTAAAATCGTAGCCACAATGGTCAAAATACGCATAGCCCGGTTAGTCCGGTGGGAAGACATGGAGTCAAAAGTGGAGCTTAGGCCTTCTATAACCTCTTTAGTTTCATCCAGAGTATCCCACACTTTATCCATGTGGTCTGTCATATCTCCAAAATAAACAGACATATCCTGATTTATAAATTTTCTGAGCTTGTTTTCCAGACAGCCGATAACAGCCCTCATCGGCCAGATAATCCGGCGGGTGGCAATGATATCCCGTCTGAGCAGGGCAATATCTTTAACAATATTAAGGTCACTGTTGGAACCTGCAAAAATGTCATCTTCCACTTCTTCCAGGTTGTCCAGCAGCTTTACGGTAATAGGCAGACAATAGTCTACCAACCTGTCAACAATACGGTACATTAAAAAGCCTGAGCCGTGGTTGAAATATTCGGGGCGGGCATCTTCTTCCAGCTCCATTTCGCGGTAAAGCTTGACCAGCGGTTTCAGATTGCCAGTATGCAGTGTAATAAGATAATTTTCCCCGATAAATACCGAAAGCTGGGCCGGCACGGTAGTTCGCAATTCTTTATTGTAAAACGGGAAATGAAGCACAAAGAAAAGATAATCTTTGTATTCGTCAATCTTGGGGCGCTGGCGGCGTGACAGTACATCATCAAGGTCAAGGGGATGGAAAGGATAATTAGCCGCCAGATATTCGGTATCAACCCCCTGGGGATTTTCAATATTTATCCAGGTAAGGTTACCGAAAGTAATGGATTCTATATTTGAAGTATTATTTTTAACTTGAGTCAGCGCCATGGTACGCCCCCAAAGTTTATTCTCAATGCAGCTATTTTAGCATAAAACGCTAAAACAACACCAAAATCTAACACTTTTTAACCCTTTTTAAAAGCCCTATACCTTTCCAGCTTGCATACTTTCCGAATTTTAGCCGCAAATACCCTTGGATACCTTTACCGGTGTTTCATGCCGCACTATAATCCCGTATATGGGGAGATTTGACAAACCCTCCTTGCAGATTTTACAATACGTCTTTAGTGGCAGCGTAGCTCAGTGGCAGAGCAGGGGACTCATAAGCCCTTGGTCGGTAGTTCAAATCTACCCGCTGCCACCAATTATTTTCTCCCCGTATTTACTGCAATTCTGCCAGTTAACAGCCATATTCTTTTTATACTCTTTTATTCCGGCATCCGGACTGATATTTTCATCTTGGTATATTTCCGCCATCACATATTGCAGCCATTTTTCTTAATCCTCATATATCGTTCAAGCTTCTGTGTTTTTTAAAAACCCGCCCCAGTGCCTGATTGTGTCTAAATTTGACTTTTTTTATATTTTATAAGAAACTATAAACATTATAAAATTTGTTTCTGCATTACAGCTGCCGAATGTATGCACTCACCACGCCCAAGGAGGTCAGGTGGGCTAAGGCGGGTACATTCCCCGGGGATTTTCCGGAATATACCAAACTATTATTGTAATTATAGGAGGGAGATTTATATGACAATCAAGATTGTTACAGACAGCACCGCAGATATACCCCCTCAACTGGCAAAATCTCTGGGAATAACCATCGTCCCCCTTTATGTACGCTTCGGCGAAAAAGCCTTGAAAGACGGTGTTGAAATAACTCAGGACCAGTTCTTCGAAAAACTCCAGACCGAATCTATCCATCCCAATACTTCGCAACCCTCCCCTCAGGATTTTATAGATGTATACCAGAAACTGGCACCCGACTGTGACGGCATTGTCTCCATACATATTTCTTCCAAGCTTTCCGGCACATACGACTCCGCTATTCAGGCAAAAAAACTGCTGGGCAATGATACCCCCCCTATAGAGGTTATAGATTCCCGTTCGGTTTCCATGGGCTTGGGGTTACTAGGTTTGCTAGGTGCAGAAGCGGCGTTTTCCGGCAAGAACGTGAAGGAAGTAGCCGATACAGTACGCAGTGCAGTAGAAAAAGTCCAGATGATGGGCTTCTTTGATACGCTTAAATATCTGGCACTGGGCGGGCGTATAGGTAAATCCAAAGCCTTACTGGGGTCCTTACTTTCGGTGAAACCAGTATTGGTTGTGGGCCAAGGCGAGCTTTTGCCTGCCGGACAAGTACGAAGCCGAAGCAAAGGCATGGAAAAGCTTACTGAATTTACAGCCGGGGTGAAAAACCTTGCCGCTTTATCTGTAGTTTATACAACCACCCCTGATGAGGCAGTTGCCATGGCAGACCGCCTGGCAGAGTTTTTCCCGCGTAAACAGATAGTAATATCCAGATTGGGAGCCGCTCTGGGCGTACATGCCGGCCCCGGTACTCTTTTCGTAGCTACCCGCTCAAAATAGCCGCTGGCAAAACTTAATAATAAATGCCCGGCTGGGAAGTTTTCAGCTATAAATAACCTCCGGCCGGGCATTATTTTTCAACACAAACCCTAAAAAACATGGACACATGGCCCTAAATATTGTAGACTTTCTTCGCAATCTTTTTAATCTGCATCTTTTTGTAAGGCTTTAATTTAGCTTTAATAAATCTAGGAGGAAAGATGAAGCGCTTAAGTACTATCCTTATGTCCCTGCTCCTGTCCAGCGCATTGCTGTTTTCTGGCTGCCAAAGCTCTAATGATGACACCGACAATACTGATAACAGCACCACAAAAATACAAGTTACTGTAGTAACCGATGCCACTTGGGCTCCTTTTGAGTATGTTAATGAACAGACTCATGCGATAGAGGGTTTTGATATAGACCTGATGAAAGCTATTGCCGAAAAGGCCAATCTGGAAGTCACCTTCCAAAACGTAGCCTGGGACGCTTTGCTGGCAGGTATGGCTACCGGTCAGTATAAAGTAGCTATTTCCTCAATCACCATTCTCCCCGACCGTCTCGAAAAATGGCTCTTTTCAGACCCCTATTTCAATGCCGGCCAGATGGTCTGCGTACAGAAAAACAACACCACTATCCTGAGCCATAACGACCTCACCGGTAAAAAGGTTGCAGCCCAGACCGGAACCACCGGATTTATAGAAGCTCAGAAAATAGAGGGCGCTACTGTTAAATCGTATGATGAAATCGGCCTGGCTTTCCAGGACCTTATGAACGGCCAGATTGACGCCGTTATCTGTGATACCCCCGTTGCCATAGATTATGTAAATGCCAACCCTGACAAAATCAAGAAAGTGGGCACTGCTTTCACTGACGAATACTACGGCATCTCAGTAGCTAAAGGCCAAACAGAGATTCTGGCCAGGATCAACCAAGGTCTGGCAGCCGTCATAGCCGACGGCACCTTTGACCAACTGGTAGCTAAGTGGAACTTAAATCCGTAATCAGGTAAAAAATAGAGAGGGGGCTTTAAAAGCCCCCTCTCTTGTATGAGGAAATGGTAGAAGACAAGATTAAGCCGCCTGAAAAAATAAACCTGATACCGGGGGCTGAACCGTCCAGCCATATGGATCCCTGGTGGTGGTTGGTAGCCGGGGTTTTTGCTCTAGCCGGCGGCCTTATGCTGTTTAAACCTGATCCCTTTCTGGATATCTTCAAGTATGTCTGGGTAGGTATCGGCATAACAGTTCTGGTGGCAGTTGTATCCTATTTCCTGATGCTTATTTTCGGTTTATTCGGCGCTTTAGGGCGTTTATCCAAAAACACCATCCTGCGCGGACTGGCTACATTTTATGTTGAAATAGTACGCGGTATTCCCCTGCTGGTGCAGCTTATTTGGTGGTACTTCGCCTTCCCGGTCATAATCCAGAGTATAGGGCAAGGTCTTAATTTCGGCCCTATGATGAATTATCAGGCAAACCCCATTGTTATGGCTATCTGGGGTATGACCTTCTGCTACGGCGCATATATGAGCGAAATCTACAGAGCCGGCATCCAGAGTATACCCAAAGGACAAATGGAAGCTGCCCGCAGCCTTGGCATGAGTCATACTCAAGCAATGAGATTTATAATACTGCCTCAGGCACTGAGAGTAGTCCTGCCACCCATGGGCAACGAATTTATTTCACTTCTTAAGGACACTTCACTGGTATCCACCGTAGCCGTAGCTGACATGGTAAGGCTGGGGCGGGAATTTACCGCCACCAATTTCAACCCTATTGAAGTATGGAGTATGATTGCCCTGCTCTACCTGATACTTACACTCCTATCCAGCCGTCTGATAAACTACATAGAAAAGAAAACTGCATTTTCAAGATAATGAATAAAAAACACACTTCTGCAGAAAAACCCATTATCAAGATCGAAAACGTCCAAAAGCATTTTGGGAGGGTTCAGGCTCTGCGCGGAGTCAGCCTTGATGTTAACCGGGGCGAAGTAGTGGTGATTATCGGCCCTTCCGGTTCGGGCAAATCTACCCTGCTGAGGTGCATAAACCGTCTGGAAGAATATGATTCCGGTAGAATAACCGTAGACGGCATTACCCTTGATAGCACTGAAAATATCAATCATGTCCGCCGTGAGGTAGGCATGGTTTTCCAGTCATTCAACCTCTTTTCCCACCTGAAGGTCATTGATAATATCACCCTTGCCCAGTGCCAGGTGCGCAAACGCACTAAAGAGGAAGCGGCCGAGATTGCGGCAGATTTGCTTAAAAAAGTGGGCATACCGGACAAGGCCCATGCCTTCCCCGTTCAGCTTTCAGGCGGCCAGCAGCAGCGGGTCGCCATAGCCAGAGCCTTAGCCATGAACCCCCAGATAATGCTCTTTGACGAACCTACTTCCGCACTTGACCCGGAGATGATAAAAGAAGTGCTGGATGTGATGACTGCTCTGGCCAAAGAGGGCATGACCATGGTAGTTGTATCTCACGAAATGGGCTTTGCCAGAGCGGCGGCTGACAGGGTAATATTCATGGACGAAGGCCTGATAGTGGAAAGCGCTTCACCGGATGAGTTCTTTACTAACCCCAAACATGAAAGAACCAAACTCTTTCTGTCTAAAATCCTGCATAACTCTTAGCTACAAAATAATACAAACCCATACTCACAAGGAAACCCTTAAAGCATGAGTCTGTATTTAATTTTACCGGGATAAAAAGAGGAACTATTCGCTTTCTTTTGTTTTAGCGTAACAGTCCTTGCAATAAACCGGGCGGCCCTCAGTAGGCTCAAAAGGAACAGTGGTCTGAACGCCACACGCGGCACACACCACTTCATATGTCCTTCTTTCGCCACCTTCAGCCCTGTTTTCAGAGCGGCGAGCGGAACGACATGCGGGACAGCGTTTGGGTTCATTTTTTAAACCGCGGGAAGCATAAAATTCCTGCTCACCGGCGGTAAAAATGAACTCATTGCCACAATCACGACAGACCAAAGTTTTGTCCTGTGCCATGACTGCACCTCCTTGATATAAATTGCTTTGTTTCCAGCGCAGTCTTTGGACACAGATTCCCAATTAACCGCCTCGGAACCAAGCTAGCTTTAATACGTATACAATAAATAATAGCGCAGTGTCAAGTGCTTTTTTATGTTAACGCCAAAATAAATTTGCCGAAGCGCCTGTATTGTGTTAAATTCACTTAAATAATATGCGGGAGAAACGCCAATGTCGGCTCTAGCCAAAGAAGAAATACTCCGCCTCATAAAGTCCGCTAAACCACTTCTGGAAGGTTACCCTGATCTGGAAAACCAGCTCCAGCCAAACGGATTTGATTTGAGCTTGAAACAGGTACGCAGTTTGGAAGGCGAAGGGGTATTGCCCACGGACAATGCCCGCCGTAAACTGCCCTCAAATAACCCGCTTGAGTTTGACTGTAATAACCAGATAAAGCTGATGCCGGGTATTTATTCCGTAGTCTACAACGAGATAGTCAACATACCCAAAGATGTTATGGCGCTGGCCACTCCCCGCTCGTCACTTTTACGCAGCGGGTGTACTGTCAACACCGCTGTGTGGGATGCCGGCTATTCCGGCCGAAGTGAGTCTTTGCTGGTAGTCTATAATCCAGCAGGGCTGATACTGGAACGGAATACCCGCCTGATTCAGCTGGTATTTTTCAAGCTGAATGCCGAAACCGGCGGCTACTGCGGCATTTATCAGAACGAAAATAAAAGCTAGAATAAACAGAGAACAAGACAGATAGTCCCGGTTTTTAGTGAAAGAGAAAAACAGCAGGGGTAAATTTAGAAAACCATGGTGAGTGCTTGAGGTAAGACCTCAAAGGTTGCCGGGGTTTTACCTAAAAGCTCCCCGTCCGCTTGAAGATAAAGCCCCTCTTCAGAACTAATACTCACAAAACGGGCGTGTTCGGTTTTTACCTTGGGGTGTGTTATATGAGTACCCTTGTAGATTTTGGGGAAAGTTTGCAGGATTTCCAGTTTGTTTACGTCACCCAAAGTGATAACATCGAAACGGCTGTCGGTAATAAGGGCGGATGGGGCTATCTTCATACCGCCGCCAAAATAACTGCCGTTGGCTACAATCACACTTAAAACACGGCGGGTATAGTTATACTTATCCAGCCCTATATCTATAGTCTTATTGCGGTATCCAAGCAGAGTCTTAGCCAGAGCCATTACAAAAGGAATAGTTCCGCCCAGAGCTTTGGGCATATGTTCGGTTGCGGCTGCCACTTCGGCATCAAACCCTACCCCTGCCCCGTTTACAAAGAAGCGGCTGACCTGATGGCCTTCTTTTTGAAATGTTACCAGACCGGCATCAACCAGAGTGTGCTTGGGGCTAAGCAAGTGCTGGCAGGAATGCAGATAATTACCATCAAGACCCAGCGAACGTACAAAATCATTGCCGGTGCCGGTATCCACCACTCCCATCAGGGTTTTCTGGTCATGGCTGGCGGTAAGAATACCGTTAACTACTTCGTTAATAGTGCCGTCACCGCCCACTGCTACCAGATAGGGGTAGCCATTTAAAGCGGCATTACGGGCAATCTCAATAGCATGCCCTTGGCTTTCGGTATACTGGAAATCATAAGAAAAACCCATATCACGCATAAGCCTGCTGATATGCGGCCATTTTTGTTCGGTGGACTTTGCCCCCGCCACCGGGTTAACTATTACTTTCGCTACCAAATACTTTAACTCACATTGGTATGCACTAATTGTAACACTGCAATACCGTTTTGGCTATTCCGAAATTTTGACCATTTTTTATACTTTTTAGTCCAGATATTCCACTATACCGGGGGGACGGTCTTTTATAACTACCTCTATCCCCGCCTGTTTGAACATATCTATAAATGAATCATCTGCGTATTTGCCGTAGCTGACGTAGCGTTTGATACGGGCATTAGTCAGCATTTTAGCACACAGCACACAGGGAGTATGGGTGGCATACACAGTTGCCCCTTCCAGACTGGTACCGTGCAAAGCCGCCTGAATAATAACATTCTGTTCGGCATGGACTGCCCGGCAAATCTCATGCCGGGTACCAGATGGTATGCCGTTCTGATTACGCAGGCAACCCAGTTCCAGACAGTCTGTCAGACCGGCCGGCGCACCGTTGTAACCAGTAGAGAGAATATGTTTATCCTTTACAGCTACCGCCCCGACATGATGACGGACACAGGTAGAACGTTCGGCAACCACCGCCGCTATTTTAAGAAAGTATTCGTCTGCATTCGGACGGCTCATACGTCTGCCCGCAGTTCCAGGCTAAGCTTCTTTACCTGTTTTTCCATATCTTTCAAATCCAGTTCATTAAGAAGCGTAATATCCGCCATGACAATCGGCCCGGCTTTGTTTATATTTTCTATCTCGGAGTAATCACGGGAAACGGCATTATCATAGTTCAACGGGCGGTCTGCCCTTTCACACAAACGGGAGTAACGGGTAGCGGGGGCAGAAGAAATAGCGACCACAACAAGCTGTTCTTTATAGTAGCTTTTTAGAAACTTGTACTCCTCCCACGAATACAGCCCGTCTACCACCACGTTGTCTTTCTTCAGGTTTTCATCAATACGGCTAAGGTTCAGCACCGCATAAGCCTCCATGCCGTACTGCTTGCGGAGTGATTCCCGCACCTTGCGTTCGTTCTCTTCGTTCAGGGGCAGCACCAGCTCCCGAAGTTTCTCATCAGTGATATCTCCGAAACGTATCCGTATAAAACCATTTTTACTGAACATACGCGAGGCTTCGGTCTTACCCGCCCCCGGCATGCCCACCAGGGCAATTACCTTCATCTCCCGCTCCTTTGTATATTATCCAAAAACCCCAGACTATTTAAAGGGTTATTCCATAACCCGGCGTTTCATGCTGAACAGGGTAGCTATATAAAAGGCGGCTGACACCCCGATAACCGCCAGCAACGAGATTACCACATTTACCCCCGCAAAGTCACCACTGACCGCCCCCCGTATAAGGCTGACCGCCGGGGTAAGAGGCACAATATTTGAAATAACCTGAACCGTCTCCGGAAAGCTGGAGACCGGGAAAAAAGCCCCGCTGAAAAAAGTCATCGGGCCGATAAACAGGGTAAAATAATAATTAAAACTGTAAACAGAGGGGACTATAGAAGCAAAGAAAACACCCATACTGGCAAACATGATGCCTTCCAGCACCGCAAAAACAGGTGCCAGCAGAGCCAGCGGCGAATGGATAACACCAAACAGGGCCGCCACCAGCAGGATAATGCAAGCTGTTATGATGGAGCGGGTAGCTCCCCACAAAACTTCCCCGGTTACCACGTCACTTATATTCATAGGGGTAGCCAGTATGGAGTCATAGGTTTTTCGGAAGTCCATGCGGAAAAAGACGTTATAGGTACACTCAAAGGTAGCGCTGGTCATGGCATAGCTGGCAATAACACCCGGTATGATAAATTCCATATAAGGCTGGCCGTTTATATCCCCTATAAATGACCCGAAGCCGAAACCAAGTGCTACCAGAAGCACTACCGGTTCAATAACAAACCCCGGCGCAATAGACCAGAACAAACGGATAAAGACGTTGTAGTTCCGAAGCCACATATAAAAAGCACGGTAAGTAGGCCAGTTCATTCCACCAGCCCCTTTCCGGTCAGACGTAAAAATACATCTTCCAGAGTGCCTATCCGCTGCCACACATTCCAGCCAAATGCCTTAAGTTCGTCAAGCAAGTTATCTTTGCCACAGCGGAATACCTGTATAATCAGTCCGGAATCTTCAAAATCCAGCCCGCGCCGCATACACTCAGCTGTTATCGCTTCGTGCTCGCCCTGACGCACCTCTATCTCTATAAGGCACTGGCCTACATGCCTGTCCACCAGCCCTTTGGGAGTGTCCATATCCAGCACTTTGCCCTGATGCATTATGGCTATCCGGTCACACAGCACTGCCGCTTCGTCCATATTCTGGGTGGTAAGTAACTGAGTTATGCCGCAGGCTTTAAATTCCTTCAGTTTCTGCCAGACAAGATACTTGGACTGGGGGTCAAGGCCAACTGAAGGTTCATCCAGGATAATAATGCTGGGGTTATTCATAAGCCCTCTGGCCAGCAGCAAACGCCGCCGCATACCACCCGAAAGGGCCTTCACCTCGGAATTAGCCTTTTGTTCCAATTTAAAAAGATGCAGTATCTCAGAGGCTCTTCGACGGGCATCAGCCGGTTTTATGTCAAAAAAACGGGCAAAAGTAACCAGATTTTCGGTTACCGAAAGTTCAGAATCCAGATTGTCCAGCTGGGGTATCACCCCAAACATAGCCTTTATCTGCCTTAGGTGGTCTGCCAGGTCAAGCCCCATTACCTCCACTGTGCCCGAATCTGATGGAGCAAGTGAAGTCAGTATACGCACCAGAGTGGTTTTGCCAGCTCCATTTGGTCCTAAAAGCCCAAAACACTCACCCTGCTTTATTTCCAGACTCAGTCCGTCCAGAGCGGTGCAGTCTTTGTACCTTTTGACTAGATTAGAAACCTTTATAGCATGAGTATTCATAAAATTACTTAAAATGATACCAGTAACTGCCCATCTCGGCAATAAAATAAGACAGAAAGCTGTGCTATAATTGGCTTTAAATGAATGCGGAAAAGCTAAGAAGTTTTTTAAAAAACCGCTTGCCGCCGGAAATAAACCGGCTCATTCTGCATGCGGCTGAACGGGCAGCCAGTCAAAACCTGTACCTTTACCTGGCGGGAGGTATGGTAAGGGACTTTCTGCTGGACAAAACCCCGAAAGATGCAGATCTGGTTCTGACCGCAAACGCTATCTTGTTCGGGCAAAAACTTTTTGAGAAAACTCCATACAAAGTCACCCTGCACCACCGCTTTAATAACCTTTCGGCAGATATAAACGGATTCAAGCTGGATATTACATCCGCCCGAAGCGAAATTTACCCTGTACCGGGTAAACTGCCCGAAGTGCTTGAAGGCGATATTAGGGCAGATTTATTTCGCCGCGACTTTAAAATAAATGCTATGGCCATAAGCCTGAGCCCTCAAGATTTCGGCCACCTTGCAGACCCCTACAACGGGCTTACAGACCTGAAACAGGGCAAACTTAGCGTACTCCACCCGAAGAGCTTCCAAGATGACCCCAGCCGCATCTGGAGAGCTTTGCGTTATTCGGAGCGCCTTGGTTTTAGTATTTCAGGTGATACCTTGCCCCTGCTTCTGCGTGATGCACACCTGATACCTCTGATAGGTGCTGACAGATTATGGTACGAGATTGAATGTGTTTTTAAGGAAGCCAAACCGGAAAATATACTGCTTAAGGCAGAAGAAACGGGTGTTTTGAGAAACAGCCTGCCGTTTGCAAAGGCTGACAAATGGCTGGCAGACAAATTCACCGAGGTCAGAGAAATATATGGAGAAAACGTGTCTCCTGAAATATACCTTTGCCTGCTCACTGCACGCATGGACAGCCCCCAGGCAGACTCCTTGATAACCCGCCTGCATCTTGGCAAACACCTATCCGCCTGCCTGAAGGATTGCCAGTATCTGGCAGAACATCGGGAGGAACTGGATATGTCCGCACTTAGCCCCAGCCGTCTGTACAGTCTGCTGGCAAAGTGTACGAAAGAAGCATTGCAGGCATTTTATGTTTCTGCAGACAACCCGCTGGTCAGAAAAAACCTGTTGCTTTTCCACGAAAGACTGTCCGCCGTAAAACCGTATTTAAAAGGGGCTGATCTAATTGCACTGGGATTTGCACCCGGCCCTAATATTAAAACTATACTTGCCGAACTGCTGAATCTCAAACTGGACGGCAAGGTTTCCAGCCGGATAGATGAAATAGATTATGTAAAACGGAGACTGGCCGATGACCAAACATAATCCTATGAAAAGTGTTCATGACCTGCTGACTTTTGGTTTTGACAGCCCGTCACGCAAGTTTGTCAGCTGGTTTATTATCAGCCTTATCTGTTTAAACGTACTGGCAGTCATACTTGGTTCGGTAGACAGTATTGCACGGGATTATCATACCCTTCTTCACAGCTTTGAGATATTTTCAGTAGCGGTATTCAGCCTGGAATATATTTTGCGGGTGTGGAGCTGTACTGTCGAGCCTAAATATTCCCACTCTTTTAGCGGACGGATACGCTTTGCGGTTTCTCCTCTGGCACTGATGGATTTGCTCTCTATACTGCCCTTCTACCTGCCATTCCTTATACACATAGATTTGCGTTTCCTGAGATCCCTGCGGCTTTTAAGGTTATTCCGTTTGGGGCACTTAAAACGCTTTAACGAAACTTCACGCATGATTCTAAACGTACTCCGCGAACGCAAAGAAGCCCTGATAATATCTTTTGCCATTATCCTGCTGCTCATTATCGTCACTTCCAGCCTTATGTACTTTGTGGAAAACCCCGCCCAGCCGGATGTTTTCAAAAATATACCCGATGCTATGTGGTGGTCTGTTATGACCATGACTACCGTGGGTTACGGCGATATTTACCCCATTACCTCATTGGGAAAATTTCTAGCCAGTATTATATCCATACTCGGACTGGCTACTTTTGCTTTACCAACCGCCATTTTGTCTGCCGGACTGCTGGAAGAATTCCGCAAGAAAAAGGAAACACATGAACATGCCTGTCCCGTATGCGGTCAGAATATGCCAAAATACTGAACCTTAAAACTAATCTTTAAAATAATATCTTCACAGGCGTTATGGGTATATACTGGTTTGATAAATAAAAAAACGGAGCTGACATTGCAAATAAAAAAAGACCTGGCGCTAACCAATAAACTCCTGTCACAAGGCATGGTTTCCACCCGTGACCCTGAAACTGGTTTTAGATATATACTTTGTGCTACCTGCCCTAAGGATGGCGGAGACGGAACCTTATCCCGTATTGACCGCAAGGATAACGTAGTAGAAAGAGTGCTTTTCTGCTGCACCACCTGCGGGAAAGAGTTTGCAGCCAAACCGGAAGACATTTTTCTTACTTAGACTCGGCAGAATGATATTAAAAATTAAAAGGGGGGAAGTAATATTACTTCCCCCTCTGTTTTATGGAACAATTCGGCTAGACAGCCCTAAAGCTAGAGGCAGGAGCACCACATATAGGACAGCGGTCAGGAGCCGTACCCAGTACGGTATTACCGCAAACCTGGCACACATAATAAACCTGGTCAGGAGCTTTGATGCCGGATTTTACTTCTTTCAGGGCTGCCTCAAACAAACCATGGTGGATTTTTTCTACCTTGTTGGCGTGATTAAAGCTGAGCAAAGCTGAGGAATTTCCTTCGGCTTCGGCTTCTTTTATGAAAGCAGGATACATACTGTTAAATTCGTAACTTTCTCCTTCAACTGCCGCTTCCAGATTGGCAGCTGTAGCACCTACCCCTTTTAAAACATTAAGATGGTTTCGGGCGTGCACGGTTTCAGCCTCGGCCGCAGCCCTGAATAAACGTGCCACATGGACAAAACCCTCTTTTTCAGCCTTATCGGCAAAAAACAGGTATTTTCTGTTTGCCTGGCTCTCACCAGCAAAAGCGGCTTTCAAATTTTCGGAACTGGACATTAAACACCTCCCTGATATTTGCGTTACCCCTATATGATACCCCCAAGGGATTTATCAATCCAGCGGCCCCAAGGTCGATACCAAGTAGGCCTGATGCCCTTTTTGGCACAGGTTATGGTATATTTTTTCAGCCGTATTTCTATCTTTAAGCAGGGTAAACAGGGTCGGGCCTGCTCCGGCCAAAGATATCTGGTATGCCCCTGCTTCCAAAAACTGCCAGCGGTATTTAACCAGTTCGGGGAAAAGGGTAAAAGCTACTTTCTCAAAAACGTTGAAACAAAGGCTGGGGCTAAGCTTGCCATGACAAATATCTTCCAGCAGTTTATCACCTATTTCACCACTGGTAAAGCTGTCCGGGTGCAGATTGCGATAGAGAACGGCAGTCTTATCCGGCGGCATTGAAATTGGCGGAACCAGCAAAACCGCCCACATCTGATTAAGGGTAGGCAGAGGAGTTACCGTTTCTCCCCGTCCTTCCATCATAGCCGTACCACCCATTATGAAAAAGGGGACATCAGAACCAAGTTCTGCACCTATTTCCATCAGCCGCCAGCAGGGATAACCGCATCCCCAGACCTTGTTAAGCCCTTTCAAAACAGCCGCCGCACAAGAGCTGTCTCCACCCAGTCCGGAAACCAGAGGAATGCGTTTGGCTATTTTGAGGTTCACCCCGCTGCTTTGCCCGCATCTTTCACTAAACAATGTCACTGCTTTCGAAACTAGGCTATGTTCGGGCTGCCAGTCCGGGCTGTCTGAGCTTATCTGTACCATTTTAGCGGGGCTGAAAGACAGGCGGTCACACAAACTCAGAGACTGAACAATGCTTCGCAACTCATGGTAACCGTCATTTCTGCGGTAGAGTACTTCCAGACTAAGGTTGACTTTGGCAGGAGCCAGCAGTGTCAGCATGGATTCACCGTATATTCCAGGCATAACCCTTTCCATTCCTCCATGCTTAAGGTCTCTGCCCGGCGGGCAGAGTCTATGCCTGACCTTTCCAGTAGTAACAGTATATCCTGTTTGGATATGCCCAGCCCTTGGGCAAGTGCATTAAGAAGTGTTTTGCGGCGGGTGCCGAAACCGGCTCGGGCCAGTTTAAAAAAATCAACCGCAGACACCCCGTCCATAATTGTTGTTTGCGGAATAACCACCTTTACAATAGCCGAATCCACCTCCGGCGGGGGGTAAAAAGCCCCAGCCGGAACAGTAGCCACCAACGCAGGGTTGCCGTAAAACCGCACACTCAGGGTTAGAAGACCCATGTCTCCTGTTTTGGCGACCATGTTTTTGGCCACTTCTTTCTGCACCATGACCACCATCAGTTCAGGCTTTATTTCTGCTTCCAGAAACTGGCGGAGTACAGCCGAGGTTATGTAATAAGGGAGATTGGCTACCAGCTTGTAAGGAATATTTTGTCCCAGTATTTCCTCAGGGCTGATTTTTAGTATATCTGAATGGATAATCTTGAAATTGGGATATGCCTTGAATTTTTCGGTCAAAGCGTTTACCAGTTTGTCATCCAGCTCTACAGCTATAACCTGCCCGGCTCTTTCAAGGAGTTCTTCTGTAAGCACCCCAAGCCCAGGCCCCACTTCTATAACCGTATCCGTCGGTTTCAAATCTGCAGCCAGAAGGATTTTATTCAGCACGCCCTGACTTATTAAAAAATGCTGCCCCAACCCTTTGCGGGCTTTCAGGGTATAACCCTCCATCATCTCCTTGGCCTGAGCCATAAGTGAAGGTACACCGGCAGCTAACAGAGGCACATCTTTTTCCATGTACCCCTATTATAAAGATTTAACGCCCTTTGCTCAATCGTGCTGATAAAAACGGGGGTAATTTAGCTTTTTGCATCTTTTTTTGGGTAGCAGAAATGTTATAAGGCACCCTGTAAAGGCAAAAAGTGCGAGATTCGTCATTGTAAATACCGTAACTGGCCTGTGGGTTGCCATCCCGCGGTTGACCAACACTGCCGGGGTTTATTATCAGGCTTGTCTGGCGAAGTGGTTGCATACTGCCTGCCATCAGGGGAATACCGCGGCAAATTCCATTTTGACCGGGAGTAAATACATAAGGCATATGGGTATGCCCAACCAGACAATACGGGGTATTCATAAGGCTGAAATTCTCAGCTGCAATCTGTGGAGTAGTGATATAATCCCATTCGGGACGCTTTAGACTGCCATGCACCAAAGTAAAATCACCATCAGAGGTCACTTTCGGTAAACAGGCAAGATAATCAATCATATCCGAGGATAACTGATTTCTAGTCCAAACGAGACAACGGGCGGCTTCCAATTCAAATAACGAATGGTTTATTTTGCCGGCTACTGCCAAGTCATGGTTGCCGGCTACTGCCATATGCTTGCGATTTCTCAGTATTTCCAAACAGGCCATGGGGTCAGGACCGTAATTTACAATATCTCCCAAACACCAGATTTCGGCAGCTTCCCGTTTATATGCATCTTCCAGAACGGCATTTAAAGCCTCCAGATTTGCATGTATGTCCGCTATAACCGCATAACGCATACCTAATGATACCATAAGGGTGTAATTTGTTAAGTGGGGAACTGTCCGCTTTTGGCAGTATCTGTTATAAAAAAATAAAACAGGCCTTTTAAGAAGGCCTGTTTGTAATATATATCTAACCTCTAATTGTTTAAGCGGGCTTTCGAGCCCGAACAAAAACAAATACCCCCCTGACAGCTTCCAGTTCCTCCACCTCAAAGCCGGCTTCAGTCAAAAGCTTGCGCCATTCCTCTAGCGTATGCACCCACATAATATTATGTTCAACAGGATAACGGTATATAGTATTGACTATCAGAGAATAAAACTTGTTTTTGGGCTGGTAAATGTCATAAACAGCCACCTTGCCGCCAGGCTTCAAGGTACGGAAACACTCCGCCAGTACCTTGCCGAAGAGCTTGAATTCATGGCTGGCACTGGAGCAATAAATGCGCTCAAACTCACCGTCTTCAAACGGCAGATGATAGGCATTTCCCCGTACCAGAGTTTTGTTGGGGCGTTTGGTGCGGTCATTAAGGGCCATCATCTGGACAGACTGGTCTAAACCTACAATCCGCTTTGCTTCTATCTTGTTAGCAATATACCCAGTACCGGTACACAGGTCAAGGACACTGAAAGACGAGGTATCTTCGTTAAGCATTCTGTCACGGGCACTTTCAAATGTACCCAGCATAAACATACGGGTTAAAAATTCGTATACCGGAGCAACTTTTTCAAAAAAACTGGGGGCTACCATTATGTCAACATCCCTATGGCCACCGTAGCAGTTGTGACCGAATATATTATGACCATCAATTTATTGGCCATGGCTACCTTTATGGGGTCATTATAATAACGGTGAGCAATCCTGACGGCCATAACAGCCAGAGGAATACCACCTAAAGATACAGCGGAAAGAGGCGGCATTATCCCGTTGAAAACCAGCGCCAGTATATAAGCATATAGGACTAGCAATGAAATAAAAAACAGATTCTTGGCATTTTTTGGCCCTAAGCGGTAAGTCAAGTTACGTTTGCCGGCTGCCCGATCTTCCAGATAATCAGGTATCTCATTTATAAGTATCATTGCCCACATACACAAACCCGGTATAACACCTATCAGCAGTATATCCGAACTAACCATACCGGTATGAACAAAATACCCCCAGGCGGTCAGCACCGGCCCGTAACCGATAAGCATCATAAGTTCGCCCAGACCGTGGTAAGCAAGCCGCAAAGGTTTAGCAGAGTACAGTATGGAAATAGCTGCACCTATAATGGCAATCCACATAACTCCCCAGCCCATATCCAGCGCCATATAAATGGCACACAGCAGGGCGAAGAAATACAGAGAGAAGATAACCAAAAGCGACTGGCGGGGTTTTATAATCCCGCAGGTGAATACCCCGCTCCCTCCGGAAAAGGGGTTTTTAGCATCTATAGGTTTGCAATCAGTACCGTAAACATAATCAAGAGTATCGTTAAACATGGTAAGGCCAATCTGGACAGCAGCAGCGGCTGAAAAAGCCACGACAAAATTGGCAATATCAAACGTACCCTCGGAAAAAGCCAAAGCACCGGCTAATACCACCGGCATTACACCCTGAGGTAAAAATTTGAGACGGGCGGCCTGTATCCAATCCTGAAAATCCGACCGTTCGCTAGTAAGCGCTTTCAAGAACTTTCTTTAAAACCTCTTCAGAAACCTTGGTACCTATTTTACCATTTTCCTTGTGGAAGCGGGTAAAATCCTCAAGCAAAAAGAAGTCTGTACGGGCAGTACGGCGTTTGTTATCATAGCGAAGGGCTTCCATCACCCCTTCTAGAGGAACATCCGCCGGAATACGAGTGGGCAAACCCAGCTTCTTGAAAATACGCTCTATTTTAGCGGCCAGTTCGGGCTTCATATAACCCATTTCACAGGAAAGGGCGGCCTCAGCCACCATACCTATAGCAATAGACTCACCATGCAAAAGCTGGCCGTTTTTAATAATCTCCACCGCATGGCCTATAGTATGTCCAAGCTCCAGCTGGGGGTCAAGCTTACCCTCAAACGGGTCAATCTTAAGCAGCTCCAGCTTAAGCTCTATGGTGTGGCGGGAGATGTAATCTATAACTTTCGGCGAATAATCACCGGCATGTTCTTCTATATAGTCAAAAAAGGAGGACTCCTGACACAAGCCGTGTTTCACAGATTCGGCCAAACCGGCCCGTATCTGGCGTTCGGGCAAAGTCCGGAGAAAATCAAAATCTATAAAGACAAACTCCGGGGCATAATACTGGCCGAACAGGTTTTTACCCATTTTGTAGTTAACAGCCTGTTTCTGGCCAATGGCACTGTCTATCTGAGCAACCATGGTGGTAGGAATATGGAAAAAGCGCAAACCCCTGAAAAGGAGTGCGGCGGTCAGGCCGCCCAGATTACCCACTACCCCGCCCCCCAGGCAGACGATAACGCTAGATTTGGTAGCCCTAAGGTCAAGGATTTTTGAGCCTATGTCTTCCAGAGTAGACAGAGTTTTTGAGGCTTCACCGGCAGGGAAAGCCAACAGGTGGGTTTCGGTCACCCCGGAAAGCAAATCTTTGATTTTATCCTTCAGGATATTTTCAAGATTGGAATCGGTAATAATAAAAAATTTGTCCGCATTCAGTTCACGTGCATATTCCGGCAGACTATTCAGTATATCGTTGCCTATATATACGTGACGGGTACGGTTATTCCCAATGTCATAAGCCAGTGTATCCACTTTACCCATGTCTAATTCTCCGGCTTATAGGCAACAGTCAGTGTACCCATACCGCCACTCTGATAGTGGGATTTGATATTTATAAAACCCTGATTTTGGAGTATAGCCATTATTTCCGCGTTACTAGGCATGGCCAACACCGAATTTGCCAGATAACGGGCAGACTTTTTTTCTGTACCAATTATCCGAGCCATAATGGGCATCAGATTCTTCAAGGCAAACAGGTAAATACCGCGGAAAGGCTGTTTTTCGGGTTTGGTCATATCCTGTAAAACCAGCAGACCGCCCGGTTTAAGTGCTTTGAAGATATTAGAGGCAGCCAGATTTTTGTTGGCAAAATTGCGGAAGGCAAAGCAAGTGCCGATAACATCGTATTTGGCATCACCGTAGGGTATTTCGGCATCACCCACCCAGAATTTCACGTTGCGGTCCGGATAATTCTTCTTGAGACGTCCCTTGGCTACTTCCACCATTTCGGGGGTGATATCAAAGGCGTCTATATCCACATTTTTCATGTAGCGCAAAGTATTAAAGGTAACAAAACCCGTACCGCACGCAAGGTCCAGCATTTTTACCTGCGGCATATTGCGGGTATAGGTCAGTATCTCCAAAACCATCTCTTTGCCCCAGCGGCGATGAATACCCAAACCCATAATATCATCATGCAGGTCATAATGTTTGGCCTGAAAACCAAATAACTGAAGCATATAACGTTTGCGGGCCTGAGCCTCTTCAGACTCAAAACCGGGGTCTTTCACATTCACATCTACACTGCTCATTTTATTCTGATTTCTCCGGTTTATAGCCCCAGATTACGCAGGCAATACCCAGCGACAAGCTCTTATACTGGCATTTTTCAAAGCCTTTGCTTTCCATTAGTTTTACAATTTGCCCGTTAGTGGGCATCATCATAGCAGATTTATAAAGCCAGCGGGCAGCCGATTTTTCGGTACCCAAAATACTGGTAAACAAAGGCAAAATATACTTCATATAGAATATATACAGTCCGCGCATGGGGTGGTGTTCAGGTTTGGTAAGGTCCTGAATAATAAAGAGACCGCCCGGTTTCAAGGCACGGAAAACATTCTCGGTAGCCAGCCCTTTGTTGGCAAAGTTGCGGTAAGCGAAACTGGTGGTTATCAAATTGTATTTCTCTTCGCCAAAGGGAACTTCGGCATCACCCTGCCAGAACTTTATACTCCGCCCTTTGAAATACTTTTCGTAACGCTCCTTGGCAACCGCCAGCATATCGGGGCTGATATCAAAGGAGTCTATATCAATGTTTTCGAAGTTCCGGGCCGTATTGAAGGTAACAAAGCCGGTGCCGCAAGCCAAATCAAGCATTTTGGTACTGGTGCGGCCTTTCACAAACTTACCGACAATCTTAAGAACAGTCCGCATCCAAAAACGGTGGGCATAAAGCCCGAAGACATCATCGTGGAAATCATAGTTTTTCGCTTGAACTACGAACAAGTCAACCATGTACTGTTTACGTTTATGCGCCTCTTCAGAGTCAAATCCGGGATCCTGGATAGGCGCTTCGGCCAAACTACTCATCAGCTATCACCTTTTGAAGCATTTATTTAAACATATACCGTATCTGAAGTCATTGAAACGGAGAGTTAGCAATGACAAAACTCAGCTTTTTTGAGTAAGTGCCAAATAAAAACGCCATATTGATGGCGATTTCAAAGACCAATCATATTCCTCAATGTATTAATTGTCAAGGTTGACCCCATTCGCAACTCATACGTAAGCCAAATCTGAAAAACCACCCCCTGAATTTTACAAAATGACTATTTTCAGCACTGCAGGCACCGCATGAAAAATGGTATAATCTTTGCATTATGAAGGTTTCTGACATAGGCGAATGCCAGCTGATAGACAAGCTGAACAATCTTTTACACCAAAAGTCTGCTGTAAACACCCCTGCCCGTGAAAACTTAATAATTGATATTGGTGATGATGCCGCTGTTTTTCTGCCGCAGGGATATCAGCTGGTCACCGTGGACAGCCTGATTGAAAACGTACATTTCAACCGCAACATGCTTTGCTGGGCAGATTTGGGTTACAAAGCCATGGCAATAAATATGAGCGATATTGCCGCCATGGGGGGAGTCCCTCAATATGCCATAGTTAATATTGACCTGCCGCCGGATACGCTCGTTTCCAGCGTGACAGACTGCTATAACGCCATGTACAGTCTGGCTGAAAAATACCAGATTGCTATAATAGCCGGTGATACCAACCAGTCATCCATAATAAACCTGGCTGTCACTTTGCTGGGTTCGGTGGAAAACCCGAACCGCCTGCTTACCAGAAATGCTGCTCAGGCAGGGCAGAAAATAGCTGTTACCGGTTATCTGGGCAGTGCTGCTGCCGGTTTGGATATGCTGCTAAACCAAACAAAAGTCCCTGACGAAAGTCGTGAGATATTTTACCGCTCCTTTTACCGCCCTGAACCGCGGATAAATGAAGCCAGGTTGCTGGTTAAAGAGGGCGTCCGTTGCTGTATAGATATTAGTGATGGGCTGGTGATTGACCTTGGGCATGTACTCAGGCAGAGCCGGGTAAGTGCCAGAATTGATCTTGGTAAGCTGCCCCTCCACCCCAGCCTGCGTCTTTGCTACCCCTTTCAAGCCCAAAACATGGCCCTTTACGGGGGTGAAGATTACGAACTGTTGTTTACCGCCTCTGCCGAGGTGATAGAGCAAATTTCGGTGCAGAGTCCTATACCGGTTACTGTCATAGGTGAGATTATTCCGGGTAAACCGGAGGAATTAAGATTAATGGATAAAGATGGGAGGGCCCTTCAGCCGGGAAAGAACGGCTGGGAGCATTTTAAGAAACCAAAATGAATCAACTTGAACTGGTGAGTCACAGTACCCAGCAAACCCAGGATCTGGGAAAGATAATAGGCGAACTGGCATCAGCCGGGGATATTATCTTCCTGGTGGGAAACCTTGGAGCAGGCAAAACTAACCTGACCCAGGGACTGGCAAAGGGACTGGATATTACCGAAAATGCCTTGAGCCCTTCATTTGTGCTCGTGCGTGAGATGTACGGACGTTTACCTTTGTATCACATAGATTTATACCGTCTGGACCTGAGCGAAGAGATAGAAGAACTGGGTCTGGATGACTATTTGTACGGCAGCGGAGTAACTGTGGTAGAGTGGGCTGATAAAGCCGACGAACTGCTGCCTTCAGAAAACCTGCGGATAGAAATAGCCTATCTTGATGATGATAAACGTGAGCTGACCCTATATGCCTGGGGTATCCGCTATGAAGAGCTGTTAAATGAGATTTCACAGAGGGTAAAGGATGCCGGTTTTAATAGCCATTGATACTGCCACCCCGGATACCGGGCTGGCTATCCTTAAAGATAATGAAATAGTGGCCCAGTACAACTGGCTCAGTCACCAGAACCAGACGGTAGAGCTGTTGCCCCGGCTGAACTGGTTGCTTGAGTCAGCTGGTCTGGTCCTTAAAGACGCTAACGCTATTGCGGTTTCTATAGGGCCGGGCAGTTTTAACGGCTTAAGAGTAGGCCTGAGTACCGCCAAAAGCCTGGCTTTTGCTCTGGATATCCCCCTGTGCGGTATCGGCACACTGGAACTGGCCGCCTACCCCTATCTGGCAAGCGGCCTTAAGGTGTGGGCATTACTGCCCTCAGGTCAGCAGGAATATGCCGCAGCAGTTTACCAAAAGGACGGAGACGGCTTAAAAGAAGTGGCTAAACCCTATATCACCAATCTGGCTGATTTGGCCGCTGAAGTCAGTGAACCCTGTGTTATCTGCGGGCCGATAAGCCAAACCAGCCAAGCCGAACTTAAGACCCTGCTTGGAGATAAAAAAACAGTATTTGCCCCGGCTGATATACGCCCTTCAAGGGCAGCCTCGCTGGCACGGCTGGCTAAAAAGAGGATTGAAGACGGCCTGACTGACAGCCCTGCCGGTTTGCAGCCGCTTTACCTGCGCCGCCCCCAGATATCCCCCCGCAAACACCGCACCGGCCTGCCGCTCTCCCAAAACAAAGCCGTTATCTGGGATATGGACGGGGTAATTGCAGATTCCGCCCCCTTTCATATGCGGGCATGGCAGACTACTTTTGCGGAGATAGGTTATACTTTTTCCGAAGCAGATTTTTACCGTACCTTCGGCCTGCGGAATGACATGATAATTTACTCGGTGCTGGGTGAAAAATCAGACGCGGATACCATCCACACTCTGGCTGACCGCAAGGAACACCTTTTCCGTGAATACGCCGGACAGGAGATAAAGCTATTTCCCGGTGTGATAGAACTTTTAAAATCCCTGAAAACAGCCGGTTACCGCATGGCTATTGCATCTTCGGCACCGCTGGCCAATATCAAGCTGGTTATGACCAAACTGGGTATAGGGGACTACTTCCTGGCTACAGTCAGCGAAAAAGATGTCACCAAGGGCAAGCCCAACCCCCAGGTATTCTTACTCTCGGCCGCCAGACTGTGCGCCAGCCCGGAAGAGTGCCTGGTAATAGAAGACGCACCCGCCGGAGTGGAAGCCGCCAAGAAAGCCGGTATGAAATGCATAGCTGTTACTAACAGCCAGCAACCCCAAGCCCTGAGCGAAGCTGATATGATAGTTGACACCCTGGGCAAGATTAGTGTAGAAGATATAGCCGGTTTTATAGGTTTGGCCGGCGCTAAATAAAGGAGAAATATGGAAAGAACACTTTTACTGGTTAAGCCTGACGGCGTTAACCGCGGCCTGTCCGGCGAAATACTGGGCAGAATGGAAAAACTGGGGCTGAAAATGATTGGCCTGCGGATGCTCCAGATGGACGCCGTTTTAGCTGACAAGCACTATGCCCCCCACCGGGAACGCCCCTTTTTCAAGGATTTGGTCACTTACATCACCTCAGGCCCTATTGTAGCCGCTGTTTTTGAGGGCGAAAATGCCGTCGAGAAAATGCGCAAGGCTATGGGGGCAACTGACCCTGCCAAATCTGAAAAGGGTACTGTACGGGGAGATTTGGGTATAAATATAGAGCAGAATACCGTTCACGGCTCAGACTCGGCTGAAAATGCCAAACACGAAATAAGCCTGTTCTTCAGCGAAAGCGAACTGGTGCACTACAACCGCCGTTAGTTACTGCATGGCAACTAGTTTAGGGGCATTCTCCCAGAGACGGTCAAGTTTATAGTAAGAGCGTATTTCAGGGGTGAATATGTGGGCAATCACCCCGCCGAAATCAAGAAGTATCCAGCCTGAATCCGCGTCACCTTCACGGTGGCGCGGCCCTATTTTAAGAGGTTTAAAGGTCTTTTCAACCGTATCCGCAATAGCTGAAAGCTGGCGGCCGGAAGCGCCGCTCATCAGCACAAAATAATCACAGTAGCTAACCAGCTCCCTGACATCCAGAAGGACTATATCTTCAGCCTGTTTCTCACTGGCTATGCTCACCATCTGCCGGGCAATATCTATTGATTCCAAGTGCACCCTCCCCAAAAATCTGTTTTTAGTATAGCATACAACCCGCTAAGGGCTGTAATAAGGCTAAAACAGCCCTTAGGTTTTTTAAATGCCGAACACATCTGATATACTTATACCCTATGGCAGGTTTACTTTTCGGCACCGCCGGCATTCCCTATTCCACCCCCAAACACACCACCCAGAACGGTATTCACCGGGTGGCGGAACTGGGGCTGGATGGCATGGAAATAGAGTTTGTCCGCGGGGTATATATGAAAGCCCCGGATACCAATCCGGTACGCATACTTTCAGAGCTTCTCCGCATAAAGCTGTCCGCCCATGCCCCGTACTATCTGAACTTTAATGCAGTTGAAGAAAACAAGGTCAAAATGAGCCAGCACCTTCTGTACCAGTCCGCCAAAATGGCATCACTCTGCGGGGCGGGGTCTCTGGTATTCCACCCCGGTTTTTACCTGACAGATTCTCCTTCTGCTGCCTACGAAGCCATACGGGATAATATCCGCCCGGTGGCTGAACGTCTTCAGGAAGAGGGCTTTCAGATAACCCTCCGCCCCGAAGTAAGCGGCAAAGTCACCCAGTTCGGAGATCTAAAGGAGACTATGGCACTTTGCAGCGAGATACCCGGCCTGCTGCCGACCATAGACTTTTCCCATTATCATGCCCGCACCGGCAAATTCAACTCCTACTCCGAGTTTAGTTTTATGTTAAATACCATGGCAGATTATCTGGGTGAAAAAACACTTAAAAATATGCACATTCATATTTCGGGTATAGACTACTCACCCCGTGGGGAAAAACAGCACCTGAATCTGGCAGAGTCAGATTTCAACTATAAGGAGCTGTTACTTTGCCTGCGCGACACAGGCTGTGCCGGGCTGGTAATCTGTGAGAGCCCAAACATTGAGGAAGATGCCCTGCTCCTGAAAGAGACATACTTCTCGCTGGCGTAAAGACGCCAAAATCCTTATATGCTATAATTTACTTAATATGTCCCATACTACATGAAATTTTGAGGTACCAAATGAATTCAAATTGGAAACGCAGCACCATTATGTATGTCGTGATGCTGGTGGCTATCATAGCAATCTTTTCGTTTCTGGTGCCGAACGCCCAGAAACCGGAGGAAGTGCCCCTGAGCCAGATTATAACCCTGTCTCAGGAACACAAGATTGCCGAAATAACGGTTGACAGCGAAAACATAGAAGTAACCACTACTGACGGCACAAAACTTACCACCGTAAAGGAATACATAGCCAGCATTTACGAAATTGAGGGGTTAGACCTGACTGATGTAAAGGTAAATATCCAGCCGGCGGGCGGACTGGACTGGGGCACTATGATTCTTACCTATCTGCCCTTCCTAATATTCGGCGGTCTGCTTATCTTTATCTTCACCCAGGCAAGAGGCGCCAACAACCAGGCAGTCTCTTTCGGCCGTTCAAAAGCCAAGCTCTTTAATATGGATAAACCCACCATCACCTTTGCCAACGTGGCCGGGGTAGATGAAGCCAAACAGGAAGTGGGCGAAGTAGTAGAGTTCTTAAAATCCCGTGAAAAGTTTCAGGCGCTGGGTGCCCGCATTCCCAAAGGTATTTTGCTGATAGGCCCTCCCGGTACGGGAAAAACTTTGCTGGCCAAGGCTATTGCCGGTGAAGCCGGCGTTCCCTTCTTTTCTATAAGCGGCTCCGAGTTTGTTGAAATGTTTGTGGGTGTGGGCGCTTCCAGAGTGCGTGATTTGTTTGACCAGGCTAAAAAGAATGCCCCCTGCATTATCTTTATAGACGAAATAGATGCTGTCGGACGCCAGCGCGGTGCCGGACTGGGCGGCGGGCATGACGAACGCGAACAGACCCTTAACCAGATACTGGTGGAAATGGACGGGTTTGATACCGATACCAGCGTAATAGTTATTGCGGCTACCAACCGCCCTGATATCCTTGACCCAGCCCTGCTCCGCCCGGGCCGTTTTGACCGCAGAGTGGTGCTGGACAAACCCGATATAACAGGGCGTGAAGCCATACTGAAAATTCATGCCAAGGGCAAACCTCTGGCAGATACAGTTAATCTGGAAAATCTGGCTAAGCAAACAGTCGGTTTTTCGGGTGCGGATCTGGCAAACCTGCTTAACGAAGCCGCCATACTGGCTGCCCGCAAGAACCGCAAAGTAGTTGAAACCGAAGACCTTGAGGAATCAATTGACAGAGTTATTGCCGGACCGGAACGCAAGAGCCGCCGCATAAGCACTCAGGAAAAAGAAGTCACCGCCTACCACGAAACCGGACACGGCCTCGTACTTCGGCTGGTACAGGGTGCTGACCCTGTCCATAAAATATCCATTGTAGCCAGAGGCATGACACTGGGGCATACCCGCCAGCTGCCAAATGAAGACCGTTACCTGATGACCCGCTCCCAGTTCAAGGCCATGATGGCCGGACTGCTGGCCGGGTATGTAGCAGAGGAGCTGACCTTTAAAGAACTCTCAACCGGTGCTTCAGATGACCTTCGCCGGGCTACCGATATTGCCCACAAGATGGTCACCAGCTACGGCATGAGTGACAAACTGGGACCGCGCACCTTTGGCAACAAAGAGGAAATGGTCTTTTTGGGACGAGAGATATCCGAACAGAAGGACTATGGCGAAAAAGTGGCCGATATGATTGACGAAGAAGTGCGCGGGCTGATTGAAGAAGCCCATCAAAAGGCCAAAACCATACTCACCGAAAACAAAAACCGTCTGAAGTTTATTGCCGAAAAATTAGTTGAAAAAGAGACTCTGGAAGGAGTTGATTTGGAAAACCTATTCGTAGGTGAACTCCCCATATCCGAATCTGCCTAAACCCATACCGGATTAATCAAAAAGCCACCTTCTTAAAGGTGGCTTTTTTGTATTAAAAAATACTCTATTTTATCAGGCAAAAATACCTTCCAGCCAATCCCAGATTTCACTCAAATGGGTAAGGACAAAGACAATCACAATGAGAGCCAGAATACTTCCCAGACAACCCATAAGTTTCATCTTATATCTCCTTGTCAGTTTTTACGTTCAACTATAAACTCTGCCAGCTGGTAGAGAGATTCGCGGGCAGCTGTTTTGGGAAGCTTTGACAAGTCTTTGCAGGCCAAATCAGCATAGCGTTTAGCCTCTTTGTAGCTAAGGTCTATAATATCTGATGAATTTATCATCTCCACTGCTTTGGCAACATGAGCGGAACGGTCTGTTGCACCCAGCATATCCTTGATGGGGTTACTTTCCGGATAACGATCCATCAGGAGGAGTGCCGGCAGGGTAACTGTGCCGTTATTCAAGTCTGAACCTATGGGTTTGCCCATATCTTTTGCATTACCCACAAAATCCAGTATATCATCTACTATCTGGAAACTTAAACCCAGATTATAGCCGTAAGAACGCATTATTTCTTCGTCAGCCGTCGAAGCATCTGCCAGTATAGCCCCGCCCTTGGTGGCCATTACAAAAAGAGCGGCTGTCTTGCCGGATATCCTCTCCAGATAATTCTCATAGCTCTGGTCAGGGTTAAAACTGGCATAAGCCTGCTTCAGCTCACCGGAGGCTATTATCTGCAAAGTCTGGGCAAACAGAGTAACTATACGCATATTACCGGTGTCAGCTGCTGTTTCGGCAGCATGGGCAAAAAGGAAATCACCTAAAAGTATAGCCTTTTCCAGCCCCCATACGGAATTGACAGTGCGGCGGCTGCGGCGGGTATCAGCCTTGTCAATGGCATCATCATGCACCAGGGTTGCTATATGCAGCATTTCAGAAGAAGTGGCCAAAGGCAACACTCTTTTTATGCCGGCACCGAAGCACATGGCAGACAGCATGGAAAGGGCCGGCCTAAGTACCTTGCCCCCTACCAGAATATAATCCAGCATTTCCGCCATTTCGGGAAAAGACTGCTTCCGTCTTTCGGATACCAGTTTAAATTCGTCCTCAACCCCTTTGAGTCCTTCATTTATAGGTGCGTAGATAGAGCTAAGTTTCAACAAGACCTTGCCTCCTGGTAAATACTAAAGCCCCATGCGGGCGGCTTCTTCTTCGACAACCGAATCTTCCAGTTTCTTAAAAAGCGGCTCCGGCGGGGTCATTTCCTGCCCGACTACCGGCATTTTAAGCACCCAGCCATCTTTTTCTATTTCAGAGCCGAAACCCAGATAGGTACTGAGCCTGCTTGAACTTTCCGGCAGGAACGGGTAAAAAGCCACCCGAAGCCCGGAAAGAGCCGCCATGGCCACGTATAAACTGCGGGCGGCGGCAGCTTTGTCCACCTTTATTTCCTTCCAGGGGGCTTTTTCATCCAGATAGCGGTTTGCCTCCTGGGCCAGTGACATAGCCAGTTTAATAGCCTCACGGAAATTACAGCCGTGCAAGGCCTTGTCTGTTTCAGACAGCATGGCGCTGGTTTTCTCAATGAGATTCAGGGAACGTTCGTCCAGCTTGCCGTATTCGGGAACTTTATTGTCAAAATTACGGCAGACCATAGTCAAAACGCGCTGGGCCAGATTGCCGTAGGTGGCTACCAGTTCGTCATTATTGCGGCGGACAAATTCCCTCCAGGAGAAATCCATATCAGAGCTTTCAGGCATATTGGCCGAAAGCAGGTAACGCAGGGTATCCACGCTGTAGCGTGAAAGAACATCGTCCACCCAGATAGCCTTATTGCGGCTCTTGGAAAACTTCTGGGCTTCTATAGTGAGATATTCATTTGAAGGTACATCATACGGCAAATTAAGTCCGCCTTTACCCATCAGCATAGCCGGCCAGATAATGGTATGGAACGGAATATTGTCTTTGCCTATAAAATAATAGCTTTTAGTATCTCCGCCCCAGTATTTCTGCCACTCACCCGGCTGGCCTTTAGCCACCGCCCACTCTATACTAGCAGACAGATAGCCTATTACCGCTTCAAACCAGACATACAGCCGTTTGCCCTCATAACCCGGAAGCGGCAGCGGCACACCCCAGTCCAAATCACGGGTAATAGCCCGGTCTTTGAGGCCTTCTTTTAAATAACGCAGAGTAAAATTTAATACATTGGTCCGCCAGTGGGTTTTGTTCTCCACCCAGCGGAGCAGTTCTTCTTCAAATGCCGAAAGTTTCAGGAAAAAGTGCTCGGTTTCCTTAAACTCGGGGGGATTGCCGCAGTTTTTGCAGCGAAAATTCAATAATTCAGCCGCATTTAAGGGTTTGCCGCAGTTGTCACACTGGTCCCCGCGGGCACCTTCATATTTGCAGTGGGGGCAAGTCCCCTCCACATAGCGGTCAGGTAAAAAACGGTTGCAGCGGGGGCAAAACGGCTGGCAAACCGTATCTTTATAAATATAACCCTTTTCATACAGGCTGAGGAACATCTCCTGAGCGGTGCGGGCATGGTTAGCGGTTGCAGTTGAGGTATAGCAATCCCAGCTTATGCCCAGCTTCGGCCACGAAGCCATAAACAGCCGGTGATAACGCTCTGCCACTTCAGCAGCAGTAATACCCTCCTGCTCCGCCCTTATGGTAATAGGAGTGCCATGCATATCCGAACCGGATACCATAAGCACTTCATCCCCGCGGGTGCGGTGGTAACGGGCAAAAATATCTGCCGGCAGATAAGCGCCGGCAACATGCCCCAGATGCAATTGGCTGTTGGCGTAAGGCCAAGCCACACCTATAAATATTCGTTCGCTCATTTATATCCTCAGGGCAGAAAGGTTAGAATTCTCTCGCCTTTTTCTTCTTTGTAGCTGGCATACCCTTTCTTCAGGGCGCATTCCACACAGTAATGAACGGTAGTACCTTTGTCTACTTCTTTACCGTCTTCTTCGTCTACAGCCAAATAACGCTCAGGATAGGGAATATTATTGTTGCAGCCAGTGCAAACCACATCTCCCAGTGAAATACATCCTCTCCTCATGAAACACCTCGCAAATTTTACCTATTATAAGGTTTTGTTAATTTTAAGCCAAGCCCGGTAGATTTCTTTTTTGGGCAGACCGCTTTTTTGGCTTACCAGAGCCACCGCTTCTTTAGCCGGTTTGCCCTGTTTTTTGAGTATGCTAAGTTCCTTTATTATATCATCCGTCAGCTCCGGCTGAGATACGGGCGGTTTACAACCCTCCACCACCAGCACAAATTCACCCCTCGGCTGGTCAAAATGACTGATAGCCTGGCTGATACTGCCCCTGAATATTTCTTCATATATTTTGGTAAGCTCACGGCAGACGGCTATCTGGCGGTCTCCCAGCACATCTTTTATGTCAAGCAAGCAGCCATGCAAACGGTGGGGCGCTTCCAATATAACAATACTTGCACCAAGTAATGCCGCTTCCGAAAGGGCTTTTCGGCGTTCAGTTTTCTGGCGGGGCAGAAACCCCAAATAGCTGAAATTGGCGGAGTCCAACCCGGATACCGCTACCGCTGTTATCACGGCTGAAGCCCCCGGCACAGGCACAACCTTTATACCGTTTTCATGGGCGGCTTTGATAAGCTCGTAGCCGGGGTCTGAAATACCGGGCATACCGGCATCTGAAACCAAAGCCACATCCCCCTCTCCCAGCACCTCCAGAATATAATCCAGCTTTGACAGGCGGTTATGCTCAAAGTAACTGGTCAGGGGGGTCTTTATATTATGGGCGGAAAGCAGTTTACGGGTATGGCGGGTATCCTCCGCCGCAATCAGCTTTACCTCTGAAAGCACACGCAGTGCTCGGAGGGTTATATCCTCCAGATTGCCGATAGGGGTCGCCACCACATATAAAGCCATAACCTTATTATTGTAGCAGAATAAGACTAAAGGCTAAACTGGCAGCTGAAAACCCGCCGGAAAATACTGCCCCTTAAATCTGCCCTGACTTCTCTCTACTTTTTAACCTCCTTCAGGGTTATAATAGAAACAAACACCTTGCCTTGACTTGGCTTTGCCGGCTCTGATATAGTTCATGTTTAATAGTAAGGAGAGCTGAGATGACAGTACCAGAATTTAAAACCCTCAGGCGTACCTACGGCTTTGACGAGGTAGCCATTGTCCCCGGCGGGTTAACAGTTAACCCCGAACAGGTAGAAGTTGATTTTAAAATCGGCAATATTAACTTCGCCATTCCTTTTATCGCCTCGGCCATGGACGCCGTAACCAATGTGGATACCGCGGTTGCCATGAGCAAAATGGGTGGTTTATCTGTTTTGCATCTGGAGGGTATTTATACCCGTTATGAAAACCCCCAGGAAATTCTTGACCAGATTATATCTAAACCCATTGACGAAGTAACTGCCTTCATGCAGAAGATTTATACTGCCGAACCTATTAAAGAACACCTGATTACCAAGCGGGTAAGCGAAATAAAAGCCAAAGGCGGCGTCTGTGCCGTCTCCCTGATGCCTGCTAATGCCAAAAAACTGGCTCCCGTAGCAGTTGAAGCCGGAGCGGATATTATATCTGTTGCTTCCACTGTCACTTCAGCCCGCCATGTCTCCAAGAGCAGCCACGGGCTTATCTTTGAAGAATTTGTAAAGATGATTAAAGTCCCAGTACTGGTTGGCAACTGCGTCAGCTATCAGGCTTGCCTTGAGCTTATGCGTACCGGTGTTCACGGAGTAATAATCGGGGTTGGTCCGGGTGCTGCCTGCACCTCACGCGAGGTTTTAGGTATCGGCGTTCCCCAGATAACCGCCAGTATGGACTGCGCCGCTGCCCGTGAAACATATTATAAAGAAACCGGCCGTTATGTGCCTATTATTACCGACGGCGGCTTTAAAAAGGGCGGCGATGTCTGCAAGGCTATCTGTGCCGGTGCTGATGCCGTCATGCTGGGGTCACCGTTTGCCAAGGCTGCCGAAGCTCCCGGACGGGGTTATCACTGGGGTATGTCTCATCCCCACCCCTCCCTGCCCAGAGGTACCCGCATCAAAGTGGGCACTACCGGCAGTCTGGAGCAAATACTGTTCGGCCCCACTTCCGTTACTGACGGTACTCAAAACCTGGTTGGTGCGCTTAAAACATCCATGGGTGTCTGCGGCGCTTCCAACATACGCGAAATGCAGCAGGTTGAAATGGTTATTGCACCGGCTATTACCACCGAGGGTAAAAGCTACCAGCTCTCCAAATGCCAATAAAGTATTTTGTATAAAATATAAAACAAAAAGCCGGTTTAAACCGGCTTTTTTATTCGCTGAAATTCACAGCCCTAAAACAGAGGCCTTTAATTAATCATCTTCATCTGGTTCTTCGGGTTCTTCAGGGGCAACTGATTCGGACGCAGGCATTTTCAGAGAAGGCACAATGGCACTCATATGCCCGCGTTTGCGTTTAACCGCCCATTCAGCCCCGTCTATCAGCGTACGCAGTTCTTTCAAGCCTGTACTGCCGCTTATCAGCACTCCATCTATACCCAAAGCCCAGAGTGACTGAAGCTCCGAAAGCGTGATATTTGAACTTACCCTTACCAGAAATGGTTTTGACAATATATCCGCAAAACGCTGGTAGAGCATAATCTTCCGCCAGCTAAGAGCGGCTGTATCTGCCTGCTCACCCACGATAACCGCCCCTACAGACAGACAGTCCGCCGCCCTTATCATAAAATCAGTCAGGTTGTTTTCAAGCATAATTATTTTGCCGGTCTTTTCAAGAGCCGTCAGGGGTGATACCTCAGCATCCGGGCTGAAAACTACAAAATCCGCACCGGCCTTGGCCATTTTTTCGGCATCAGCTGCTTTATCACCCAGCGCTACACCCCAGATTGTATCGCCCAGCATATCTGCAGTCTCTTTCAGTTTCTTGGCACTAGCTTTGCCGGCGGAAACAATCACTACGTCCGCCCCGCCAAATGTTTCTTTATCCGTCAGGTCTTCTATACCCAGTTCCGCCGCGAGCAGCATTTTAGGCTGGGGAACAGAGGCAACCGCGTTAAAACCCATAGGGCGTACATAGCCCTTGGATACATTTTTAAGCTTGTCGATAAATTTGCTCATTATCGCTTCGTACCTCGTCATAAATAAATGGAGCCAGCGAGAGGATTCGAACCTCCGACCGGCGGTTTACGAAACCGCTGCTCTACCTCTGAGCCACGCTGGCGCAGGCAATAGTATAGCATAACGGATATTTCCGTCACTACCGACAGCAGTTCCGCAGAATTCTTTAAACCCAGATACTAAACACTGATAAGTAGTTTACCGTCAGCCTGGCTGGTAAGCAACCGCCGTAGTTCATGCTTATGCTGGGCAGGTCCGGAAAGAACCTTGCCGTTATAATCAAAAGTAGAGTGGTTTACACTGCAGCAGCGGAGTCTGGATTCACCCTCCACGGGGTCAATTTTGCGTCCGCCATGGGGACAGGCATTTTCATAAGCATAAAGATTGTTATCCTGCCCGCGCACTACCAGCACCGGTTTGGCAAGCCCCTTGCCCGCCATATAACCAGCCCCGCCCTTTTCAGATAGTGCCGGAGCTTTTGCCAAATCAAGGGTAATCTGGCTATCCATCAAACTCCAAACATCATCAGCTAACGGTGCGGTATCACATTTACCCATTATAGCTTTGAAAATATTCACCAAATCCTCCCTGTTTTCACTTTAAAAATTCCTCGTTTGATTACAAAAGTATAGCACAAAGACAGTACCATATTAACAGACAGATGCTGTAATAATATGCAATTATGTTTGCCCCAAAGGAGCATAAATAGTAGAATATAGCCGAATAGGACAGGGCGGAAGAGCCCTCAGGGGAGATTAGATATGGAAACCGGTACTTTTAAAGTAAAATCTGGCCTGGCCCAAATGCTAAAAGGCGGGGTGATTATGGATGTAACCACCCCCGAACAGGCTAAAATAGCGGAAGAAGCAGGCGCCTGCGCCGTTATGGCTTTAGAGCGCGTACCTTCGGATATAAGGGCGGCCGGCGGCGTTGCACGCATGGCAGACCCCACTATTATCGAGCAGATTATGAAAGTAGTCAGCATACCTGTTATGGCCAAATGCCGTATTGGTCATTTCGTAGAAGCCCAGATACTGGAATCCATGGGGGTTGACTACATTGATGAGTCCGAGGTACTTACCCCGGCTGATGAAAATTTCCACGTCTGGAAACATGATTTTAAAGTCCCCTTCGTTTGCGGCTGCCGTGATTTGGGCGAGGCCTTAAGGCGGATTGGCGAAGGCGCAGCTATGATACGCACCAAGGGTGAGGCCGGCACCGGCAACATTGTGGAAGCAGTGCGCCACATGCGTTCCGTTATGGGCTCTGTCAGGCGTGTACAATCCATGTCTGCTGACGAACTTTCCGCCTATGCTAAAGAGATAAATGCACCCCTGGAACTGGTGATTGAACTTCACAAAACAGGTAAACTGCCGGTAGTAAACTTTGCCGCCGGCGGAGTAGCTACCCCGGCTGATGCAGCCCTTATGATGCAGCTGGGGGCGGACGGGGTATTTGTAGGTTCGGGTATATTCAAATCATCAAACCCCGCAGCTATGGCCAAAGCCGTAGTAAAGGCAGTAACCCACTATAAAGATGCCAAAGTACTGGCCGAAATATCCAAAGGGCTGGGTGATGCCATGCCTGGTCTGGATATAAAACAGATAGAACCCGACAAGCTGATTTCCCAAAGGGGCTGGTAAAAAGTGCATAGAATAGAAGTCTCCCTGAAACCGGAGTGGCCAGATCCCAGAGGTAACGGTGTTTGCCGTGATATACAAGACCTTGGTATTACCTCAGTTGCCGAAGTACGGGTAATAGACGTTTTCTGGCTGGAGGGACAGCTTTCAGACAGTGAAGTCATGACCATTTCTGAGGAGCTTCTTTCAGATAAAATAATCCAGACCTTTAAATATGACGCTGACTGCCCGCAGGCGGAAGCTGACGGCTTTTCGGCTATAGAAGTTACCTATAACGCCGGGGTAACCGACCCGGTTCAGGAAACTATACTCAAAGCCATTTCTGATTTGGGTATAAAGGGCGTAACTGCCGCCAGAACAGCTAAACGCTACCTGCTTAAGGGGGAGATTTCGGCTGATGAACTGAAAACCATCGGCAATAAACTGCTTATAAATCCCATCGTCCAGCACGTGGTTAAGAGCGGTTCAAACCCCTTCCCCCCTAACCCGCAGTATACTTTTAAACTGAGGAAAATTGACCTGCTGGCCGAAAAGCTGAAAGACAACATGGCCTCACTGGGCAAGGAGTTCAGCCTGAGCCATCAGGAACTTTCGGCTATTTATGAACATTACCTGAAATTGGGGCGGGCACCCACTGATGCCGAACTGGAAACCCTGGCCCAGACATGGAGCGAACACTGCTGCCATAAAACCTTTAAAGCCACCCTGGATTATGACGGCCAGATTATAAATAACCTGCTGAAGCAGACTATAGCCAAAGCCACCGCTGAGCTTAACAAACCCTGGTGCTTATCTGTTTTTGTAGATAACTCCGGCGTGATAGAGTTTGATGACAACTGGGGAGTCTGCTTTAAGGCTGAAACCCATAATCACCCGTCAGCGGTTGAGCCATACGGCGGTGCTGCCACCGGCATTGGCGGGGTAATCCGTGACATACTGGGCACGGGACTTGCCGCCAAACCCATTGCCAACACAGATGTATTCTGTTTCGGCCAGCCTGATCTACCCGAAAATAAACTCCCCCCGGGAGTACTACATCCCCGCCGCGTTTTCAAAGGAGTGCGCTCCGGCGTGGCAGATTACGGCAACCGTATGGGCATACCCACGGTTAACGGGGCTGTCATTTTTGATGAACGCTATACCGCAAACCCGCTGGTTTACTGCGGTACTATAGGCCTTATACCCAAAAAATATGCCCTGCCGGGCAAGCAGTCTGCAGGTGATTTGGTGGTGCTGATTGGCGGGCGTACCGGCCGTGACGGCATACACGGTGTGACCTTTGCCTCCGGAGAACTGAATGACCGCTCAACCGAGCTGTCTTTTACCGCCGTCCAGATAGGCAACCCCATTGTGGAAAAGCGCATGCTAGATACCCTGCTTGCCGCCCGTGACCGTGAGCTGTTTGTACGAATTACAGACTGCGGCGGCGGGGGTTTAAGCTCTGCCATAGGTGAAATGGCCGAATCTACCGGGGTAAAAGTCTATCTGGATAAAGTACCCTTGAAGTACTCCGGCCTAACTTACTCTGAAATATGGATATCCGAAAGCCAGGAACGGATGCTGCTGGCAGTTAAAAAAGAAAAACTGGGTGAGATTATGTCACTCTTTGAAAGCGAAGGGGTAGAAGCATCGGTCATAGGCGAATTCAGCAGTGACCGCCGCCTCAAGCTTTTTTACGAAGACAATCCAGTGGCTGATTTGCAGATGGACTTCCTGCATCACGGGCGGCCGCAACTGGAGTTAAGTGCCACCCGCCATAAACACCACCACCCCGAAGCTAATTTTGACTGCCCGAAAGATATTGAAACCGAGCTTAAAAATATACTTTCCCACTGGAATGTGTGCAGCCGGGAGTGGATAATCCGCCAGTATGACCATGAAGTTCAGGGCGGAAGTGTCCTTAAGGCCATGGCTGGGGCTGAAAATGACGGGCCGGGTGATGCCGCCGTTATCCGCCCGGTGCTTGGCTCAAAGAAAGCGGTAGTAATATCAAACGGCATTAACCCCAGCTACGCTGACGTAGATGCCTATAATATGGCCGCATCCGCTATAGACGAAGCCCTAAGGCAGATTATTGCGGTAGGCGGCAACCTTGATAGGGTAGCCCTGCTGGATAACTTCAGCTGGGGCAACGCCAGCCGTCCTGAAAGCCTGGGGGATTTGGTGCGCGCCTGTCAGGCCTGCCATGACCTTTCCCTGGTCTTTGAAACCCCCTTTATTTCGGGCAAAGACAGCCTGAATAACGAATTCCGTTATGAAGATAAACTGATTACCATTCCCCACACCCTGCTTATTTCCGCCATAGGGGTAATGGAAGACGGTGATAAGGCCGTCAGTATGGATTTTAAAAAATCCGGAAACCTTATTTATATTGTGGGGAAAACCGCCGAAGAACTGGGCGGCTCCCATTACTTCAAAAACCATGGATTCATAGGTAACCGTGCTCCTGCCGTAAATGCCAAGCGCGCCAAAGAAAATATGCAGGCCCTTTCTTCCGCTACCGCCAAAGGGCTGGTAGCTGCCTGCCATGACCTATCCGAAGGCGGGCTGGGAATTGCGGCGGCTGAAATGGCGTTCAGCGGCAAACTGGGTGCAAACATACGTCTGGCAGATGTACCTCTTTCTGAAAAGATAGCGCGGGAAGATTATATACTCTTTTCAGAGTCTAACAGCCGTTTTCTGGCAGAAGTATCCCCCGAACATAAGGCCGAATTTGAAAAGCTGATGCAGGCGAGTGACTTCGGGCTGATTGGAGAGGTTACTGCTGAAAACCGGTTGTACATAACCGGGTGTAACGGCACTGATATTCTTTTGAACACTCCGGTTAGCGAACTGAAAGAGGCCTGGCAAAGGCCAATGCGCTGGTAGGTAGAAATGAGTAAAGTAAAAACCCTGATACTCCGCACACCCGGTACTAACTGTGATGCTGAAACATCTTATGCCTTTGAGCTGGCCGGTTCCGAGACAGAGATGGTACATATAAACGAACTTCTGGCAAAGCCTTCACGCTTAGCCGAATTTCAGATAATGGCTTTTCCCGGCGGCTTCGGTTATGGTGATGACCTGGGGGCGGGACGGGTACTGGCTAATGAAGTGCGCCTGAAACTGGGTGAAAAAATAAACCGTTTTCACGAAAGCGGCGGGCTTATTATAGGTATCTGCAACGGCTTTCAGGCACTGGTCAAGACCGGTATACTGCCGGGCCCCATGAAAGACGGGCAGAAAATAACCCTGACAGACAACAACTCAGGCCGTTTTGAGTGCCGCTGGACATACCTTTCGGTAAATCCTTTTTCCACCTGCGTGTTCACCCAGGGTATAGACCGCCTGTATCTGCCGGTAGCCCACGGCGAAGGCAAACTGCTGGGCAGCCCTGAAGTAATAAACAAGCTGAATTCGGTGGTTTACTATACCGACAAAGCCGGCAAACGCAACGCCCCCTACCCGGCTAATCCGGCCGGCACCCTGATGGATATTGCCGGCATAGCAGACGAAAGCGGGCGGATATTTGCCCTCATGCCCCATCCTGAGCGTTTTGTCCGGGGCAGCCAGCACCCGCGCTGGCCGGCGGAAGGTTTGAAAAAAGAAGGCGACGGGCTGAAAATATTTACCAATGCCGTAAAGTGGGTACGCCAAGTCTAAAGCCGCAAAATATAGCCGTTTTATTTATTTTTTGTAATAAATACATTACATCAGGCACAGCTTTTAAATGCCTGATTAGCGAAAGCGGTGTTGCTGGCTAATTAGGCTTGTGTTATACTTCTGTGTTATCATCATGTAAATATAGCTATTAAATGGTTTTTTAACTAACTAGGAGGGGATAGAGCTTGCCAACTACAAACATCAAAGAGCTTCTGGAAGCCGGGGCGCATTTTGGTCACCAGACCAGCCGCTGGCATCCGCGGATGAAGAAATATATCTTCACCAAACGCAACGGTATTCACATTATTGACCTTGAAAAGACCGTGGTCATGCTGGACAAAGCCTGTAATTACATTAACCAGGTTGTCAGTGATGGCGGTAAGGTTCTTTTTGTTGGTACCAAAAAACAGGCCCAGGAAATTTTGGCTGAAGAAGCCAAGAGATGCGGCATGTATTTTATCAATCAGCGCTGGACAGGTGGTATTTTAACCAATTTCCACTCCATTCAGTCACGGATTGATTATCTGGTACGGCTGGAAGACCAGCAGGCCAGGGGTGATTTTAACCGTCTGCCCAAAAAAGAAGCTCAGAAACTGGCTGAGGAAATTGCCCGTCTGAACCGCACTATGGGCGGCTTCAAAGAAATGACCCGCTTACCGGATGTAATCTTTGTGGTAGACCCCACTAAAGAAAAGATTGCTATGGCTGAAGCCAAACGTATGGGCGTTCCTCTGGTGGCTATGGTTGATACCAACTGCAACCCCGACGAAGTTGACTACCCCATCCCTTCTAATGATGACGCTATGCGGGCTATCAAACTCATTTGCTCCAAAATGGCTGATTCCGTTATCGAAGCCCAGAATGCTTTGAAGGTTACCGAAGTTGAAACCACCGGTGAAGCTCAGGCTGAAACTGCCGGTTAAATAATAAACACTGGAGTTAATAAATTGGCTATCAATGCTGAACAGATAAAAGAGCTCCGCGAGAAATGCGGCGCAGGCGTTATGGAGTGCCGCAACGCTCTGGTGGATGCAAATGGCAATGTTGAAAAAGCCCAGGAGATTCTCCGGGAGAAAGGCCTGGTAAAAGCCGCCAAAAAGGCTGAACGAGAAACTGTCCAGGGCATAGTGGAATCATATATCCACACCCAGGGACGGATTGGTGCATTGGTTGAGCTTAACTGCGAAACTGACTTTGTTGCCCGCACTGATGCCTTTAAGGAACTGGCCCACAATCTGGCCATGCAGGTAGCGGCCATGTGCCCGCTTTACCTGTCTGAAGAAGACCGCCCGGCTGACTGTGAAGTTGAAGCTGCAAACGCCTGTTTATTGCTTCAGCCTTACATCAAAGACCCCTCCAAAACCATCAACGGTCTCATTATTGAAACTGTTGCCAAGGTTGGAGAGAATATCCGCCTGAAGCGGTTTGCCCGATTTGAGCTTGGAGGCTAGTACCGGTATTTTTTATGGCTGAAATAAAATATAAACGTATCCTGTTAAAACTCAGTGGAGAGGCTTTCAAAGGAGCCACGGGATACGGTATTGATATCCCTACCGTAAGAAGCATTGCCCAGGAGATTAAGCATATCTGTCTTATGGGTGTTGAAGTGGCTATTGTGGTAGGGGGAGGCAATATTTGGCGGGGGGCAACCGCTGCCAAAGAAGGCATTGACCGGGTTTCAGCCGATTATGCTGGTATGCTGGCCACTATTATAAACGCCCTTACCCTGCAGGACGCCTTGGAACGTGAGGGTATCGTAACCCGCACCCAATCTGCCTTGGCTGTCCAGCAGGTAGCCGAGCCGTATATCCGAAGGCGGGCTATACGGCATCTGGAAAAAGGGCGGGTAGTTATCTTTGCCGGAGGCACCGGCAACCCCTATATGACCACCGACACCGCCGCCGCTTTACGTGCCATAGAAATAGAAGCCAGTGTGCTTCTTATGGCTAAAAATAAGGTGGACGGCGTTTATACCGCTGACCCTAAAAAACACCCCGAAGCTACCTTGTTCCAGCACCTTACTCATATGGAAGCTATAAACAAGCGCCTCCAGGTTATGGATGCAACGGCCCTTTCACTTTGTCTGGATAATAAATTGCCGATTATTGTGTTTGACCTTCAGTCCTCCGAAAGCCTGGTTAGCGCCATTTCCGGTCAGCCGATAGGTACATTAATATCCAGCGAGGCTTAGTATGATAAATGAAATTTTACAAAAATCTGAAAAAAAGATGGCTGCTTCACTTGATGTGCTCTCGCAGGAACTCTCCGGCATACGCACCGGGCGTTCGTCACCGGCTCTGGTTGAGCATATCAGAGTAGAGTACGCAGGCGTACCCACCCCTATCAATCATCTGGCCGGCATCTCTGCCCCTGACCCCCGTTATATTACTATCCAGCCATGGGACAAGAGCTGCCTTTCAGCTATTGAAAAAGCTATTATGAAATCTGATTTGGGCCTTATGCCCAACAACGACGGCAATATTATCCGCCTGAATATTCCTCCCCTGTCTGAAGAACGCCGCCAGGAAATGATTAAAATGGTTAATAAGCGGCTGGAAGAAGACAAAATAGCTATGAGAAACGTCCGCCGTGATGCTATGGATGAAATGAAGAAACTGGAAAAAGCCAAGGAAATCTCTCAGGACGACCTGAAACGTGGCTCTGACCAGCTTCAGAAGATCACGGACAGCTTTATTGCCAAGGCCGACAAGCTGGGTGCTGATAAAGAAACTGAATTAAAGCAAGTTTAGCCTTTCATTCCCCGGCAAACTCAAGGATAGTCCGGCAACCCCCTGTTGCGGTAGAGGTTTTTATCTTGGACACAACAGTTACAATAAATAATACCCCTCCAAACCACATCGCAATAATAATGGACGGAAACGGCCGCTGGGCAGAACGCCGCGGCCTTAGCCGCATAGACGGACATAAAGCCGGTCTTGAAAATGCCAGACTGGTTATCCGCCACTTGAACTCACTGGGGATCAAATATGTCACCCTATACAGCTTTTCCACCGAGAACTGGAAACGCCCCGATGCTGAAATAAAAGGACTTTTCGGGCTGGTAAATGACGTTATGTCATCTTATATTCCGGAGCTGGTGGAAAATAATGTCCGCTTACGGCATCTGGGGCATCTGGATAAACTGCCCGCAATACTCAGGCATAAACTGGAGGGTGTGCTCTCAGCCACCAGCCAAAATACCGGCCTGACACTCTGTCTGGCATTTGACTACGGCGGGCGTGATGAAATCATTCAGGCGGTAAAAGGTCTGGTTAAAGACGGAATAGCTGTTGATAAAATAACCGAAGATGTATTTGCCCGCTACCTGTACACCGCAGACATTCCGGAAGCTGATTTAGTTATCCGCACCGGCGGCGAAATACGGCTTTCCAATTTTCTCATTTGGCAATCTGCCTACAGCGAGCTGTATTTTTCAGAAGTAATGTGGCCGGATTTCGGCGAAAAAGAAATTGATAAAGCTATCTCTGCCTTTAATCAGCGACAGAGACGTTTCGGTGGTTTGTAAATCATGCTTAAAAAACGAGTTTTAAGCGGCTGCCTGCTGGCCATTATTGCCTTAGCAGTTATCTGGATTGACCAGCCTATAGCCTGGCTTACGCTGGCTATGGCAGTAGTAGTAGCCCTGGCTTTAAATGAATTTTACAATGCCGTAACCGTATACCTTAAGTCCCAGCCGTTCAAGGCGCTGGGTATCTTCTGGGGTATGCTTATCGTAATCAGCCCTCACCTGCAGATAGAAGGCATTTTGCCATTTCTGCTGGGCTCTTTCAGCCTGACCTCACTCATATACCTGCTGACACTTAAAGACCGCACAGACGCCTTTCCCCGCTGGGCTTGGACACTATCCGGGGTAATCTATATCGGTCTGCTCTCCAGTTTCTGGGTAGCCCTGCGCGAATTGCCTATGGGACGTGAATGGGTGCTCTGGACGCTGATACTCACTTCCGCCACTGATACCATGGCCTTTTTCATTGGCAGCCGTTTCGGCAAGCAAAAAATGGCACCTTCCATAAGCCCCAACAAAAGCTGGCAAGGGGCTATAGGCGGTGCGGTGTTCAGCATTATAGTAGCTCCGATCTTTGCTGACTTGCTGGGACTACCTATAAGTATGTTTATATCCATGCTGATAGGTCTTTTGGTCAGCGTAGCCGGACAAACCGGTGATATTGCTGAATCCCTGTTTAAGCGCAATATGCACTGCAAGGATTCCGGGAATCTGATACCCGGACACGGCGGAATAATGGACCGCCTGGACAGCCTGCTTTTTACCGGTATAGTGGTATACTACTACGTAATATGGTTCATTCAATAAAGAAAATCGTCATACTGGGGTCTACCGGTTCTATCGGCCGCCAGACTCTGGAAGTTATCCGTTCGTTGCCAGACCGATTTAAGGTGCTGGGGCTGGCCGGCGGCTCAAACATAAACCTGCTGAAAGAACAGGCGAGCGAATTCCGCCCTGAATACATCTACTGCCAAAACTGCCATGATACTAATGCCTGTACCGCCCGTTTTATCCCCATGGAGGAAATGGCCTCCCTGCCTGAAGCAGACGTAATAGTAGTGGCCGCACCCGGCAGTACCGGTTTACAGCCGGTGCTTGCCGCCGCCAGAACCGGCAAGGTAATAGCTTTGGCCAACAAGGAATCCCTCGTTTCCGCCGGAGAGATAGTAACCGCCACCGCACGGGAAAACAAAGCTAAAATACTGCCGGTAGACAGTGAACATAGCGCTATCTGGCAGTGTTTATCAGGCGAGGTCACGCCCCCCGCCCGGATTATCCTGACCGCCTCAGGCGGGCCTTTCCGTTCCTTAACTAAAGACGAAATAGATAAAGTCACCCCCGAACAGGCACTCAGGCATCCCTCGTGGAAAATGGGGGTTAAGGTTACCATAGACTCAGCCAGCCTAATGAACAAAGGACTGGAGATAATAGAAGCCCGCTGGCTGTTCGATATGCCAGTACGGAATATTCAGGTGGTTATCCACCCGCAGAGCATTATCCACTCTATGGTGGAGTTTGCAGACGGCAGCCTTAAAGCCCAGTTGTCACGACCGGATATGCGCTTCCCTATTCAGTATGCTCTAACCTACCCGGAAAGAATGACCAATCACACCCTACCCCGCCTTAACTGGGCAGAAGTGGGCAAGCTGGACTTTGAAATGCCTGACATGACCAGATTCCCCTGCTTAGGTTTGGCTATATCCGCCGGAGAAGAGGGGAAAACGTATCCGGCAGCACTGTGCGCCGCAGACGAAGTGGCTGTTGAGATGTTCCTGAAGGGACAAATAAGCTTCGGGCAGATACCCGAACTGATAGCCAAAGTACTGGATGCCCATCAGTCTGTTGCCAGCCCGTCTCTGGATGATATTCTGGCCGCAGATGCCTGGGCACGCCGCAAAGTAACCGAACTGGCAGGTAAATTATAAATGCTGTTAACCATTGTTTCTTTTCTGATTATATTTTCCATAGTAGTTATCTCCCATGAGCTTGGCCATTTCTTTTCCGCCAAAGCTATAGGGGTAAAGGTGGAGGAATTCGGGTTTGGCTATCCGCCTAAAATATTCGGCCGCAAATTCGGACAGACTGAGTACAGCCTTAACTGGCTGCCGCTGGGCGGTTTTGTAAAAGTAGAGGACGACCCCGTAAATAATAAAGGCCTTTCCTCAAAAAGTGCCGGTAAGCGTCTGCTCTTTTTCAGTGCCGGAGCTTTGGTAAACGCTGTTTTACCCATTGTCCTGTTTGCCTTTGCCCTGATGGTGCCGCATGACGTGCTGGTGGGTAGGGTAAACGTGGAAGAAGTAGTGCCGGATTCACCTGCCGCTTTAGCCGGGCTGGTAGCGGGTGATACTATTTTGAGTGTAAACGGCACTGAAATAAGAAACACCTCCGAATTTTCCCGTATTTCCCAGCTGAATCTGGGGCAAACCATAGAAATAACCATACTCCATGCTGACCAGACCCAAAGTACTGTCAGTTTGTCTCCCCGCTGGCAGCCGCCGGCCGGTGAAGGCCCGGTGGGTATTTCACTGCAAACTCTGGACTACCAGATAATAAGCGAAAGCGAGTCTGTTCTGGATTCCATTCCCCTGTCTATACAGCAAAATTTTGAAACCCTGGTGCTTTTTAAAAACTCCATACTGGGCCTTATCATGGGCAGTGTACCCTTTGACGTAGTCGGGCCGGTGGGTCTTGCCCAGATGACTGGGGATGTGGCACGTGCCGGGATTGGCCCTCTGCTGGAGTTTACAGCGTTTCTCAGCCTGAATCTGGCTATTATCAATTTGCTGCCCCTGCCCGCCCTTGACGGCGGACGGATATTGTTTGTATTTATTGAGTGGATACGGGGCGGCAGACGCATCTCTCCCAGAGTGGAAAACCTTATCCATATGACCGGGTTTTTCCTGCTGATAGGGCTTATGCTGGCGGTAACCTTTCAGGATATTATACGCATTATCCAAGGCTAGTTTCTGATATACTCTCTATGAAGAGGCTTTTAAAATATGATTATGCGGCGTAAAAGTACTGAAATACGGCTGGGTAATGTGACTATAGGGGGGAATGCCCCGGTATCAGTCCAGTCCATGACCAAAACAGATACCCGCAATATCCCGGCTACAATTTCCCAGATAAAAGAGCTGGAAGAATGCGGCTGTGAAATAATCCGGCTGGCTATACCGGATATGGAAGCCGCCACTGCCCTGAAATCTATCCGCAAAGAAGTCAGAATACCTATTGTGGCGGATATTCATTTTGATTATCGCCTGGCACTGGCAGCACTCTCAGCCGGGGCAGACGGCCTCAGGCTTAATCCCGGCAATATCGGTGACCCGGAACGGGTTAAAGCGGTGGTCAGGGCGGCAAAAGAACGGGAAATCCCAATCCGTATCGGGGTAAACGCCGGCAGCCTGCCCAAAGACCTGCCCCCAGAGCTCACCACTGCCCAAAAGATGGTCAAAGCCGCCATGGGTCACATAAAGATACTGGAAGCCCTGGATTTCAGCCTGATTAAGGTTTCACTGAAGGCTTTTGACGTGCCTACCACTGTTGAAGCCTACCGCCAGATAGCCCCTCTTATACCATACCCGCTTCACGTGGGCATTACCGAAACAGGCACCCCCAAAACCGGTCTGGTGCGGAGTGCGGTGGGCATAGGCAACTTGCTGTATATGGGTATCGGGGATACTATCCGTGTTTCCCTGACCTCCCCACCCCAGGAAGAAGTATTTGCCGCTTATGAAATACTGAAAAGCCTGAACCTAAGGCAGCGCGGCCCGGTGCTGGTCAGCTGCCCCACCTGCTCCCGGACCGAAGTGGATATTGTGGGTATTGCCGCCAGGGTACAGGAAGCCTTGAACAAAGTAGACAAACCTATACGGGTGGCCGTAATGGGCTGTGCCGTAAACGGCCCCGGCGAAGCCAAAGAGGCTGATTTGGGCATAGCCTGCGGCAGAGGACAGGGGCTGCTATTCCGCAAGGGTGAAAAGATAGCCTCCTTTCCCGAAGATGAACTGGTAAATGCCCTGCTGCGGGAAATAGCTTCTCTGTAGTTTATACGCCCCCGCTTTCAGGCTTCTTTGGCAGATGATTTTAGGGTATAATCCTTCTTGGCAAGCCGTTATTTACAAGGAGCTTTTAATATGCGTTATTCCAGGTTATTTGGCAAGACCCAGCGTGAAATCCCGTCAGATGCCGAAACTATAAGCCACCAGCTGCTGCTGCGTTCGGGTATGATAGCCCAGCTGACCGCCGGAGTGTATTCGTTTATGCCTCTGGCCTGGCGGTCTATACAGAAAATTGAAAACATTATCCGGCAGGAAATGAATAAATCAGGCTGTCAGGAACTGGCCATGCCGGTACTTCAGCCGGTGGAAATATGGCAGCAAAGCGGACGCGAAGCCCCCTTCGGGCAGACCCTTTTCCATTTGAAAGACCGCAAAGACCGTAATCTGGTGCTTGGCCCTACCCACGAGGAGGTCATAACCGACCTTGCCAGCCGCTATATCCAGAGTTACCGTGACCTGCCCCAGCGGCTTTACCAGATACAGACCAAATTCCGTGATGAGCCACGCCCCCGCGGCGGATTGATACGGGTACGCGAATTTATTATGAAAGATATGTATAGTTTTGATGCCAGCCCCGAAGGGTTGGACGAAAGCTACCAGACCATGAAACAGGCCTATGAAAGCGTATACCGCCGCTGTGGTCTGGAATCTATGGTAATAGATGCAGACAGCGGAGCTATAGGCGGAAAGGCCTCACACGAATTTATGATTGTGGCCGAAAGCGGCGAAGACAGTATCATCTACTGCCCGAAGTGCAATTATGCCGCCAATGCCGAAAAAGCAGTGTTCAAAAAGAAAACCCTGCCCAAAGAACCCCCGAAAGACTTAGAAGAAGTAGCCACCCCCGGCCAGAAGACTATTTCAGAGGTAGCCGCTTTTCTTTCGCTCAAACCGGAAAATACCCTCAAAGCAGTCTTTTACATGGCAGACGGAAAGTTTGTGATGGCGGTTATACGGGGAGATTTGGATATAAACGAAATAAAGCTGAAAAATCTGCTGAAGTGCAATGATTTGCGTCTTGCGGAAGACAGCGAAGTAAAAGCCGCCGGGATAGCAGCCGGATTTGCATCACCCGTGGGGCTGAAAAATAGCCTGATAGTGGCTGATGACTCTGCTGAAAACGGCTCTAACTTTGTAGCCGGGGCTAACAAAGACGGCTTTCACCTGAAAAACGTCAACTTCGGGCGGGATTTCAAGGCAGATAAAATGGCGGATATTGCCCTGGCGGCCGAAGGTGCTGCCTGCCCCTTCTGTGACGGCACTTTTGCCTCCAAACGGGGGGTGGAAGTGGGGCATATTTTTAAACTGGGAACATTCCTTTCAGAACGTTTCGGGGCAAACTTCACAGATGCCGAGGGCATCAGCCACCCGATAATAATGGGGTGCTACGGCATGGGGGTAGGACGGCTGCTGGCCGCCGCTATAGAGCAAAACCATGACGAAAAAGGCATTATCTGGCCGATGCCTATTGCCCCGTATCAGGTATATATCTGCGGGCTTTTCCTGGATAAACCGGCAGTCAGCCAGGCGGCTGAAAAGATGTATGCCGAACTGGAAGCCCAAGGGGTGGAAGTACTGTTTGATGACCGCGAACTTACAGCCGGGGTCAAATTTAACGATGCAGACCTCTTAGGTATCCCTCTGAGGCTGACTATAAGCCCCCGCAATCTGGATAAAGGCGGGGTGGAACTCAAGCTCCGCCGGAACAAAGAATCCGAGCTGGTTCCGCTGGATAATGTAGTGGAGAAGGTAATCGCCACCATCAAATCCGAGAGCAACCTATAGCCGGCTTTTACCATCAGGAATTTGGGCAAAAGATAAAAATTTAAGGGGCTTAAAAGCCCCTTTTTTTATTTCTCTTTTTTCTTGTCTTTAAGTGCATCCAGATATCTCTGGTGAGACTCCCAGTAAGTCTTAATGGCTGACTCCCGGTCCTCCCAGCCTTCTACGCCCGTTTTCTTTGATTCCAGCTCTTTATAGATATTAAAGAAATGGAATATTTCCTTCAGCAGATGGGGCGGGACATCCGAAAGGTCACGGATAAAGTTAAAGTGCGGGTCTCCGATAGGCACGCAGAGCAGCTTTGCGTCAGGGCCTTTTTCATCATACATTTTAAAAAGACCTACCGGCTTGGTTTCTATCATGCAGCCGGGGAAAGTAGGTTCCCAAACTAAAACCAAGGCATCAAGGGGATCACCGTCTTCGGCCAAAGTATCTACGATAAAACCGTAATCACTGGGATAATGAACAGCCGAGAAAAGCATGCGGTCAAACTTGATTATCTTGCGTTCTTTATCATATTCATATTTATTTCGGCTACCCTTGGGTATTTCTATCATAACCGTCAGGGTAATATCCGGGGTACTTGCCAGTTTCAATCTTTTCAGTTTAGGGCATTTTGACTCGCCACAACCCACTATCGTCTTAAAGTCAGAGTTTATGGCTTCAACTTCTTTTTTAATTTTCTTTGAACTATCGCTTAACATTTTTCCTCCGTACTTATAATACCTTATTCAGGCTTAAAAAACCAAAAGGGGCTTTTTAAAAAGCCCCTTTTAATATACAGACAAACACCCTCAGGAACGCAAAACTGCTCCGGTTTCAGTATTCAGCCGTCTAAGTATCTGGCTCATTACCCCATCCACTTCCGCATCTTTCAGCGTGTGGGTATCTGACTGGAAGACAAGATGGTAAGCCAGTGATTTTTTATTTTCAGCTACCTGTTTACCCTGGTACATATCGAACAGTTCTACATTTTTTACCAGATCATATTCGGAAATTATATTAATAACCTGCAGATTGGTAATGCTTCTGTCAATCACCAAAGCCAAATCACGTTCAACTGCCGGAAAACGATTGATCGGGCTGAATTTGCGGCGAGCCGTGGCCCTGGTCACAAGCTTTGACAGGTTAATTTCAAACATATATACCGGTTCTGTTAAGTCAAATTTATCCGTAATCTGGGGATTCACCTGCCCCAGTACACCCACCGGCATATCTCCAACCCGAACGCTTGCCTGATACCCGCGGGTTAAACCCGGTTCGTCAGATATAACAAAATCAGCCGAAAGTCCCAAACGGCTAATTATTGCTTCCACAATGCCTTTAACATCAAAAAAATCAAAGTTGGAGGTATTTCTCTGCCACCATGATTCAGATGAACTGCCCGCTAAAACGGCACACAGCATTTCGGGTTCTTCCTGTTTATTATTCTCTTTCGGCAGATATACACGCCCAAGCTCGTAAAGCCTGAGGCCATCTTTTTCAAAACGGCGGTTTGCCGCTAAAGAAGCATACAGGCTGGGACGCAAACTAGTGCGCATAACCTCCTGCTCACTGCTCATGGGGTTGCTGATAGCCAGACATTCGGACTCAGCCTCTAAAGAAACACGCGAAAGCATTTCGCGGCTGGTGAATGAGTATGAAATGAGCTCCTGAAAACCGTACCCCGAAAGTATCTGCCTTAGAAAACGTTTCATTCCGGGCAGGGGGGGAATTTCTATTTTGGGAATAGCCTTATCAAGAGACAGGCTGGGTATTGTATCATAGCCGGCTATTCTGGCTACTTCTTCAATCATATCAATATCGGTTTCGATGTCCATCCGCCAGTATCCCGGATAAATGCGCACCTTGTCATCAGTTGAGCCATAACCGAATTCTTCCATACCGGGGATATATTCGGGTATCCAGACAAAGCCCAGCCTTTTGGCTATTTTATGAGTATCAGGCTGTTCTCTATCATATCCCAATACCTGATTAACCTTTGACAGTGAAAGCACAATGCTCTTCTTCTCTTTATTAACCGGCATAACATCTATAAATCCCGAAGCCGCCTGTCCGCCAGCTATTTCCAGTATTAGCTGAGTGGCACGTTTCAGGGCAATAGGCGCAAGTTCAAAGCTAAGCCCCTTTTCAAAACGGGCTGAAGCCTCACTCTGAAGTTTTAAAGCTCTGGCGGTACGGCGAATACTTTGTTTGTCAAAGGTGGCCGACTCCAGCAGTATATTTACAGTCTTTTCAGTTACCTCGGTATTTTCACCGCCCATTACCCCGGCCAGGGCAATTATCCTGTCCGGTTCGGTAATAAGGAGCATATCCGGGCTGAGTTTGCGTTCAACCCCGTCCAGAGTGGTTAAAACCTCACCCTCCGCTGCGGGGCGGACGATAATGTGTTTTGACTTAATCTGGTCATAATCAAAGGAGTGCAGGGGCTGGCCGAATTCCAGCATAACGTAATTGGCAGCATCTACCACGTTGTTTATAGGGCGCATACCGCAGGCAATCAGCCGCTCTTTAAGCCAGTCCGGTGATTCGCCGATTTTTATTCCCTCTATCAGGCTGGCGGTATAACGGGTGCAGAGTTTAGTGTTTTTTATCTCTATATTTATTTTGTCCTTGATATCCTTACCGGTGGCCTTGAAATCCGGGGTGCTGATAGAAGGCAAACGGTCTATTAAAGCGCCCAGTTCTCTGGCCACACCGGTTACACACATCAAATCACCCCGGTTAGGTGTAAGCTCAAGGTCAAGTATTATCTCACCCAGATATTCGCTGGCCAGCATACCCGCCGGAGCATCCGCCGGCAGTATCAAAATACCCTCATGCTCGTCAGACAGTCCCAATTCCCTTTCGGAACAAACCATTCCGCAGGATTCCACCCCCCGCAAAACAGCCGGCTTAAGTACCATTTCTTTGCCGTTGTGGCCATCTATCAGGACTGCCCCGGTACGGGCAAAAACGACCTTGTCACCGGCTTTGCAGTTAGGTGCGCCGGTAACCACTGTTTCCTGCCCCTGCCCCCAATCCACCTTAACCAATACCAGACGGTCGGCATTGGGGTGGCGGTTTACTTCCATTATCTGGCCTACATATACGTTCGGCCATTTGTCTTTATGGGAATTCAGTACTGTAACTTCAGTACCAGCCATAGTCATCCGTTCGGCCAGCTCGGCAGGCGTCATATCCGCGGGAAGATATTCTTTAAGCCACTTCAAAGGTATTTTCATATTAAAACTGCCTCAAGAATCTAGTATCGTTAGAGTAGAACAGACGGATATCATCAATCCCGTATCTCAGCATGGGCAATCTTTCCAGCCCCATGCCAAAAGCAAAGCCGGTATATTTTTCCGAATCTATACCTACCCTCTCCAGCACCCTGGGGTGTACCATGCCCGCCCCCAGTATTTCCAGCCAGCCGGAGCCATGGCAGACGCTGCATTCTTTTTTGCCCCCGCAGGTACAGCTTACCGCTACCTCCACGCCCGGCTCTACAAAGGGGAAGTAGTCACAGCGGAAACGCACCTTGCGGTTAGCCCCGAAAAAGCGGCGGCAAAACTCCATCAAAGTGCCTTTTAGGTGAGCCATGGAAATGCCTTCGTCCACCACCAGCCCTTCCACCTGGGTAAACATTGGTATATGAGTGGCATCGGTAGCTTCATACCTGTAAACCTTGCCCGGAACTACTATCCGTATGGGAGGTTTGTTTTTCTCCATATAGCGCACCTGCATGGGAGAGGTATGGGTGCGAAGCAAAGTATCCAGCCTGCCGTCTTCATTAGGCCGGTCTATCCAGAAGGTCTGCATATTTTCTCTGGCAGGGTGGTCTTCCGGAATATTAAGAGCCTCAAAATTATGATAGTCATCTTCTATTTCCGGTCCTTCCAGTACGGAAAAACCCAAAGTAGCGAAAATACTGGTAACCTCATTGGTAACCTGGGTCAAGGGGTGTATCCGGCCGATAGGCCAGGGTCTGCCGGGCAAAGTAATATCCAGCCCCTCACTGCGGCTGGCAAACTGTTTTTCTTTAGATAGCTGCTCTTTCTCTGAAAAAGCAGCTTCGAGCGCGGTCTTGGCTTCATTGGCTGCTGCTCCGGCCGCTTTGCGTTCTTCTATGGGCAAACTGGCCAGATTTCGGAGTGCCCCGGTCAGCAGGCTTTTCTTGCCCAGATACCGGACACGCCACGCTTCAAGGTCTTTAAGTTCCGTTATGGCTTCCAGTTCGGCAAGGGCACTTCGGGTAATTTCGGTGATATTTTTAATTTCTTCCATAGCCCAGCTTCACATCAAAATTTTTATAAAAATTATATGCTATTAGCTTTGAATGGTCAACACAAACTAACATTATGTCAGCTTCGCCTTCATCTTGCCGTTCGTATTCAGACTATTTAAGCTTCCCCATGCAGAAAACCCAACGCCCAGCTTATAGCTTCATCACCGGTTAGTTCCAGTTCTATATCCGGGGTAATACCCTGACCCTCTATCATCCGCCCGTTAGGTGTATACCAGCGGCCTATAGTCAGATAAATACCAGTGTTATCGGTCACATCAAAAGTACGGTTTACACTGCCCTTGCCATAAGTAGTCTTGCCCGCAATAGTTGCCCGTCCATAGTCCTGCAAAGCACCGGAAAGGGCTTCCGAGCCGCTGGCGCTGTACTGGTCTACCAAAACTACCATGGGCAAACTGGTAGTTACCGTTTTAGGCACTACACTATACTCAGAGGAGTTTCCTTCATTGTCCACAGTAGTCAAAACCACCCCGCTGTTTACAAAGCGGCTGGCTACGTTTATAACCGAGCTTACTAAACCGCCGGGATTACCCCGTAAATCCAGCACAATACCTGCGGCACTGCCCAGATTTTTAAGCACCTGCTCCAGTTCCTCATCGGTCCTTTCGCTGAAGCGGCTGATACGGATATAAGCGATATCGTCCATCATTTCGGAGGTGACACTGGGAATCAGGATTTCATCACGGGTCACTTCAAACAGCAACGACTGGGCAGAGGTATTTCTTTCCACCAGCAAGGTTATCGTTGTTCCCTTCTCTCCCCTTACCAGCGGGGACAGGTCTGCCAAGCTGAACCCGGCAACTGACTGCCCGTCAACCTCCCGTAAAATATCTCCGGCCTGTATACCAGCCAAAGCTGCCGGTGAACCCTCGTAAGGAATCAGGATAATCACCCCGTCTTCTATCTGAACAGTAGCACCTATGCCTACATAACGCCCGTCATCATACTCCATACTGGCCTGATAATCTTCGGCATTCAGATAAACGGAATGAGGGTCATTAAGTTCATCCATCATGCCCTTTATAGCTGCTTCAGCCAGAGCCGCCTGGTCAATAATATCCGGCTCTACATATTCGGTAGTGATAATCTGCCAGGCAGTGACAATACTGGATAAGTTCTCATCACTGTTCAAAACGACTGTTCCGCCGCTTAGATAACCCAATGCAAAAGAACTGAGCAAACCGACCATGGCCAAAATAGTACCCAGCAATACTTTTATTCTTAAAGTCATAGACGTCTCCCTGTAAAATATCCTGTGCTAATCATAAAACAAAAAGCACGGAAGTAGTACTTCCGTGCCTGCGGATAACGCTTGATATAAAGTGCCGCTAAGAACACTTCTGGTTTGATTTATATTGGTCTACCAGCGCCAGCGTACTGTCCAGATTAGCCAGGTCCAGCGGAATGCCCAAGTTATTCAGTTCGTAATAACCCATTCCCCGGTAGAGCCGTCTCCCGGCTACCCGGCACATTTCATCATAAAGTTCAGGCCATTCCTGCCCGCAGCGGCGGTGACAGAAACTGACAAAATCCAGAGCAGAAACATTCAGGTCTTCCATAACTGCACACATTATAACCCAGCACCACCTAGAAAGCAGCAAACCGCCTGAGAAGAGTTGCGGGGGATAATTTATAACCAGTCAAACCCCTTGGCTAACCTCAATAATGGCTGATATCTTTGTATTTTGCGCCTGTTAAGCCTTGAAAGCCAGCCTGTTTGAAGCATCAAGAGTGCCTGATTTTATTATTAAAGAAAACCATCTGCCCCAGCCATAACCTATAATAGTTGACATTGATTGCTATATTTGTCTTTTTATCGTACATTTATATATATATTTCCAAATAAACAGGCCCTACCCTGCTGATTACTGCTCAAGACAAAAAGAACTCCCGGCTGAAAGTACGGGTTTGGGTCTTACCGGTGCTGCTGGGGTTATCTATGTTAGGCGGCATATCTTTGCCTATCCAGCAGGCAAACCTGAGCAGCTATCTGGATAATATCAGCCCGGCTGATATTATTATTCCGTTACATGTGCATCTCTGTGAAGAAGGCATAGACCGGACTATTGCGGGCTTAGACATACTGCTGGCCGCCAGCTTTGTATGCGGTATATTTTACCTACATCTGAGCCACGCCTATTATGTAAACCTGTACCTTATCACCCCTAGATACAGATCCAGACGGGCATTTCCAGGATTTTTGATACCCGCGGTAAATATGGTATTTCCGCTGCTGTTTACTGCCGAAACATGGCAGCTAAGCAAACTGCCACCCGAAGCCCAAAACGCCCTGCCTGAATATAAAATAAATTTGCTGCTTAAAATCTGGTGGATACTCTGTCTGCTGGCAGTTACCTTTTTTATTTTACCCCAGGTATTATCTCTTGTACTGCCTGACTCAGCTCCGGCCAGAGAATACGTAACCAACCTGTTTACGGCAATGACGGTAATGGCTGCAAGCGAAAGCAGCCTTTTGCTGCTCTACTATCTAAACACCCGGCTTAAATATACCAGCTGAATCCGGCCTGGATAGTTTTTAAATAACAAAACCACCCCTTAAAAAGGAGTGGTTTACTAATAAGATTTAAGCCAAGCAGACCTGTAAGCCGAGTTCTGTACCCTTACCCGAAGGCAAGGGCGATGACCATCTATCTAGACCAGCTGTTACCAGCTGGTTCATGCGGCCAACCCGGGAACAGGCCAGACTGCCTTAAGTTCCCCTATTTGGCCTTGCTCCGGACGGGGTTTACCCGGCCAGCCGGTCACCCGGACTGCCGGTGAGCTCTTACCTCACCATTTCGCCCTTACCTGTTTGCACAGGCGGTATGTTTCTGTTGCACTTTCCGTAGGGTCGCCCCCCCTGGGTGTTACCCAGCATCCTGTCTGGAGGAGCTCGGACTTTCCTCCCGCCATAAAAGCGGGCAGCCATCCGGTCTGCTTGGCAAGCTTAGTATAGCAGAGATATACCCCACCCGCACAAACAGATTCTATGCAAATAACAAGGGGGAGTTACTCCCTTAGTTTGAGCTAATTCTTAATTCCCGCCGTCAAGTGCCTTGTTTGCCAGAGCATCCGCCTCGGAGTTTTGGGCGCGGGGTATATACTTTATGTGGTAGCTCTCAAACCGCCCCAGCAAGGAAACCGCCTTGCTGAATAAGGGTTTAAGCCCCTCATTCTTCATGCGGTATTCACCTTTTATCTGTTTTACCAGAAGCTCGGAGTCCGAACGTATTTCCAGTTCCTTTGCGCCCAGAGAAAAGGCCTTTTCCAGCCCGGCCAATAGGGCCTGATATTCGGCCTGATTGTTGGTGGTATTGCCGATAGCCTTGGATATACAGGCAACCAGATTATATTTTTCGTCTTTGAGGGTTACTCCAATGGAAGCCGGGCCGGGATTACCCCTTGATGCCCCGTCTGTGTTTATAATGATTTTGCTAATCTTTCAGATACCTTTCTTTCAGTCCAGATATAGTATGCGCTGGCAGCCGCTGCACTGCACCAGAGTACCGGCTCTGGCACGCTGAATCCAAGCAGCCGTAAGTTTCAAACCGCAGCCGCGGCAATTTCCCTGTTCCACTTTTGAAACGGCTCTGCCCTTGCTTTTACGCAGAGTTTGGAAAAGAGCTAAATCTGACTGGTCAAAACGGGTAAGGAATTCATGCAGTTCGTTTTTGAGCTTTTCTATCTCGGAAAGGGTCAGTTCAAGAGCTTGGGTATTTTGTGTCTGGCTTTGCTGCCAGAGAGCGCGTACAGCAACCAGATTTTCCATTATCTGATTGCAATTTGTCTGCAGTTCTTCAAGCCTATCCATACCCTCAAGTGCCTGGTCATCTACCTGAGTACGTTTTGCCTCCAAGCTTTCCTGTTCTCTACTAAGATTGGAAAGCTCTTTAGGATTGCTGATACGCCCTGAATAGAGGCTTTTCTTAACTTCGTTTATTTTGGCATCCAAATCAGCAGACTGGCTTTCAAGTTCACGCAAGGCAGCCTGCTGTTCTTTCAGGAGAGCGGCCGCTTCAGCCAAAACATTTTCAGCCTGCTTGAGGGCGGAATCATCCTGCAGGATTGCCCGTAATTTGGAAGCCTGCATTAGGTGAGACTCCAAATCCAGCTCCAGTTCTTGCAATTGAAAAAGCTCTTTTGCTAGTTGCATACTTGCCCACTATTGTAAGTCCTGTATAGCACTTTGGCAATAACTATCTAAGGAGTGACAGATAATTATAGCCGATATTAGAACATTTGTGCTATTATTTCACCACTATGACACAAGAGTTTGTTGAAAGAAAAAAAGGCGCTCCCTACGGCAACCAGAATGCCCGCAAACACGGCTTCTATTCACGCGTACTGGATACCGATGAACTGGAGGACTATGAGCAGGCCACCCTGGCGGAAGGCATTGACGAAGAAATTGCCCTGCTGCGGGTAAAAATAAAATCTATCCTCCGCTATGACCCTGATAACTTAAAACTGCTCATGCAGGCCGTTACCACCTTGTCACGCCTGCTTTCCGCCCGTTACAATATCAGCCGGCAGGACAAGGGCGGGTTAAGGGAAGCTATTTTCAATGTCCTCAGGGATGTAGCGGTACCGCTGGGCATTATAAAGGCGACCTTTGATAAATAGACTTCGCCCCTACCAGCAGGATATTGCCAGGGCAGTATTGCAGAGTATATTTAACCGGCAGGGACAAACCTTCAGCGTGGAAATAGCCCGGCAGGGCGGAAAAAATGAACTTTCGTCCCAACTGGAACTTTTGCTGCTGACTCTTTTCATGTTTGAGCCCAAAAATCTGGTTAAATGCGCCCCTACCTTCAAACCCCAGCTGAATATCTCCATGATGAGACTGAAAGACCGCCTGAACGAGGCCGGTTTTGGAGACATATACCATACCGAGGGCGGGTATATTATCAGGCTTAATCAGGCCAGAGCGGTTTTTCTTTCTGCCGAACCCAGTGCCAATGTGGTGGGCAATACCGCCCACCTGTTGCTTGAGGTAGATGAAGCCCAGGACGTAAACCAGGAGAAGTACACCAAGGAATTTAAACCCATGGGTGCCACCACCAATGTTACCACTGTTCTTTACGGCACTACCTGGGACAACACCAGCCTGCTGGAAGAGATAAAAAGGCAGAATATAGAAAAAGAACAAAAAGACGGACTTAAACGGCATTTCCGCTATGACTGGGAAAAAGTTGCCGCCCACAACCCGGCTTATCTGGCATATGCCCTGTCTGAAAAAGACCGGCTGGGAGAAAATCACCCCCTGTTCCTTACCCAGTACCGCTTGCTTCCGGTAAGCGGCGGCGGGGGCATGTTCAGCAGCGAACAGCTTGATTTGCTTAAAGGCCGCCACCCCTGCCAAATCTACCCCGAAAATGGCAAGGTATATGTAGCCGGGCTGGACCTGGCAGGTGAAGATGGGCAAATAGATGGTGATTTACCTGCAACTGTAAACCTGCGGCGGGATTCAAGCGTGCTTACAATTGCAGAGCTGGATTATACATTTGCCAAAGAGCGCTGTAATCTGCCTCAACTAAAGCTGGTCTGCCATTACAGCTGGCAGGGGGCGCGCCATGCTTTGCTCTATGAAAAACTGGTGGAACTGCTGGGCAAGGTCTGGAAATGCCGCAAAGTGGCAGTAGATGCCACCGGGTTGGGACAGCCGGTAGCTTCCTTCCTGAGGGAATCACTGGGCAGTCGTATTCTGCCGTTTGCCTTTCAGCCGTCTTCAAAATCACGGCTGGGCTTTAATTTGCTTTCGGCTGTAAATTCAGGTAGGTTGAAGATGTATGCATCCAATGGCAGTGCCGAATATGCCCTGTTCTGGCAGGAAATGGAGCTAGCACGGGCAGACTACCGCCAAAGCCAGCAGATGAATTTTTACGTAGAAACCACCCGCGGGCACGATGACTACCTGATGAGTCTGGCGCTCTGCCTGGAGGCAGCCGAAGCCTATTCCCCCAGAAGTGCCAAAGGCTCAAACTGATATCACCCTGCCATCTGCTCTTACCCGATAAATATAAAAGGTGCAAGCCGGGGAAATGGCTTGCACCTTTATTACATATACTAAAGCTAGACTATACCTGCCCCGGTTATAAATACACCGCTATCACCAGAATATCTTTGGTATTATGGTCATCAAGAAACCAGACCCCCAAGTTCCGCCCGGCCAGCATTTCAACCGAAGGGATATTTTTAGCAACCTTCACCTCTTCCAACATAGACTTATAATCACCCGCCAGCTGGATAGAGGCGGTATAAGCTGCAGAATTAAATCCTTTGAGTACTGCCCGTTTAATCTCCATTTATATCTCCTTATACCCTACCCAAACTTAATTCCTGCCGGTATATACCTTTGCCCGGCTCGTAAACCATACGGATGCCGTTTATACGGCGGACAAACGTTTCCAACTGATTTATATTTACCACATCAAAAAGCTGCTGCCCGCAATTTATAGGCACAACTATCTGCCCCATTTGCTGTTTTAAAACCGCCTTTCTGAAACAGCTGTCCAGTCTCTCTTCTGCCTGGGCCAAAGTATTTATATTCCGGTCATAGAGCCTTAGAGTCAGGTCATGATTCTGGTAAATCTCATCCCAAAGAAACCCTTGCACCATAAACAGATGGGAAGAAGAGTCCATCCCTTCCAACACCACTCTATTTACTTCATTAAAAGTATCTGCGTAAATCCCGCTATATACCGGATGATTAAACCCGTAACTGTAAACCGGACTATCTGCTTCCTGCGGATAAAGTGAATAAACACAGTGCCCCTGTAGAAACACCAAATCAGGCACAAAACTAAGCAGTTTATCCAAAAGTCCAAACCCGTCATCACCCACATGTATAGTAAAATCAGGGTAGAAATTATCCAGCTGGGCGGATGCACTCAGCACGTCCATGCGGATACCCGCTTTGCTTAACACATAACCCAGTATTCCTCTGACTGAAAGCTGAGAGGAGCTCCGATTCCAGCGCATCTGGTTGGTTGCCCGCCACCTTTTCAAACGGCAAAAAGAGTCTTCAGCCCGTATCAGCAGGCTGGATTTGCCTTCTGAAATACGCCTTTCCAGACTCTGGATAATATATAACTGCCCCGGACCGTGTTCAGCCCCATTTACGGTTTCATAACCAGGGGCAAATTCAATTTCACTGCCAGGTGAGAGCATATCCAGTTCGCCGCTGCCAGCTGAGTTATAACGGCCGCTTGAATTATCCAGCTCTGCCGCCAAACTCCCTTTCAGGCTGCCGCAAACAAATTCCAACCGCAGTATATCCGCCCCTATTTCCAGGCTGTTCTGGACAATTTTGGCACGGTAAATACGGTTTACTCCTGCCAGATATACGTATTGACCGTCATGTTCCATCGCGAAGCCAAATTCGCTGTTCATGCTGGTAGGCACGCTTTCACACCAGATGTTATCGCTAAAACTGTTATCCGCTACCAGATGGCTCAGAAATGCCCGTTTATCTGCCACATTTCCGGTATAATTTTCCAGATAACACACCCTAAATACATCCGGACAGTCCATAGAGACCGCACTGTAGCTGTAAAGCCCTCGAAGCAGGTCTAAAAGGTAAGCGCGGGTATCTTCGGGCAGATTCCAGACCGCCCCCGGCCGCACCGCAATATCCTCAGACTGTTCCACATTTTCAAGCACCGCAATCGGGTTACCCGAAAGTTCCAGAATACGGGAAAGCTGGCTTAAGGCGCGGTTAAGCTCACGCTGGGGTTCCATAATCTCATCCAGATCAGACACCCCCCAGAAACGCTTGGGTTCACGCAGATTAGGGTAAATAACAAACGGGATAAAGCCGTAAGGATTAGGTTTGCTCTCAAGCAGCTTTTCATCCTACCAGAGTTCAAAGGTTTCTTCTGTCCAGACCTCTGTCAGGAATGACTGTCTGGACGGAAGCTCCAGCCCGTAGCTCACCTCCGCTTCTTCACTGTTTAAGGCATAACGGGAAGCCACCCGGTAGATGCGGGACATATCATCCGGTGACCACCAGGCGTAAATACCCTGTATATCAGGCGCACTTACCCTCACCCTGCCCGAAGCTGCATCCCAGATAACCTTGAAACAGCCGTCTCCCAGCACCGCGCAGTCTATCTCAGTCTCAAGGTCCAGCTGTTCCAGATTATTCTGCTGGTAAACTTCGTTAAGCATAGAGCGGGCAGTCACCGCTTTCTCAATATCTTCTTCATTCAAAGCTTCCGCCCCAAAGTTAATTCCGCTCATCAGATATGAGCACAGCTTGTCCACTACCACTCTGGCATAGTTGAAGGTAAGCTGCTTTTCATTTCGGGACGGGTGGCCATCCCACTGTTTACCCTGATAAAAATCCAGCAGATTTACATACCTTTTTAACCTGTCCAAATCACGGCTTTTCAGTTCATTCGGGTTAAAAGTCTGTACCATTACTATTTTCTAAAACCTCCGTTTTTCTATTTATATTTACCCCGGCCAGACTCTTCTTAAGCACCCTCTGGATAGTACGGATACTAAGGCGAAACCTGTCTGCCAGTTCCCTCTCGTCCTGCCCGCCCTGAAACAGGCTTACTATTTCCTTATCCCTTTGCCTTTTCAACCATCTCTGGCGGCCGCGCGGCTGGTCAAAGACACACACCGGCAAAGGACAGTCCAAACAGGTTTTTGAAAACTCACAACCCTGGTCAGGGTAAGAGGTAAGTTCAGGCAGCAAATCCGTTTCTTCCGTTTTCAAATCATTGTCTAATAGCGTCATCTCTCCAATCCTTTTCAGCAAAATCTGCGCTTAGCGTGGTTAAATTTAGCACATATGTTCTAATATCTTCAAGACCTTTTTGTCGTTTTAATAAATAGATATAATCAGCTTGCAAATTATTTGAATAGGAGGGCTTCTGTGGTATAATTGCCCCAAGTTTAGAGGGTATGTTATTTTCAAATAAGGAGGCTTGAAAGAACTCAGATAATGAAACACAAATTTTTACTTCGCGTATTAGGGGTGTTTTCCACCCTGGCCTTGTTGATTGCGGCCTTACCGCTTGCTCCGGTTTCGGCAGCCACTCTCACTCTCTCCCCCACTTCCGGCCCGGCCGGTTCACTGGTAAGCGTTACAGGCACCTCTGTTGCCACGTCAGGTTCACTCGTATACATTTTGTTCAATGGCGCTAATATAAGCACTGCCACCGTAGGCAGCGGCGGTGTAGTCAGCGGAAGCTTTACCGTACCCACCAATCTTACCAGGGGTACTTACACTGTATCTTTCCTCTTCACCGGAGGCGACAGTGCCGCATCGCAGACATTTACCATTACCCCCAGCATAACTCTGGCTAGCGGCACCGGTTATGTCGGTGACAGTGTAGCCGTAACCGGCAGCGGGTTTACCCCCAGTGCCACCGTGAGTTTCTACCTGGCCGGCATCACCGCTCCCTTTGCCACCACCTCTTCTAACAGCAGCGGGGCTATATCCACCACTATTACCATCCCGGCTGCCAAAAAGGGTACCCTGAGCATAACCGCCAATGACGGCGGCGCAACCGGCAGTGCACCGGTTAACTTCATTGTTAATCCCAAGATAACCCTTTCATCTGCTAATCCCGGTGTAGGTGACACCATAACCGTAACCGGCACCGGTTTTTACGACGGAGCTGTTCAGATAGCTATAGACTCAGGTACTGCTGTTAATGCCGGCGTATCCGTAGGTTCAAACGGAAGTTTCACCGCCACTTACGAAATACCCGCACTCACCCGTGGTTCGCACACCCTGAAAGTTAATGATGCCTGGAACAACAATGCTCAAGTCACCTTTGATATAGCCCAGAAAATCACCTTAACTCCCACCTCCGGCAATGTGGGCACCAGCGTTACCGTAAAGGGCAGCGGTTTTAACACCACCGGCACCATTACCCTGACCTACTTCGGTCAGAGCGTTACCGTAACCCTGTCTAGCGGTACTTTTACCACTACTTTTGTAATACCCGGTGTTCAGGCGGGGGCTTACACTATCTCCGCCACTGACGGCAGTGTTACTTCCACCGCCACCCTGACAGTTACAACCAATATCACCATGTCCCCCACCAACAATGCATCCACCCCCGGAAACGTGGGACAGGAAATTACCATAACAGGTTCGGGGCTTAAGGCCAATGATACCGTACTGGTTACCTTTGACAGTGCCCAAATTACTGTAACTCCCAGTCCCGTGGTTGATTCCAACGGGGATTTCAGCCTGAAATTCAAAATCCCCGCCGCCACTGCCGGACCTCACACCATTACCGTTATCTCCGGCACTACCAGTAAGACCTTCACTTTCTTTGTTGAAGGTACTGCTCCGGCCACTCCCGCCCCTCTTACCCCAGAAATGGGGCTTAAAGCTAAACAACCCGTTGTTTTTGACTGGGAAGATGTAACTGATCCCAGCGGTGTTACCTATGTACTGGAAATTGCCGCTGACCAGAACTTTACCACTATCCTTTATCAGATAAAGGATCTCACCGAATCCACCTACACCATGACCGATGCTCAAAAACTGGAGAGCGTTTCTTCAGACAGCCCCTACTGGTGGAGAGTCAAAGCTGTTGACGGTGCTGGAAACTCAAGTGCATATACCGGCGCCGGCAATTTCACCGTCGGCTTCAGCTTGGACCTTCCCGCTTGGGCTACCTATGTCCTGATAGGTATCGGTGGTCTCTTGCTGCTGGCTTTGGGCTTCTGGCTCGGCCGCCGCAACGCTGACTACTAAATAATCCCTGACTTAAGCATTTGTATTAGAAGCCCTCTCCCTGAAAGGAGAGGGCTTCTTCTTTGCCTCAGTATTTTCCAAATCCGCATAGCTTGAACATCTTGACTTAAACACTCCATCCAAGTACAATGATTCTCCAGGTCATTTTTTTCAAAGTGAGGGGGTGATATTCAAATGGCAGACGTTAGACCCGAAAATAACGAGAGCTTTGAGAGCATGCTCAAACGTTTTAACCGCAAGGTACAGCAGGACGGCATACTTTCCGAAGCACGTCGCCGAACTCGCTTTGAACGCCCCCCGACCCGCCGCAAGCGTAAGGACGCCGCAAAAAGGCGTTTGGCAATAAAAGCCGCCAGAAAGGCCACCTAAAATGCCGAATTTGAAAGAAAAGCTGGGCGAAGAGGTCAAGCTTTCTCTGCGACAAGGCGAAAAACTGAAGTGTAATGTTCTCCGGATGCTGGTTTCAGCCATCAGTTATGCTGAAATAGCCAAGCAGAAAACCTTTACAGATGAGGAAATCATCGGCGTAATAGCCAAGGAGATAAAGCAAAGGCGTGAAAGCATAGAGGCATACAAGCAGGCAAAACGGCCTGAGCTGGTTGAAAAAGAACAGCAGGAAATGGAAATACTCCAATCCTATATGCCGGAACAGATGGACGAAGCCGAACTAACCCTGATTATTAAAAAGGTAATTTCGGAAACAGGTGCCAGCACCCCTCAGGACAAGGGGAAAGTAATGGGCAAGCTAATGCCGCTGGTAAAAGGCAAAGCGGACGGCCAGATGGTAAATGCCGTAGTAACCGCACTTCTGAATAATTAAACTTAATACCCTCTAAACTAAAAAGGGAGACTTTTAAAAGTCTCCCTTTTATATTTCCTTAAACGCCGCTTTATACTCAGTTTCCAGTTTTTGTCTCTGTTTCGGGTTTTCCAGCATATACCAGGGCAGTTTATCTGCCAAATCAAACCTTGTTTTAGCCAAAGATGGGCTGTCCACCTCAAGTGACTTAGCTGCCCGCTTCCAGCAGGCCAGAGAGTCACCCCCCGCAGCCGCCAGCAGTTTTGAAAGACTAACATCACCCCGGGAAAGCACCGCCTGTATCTGGGACATTTCCGGGCTTTCAGCCCGAACCTCTATCCCCTGCCCTTCCAGACGGAGACGTATTATATCCAACCGCCTTTTTATCTGAGCCGCATCTTCCATACCCAGCCACTGAAAAGGGGTAAAAGGTTTGGGTACAAAGGGGGCAATATTCAGGCTTAATCTTACTCCCCGCCCCGCAGCAGACATAACCTGCTGGGCTTTTTCAGCCAGGTTTATCATTTCTTCTATATCTTCGTCAGTCTCACCCGGCAGCCCCAGCATAAAATAAAACTTCAACTGGCGGAAACCTTGTTCTGCAACCAAAGCAGCTGCCCGCATTATGTCATCTTCGGTTATCCCTTTGCGGATAATCCTCCGCAGCCTTTCAGAACCGGCCTCCGGTGCCATAGCCAGACTGGAAACACCCGAAAGTGCCAGTTCGGTAAGCATTTTTTCAGACAATGGCTTTATCCGAAGTGAACTTATGCTTAAACCGACACCCATACCCCGCAAACGGGAAATCAACTCCGCCACCTGAGGGTGATCACTCACTACCGGCCCTACCAAACCTATCCTCTTACGCTCAAGCATACCTTCTTCAGCCTGTTTCAAAAGTAACTCCAAAGGGTGGTAACGCAAAGGACAAAACACTCCCGCCACCAGACAAAACCGGCACTGATGTCCGCAGCCGCGTTCTACTTCCATCAGGTACATCTCTCCCAGTTCGGTTGCCTTGCTGAAAACTGCCGTTCCTACCCCTTGAGTAAGTTCAGCTGGAAATACTCTTTCCACCGGTTTTTCCGGAGGTAGAGACGGCACATATAAACCGGATATTCTTGCCAGACGTTCCAGAACCAGTCTTTTAGGTTCACCTGCCATTTCGGCAAGCACAGGCAACAACTCAGGCAGAATAGCCTCGGCCTCACCTATGCAAAACACATCAAAAAAATCAGCTGCCGGCGCCGGGTTAGACATTATGCAGGCACCCCCGCCGATAACCAGCGGAAAAGTCTCGTCCCTTTCACGTGCATAGAGCGGCATACCGCAATCAGCCAGCATGGAGGGTATATTCAGAAAATCCAGTTCGTAGGAAAGGGTAAACAAAATAGATACATAATCAGTAAACGGGCGGCGTGATTCCACACTTAAGGTCGGGCGGCCTTTGGCGGCACCGCCTTCCCAGAAAAACCTCTCCGCCAGATATTGAGGATAGTTATTTATTAAACGGTAAAGGGTATGAAGCCCCAAATTTGACATACCCACATAGTAAGAGTTGGGATAAGCAACTGCCAGAGGTAATCTGCCACCCCAATCCTTTATAACAACTCCGCTTTCACCGGCTACCCTCTCTGAGGAGGCATAAGAAACCCGGGTGCGTGAAAGTTCTTTACGATTCTTGAGGCGGTCTTTGCGTGCCATAGTTGTTTCTTTGCTGTTTCCAGCAGTTACGCAGCAGACGCCCGTCCACAGCGATAATTTTGTCTGCTACTTTACGAAGCTCCATAGAGGTTCTTTCCTTGCCGAAAAGTGCTACCTCCACATTTTTGCCATTATCCTTAACTGCCTGAAGGGCACTCACAAAATCACTGTCGCCTGCCACCAGTATAGCTGTATCAAAGTTATTCTTGAATCCGTGGCTCAGCATATCAGTAGACAACAGCACATCAACCCCTTTTTCATACGGAGGAGTAGAAGGCCACCCGGAATATACCAGCCTACCCAGCCGGAGCTCCATATAAGATATCTTTTCCAAACTGGTAAAAAACTTCCTCTGGTCATTAAAACGTTCCGGTTCTTCCTTACGGCCTACCTCAGCATTATAATAGTAAATACGCACCAGCCGCCTACGTCCGGCAATTTTAGAGCAAAAACAACCAAAATCTATGTCTGTTCTTTGAAAATGAGATTTGAGATAGTGATACATATTGCTGCCATCTATAAATATCATCACCCTTTCAAGCGTATCCGTCATCAATCACCACCCACATACAGACTTGATTCTATAATATATTATTTAAGATAAAAAAACACCTATCCTGTTTTTAAGGCAGGAGAGGTGTTTTAATACCAAAACTAACTAGGATACAGCTAAGCCAGCAGACCAGCCACAGTGATTATCATAAGATACATAAATCCAGCGGCAACCAGTACCAGAGCCAGCATATCCTTAATATTTTCCATTTTATATCCTCCATTATTTTTTAGCATTTAGTATAACCACAACCAGGGCAGATAAAGCACCCCTCCTGATAGACCAAAATGCTGCCGCATTCGGGGCACTGCCCGGCTATATTCCTTACCAGAGCGTTTGCACTTACAGTTTTTGCCGAACCTGCCACCGGCTTGGTATAACCGTCTACATGTTTTTCCAGCACACTGGCAATAGCATCGGCACAGCTTAACACAGCTTTACTTTCATCCCAGGCAATAGACGGGCAACGGATACCTCTAAGCTGTTTTACTACCGAAGCCACTTCCATACCTGAGCGCAGTGCCAGCGAAATAAGCCGGCAGGTGGATTCCAGCTGGGCAGAGGCACAACCTCCAGCTTTGCCCAGTGAGGAAAACACCTCACAAATTCCATGCTCGTCAGAGTTTACAGTAACATAGATATATCCGCAACCTGTAGTAACCCTTTCGGTGATACCCTGGGTTACTTTGGAACGTTTGCGGGGCATCAAATTCGGGTTAACAACCGCCGCCGGGGTCTCAATTTTATTTTCGGCCTTGCCGGTAGACATAGGCTGATCTTCGCGGCTGCCATCACGGTAGATAGTAATACCCTTGAGGTTACGGGCATGAGCCATCTTGTAGACATCGGCTACATCACATTCACCAGCATCACGTGAAAAATTGACTGTCTTGGAAACGGCATTATCAGTGCATTTCTGGAAGGCAGCCTGTATACGCACATGCCATTCCGGTACAATCTGGTGAGCAGTTACGAACAGTTCTTTAGCCTCATCTGGCACATCAGCCTCATCCAAATGCGCTCCTTCAGCCAGAGATTTGATAAGCTCCTCGGAATAGTATCCGCCTTCTTTAGCAGCCCGCTCAAAATACGGGTTAACCTCTATCATCTTGGTGCCGTCCAGTATATTGCGGGTGAAACACAGGGCAAAATGGGGTTCAATACCCGAAGAACAGCCGGCTATAATAGACAAAGTACCGGTGGGTGCAATAGTAGTGCAGGAAGCATTCCGCATGGGGCGGCCGCTCTTCTCATAGATACTTCCGCGGTAAGCAGGGAACACACCCCTCTCCACTGCCAGCTCTGAAGAGAATTTGTGTGCTTCGTCATTTACAAAGCACATTATTTCCTCTGCCAGCTTGATAGAGTTTTCCGAATTGTAAGGTATGCCCAGTTCTAAAAGCATATCTGCAAAACCCATAACTCCCAGGCCAATCTTACGGCTTTTCTTGGTCATCTCTTCAATCTGTGGCAGAGGAAATTTATTTACGTCTATGACATTATCCAGGAAACGAACCGCACTCTTTATCACCCGGCTGAGTTTCTTATAATCAACCGTACTTTTACCGCCGCTTACAGTCACCATGCGTGACAGGTTTATAGACCCCAGATTGCATGATTCATAAGGCAGCAGCGGCTGTTCACCGCAGGGATTGGTGCTTTCAATCCGCCCCAACTGGGGAGTGGGATTATAAGCATTTATGCGGTCTATAAACACAATACCGGGGTCACCCGTCTTCCAGGCCATGTGAACAATCTTGTTAAACACTTCGGTAGCATTCAGACGGGAAACAACCTCACCATTGTGGGGATTAAGCAAATCATAATCAACCCCGTCTTTCACCGCCTGCATAAATTTATCGGTAATAGCCACCGACAAATTAAAGTTAGTCAGCACCCCGGCCTTATCTTTGGCATGGATAAACTTCATGATATCAGGGTGGTCAATACTCAATATAGCCATATTGGCGCCCCGTCTGGTGCCGCCCTGCTTGATAACATCAGTTGCCACATCAAAGGCGCGCATAAAGGACACAGGCCCGCTGGCAACCCCTCCGGTAGTACCCACCCGGTCCTGTTCGGGACGCAGGCGGGAAAATGAAAAGCCGGTGCCGCCGCCGCTTTTATGTATCATAGCGGTATGCTTTACGGCATCAAAAATAGACTCAATGGAATCATCTACCGGCAGAACGAAACAGGCCGAAAGCTGCCCCAGCTCACGCCCGGCATTCATCAAGGTGGGAGAATTGGGCAAAAACTCCAGACGGGTCATCAGGTTATAAAACTCGTCCTCACGGCTTCTTACGTCTGCCTTGGGGTTATAAATAAGCTCCCCCATGGCAATAGTACGGGCCACCCTGCGGAACATATCTTCCACAGTTTCGGTGGGCTTCCCCTGCTTGTCTTTTTTCAGATAGCGGCGTTCCAGCACGCACACGGCATTATCTGTAAGCTTCAGCCCTTCAGCTTTGGCATCAGCCATAATTTCAGATTTAACTTGTACTTTTACCGGCATAGGTTCTTCCTCCTTGGCTTGGATATTAATTTGGGTCTGTTTGTCCTTGTTGCCTTCCTCCAGCACCTCTTTGACCATTATATCTATCTCATCATCTGTGGCCAGTACCGCAGGTGCTTTTAAATCACTGGGCAGCAAATCTTCCATACCAGGTAAACCTACCGGTTTTTCCAGCTTCTTTATAAGCTGGCTGATAAGCGTTTCTATCTGGACTCTATCGGAAATACCCATTGAGGCTGCGGCTACAAACATAGCGCGGGCCACGCGGTTGCGATTAACCGGAGTTGGTTTCTTACCGCTTACGTGATTTACCATGTCATCTCCTCTGATATCTGGTCTTGGGGGAAATCTTATCTTCAGGCAACAGGCTAAGCTGCCCTTTATGTATGCCCTCGTCCTGTCCGTTTACCAAATTATCTACTACTTTTTTAAGCTGGGTAATATCGGTAAACTCACGATAAACACTGGCAAAACGCACATAGGCAATATTATCCAGTGCCTTAAGCTTTTCCATAACCATATCCCCCAAAAGGGTACTGGGTATTTCGGCCTTGCCCATATTGTAAATTTCAGCTTCTATATCACCAGCTATTTTATCCACCGCTCCGGCTGGCAAGGGGCGTTTTTCACAAGCACGTCTGAGACCGCTCAGCAATTTTTCTTTGTTAAACTCTTCACGGCGCTGATCTTTCTTAACTACAAAAAGACCGGCCGGCTGAAAACGTTCATAAGTAGTAAAGCGCTGCCCGCAAACCACACATTCACGTCTTCGGCGGACCCCGTCATCTACATCTCTGGAATCTATCACCTTGGAATCAGGGTGACTGCAATAAGGACAATCCACTACGCCCTCCAACACTGTATATTGTGTTGCGCAGATAGATTAACACAAGGGATAGTGGTAGTCAATACGTATATAGTCCTATTTTTTACAAAGAAACAGGGCTGCAGTTTATAAACTGCAGCCCTGCTATATTATCTATACCAGACTTACCAGGAAATCCTGGAAGAGGGCTTGTTAGAGCGGGTATCCACCGGCGGTGCAACCGGGCGAGCCCGATTGAATAACGGTCTCCGCAGGAAGGAAGGTACATCCAGCTCGTCTTCGGTCTTGATACCTTTCAGCTGGCGGGTAATGGCATCATCACCCTCTTCTTCGGCCATACCAATCTTGGAAACAAAACCGGTAGCAATCAGGGTTATCTTTACATTTGAACCCATGGATGAGTCTGAAGCCACACCGAAAATGATGTTGGCGTCAGGATCAACTGCCTGCTTAATAACATCCGCTGCTTCGTTAACTTCCATAAGGCTCAGGTCAGGACCGCCCACTATATTGAAAAGAACACCCTTGGAGCCGGTGATGGAAACATCCAGCAAGGGGCTGGCCAGAGCGCTCTTGGCAGCATCTGAAGCCCTGTTTTTGCCGGAACCATAACCGATAGACATCCAGGCCGGGCCGGCATCCCGCATAACGGCACGCACATCAGCAAAGTCCAGGTTGATCAAACCGGGAACGGTGATTACCTCGGAAATAGCCTGTACGCCATGGCGCAGTACATCATCAGCCATTTTGAAGGCAGCATCAACGCCGGTCTTCTGGTCGCACAAATCCAGCAAACGGTCATTAGGGATAATAATCAGGGTATCTACCTTGCCCAGCAGGCGATTAATGCCTTCTTTGGCGGTAGAGGCACGGTGAGCACCTTCAAAAGTGAAGGGCTTGGTAACAACGGCAATAGTCAAAGCGCCGCTTTTCTTGGACTCTTCGGCTACAATGGGAGCAGAACCTGTGCCGGTACCGCCGCCCATGCCGGCAGTTACAAAGACCATATCCGCCCCGTTAACTATCTCACGGATTTCATCACGGCTCTCTTCGGCCGCCTTCTGACCCATGTTATGGTCGCCGCCGGCACCCAAACCGCGGGTAACTCTTTCGCCTATCTGGAGGCGGATAGGAGCTTCAGTGATAGCCAAAGCCTGGGCATCAGTGTTGATAGCAATAAACTCAACACCCTGTATTTCTTCACGGACCATGCGGGTAACAGCATTGCAACCGCCGCCGCCACAGCCGAATACTTTAATTCTGGCGGGATTGGGAACGAAACTTGTTTTAGCCATTTTTATATTCTCCTTATATCACTCTAAATATTTACTTTACCTAATTAGTCCCGAACAGACCGGCAAAACCCTTGAGCAAGTTACGCATTCGGCCGAAAAAGCCGAGATTATCCAGCCAGGATTTTTTGACCGGCTGGTGTTTGGCACCCCAGATGAGAAGGCCTACACCGGTGGCATAAGCCGGGTCATGAAGTGAATCTATAATGCCGTATACTTTGTCAGGGTTTCCTACCCTTACCGGTATGCGCAGGATATCCCGTCCCAGAGTTTCCATACCCGCCAGATTAGAGCTGCCGCCGGTAAGTACCAGCCCTGCCGGTACCAGGCTGTCATAATCAGAGTTCGGTATTTCCAGCATAATAAGGCGGAGAACTTCCTCAACCCGGGCGCGGATGATGTCACAAAGGTCCTGATAAGAAACGCCATGGCCATCTTCACAGATAGGGCTGGGAGATTCCATTTTAGTTTCATATACGGGCAGGACGCTGCCGTAGCGTTTCTTCATTTCCTCGGCAACATCAAAAGGAAGGCCCAGGCCAATAGCCACATCACGTGTCAGCTGATAACCAGCCACCGGGATAATAGCTGTGTGCCAGATACTACCATCTTTGAAGACGCAGATATCAGTGGTGCCGCCGCCGATATCGGCCAGGATAACACCCACCTGCTTTTCGTCATCAGTCAGTACAGCTTCACTGGAAGCAATAGGTTCAAGTACCAGGTCATCAATATCAATGCCCAGCCCCCGAATGCATTTTACCAGATTCTGTACCGAGGTAGCGGCCGCAGTAATAATATGTGTTTCCACATCCAGCCTGAAACCATGCATACCTACCGGGTTTTTTACCCCGGATTGGCCGTCTACTGCATAGGTTCTGGGAATAACGTGGAGCAGTTTGCGGTCATTGGGGACGCTGATATTCTGAGCGGTAGCCATAACCCGCTTCAGGTCATCACTTCTTACCAGGCGGTCATTCCTGGTAATAGCCACCACACCCCTGTTGTTCATAGAGGCCACGTGGCGTCCGGTTACGCCTACATAGGCGGACTCAACCTTGTATCCGGAAGCCTGCTCCGCCTTACGGATAGACTCCCTGATGGACTCCCGTGCGTCATTGATGTTTACTACCAGACCTTTATGTAAACCCTGCGAAGGACCTATGCCAACACCAACTACGTTGACACCGCCCACAGGATTTACTTCGGCAATTATAGTACAGATCTTGGTAGTGCCGACATCAATCGCTGTAACGATTCTGTTTTTCATATATCTCCCTCCATTTGCAAAACCGTGTATCTCAAAAATCCCTTACGGGAACATTAGTCCTTTCCGCACATCAGCTGCCTCCCCTCTGGACCACCCCCTTATGTTTAGCCTGTCCGTGCCGAACAGAGCCAGTTTCGCTGACATGATTAACTAATTCATCTGCCCGGCTGGAAAAAAAACGCCCATCACCGGGTTCTATAATCCGTTCCGCTACCCGCATCTTGGCGCTCCGGCTGCGCGGGTTTCGGGATATTTCTTCATCCGACGGAGTAATCACCCGGCGGTTTATTATTCTCAGCGAAGGCTGGTGATCACAAACACACTGGGGTATATCATCCGGGCAGATACAGCCCTTGGCTTCTTTCTGAAAATATTGTTTTACAATGCGGTCCTCAAGCGAATGGTAGCTTATCACTACCAGCCGCCCGCCATGTCCCAAAAGGCTTTGGGCCTGTGCAAGAGCGCTCTCAAGGTGCGAAAGCTCCTCGTTTACCGCTATCCGCAAAGCCTGGAAAGTCCGGGTGGCAGGATGAATCCGCCCGTGACGCCCCCCAACCGCTTTTTCAATAACAGACGCCAATTCGGTAGTTGTTTTAAACGGCCTTTTCTCTAAAATAGCCCGGGCAATCCGCCGGCTGAAAGGCTCTTCACCGTACTTCCAAATCAAATCTGAAAGCTCTGCAAGGTCATAAGTATTAACGATATCCGCCGCCGAGAGTTCCTGACCGGGTGAAAAACGCATATCCAGAGGAGCTTCAGTTTGAAAACTGAACCCGGATTCCTCTCTGTCAAGCTGCATGGAGGAAAGACCTAAATCAAACAAAATGCCATGCACCGGCATATATTCGTACCGCTGGCATATATCTTTCAAATTTGCAAAGTTATCATTTACCAGTAAAACCGAACTGCCGAAACCTTTCAGGCGCTCAGCAGCCAAAGCTATAGCCTTGGGATCTGTATCTATAGACAAAAGCTGTCCGCCAGGGTAACTGTGCTCCAAAATAGCCTCGGAGTGACCACCTGCCCCCAAAGTGCAGTCCACATAACGGCCGCCGGGTATAACCCCCAACCCCTGTATAGACTCTTCCAGCATAACCGGTATATGAGGATACTCAGTCACTTCTGTTTAATTCCCCTCAAGCGTTTCTATTATCTGCCATGCCTGCTCCTGGCTGGCCTTCTTTTCAGATTCCCAGGTCTCTTTATCCCAAATTTCTAAATAATTGTTGACACCTGCCACAATAACCTCTATATTAACCCCAGCATAGTTTTTCAAGGGTGCAGGCAGGGTTAGACGTCCTTGGGCATCCAGATTAACATCAAAAGCCAAAGCGAAAAGAGCCCTGTTTAAGCGGCGCATCTTGCTGGGAGCAACTGTAGTACTCTTCAGGCTTTCAGCCAGTTTTTTCCATTCGCACAGGGGGTAAGCGTAAATGCATTTCTCACCGGTGCCGGGTGCAAGTATCAAGCCGTCCTTCAGGCTGGGCCTGATGGCGGGAGGCAAAGGGAAACGCCCCTTTTCGTCCAGCTTGTACTCAAATTCTCCAAAAAACATCTTCTTAGATACTCTCTCCCCGACTTACCACATTACCCCACTTTTTCCCATTCTATAAGCGAACACCCCTATTGTCAAGCCTTTAAAAATATATTTTTGTATACCTTTTTGGCTTTTGGGTCTGGCCAAAAGGGTATGCTAAAATAGAACAGCGTCAAGGGGTAAAAATAGGAGAGAAAAGCTTGAAAATAGATGTATTAACCCTTTTTCCGGAGATGTTTCAGTCCCCTTTTGAAGAGAGTATTTTCAAGCGGGCAGCAGACAAAAATCTGGTAAGGTTAGAAATACATAACTTCAGGGATTTCAGCCATGACAAGCACCATGCGGTAGATGATTCCCCCTATGGCGGCGGTGCCGGCATGCTGCTTAAGCCCGAACCTTTGTTTGAGGCAGTAGAGGCGGTCATGGAAAAAGATCCTACCCCTGCCCCGGTAATTCTCCTTTCCCCGCAGGGACGCACCTTTAACCAATCTGTCGCCCGCGAACTGGCAGGCAACCAGCGGCTGATTATAATCTGCGGCCATTACGAAGGCTTTGACGAGCGGGTGCGGGAACATCTGGCCACAGACGAAATAAGCATAGGTGATTTTGTGCTGACCGGCGGGGAACTGGCCGCCATGGTAGTTATAGATACGGTTTCCCGCCTGATACCCGGCGTACTTGGTTCAGAAGACTCCTCAGAAGAAGACTCCCACTCAAATGGCCTGCTGGAACACCCCCACTACACCCGTCCCCCGGTATTCAGGGGCTGGGGTATACCGGAGGTACTTCTTTCAGGCAATCATGCCCGGATAGACCGCTGGCGTCGTAAAGAATCTCTGCGGCGTACTTTGAAAAGACGCCCGGATATGCTTGAAAAAATAACCCTCTCCAAAACAGACCGCAAGCTGATGGACGAAATACTGGCCGAAGAAAACCCCAAAGATTAAAACCCGGTATTATATATAAGGTATGCAAACACCCCGCATCCCCTCTGCCAAACCCGCGCACTTGATTATGAATTGGGTTTGTGTTTTAATATTCCGTTGATATTTAAAGGAGTTTTTACCGCCATGGAAGAGACTATGAATAATCAGGAAACCCCTGAAACCAATGAAGAAGAAACCGCAGCTGAAGAAACAGTTGCTGTAGAAAATACCGCAGAGGGAAAAGTTCTGCCGAGTTTCGGCCCCGGTGATACCATAAAAGTACACGCCCGCATTAAAGAAGGCGACAAAGAACGTATTCAGATGTTTCAGGGTGTAGTCCTTAAAATAAAACAGGCCGCTGACGGCGGCAATTTCACCGTTCGACGCATAAGCTACGGCGTAGGTGTTGAACGCACCTTCCCCTTCCTCTCACCCAACGTTACCAAGGTTGAGATTATGAAGAAGGGTAAAGTACGCCGTGCCCGCCTGTTCTACCTGCGCAAGCTTTCCGGGAAAGCTGCCCGCATCAAAGAAGTTAAACAAACACCCTCTTAAGCTCTCTTAGGGGGTATATGGATTGGCTTTTGCCGAACTGGCCGTAAACACTCCGGTACTTAGACCGGGCAGTTTTTCCTACTCCATACCATTGGGGTTAGAAATAAAACCCGGCCAGGCGGTCTGGGCTCCTTTCGGACCTAAAATAGTTCAGGGCATAGTCCTTGAAATAACTGACCAGCCGGCATTCGGGCAAACACGTGAAATCTGCGGCGTTATCTCTGATACGCCGCTTCTTTCTTTTCACCAGCTGAAGTTAGCCAAGTGGATAAGCCAAACCTATTTATGCAGTATTTACGAAGCAGTAGCCCTCATGCTGCCGCCGTCTTTTGAACGCCAAAGCCTGGCCTATATCAGCCTGGAGACCATCCCGCCAGCTACAGCAAAAAACCCGTCTGAAACCTTAAGCCCAAATATGCAAAAAATATTTGACCGGCTAAAAGCCGGAGATGTTACTCCCCAGAGTGAACTGGAAAAAATATTCGGCAAGAAAACCACCCAAAACGCCCTAATCAAACTTATAAATCAGGGGCTGGTAAAACGCACCTACCGGATAAGCCCTGCAAGGGTACAAACCAAATTTGAAAAACACTTCCGCCTGAGCGGGCAGGCATTGGCATTTATTAAAAACCAGAATCTCCCTAAGTTATCCCCCCGCCAGACAGATATTTTTGAGTGCCTGCGGAAAAATCCGCTAGGCATTGCCAAGAGCCAGCTGAACCTGCTCTTTAAAAATAATTCGGCCGTCTTAAAGGCTCTTGAACAAAAGGGGCTGGTAAGTACCGAAGAACATCAGGTATTCCGCCAGCCCATAGATTACAGTCAAATAACCCCCATGCTGCACCTTGAGCTAAGCCCTCCTCAGGCAAAGTGTTTGCAGGCCATCACCCATTCCCTGAATACCCTGCCTGAAAATGACCCGAATCCCCGAACATTTTTACTTCATGGCATAACCGGCAGCGGTAAAACCGAAATATATCTGCAGTCACTGGCTGAAACCCTGCGTCTGGGCAGAAAGGGTATTGTACTGGTACCCGAAATATCCCTTACCCCCCAGACTATTGCCCGTTTTGCAGGGCGTTTCCCCGGCAAAATAGCCGTGCTGCACAGCCGCCTCAGTCCGGGTGAACAGTTTGACGAATGGCAAAGGATAAAAAACGATCAGGCAGATATCGTAATCGGCCCCAGAAGCGCCCTTTTTGCCCCTCTGGACAAACCCGGCATTATCATCATAGACGAAGAGCATGAATGGACATATAAACAGCAGGACCCGCAGCCGCGTTATCATACCCGCACCGTTGCTAATAAAATGGCTGAAGAGTACGGTGCTGTAGTGGTACTTGGCAGTGCCACTCCGGATATTGACAGCTATTTCAAAGCCAAACACGGCATTTACCAGCTTCTGGAACTGCCCGAACGCCTGACCCCCTATAGAGGCGCTTCCCTGCCAAAAACCGAGCTGGTAGATATGCGCACCGAACTCTCCGAGGGCAACCGTAGCATTTTTTCCCGCAACCTGCACGCCTCCATTGAAAAAGTACTGGCAAACCATGAGCAGGCCATTTTATTCATAAACCGCCGGGGCGGTGCCAGTTTTATCCAGTGCCGTGATTGCGGTTATGTAGCCATGTGCAAAAGCTGTGATGCTCCGCTCACATATCACCCAGACCAGGAAAATCTGGTCTGTCATCAGTGCGGCAGGCAATACTCCAACCCTCTTACCTGCCCAAAATGCAGCAGCCGCAGGATTAAATACCTTGGTATAGGCACCCAGAAACTGGAGGAAGAAACAAGACTGGCTTTTCCACAGGCAAGACTGCTGCGCTGGGATAGTGACGTAACCAGAGGCAAAAATAAACACCAGCAGATAATGGATACGTTCAGCCGCCATCAGGCAGATATACTTATCGGCACCCAGATGGTAGCCAAAGGGCTTGACCTGCCTGCAGTTACTCTGGTAGGAGTAATAAACGCGGATATCAGTCTGAACTTGCCTGATTTCAGGGCAGGCGAACGCACATTCCAGCTGCTGGCACAGGTAGCCGGACGGGCAGGCCGGGGTATATCAGGAGGGAAAGTGATTATCCAGACCTATACGCCCGAAAACTACGCCATTCAGGCAGCAGTTTGCCATGATTATCAGGGTTTTTATGCCAAGGAGATAACCTACCGCCGGGAACTGAATAACCCTCCTTTCCGGAAATTAGCCTGCATTGTTTTCAGCCATTTAAACCATGACTTTTGCCGGCAACAGGCTGAAGTTATGGCTGAAACCCTCCGGGAAAAAGCTGATGCAGGCGGTTCAGGCAGTCTGGAAATTTTAGGGCCGGCTCCCGCTTTCATCCAACGTCTGCGGGGACGCTATAGGTACCAACTAATACTGCGCTCACCAAACCCGGCAGATTTCCTTCGGAATATCAGTTTTGGACAGGGCTGGAGTATTGACCTTGACCCATATGGCTTGTGCTAAACCATTTAAGTACTATAGTCATAATACAAAGCACTATTTTTATTCAGAATAGACCTGAAATATAATACTAATCTATATTCCATTTGTATAATTCAAGCTTCCCAATAACACATATTTTGACACTTGCTTTTGGGTGGTATACATTGTACAAAGCTCATAAATTGACATCTGGCATATGAGTTAGCGTTATCGTATAATACTATTGTATCTTTATCATATTCAGTCCTTACCCGAATTATATCTAAGGCAGGAAGATCATGAGTAAAGCCACATCATCAAATGGCTGGGCAGACCTTGGAGAGATAATCCGTCAGCAAAGGGTAAAAATACCGCTTACCCTGCAAGAATTGGCCGCCAAGACCAACGTCTCTCCTTCCCACCTGGGGCGTATTGAGCGCGGCGAACGATTTCCGTCTGCCAGAATACTCAAAAGAATTGCTCATCCCTTGGGTTTTGAAGAAGATGAATTATTCACTCTGGCCGGATATCTTACCCCCCAGAAGGACAGTATCTCGGAGATAGAAGCGGAATATACCTCTACCCCCAGACAACTTGACCCTTATGTAGCTAAAGTGCTGGCACAAGAGCCCATTGAGCTGCAAAGAGCGGTTATTGCTATTCTGGCCATGCTGAAAAGCATATCCAAATCCATGACCTAGCAAGTAAATATTACTTACCTTCAGATGCCGCCTTGTCTGGCAGCAGTAATATAGGTATGTTCTGAACGTTTGTAACCCGAAGCTATCCAAACGTAATTTTCTTGATATTGAAGATACGTTCGGAGTATAGTTTAGTAGATTTTTGGGTGAAGGCCGTGACGAATAAAAACCTGCTGCTCCGTATTGATAAAAAAACCGCCGCCCTGCTTGAAGACCTCCGCCGTTTATTTTCAGAAGAAGCTAGCGAAGTCTATCTGGTAGGCGGTTTTTTGCGTAATCTGGTACTTAAAAAACCCACTGCCGATATTGACCTGTGCATCACTGGCAGCGGACAAGCCGCTTCTGCCAAAATCTCCGGTTATTTCAAAGCCACTCAGGTGGTGCTGGATGCCGAGAATGACGTCTTTAGAGTAATCCTGCCCGCTTTTCAGCTGGATATCTCCGGCACAGCAGATATCACTGCCAACCTCACCCGGCGTGATTTCAAACTTAACGCCATGGCCGCACCCTTGTCTGCTGTACATCAGGGCAACCTGCCGATACAGGCCATAATTGACCCCACGCAGGGGCTACCGGATATTGAAAACCGGGTTATACGGGTAACCTCAGCAGATGTATTCAGTGCTGACCCTATTAGGCTGCTAAGGGCTATCCGCTTATCAGCCGAACTTGGCTTTGCACTTGACGGGCAAACCCAAAGCCTTATCGCCGCCCACGCCGCCCTTATATCAACCGTTGCCGGCGAAAGGGTTCGGGAAGAACTGCTGAAACTCCTTGAAACCAGCCAGCCCGGCATCTGGGAAAAGTGCCTTGAGCTGGGACTGCTGCTAAACATATTTCCGGAGCTTGCTCCCTGCTACCGCCACCCTCAGCCCTATGAACACACCTGGGATGTGCTGGAACACTCCATAAAAACCATTTATGCACTTGATGCCATACTGGGCAGGTCTGTCTGGCCTTACCAGAACCCTGAAATCATCACCGAAATCTACCGTGAAAGCGGCTTCGAAAAATATTTTGCCGGGAAAATAAGCGGCACTTCCAGTATCCGCACCTTAACCAAACTGGCCGCCCTGCTGCACGATATCGCCAAACCCCAGACACGCAGCACGGACCCTGACGGGCGGATACGTTTTACCGGACACCCGCTGGAAGGCAGCCGCTTAAGCAGTCAAATACTCACCCGCCTGCGTTTTTCAAAAAAGGAAATTTTACTAGTAGAAAAAATGGTCTGCTACCACCTGCGCCCGGTGCAAATGAATCCTGATGGTCAGCTGCCTTCTCCAAAAGCTGTTTACCGCTATTTCCGTGACCTTTCGGAAGCTGCCGCCGCCACCCTTTACCTGAGTCTGGCAGACCATTTGGCAACAGACGGGCCGAATTTGATGGTGGCAAATTGGCAAGAACATGTTAATATAGTAGCGCACATTTTATCAGAGCAGAAAAAACAGCAGACCAGACTTACTCCGAAACGTCTGGTAACCGGTACCGACCTGATAGAACATTTTTCGCTCAGGCCAGGCCCCCGGATAAGAACCCTGCTTGGTGAAATTGCCGAGGCCCAGGCGGCCGGTGAAATAAAAAACCGCCAGGAGGCCTTTAAATTTATCAGCCAAAGGCTTGGGAGCAAGCCTGAAAATAATCTAAATTAGCTTGGGGAGAATTATGCGAAGGAAAAACGGGCTCGTGTTTTTGGCCATACTGGCCGCCATGATCCTTGCCTTTACCATAGTGCTGCCAACAGACAAGGGCGCACTTCTGGGCAAGGGAATCCTGTTCGGTCTGGACTTAAAGGGAGGCCTGCACATGGTATATCAGGCTGACCTGTCCAACGTAGACGAAAGCAATATTGATGGGGTAATGGACGGAGTGGTTGAAGTTATCTCCAACCGCATAAATCCATTAGGTGTAACCGAAGCATCAATCCAGCGCCAGGGAGATGACCGTATAGTGGTTGAACTGCCGGGGCTGGATATTACAGACGAACAAAAAGCCCGTATCGGCCGTACCGCCCTGCTGGAATTTGGCGAACTGGCGGCTGACGGTGAAGACTATAAATGGGAAAACAGTCTGGGCAAATGGAAACCGTCCACCGCTACAATTGACGGAGTTGAGTACGCCCTGACCAGTGCCTACTTTAAAGACAGCACTTATGTCAACCGGGACCAGTACGGCAATATACTGCTGGTATTTGAATGGGATGACATCGGCGCCCAGTTATCCAAAGAAATTACCACCCGTCTCCTGAACCAGCAGTTGGGTATTTTTGAAGGTGACGAAGCCCTTTCCGGTGATAACGGAATACCGATTGCACCTGTTATTAACAACGTTATTGAAACCAGCGGCGTTATAGAAGGCTTAAGCTACAACGAAGCAGAAATGCTTTCCAACCAGCTGAACGCAGGCCGTCTGCCAGTACCACTTGAACCGATATACGAGCAAACCGTTTCACCTACCTTAGGTCAAAACTTTGTGGACCTGGCAGTAAAAGCCGGCCTGGTAGGCATAATTCTGGTTATGATATTTATGATAGCTTTTTACCGTTTGCCCGGTCTTCTTGCCAGTATCGCTCTCGTTTTCTACGGAGTTATCGTACTAGCTCTCTTCAAGCTGGTACCTGTTACTCTTACTTTGGCGGGTATCGGCGGTTTCATAGTATCGGCAGGTATGGCGGTAGATGCCAATATCCTTATATTTGCCCGTTTGAAAGAGGAGCTGCTGACTGGCAAGACACTGGGGGCGGCGGTAGAAGCCGGATTCTCTCGTGCCTGGTCTGCCATCTGGGACTCCAACGTTACCACCTTTATTGCCTGCGGCATTCTGTTCTGGGTGGGCGGTACTATTGCAGCCGGTGCACCGGTTAAAGGCTTCGCCGTAACCCTGTTTTTAGGTGTAGCCGTCAGCATGTTCACCGCCATTTTTGTTACCCGCACATTGCTCAGGCTTTTTGTAGGTACTAAAACAGGTAAAAAGCTTGCTCTATTCACAACCCAGACAAGAGGCAAAAATGAATAAAATAATACAGCACAGACCCCTGTTTATATTTATATCTGCCCTGATAATATTGGCCGGTTTGGCCTCGCTGCTGATATTCGGGCTGAAACCCGGCATAGACTTTTCCAGCGGATCAATACTGACCGTCAAATTTGACCAGACCATCAGTATTGATGAACTAACTCAGGAGCTTAGAAGTCTGGGACACAATGAAGCTATTGTTCAGATAACCGGTGACGGAGACTATCTTATCCGCACCACCGAACTTGATGTCAGCCAGAAAGTCTCCTTGGAAACTTCCTTAGAGGAAACATTCGGCAACCTGACCGAACGTGGTTTTGAAAATGTAGACCCCCTGATTGCCAAACAAACCACCCAAATGGCCCTGATAGCTGTCGGGGCGGCACTGGTAGGCATTCTGCTGTATGTCACCTGGGCCTTCCGCCGTATGCCCAAACCCTTCCATTACGGCACCTGCGCAGTCATCGCCCTTTTCCATGACGCACTGGTGGTGCTGGGCATCTTCGCCCTACTGGCCGGTATATTCGGCTGGGAAATAAACCTTATGTTTGTTATCGGCATTATGGCCGTTATCGGTTACAGTATCAACAACACTGTGGTAGTCTTTGACCGCATACGGGAAAACCAGCTCAAAGGCATTCACCCCAGCTTTGAGGTGATAGTAAACCAGAGTATTATGGAAACTATAGTCCGTTCCATCAATTCCAGCTTTACAGTTATTATTACCGTGGTAGCCCTTATGCTTTTCCTAGGTGCATCCATCCAGAACCTTAGTATCGTAATGCTTATCGGCCTTATTGCCGGTACTTATGATTCTCTTTTTGTCGCCCCTTCCCTGCTGGTTACCTGGGAAAACGGTGACTGGGGCAAATTATTAAAACCCTTTAAAAAGCTTAACTGAACGATGCAAGGAAAGATAATGGCTACTAGAAAAACCAGAGCGGCTTCATTTTCGATAGCTTCCAACTCAACGCTTATAGTTATGAAGACAGTGGTCGGTTTTATTACCGGCTCCGTGAGCATTTTGGCAGAGGCTATTCACAGTACTCTTGACCTGGTAGCCGCAGTTATTGCTTTTTTCGGGGTCAGGGCCTCTGACAAGCCGGCAGATATTAACCATCCTTATGGACATGGCAAATGGGAAAATGTAAGCGGCACAGTAGAGGCCGTGCTTATCTTTATAGCCGCTATATGGATTATTTACGAAGCAGTAAACAGACTTATAGAAGGCTCTGCCCCGGAAATGCTGGAATGGGGTGTGGTAATCATGGGAATATCCGTAATTGCCAACACTCTGGTTTCGCGCTATCTGAAAAAGATAGCCCACGAGACTGATTCAGTTGCTCTGGAGGCAGATGCCGCCCACCTTACCACCGACGTAATCACCTCAGCCGGAGTACTTCTGGGTCTTATACTGGTAAAATTGACCGGTTGGAGCATACTTGACCCCATCGTAGCCTTGCTGGTGGCACTGCTCATCATCAAAGCCGCCTGGGATATCCTCAACAAATCTTTCGGGGCACTGGTGGATGCCCGCCTGCCTAAAGAAGAGTTAGATGCTATCACCTCACTGATAAATGAACATACCTCAAAGCTGGTAGAGTTTCATAACCTGCGTACCCGCAAAGCCGGCAGTTACCGTTATGTAGATTTGCATCTGGTTATGCCCAAAACGCTTTCGGTGGAAAAATCTCACGCCATATGTGACCATTTGGAAAAAGACCTGAAAGATAAACTAAAAATAGACTACGTAACTATACACGTAGAACCATGCACCGAGGAAAACTGCCCGGAATGCCAGATGAGCTGTAAGAAACGTCCGTCAGATTTAGCTAATCCCGCAAATACTCCGTAACTCCAGAATCAGCCCACTGATATCAGGCTTATCCGCAGCCCCTTCGGGGGCTTTGGTATTTGGAGGAGGTACGGATTCATTTAACAAGACTGAGAGGGTAGCCCCCACTCCTTCTGCCAAACCCAGATAGTGGTAACCGCCCTCCAGACTGAATACCAGTTTCCCCCGGCAGACTTCCTCCGCCGTTTTCTTCAAGGAACGGGTTATACCTGCAAAACCCTTCTGGGAAAGACACATTTCACCCATATCATCGGCAAAGTGGGCATCATAGCCAGCACACACAAGTATCAGCTCAGGAGCAAATTTCCGAAGATACGGGCAAATCACTTCGTCAAAGGCCTTCTGGTAATGGCTGTCTCCGCATCCTTCAGGTAACGGAATGTTTAAAATATTCTGGAAAGGACCATCTTCACGGCTATCGCCCGTAAAGGGGAAATGGTGAATCTGGTGAGTAGAAATATAGGTCACACGCGGGTCATTCAGGCAGACATGCTGAATACCATTGCCATGGTGGACATCAAAATCCACTACCGCCACCCGCTTGAGTTTATGTTTATTCAGAGCATGTAAAGCTCCCAAAGCCACATTATTGAAAACACAGAAACCCATGGAAGCCTCTGGCAAGGCATGATGACCAGGCGGGCGGCACAGCACAAAGACACTCTCCAGTTCACCTGAAAGCACCTTGTCCACCCCTTCAATCACCCCGCCTACAGCGTACAAAGCTGCTTCGTAACTATCCACCGAAATCACCGTATCCTGATCCAGCCAGCCGCCCCCGCTGAAACCCACTTCCTCCACCCGGCTGATATAACTGCGCTTATGAAAGCTTTCAAGTTCACGCAACCCCACCCGTTTCGGCTCGATATGCACCAGACGGTCTTTCAGCCCATGAGTGTTTATATATTCCATAATCGCCAGCAAGCGGTCAGGATTTTCCACATGGGTACCTGTTTCATGGTTTAAATATATATGGTTATAAACCAGACCTACAGCCATAAGAGTACCTTCTCCGGTTCAGAATATTACGAAAGCCACAGCTGCAGCCCGGAAATTATAAAATATACTCCGAATGCCGCAAGCAATAACCCGCAGCCTATAAAAACTATCTCCCGCACCCTGCTCCCCCACAAATGATGGGTGCGGTACACAATAAATGAAACCAGGCAAAGCCAGGCTAAATCCACCAGCCAGTGGGTAGCCGCCAAAGCCCCCAGCCCCCCCAGCCCATAGTCCGATACCTTCATAACCAGCATCGCCCCTACAGTTGCCCACCAGACCAGAAAAAACGGGTTCAGGGCGCTCATGGCCGCACCTGACACCACTGTATTATATTTAAAATTAGCCTTATCCTGAGCGGCTTCACGGCGGGCCTTTATCATACCCAGCCCCATATAAATAATCATAATTCCGCCTGCCAGACTGAGCAGTATCTGCACCCAGATAATCTCAAAAAAACCGGCAAAACCGAAATAAATGAGCAGAATAATAGGCAGTTCCACCAGCACATGCCCCAGTACAATCTGGGCACCTGCCCAAGGTGTGTGATAGCTTCGGGAGAGAGTCAGGGCAAACATGGGGCCGGGCATCAGCACACCTGAAAAAGATATAACCGTAACACTAAGAAGAGTGGCTAACATGAAAATCATTATAACACTTCTCCCGTTAGGGGCAAAAACCTGAAAGCACCATAGCGTAAATGCCATTTATTGCTTGTGGGAATACATATCTTGTTTTATACTGAAGCAAATGCAGAAACAAGGAGACAACCGGTATTGTCTTTAAACCTGGACAAAACCGCCCTTCAGATACAGAGCATGGTCTCAGACTTAAAAGGCCGTGATCTGGAACATCAAAAACACCTTGAGGCCGGTCTGAACGGCATGAAACGCACTCCGGCTGAATACCGGCGTTTGCTGGACAAGGCAGAACACAGCAAGACCACTTTTCTTTTGGCACACCCGGAAGAAATACCGGACGCCACTCACCCGCCGCCTGCCTTGCCCCAAAGCTACCGCATACTGGCCACAGACGGTTCGCAAATAGATGTAGACCGCCACCAGCTTAGCCGCTGTTACCTGATAAATATCGGCAGGGTTTGGCTGGAGTACGGCCAATCCCCGTCTGCCGGTCTGGAAAGCCTGCCCGCTCTGTATGCCCGCCCCGAAGATATGGTAATCTCCTGCGGCAACAAGGAAACAGCGGTGGAAGGCACTCTGCTGGGAATAAAAAGAAGCGTAGAAGAAACCCGCCATCTGGCTGAAATGGCAGATGCCGCCTCCCCCAATCTGCCCACTTTGGCTTTGGCAGACGGCACTTTGATACTCTGGTCACTCCTTTCCAAAGAGTTTCCCGAATACGTGGTTGAAGACCTGCTGGTAAACGGTTACCTGAAATATTTAGGCAAAATACAAAACCTGAACACCAAAGACAGACAGGTGGCTTTAGCCAGCTATATCAGTTACCCCGGAAGCACAGACGTAGTCAATACCCTCCGCCTGCTTTACTGCCCGTACGAACCGGCAGACTGCACCAGCCGGTGTGACCAGCTGCCAAACGGCAAACGCCCTTGTGACATACTTTCCGGCGTCACGGACAGCATGCTGTTTGAACGCATACTGAAACCGGGTGAACGCTCCGCCCTGTTTGCCAGCTCATCTTCCATACTGGAAAAATATTACGGGGAACACAGGGTATATTTTTACTACTTGAAAACCAGTGAAGAAATAGCCCGGGTGGAACTGCCCGGCTGGACTGCCCGCTCTGAAGAGCTGTTAAGCTTAAGCCACAGCCTGATACTGGAACAATGCCGCTTGGGGCATGGCTACCCCGTCTCCCTTTCCGAAGCCCACGAACAGGCAGTAGTCAGCGGTCAGGACAGGCGTATTTTCAACCAACTGGTAGAAGAAATGCTGACCGCAAGCAAGATAAACCCCAGCAGTTCCGCCAAAAGCCTTAGCAAGAAAACCCGCTGGGTATAGTTTATGTAAACTAACACCGCCAGTCTGTTTAACAGATTTAAATACACCATTAACCGCAGGGGGTAAAAAAATTGGACAACCTAAATACAAACCGCATCGGCGAGGTTATAGATACCAGCACCACTGACTTTACCGCCCAGTCTTACCAGCTATATAACACACCTGCTCTGGGGGCGCTGGTAAAAACCGGCGAAGGCGAAAATACCATTTATGCCGCCGTCTATCATGCCACCACCTCATCCATAGAGCCGGGCAGGAAGCCCATTGCCCGCGGACAGGACGCCGCAAACGAAGAAGATATATATGCCCAAAGCCCCCAGCTAAGCAAACTCCTACGGAGTGAATTTTCCTGCCTGATACTGGGTTACCGGGGACAGGGGCAAATCTGCCACTACCTGCCGCCCCGCCCTGCCCATATCCACAGTTTTGCCGAAACTTGCACCCCCCAAGAAACCGCCGAATTCAGCCGTTCGTTCGGCTTTTTAAACATACTGGTAAACTCCGAACTGCCCGTACCGGCAGACGAAGTCACCGCCGCCTGCCTGCGTCAGCTTGCCGCCGCCGCACCTGACAAACAGGCCTTTTTAGTAAAAGCAGGCAAAGAGCTGGCCAGAATTCTGCCCGGCCAGTACCAGCGGCTTAAAGTAATCCTGGAGAGGATACAGCTATGACAAGCGAAAACAAACTGGGTATTGTAATAGGGGGTTCACTCTCCGGCGGAATAGATGTCCGCCTGGATGGCGAAGCTCTGGTGGAAGACATGGCGGTTGGCCGTTATGTAACTATACAGGGCAAAACCAAACGTTTTCTGGGTATGATAACCGATGTTTCTCTGGGAGTAACTGACCAGCGTCTTACCCTTACACCCCCGGCCGCAGACGAAAAATTTCTGGCTGAAATACTCAGCGGTACAGCCGCTTACGGAGACCTCAAGGTGATACCCTATCTGGTACTGGGAAATGACGAAAAAAGCCTTCTGGACGGCCCTCAGCCGGTCAAGACCATACCCAGCCACTATGCCCCGGTAGATATTGCCTCCAACGAAGATATAGAAATGGTCTTTGGCAAGGAAGATGCCTCCCATTTTTACGTGGGCAACCCGCTGGATATGGAAACCCGCCTCTGCCTGAACCTGCCCGAACTGGTCAAACGTTCAAACGGCATCTTCGGTAAAAGCGGCACCGGCAAAACCTTCCTCACCCGCACCCTGCTGGTGGGTATGCTCCAGAAAGGCTCTTGCGTAAATCTGGTGTTTGATATGCACTCCGAATACGGCTGGGAAGGCACCAGTGAGAAAAAACATAAAGTCAAAGCCTTAAAACAGCTCTTTCCGGACAGGGTAGCCGTATTCACCTTAGACGGGGAAAGCTCCCGCAAACGCAAGGTCAGCGTGGACTTTGAGGTAAAGATAGGCTATGACGAAATAGAACCGGAAGATATCAGCCTGCTCCGCCAGACCCTGAACCTGACCGAACAGGCAGTAGAAGCCGTTTACCAGTTACGCAAATATTTTAAGAAGAACTGGATAAAAGAAGCCAATAATATCGGTGATGAAGAAGATGATAAAAAACTGCTGGACAGTTTAAGCATCCATGAAAGCACCTTCCAAAACCTGAAACGGGGCTTAAACACCCTTACCCGCCTGCCCTTTATCGTGGAAAACGCCCCGGTCAAAGCAGTAGACCGGGTGCTTGAGTACTTGAACCGGAATATAAATGTAGTACTGGAGTTCGGGCGGTATACAGATATCACCGCCTACATACTGGTGGCCAATCTGCTCACCCGCCGCATATATACCAGCTACCGTGACCGCATGGAACAGGCCATGGCCGAAGACGCCGCCAAACCCACCCCGCTGGTTATCACCATAGAGGAAGCCCACAAATTTTTGAACCCGGAAGTTGCTTCCCGCACCATCTTCGGCACTATTGCCCGTGAAATGCGCAAGTACAATGTCACCCTGCTTATTATAGACCAGCGGCCTTCGGGCATAGATACAGAGGTTATGTCTCAGCTGGGCACTAAAATAACCGCCCTGCTGGACAATGAAAAAGATATAGACGCCGTACTCTCAGGAATCTCCGGCAAAAACGAACTCAAAGGCGTACTGGCCAAACTGGCTTCACGCCAGCAGGCACTTATATTCGGTGCGGCCGTACCCATGCCGGTAGCCTTTGTCCCCCGTGAGTATGACCAGTCTATTTACAACGAAGTCAGCCGTAAAAAAGTCAGCACCGAAGAGATAGAGGAACTTTTCTAGATATATGCCGAATATATTTGAGGCCACAACCGGACAAGGGTTCAAACAAGCGATTTTAGAAAGCCAGAGCCTCAGACTGCGGATAATTCAAGCCGCCGATGCTTACACCGCGTTCAACCTGATAAAAGACCCTGAAATAATCCGATATCTGGTGTGGGACGGCCCCAAAACCATAAATGAACTCCGCCTGGCATACCAGGAGGAAACATCTGATTTTGAAACAGGACGCCGCTACTCCTTTGCCATTGAAAGAGTGGATAAACCCGGCCTGATAGGCAGTCTGGCTTTCAGACTTATCGGCTATAAAGAGCAGGCGCTTATCGGATACTGGCTGGGACGCAAATATTGGACCAAAGGTTATATGACCGAAGCCGTACGTTTAAGTATCCATTTTGCTTTTAAGCATCTTAACGCAGAGCGTGTTTTCGGCGGTATTTTTAAGGGGAACGAACCATCACGCCGCACTCTGGAGAAAAACGGCTTCCAGCTTGACGGAACATTGCGGAGAGATATACTGGTCAGGGGGACATGGATAGATGTCTGGTTTATGTCCCTGCTAAGACAGGAATGGGAAGAAAACCCTGAGCGTTATACCCCCCAATCTGAGGAGGTTATTAATGCCCAAATCCAAACTGCCTAAAATCGGCATTGCTCTGGGCGGAGGTGCCGCCAGAGGTATTATTCATATCGGTGTGCTTGAAGTACTTGAAAAAGAAGGCGTCCCGCTGGATTTAGTCACAGGAACCAGCATGGGTGCTATTATAGGCGCATTATATGCCAGCGGTCACAAGCCGCAGGAAATGAAAGAAATCGTAAGTAACCTGAGCTGGAAACAACTTATGCCTCTTTTTGACCTGGCAGCGCCCAGAGCCGGCTTTTTATCATCCCGAAAGATAAAAAGCTATCTCAAAGAGCTTATCGGAGACGTCACCTTTTCTGAACTTAAGAAGCCCTTTGCCTGCGTAGCTGCAGACGTTAAAACCGGACAAGAAGTACTCTTTAATGAAGGGCCTGTCATTGACGGGGTAATTGCCAGCATGTCTTTGCCTATAATATTCCGCCCAGTAAAAAACAAAAACCGTTTTCTGGTAGATGGAGGTATTATCACCCCTATTCCGGCTCGGGTGGTACGAAACATGGGAGCGGATTTTGTAATTGCGGTAAATGCTATTTACCACCATGATTATATAAAACCGAACAAAGATTCCGAACCATCCATCTTTGATACAGCCTTCCAGATAGTTAACATCATGTCAATACATATGGCTCAGGAAAATCTTCAGGCAGCCGATATTGCTATTGAACCTGACCTTTCCGGAATAGGACCGGGTGATTTTCTGAAAGCGCCGGAAATCGTCCTCCGCGGAGAACTGGGAGCAACTGATGCCATACCCCATTTAAAACATCTGCTGCTTCAAAAATACAACTATTCCCCGCCGATTTAACACTTTCACTTAAACTTGGTATAATGGTGCTCCGTGGGGCTGTAGCTTAGTCGGGAGAGCGCCTCCTTTGCAAGGAGGAGGTCAGGGGTTCGAATCCCCTCAGCTCCACCATCCGATGTCCTATCTCAAATACAAAAGCCCGATTTTCCAAACGTGATGGAAATTCTGGAGGCCTTATTGGACGAGAAGACAAAACCGTTTGCAAGCAATACAACTTAGAGACAGCTTTCCTTTCGGAATATGAATATGCTGACCCTTTATTCCGCATCACCAAATTTTTAATCAGGACTACATGAGTGGAAATTAATAAAAATATTGAAAAAGTTTAAATTATTTTGGTGACTGCCAAAATCCGGATCAATTAGTGGGGATTAGAGCTAGGCTTATGCTATGCTGAAGGCTTACGCGAACGTCTTGGTTTTACGTATTGTACCCATACAACCTACCACTCTGGACTCAAACTACGAATAAAATTCCTGAAGAAATATCAAGGCTGAAGGCTGAGGATACAATAATAAGCGCATCTCTATATATGATTACGACAGGAAAATATAAGGGGAGAAACCGGCAAGTTTCTCCCCTTATGAATATATTCAGTTGCTTAAACTAAGGCCGTTTAGCTCTTCTGGCTAATAGTTGCCAGACAACTGCAAGCAAAATAACAGACGGTAACCCAGTAGTCAACAAGAACATATAGGCCGCTTGGGCTTCCATCTCAGCTAGACTAGCAAAAAAGTTTTGAACAGTGAAAAGTAACAAAACCAGACCGACAGCTCCCAGAAACCACTCATACCAAGTAATCTTGGTTTTATTACGCTTCAAAATCCACATAAGTGCTATAAGAATAGCACCAACCATTAAACCCGCTATGAACCACATATTTTTTCCTCCATTAGTATGTTGTAACTCTCCCTAGTATCCTCCGTTAGATGCTCCTATAGTGCCATCTTGGCCGTATAATGGAAGAGAATGATTCCACCAATCTTCTTTTTCTTCATCCGGGGTTAAACCATAACCAAATGCCTTATCAGCATTCCAAAGGAACCCATTAAACAAGCTGGTAGAACTTACTGTTGCTTTCACTATGTCATGCACCATTGCACTTGTATTAGTATTGAATACACAATTGCCCATACACCTGCCACAATAGCCGTGATTTGAGTGGAAAAAGGTGGCACATTTAGGTGAATCAGTATGGAATGTCTTTTTACCAGGAGTTGTCCACATTGGTTCAACATCTGGTGCAATTTCTGATGGTTTGATCTCCCATGTTGGCTCAGAATCATAAGATATGGCTTGAGATGGGCATATCTCAGCGCACTTATTACATGTATGACAGAACCTAAATATTCCTGAATCAATTGGTGGCGTTGGAGCTAAAGGCAAATCAGTAATTAAACTGAAGTAACCACATATCGGGCCAAATTCTGGACTAATGCAATAGTTATTATTGCGCCCCATTTCCGATAGCCCTGATAGAATTGAACAAGCTTGCGCCGGTAATGCTCCTGTAGCACTAATAGGATACCCAAATCCTTGGTATCCAATTCCTCTTAAAAAATTTTGGGTTAAAAATTGTAGCATGGCGTGAATACGATAACGGCTAATATTAGCTGCTTGCCTTAATGCACCAGTTCCGTCACGGAATAACTCTTTAGACATCTGTATTGCGATAGAAACAGTCCAAAGCGGTTTATTAGGCAATACATATTTATTGCTACCCTCGTATCCTTTATCAACATCCTCAAACACAAACCATTTGGCATCGGTATCAGGTGGAGTTTGTGTAAGATAATCAAAATTGAACATATCACCCGGGTCACGAACAGAAATAATCTTTCGCTCATTATCATCTAGAGCAACAACACCTATTTGAGATGCTCCAAAAAATCTCATCGCAGCACGGAGCATTTTTAAATTTTCTTCTGGAGTACCTTCCCATCTGGGTACTCCCAATTCCTCAGGTGTAGAAGAAATACCATAAACCTCAGTTTTCTGTGGCCCCAACCATGATTTCATTGCTTGTCCCGGCATCTGAGAGGAAAAATACGTTGAAGCTGCAGTATATAGTGAAACATCCCTAAGTGTTTTACCAGGCACATTGTTTTTGATACCGTTAATTAGGTCCGCACTATTCGCAGCATAGATTTCCAGAGTTTTCTCTAAGCCAAGGTATTTGGAAATCGTATTGGGTAGCCAAAGCTGATTTAACAAATTAAATCGCTGCATAGCTTTCCAATCCAGTTCTACTGTAGGATTACCAAATTCTCTTTCTTTGACCCACCACGGTCGTTTCCAATTTCCCCACGCCGAAGATTCAACTTCATCCAAGTCGTGAAATATTGGTGCTGAGGCAGTTAGTGCACCAAGTCCGGCACCAGCAAAGCCTAAACTTTTCATAAAATCCCGTCGCGAAACGATTGAATGAAATACAGACATAGATCATTTTCCTTTCCTATTCTGAAAAATTATATTTTGGCTATCTCAAGTTTTTCTTTGCTTATTAGGGATACCTCCTTTTATTATTCAGCTTAGATCTACGCTAATTTCTAAGCTAGATAATAAAATAACATCGGGCAGCAAAGATTTTGGTAAAGTAATTTAAGTTATTGTTAGATTTTGGTTTCTTTTTACTAACCATAACTACACTGTCAAAACAATTACCAACAGTACTAAAATAGGTCATAACAAACATAGATATAAAAAATATTATTAGATCTAAGCGGTTAATATATCTTAACTTGACGTAGTTCTTAGCTAAATTTGTTATATAATTTCTGAAAACATATAAGTTTTTAATACTAATCTCACCAACAACAGACATAAAAAAACAAGGAAATGTTGGGATTATAAATGGACATTAGCGGAGAAAACTATATACTAAAAAAACATATCGCTAAATTAAATGGAGAAAACCGTTTTTTACGTAAACAATATAAAAAATATTTTACACTATTTAATCAGACTACTGATGCTGTCATTCTCTTTAAGGTCACTAGTATAAATGCCCCGGTAATTATTAGTGAAGTTAACGAGGCTACTTGTCGACATTTGGGATATAACCGTCAATCATTACTAGGTAAAAGTTCATCCTTAATAGACACACCGGAGACTACTCCAAAGGTTAGGGAAATACTTGAATCTTTAGAGACTAATGGACAAAAAATAACTCGTGAGCTATCTATTACGACTAAAAAGGGAACCCTCATTCTTGTTGAAACAAATAGTCAGCTCATTAGAGTATGTGGCGAAAATTATGTTATAGCGGTCATACGAGACATTACTGATAGGAAACGAAACGAGCAGCTTTTAGTTGAATCTTATAGCAGGGAAAAGTGCCTAAGGGAAAGATTGGAATTTGAGATTGAGCAGAGGATTAAGTTTACCCGTTTTTTAGTTCACGAATTAAAAAACCCGATAACGCTGATGATATCGACTGCTGAAGTATTTTGTTCCCAAAACTTTATGGATAGGAAATTATCCGTTTGTGCTTCATCATTACTTAAAGGAACCTATGACCTAGATAGAAGAATTGATGAATTGCTGGATATTGCCAAAGGAGAGATCGGGATATTAAAACTGGAATATTCATCAGTCAATGTAAAATTACTTATCAAAGAGATAACCAAACTTACGTCTCAGCTTTTTGTTACTAACTCACAATCCTTTACAGTGGATTGCCCCAATAATTTGCCCGATGTATATGTAGACAGAGAACGTATAAAGCAGGTAATCATAAACCTCCTAAACAATGCTGCAAAATACACACCGGTCAGAGGTCGGATAGAATTACGGATTTACCAACAAAAAGACCAAGACCAAATTATCTTTATCTCTGTTGAAGATAATGGACTAGGAATGAGTCAGGAAGAATTACAAGATCTCTTTAAACTGTATGCCTCTCACGATAAGCATGGGAGAACAGGTCTGGGAGTTGGCCTCGCATTATCAAAAATGATTATTAATCTGCACCATGGTGAAATCACAGTCGAAAGTAAACCTGGCGTAGGTAGCAAATTTACATTATTCTTACCTTTATCTCTCACACGCATATGAGGATATTAGTTATAGAAGATGACCAGATGGTGACCGATGCAATACGTTTTGCTCTACAAATAGGTTTGCCCGAAGCCCAAATTCTAAACACTCCATATGGCTCAGAGGGATTAGACATATTAGAGGAAAAGACACCAGATCTCATAGTATTGGACCTTGGATTGCCAGATCTAGATGGGTTTGAAATAATCCGTTTAATTAGATTATTCTCAGAAGTACCTATTATTGTCTTGACTATAAAAGCAGAGGAATCTAACATCGTTAAAGCACTAGAGCTAGGGGCAAATGAATATGTTACAAAACCGTTCCGTCAACTTGAATTAACTGCACGCATAAGATCCTTATTAAGAAGATCTGTGGGTGAGGACAAAGAACTATTTTTAAAGTGGGGACCGTTCAGCCTGAATTTATTAAAACGTATTGTTTTGTTAAGTGGAAAAGAGATCCCATTAACTCCTATCGAAACTCAGATCTTAAGAGAACTTATAATCTCTGCACCTAGGATAGTCTCATATGAGAAGATATCAGAAACGGTAGCAGATGGAGTTTTCCTAGATTTGATTAAAACTATTAAGGTACACATATACCATCTCAGGGTAAAATTAGAAGATGATCCCTCGAATCCAAGATACATTTTGAATAAACCAGGTCAGGGCTATTACCTAGCCAAATAATCACAAGTCTAGGCAGAAATAAGTAGTTTTTCTTCAATATAAGTTATTTATTTTTACTCTTCCTCAATATTAAAAGCTACCTCAAAGGTTATGTACATAGTCAATAATTTCACTAAATTTGTGTTAATTCCCTGTTCACTAAATGGGGAGTGTGAAAGTTAAATTAAATTCCTTCAGAGTTCTACCTACTAACACCTTAGCCCCACTTAGCTTCAATTTTAATGACTATGGGTAACAATAGGCAGAACTTCTATATATAAATATTACCCTAATTCCCTATGCAGTTCCTGCTAGCCTATTTTATCATGTTATATTAGCTATATTGGGTGTTACAACCGTAAATGTGGTAGACTGAGATTTACTCTACTTTTCCTGAAATATTTGGGATTAAAATCAGGTAAAAACTTATAAATATCGCCTTGTCCCCATGCGTTCATACCCCAGAGTTTTTTATCTTTTCTTGCATTGGAATCCCAACACTTAATAGTTCTGGCTTCCAATGGGCGGACAGGATAAATACGACATCCTTGTGTCACTTTATCAAACAGAATACAATAACCACGGTCATATATTCTCCACGGAGGAATGCGAGCACCCGTGATATCTTCTTGCCCCTCTTTTGCCCATCGTAGAAAGAAGGTACAACAATCAGCAGTATCGACTACCATAAATTCGTTAATCAATTCAGAAACAGTAATTTTTAAATATAGCGAGGCTGGTTTAATTTCATCAGGTCTGGGAATACAAGGATAACAAAGGCAACAATATCCACAACGCTGACAAGTTTTAAAATTGAATTTTACAGCCATACAGTGTGTAGACATTTGATCTTGACAATAATTATCATAATCGGCTGTAAGTAACTTGTAAGATGAGATCTCGGTAGGCGTAAATGATTGAGCGAATGGTTTTAGAGTATCCATGCACTATACACCTCCATTCTATTCAAGTAACTTCAGTTGCCTGTTTTGACATTCTGGGAATCTTATATCTGGCTTTTTAAGTGTCTATCACCTCCCTTATTTTTAAACATACCTATACCCAATTATCGGTATGACCTAACTATTGTATGCAACCATGGTTAATAAATAGTAAAATTAGTAAATAAATAGGTGTATACTAAGCATATTCTGGTAAATCTATTAGCATTTATGTGCAAAAACATAATCTAAGAAAGGTTTTTCACAGCCAGCTATAAGTTGATTGGTAAAATGTGTTGTATAATGCCAAATGGTTTCAATAGGTAAACCCCGTAAATTTAGTAGTAGGGTATAACCATTGAGAACCAAATTTAGATTCACGGAAGAGAGCGGTTTGAAACATTTGCGACATAGGACATATAATCCCGCAATATATAGAAAGAACTCTCATGCACTTTTTGCCTGCAGCCAGATTTCAGGCATTAGCCTGCACAAACAAACAGAGGAACAAAAGACCCAGAATCTGGATCGCCAGAAACTTTACAAGAAATATAAAGCTATATTTGAATGCAGTGGAGACCCCATTGTTATAGCTGAAATAAAGGGTACTGATTCTCGTGGTAGAGTAATTGTTGAGGTCAATGAAGCAGCCATTAAACATTTCGGATACTCCAGAAGTGAACTACTTTCACATGACACTTCTTTTCTTCACCCCGAAGAAGAAGTAAACACTTTGTTACCTTGGGTAGGACAGGAATTAATGAAAAATCACCATGTCTTTTTTGAGGCGAGGCACAAATGCAAAGATGGCCGTATAGTAGATGTAGAAATACACTCTACCCTGATTGCCATTGATGAACCACCTATAGCTATTGCGGTTATCAGAGACATATCTGAAAGAAAAACTTTTGAAAAAAGATCACGTAATCTTCATCTGGCAGAACAGAATCTTCGTCAAGAGCTTGAAAACCAAATCCGGCAACGTACTGAATTCTATAAAGCGCTGGTACACGAATTAAAAACGCCGCTTACCCCTATTGTGCTTAACAGCGAGGTTTTGGAAGATAATCTAGATGGCGAACTAAAGAAGATGGCTAATAATATTAATATTGCCAGTATGGAATTACTTGCAAGAATAAATGAACTGTATGATATGGCTAAAGGGGAAGTAGGTATATTAAAGATAACGCGTTCATGGATATATCTGGATGAATTAGTTAATGAATTGTCTGGGTTGTTTTACCCCAATTTGAATTATAAGCATTTAACCTTAAAATTATTTTTCAGTCCGGATTTACCTCTGATATTTGCTGATGCCTACAGATTAAAACAGGTACTGATAAATCTCCTTAATAATTCGATAACTTTTAGCCCTCAAAGAGGGCAAATTATTCTCATTTGTACAACTAATGACAATGAGATAATCATAGATGTAATGGATAACGGCATGGGAATTTCAGATGAAGATCTTCAGAAATTATTTAAACCATATGTGTTAACCAAGTCTGATGGATTGGGTCTTGGTTTATCACTGGCAAAAAAAATAGTGGAACTCCACAACGGCGAGATTAAAGCAGAGAGTATATTAGGTTGGGGCAGTAAATTTACAATTGTGCTACCAATTTGTAACACACAATAAGGAGAAGCATGGATAAAATCCTCATTATCGAAGATGATATTAAGATTGCTGACGTATTTTTTTCTATTTTTAAGCTTAGTTGGCCTGGTGCGGAAATTACCATAGCCGAAAGCGGTGAGCAGGGTATTCAGAATGTGGAAAAAATACAACCAGAGATTATTATATTAGATATTGGTTTACCTGATATAAGTGGATTCGAAGTGATCAAAGATATACGTTATTTTACAGATATCCCTATATTAGTAATTACTGCTCGTACAGACGAATTAGATGTTGTGAAAGCCTTAGAATTAGGAGCGAATGATTTTATAAGTAAACCACCCCGCAAAATGGAATTAATTGCTCGAATTAAAGCATTAGTTCGTAAGAAGGCTATCGACAACTTCAATTTTGGAAATATAAGTTTTGATAAGACACAGAGAACCATCCACATAAAAGATCAGAAGATTAATCTTAGCATTTATGAAAGTTTGATATTTGAAAAACTTATTATGGTTGCACCCAATACAGCCACATATACCCAACTTACAGAGTGTTTGTGGGGAGAAGATAATGAAGAGAATATTAAAAAATTAAAAGTGCATATCCAGTATCTAAGGACCAAAATAGAAAAAACAACGAATATTTCATCAGTAATAGTAAATCGTTCTGGGCTAGGATACTTCCTAAGAAATCCTTAACTTCAATGGTCATTTAAAACAAAAACCGATATATTGATGTAATTGATATGTTTTTATGTGTATGAATAATCGCTTGTTCTAAATGACCTAATAATAAACACCCTTTTTATTAAGTTCTGTAAACCTAGATTTGAATGAATTCAAACTCAATTTATCCTCAGGTTACAGCTGATTTTCACTTGTTATTATCAAATATGATTGTCAAAGTTATATACATGGTTTACATTCAAAAATCTAATAACTTATACGTATAAATCTTGACAATACAACGGGGGTAAACCGGCTGACTCTTTATCCTTCCTCAATACAATATGGAATGAGACTCGTTTTAAGGAATAATAAACCGTGTTTCCTATATTCCTAATGGATAGAAATACATATAAACCGCCCCATCTAAATAATTGTGCTTACCACTGTATTTTGTAGCGGTTTCGACCAAAACATTTTAAGTGTTACCATCCAATTTCATTTAAATCATCTACACAATTCTGAAATTATATTCAGTATTACTTGAGTTTGGTGCAGGTAAAAGAATTAAAACTTTCTGTTCACTAGTGCGGTAGTTAAAAGAAGACTAATTGCATATAGATTGTATCGCATATGCGATAAATAGAGTGTAATAATTACTATTATTAGAATATGTAGATTGAAATACTGAGAAGTATACAGGTTTTTCAATCAAGATTACTATATGCAACGTAAATATTTCTTTATCCGTGGCAGGGAATAAACACAACATTGGTCTAGTGATGATTCAATTGTGCAACTTCTGGTGTTGGCTTTATTAAGTGAGCTAGGCTTAATATCAATGAAAAATATTTGATTCTTCAGATATTCATCAATAGAAAATCAGGAATTATTTAGATGTAATACATAATTAGTTTGACAATAGATGTTCTGATATTAGATCAAGCCTGATAGATAAAACAGAGTATTTTAAATTGGACTTAATACGAGTGCATGTGTTTACTTCTTCTTCGGGGTGAAGAAAAGAAGTGTCATGTGAAAGTAGTTCATTTTGGGAGTATCGGAAATGTTAATGGGTGCTTCATTGACCTCAACAATTTATTTTACCACGAGAATCAGTACCCTTTATTTCAGCTATAACAATGGGGTCTCCACTGCATTCAAATATAGCTTTATATTTCTTGTAAAGTTTCTGGCAATCCAGATTCTGGGTCTTTTGTTCCTCTGTTTGTTTGTGCAGGCTAATGCCTGAAATCTGGCTGCAGGCAAAAAGTGCATGAGAGTTCTTTCTATATATTGCGGGATTATATGTCCTATGTCGCAAATGTTTCAAACCGCTCTCTTCCGTGAATCTAAATTTGGTTCTCAATGGTTATACCCTACTACTAAATTTACGGGGTTTACCTATTGAAACCATTTGGCATTATACAACACATTTTACCAATCAACTTATAGCTGGCTGTGAAAAACCTTTCTTAGATTATGTTTTTGCACATAAATGCTAATAGATTTACCAGAATATGCTTAGTATACACCTATTTATTTACTAATTTTACTATTTATTAACCATGGTTGCATACAATAGTTAGGTCATACCGATAATTGGGTATAGGTATGTTTAAAAATAAGGGAGGTGATAGACACTTAAAAAGCCAGATATAAGATTCCCAGAATGTCAAATAGAAGGAGATTATTAATGAGAATACAACATTCTACGATTTCTCGCCGGGATTTCATGAAGGGGATTGGCCTGGCAGGAACAGGCCTGGGAGCCGTGGCTGCCAGTACCCCAATATTCCATGACATGGATGAGGTAATGAGCACCTCTACTTGGAAAGTAAAACAACCATGGTGGATTAAAGAAGCCGACAAACCCACTGTAGAAATTGATTGGGACCTGACTGAACGTTTTGACATGCCTACCCGTCTCATTTATGGCACAATAGACAAATATATTGGCCAGAGCGAAGTCGATCGTCTAAAAACAAAACAAGCAAGCATGCAAAAAGAGTTGCTGAATGGTAGCGAACCTGGACTTGATTTAAAAAGTTTTGCTTTGCATGAGGGATCTAAATTCGCGTGGTCTTCGGGGGCTGGAGATTTCCCAGAATACTTCAAGGAAGATCCCTTTGCAAAAGCACCAGAACAATTGGGGTGCAGTAAGTGGCAGGGGACACCTGAAGAAGCTAGTAAAATTGTTACCGCCGCACTAAGGCTCTACGGAGCTAATATTGTAGGCTTTAGTCAAATATTTGATGCTAATTTCCGAAAGTATTTCTACCTCCGTGGGCGTGACTACGAGGGACCAGTAATTGATGATCCTAAAGATCCTCGCATTGGACAATCCAGGCCTGGTGGAGCTATGTTATTTGGTAGCACGTATATGGAACCAAAATACTTATTCGGCAGTACCGCAAGCCCAACACGGAATATAGAATTTGAAGATGTAGATAAACCTTATACAACTGATTTTAAAAAAGTTATTCCAAATAAATATACCAACATAATATGTTGCGCAGTGGCACAAGACCCTAATCTAACTAGGAGAGGCCCAGCTGCGATTAAGGAGCGCGGTAATTTCTTAGCTCGTGCTGCTACAGCTCAAGCTTATGGTAATTTGGCTATAGTCCAGCGCCGTTTTCAGAAATTTATGAAAACATTAGGATATGGATGTATTGCCGGTGGTACTGGAGGTCTAGGGCCAGTGACACCATGGGGTGTTTGGTCTGGAATGGGTGAACTTAATCGAATGAACCCTATGATTATTCCAGAGTGGGGCACCATGATTCGTAGTACCATAATATTTGTCACTGACTTACCAGTCGCTCCTTCTAAGCCTATTGATTCAGGCATTTTCCGCTTCTGTCATACCTGTAATAAATGCGCTACAGCCTGTCCTTACCAAGCTCTGTCTATGGATAAAGAACCCACTTGGGAACTTCACAACCAAGCAAATTGCGCAGGTGCCAAGAAATATATGATCCATCTTGAACAATGTATGCAACATCGTTTATCAGTTGGTGGTTGCGATAATTGTATGTCCAATTGCCCATTTGGTGAAGGTTCTACTTCATGGATACATGATTTTGCACGAGCTGCGATGGCTAACGCCCCTATTCTTGATGGTTTCATGTTCAATATGGCAAAGATTTTCGGATATGGTCATATTGAAGATCCTGAAGAATGGTGGGATGAAATCAGACCATACGGTGGGCTGGATACTACAATTGGGACAAGATTCCGTAAACCATATACTTGATGAATACTAAACTTAAAAAAGGAGTTCGTTATGTTAGATGTTATCTATGCATTTATCTTAGGAGCAGGCCTTACAGGATTGATCTGGTGGCTTAATTCGCGTAATATCTCGGTAAGGTGGCATGATTGGCTCATTGGTGGAATAGGGATAGCTTTAGTCAGTGCTTCCTACCAACATACGTTAGGTGAGCTCTGGGAAGGATTACCCAGTGCTGCCTTTATGGGACTACTCGTTATAGGTGGTTTGGGAATTATATTCTTATTAATCGCATTTCTATCAGTTTGGCGCCGAAACAAAATGGGCAACAGCACTTCTCAGTAATCTGATCAGAGAGCTTGGCAGATCAGAGACTGCCAAGCTCTCAAAAAAGGCATACATGATTTATGTTGAATTTTAGGATAAAATATGTCCCTTTAGTAGCCATTATTAGTCTAATTATTGCTGCTTTAATAGGCATAGTCACTAATGATGTCAATGAAGAACCATATCTCAAACAAGCACAACCTAGTGCATCTTCTTTTCAGCGTTTAGATGATATTCAGGGATCAGGCCATTTGTATGCGGCTATTCAAAATGAAGCAATTGTAGGCTATATCACAATCACTGAAAGCCAAGGCTATGGGGGACCAATGACAGTTGTTCTTGGTTGGTCTACCGACGGAGTTATCCTGAATATATCTATCCCAAATTATAACGAAGATGCAGCCTGGTTTGATAGTTTATATGAAAAAAAATACTTTGACCAATATCTTGGCAGAAATTACACAGAACCACTTATAATTGATCAAGATATTAATGCAGTTTCTGGATCTACCATATCTTCAAAAGGGGTCGCAAAGGGAGTGAGTCTAGGAAGAGCTTTGCTATCCCAACAAATGGGCCATCCTTATCCGGAACCAGTAATGCCTGTAAAATTTGGCATATCTGAAGTAATGGTACTGACTGGTCTAGTTTCCAGTTTCTTTTTACGTACGATCCGTTCCTTTAAAAACTACACGTGGTTGCGATTCTTAACGCTTGGATTTGGGCTAGGTGTATTAGGAATGTGGTTAGTGATACCACTCAGTCTAACCAATTTTACAGCTTTATTACTAGGGAATGTAGGAAATTGGACAAGTAGCTTATGGATTTATGTGTTGATGTTTGGAGTGTTAATACTAGCGATCTTGTTTGGTAAGAATTATTATTGCTTTTGGCTTTGTCCATTCTCTGCAATCCAAGAAGGTTTACACCTTATAACTAAAATCTCAATCCGTCCAGATCTTAAATGGTCAAAAAGACTTAGGTCATTAAGGTATTGGCTCCTCTGGTTATCAATCTTCTTAGCTTTATTACTTCAGAATCCTTCCGTGACTGTCTTTGAGCCATGGAATACCTTATTCCCATTTAGTGGATCAGCTTTCTCGTGGATGCTAGTTATGGTAACGATAATAGCCGCTACTATCATTCACAATTTTTGGTGTCTTTATGCTTGCCCTGTAGGAGCAATTCTTGATTTAACAATCCAATTACGTGGAGGCAGTAAAAAACTATGGCAACGAATATTCAAACAACACATAGCAACTCAACAAAGAACATAATATTAATATTCACAGTATTAACAACTATATGTTGTATTGTAACTATCATTAGCAAAGCTTATGAGGTACTGTCTAGATGAAACATCTAATCCAAGATAGAATGGCAATAATTAATGCTGTATTTTCTATAATTATATTCATTTTTTTAGGAGGATTATTGGGTTGCTCCTCAAAACAAAGTAAAGTTGAGGATACTACCTGCTATACAGCAGTGGAAACACAGATCGATGCTACCCTCAGTACAGCAATAAATGATGATGGTTTACCTATCGAACCTTCAACAGTTTTCAACACTGACTCTAAAGCCATACTCTTTACGTTCTGGGTAGGAGAATTCCCAATAAGGTGCTGCGAAGAAGTCGTAATATCTGTTGTCTGGATATTTGAAACCAAAATAATAGATGAATGGCAATCTGTATATCCGGGAACACCTGTTCCTTTTTCGATATCACTAAAAAAACCTCAGAATAGTTTCCGACCTGGCAATTATCAAGTCATAATTTATGCAGATTTAATCGAAAAAGCTAAAATAGATTTTATTATAATATAATACAGAGGTAAATAATTATGATGATTGAGAATCCAAACCACTTGTCCCGAGAATACAACCTATTTTATAAAATTAAAATGAGCGCACTTTTATAAATACTATGAGATTTTACACACTAAATCACTCGACTCCAATAAACCCTAGCCACTGTTCAGACCTCAGTCAACTCCCTCGACTCAACAAACATTAGCAAAGAGATTTCAGTGTATTTTGTCAGATGCTTACTTATGATGCAGATCTTGATCGCCACTGTAAGACATTTAGATTGGAGTAGACCGAGAAACAAATGTTCAAAGAGGTGCTTAATAATGTAGCAGCAATGGCATAATTTAACCCATACCGGACAAAAAGATGATTTGCCACTCTACAAGGCTGAAAGCCTGACTTTGTTTTCGGAAGTATATTAACCATAACTTCCGATTTTAGCCATATTTTAATTTCAAAAAGACCTTAACTTTTCGGCATCTTAGAAATCTGACGTCTACAATTTCCAAATAATACGAATGTAAATTTGTTATAATAAACATAAACTTAACTACCCCTGGAGATACGAAATAAAACTTTTCAACTTTGCAAGGAGGAGGTCAGGGGTTCGAATCCCCTCAGCTCCACCAAAGGTATCAATATGGTTTAATCTAGATGTGGCATACCCGTTAAGAAAACCGCAAGTGTAATGAATACAGGGCAGTAACTACGCAGTTGCTGCCCTGTATTTTGTTTTATCAGACCACCAAATTTACGTCAGGGTGCCATGAACATGAAGTAGCCGTTATTCTCGGCATTGTTCATCATATCCAGTACATCCTTGGCAATGAGCAGCTCATTCTGAGTCCAGGTGCTCATTCCAGCATCTACTGCCGCCAGTACCTGTGCTACAGTAAGACTGGATGCCCCAAAAAGGGCCTCCGCACCGGCAAATTTACTCAGATACACTGTTGCACCCGGCCTCATAGCCGCATCAAGTGTACCGCAGGTTTCTGAATCACCATCGGTAGCACCTATGTATGACTCAACACTCAGCCAGGCAGCCAAAAGCTGCTTTTGCACCAAAATGCGAGCCTTATCTTGAGTCATTTTACCTTTTTGGTCAGCTGACAATAACAGGATATTTATCTGCTCTGCGGTTAAGGTGCTGAAATAGGCGGAATCCGCGTTTACTCGGTTAACAATATCCGTAATACAACCGATTGACCAGTGGTTATCCCAGTTTCCCCAATAGCCGATAGTACGCGGCTGCCACTGGAAAATAGTCACCGTCCAATCATCGGTATCCCTGTCAGTTGCACCAGTGGCATCAGTACCGATTGCAGTAGCTATATTGGTAAAGAATAATTCCGTAATACCTTCACAAACAATCAGGTCTGAACCGATGAATGTCCATATTTCACCCGGTTCCAGATACCCGTTGCCGTTAGTATCACCGCCGGTAAATAACAACCCGGCAATTTGGTCATCGGTCAGATCAACATCCAGCGAACAGTTGCCGATATTTGTCAGGGTATAGGTATAATCGGCATCCAGTTGCTCAAAATAACCTGCATTAGCCGGTCCGGTCTTATCCACCTCTATATTCGGCGTATGCAGTATAGGAACACTAAAGGTATCTTCGTCAGTAACTTTAGTGGTATCCCAATATCCCTCAGCCGTTGCGGTATTATCTACCGGCCCGGCAGTAAACCATGGTACCAGATAGCTGCCGGTAAATATCCATATCTCGGTCAAGTCCAGCAGGCCATCAGTATTTTCATCACCGCTCTGGTAGGTAACAGGAGAGACCAGATTATCAACTACAGCCACAGATGAAAGCGGCACATTGCCGGTATTGGTAACAGTATAGGTATAATCTATGGTTGTGTTTTCAGTAGCGGAAACGGGTAAACCCGCTTTCTCTACCTGGATACCCGGGTCGGCTACAAATTCTTCATAGCCCACATCTAGTTTAAAGATTAATGCTCCCGGATTATATTGATAATATGGGCTAAGTCTGAGGGCAGGAGACGGGCTGTTGCCGTCGTCTGACCAGAAATATTCATTTGCCGCCAGAATTGTAATGGTATTTTCACCAGTTACCAGCATGGTATCCGGCACCGCAATATGCCCTACCGCCTGCCACCCGGTTGTAGCCACATAGGATTCATGCAGGTTAGTCAGCTCCCATCCAGCTACTTTGGCAGTAGACGAGCGTGCCAGAAAAACGCCGTTAATAAATACTTCCCAGCAGTTGTCTGCCGCTATATGCAAAGTACCTGCCTGGGGTGTGCCGTCAAGGGTAAAGTGCTGCTCAAATACCACTACCCGTCCATTGGTATAAGCGGCGGCATCATACAGAGGGTTGCTGACATCATAACTGCTTGGGCCTTCAGCTCTCTGGGTTTCCCATATCCAGTCAGCCCCGGGATTGGTAGATTGAAAATACAGGCCGGTCCCGGTATCCCATACTGAACCCAAAATATCAGGCGGTTCGGTCACATAGCCGGTAGGATATGGTTTAGGTTCCTGAGCAAGCACAGCACTGAGAGGTGAAGTGCTTAGGTCAACGTATACCGATCCCCCTCCGGCTTTATTGTATACGCCTACTATTTCAGTTGAAGTGCCGCTACTTATAGAGACATTCACTATTGCCGCACTGACGGGTACAGCGGAAAACAACCCCAAGCTTACCAGAATTGAAAGTGAAAGCAATATCGATAGTGCTCTTCTCATAATATGCTCTCCCTCCTTTAAATTGCTGTCCAGATACTCCCTGCAACCTCACTCATCCACTACACCTCCTTTTGGAATCCGCAAAATTCCCAAAAAATAAAACCGACCCCTAAAGGGCCGGTTTCACTATTAGCTCCCCGCTATCCGAGTGAACCAAATATGGGTAGCGGCTCAACGCTTCCCTTAATTTTGCTTACTCCACTACCATTATTGGCCTGTAATAGATGCAAAGTCAATATAACTAATACTATATTTTAATTACTATACTTTATCACTGTTATATCCTGCCAAATCTTTGCCCATAGCCCTTGTTAATGATTTAACCGGATACCATAAACACTTATAATACCCGGGTTGGTATAGTACAGCTTAGGTATAAAAGCAGTTAACTGCATAAGCAGAATCTTCAGGGCAAATTCAAACAGAATACCTGCTGGCACAAACCAAATATTTTGCCGTTTTATTATCTTTTGTGTACTTGTTAATACATATCGCCGAGTTTATAATGTTTACAATAAAAATATAAAGGCGAAAAACATGTACTGTTCCAACTGCGGCAAACAAGTAGATGAAAGCGTATCCTTTTGCCCTGCCTGCGGCAACCATATCCACACCGGTAAAATGACCGCAGCGGAATACCCTGAACGCAAATCTCGAATTGCAGCCGGTTTGCTGGGGGTGTTTCTGGGAAGCATCGGCGTACACAGATTCTATCTGGGTTTCGTGGGTATAGGTATAGCCCAAATCATTGTCAGCATTGTTACCTTGGGTATAGGCTCTATCTGGGGCTTTATTGAAGGTATTCTTATACTTACCGGTTCATTTGAGAAGGATGCCAAGGGTATACCCCTGAGAGATTGATACATACACAAATTTTACGACTATATAACAAACCGAATTAATTTACCACATACGGTATAGCCGCTCTTTATACAGAAAGGAAGTGCCATGCCCAAGATATGACCGATGGAATTAATAATAATTATCATGCTCATAGCGATCTCCGCAACCCTTATATAGGTGCTGATAAAATTATTTAACAAGCTGGATAAAAAACATGCTAGAAATCAGCCGCTGGGTATAACTGAAATAAACAAAGGGGTTCAGTATTGCACCCGGTGCGGACAGAAACTGGCAGCAGATGCCGAGTTTTGCCCGGTTTGCGGTACAAAGAAACTGTGCAATCCTGAAAAACCCTAAGAGGGTTGGAATTATGGTCAGGCTGATTTTGGGTATATTGCTGGGGTTCTGGGGATTGCCCCTGCTTGTTTTTTCAGCCCAAAACCTCATCAACTGTCTGAATGAGAACGAGTCAAAAGCAGCCTTGATGTTTTTCTTTGCCACCGGACTTCCATCTCTGATTATGCTTTTAGGGTCATTTCTGCTTATAAGAAACTACACTAAAAACCCGACAAAACCTGCTCCTTTAGCGAAATCCTGTTCCCCGCATACAGGTTTGTCAAGTACAAACGGGCGGTACTGTACCAAATGCGGTAGTGAGTTGGCAGCAGAGGCAGTATTCTGCCCGAACTGCGGGCAGAAAATATCTGTCGGATAAGCTGTCTCTGCCGTTATATATTCACAAGCATTACCCATTTTACCTAGTGCGGTGTGAACCCGCCTCACACCCCTATCAAACGGATATACTTGAGAATCAATCACTCACTCCGCCAAAAGTTAAGTCCGGCCTTTGGTGTATAATAAGCTAAACCTGAACTACCCCGGATGACAAATATTAGAGAGGCTTCTTTAAAAATGCCCCAGACAACAACCTTGATTATTGGCGGAGGTGCTGCCGGCATGACAGCCGCCATCAGTAAAGCCCGCCGTGGTGAACCGGTAATTATCCTTGAAAAAACTGCCCAGCTAGGCAAAAAAATACTTGCCAGCGGCAATGGACGCTGCAATCTGCTTAACGAACAGCTGGATTCCAGCTTTTATAACCCCGAAGCCAGACCTTTGGTAAATTCCGTTTTCAGCCGCTTCGGGCGGAACGAGATACTAAATTTCTTTTCTGAACTGGGGCTTCACTATTATTCACAGGACGGCCGCATCTTTCCGTTTACCAACCAGGCTGCTTCGGTACTGAAAGTACTGGAAATGGAAATACAGCGTCTGGGGGTAAAAGTGGAGTACGGCTTTGACTGCCTGTCTATCCGCAAAACTCAAAACGGGTTCAGCCTGCAAGCGGCAGATGGCAGACAGCAGACAGGGCCAAGCCTTATCCTGACCGGGGGAGGCTGCACCTACCCGTCTTTCGGTTCAGATGGAAGCGGCTATAAACTGGCAGCTTCACTGGGACATCATATTATCAAACCTGTACCCAGTACCGTACCCTTGGTAGTCAAAGACCCCTTCTGCCACCTGCTTCAGGGACAACGCATAATTGCTCGCGCTCAAAGCCGTATCAGAGGTAAAGCGGGCACTCCGGTTGACGGTGAATTGCTCTTTACCAAATACGGCCTGTCAGGCAGCCTGATACTGGACATAAGCCAGGAGATTTCACTGGCCATAAACCGCATGGATATAAAAGATGTCTCCATTGAAACAGACCTGATACCCTTCATGAAACAAAAACAGCTGGAAACAGAGCTTTTAAACCGCCAAAAAACAGGGCAAAGCCCGGAGGAAATGCTGACCGGCATACTTCCCAACAAGCTCTGCTTGGCGTTTAAACAGCTGTTTGAAAAAAACAATCCCGCCAAAGCCGCTGCCAAACTAAAAAACTGGCGGTTTGAGGTTTCTGGTACCCGCGGCTGGAATGAGGCCGAATTTACTGCCGGCGGCATAGACACCGGGGAGATAGACCCTCAAACACTGGAATCAAAACTGGTTAAAGGGCTGTATCTGGCGGGTGAGGTACTGGACGTAAACGGGGTACGCGGCGGCTATAATCTGGGCTGGGCCTGGGCTTCAGGCTACATAGCCGGTTTAAATTAAAAATCTATTGACTTATTTATTACCCGCATTTATCATTATGTCCTATATAGTCATACAGTTTACTATAAGGGTAAACGGGAAAGGCAGAAACAGATGAAATCCGGCAAATTTTTGGCTACCCTACTCAGCCTGCTCATGCTGTTCTCACTGGCTTTGGGCGGCTGTTCAAGCGCTACTGATGACACTGACTCACCAGACACCAATAACAATAATCCCCCTGCATCTGAAACCCCCACCACCCCTACCGGCTCACAGCTGATTGCTTCCATACTGGCAGCTTCTCCCAATATAACCAGCTTTGATATGACCAGCATGATTGACATGACTATGCAGGTCTCCGGTATGAATATCAAAACAGTTATGACCGCAAATGGCAAAGAAGACCTTGGCAACAAGAGAGCTTACCTAACAAGCAGCGTAATTATGTCCGGGGATTTGGCAAGCACTATGGAATTGGAGACCTATATGATTGGCAGTCTCCAGTATTTCAGGATTACCAATAGTGACCAGGACACCGGCATGCAGCTTAATACCTGGTATAAAATGCTGATAGATGCCCAGATGCAAAGCCAAACTTGGGATTCCCAATCCCAGCAAAATGACTATCTGTTCTCCAAATCAACCATTACCATAGACGGGTCTGAAACAATAAACGGAGTAAGCTGCTGGAAAGTGACCATCACCCCTGACCTGGAAGAACTGATACAATATCTGAATGAACAGCAAGCTGTAGATGACCCGTCAAGCATAACCAACCCCGCTGACAACCTGAAAAATATCAAAATGACTGCCTGGGTTGCCAAAGATACTTCATTTGTAATAAAGATGAATATGACCATGGATATAATCACAGAAGCCCAGACTATGTCTCTTGTTATGTCTACTACTATTACTAATATTAACCAGCCGGTCACTATTACCCTGCCACCTGATGCGGTTAACGCCATTCAGTTAGGCTAAATTTTCTGAAACCTTTCGGCAGGTAAAACCAAGGGGGAGGCTTTAAAACCTTCCCCTATTTTTGTGTCAGAAAATGCCTCCTTTGGCGGCGGGGGTTTCTTACTGTATAATGGCGATTGTACAAAACTAAGATGCTAAATATCCAAAATCTTTCCAAATCCTTCGGGGTACGCAGCCTTTACACCGGCGTAAACCTGAATATAGGTGCAAGAGACCGTCTGGCTCTGCTTGGGCCAAACGGCAGCGGCAAGACCACCCTTTTTGAAATGATTGCCGGCAGGCTGGAAGCGGACGAAGGTAAAATTATCCTCCGCCGCGGCACTACGGTGGGTTATCTGGAACAGGATATCAAGCCCAGCTCCAAACAGCCCCTTCTTAAAGCTGTCTCCAGTGCCTCTGACCGCCTTAGCTCACTTTCACACAAAATTTCCCTGCTTCAGGGGGAACTGGCCGAGGAAAAAGACGGCTCTGAAAATAACCGCCTGATGAACGAGCTGGGGGAGCTTCAGCACTCATTTGAGGCTCTGGGTGGTTATAATGCCGAACAGGAAGCCAAGCTGATACTGGCCGGGCTGGGTTTCAAACCGGTAGATTTTGACCGCCCCCTGCATGAGTTTTCCGGCGGCTGGCTGATGCGGGCTGAACTGGCCAAACTCCTTTTCCTCAGCCCGGATATACTCATACTGGACGAACCTACCAATCACCTTGACTTAGAGTCCACCCGCTGGTTTGAAAGCTATCTCAAACAGTATAGCGGCTCGGTGCTCTTTACCAGCCATGACCGGGCATTTTTAAACTCCATCGCTACCAAGATACTGTCACTGGAAGACCAAAAAGCCCGCCTTTATTCCGGTAATTATGACAGCTACCTGCGGGAACGCGAACTCCGCCTGAACCAGCTGGAAAGCCAGGCCCGCCGCCAGCAGGAACTTATTGATAAAGAAACCAAGTTTATAGAGCGCTTCCGTTACAAAGCCACCAAAGCCAGCCAAGTGCAAAGCCGTATAAAAAAGCTGGATAAGCTGTCTGCGGTAGCTATCCCCCGCCAGACCAAAAAAATACACTTTAATTTCCCAGAACCCGAACGCAGCGGGCATGATGTTATAAAACTAAGAAACCTCACCAAGTCTTACGGTGACCTGGTTATCTACCAGGGGCTGGAACTGGTGCTTGCCCGGGGTGACAAGGCCGCTCTGGTAGGCCCTAACGGTGCCGGCAAAACCACCCTCCTTAAGATACTGGCCGGGGTTATGCCGTTTGATTCGGGTTACCGTAATCTGGGAGCAAACGTAAATACCGCCTATTTTGCCCAGTATTATGTAGAGTCGCTAAGCCCTGCCAATAACCTGATAGAGGAGTTGGAAACTATTTTACCGGATGCCCCCGAACAGCAGCTGCGGGGTATGCTAGGGGCATTTCTCTTCAGCGGGGATGATGTAAAAAAGAGGATATCGGTGCTGTCCGGGGGTGAAAAAACCCGCTTGGCCATTGCCAAAATGCTGCTTAAGCCCGCCAATCTGGTACTAATGGACGAACCAACCAATCATCTGGACATACCCGCCCGCGAAATACTGGCAGACGCCCTTCAGGCATACAAAGGCACTCTGTGTTTTATCACCCATGACCGCACCCTTATCCGCGAAGTAGCTAACAAGATTATTGAAGTACGTAACGGCAAAATCAGGGTTTTTGAAGGCGATTATGATGCCTATCTGGAATTTGCCGCCGCCAACCCTTTTGAAGGGGAAGTGTCTAAAAACCCTGCACCGGTTATTTCTCACCGCCCCTCCCCCGTTCCGGCCACACTTTCCCAGAAACAGCGCAAAACTCTGGAAGGGCAGATAAGAAACCAGCATTATAAAGAAACCGGGGCTTTGAAGAAGGAAATATCCGACACAGAGGCTGAAATAACAAATCTGGAACAACGCAAACAGGAACTGGAAATCCTGCTTGCCGACCCTGATTTATACCGCAGCGGCCAAAAAGCGGCCGATGCATCAGCGGAATATAAAAACTGCAAGGAGCAGCTGGTCACTCTGGGTGATAAATGGCTAAGGCTCTGCCAGCAGAATGATACCCTCAAACAGAAACTGGAAGATGCCCTGAAGGCACTGGATAATTAGGCTAAGATAGCCAGTATAACCGCCGCCAGATGAAACGCCCAGCCCAAGAGTATAAGGGCATGGAATATCTCATGGAAGCCGAATACTCCCGGCACCGGGTTTGGTTTTTTAATACCGTAAATAACCGCCCCTATGCTGTAGGCCAAACCGCCGGCAGCAATCAGCCAGAACACCAGAGGCGGCATATTCAGCCAGAACTCTCTTAAAGGGAAAACCGCCATCCAGCCCATACCCAGATAGGTTACCGGTGAGAGCCAGCGGGGGGCATTCAAGAAAAATACCTTCTGGAAGACACCTATAAGCACAAAAGCCCAGGTGGCAATAAGCATACCCAGCCGCCAGCCCCCGTCCAGATAGATATAAGCCATGGGGGTATAAGTACCGGCTATCATTATAAATATGGCTATATGGTCAAGCTTGCGCCAGACATTTATTTCATTTTCCTGTTTTTTCAGGGCGTGGTAAATAGTACTGAAAGAAAACAGGCTGATAACAGCCAGCGCATAAATGACTGAGACCGCCATGATATCCCAGTTCCCCCAGCTAAGTATGACCAGCACTATCAGTGCCAGCACACCCCCCACCGCCCCTGCCAGATGAGAAAATGAAGAAAAGCGCTCCGCCTTGCGTATATTTATATCGGTCCTCCTGAAAGAAACTACAATTATAAACCTTTGGGCTGGAATGGTCTACGGGCATTTTTATCCTATGCTATCCTTTTTAACCCCTGTGCGTTTTAATACTTGCAGACAAAACAAGGAGCTACAAGCATGAAAACCAAACTTGCGCTTTCGCTGCTGGCCGTAGTCAGTTTATTCACCTTTACCGCCTGTGCGGGCGGTGTTTCGGCTGAAGAACTGAAATCTGACAAAGACCGGATCTTAAGTCCGAATGTCAGCCAGCAAAGTTTAAACACCCAAGTCCAAGCCAATAATGATTTAGCCTTTAAACTGTACCGCTACCTGAAAGGCACCGTGGAAGGCAACTTCTTTTACTCCCCGTTCAGCATTTCCATTGCTCTGGCCATGACCTATGCCGGGGCAGATACCGCCACCAAAACCGAGATGCAAAACACCCTTAATTACCTGCTGCCGGATGCTGATTTGCATGCCTTTTTTAACTTTATTGACCAGGAACTGAATAAAAGAGAGGCTCAGGCCAAGGAAGCAGATGAAGGCACTTTTGAACTCAAGCTGGTAAATGCCATCTGGGGGCAGAAAGACTACACCTTCCTGTCAGATTTTCTGGATACACTGGCCCAGAATTACGGGGCAGGTCTTAGGGTGCTGGACTTTGCCGCTAATTCCGAAGAAGCCCGCAAGGTCATAAATGACTGGGTATCAGACGCAACCAAAGACAAAATCAAAGACCTTATCCCGGCTGATGGCATAGATGCAACCACCCGTCTGGTGCTGACCAATGCTATCTACTTTAATGCCGCCTGGGCAGCACCCTTTGATGAAGAAAATACTCAAAGCGGCCTTTTCTACCTGCAAAACGGTACCAGCGTAAATGTGCAGATGCTGCGCCAGATTGAAAACCACGGCTATTACAGCGGAGATGATTTTCAGGCTGTAGAGCTGGCTTATGCCGGAAACGGGCTCTCAATGGTAATTATCCTGCCGGATGAAGGCAAATTTGCCCAGGTGGAAGATGCCCTTTCCGGACAGATGCTGGCAAAGATACTTTCTTCTATCCAGTCCAACCAGATAAACCTGTCCCTGCCCAAGTTCAGCTTTGAATCAAAGTTTACCCTTAAAGACGCTTTGTCTTCCCTGGGTATGCCCACTGCCTTTGGCAGCCAGGCAGATTTCTCCAAGATGGACGGCGGATATAACCTTATGATAGGTGATGTATTCCACAAGTCATTTATATCTGTAAGCGAAGACGGCACTGAAGCGGCCGCGGCAACAGCCGTAAGCATGAACCTGACTTCCGCCCCGACCGAGCTTGTTACCCTGTCTATTGACCGGGCTTTTATCTTCTGTATAGTAGATATGGCTACCGGCACTACCCTCTTTACCGGACGGGTAATAGACCCCACCGCCTGAAATAATACACGTCTGTAAGAAAAAGAGCGGACATCTTTCAGAGGTGTCCGCTTTCTTTTATAATGCCACAAAAATCCGGCTTATTTAGTCTGTTTCTTCAGGCATTTGTACCAGATATTCATGCTTTTCAGGCCGCCGTTTATCTGGGTATTATTCTTAAGCCGGCCGGCAAACTCATACCCCTGTCTGGCAAAGCTTATATTCATACCGTAAGACTCTGCCACCGCAGACGTATAGCTTACCCTGAAACCTTTTTGTTTCATTTCGGTTTCCATAGTATGCAGCAAGATACCCGCCAGCTTGCGGCGGCGGTAATCCGGCAGAGTAGCAAAATCTGTCAGTTCCACATGGCCTTCCAGCGGATATTGCTCAGCCGAAGCCAGCGCCGCCAGTTTCTGCCCGTGCCAGATACCATAATAGGTTATACTCTCGGTCATGGTGCGGCTGATATATTCCGGTTCGTAAATGGGAAACGGATATGAGGCAAATACAGTGGAAAACACCTCGGCCATGGCTGCAGTATCGTCAGCAGTGCATTTACGAAGGGTGTATCCCTTAGGCAGTTTAAACGAAAGTGCCTTACCGGCTTTGGAATGGGCCACCTTCAGCACATCTTCCAGCAATTCGGCATTTTCCTCTGTTTTCCTGCCCTTATCTATAAATTTGCCCATAAAATAACCGGCTTTAGTCCCGCCGTAAAAACAGGGAATAACCGCTTCGGTTTCAAAACCGTCTGCCTCAAACAGGGTTTTAACATCACCGGGTACTTTGGCAAACAGCTTGGTATAGCCGTTTTCAGCGGCCAGTGATTGCATTTCAGGCAGCAGGGTAGCGGTTTCCTCGGCAGCCAGCCTCATCAGATAAATACGGTCACTGTTTTTGCCGTGCTGAATCAGAGACGTACCCAGAGTGACTATCTGGTCATAGCCGCTCTTGCGGCGGTTCATCCGGTCACACTCGGTGGGAACTAAATAATCTGTATCCTCGTGATTAGACAGCAAACGGGCAATGCCCACCAGTGACCCTTCGGCCGCACCGTTTAAATCAAGCTCAAGGTTACAGGCCGAACAGTCCTGACCGCACTTGGGCGGGTGATAATCTTCCGGCTGGTAATAGGCGGTTATAATCCCTTCGTAATTACGCAATATAACCTTGCTGGAAGACTGGGATATCAGGTAATTCGGCATAATGGGTATCTTGCCGCCGCCGTTGGGGGCATCTATTACATATGTAGGCACAGCGAAACCACTGGTGTGCCCGATAAGATTTTCAATAATCTCTATCCCCTTGCCTATGGAAGTGCGGAAATGGGAAAGCCCCTGCGCCGGGTCACACTGATACAGGTAATAAGGCCTCACCCTGTTTTCCACCAGCTTGTGCACCAGAGCCTTCATAACCCGCGGGCAGTCATTTACTTTGGCCAGAAGGACGGTCTGATTACCCAGCGGGATACCGGCATCCGCCAACAGGCGAAGCGCCCGGATAGAGGTAGCAGTAATCTCTCTGGGGTGGTTGAAGTGGGTATTTACCCAGACAGGGTGGTATTTTTTAATAATTTTTACCAGATGGGGGGTAATCCGCTGGGGCAGTACCACCGGCACCCGCGTGCCAATGCGTATTACCTGAACATGGGGTATGGCCTTCAGCTCAGACAGCAGCCACTCAAGCATACTGTCTGAAAGCAGCAGGGGGTCACCCCCGGATAGCAGCACATCCCGCACCTGGCGGGTATTTTTAATATATTCCAAACCCTTTACCAGGTCATCACGGGACAGGGTCTTGTCAACATCCCCCACTTTACGTTTGCGGGTACAGTGGCGGCAGTACATGGCACAGCGGTTTGAGACATGAAACAGCACCCTGTCAGGATAGCGGTGGGTAATGCTGGGGGTGGGGCTATCCACATCTTCAGCCAAAGGGTCTTCTTTATCATGGCAGCTGAAATTAAGCTCGGCGGCACTGGGTACAGACTGAATAAAAACCGGGTCATTTTCAAAATTTTTAGTGTCAATCAGGGAAAAGTAATACGGGGTAATACTCATGGGGAAATTGCGGATAGTATCTTCCAGACTGCGGCGTTTCTCAGCTGAAAATTTTACCCCCAGCAGTTTTTCAACGGTGGCCAAGTCCTTAATAGTATGGGAAACATGCCATTTCCAGTTCCCCCACTCTTCCTCACTGTAGTCAGAGCCTATCTTGTGGGCCATCAGGCGGTAATCATGCTCCGGCAAAGAGGTCTGAGGCATCTTTTCTTCAATATGTGTTAAAACCATGTTAATCCTTCCTTTGTGCGGGATACACCCCAACCCAAAAGCTGAATTAAGAAAACACGGCTGGACAAGCTGACAGCTTGAATAAAGAGGTTTGAAACTACGCTAAGACTAGCACATACCCGGAATGACACAAAACAACTGAGAAGGAAACAACCGGAAGATTAAAAACAGCGGAAAGGGCCGGGGATAAAACCCGTTATAAAACGGGTCACCAAGACTATATTTAAGTATATTTTCTCACTTTGGAATGACAAATACCTCCTCGTGTCCTTGATATCAAGTGTATTGTACCCCTATTATACCCCCGCAGTCAAGCTACAGAGGTATAATAGAGAGATACTGATTTGTTTTAAGTAAATACAGCTTATTTTTTGACCATAACTTGCCATAAATTGCTGTAGTTTAGTTTAGTTACTTCTAAATGCTTATATTTAGTTCTGCCCGAAAGCCCGCCCCTAAAGTTTAAGCTTTATAAGTGCTTCCTCAGCGGCTACCGGCACAGCAGACCGTGGGGAATTGCTCTCCAAAGCACTTATAACCCCGGAAAGATTGCTCTTAAGCTCCTTATCCCTCAGCCCTGTAAGCACATGGTGAGCTTCTTCCCTTAGGAAAGGGGAACGGGCATCTGACAAACTAAGCGCCCGCAGAAGCGGCTTTACCCCCTCTTTACCTATCTTTATCAGACCCAAAGATGCCAGCCAACGTATATCAGATACTTCATGGGAGAGAAGCTTTACCAAAGCCCCGGCAGAAGAGGCATCCCCGATACGGCTAAGGGCCTTAACACTTTCCCACAACGCTTCACCCTTATTCTCATCCAGCTTTGCTACCAGATACGGCACGCTTGCTTTACCCAAATCTTCGAGTGCCAGACGGGCGGACTGGCGTACCAGCCCATTCGGATCTTTTAAAAGCTCTAGCTGCTGCGCAATAAACTTGGTATCTGTCATCTGCTTTATCCTCCTTTTTTGAGTCTAATCCAAAACAGGCATAAGGTCTATTAGTAACGATACGTAATAACACCCGCAGAAAAATATTGACACAAATAAAAGTACAGGCTATTCTGAAGCCAAGTGGCAAAGAAACTGAAAGGTAAACACCATGCCCCGACCATATAAATGCCGCCGCATAAGTGAAATACCCAAAGTAGCTTATTACAAACCTGCCGGCATACCTCTGAGTATGCTTGAGGAAAACCAGCTGTCCACTGAAGAAGCTGAGGCCCTGCGGCTGAAAGACCTGCTGGGACTTGAACAGACCGAGGCTGCCCAGCAGATGAATATTTCCAGGCCCACTTTCCAGCGGATGCTCTACTCCGCCAGATACAAAGTAGCCGACGCCCTGCTAAATGGCAAGGCACTACGGATAGAGGGAGGGGTTTTTGAGATAGATGCCCGCCCCTGCTGTCAGAGGCAAACACCCACTTGCCAGCCAGACCCGCCGAAAGAACCCTAAAAATGGGATATGCTGTTTAGTTCGGCGATTTCGGCTGTGGTCAGCTTTATATCCAAAGCCTTCAGGTTTTCCCGTGCCTGCACCGGAGTACTGGCCCCGGCTAAAGCGAAAACAGTGTCACCCTGCCCGTAAATTACCCATGCCAAAGCCGCCTGAGCTATATCCGCATGGTATCTGACAGCTATTTCCGAAAGCTTGGCTATAACCGGCATACTCTTTTCCAACCCGCGGCGGATAGCTTTGCGGCGGATAAAAGGCACCTGCTCCAAATACTCCGGATTGCGCTGGTATTTACCGGAGAGAATGCCCATACCCAGCGGAGAATAAGCAATCAGACTGATACCCAGTTCGCGGGCGGTCTCTAGCACCCCGTTTGTCTCAATCTGCCGGTCCAGCAGATTATACTTGACCTGATTTGAAGCCAGTGACAGCCCGTGTTTGTTTAAACGTTTCTGGGCAATACGCATCTGAGAAGCATTAAAGTTGCTGACGCCTATAGCCCGTATCCGGCCTTCTTTATACAAAGCGGCCATGTTATCCATCTGGGTATCAATGGAGGCAAAAAGCCCCGGGAAATGCACCTGATACAAATCTACCTTATACGGGCTTAGAAAACCCTCACGTATGGGCAAAAGGGTCTTCAAAGAAGAGGCCGAGCGCATGGTAGGCTGCCATTTGGTAGCTATAAAACATTCCCCCGGCCGGATACCCGCCTGCTTCAAAGCTTCGGCCAGAGACTCTTCGCTTTGCCCCATACCGTAAGCTTCAGCGGTATCAAACCAGTTTATGCCGCCGGTAAGTGAATTAAGCACAATCTCATTTACTTTAGTTTGGTTTAGCATACCCCAGACACCGATAGCCGCCCCCTTGCCGCGGGAAAACTGCCAGCCACCCAAACCTATGGGGCTGAGCCCTATGCCTGTTTTGCCAAGTTCACGATAAGACCACTTTTTATCTAAAATATCGTTCATATATCCGGCCGCTCCCGATAATTTTTTTACTGCAGAAAATACACCTAAATGTTAGCTTTCAACATTACTAAAGGCAAGCCTCACAATCCATTTCTAGACACCTTAGTATCATCTAGAGGGGAAACACCCGCTAACACCCGCATAAAGACGCTATTCCGGTAATCTGCCCGGCCACGAGGGGCATAAACAGTCCGGGCCGCAAAAACCTTATGCAATTTTTGGTATTAAACGAAAACATCACTCGAGCTATTCAATTTGGCAGACAAACCAGCTCATTCTGGCGGATAAAACTCTGCATAAGGGGATTTAAAAACGGGTTTTTCAGCTGGCTCTCATAAGCACTCATGGCTGCTATTTTTTGCTCCAATTGGGCTTCAGAAAGGTCAAAGCGAAGCCAATTCTGGTCTTCATTTACCAGTGTAAGCGGCGGCAGCAGATACAAGTTCTGGTTAAAAATCCGCGGCTGAGGGAATAATATCCGGTAATGCACCAGATATTCATACCTCTGTATACCGGGAATAGTTTTAAGATACTGACCGACTGCTCTGCTTACAGCCGCATGGTCAGCATGGGCATCCTTGTGGTGGGGATAAAACACGATATCCGGCTGAAAACTGTTTATCAAATTCCCAAATGAAGCAGCCAGACTGTTAAGCGATAATGAATTCAAACTGCCATCTTTAAAACCCAGAAACACCAGATTATCTTCGCTAACCCCCAAAAGATGGCAGGCGTGTTCAAATTCCGCATAGCGGGTCTCCCGAGGAGTATATTTGCTGCCGTCAGTAACCAGTACAATTTCTACCTCCGCACCAGCCTGACAAGCACTGGCAATATATCCGCCCAGCGCAATAGTCTCATCATCCGGGTGGGGGGAAAATACAAGTATCCGTTCTCCCGCCTGTGGTAACGGCAGACAGTCAAGGAGTTTGATATATTGCTGACCAAGTACTTCCGGCACAGCCCAGAAGAAAAAGGATACCCCGGCCAGACAGATAACTATCAGGCTAAAAAGCAGGCCTATCCTGTTCTTTTTAATGGGGTCCATCTGTATCAGTTTAGAAAATATATCCGCCAAGTACAAGTGGCAATATCCGTCACCCTGCCGAATGCCTTGATAAACTAATTAGACAACTTATAGCCTTTTGGCATTTTTTTTGCTATTATATGTCTTGTAGTCTGTCTATTGTCATTAGTTTGGAGACTTTGTGGCATATATTTTTAACAAAACCCACCCTCATAGCATTACCTTTACCCCGACCGGGCTGGTTAATAACCTTTATTTCCGGCCATAGCCTCAGGGCATTTTCAACAGTCCGGTCAGTAGATTTACCGTCTACCAAAATAACCTCGCTAATACCGGGGACACGCCGCAAGCGGGGCAAAACACAGCAAATATTATGCTCTTCGTTAAGGGTGGGTATAATTACCGAAACGGCTGCTTCACCCGCAGCATCTGCCAGTATCCAATCTACTGCGGCAGTAAAATCACCAGCCAGAAAAGAGGGGCGGCTGTCAGGAGTAACATCTGATTTAAAATAATCTGTTTCTGGGGGGGCATAAGGCACCAGCACTGCTTTACAGCCTGTTCGGTTTGCTGCCTGCATATCTATCAGCCGGTCACCTATAAAATATGAGAGATTGTTATTGATGCCATGTTTTTCAATTGCCCTTTCAATAAGACCTGTTGACGGTTTACGGCAGGTGCAACCCTCTGAAGGATGATGAGGGCAATAAAAAATATCATCCAGATGAGCACCGAAACAATCCAATTCTTCTCTTAACTTGTTATGAATTTCGCCTAAAGTCTCTTCAGAAAAATAACCTCTGGCAACCCCGGACTGGTTTGTAATCAAAATGACCAGATAGCCCTGGTCATTTAATCTTTTAATAGCTTTACCCGCCCCGTTCAGCAAACGTATTTTTCTGGGGGAATTGCAATACGGCACATCCTCTACAATTGTGCCGTCCCGGTCAATAAATACAGCCTTTTGGTTCATTTATACCCTGTTTTTCGCTTATTGTCACTATGATAAGCCCGTATCTTGCCATTTGTCAATAGTTTTTGCCATATTATTACACATTGTCATGGTCATTTGGCATATTTGGCAATCCGTAGCCACCTCAGCTGCTATATAAAAATGTTTTGACGAACAGGCGGGAGTAGCTTACACTAGATTTCGGATATTCCAGAGCATAATATGATAAAAATCTGTCTGATAGGTGATTTCAAGGTTTGCCCTGACCGCAGTATATATAAAATGGCGGCCCAGCTGGCTGATTTTCTTTCCAAAGAAAAGGATATATCGCTTCTACTCTGCCACAAGGAACACTTTACCCGCCCCAGAAGCCTGAACCGCATCCGCCGTTTCCAGCCGGATATAATTCACCTGCTGGGTAAACCGGATTCGGCTGAACTTTTCCGCCTGCAACTGGCCAAACTGTCCGCTCCGCGAGCTAAAACAGTCATTTCCGCCCAACAGCCAGCCAAGACCCGTACCGTAAAAAACATGCTTCCGTATATAAAACCGGATCTGGCAATCTGCTTATCCCAAAAATGTGCCGCTTTTTTCAAAGAGTCCGGAATAGAGACTGTCATTTTACCGAACGGGGTGGATATGACTGTTTTTCAGCCGGTTTCACCTGAAATCAAAGCTGAGCTTCGCCGCCAGTATTGCCTGCCCCAAAACAAACTGCTTCTGCTTCACGTAGGGCCGATACGGTCAGGGCGGGGAGTGGACCTGCTAAGACGTATGCAAAACCCGGATACACAGGTAATAATGGCCGTTTCAAATCCGGGTATTTTTAACCGCACCCTGCTGGAAAATCTGAGAAAAAGCAGCTGCATGATTCTGACCAGTTTCCGCCCCAATATTGCTGACTGGTACGCTCTGGCAGACTGTTACATATACCCCATGCTCTTGGAAGAAGATACCAACCACCAGATTTTTTCCAGCGAAATGCCTCTTTCAGTACTGGAAGCTATGTCCTCCAATCTGCCGGTTATAACTACCCCATTCGGTGCTCTGCCTGAAGTATTCACTGAAGGAGAGGGATTGTACTATGCAAAAGATGATTTTGAATTTCTAAAAGCTTTTCAGGCTCATATAAAAAACCCGCCGCCTAATACCCGGCCCAAGGTATCCGCCTGCAATTGGCCTCTGGTAATAACCAGCCTCAAAGAGATATATGCAAAGCTTTTGGCCTGAGCAAAAACCGCTTTAGTCCGTACTGAAGACAAGTTTAAGAGGCTGGGAGAATACCGGGGTGTCACCCGAATAAAGCCAAATTTCCAGTAACTGGTTATCACCCGGTTCAATCGGGGCAAAATAGAGCTCAAGTGAATTAACAACACTCGCAGGCACGTCTATAAAACCGTCAAATTCTGTGCCATCGCCAAAGGAAAACTTGTGCAGATGGCCGTTAAGTAGAGCTTCCACCCTATAAACTATGTCAAACTGGCCGCTATTGGAGATGACCAGCTTCAGGCAGGCAGAAACAGCCTCTACCGCAGGCCGGTTGCCATACTGCACTTCAGTCACCTGCCCGTTATCCAGAAAAAACATACTTGGAAAGTTTTCGGCAGTATCATCTATACCCAGCATATAAAACTGAGTAAACTCCGCCGGCGAATAAACTTGTACCAGTTGTTTTACGGCAAATCCGCCCACTCCCAGCAGGCAAACTGCCAGAAGCATATTCAAGAAAACCTGGGAGGTATTTCCGGAGACCTGTTTTTTAGTGTCAGGAGGGATTAGTATCAGACCGGGTCTTTCGTCAGGCGGCAAACGTTGCCTTCTGCCAATGGCCGCAAGACAAAATATAAGGCTTAAACTGCAAAGAGTACACAGAACACTCTCCTGCCCCAGCCCAACCGTATAGTTTAAAACCAGCCCTGCCAGCATGGAGACTGATAGACTGAGTGCCAGACTAACCATAAGCCGTGAGGAGCGGCTGAGGCTAAGCTTAGAGGGGTACAGGACTGATGCCAGGGCATAACCCGGCACTATCAGGACCAGCGGCAGGCCAAATAACAGCCGCAAAGGCAGTACCCAGCCACCGTTAAAGGCCAGCACCCCTAACCCTATAAACAGTATCAGCAGATAAAAATCATAACGGCGTAAAAAATTCATCCCAAAAGACCAGCCTCATATACTCACTGCCAGACACTATGATAGCCCAAGTGGCACTCTCAGGCAAGCCTTATGGACTTTTGGGTTTTAATGTATAAACAGCTCAAACCGCTCTTTGCCAGCCCTGCAAATGGGGCATTCGTCCGGTGCTTCGTCACGCCCGCACAAGTAACCGCATACCCGGCAACGCCAGACAGGGTAAGTCAGCCCGAAAGATGTTTCGACAGATTTTGCCTTCGGCGCAGGATTGGGCAGATGGCGGCGTTCAGGTACAGGCTGAGGCTGTTTTTCCCCCTTTGCAATCCGGCTGTTTACATACAGGGCACAGTAGCAGCTGCCGAATTCACTTAAGTCTGCATCACGGTAATCACACGGACAAAGAATATCCCTATCCGCCTCTTTGTCGCCTTCTGCCAGACGGCAGGGACAAGAAGGATAACCATAACGCCTGCGGTTAGCAAGCAAACCTTCCGCAAGCATCTTTACAAAATCACCGTTTGGGTTAAGGTGGTAACCAGAAGCCTCAGCCTCACGCTTGAGACGTGCCTGCAAAACTACTGCATCTTCAGCCGGTTTAGGTATTTTCGGGCTCATGCTTTCAGCACCTCCCTTATTTCAGCCTCTTTATAACCTATAATCACTTTGTTTCCCCGGATAACCATAGTAGGAAATGAACTGGACGGATTAAGTGCGGCCAAAGCTTTTAAGGCTTTTGCCCGTTCATCTCCCGTAAGCAAATCCACATATTCAAATTCATAAGCTACCCCCAGTTCAGCCAGAAGCTGGCGGGTTAAACGGCACCAGCCGCAAGTGCTTAGAGCATAGAGCTTAATCTCCCCGGCGTTCCTACCCGTTATCTTTTCCATATATGGCAAAGCCCTCCCTTTCATACTGATACTGCGATTATAATAAAAACCGGCCGCTCAAAGCGGCGGCTATCCCTTTGGCGGTGAGTCATTATGTCTGGATAAGAATATATTACTACTAGATTAAATGAAGTAAAACAGAGTTGCAAAGGGTCAAGTAACTATAACTATGTATTTATCTAAGCGGATTTGCCTTCAAAGCAGTAAAACCCGCCCGGTTCTCCTTCGGACAGATGATACATTGCATACACTTCACAGCTGCCGCAGATACAGGGTTTAGTGCGGTTAACCCCTTTGCAGAGGGATTTTCCGCTGACGCAATACGCCTTGGGGATTTTTTGAGGGTTTAGAGGAATTTCATTGAGGCTGCTTTTCAGTACTGACATCTGGTCACGAACGCATTCACTCTGGTTCTGTACGGGGCACTTGTGGCAGACGCACTTGTTTATAGTATCCTGATTAAAAGGCATTTGTATGCTCATTACGTTCCTCCCGGCAGCACTGGGGACAATATGTGCGGAAAATTTCCGTCTCAGAAACCCCATGGAAATGGCACCGGATATTTATTATGCGTTTTATCAGTTTACGGCGATATTAGTAAGTGTACGTATTTATTACAAAAGTATTTAGGCATTTTGCTGCCTGAAAAGGCCATCAACGGACTCGCGGAAATATGTATATACTTTTAAGACAAGAGACGCTAAGTGACTTAAAAAATAAAACCTAGTGCTGCGGGTTTTGGCGGTACCATTTCAAGGCCTTTGCTTCCAGGTCCTTTACAAACCCGGACTTACCGCCAATATAAGCATCTATATCCAGAGGAAACTTTTCCGCCAGACTTGTTTTAAGGGAAGAATATTCCGCTGCTGCCTCCGGATGCACGCGCAGATAATCACGGAAAGCAAGATGCCTTTTTATATCAGGGGAAGATATCCCGAATATATGCACCTGGGCAAGCCGCATTTCGGCAGTACCTCTAACCAGAAAACGCCTGCCCGGAATGCCGTATTCGCCGAAATACAGATATCCTGCCTGCTCAAAGGTTTTCTGAAGCAGGTCCACTGCTAAAATATCCCTGACCACCGGCATAATATCAATAATGGGTTTGGCACTAAGCCCGGGTATGGCTGTTGAACCTATATGATGTATCTCAAGCAAATTATCGGAGAGCAGCTTTCTTAACCTTTCGGCTTCGGCTTCATACTGCGTTATCCAACGTGGGTTGTATTTCTCTACTATCACCCGTCTGACCATTTATACTCAAGCCCCCGCCGCTGATTCACCTGCCAGATAGCCGGTGGAAAAAGCCGCCTGAAGGTTATAACCGCCGGTATCCGCATCTATATCCATAACCTCCCCGCAGAAATAAAGCCCACTTATCAGTTTAGACTCCATAGTCCGCGGATTTATCTCCTTCAGGTCTACCCCGCCGGCAGTCACCACCGCCGCACTCAGGGGCAACGTGGAAGTAATATTGAACCGCAGGCATTTCAGGTTTGCCAAGATAACTTCGCGTTCAGCCGCCGTTATCTGGCCGCCGCATTTGAACGGGTCTATGCCAGTCAGGTCTACAAACGGCCTTATCATCTTCTGGGGCAAAAGCTCTGAGAGCAGGTTTTGAAAACTGCGTTTGCCGAAAGTATCAAAGTCCCGCTGGAGGCGAAGACGCAGTTTATCCAGCGACAGTGCCGGTTTCAAATCTATGGCCACACTCACCGCCCCTTGCTCCAGTGCCTCGGCAACCGGCAGCCCCATCAGCATGGTCAAAGGCCCGCCCAGCCCGAAGTGGGTAATCATAAGCTCACCCATGCGGCTTTCAATCACCGCTTTGGGCGGTTTTTTGCCAGCAATACCCCGCCCCCAGTCCTGCAGGGTCAGATCCGCAGGTATTTTATCCGCTTCACAGCGGTAGGCCGTCAGGCGGATATTTTTCAGGGCCACCCCCTGCATGCTCTTTGCCAAATCTATCTCTTTCACCACCAGAGGCACCAGAGCCGGACGTAGTTTCACAATAGTATGCCCCAGCGCTTCCGCCAAACGGAAACCGTCTCCCGAAGAGCCGGTACCGGGATAGGATGCACCCCCGGTGGCAATCACCGCCGCATCCGCCCTGAAGGTCTCCTTTTCAGTTTTGACCCCCACTACCCGCCCCTCGCTCACCAGTATCTGGCTGACCTTTTGCCCGCTTACCAAGGCCGCGCCTGAAGCATATTCAGTTAAGGCTGCCACCACATCATGAGCTTTATCCGAAACAGGGAAAAGCCGCCCGCCCCGTTCGGTTTTGGTTTCCACCCCATAACGTGCCAGCAAATCTACCAGCTCCTGACGGAAAAAACGGCTGAAGGCGCTGTATAAAAACCGCCCGTTAGGACCGAAAGCGGTGATAAATTCGGCAATATCCCGGCTGTTGGAAATATTGCACCTGCCCTGCCCCGAAATAAGCATTTTCTTGCCCGGCTGTTCGGTCTTTTCCAGCAGGATTACTTTGCCGCCGCACTCAGCCGCCCGGCCTGCCGCCATAAGCCCGCCCGCCCCCGCACCTATTACCACAATCTCTTTAGCTGTCATTAAAAAACCACCGGCCACTTACGGCCAGCCTTTCTATTTATATATAGCACATTTTCAGGTCTGCTTCATTTTACCCAATTCCTGCCCAATATAGAAATAGCCCCGAAAAGCCGCCCCAAACTTGAAAGCACCGGCAGTACGGGGTAATATAATCTGATATTTCAGATAGGAAAACAGAAATGGCCGAAAAATATAATCCGCAGGAAACAGAAAAAAAGTGGCAGGATAAATGGGCGGCAGACCGCCTTTACCACGCCGGTGAAGACAGCCCCAAACCCAAATGGTACTCCCTTACCATGTTCCCTTATACTTCTGGCAACCTCCATATAGGCCACTGGTATGCCGAAGTCCCGGCAGACTGTTTTGCCAGATACAAACGCTTAAACGGCTTTAATGTAATGCGCCCGGTGGGTTTTGACTCTTTCGGCCTGCCGGCGGAAAACGCCGCCATCAAACACCATATTCACCCCCGTATCTGGACGCTGAACAATGTGGAAAATATGCGCCGCCAGCTTAAAACTATCGGTGCTATGTTTGACTGGGACAGAGAGGTTATAACCTGCCTGCCCGAATACTACAAGTGGACTCAGTGGTTCTTCTTAAAGCTGTATGAAGCCGGGCTGGCTTACCGCGCCAAAGCTCCGGTAAACTGGTGTCCCAGTTGTCAGGCGGTGCTGGCCAACGAACAGGTGGTAGACGGCACCTGCTGGAGATGTGAAACCCCCACCACCCGCCGTGACCTTGAACAGTGGTTTTTCCGCATTACCAACTATGCTGATGAACTTAAAGACCATGACGGCCTGGACTGGCCGGAAAAAATAACCGCTATGCAGAGAAACTGGGTGGGCAAAAGCTACGGGGCGGAAGTATCCTTTTCCCTGGACTGCCCGGCTACGCCCGAACATGAGATAAAGGTCTTTACCACCCGCCCTGACACTATTTACGGGGTGACCTTTATGGTACTGGCACCCGAACACCCTCTGGTTGAAAAGATTACCACCCCCGAAAACAAAGCGGCGGTGGATGAATATATAAAGAAATCCCGCGCCTGCACCGAGATTGAGCGCCTTTCCACCGAAAGGGAAAAGGACGGCGTTTTTACCGGTGCATACGTGACCAACCGGGTAAACGGCCATAAAGTACCCGTCTGGATTGGTGATTATGTTCTCCAGAGTTACGGCACCGGGGCGGTTATGGGCGTGCCCGCCCATGACGAGCGTGATTTTGTCTTTGCCCAAAAATACCATTTGCCGGTTATAACTGTAATTGCCCCACCGGATTATGACGGCCAGCCCCTTGAAACCGCTTATATAAATGAAGGGGTTATGCAGAATTCCGGCCCGTTTAACGGCCTGCCCAATACCGAAGGCAAAGAAAAGGTATGTGACTATCTGGCGGAACACGGCTGGGGCAAAAAAACCGTAAACTACAAACTGCGCGACTGGCTTATTTCCCGCCAGCGTTACTGGGGCGCCCCCATACCCATGGTCTACTGCGAAAAGTGCGGCATTGTACCCGTACCCGAAAAGGACCTGCCGGTGCTTCTGCCGGAAGATGTAGAGTTCCGCAGCGGGGGCGAATCCCCCCTGAAATATAATGAAGGCTTTGTAAATACCACTTGCCCGGTCTGCGGGGGTAAGGCCAAACGCGAAACAGATACCATGGATACCTTCATGTGTTCTTCGTGGTATTTCCTGCGTTATACCAGCCCCGGTTATGACAAAGGGCCGTTTGACCCGGAAAAACTGCGGTACTGGATGCCGGTAGACCTTTATACCGGCGGTGCCGAACACGCCGTTATGCACCTTTTTTATTCCCGTTTCTTCACCAAAGCCCTGCGGGATATGGGAATAATAGACTTCGGCGAACCTTTTAAAAAGCTTTTTAATCAGGGCATTATCGTCAGCAACCACCAGAAAATGAGCAAATCCAAGGGGAATGTAGTTACCCCGGATAATTTGGTGGCAGAGGTAGGCACAGACGCCGTCAGGGCTTACCTGATGTTTGTGGGCCCGTGGGATCAGGGCGGGGAATGGAATGATTCCGGCCTTTCGGGCATGAGCCGCTGGCTGAACCGGGTCTGGAATTTGTTTACAGAGGAATACACCCCAAACACCGCCTCGGCTGAAGCGGAACGCGAACTTAAGCGCACCCTCCACCAGACTATCAAAAAAATAACTATGGATATTGAACGGCTGCGTTTCAATACGGTAGTGGCCGCCCTGATGGAGCTTTCAAACAGCCTGGCCAAGTTTAAAGAGGCTGCCGCCATTTCGGCAGAAAGCTGGCAAAACAGCCTTAAAACTTTTGCCCTTATGCTTGCCCCGGTTGCCCCCCATATTGCCGAGGAACTCTGGACAAATCTAGGCATGGAATATTCCATTCACAACCAGAGCTGGCCTAAGTGGGACGAAGAACTGGCCAAAGACGAAGTAATTACCCTGATTATCCAGGTAAACGGCAAACTCCGCGAAAGGCTGGAAATGCCGGCCGGTATCTCGGAGGACGAAGCTAAGGAAACTGCCTTAAACAGCGCCAGAGTCAAGCCCCATCTTCAGGGCAAAACCCCGGCGTCTGTCATATATGTACCCGGCAAATTAGTAAATATTGTGGTGAAATAATATGAAAATAGCATTTATCGGCGGGGGGAATATGGGCGAGGCCATTTTGGGTGCCCTTATCAGGAAAAATATCTGCCCGCCGCAGGATATTACCGTAAGTGAGATTAAAGCCGAACGCCGCGCTTTCCTTGAAAATACCTATGGCATAAAGACCACCGCCGCAAATCCGGAGGCCATAAAAAACGCCGAAGTAGTTCTGCTGGCTATAAAACCCCAGAACCTGGCCGAACTGAGCGCCGGACTGAAAGGCAAACTGGCAGAGACACAGCTGGTGATATCCATTATTGCCGGGGCAACTCTAAGTAAACTGTCCAGCGGGCTTGGGCACAAAGCCGTAGTACGGGTTATGCCCAATACCCCGGCTATGATAGGCATGGGCATGAGCATCTGGACTGCCCTGCCGGCGGTAAGCCCCGCCCAGAAAGAACAAGCTAAAAGCATACTTTCCGCCATGGGCAAAGAAATATATACCGGCAAAGAAACCATGCTGGATGCGGCTACCGCCATCTCAGGTTCAGGCCCGGCTTATTTCTTCCTGTTTATGGAAAGTTTAGAAAAAGCAGCCCTGGAAATGGGTTTTACCCCTGAGGAAGCCTCTATACTGGTATCCCAGACAGCCGCCGGTTCGGCTGTTTATGCCGGGAAATCCGGCCTGCCGCTAGCCCAGCTCCGCAAAAACGTAACCTCTCCCGGCGGCACTACCGCCGAAGCTATAAAGGTATTTGAGGAAGCAGGACTGGAAACAACCGTAATTAAGGCTGCAAAAGCGGCTTTTGACCGTTCGGTAGAGCTGGGTAAGGGTTAAGCTGCCCTTAGTTCAAGACCTGTTTAAATACAGCTGGCAAATCCCGGCCAATCCGGCTATTGCGTTTATCCCTGCGGATATGCTTTAATCAAAGCCATGAACTGGTTAGATATAGTTTTACTGATAGCACTGGGCGCTCAAACCGTAAGCGGCTTTTTTACCGGCCTGATACTCAATTTCCTGCATCTGGTGGGGCTGATAATAGGTATTATACTGGCAGGCCGCTTCTACCCTACAGTTGCCGAATGGCTCAGTTTTATATCCAGCCCGGAGTGGGCAAATATAATCGCTTTCCTGCTGGTACTTATGGCTATCTGGGTAACAACCACCATCATTGCCAAGCTGCTTGATACCATAATAAAGCCGACTTTCCTTAACTGGGTAAATCGGCTGGGGGGTGCAATATTCGGTTTGCTGGTGTCCAGCATTTTTACTGCCGCCCTGCTGGCCATCTGGGTTAAGTTCTTTGGCTCCGCTTCGGTCATTACCGATTCTGCCGTAGCCCAGATACTTCTTGACAAGTTTCCGCTGATTCTGTCGCTTTTACCGGATGAGTTCGGAGTAATCCGTGACTTTTTCAACTAAAGCAAATACAAAACCTTCACACTAAACCGCCGTAACCCAGATGGCTCTTAAGGCATTTACTGTTTTATTTAAAACAATCTATCCAGATCGCCTTAAAATTTTTTATTTTTACTTGGGGCTTTCGCCGGGGTGCAGTTTCTGCCATTTTGCCAGCAACTCTTCGTGAGATTCATTGCAGCATTTCACACAGGAGTCTACCGGGCAGATTTCAACGCACTGAGGGGTTTCAAAAGCACCCACGCACTCAGAACACTTTTCAGGATCAATAATGTAAATAGTCTCGCCTTCCGAAATAGCCTTGTTGGGGCATTCCGGTTCACAAGCTCCACAACTGATACAGTCATCTGTTATCTTGAACGACATAAATTCCTTCTACCTCCAAAATCTGTCTTAAGCAAAACTTCTTCTGGCGATACACCCTCCTGTAAAATAATTAATTGATTATACCACACTAGGCAGGCGCTAACTTGATTTTTAAAGCTGCTGCCACATGTTCCGATATTAGCCCGCTTGAGTCCCCGCCCAGCATCACTATTTCCTTTATAAGGGAGGCACTGAGATACTGGTACTGAGGCTCAGAGAAAAGACAACAAAGCTCAATCCCCTCATCAAGGCGGCGGTTCATAACATACATTTCCATCTCACGCTCAAAATCAGCCCCAACCCTGAGACCGCGGATTATAAGCGAAGCACCCGTCTTACGGGCGAAACTGACCATAAGACCACGGAAAGAGCACACCTCTACATTAGGAATGTCTTTAACGGATTGTTTGATGAAATCTACCCTCTCGGCGGCAGTAAAAAGCCCCGGTTTGGCAGGGTTATCAAAGACAGCAATAATCAGCCGGTCACAAAAGCCAGAGGCGCGCCTGGCGACGCTCAAATGGCCGAGGGTTACCGGGTCAAACCGGCCCGGGTAAATGGCTATCAAAACTGCTATCCTTTCTGTATATAGCGATAAGGCTATCCCCATGGCGATGTTCTTTTAACATCTTAAGCCGCCCATAACGTTCGGCAAGGGTTAGATGGGCAGAATGGGTCACCGCCATGACTGTGCTTTCACCGATAAGCCCTGAATTCCCCAGCTTCTCCAGTACCTCGCCAATCTGCTGGTTGCGGTACGGCGGGTCTGCCAGTATTACGTCATATTGTTTTTTCAGGAAGGCTATTGCCTTGGGCACATCCAAACAATAAACGTGAGCCTGGCTTGCACAGCCAATGGTTTCCAAATTTTGTTTTATTATATCACAACAACAGCGCTCGTGCTCAACAAAATCTACATGCCCTGCCCCGCGGGAAAGTGCCTCCAGACCCAGAGAGCCGCTGCCGGAATAAATATCCAGCACCTCGCTCCAGTCTTCAGCAATTGCCTCCAGCATGGACATCATAGCTCCTCTGACCAACTCGGTAGCCGGACGAGTGGCTTTCCGCTGGGGCACGATAATGTTTTTACCTTTGGCATCTCCGGCAATAATTCTCATGCTTTAAAAAATAGCGGAATATAAACTCCAAATCAAGTTAAAAAGGGTGTAAATCCTGTTCCGGGCAGATATTCCGGCAAAAACGCTGACTTTGAAAACATCTGCAGCATAATCCGGCCTGACAGGCTTAGGACTATGCCGGTTGTCCAAAGAAATTTGAAACTTTTTTAAATATCTTCCATCATTTTCAGCCTGAATGCAGGTGATTTTCAGAGTTTTCCCAGCTAAAAAAACAATCTCAAAATATTTATTCCAGACTAAATCCCGGCACTAGTACTTTGGATATAAGTTATTCGTGATTTTAACTTGCGTTTAAACAACTACTTGGTATATCATATTAACAAATTGTGTCTCCAGAGCCTTTAGTAAGGAGGTAGTGATGAGGTCTCAGTTTAGTAGGCGAGATTTCCTCAAGATCAGCGGAGGGACCGCGGGTCTCTTTGCCACAGCTGGTCTTTTCCGTGGACCCATCAAGGGTGTTGAGCCCAAGATGGTTGACACGCGCCCCCGGTGGGTAAAAGAAACCACCACCATTTGTCCCTTTGACGCCAGCGGTTGCGGATTTATCTGCTATACCGATTCGGCCGGCAACCTCACCAATATGGAAGGTGATCCTGATAATCCAGTAAATCGGGGAAGTGCCTGCTCCAAAGGTGCTTCGCTGATTCAACTTCACAATAATAAACACCGTTTGGAAAAGGTACTTTACCGTGCCGCCGGTGCGAATGATTGGGAAGAAAAAAGCTGGGATTGGGCAATTGGTGAAATTGCCAAAAAGGTAAAAACCAGTCGCGACAGCGGGTTTGTGGCTAAAAATGCTGCAGGCAAGACTGTCAACCGCACCGAGGCAATAGCCTCCCTGGGCGGAGCTACTCTGGACAACGAAGAATGTTATCTGCTGTCCAAGATGCTTCGCGCCCTGGGCATTGTCTACCTGGACAGCCAGGCCAGACTGAGCACCGCTTCCGGAATGGAAGCTCTGGCTGCTTCGTTCGGACAAAACGCCATGAACAACAGCTGGACCGATGTTTCAAATGCCAACGTTATTTTGGACATGGGCGGTAACCCGGCTGAAAACTACCCTGCCTGTTTCTCCCATCTGGGTGAAGCCATGGGAAAAGGGGCAGAGCTTATCAGCGTTGACTGCCGCCTGACCCGGACTGCGGCCAAGGCCGGCACATTCGTTGCCGCCCGCTCCGGTTCGGAGATTGCCTTTACCGGCGGTCTTATCAAGTATGTCATTGCTGACATTGAAGCCCACCCCGCAAATTACAACCTGACTTATATTACCGAGTACACCACTGCCGGCATGGTAGTAAATTCCAACTTCAAGGGCCCGGCCGATTTGGACGGTATGTTTACCGGTTACAACTCCGCCAGCCATTCTTACGACCAGTCAAACTGGAGTTTTGCCAAAGCCAGCAACGGTGAGCCGGTAATAGACAAAACCCTGACCAACCCCAATTGTGTCTTCCAGCTTTTGAAGAAGCAATATGCCCGTTATACCCCGGAAATGGTGGCCGCAACCTGTGGCTGCTCTCAGGCTGATTTTGCAAAGGTCTGTGCCTCTTTTGCCGCAACCGGCAAAGCAGACAAGGCCGGCGCTATTATCTACGCCATGAGCTCCACCCAGCACACTTCCGGCGCTCAGACAGTCCGGGCTTATGCCATACTTCAAATGCTGCTGGGCAATATCGGCGTATCCGGCGGCGGTTTATTCGCCCTGGGCGGCGAATCTAACGTACAGGGTGCTGCTGACAACGGTGTTTCCTGGAACAAACTGCCCGGTTATTTATCTGCCCCCACCGAAGATGACACCAATTTTGCTGCTTTTGCCGCTAAATCCAGCGAGCAGAACGCAGCCAGCCTTTTGAAGGCCTGGTACGGCTCTAATGCCTCCAGCTCAAATGGCTTTGGTTTCAGCTTCCTGCCCAAGACAGATTTAAATACCAATTATTCTTACGTAAACGCTATCAAGCAGATGGCTGCCGGCAAGATAAAGGGCGCTTTTGCCTGGGGTGCAAACCCGGTGGTTGAAAGTTCTGCTGCCGGTCAGGCTATTCAGGCTTTGGCCAAACTGGACTGGCTGGTAGTGACAGACATGTTTGAATCTGAAACTGCTGCTTTCTGGAAGAAAGAAGGCATCAGTTCACAGACCGAGGTCTTCCTGCTGCCCACTGCCTGCTCTTACGAAAAAGAAGGCAGTGTAACCAATGCCGACCGCTGGGTACAGTGGCGAAACAAGGCCGTAAATGCCGTCGGTGAAGCCAAATCCGAGCTTGAGATTATCAGCTCACTGCTCAGCCGCCTTCAGTCCCTTTATCAGGGTGAAAGCGCTCTGAATGCAGAGGCTGTTACTAAACTCAGCTGGACTTACAGCACCAATCCCTCTGCGGCTGACGTAGCCAAAGAGATGAACGGTTATCAAGTATCCTCCATGCAGCAGATTGACAGCCCTGAAGACCTGAAGTCAGATGGAACTGTTGCCTGCGGCAATAATCTTTATATCGGCAGCTTTACAGATAGCGGCAACAAGATGGCACGGCGTGAACAGACCGGTGCTTTCCATGCCGGCTGGGCCTGGAGCTGGCCGATGAATGTACGTATCCTGAACAACCGCGCTTCAGTTGACCTGAGCGGCCAGCCCTTCAATGCGGCTAAGCCCGTTGTCAGCTGGAACGGTATGGGTTGGACCGGTGACGCAGTTGACGGTAAAGTAGGCCCGGTTAATCAGAGCGGTGAACTACCCTTCAAAGGCACAAGCGGTAATACCGCCCAGCTCTTTGCCGCTATGGTTGACGGCCCTATGCCCGAACATTATGAACCATGGGAAAGCCCGGTGGACAATGCTCTGTCTGGCACCCAGAATAACCCAACTGCTATGATCTTCGAGGGCGACACTAAGGGCAGTGCCGGTGAATATCCGGTTATCTGTACCACCATTCGCACCGTAGAGCATAGTCTGGGCGGCCAGTTAACCCGCAATATGCCTTTCCTGGTGGAACTTGCCCCGGCCGCTTATGTGGAAATATCCGAACAGCTGGCCAGCGAAAAGGGTATCAAGGCCGGTGATATTGTAAAACTCACCTCAGCCAGAGGCAGCGTATCAGTAGCTGCGGCTGTCACCAAACGACTTAAATCCTTCAGCATTGGCGGCAAAACTGTTCATCAGGTAGCTATCCCCTATCACTGGGGCTTTATGGGAATTGCACAGGGTGACAGTGCCAACACACTTGCCCCGAACACCGCAGACTCCAACTCATCCACCCCTGAGTTCAAGGCGTTCCTGGTCAAGGTTGAAAAAGAAGCCGACGGTACCGTACCTACCATTACCGGACGCTACACGGTACTTGAGGACTAAGCCATGAAGTATCTGAATGCTAAATTAAACGGCGAACTCGCATATACGGAAGGGATTTCTCCTTCCAGGAAGGGAGGGCTTTAGAGCATGTTCAGTGCCATCAAGGGCTGGGTAAACAAGCTCGAACAGACCGGCAACCCCAACGTGCCTTTATTCGGCAAATGGGGACTCCTCCAGATTATCCTTGGTCTGGGTGCCTTAACCGTGGCCGGGTTGAAACTGGCTTATGGTCTGGGTCCCATCACCAACCTTTCAGATAACTGGCCCTGGGGTCTTTGGGTTGCCTTTGACGTAGGCGCATATATCGCCTCGGCGGCCGGTGGTTTTACCATGGCTGCCATTGTATACATATTCGGTTTTGAGAAATTCCGCCCCCTGGTACGGCCGGCTATTCTCATTGGTGCATTGTGTTACACCATCGGCGCTATCGGCATCATGATTGACCTTGCCCGCTCCATACGGATTGTTCATCCTATCTGGATGTGGAACCATGAGTCCATCATGTTTGAAGTAGGCTGGTGCGTTATGATGTACCTGACCGTACTCTATCTCGAATTCTCCAACAATATTTTTGAACGTATTGGCTGGAAGAAGCTGGGTAACCTGCAGCATGCCTTTATTATCCCGCTGGTTATCTTCGGCATTATGCTCTCCTTCCTCCACCAGTCTTCACTGGGTGCCCTGTTCCTGATTAACCCGGCTCAGCAGCCCCTCTGGCACGGCCCGCTGATGGGTCACCTGTTCCTGGTATCCGCCATGGCTCTGGGTTTGTCAGTTCTCACTTACTTCTCCATTATACTGTCACGCTCCTGGAAGATGACCCTGCGTATGGATATACTTTCCAAACTGGGGCTGGTTATCGCCTGGATTCTGCTAGTTTATCTGGCAGCCCGCGGCGTTGACTACGCTATCACCGGAAACCTGGCCACCGGCCTTAACGGTGACTGGTATACCGTACTCTGGGTAGCTGAAGTAGGTATCGGCATGTTGCTGCCCATGATACTGCTCTTCATAAAGAAGGTCCGCACTTCACGCACCGGCCTTCTCTGGGCAACCGGTTTGATAATTATGGGTGTGGTCTTAAACCGCATAAATACCCTGGTTATCTCTCAGGCTCCCAACCGCGAAGGCAGTTATTTCCCGCACATACTGGAATTCGTCTTCACCTTCGGTCTTATTGCCGGGGCTATGTATGTATTCCGCCTGTGTGCCAAATACCTGCCGCTTTATTCTGACCACATGAAGGGGCTTACCCCCGAACAGGTCAAGAAAGCACCTGAGGTTATACCGGCAAACTAAATGAATACTAATCGGCTGGAGCGTATCAATTCGGAAATTGAAAGATACAGGGCCGCTCAGCCGGAACTGGAAACCATACTTGCCCTGTACCAGAAGGTTTTTGCAATTCAGGAGTCGGCTTCCTCGCAAGAGGAGCCGGCTCCCCTTATTTCAGAGGAAGATGCCATAGCCAAGCTGGCATCCGGCGAATATATACTGAAAGGTATTCCGCTTAGCCCCCCGGCCGAACTTTTTCACCAGACAGGCCTTAAACTGGGACAGGCCTTTACCCAAACAGCCGGAGAGAAATTCCCCGCTCCAGCCCTGCTTAAGCTGATAGAAAGCCATCCTGAAGGATTATCCGGCTTTATTTCCGCCATACTCGCGGATAATCTGGACTATCTGGCTGAATTTGCCCAAAAAACCAGCTTCAATCCCGAAACGCTGCTCTTCTTTGTGACCAATTTGGTTTCTCCTTTTTCAGCGGCCCAAGCCAAATACTATCAACCGCAGGTAGATCTGCTAGGCTGGGATAAAAATACCTGCCCCTTCTGCGGCTCAAGCCCCCGCTACTCCCGGCTGGATAAGGACAACGGTGCCCGCCGCCTGTTCTGCTCACTCTGCCACATCCAATGGAATTACCGCCGGATAAAATGCGCCTATTGTTCCAATGCCAATGCCGAAAAGCTCCGTCATTTCTACTCTGCAGTGTTCCCTTACCAGCGGGTGGATGTCTGCGAAAAGTGTAAGTCATACATCAAGACCACTGATGAACGGCGGCTGGGACGCGAGTGTCTGCCTGAAGTTGAAGACGCTGTTTCCATCCATCTGGATAACATCGCCCAGAACGAGGGCTACCAGCCCGGCTAGAACCCCTTTTAAGCCCCCTTCCCTGCCCTGCCAATACGGAATGTCTAAATCCCCCAAAGCGCATAGTTATGCCATTTTAATAAGGCGAAATTTACTGGAAAAGCACACAGGGGAAGATAATACCGAAAAAAGAAAGGGGGCTTCCGCCCCCCGTTATTTACTTATTTCCCCTCATCTACCGGACACTCCGGTTGAGGCACTTCAACCGGCTTTATTTCCTTAGGCGGCCTGAGGAGTGACGCCGCAATTGATATCGCCAGTATAACCGCCACCACACTTAAGGAAAGCGCCACCGGCAGATGAACAAAATCACTTATCAGCATTTTTATACCCAGGAAAGACAGTATAGCCGCCAAACCATAATGCAAATAATGCAGTTTCTGAATTACCCCTGAAAGTGCCATATACATAGCCCTCAGCCCCATCACGGCAAAGATGTTAGACGTAAAGACAATAAACGGGTCTAAAGTAATGGCCATAACCGCAGGTATGGAATCTATAGCAAAAACCAAATCCATAGCCTCTATTGTAACCAGCACCAGAATCAAGGGGGTAGCCAGTTTTCTGCCGTTTTCTTTTATAAAGAAATGGTCACCATGGAGTTTGTTGGTCATGGGCAAAATACGGCAGACAAAATTTACCAGAGGATTTTTATCAGGGTGTATCTCTTTATTCTGGTCTTTCACCATACGTATACCGGTATAAATCAGGAAAGCCCCGAATATATACAGCACCCAGCTGAGGTTTTCTATAAGGGTAATGCCGGCCGCTATAAAAACCGCCCGCATAATAATAGCCCCCAGAATACCCCAGAACAGAACCTTGTGCTGATACTCCCTTTTGATACAGAAATAAGAGAATATCATGATGAATACAAACAGGTTATCAACCGAAAGGGACAACTCAATAATATACCCGCTTAGATAATTAAGCCCTATTTCATTGCCCAAACTGAAATACACAAGCCCGCCGAATATCAGGGCCAGTAAAATCCAGACACCACTCCAGATAAGAGCTTCTTTAGTCTTTACTTCATGGGCGCGGCGGTGAAAAACACCCAAATCCAGCGCCAGCATACAAAGCACCATTACAGCAAATATTACCCACAAAACAGTCAAAGACAAGGCAATACTCCTTTAAACCAAATACCGTTACTCCAAAAGAAATTACGGAATGAAGAACCTGTGTCTATATACCATCTTAATCAGGCTAATATAACACCCGCCATAAGACCCGTCAAATACCTTAAAAAGCTGAAGGGGAGCGCTTTTGACGCTCCCCTTTTCAGTTCTAGTAAGTTTCGTTATTCTCTGAAACGGGTTTCCTTGACCGTTTAAAGAAGGGAGGTTTCCCCACTTTATTCCCCGGACGGGCAGGGCGATCTGCAAAAGAAACCTTGCCGTTAAACCGGGCAGGACGCCTGCCTGAAGGCTGTTCGTGATTTTCAAAATCAGCCGGGTTATGCTCACGGGGAGTAAACCCGGTTTCCTTTTTGAAAGCAGGACGCACTTGTTCGGAAACAGGAAAGCTATTCTCTTTTCTATAAGAGGGACGGTCATTAAACCGGGCTTCAGGTCTGGGTGCCGGCGCAGGGCTATCCTCAAAAGAAGACTGCCTCTGTATACGGGGTGCTAAGTTACCCTCCCTGCGGAAACGGGGAGCAGAATTTGAGGGGCGGCCCGGTCTGAAACCTGCATTATAGGGTCTGGCAGGGCTTAGCGGCATCTCAGCCGGGGTATCCGTTTGCAAAGCCTCATTTACAGACATTTCAGGGTGATTGTAACCGCCACTTGAATAACCGCGGCGGGGGGCAAAATCCCTGCGTTGTGACTGGTGTTGTCCATCATTGCGGGTAGTCGCATAATCAAACCCGTCAACCCGAAGACGCTGAATAGGGCTGCTTAAGAGCCTTTGAATATCCCTTACCATATCGCCATCACGTCCGGTTACCAAACTGAGGGCCTGACCGGTGCGGTCAAAACGCCCTGTCCGCCCGATACGGTGAGTATAATCTTCAGGAGTATCCGGCATATCGTAGTTTATCACATGGGAAATATGGTCAATATCCAAGCCTCTGGCGGCAATATCAGTAGCTACCAGAATTTTGAAATTTCCGCGGCGGAATCCTTCCATAACGGCATGACGGCGGTTCTGGGAAAGATTACCCTGAAGCGAAGCGGTAGTAAAACCGGCTTTAGATATTTCGTCAGCCAGATTTTCTGCCCCGTACTTGGTTCGGGCAAATATCAGGACAGACTTAGTTTCCGTTGTTTTCAGTATTTCAATCAGCAAAGGGGTTTTCTGGTGGCTTTTCACCGGATAAACGCTATGGCTGACACTGCTTGCCGGAGCCTGAGTCCCAACCTGTATAGTCACCGGATTGGTTTGACTTTCCTGAGTAAGCTTACGGACCTCCGGCGGCATGGTTGCCGAAAATAAAAGAGTTTGATGAGGCTGAACCAGGCATTTTAAAATGCTCTGGATATCCGGCTGGAAACCCATATCAAACATGCGGTCAGCTTCGTCTATAATCAGGGTTTCAACCCCGCAAACATCAATAGTACCCCGCCATATATGGTCCAGAAGCCTGCCGGGACAAGCAACCACTACATCCACCCCGCTCCTTAAGCGGCGGATTTGCTGGTCCATATTTACACCGCCGTAAATGGAGCACTCCCGAATACGGGCGCGCTGACCAAGTGAACGGAAACTATCGGAAATCTGGCAAGCCAGTTCCCGGGTCGGTGCAATAACAAGGGTGCGTACCCGTCCCCTGGGAGTGGAAAGCATTTTCTGAATAATGGGCAGAGCATAAGCAGCGGTTTTACCTGTACCTGTTTGAGCCAGACCAATAACATCGTGCCCTTCCATAATGGGGGGAATAGCCTGAGCCTGAATAGGAGTGGGCTCTTTATAGCCGCAGGCTCTTACTCCAGCCATAACAGCCGGAGCAAAATTGAAAGATTCGAAAGACATACAACTCCTGTTGAGTGCTTGGCACTCATATTTTTCTTCTGCCGGCAGTCAGACAACCGCTAATTTCTCACTGTTGTCCAGATAGGAAATCTTATATCCCATCATTATCCTGCCCTGTTCTAAAAAGGATGCAGAAGATAGGAGTGCAAGTAATTACCTGGGGGTAGATACGCCGGTCCTTCTAGAAGGACGGTTGAAAAGCTACCCAGCCCTGGGATTTTTCCCTGCCCGGGCCAGGCCTATGTGAGACTGGGGCCAAACCCGAATTACTGTATTTTCTTATCTGTGTTGCCCTGCTTATGCAGTCCACTAAGAATATATCATACGGGGTTTTATGTCAAATTTACCCCATTGACCGTTCAAACTGGATTGGAGTTTACCTGCCAAATACAAAAGGAAAGGCAGAAGGCCATACAGCCCCCTGCCTTTCTTTACTTAGCACTTACTAAGTGGTTTAAATGCCTGATTTGCGGTTACGCCGCCAGATAAGCTGCCAGGTTATACCCAGCACCAGCAACGCCAGTAAGCCGAATATCAGACCGGAACTGCGGGCGGCACTGGCCACCGATTCTTCGTTAAATGTATTAACAAAGACGATACCGCTGCCAGCCAGCAAAACAAACAAAGCCATCATCAGGTAATCTATCCAGATAAGTTTTATATTATGTTCCTTGGCGGCATGCCACAGCCAGTTGCCAAATATACCGACAAGCAAGCCGAACAAAAAGATAATTGCTGTCATATCTCCAACTCCTTTTTAAAGTACCTTGATATTCAGAAAGACCCCGTGTCTATCTCCAGGGAGCCCATTCACCGGTTTCATGCCCTTCGGGATAGCGGTTATAGAAGAAATCATCCAGCTTAACCAGGAACGGGGCAAAGGCCGGGTTCTGGCCTACCATACGCCCTATTTCGTGAATCAGGGTGTCAGGTTTAGACCAGGGGCAGACGCTCTGGCACTTGGAACAGCCATAAGCCAACCTTTGGGACAAACATTTTTTGCCATCCTGGAACCAGCGGATAGACTTGACTACCGTATCCACTTCGCTGGGTTCGTCATCCATGGAAATAGCACTGGCAGGACAATTGTCAGCACACTTCTTGCAGACCTTGCAGAATTCCTGAAGACCAAAATCTATGGGCTTATCCGGAACCAGCGGCAAGTTTGTAAAGACTTCCATGATTCTCATCTGGGCGCCCCAGGGTGAAATCACCAGGCCACTCCTGCCCAATTCACCCAGACCGGCTTTGACCGCAAAGGGGGTATCCATAATATCAGTATCGCTAAAGATATTGGCCTTAGCATCATGTCCCAGTGAGCGGATTATGGATTCCAGATAATGGGGAGCAAAGTCCGATTGGGAACAGGCTATTTTGGCACTGGCCTCAACCAGAGGTCCGGTCATAGCACTTAGAGTATCGGTATCACATTTGTCAGCCATGACAATGCAGTATTTGTAGGGATACGGCCAGGGTATTTCACGGCCCTCATCTACATAATTTGCATGTCCGGTGGTATAAGTACCCTTGGTTCTGCCAACGCTGTAGAAGAAAGGTTTCATATCTTCAGTTACTTCGCAGATACCCACCTGCTCACAGCCAAACCAGCGGCAGATTTTCTTTATGCGGGCTGTCATTTCTTCGGGAGAAAGCTCAACCTTAGTGGCGGCTATAGGTGCCTGCTGATACCGGCCCGGCTCAAGGGTAATATGCCATCTGTCCATAGCAATCTGGAAAGCATTACTCCAAGTATAATCAGCCGCTTCCAGAGGGGTAATTTCAGCTGCGTGTTTCTTTTTTTCCTGAACAGCGGCCAACAATACCGGCCCCCAGTCTCCGGGTTCACCTGACCAGTCACCGGTTGAGCCGCGCCTGACTATCTGGGAAAAACCATGTTCGCGGGCATCAAGTCTTTGAGTAGGGGCAATAACCCTGGTAGTGCCTATATAGCCGTCCTTGTTTTCAATCCTTTTGTAAAAACTTGTCGGCAGGTCTCGGGTAAGGGAGGCACTTCCCATTTCATCCATAGCTTTGCCGCCAGGATGAACCAGATCCTCAGCGGATACGGTTGAAGCTGTTGCCATGATAGTAGCAACGGTGGCGGCAGATGCGAGGCCCGCACCTTTTACAAAATCACGACGGTTTATTTTTTCATCCATGTCCTGACCTTTTTATTTACCTTTCCTAATAGATTTCATTTCACCACAGATATCCAGGCAAATTGCGCGCATCAGCCTTTATCTGCAGCGGGTATTACCCGTATGGTATTACATAACTTAGCTAACACTCAATAACTAGTGGATACTAATCAGTAATACCCCGTATCAGTTCTGTTACACCCCGTTTAAACATTCGGGTGTCAATTGTATTACCCCATTAATAGATATAAAATAAAATCATGGTACATCAGAATTTACTGTCAGAAACCAGTATGATTACCAGAAGCCAATCTGCTGAACTTGAAAAAGCCATTCGCGGTATCCTTCCTTCGGAGACAGTGAAGCTGATTGATCTGGTTGACCAGATGTTTGATGACTACAGGCAAGGGCTTATCCACCACAATGATATCCGCAGACTTATCGGGATAATCCATAATAAAGCTGAAAAAGCCCAAACCATAACCCGCAATTGTGCCCCCGTAGCCATATTCAACCCTGTCTCCTTTATCCCGCCGGGTATCAGCCTGCTTGAAGCATATCTGAAACTGAATGGGTTTACGCCGGTGGTGCTGGGGCTTGATGAACAAACCATCAGCAAAATAGCAAACCGGATTTTCCCCACAGTGGTTATCAGCCTGACCCTGTTTCACCACATTGATAAACTGGCCAAACTGAAACCCTGTTTTGAAGCCGCCGGCCTGAATGTCATCACCGGGGGTGTACCATTTGTATATCAAAATCAGAATAAACAGAGGCTCTCTTTCTGTTCTTTCCCCGAATCATTCCGTGAGCTTATCTGCAAACTTAGCGAGGACTTGTCAAATGAAAACCGAAAATAACAAGGTTGGGGTAGTGACTTGCGTAAGCATGAGCAACTTTGTTAAAAACTGGGCTCTGCACAGGAATCTGGACGTCCGCATTTACCCCATAACCAACTCCTGCTTCTACAGCGTAAAAATAGAGATGCTATCCTATTATATTGAACGGGCAATCCTGGAAAACGGATACTGCATTTTAAACTACGGTATGTGCAATGAATCTATCACCGAGCTTAAAAACCACTATGCCGAAAGATTATCTGTGGTAGAGCTAGATAACTGTTACGAAGCAGCCATAGGCACCGCCATCTACCATGAGCGTGTAGAACAGGGACATATTTTCCGCAATCCCACCACCATGTCCTGCTGGCACAGTATGCCCGCACTAGAAGTTATGCAACCGGTGAAAGCAGGCATCTACCCTGCCCCGATAACATTTATTCTGGAAAACGGCGAAGAAGAAAAAGCTGCCAGTTATGTAAACAACCTTAAGAACAACACTGCACTCGAGTATTCGGTTGAGGTACTGCACCCCCAACCCCACTTCTTGGAAGATAAACTGGACCAGGCCTATGCCAAAATACAGCTTGCCAGTGAAGAAGAAGACGAAACCTCCCGCCAGCTGATTTTCCCGTTCTCTTTCCACAACTCAGATGAATACCTGTATATTCTGGACAAACATGACAAAATAATATTCAGCCCCTATGTTGCTCTGGCAACTCCCAACCAGATATGCCAAAGGCTGCTGCAGCTTATTGTAAACCGCCAAGCAGATATCAATTTTCAGGTAAAAGATTTTGATTCCCTGCTAAAACACCGAGGGTTGTATCTGGATAAATGCAAACGCTTTGCTAACCGTTCGTCCTTGACCACCGAATATGAAATTATCCAGAATAATAAATCCACCTGGATAAAAGAAACCCTGTGGGTGTCTTATGACGATAATTGCTCTATATCCAATATCTGCGGGCGGATGGAAGATATCACCGAGGTGAAAATCTCTGAAAAATCCATAGCTGAAAGCTATACTAAAGAATGCCTGCTGAGGCAGGCCCTGCAGGACGAAACCAAGAAAAGGCAGGCCCACCTTAAGGCTCTGGTACATGAAATAAGAACCCCCCTCACCCCTCTGCTTGCTGCCAGTGACGCATTGGTAAATGTCTCTGAGAAAGGCACTGAACTTTATAATCTGGCCAGCAGTATCCGCGAAGGAGCAGAAACCTTGAACAGCCGAATTCACGATTTGATTGAACTTGAGCGCGGTAAAATAGGCATGCTGAAACTGAAAATGGCTAACTACTCCATTGAGGATATCATGGACGAGTTGCAGCTGCGTTATATGCCTATTTTTCTAAAACAGCATAAAAGCCTGGTCTTCGGCAATGAAACACCTAACTCCGAAATATACTGTGACAAAGAGCGTTTGCTGCAGATACTGACCAACCTGATAGACAACGCCCTGAAATATACCAAACAGGATGACAGTGTATTGGTTTCCGCCTGGATAGAAAATGGATTTCTGCGCTTTAGCGTAAGCGACAGCGGGGCGGGTGTACCTGCCTGCCTGATTCCTGACCTATTTACAGAATACGGCAAACTCAGCGGCGGGCATAACCTCAGCGGACTCGGATTAGGCCTGCCTATTGCCAAACTTTATGTTGAGGCCCATGGAGGCAGTATTATCTATAATCCGGCAAAACCCAAAGGCAGTGAATTCTCTTTTACCATACCGGTTAAAGGTCTGTCTCAAAAAGAAAATCATGCTTCAGGATAGCGAATGAACATTCTACTAGTTGAGGACAATGATGCCGCCGCTTCAACCATAAGCTCTATTTTAAGGCTGTCTTATCATGACGCCAAAATCACCATCTGCCATACCGGCTATGAAGCATTGGAAAGCATAAACTCCGACAAAGCAGACCTGATACTGCTGGATTTGGGGCTGCCGGATATGAACGGGCTGAAAGTTCTGGATGAGATACGCCCCATCACCGGTGCACCCATTATTGTGGTCACAGCCTGTGAAGACGAAGAAAATGTATTAAAAGCTCTGGAACAAGGGGCTGACGAATACATTATCAAACCGTTCCGCCACCTCGAATTTCTGGCCAGAGTCAAAAAAGCCCTATCCAAAAATACCAGCCAAAACACGGCTATAATCAAATGCGGTGACCTTACCATAGATTGCGCCAAACACGAACTTACTTTCCGAAATGACAAGGCACTACTGACCAGAGTGGAAACCATGATTATGAGCCTGCTGCTGCAGAAAAATGGACAGATAGTAGACTACCGTGACATATCGGATACACTGTGGGGACATGCCTACCCAGGTTCAGATGAAAGTATACGGGTTTATGTATCCCGTTTGCGTATCAAGATAGAAAAAAACCTTAAGACCGGTTGCATTATTAAAAACGAAGCCGGGATAGGATACCGGTTGTCTTTTACCGAATAACTTCCGAAGGGCTGAGCTGTCACCCTTGCTCAGCCAAAAATCTGCTCCTTAACCGGTTCTTCCCACACGTTCATATACCAGTAAACAGGGAATTGGATATATGCTCAAGAAAAATGTCATCATTTTATAAACAGGTAATTTTCTTCTAGTTTTCATATCTAATCTCATTCAAGTTCTTATTTTGGCCTTGGTATTTTATAGTTACATGTATTCCACATCTATCCCTGTTCATTATTAGCCAGCTGCGGCTTCAACCACTTCGCCCAGTTCTTATTGGGGGAGATTGTTCACAGAAATATTGGCCTTCCTCTGAAGATCCCCCGAAGGATCTTTTAATGCGTTACAAATTGCCGGATATCTGTCTTTTCTGCCTAACCGAGCACCGATCTCACTGGCGACAATAATAACTTGTTTTTTGCCTTGAATACGGGCTGGATCGAAGAATTCCCGCATGACAGTTTAAATTACTCTAGGCTTGATATTTACCCATACACTTCCAATTAATTTTTTATGACTAGCAAACCTAAAGCTCTATTTTACTAATTCTCGTTTTAGTTTCTCCCAATTCCTAGCAGTAGGCCAAAAATACAGAAGTATCAGGGGACCAAATACCAAAGGACCTACTGTTAAGATGAATGTATCACGGCTTGCTGCTTGCATAAATCCCAGCAGTATTAAAGTTATAACCAAAGCTAACCTAAACAGGAATGCGGTATATATAGATTTATCATTGGTATTATCAAGGTTCATTTTAACCAGAATATTAGGTATTCTTTCGGCTGTAATAAGAAACATGAATATAAATAGGTAACTATACCCTTTTAACAGGTAGTAAGCTAAATAAAAGTCTGTTATACTGGTGGCGATGCTTAAAATATTGCAATCAATATTACGGCTTATTGCTCTTGTCTTCGCTCTCAACATCTTATTCGCTCATATTCAATCTATCTGGTATAAACAATCCAGTAACGGATGGTGTAATGCTATCTCTAGCGAATTGGGAGAGGCGTGGATACCTATGCTAATTTCAATTCTTGTAATGATAATCTTTATTATAAGTGAAATACTAACCATAAGAGCAGAGAAAAAAGAGAGAAAAGAACATAAAAACGAACTGAAAGAGATTTACAAATTAATGAATGAGATTCGTATATCTCTTGAATCTTTAAATAGAAGAACGTTTAAGCAGAGAGGTTCACAATGGAAAAGAAAAAACTGGATACACAAACGAAGAGAACCGAGAAAGAGACAATTGAGAATACGGTAACACGAGAGGAATTCTTTGACTTATTATATAAGTCCTCTCAACCTATCAAACCAGCTTCTCTAGAAAAGACTGGAACATCGGAGTCTCATCGTTCCGATGATTATAGCGAAAAGAGTACTCATTCACATAGGATTGAAGGTACTTAGGGCTGACAGCGTGATAAACACCATCAATGCCACGCTTCATAAGCGACCAGAAACCCTCAATTGTATTGGTATGAGCCAATCCATCAACCCACTGCTCTCTGCCATGGTTGACAACACGATGTTTATAGCCGAGTTTAGACACGTTATTGTAGCTTCTGAACTCATCAGTATAGATAGTGCTTTCAAGGGCCACGTTTTGAGCTATAAATGGTGTGATGGCCTTGCTGGATACATCGGGGGATACACTGGCAATAATCTTGCCATGTCTTTGTGCGATGCCGATTACAGGAGTTTTACCTTCCGCACCACGTCCACGAGTGCCAGAGTGTTTACCGCCTATATAAGTTTCGTCAGCCTCTACTTCACCCTTTACTGTTCCACAGTTTTCATCAAGCAGAGAGCGGATTTGTTTAAACATACGCCACGCTGTTTTATAGGTAACACCAGTTTCACGCTGGATTTGCTTAGCGGAAATACCGCATCTGGTAGAAGCCATACGGTACATGACCTGAAACCAAACTTTAAGCGGAGTGCTGGATTTATGAAAAATAGTGCCAGCAGTGGGGTAAACTTGGCTACCGCAAATATCACAGGAATAGCTGGAGCGGGCTTTAATCCTATGATGCTTGGTTACCTTATCGCATTTAGGACAATACACGCCTTCGGGATAGCGTATATTAAAGAGCCAATCCATACAAGCATCATCGCTGGGAAAGTCACGTTCAAAATCTTTAGTAGTATATTTTTCCATTGCCTTGCTCCTTTATGTGTAAGACAATCTTATCATATATACTACCTGTTGTCAAGGGATAATTACCTATAAATATATTTGTTATTAAAATGAAAGTTGACTGGACATTGTCATCAAGTTTCAGGATGGGGAAACCTCTGATTTGGTAAAGTAAAAACAGCGCGCTAAAAACTACCGGAATACAAGCTAGCACTAACCAATAAAACATCTTGGTGTAAAAATGTAAAGTTTTTGTTTTCATATTTAACCTGCATCTATACTATAATATCTAATACTTGCCCAATTATATAAATAATTATTCCAAAAGCTAAAACGTACAGCAAGGGTTTTTCTTCGTCTAAAGCCTGAGTGCTCTTTGGATTCTTTAGCCTATATACGACACATAGGATACCCAAACAACCGAAAATAATTCCACCAATTGGGCTCATAATATACTCCCCTCTATGGACCTATAAGACCCGGAATATAAAAATGCTCTATGTGAAATAGCCTCTCAACACCCTCATATATTAATTGCTGCAAATGCTATAAAACCAGTTATGGCTATCATATTGTTTTACTATTTAAACAAACTACCCAAGATTATCTAGTGAAAGGTTAATGACAAATAAGACCATTCAATAGCTAAAGTATATAACCTTCGGCAAATTCTGACCAAAACTCAATCTGTTTTATATAACCGGTTTGAAGGTCCCATTTACGGGACCTATCAAATTCAATCTCCAAATAATCTCCCAGATTTCTACCGTAATAAATAATATCTGTCTGATATACCGAAAACACCGGATTACCTGCCTCGCAAGGCGTGTCTGGTATATAACGATGAGAACAAATCGGAATCAACTTAGGCATCTTATCCAGTGCTTTTTTAACAATTTCACATGCTTTTTCATGTGATTGCGGTTTTTTACCCCATTCCGGCAGCCAGAATTCATCATTCTCCACATCAAAACACATGCTATCATAAGGCCAGTCTAACTTACCTCTAATACTTTTTTCAGAATCAGACCGCCAATTTATAAAATCATCTGAAACCGGCAAACCAAGAGACAGGAATTCCCTCAAATCCGGCGGAAATTTAAAATCGTATTTCTGCTCTATTAGAACTGTCTCTTCTTCTGATAACCCTTCTTCAAAAATTACACCCTTTTGTTCAAGAAAATTTTTATAATATTGGGTTTTCATAATCCACCCCTAAGCATTTATCGTATTCTGCGAAATATCTTATAATGTATATCAGTATACAAATAAGAACCACTTTTGCCAATAAATAGCCCAAAAATCAACCCGGATAACCCTAGATACTTATAGCCATGCAACCCATAGCTTACAACAAGTTGCCACCAGTAAGTTTAACGATATTGTTTTGGACGGGAAAAGAACACTGGTTGAAAAATAAGCACGTATTGATAATAGCTATCACAGTCGGCAAACTCATACACTAGAATAGTGCCCTAAATCTTTAGGGCAACACACGCTGAGTTTATATAAATAACGAATAGCAATGCTCAGTTTGTTGCTCTGGTATTAGATAACCTCTTGGGCAACTTTCTACTGGGTCAAGTCTTCAGTATAATTATTATGCATCTCTATTAGCGTATTATTTTACTTTAAGCGTATCATCAATTCCCCTGATTTCACCCGTGCACTGTAATATCTATATTTGAGGATCAATAATACGATATTACTTAGTGCTGCCATGGAAGTAAAGAACAGTAGAAGTATTAGTGTATAATTCTGGCTATTAATCTCGTTAAAAATATATATTGCCACATAAAAGGCTACTATGTATCCTCCAGGTATATATCCGTAAGGTATATCTTTTTTGCTCTTTTTTACAGTCTTGCGTTTTTCAAAGAACCTAATAGCAATCAATAATGTTAATAAATCCAGAATCACATATAACAATATAACCAATATACATAGGAAAAAATCCAGCTCATAAAATGATCTTAACCGAATTGCCAGAATAATAGAAGCCACAAACATGATAAAAGGCATTATAGAGAGGGCAACTATCTCCTCTTTGTAATCATACATAGTTTTGGTTGTAAGTTTAATGTCATCTTCAACCATATATGCAAGATAGCTATCTAATAAGTCTTTAAGTTTTAATCTCATAAAGCTTTATCCACAAATCAATTGGGCATTATTTCATAATAAAAAGCGCCCTTAACGTTTTAAGACAAGTATTATATGCATTGTATAGGATTTTACTACCTTTTCTCCGGACTCTGTTGTTTCTGACTTCAATTTACGTAATCTACACATAGCCATAATAATACATAATAACGCAAGTATCAGATATTTATATCCCATTATGGACTATATTGGTACTATATTACGCAAATATGCTTAGTCATAGTTTACTCTGCATTTGGCACACTTTAAACCATTTGGACCAAAAATAGCAGCTGTCTACATAAATATTGCCGATAAAAGCACTTCGCCCAAATTCCTGATGCATTGATATTATTCTGACTGACTAAAAAGCGACCGGCAGAAAAAGTTTAGTGCCAAATTAGTGCCACCAATAAAAACAGCCTCCATGAACCTAAATCATGGAGGCTGTTTTACGTTTAAAAAATGGTGGGCGGTACTGTACAATACGCAGAACTAAAACCTTCGAATTTATCGTCAATCTGAAAAGTTAACATCAATATAATGGCTCATGAGTTGGTGTCAGTCTTTCAACAAAGCCTTGAAAGCAGCAATATTCGTAGGGTCATTTTCAGATTGGGATCTCCATTGTTGCATTAGATCTTTCCAAGCAGACGTATTTTGTAGTTCAGTGAATACTTTTTTGGGGAGATGTCCTTTGAGATCATTGAGATCGTAACAAACAAGTTGATGCCCGTGCTCCCTGTTGCCCGGGGAGATATGGTCAACAGCTGCATATAGGGGATGACATCCCTGTCCGTTTATTTTGGGGGTTCCCCAGGTTTTGTCGAATATCATCAGTGCACCAGATAATGCGCAGCGTCCTTCCTGTTTTATGATAAGTTTTTGGAGCTCAGAAGAACTTAATCCTTGCTTTGCTCTCTGCGCCCATACTTTTTGAACATCTGATAAGCTATAACTCTTATCAGACTTCTCTGTACTGGAATTAGTTTCCGATCTAGCTTTCAGTTCTGCTTTGGCCGATTCGGATAGAGCATTCCAGAGTCTAATCGCCATCTCTTCATCACCATCATCTAAAGCTGCTTGTATATTAACCTGGATCACAAAATCTCGAGTCTTTGGATCGGACAACAGATTATCAAGCATTGCGTTATGAGCTTGGTTCCACAATGGGTCTTTTTTCGACCATTCCTCCCACTTTATGGATGGGATCTCCGCGTAGACCTTCTCTTTTCCTTCTGCATCAACTCCATAAATAATCGTATCACCATGCGTCTCGGGTTCCTTGTTTCCTTTCTTTGGAAAAGACATTTTTACTGACCAACGTGTCACACGAATTATAGGAGATTCTTGTTTCTGGATTCCTTCCACAACTTTTTCTCCAATTAACTATTATGAATTGTGCTGATTTCAATAGTATCAGCTTTTTTATTATTCTCATCAAATTCCTAAATCTCGAGGTCCACCAAGGGGACGATATCTAGAACTCCCCGGGCATCAAAACAGACTGTTCAGGGAGAGTCTTTTCAATAACCTTTCCATGGCCTTTCCAGAACTGCAAACCCCATTAGCATCATATCCTATCCAGGACCAGCTGCATATGTTTATTACATCGAATAATCTTCGTCAACTAAGTTAGGCAGTCTTGACGATTTGCGTTATTCAGGCTCACCATTTATCCATATCATCTTTTCGTCGTCATGTGGGACCATCTGTTGTACTTCAGGGAACAAGCTTGTATTTATTATTTTTTGTGCAAAGGGATTATGGTAGATGTGTATTTGATGAACGTGGTTGTCTTCAAGCCATTTAAAACGATAGAAGAGTACTGCTGACACTTGTTCATGACGATGTGTCCCATCTTGCATTGACGTAAAGAATCCGTTAGGTTTTCGACTCTCCGTAACAGCACCTCTCCCTTTTGTGGGAACCAGAAATACTCTGTCCCCAAAAAGAGCATCAACTTCATCTCTAGTTTTAACCGGGAACTCACCTTTGCCATAGACAGCTATAAGAAAGGGCACGTCGATGTCACCGTACTTGCCTGCTTTTTGTTCTAGAGCATCACGAATTCGTCTGCCAATAGCTAGCGTATGCACGCCTGAGACCGTTCCGCCAACGCCTCCTGCTTCATCTGGTTCAGAACCCGTGGGAAGGATGACTACTTTGAGTGAGTATGGCGTTTTCAGATGCACGTCCCTTAGGTCAAACTCCAAAACCTCGTCTGCTAGGGTTTTTGCGTGTTGTTCAACTATATTTCGGATTTTCTTGGTGGGAAGGCTTGTAGGAAGGTCGGATAATGGCTGAATAATGATGTATCTTGATAAATTGTTAGTCAGATTATCAGCCAGTTGTCTTAATCTCTGAGTCTGTTGTGCGGTACTCTTCTCTTCTAGAACCGCTTTCGCTTCCACAAGGATGCAATCTTCGCCGTGGCTGACCCTGAAGTCAGGTTTGTTCGGGCTTCCAAGCATGTCCGGTTCAATGTCTATGTGCCAACCGTTGCTTCTAAAGTAATGGTGGAGATACAGCTCAAGTCGAACAGAAAAGTGGGGGTGGTCCAGTCCGCTTTTAAGCCTTTCCTCCCATGCAGACCGGTTGGGCTCTGGTACTTCAGCAAGCCATGATAGGAACTCCTGTTTCGCCACCACGAGTGGTGGGTCATCGTGCACAGTCAGGTTCTTCCATCCTCTTATGTCCCACATTCTGTCTTCTCTATTTGACCCTACGAAACCTTTGTCGCGTCAACTATAGACATAATATCAGTAAGGATGTTAAAGGACAACGCAGAAAACTTTTGAATTTGGTCCCCACTTGTTGTATGCTCTACTCAATGAATAACGACAGCAGACGTAACAAATATGATACTAAGGATTCCCTTGAATTAGGCGACAAAGCTGAACTTGTCTTCAGGCGATTGGCTGAAAAGCGCGGTTGGGAATTAACCGAGGCTTCTTTTGATTGTAATGTCAATGAGCATTGGGACTTCTTGATGCAGAGGGGTAGCGATAATTTTAAGATTGACGTTAAAGCGATGAAAAGACTCAACCGAGGTGATTTAGACGTTCAGGATAGATGGATATGGATAGAGTTGCATGGGGTTAGGTCTCAAGATCAAGGATGGCTTTATCATGGCAAAGCCGATCTCATAAGTTTCGAGAAAATGACTTCGTTCGTGATCGTCAAGCGTACTGACCTGATAGAGTTAGTTGAACGACTAGTTGATAACAAAACCCTTGTACATAGTTCCCGAGAAGCGAAATATCGTGTCTATAATCGACCGGGACGCCCAGATAGGATAACGCTTATTGAGACAGATACACTAAATCCAATTAAATGGGATGAATGGGATAAAAGACTATACCCAAAGGAATCTAAAAATGGAACATAAAACAATTGGTGAACTCATTATGGCGTACTTCAAGTCACACCCGAAACAAGATTTGAACCACGCACCCGTAGTGGACTGGGTTGAAGAACAATATATGTCTATGTATGGCAAAAAACCTCGTGATATATGGAGAAATATTAGGAGTTTATACCAGCAAGGTCAACTAATTCAGGTCAGAAAAGGGGTATATAGATACGATCCCAATTACGTCCACGATGTAGATTTATATGACTTTCCAGCAGATGTTAAAGAAGAAATATTTAAGCGCGATCACTACAGATGTGTTGTCTGCGGACTGGGTAGAGAAAATGGGGTGGAAATTTGTGCCGACCATAAAAGAGCTAAGGACAAGGGTGGGACTAATACTGCAGAGAATGGACAGACGCTTTGCACACAGCATAATCTATTAAAGAAGCGGTATTCCATGACCGAGGCAGGGAAGAGGTTCTTTATTAAGATGTATGAAGACGCCGTCCGGACTGATGACGAAAACATGATTGAATTCTGCTCAAGTATATTTAACCTATATGACCAATACGGCATCGATTCCCAGATACAAAGACCAGATTAATTGGGAGAATGATATGGGAGGTTTTGTTTGCCAAGTATCAGATACCGACTGGCCAATATCTAGGGTAAAGGGTATATACGGTAATAGAAAGAACAAGCCGGATTCCACAACCCAATTACGTCCTCAGGACCAATTGTCTGTAATAAGAGACTTGATTGCAGTTCGCCCTGGCGATCTCATATTCTTTCACGTGATCGGTAAGGAATTTGGGATATCTGGCTTACACGGACCATATACACCTAGCTCAAATCCATTTTATGATAACTCTCCCGTATGGAAGAACCAAAAAGAAGTCTTTCCTTTTAGGTTTTTATTCAAACCTTACCCTGGCTACGAGGCTATTTGCGACGCCGACATGTCAGTAAGAGTCTCAGACATTTATCAAGCGATAGAAGCTCACCAAATTTGGTCTCTTGCTACTCTTGAAAACGAACGCAATATTGAAAGAAGGGCTGTAAGAAAAATCTCCTTCTCCGATGCACAGACTATCCTGAACATTTTCCTACGTGAATTCAGATTAAGCGGTCACAAAGTTTCATCGAGTGTTATATCACCTGTTCCTGCAAATATTATTCCCATGAGGACACAGGTTGGTAATGTAGGAAGATATGAGAATGCAGTAAAAGCCCTCTTGATGGATAAATTGGCGGATTTGCATCCTTCTCTTACAGCAATATTCCCAAATTACGTCGATTATATGAATGAAACATTCGTTGCTCCAACAACGCGAAAATTGATGGATGTCCTTGTAGTATCGACAATAAATGAAGACGACCGCCACTATTACATCATTGAAGCAAAGAATTCGAATTTCAAGCTGGGGGAACTACGGCAACTTATGTTGTATATAGATCTATTCAGACAAAGAGCCATTTTCCATCCTGGCAAAGATAAGATCTCAGCGTGTGCTCTTGCAGCTAAATTCGCACCTGATACGGTAAAATTCAGGAACATGCATAATACTTTTTCACCCTACGACCCAGTAATCTTGATAGAATACAAGTCTGCTGGTCAATCCAAAGATGCTCTGTTTGCTGAGTTACCTGGTACTGTATCACTGCCTCAGAATCCTTCCATAACACCAATACCTTGGGGAACTCCATCGCCGATAAAAGACATAATCGCAAATGTTACTTACGGACTCCCATGCTGTCCCAATAATGGCTATGTCTCTCGTAACCTTATCAAACAACCAACCAATAGCAGCTTTATTATCGAAGAGAAGAATACGTTGACTAGTCGGGTGATCTCGCTATGCTATGCTTTTGTATGGGATCAGGTTTTTTCTACTTCAACGTTTCACGATTTTATGAAAATATTGTACGAGGAAGTAGCTCCTATCACTTCTTACAATTTCAGAGCAATAAACCCAGTAATAATCTCCCGCGGGTATGAACCGTTGACGCTCAACTATATTGCTAGTTACAACGACCTATCTGTGCGTAGACCGATATTGGTCTACGATTGGTAGCTTCCATGATATAGCGACAAGATTAACATTGTTATCTCTAACAATAAAAAATGCCGGGGCGGCGAATTCGCCGCCCCGGCATCGGTTTAAATGTATTTCGCAGACGATTAAGCTAAGACTAGGTTAATATTGACTCAAAATTGTATTGATTAAGTTTTGCTTCTGTTAAAAGCCTGTGATGTGCGAGTTTGCAATAACCTTCGTCAATTTCGATACCGATTCCTTTTCTTCCAGCCAGAGCACTAGCAATTAAAGTGCTTCCGCTTCCAGCAAATGGGTCAAGGACTACATCACCCACGAAACTGAATAATTTAATGCACCTCATGGGAAGTTCTAGAGGAAATGGTGCTGGGTGCCCTATCCGTTTCTTGCTTTCGCCACCAAAAGTCCAAACCCCGTTTGTCCATGCCATGAAATCCTCTTTTGTAATATCGGATTCACAGCTTCCGCTGGTCTTCTTCCAGCGTTCCTTATATAAAATTACTATCATTTCTACAGGTGCAATGATAAAAGGCGCTGAAGCACTACGGAATGAGCCCCAAGCGGTGCGCCTTGAGATATTCTGCTCATTCCAAACGACAGTAGTATGGTATTTCCATCCTACCTTTTTGGCAATCGTAGTGAGATCAGCATACACACTCTGCTGACCGCCCTTATTCTTGTCCAGGGGAATATTCAGACACAACCTTCCATCTTCCTTTACAAACTCATAGCATCTGCCCAACCATTTTTCAGAGAATTCCAAATATATTTCGTAAGACATCTTATCGTCGTGGGAATTATATTTTATGTCGACGTTGTATGGTGGTGAAGTGACGATGAGGTCTATAGTATTTCCCGGAATTTCTTTAGTGGTCAAGACATCGTCTTTATAAATTGATATGCTTTCAGTCTTAAAATATTCGCTCATTTTATGTTGCTGCCTTTTGTTACTTAATTTCGTTCTCATTATACCCTTTAATCCATTCATTAGGAAAGCTTGGCATCAGCACCTTAAGGTGCTGATGCCAAGCCAGTGAAGAGTTACAGCCCTCTCGATTGCTACCTTTAAAATCTACTTAGAACTCAAACAATGCTGGCTGTTCCGCCTTTCTCTTGGTCACTTCCTCTTCTTTTTGTTGTCGTCTTTCTGCTCGTTCTGATTCTTGCCTCGCTGTGGTACGCCGCCGATATAGCCATTCCTTCAGCCGGTTCAAGTCAGCCGTTTGCTGGCTTGTGAGCGATTCTACCCGAATATCATCAGGCATTTTATTCTTCTGCCACCGACTGTAAGTTTTACCTGCCACATAGAGGTAAATCTGGCTCCAGTCGCTATCCATCGGCGTAGTCAGCGAAGCCGTATTGAGATAGGCACAGGCTTCTGCATCGGTGCCCGTAGGCTGCTCCCCCTTAGTCTCCTTCATGTTTTCAGTCAACCTCTCCAGTGTAATGGCGTTCTTTAGCCATCCGGGGAGGCTATCTCCCCAGCCTCCTGGGTAGACGACAATCGGGTCGGTTAATGTCCCGACAAGATCATCTATCATCGAGTCAGCATTTTTAGACATGGTAACCCTCCTTTATTCGTATTTGTTGTATGTTGATTGGCTAATACTCATCAGGAAAGAGAATGGTGGTTGCACTCCGGTCAGCTTCGGTGATTATCCAGATGTTCGCCACCCCGTTCTTAGAGAAACGATCATCGTTGTAAGCCGAGAGTAAACGGGTGCCTTCTTTGAGCGCCTCGCAGTTGCTCTGCTTATCCTCGTCATCCACATCTCCCCAATCTCCCTTGACGTGGCGATTAAGGGATTTCTGGACAAATTTGGCGAAGTCGGAGTTCTCACACGCGAGGTCATAAACCCCTCTCGTGGCCACAATCTGGCCGGTGTTAAAAACAGCGTTGATAACGAATAGTGTATTCATCGTATTTCTCCTTTTTAGGGCATACTAACCCCTTCAATTACCGGTATCGCTGGCATTAGCTCACCAAACTGAGCTGTTTGCCGCTGTTTACCTTCTGTCGTTCTGCCTCTACCGTTCCCCCTGGTATAGATTCACGGACAGAGCTAATCGCAGAACGGACATTTCCCGGATGTGGTTGCTGGTTCCATGGCGATATTCCGCCGGTAACCCGCTCGATTTCGCCAATGAGACGAGACAGGTGCTGGTCAATGTATCCTGGCAGGTTCGGGATTTTCCGCGCTTCAGTTGCTACGAGTCTCGCCTGTTCCAATGGTTCGATAGCTTGGCTGACGTATTCCTCGACCATGTCCATAGCCTCACTAACCATCAGAGCATTCCACTTGATAGGCATAGATTCACCTCCTTTTATTCAGTTTTTAGGCATAGTTACCCCTGCAAGAATGGGTAATGTGCGGCTGTCTAACTCTTGAGAGCCATATTGATGGCTTCCTTGACGACATCAGACCAGCACTCCAGTCCCCATTCCACGCCCTTCTTAACCTGGGCGAGTATGTCATCGGTTATCGCTTCTTCAGGGATACCCATCTCCCTGGCGCAATCAACGACATCCACCTTGCTGAGGACAAAGATAGTGTCCGTATCCGCCATAGTCGTCTTCCTCCTTTCTTTATGAATTACGAATAAATATCTGGGAGTACCTACTCACTTTGGTTGTGGTTCGTACTGTGCAGCTGTCCCTGTGGACTTCCAAAAAGTACGCAACCTCCGGTGCTGTCCCTGCCATCGAGGGCTTACGTCTATCGAGGTCTGCCTCTGCCATCGGGCATCGGTGCTCCCTGCCCTTTTAACTACGAAAAAAGGGGTATCCGTTCCCACGCATTGGGGAAACGAATACCCCTAAAAAAGCAAAAAAGCGGGGTCTCCCCCGCTTTCCTGCGTTGGCTGTTTTCTGAGTTCAAGCGTTCAGTTCAGGCTTATGCTACGGCGACTGGTTCTCTTGCCTTGCTTCGCTTCCGCTTCGGCTTCTCGGCTTTGGTAATTGCTTCGGCTTCGGCTACAGCATTGGCTTTCTCGGCTTCGCTTACCATTTCGGCTTCTGGCTCGGTTGGCTCTGTATCCTCGGTGGTTTCGGTTTCTGCCTTGACTGGCTCGGCGGTCTGTGCCTCACCTTTCGGCTTCTGACTTTCACCAGCAAACATCGGCATTACCACAAGCTCATAGTCGGGACTGGTAAAAAGCATTGGAGACTGGCTATTGACCAGCTTTAGCTCTACCATCCCGCCACAAGCTCTTAAGGCGTCAGCAAGGTAACTGCCATCCAGTCTTATCTTGCCATCGCCCTGTGTATCGGCGGGTATCTCTGCCATTCCCTTATCATCGGGACTGGACATTGTGAGCTTGCCGTTGCCGATTGTGAGGTCTATCGGGTATGCCTTGCTATCGGACAGGACTTTGAGTGAGCTTACCGCCCTGATTGCCTCGTTAGTGTCAAAGCTAACAAAGGTGTTGAAGTCGGCGGGTATCAGCTTCTCGTATTCGGGAAAGTTCCCATCAGCCCCCCGCCATTTATAGCGGATTAGCTCCGTGTCCAGAACAAGGCTCATTCCGTCAAGGCTTTCCCCGCTTTTCTCAAAGCCCACCCTCACCCTGTATGCCCTTCGCAGGGCACTAATTACCCCCCTTAGCTCATCCCGATTTATCAGGACTTGCCCCTCATCACCGTCAAAGTCCAACTTCACCATCGCCAGCCTGTAACCATCGGCGCTTACCATCGTGAGCTTGCCGTCTGCCACCTTAAAGAGGACACACTGTAAAACTGGTCTGTTATCCTCTTTAGCGGTGAACGGCACTACTCTTGACAGTGCTTCCGATAGCTCCAGTGCTCCGAGGTTAGGCTTGACAGTATTTGATGGGCTTACCCTGACATCGCAGAGTGTTAGAGGTGTTTTATCACCTACCCAAGCCATATCGTCAAGGTAACTGGTATTAGCTCCGCAGACCACCTTCAGTCTTTTATCGGCAACCCGCAACCCGCTGGCATTGCCGTTAGACGAGGGAACGACTTTAACGACATTACTCCCGCCTAATGACTTAATGTAGGTAAGAAAGCCTTTACGCCCTATCGTGAAGTCCATAAGCACTACCCTTTCGGCTAGTGCTCTTGATAGAGCGTTTACCAGTATCGCCTTGTGAGCACAAAAGCCCTCACCTGAACGCTTGCCCTCAATATTCAATTGTTCTATTGGAACACCCCCTTTTGACTATCCGACAGTGGGCAAGGCTATCGGCTTCATCTAGTAGTAAGCTACCGATAACCCGCAATTCGCTGGCATTATCGGTGCTCCCACTATATATATTGGTAAAGAGGGTGAAAACCTTACCCCGCAACAAGTATTTTTTGTTCCCGTTTCCGCCACTTGCAAAGGTATTTCATTTCAGCACCAGTTAGCGGTATGCCGTCAACCCTCTTGTGAGCTATATAGACAAGTCTGTTTGGAAAGCTGAGTAAGAAAGTTCGGGCGTCTAGCCAAGCTCCAATGTCAATCGCCTTATCATCGGCTATGGTATCCCCAAGCTCGGTGACGTTGCCTTTTTCATCGGTTATCGGCTTATTTAGGCTTTCAATCTTTACAGCTTTCGGACACTGGGAATAAAGATAGTCTGCTTTGCATTTCGCTCTTTGTTTCTGGCTACAGCTACCACAATCAAGCCCATTGGTGAGTTTGTATTGCTTTCGCCAGTATTGAGCGACCATACAACTTGCGATACGGCACATCATCGCTTCACTAAACGGTTTGTTGCCGTCTCTGGCTCTGGTCAAAGCCAATTCAAGTATGATACTATGTCGGATGTCTTCCCTATCCTGTGTAGGCACTTTGTGTTCAAACCTTTGGGCGGTGCGAAACCATTGTGCCCATTCGCCGTTAAGTCGGTCATAGGATAGGGAATTATCGTCTTGCGGACAGCATAAAGTAGTTACCACGCTTAAACCCCCTTTTTATTCGGGCAAGCGTTCAGGTCAAGGTCTTTGTCCTCTGTATTCTGTTGTTAATGTGCTTCATGTTTTGTGTGTATTTAGCTTCATTTTCCAACAAAAATACATAAGGTAAAATTTCAAGAACTAGCTATATAACCGTCCCCTATCCACTCGAGTGAGGCAAACGTTTCACAAATAATTTCACGCTTAGAAGGGAAAGGGACAGATAGATCGCAGATTGTTATAATAGACATAAAACCGAGAAGCACAAAATGATAAAAACGATGATTTCTCATGCTGAAGAAGATGATGCTTTCGTAGACTACTTGTACGAAAAGCTGGAAAGAGCAAAGCTTGGTCTTGATATCTTCGTTGACCACAAGAGAAACAAGACTGGCGACAAAGCTCAGAATATGATTGACGAGGCAAAGCGATCGGTCGTGTTCATCCCTATCTTTTCAAAACAATGGCAAGGCAGTGAATTCCTTCGAAACGAATTGGCTGCAGCTCAAGGTAGTCTTAATACGAATATCTTCCCAATCAAGCTTGACTTGAACTTCAGCGATCTGTCTGCTGGAATCAAGATCGAATTTAAGACTCCAGACAAAGTAGATGGTCTAATTTGCACCGATTTTTCAGATAAACACCGATGGGAATTGGGTACACAGGATCTACTCAAAGCAATCCAAGACAAATTGATTCAACTCAATATATTCCAGAAGGATGAATTCTTTTACCATGACGTTGAGCATATAGACAAAATTATCGCACGCGAAAATCCGTCCCCTTCTGAAATTAAAATCATGATTGATGTCTTCCTTTTAAAAGATGGTTATCAGCACTATTTTTTTTCAAGGTTGAAACAGCTGAATTGGCTGGCTTTTCTCAAGCTTTACGGCTTCTTTGACCGTAATCCATGGCCTGTTGAGGTTGAAAATCAACCTGGAAGCTATACTATGCCTCGCTGGAGCGTTCTCGATTATCTGGAATGGTGCTCTACTCAGATCACGGAAAATGAAAACTCCGCTTTCGGTGAAGCTTTAATGGATATTGTTCGTTCTGTTTCAAAGTATCGTGATCCAAACGGTAAGAGGAATGATAATTACATTACGGACTGGGTATTCATCAAAATCATGGCAAACCTCCCTGATCAGTTCCTTACTATCGAAGATGTTGATCTGGTCGCAACATATTTGGAATCCCGCTGGAAAAGTACTCTTATCGGACCAGAAATCGGCAGCAAATTATTACCTGCCATCCTAAGACGTGGTCAAATAGAAAAATCACTTAAGCTTTTTAATATCGCTACTTCCGTGAAGTGGGTTAATGAAGTCGGAGATTCCTCGCCTGATTCGATTATTGATGTTTATTGGCTTAATGACCTTTTCGAACGGAATATCGGAAGCTTAGCAAGTGCCTGTCCTTTGGAGGCTGCCGAAATACTTATAAACCGAATACAGGAGATAATTGAACGCAAGCCATCAGAATTCAATATATTTGAGGTTGCTGCTATTGAAGATCACTCTCAGGATGATCTTCATAAAGGAAGGCTTCCAAACGTTATAGTCAGAGGCACTCGAGATTTGCTGAATGCTTCAGTGACCAGAGATAAAGAATCTGCTCTTAATATGCTAGCTGGATTATTTAAGAGAGAGCATCCGATATTCCGGCGCCTTGCTTTTTCTGTTATTTCGATGAACTGGCAGGTATGTTCTCCATTATACAAATTGTTGGCTAATCGTCGCATGTTTAATGACTACAACATTAAGCATGAGGTATATGTCTTTCTGAAGCAGAATTTTAGCGCTTTCCCGCAAGAGGAAAAGGATAGGGTTATCGATTGGATTGAATCAGGTCCGGAGAAAGAGGACAAAGAAGATGTAGAGGGAAAACGGCAAGCATACTGGAAACAGGGATGGCTCTCCGCTGTTGCCCCATCGGGTTATCCAAAGGCACAAGAATTATATGAAAAGTATAAGACTCTGACCAACATTGAACCTGATCATCCGGATTTCAGCTCTTGGATGGAGATGGGATGGGGGCCTGACCTCAGTCCGATATCGGTAGACATTCTAGTCCAAAAGAATAACTCCGATATCGCGAATTATCTTTCTTCTTATAAACAATCGGGAATAACATGGAAAGGCCCTTCGAGAGAAGGATTACAGGGAGCTCTTTCCGAAGCTGTTAGGACTCACGCTGAAAAGTTCTACGTTGATCTCCATCCGTTTACCCAGGTGCCTATCGACTACCAATACCGAATTATTGGTGGCTTCCGAAAGGCATGGGAAGAAAAAACTGACCTTGATTGGGAGAAGATAATTTCCTTCTGTACCCAGATAGTCATGCCCAATGAATTCTGGGTAAAATCCGAACAGAACGGAGAAAGCAATCTCCGAGACATAATAGTTTCGGAGATTGCAGACATCATAACCGATGGAACGAGAGATGATAGCAGGGCTTTCCCTCAGAATCTATTGCCACAGGCTGAGGAGTTACTCCTATTCTTGTTGATTAAGGTAGAATCTAAGTTAGAAAGACCTGATGATCTACTTTTTGAAGTGCTTAATTCAGCTAAAGGGCGCGTTCTAACAGCCTTAATTAACTACTCTTTACGTGTTGCAAGGTTGAGTAATCAAAGCACTACTACAAAGTGGTCAGGAAAAGTTAAGGATGAGTTTACCAAACGCCTTGACCGAACCATTGAACCTGATCCGAGATTCTCACTGACACTTGGAAGATATCTGCCAAATCTCTACTACTTAGACAAGCAATGGGTTGAAAGCAACATTAACCTAATATTACCGAAAAACATAGAAGAGCATTGGCAAGCAACCATGGAAGGGTATCTTTTGCATGGAAAAGTGTATTCCACTATTTATGACCTATTGAGAAGCAACGAACACTACCAAAAGGCAGTTGAAACTACCTTTCGTGACAAAGAAGCGAGAAAGCATCTCATACAGCACCTCAGTATTGGGTACTTGCTGGAAAAGGAGGAAATCGACGATCAAGCAAGCCCATTCCATGCTTGTTTAGCTCCTTGGAACACTGAAAGTCTAACTGAAATCATCTGGTTTTTCTGGATTCAAAGAGAGCACCTCGTTGATAAGGATACTCAAGAAATTCAAACCGACCAGCAGGATATAGTTAAGAGACAAACGGCTAGGATTTTAAAATTTTGGAGATATATCTACGATATTCTAAAGGGCAAAAATACCCTAACGGAAAGTGAAAAAAAGCTCGCATCGGATCTTTGCAGGCTGACTTGTTATATCAAAGTTCTTGATCCCGATACATTTGAAATGATTATATTTTCAGCAAAATTCGCAGATAAGAATTTCAACAGCTCCTTCTTCATTGAATACCTTTTGAGATTGTGTGACACGAGTCCGTCTCAAGTAGGTGAGGTATACATCGCGATGCTTGATAGCTCAACCCCAGTATTTGATCAAAAAATTATCAGGGCTACAGTGACCAAGCTTTATGAGTCAGGACAAGTTGATGCCGCCAACAAGATAAGTAATATTTATGGTGGACGGAACATAGAATTTCTTCGCGATATTTATGAGCAATACAACTCATGAAGTCAAGAGATTTTTCAAATTTATGCGCTGAGATTTTGTGGGATTCTTTTGGTTGTTAAGCTCTCTTCGTGTGGCTGGGGCCGACCTCGGGATACAATGTGAAGAGTGGATTAGACCAGAGATCATCACCGGCTTTTATGCCAGTTTTCGTAAGTCGGTAGTAAGTCCGCTCCGGAGCCGGGGAATAGTTATCTTGGATTGTTGAAGCTTCAGTTTTATGAGTGACTTCAACCCATCCCAGCCTTTTTAGTACCCCAAAATACATGAGAAAAGAATGATACCGCATATGCGTGAACTTGCGGGAGACTCGTTTCAACTCACGCTGGTAAATTTTCTCGGCTTCTTCTTCGGAAACATCAGCACCTTTGACCACCATGTTACTTATGATTCGCTCAGCTCGCTCCCTGGCTGTAGCACGTGCTAAAGCCTCCTTGTATTCGAAGTTGATGTCAGCCTGGGGAGCACCTCGCTCAGGATCTATTTTCCTTGAACCTTCAGGGCCTTTACCCATAAGGTATTCCCGAATAAACCACCCGCAGCCAAATGGACGGAGGAATCCACCTCTTGTAGGTGCTAGTCGGATTACCATGAGTTAGGCTACCTCTATCAATTTTCTGGCGGTTTGCTCAAGACCATCGAATATCTTGTCTGCTACTTTGCGTATAGCAGCCAAGTTAGCTTCAAGAACTTTCTTATCCTTGGACCAGATTGCTACATAGGGGAATGAGCGGGCACCGGTGTCAAAACCATAATGAGCGCCGATAGTAAATGCCACGCTTTCGGCAATGGTTTCGGCATCACTCCGTGGTATGCGAAATACCCCCTCAGAGTAATAATGAGCAACTTCATGCAACAGTGTTTTTAATTGCTGAGCTCGTGATTCTTCCGGTCGAACCCAGATACTTTTGCCCGTGTAGTAACCCTTGATATCCGGATCCTGATCCGGCTTTGATTCAAAACTGACCTCAAGGCCTTGTGATTCTGCCAGATGCATAACTTGCTCAAATAATTTTTCATTTGCTTCACCGGTAAGAGGTGGAACTTCAAATTCGGGAAGAGGTTTCCCTTCTGTTTGACTAACATCAAAAACGTGGACCACTTTGAAATAGATCGGTCGGATCTCCGTTTCCTCTTCATCCTGTGCAGTCTCAGTTTCAGAAGGTTCAAGTATCTTTTTCTTAGGAGGCATACACGGAGCCAGAATAGCAATTCCCTTTTCGCCTTTTTTAACCCAACGATATAAACCTTTCCAAGTACTGAAACCGGCGACCCGGGTAGCGTCAGGGTTCTGGAGCATGATCAGTATCAAGTTACCGATGCTGTAATCGTGAAACTTGGACATGGTAAGCAAGAATGTCCTAAAGTTGTCGCTTTGCTGGATACCATCGACCCCTTCCTTGAGCCGTTTCAAAACATCGTCAATCTTGCGTTCTTTGACTTCGGATTCAATCGCGAAGCTGTAGTCCGGCAACGGAACACCAACCCACCTCAATAGACCGTAATATTGTGGCGAAATCCTCTCACATGCTCCAGCTACCTGGTTTGGGCTGTCATAAGAATCGGGCTCCTGCTTGAAGACTTCACCTCCGGTAGTTACTACATACAGCTTGCCGCGGCTGAGGACAGTTAGATCGCCATCATCGTGTACATGAACCACATCATAAGCTCCGAGCCTGTTCAGTGATTCGGTCCTTTTTGGAAAACGTCGGGGATCTAGCAAGCCAGCATCAGATCGACTGGACTTAACCAACCGTAGATGCCTGACCTCCTCCGGTTGTTCTTTCACCAAGTCACGTACCAGGCTTACTGCGAAAACACCCATTAGAGTAAAACCCATAAGGGAAATCATCGGAGTCATCCAATCAGAGGCTTCTACGGTGCTTACAAGGGTCAGTAATTCAAACGATACTTGGGCGCCTTCTTCTATACCTTCAAGCTCACCGGCATTAACCTCAATGAAATAACGAGGAGGTATCGTTGCATGTACAAGATATCCCGGCTGAACATTGCGATAGATCTCGGTAATTACCATGTCCTCGGATAAGAAGGCAATATCCAGCGGGAAAAGCATCGGCTCAGTGGTTACGGTGATATCCTGAGTAAAACCCAAATCGAATAGCATTCCCGTACCGGCCTCCATCTCGGGAATACCGCCAAGTCCTTGCACCAACTCCCAGTATGTGCTGGATAGGGAAGCTAACCACTCTTTATCTCCAATCGTTATTTTGACCTGTCCTGCCATCATTGCCTCCCGGGTATTCTTTTTACGCCATTGATTTTTCCTTCTAAATTCATTTGATTAGATTCATAATTTGACGTCCCGATATCTGAGCCACCGAACATCGCTAAATCGAAATTCTTGTGCCACCGTGCGGAAGCCTTGAAATCGGTTTTCTCCTCGAACTTTTTACCTCGCAAGACCTTCGGCTTCATACCCGATGGAGCAATTACCGACATACCTTTAAGGAAAGACTCGCTAGTAGAATCTTCCCGGTAGTTTATCGGAGCGTTGATCCCAAATTCTTCGTGATTCGCATATTTACCCATTTTCATTACCTCCTGATACCAGCCTGAATCCACACTTGTCGGGTACCGCTCCCAAGTCGAAATCTCTCAGAGTTGGAAAGTTACGGCACCCTTCAGGTCTGTTTTCCCATATCCGACAGCGTCCCGACTCTTGATCCAAATCAGGGCACCAACCTTTTTTTGGTAATACCTCTGCCGGCTGATCAGGTTGGTTATAAATCCAGCAAATGCAGCACTGGCCACAACGATTACATTGGCCGATTACCTCAAATCGTCCTGATTGATTTGATTTTTGCAGTATCAATTTCTTCCATGCCATTCTATGTATAAGCCTGATAAGCCCATGTTCTTTGAGCTCCGTCTATAGCTGAAGAAGACCAGTTGCTGATCCGGAATCTGAGGGTTCCATTGGTCGGACAGTAAGCAGCAATGCAGACTAGACCGTTCTCAAGGTCCGACTGACATTGGACGTAGACTTTGTGGGTGGTCAATACCCCGCTCACACTGACATCCACGTTTTCTGTCGAAGCCTTGGTAATACTAGGCGGATCGACAGCCACCGTTCCCTTCAAAGCGGGTCCACCTCCAGCATCACCGTCCAGCATCATCTTCTTCCAGCTCATTCAGGCTTCCCGAAACGTATTTCTCCAGGTTTTGGCGCACTTGCAAACAACTGTTTAAATCTATCCTCAAGCAGTTCGAACTTAACCATCTCAAGGACGTACAATACAGTTTGTATTTCGGCCTTATGCTCGGATAAAACGGAAACCAGGGCATTATGCAACTCTTCCGCTTCTTTTTGTTTCTCCTCACGGTAGGTCTTTTCAAACTGTTCTAAAAGGTCTTTTGTTTTCATCTTTTCTCCTTAAGGCACCCAAATATAGGGATGTTTGTCACCACCAGTGGAGTTATAGTAGATTTGCCCCTCGACCTCGGTTCCAGAATTAGGAGCTGCCGCGGCAACATGTATCACCTGGCCAACAAGCTGCTTCTGGTTACAGTCAAGATTAGCTTGTAGCGGACCCAGTGCGTGCCGGTGATCGGCCCTAACAAACTTGTTTGCTGTTCCGACTGCTGCCGCCTGGCCATCGACCGCCGCCAAATCACCGACCAGAGATTCAGGGACATCGTGTTTATGATCCTGTCGTGATGCCCCGGCAGCTACACCTGCCGACGCAGCGTTGAAGTCGACATTTTCAGGTACCGTATCAGATAGGACAGCTACATCACCCTCGAGCATCACCTTTTTCCAAGTCATTTGCTTGCCTCCTCTTCAGGTACATACACCCAGTAGTTTCCGGTATCAGGATCAAGGTACAACCTGTTCGATAATGGAGCAACCGCTTGCCCGGTTGCGAAAGCATTCATTAGTGAAGGCATAAGCACCGCGATACAACCAGTTACGATAATAGCCTTCATCATGAAAGTGAGTACCTCGTCTTCAAATTCTTCTTCCATGGCTCAATTCCATAATTTTTCATACCACTCACGCTGCTCTTCACCGGATACCTTCCGGTATTTCATCGTCGTAACAATGCTCTGGTGTCCCAAGTGTTCTTGAAGCAGCCTGATACCATCACCTGAATCATCCAGTTTGACCGCATGGACGGCGAAGGCATCTCGAAGGCGGTGAGGACTTACATTGTGCTCCTTACCGGTTTCAGAATTTACCAGGTGCGGGAGTTGAGCTCTTTCAGCACAATCCCGGATAATCTGCCAAGCTCGGTGACGAGTTAAAGCAAATATCAATTTATTTTGGTGATTAGCTCCTCCCCGACCTATATACTCCTTCAGCATCTTCAATGTATCTTCATCCAAGGGCAGAGTACGGAATTTACGGTGCTCTTTTTCATCAGATAAGGCCTTGTCTACCTTTTTCCCGCATACCGGGCAATATTTGTGCTCTTTTCCTAGCCTGGCATTACACTCCGGGCAGGAAAGCTTGATTCGTTGCTTAAGATACTGGATTGTAACTAAACCCTGCTTAAAATCAATATCGCTCGTTTTAATTCCCAGCGCTTCGGATACCCGACAACCCAAATGAAATAAAAGGCGAATTAGCAGCTTATCCCGCAAATATTCTGCAGCCTGTTCGAGCTGTTCAATCTCCTGTATTTCGAGGTAGGCTTTCACCATTATTCGGCTCCCTCACCCATCTGCTGGGTCATCGGCATGATCATTCCCATCATCATGAGCATCATTATCATGGGCATGATGGAGCTGAACATATCGCTGCTACTGGGATTGCCGGTTACTATAACCACGTTATCCTGCTCAGCCAAAGCATTAGTATCCTCGATCCAAACCCTTAAGCCGTAAGTGCCATCATCAATACCGCCGGTCGCTTTCGGTATAAGGATGAAGTCGACTGTAGCCGTTTGTTCTGCTGGAGTCGAGGCAGGAACCAACGCTACATCGGCGTCCCCCACACACTGATCAACCATGTGCTTACCGAATAGATTGGTATAGTAAGGACCTGCCATCAGTCTTACCGTCTTATTTACACCAACGATATATTTAAAGGAGACGGTCACCCTGACAGTATCCCCAACGTTAAATGTTTTCTGTTCCAGCGCCATCGGCGCCAGGACTATATCCAGGGTCATGTTTCCTCCTAGACCTTGGCAAAGTCGCTAATCTTGAACTCCGTGATACTGGGATCAACACCGGCAATAGTCAAGGCATTCTCGTAGCCAAACAGGAATGATGTGGTTGCTTCTCCACCGATGCTGGGGCTGCCACCAAAAATCTTAACGTAGATGTCATCCCAGTTGGTACCAATACCGGTCGGAATAGTAAAAGTATAGGAATCACTCACGTTCGGAGATGACGGAGGGGTGGTTACCTGAGGAACATTAAACGAAGTCCTCTGTGTGAGCCTCTCGTCAAAACCGAATATCCCGTTGATACCAATGCTGTAGTATCCGGTGATCCCTGTTATCGCTGGTCCGGTGTATTTGAAAGACAAAGTAATTTTAAGCCGGTCGCCAGGGGCCACGGCTACTTGCTTCGGTGCGGGATTCATGTATCCCAGCGGAATATAAACACCACCCGCGAGAGTAAAGAATTTCCCGGCAGTGGAATCATAGAAGACACGCTGTCCTGTTCTTGAGTCAATATACCAGCCTGATACAGCGGGATCTTCCATCTGCTGGACAGAATCATCTTCGAGCAGCTTGAACCATCCCAGATTTAAATCCAATGTTTTGAGTGCCATAGTTTTCCTCCTAAACCTTGATAAAGTCAGCGATACGGAAATCCGAGATCGATGGCTCTGATAATGCGGTAATTTCCACCGATTTGGTAAACTCGTCATCGAAATACCAGTAGCCATCGGAACCATACCAGTAGCTATAAGCGTGTATTGTTACTCGTCGGTCCGGCATTACAAAAGAAGCACTAGATGAATATGTGGCACCGCCGTTGACGTTCGCCCAGTTCTCAGGGACATTGATCCCCGGCCAGGGTGAGACGCCGTATTCTAAAGCGCCGCCTATCATGATGCTTATAACCGCAGAGTAGGTATTCTTTACCTTAATGGTAATGTCTACCTTGTTCCCTGCAGCAGCCTGGCTGGGGGCGACTATCTCGATGATATCTGCATATAGCGCCATGATTACTCCTTGAGTTCTTGCGGCTCTTCTGTGTTATTGGTATCTTTGCCGTTAGATAAAGGGAAGTTCCCATTGCCGAAACTGCCTGCAACCCGGTTCCCTATAACGTCGATACCAGCCCCGCCCAGAAAGGCATAAAACAAATCCAGCGCATTTATACCGTCCGATAGCTGGTAGCCGACCGTAAACACAGCAGCTGCAATCAGAGAACGAATGGCTGAGCCGCTAAACTTACGTCCATCAAACGGCTCTTTCGAATCGAGCCATCCTAAAAGGGCAGCAACTAGACCTCCCGCCAAAGCCACTAGTCCCACATAAAATCTATCCATTAAACACCTCCCGTAAGAGCCGACATCAGCGCCATCATCATTATCATCGGGAACATTTCGGTTCCTTGCAGGTTCGAAGAGCTCACCTGGGCTACTTCTCCCAACATCGTTCCCATAGCCGGTAGACCATAACCATAAGCATTATCCTTATTAACGGGTGCATCCGATGGTTTGGTCGAAAAATAGAGAGCATACTGGCGGGCATCCGTCCAGCGGAACGACCAACTCTCACCATAAGCCCGCCGCCCGCTTTCCCAGAGAAGTCCGGTAAGTCCAGCCAGCATAGGAGCTGCAAAGCTAGTCCCTGATTTGGTTAGATATTCATCGTCAGCCTTGTTGCTGGCCATTTCCAGGTTAGTACCCCAGATAACGAAATCAGGCTTGGTTTCTCCCTGCACAGTTGGGCCGCGGGAAGATTTTTCCCAGATGATCAGATCGCCGGTAGTTTCTACTGCTCCTACCGCGATCACTTCCGGATCGCAAGCTGGTAGCATTATCGTGGTCATATTGGGACCAGAGTTACCTGCAGCAGCGATAACGTCTAATCCATATACCGTACTGGCTTTGCGGCAAGCAGCTCTTACCGGATTATCAGGATCGCCGTCGTCTTCGGCACCCAGAGATAGGTTGATAACATTGGGATAGAGTTCATCAGTCGCCCAAAATCCTTTACTTCTGGCTTGCTCCGCGAGTTCGCAAACACGATCGATGCCCATTACGATGTCTTCATCGTTGCCGATACCCTCGTCACTGATAACCTTAATATTCATCAAGGTCGCACCTGGTGAGATGCCAGCTTTATATCCCAGCGCATGCATGCCACCGGCAATCATGAAAGCTACCTGTGTCCCATGTCCGAAGACGTCGCTAGCGGAAGGCGAATCAGTATAGTTAGCCTCGTAAATCACCTTGTTCTGAAGTGATTCGTGGGTCTTACGAATACCACTGTCCAACACCGCTACGGTTAAACCAGTACCAGTGAGCGGCGGTGAAAAGTAGGAACGCAATAGATAAAATACATCAGAGATGGTCTCGACAGGTTGCGCTACGGAAACGACCTGGTTGGTAAGGTATGCTTTAACAGGTTTTACTACCAGACCGGAAATTTTCGCCAGAGCTTTTGCCTGATTCTCATCCATCTCGCAAAAGACCTGCTCAACAAGCTTCGTCCTGGTAATATCACGAGCGCCAACTTTCTTTGCTTCCGCTATAAGATCAGAAAGGGTTAGCCCTTTCGATATCAACGCATATCTCATCGTCTTGCTCCTATTAACCATTTCCGGTAGCGTAAATCTATGCAATTTATCACTTCATACTCCTTATGAGGGATAAACCAGCGAAATCGTGTACATTACTTTGACCTGGGCTTTATCGGGTATATTTACCGGTGCTGGTAATAAATCCCGGCTAAAAACTGCGTTATAAGTGTCGTACCACCAGCCGGTTAGACTGCCGTACGAATAGGCGAAGTTAATCTTGCCAATTAGAATAATCTCTCCCCAACCATTGATCTGGGCACCGCTGTTATTGTTGAAATACCGTTTGATGGAATTCGATAGCGTCTTGGTTCCAGCCGACCATACTTTGATGAGAGCCTCAGTTGGGTTGTAGTTAATCTGTCCTGAGCCATTACCGTTAGGAATTAACGCACCACTCAGATAATAATCTTCAATACTCTCGGCGCCGGTTCCCAGTCCCAATACTATCCCGTGGTTAGATATGCCCTCGTTTCCCCGAAATCCGCTTCCTAACGAAGAGACATCATTGGGTATCCAGCTGATTGGCGTATCTCTTTTAGCGATAGTGCCGGCGACATCTTTCGCGTTGATTAAGCCCGGTCCGAAAGTCGTATCATCAGCTTCAGCCGCCGCCGCCTGGGAAAACAATATGTTGTAGGCGTTACGGACGAAACTCTTACTCCGCTGGCATCTATGCAACAGGCTCTTTCCATCTCTCGTCATCTCAACTTCCAGATGAGCTTCGATATATGGCAGATGGAGATTATGAGCTGTTTTCCTGGCTATTTTATCGGCGATATAATCTATCATCCCTTCCCCCTATGACGGATATACCAGACTGATGGTGTAAGTAACTTTCAACTGCGCTTTGTCCAAAATATCCACGACCGGCGTAATGAGGTCACGGCTGAACAACGCATACATAGAGCTATCTCCACCGGTGATAATGCGTGCTATCAGTCCGATTTCTCCAAGGCTAATAGTCGCCCCGGAGTTATTATTAAAGTAGCGTACCAAGGTTCTTTTCTTGGTAAGGCTACTATATGAATCGACAGGATCCTCACTCCTCAATGTGTATAATTGCCCTACACCGTTGCCAATGGCGATCTTGGTGCCTAATGCGTAACCATCAAAAGATTCTGCCCCTGTTCCCGTACCAACGACGATACCAAAATCGTTCGCACTGCCGGGTGAAAGAAATCCCTGCCCGTTGTTATCGGTAGAAAAACAAAAACCCCGATAGGAACCGGAACTTAAGGATCCGTTGGTGTTTTTCAAATTCACATAGCCATCTCCCCATGTCCCATCACTCATCGGATAACCTGCAATAGTATGGAAAAACAGGTTATAGGCATTTCTGACAAAGCTCTTGCTGCGCTGGTATCGATGGTCCGTAATTCTTCCATCAGGCATCTTGAGTTCGATATCCAGATACATCGCCATGTGCGGAACATGCAGTTGTAAACTGGATTTCTTCAGTAGCCAACCCTGAATTTCATCCACAAATCGTCTTATCACGAGTACACTCCTATCGAGACATTCCCAATCTTTGGCATCTGGGTCATGCTCGAATAGGTAGCAACTTCAAATTTGACCCAGTAAAGACTGTTCCCGTCTACGGTGAACATTGCCCAGTCCGCTGGCCTTATAAACGAAAGCCAGCGATGTCCCGTGCGTTTATAACTGAATATCTGGTCTCCGCTACCTAAAAGCGTCAGAGCAATCCAGGTACTGCCGTTGTAGTATTTGGCGGTGATGGTGAACGTCCCAAGCCCTTGCCGGTTCACCCACAACCGTACCGTATCAAACTGAGAAGCATTTCCCACATATAACCCGTCGCCCACAGCTGGTACTGTCGGAAATGGCTCAACGTCTCCCATTTCGGTTTTAATATTTTGAAACATATAATCGTGGGCAGTGTAAGTTGTCCAGCTGCCACCGGAGTTGGTGCTGTGTTCCCGGTTACCGCCCGCAAATGAGCCGGATGAGTTATATCTCCAGTAAATAGTTCCGGAAGATACGGTTACGACGATGGCATACTTTGTCGCCGGGGTAAGAGCATAGCCCGCAGTGAACATGAAGTCATAGAAATCACCCGAATTTTCAGTTTGAATGGCGTCCGTTATTGAGCCATCGATGGTTGCCGATACCAGGTCCGCTCCTGTCGGATGGCCATTAACATCAGTAGCTTTAATCGCAACGGCTATCGTTCCGATGGTCGAGGTACGGTATAACATGACGCGAACACCCAGTACGGTGTAACCGATTCCATCAGTAGTAAATGTCTGCGCCAACCAGGTTGTCGAAGTGCCTCCAATGGCATTATCTGCCCCGGATGTGTATTCATCGGCAATTTCAGGTGAATCCAATGCGTCTGCCGTAACATCCGTCTCTATCAGCAGGTCATCATCGTGTTTATAAACTTTATCCGGATCATCCGGTGCTGTTACAACACTGTCTTCTTCAAGTAGAGGTATAGGTACTACCAAACCTTCTTCCTCTGCCGCTGCTTCTCCCGGGTCACTTATATTTTCTTCATGAGCAACAGCCGGGAAGAAGTCGATTTCAAGCGTCTTGAGCACTGACTTGGCAATATCGCCACTCCCGGGTCGACCAATCAACGGCCCGATTTGAACCGGCTCTCCCGATTTCCCATACAACAGACTCATTGCATCCTTCCTATTCGGTAACCCACTCCCAGCTGATGTCTTTAGCAGTATCGCCGGAGTTATCGCTCTTTAATTCACAGCGGAGTGTCCCACTAATCGCCATTGCACCACTGATTATCCATAGACCATCGGGATCTATTCCGCGGGTGAACGATTGCTCGTGCACCTTTTTTTCGATATTGTTAATCGAGTGATATAACCTCACAGTAACGATTGCTCCATCCACCAAATTTTCTATGTTCAGCCATAAAGCCTGAACCTTTTTGAAATTGCCGAGAATCCCGATGGTCACAACATCACTACCGGTTTCTCCGGAAGTTCCGATCCCTGCATACCAGTTTGCGTTTGTTGTTCCTTTATTTCCTAACAACCTGGTAACACTACTTTTAATAAGTAAACTCATTTACATCGCTTCCAGCATGTAGTCGTAATCCACACTTTTACCGTTATCGGTAACCTCATTGCTTTGGAGGGTTACTCGCAAAATGTTATGTACCGCCCAGCTTCCGTTGATGACCGGTATACCAGGTGGATCGGAACCGGCATCGAAAACCTGCTCATATACTTTCCGTTCAATACCATTCACTGCCTTATATAGCCTTATCGTTATCTGGGTACCTGCCAGATTATGGATGCTAAGGGTGAGATCGTGTATTTTATTTCTGGTCCCTACAGCACCTATGGAGACAACATCTGACTCTGAAACTTGCCAGCCTGCGGCGAAAGATCCTTCCATAGGACTTTGTCCTGCCAGCTTGTCTATCTGGCTCTTAACTGCATCCAGTTTTCCTTCAAGTGTAGCTATCGCATCCTCTATGCTTTGAAGGCTGAGCCTCTCTGCTTTGTTCTCAATGTAGAACTCGCCCGGCATTAACTTTGCCTCCCTGCGGGTAATAGCTTCCTTTCTTCTTTGGGCTGAGAGATGTTTTCCTTCTTTTCAGATTGTGGTTTCAAAGCAACCGCTATCATCCCCAGCATCAGGAACGGGAACATCATCCCCAGTAGTGAACTCCAATCTGTTGTAGTTGTGGTTGAGCCTCCCAACCAGGGTGGGAGAACACTGCTCGATACCTGCGCTAAATATGTTGATACCGAATCGGTAACTTCCTCGGTTTCCTTTTCGACAAGTAGTACCGCGAGGCTAGCGTCACTTTCTTCAAAGCGTAACGCTCCATTAAGCTTGATAAATTCTCCCGGTGCGACCTTGAACCAGGTATAACCAAATACCGGCAGCGCTTCTTCGCTGATTAAAGTCTCGTTCCTGGTAAGTCGAGCCATCAGGGCGTATTCTTTTTCGACTTCTGTTGGATTAGCCACATAGATGCTGCATCCGAGATCCATTCCGGTTACATAGGAAACTACCGGAGGCAGGTCCCAGAAGATATCGCCCAATTCACCGCTCAAGATTGAAAGTGAAGTGGTCATAGCGGGTACTTCACCTCCTCACCCTTGATAGCTTTCTTCACCAGTGAAAAAGCCCAGGCAGCCATGGCTACCAGCACGGCGACTCCCATTAAAGTACCCAGGACACCCTGCCATTGGGCAGCCTGATACTCTGCCAGTGTGTAGTAATAGTCTTGCGGGTATTGATTCATGCTGCTGCCCCTTCTAATTTCTCCGGCTCCACCTGCTTTACCTTCTTCACCTTTTCTTTCTCAGGTGTGAACGAAGGCACGAGTTTGGTAACGAGGATCATGACAACCAGCATGATTCCCAGGTTGACGATACCGCTAATCAGGTTTTTCAAGTCTTCCGGCATGAGCCACCAAACCAGTGAACCCAACAGCGGCGGCAAAACAGTAGTAACCAGCAGACCGATAATAATCGGCAACCAGGCAAATCCTTTTTGCCAGGCAAAGTAGACTGCAGGCTGATTTACATCGGCATAGACAACGTGGCTATAGCCCGGCCACAATTCGACTCCGGCGTCAAAGCACGCCTGTTCCAGTTGGTTTAGTGCTTCCTCGGAAGGAAACTCGGTAAAATCGAGTCGCATTAAAAAAAGAGCACCTTCAGCCGAACTTTCTTCAAGCGTAGCGAAGGTGCCCAGGTCTTCAATACTTGTAGCTGAGCCTATTAGTACAGCCCTGTATCCCTCTGGTGCCATGGCATAGGGCATCCCGCACCTCCCATGGCTTATACCAGCCGCTTCGCTTTGCGACCATAGGGATTGAGGGTGACCTTGCGATCTGCCGTGGTGCCGCCGACCGCTGTCACCGTGGCTACAACGGTAATCTTGTCCCCACCTACTAATCTTAGGTCAGCTCCGAGTTGCCCTGGAGAAGCAAGGTCATAGTCAGTATCGGCGCCGGCTGCCTGGTCGGTACCCAGGTATTTCTTGTCGATGTCACTGACCTTCGGGAACTTGGAGATACGGACGTTGCCAGATACTTCGGCCTCGGTGATCAGGTTGAGACGGTTAAGGAACCACACCTCACCGGAAGGTACCTCAAATTCGGTGGTTTTTACCACATCCTGTGCGGAAACATTCGGCACAGTGACTTCAATTTTATCCCGTTCGTCGATGCGGTCCTCGGTTTGAAGAGCCTCAGCATTAAGCAAAGCTTCCCTGAGCACCTGGAGAGGCAAGCCCATCCAGTAGCCCGACTCGTTGTCATAGACTCCGAGCAGGGTCAGCGATTGTCCCAGGGGAGGCACCCATCCCTTCGGAGGCCGCGTGCCGGGATACCCCGGATATTGTTGTGTTACAATTTTTTCGGTCATATTAAAACCCCCTTACTAGATTTCAAGCGCCTGCTATTTGCTGGAACTGGTCATGCCCTTCATCATGGGCATAAGGATAGCCATCATCATGATCATCATGATCATTGGCATCATGGCTGAGAACATGCTGGTCATGTCGGTGGTTTGTGCCGGGTAATAACCCGAGACGGTGCCATACTGGTATTGCTGCGGCCTTATTTGCTGGCCGGCGAACTGCTGTGCTGTGAACATTTTTCGATTACCTCCTCAAAGTCTTTTACGATAAGTCAGATTTTTAGTCTTTGGCAGACGCGGTGACGCCCTTCAACATGGGCATAAGGATGGCCATCATCATGATCATCATGATCATTGGCATCATGGCCGAGAACATACTCGTCCAGTCGGTCCCAGTCGTCTGGGTCGGATAATAACTAGAAGGACCACTCACCTGCGCTGGGTTAAATTGTCCTGGTGCCACCGGCCCGGTCAGTTGCTGTGTTTTGAACATCTTTTCCTCCTCAATTTCTAAGTTGGAGCCTGATGTCGGTCCGCTTTATCAGGTTTACCGCTGCCGCGACAGCGGTTAAACCAATTGGGGCTGTGCCCTCGTCTGGATAGACATCAAGCGGCCAGATTGCTATTCGAACATGGCCCGTTTGTAGCCGGAGACCATGACCTCACCCTTACCATCCACACCATCGCGGTAGTGATTTACCCGCCCCTCTTTGACCTTCAGCCCGGACGGTGCAATACCGTTCATTCCGGTGCGGAAAGCCTCGGGAGTGGCTTTTTCCTTGTAGGTGATGGGGACATTCTTCTCGAATTCGTTCCAGCTTGCGTACTTACCCATGTGAGCACCTCCTCTTTCGTTCGTACCCGGTCGCGGCCGGGTAATGGCGGGGTGCAACCTGTCCGAAAAGGAAAAAGGGGTTAGCCTTGAACCCTTCCGGTCCAGGTTGCTAACCCCTTTTCTGAAGCCCTGAAGCTACCGGTAAAAAGCAAACCCTGCGAGCCGACTTTCACCGGCAAGCTCGCAGGGCTTCATTAAGAGCGTACCGCGTCATGGCTCGCCTGACAAGTCTATAAACGCTTATATAAGCTTCTCTTCCCGCTTCACCTTGACCCGGATAATAAGATCTCCGTCTACCACGACCTCGACCGCATCACCGGGTTTAAGCCGGTGATAGTTTATCCAGGCTTTAGGCAAGGTGACTGCAAAGCCACCTTCACCAATCTTGAAAAGCTTCCGTTCTACCAGGAGTGGCATTAATCAGACCTCTCAAACATGGCTTCGTTCCATCGCTGCCATTTCTTTTCTTGGGCAGCGGCATACTTTTTGACTGCCTTTTCCGTCCATTCTTTCTCGCGGGGATTTTGCACCTCCTCTGTGGGATTCCTTTCGATCAGAAAGCTCTTCTCTACTGCAGAGCGTTTGCCAACGTTGGCAGTCTCGTAGGACATTCTCCAGAGTGACAGGAATATCAGCCACTGGAGAGGCGCAAACCAGCTATTCATAGATTTTTACCTTATAGCCGACAGCCTGAAAGCCACGGCTGAGCATTTCAATCCAGCTGTCGGTTGATTCCTGGAGCATCTTCTCGACCTGCTGATGCTCGCTTTTCCCGAGACGTAGCTCAAAACCCCGCTCATTTCTCTTGATGGCAATCTCTACTTTTGAGATCGCTTCTTTTACGTCCGGCGGAGACTGTCCCATCTGGCGGCTCATCATTTTGAAGAGCATCTCCCTTGCCTGGGGTGAGTTGGCCATTTGCATAAAATCAAACATTTCTTTCCTCCCATTCTTTAGCGGTGTGTTTTTCAATCGGCTGCGGGTCCGACGGCGGTTGACTGCCGGGCATTCCGCCCCCCTGCGGCACTCCCGGCATCATGCCGGGCATTGGCATACCGAACATCTGGGACATCTGCTGCATGGACTGGAGCATACTTACAACCTGGCTGAAGGGGTCGTTCGCCTGTCCCCCAACCATCTGCTTGATCTGAGCCAGTGTGCTGTTTACCTGGGTGTTGCTCTGCGAGATTGCTCCAAATAGTTGACCCGCTGTTGCCTGAGCGGTTCGCTCGGCGATCTCCTCACTGGAAGACTTTGCCCTGGCTGCCGCCGCATCCTGCTCTTCCCGTGTCTCTTTCATCAGCCTTAGAATAGGTTCCATACGTCTAGCGTCAGCCTCAGCCGAACCCTTCTGAATATTCACCAGGTCCATCACCATGAGCATGGCTGCCCGGAACTTCATGATGGCTCGTAGCTCAACCTCACCTTCGGGAGTGCCTCCCATGTAGTGCTTGAGCACCGCTTCAGGAGCAATCATTTCCATGCCGCCGCCCATCTTGCGTATGATGGGAAACTCACTGCTGGTTTTTGCCTCTTCTTCCTCCCCGTTACGGACCCGCTCCAGCTCTTCCCGGATAATTACCCGCAGCTTGTCTTCCGGCACCAGGGAAGTGCCTGTATCCGATAGCTTGAGATCCTGTAAAGCATTGTGGACCTTACTGCGGCTCACCCCGAGTTCTGTTGCCATCTGCCTTTCCGATTGCCCCTGCTCTTTGCGTTTCTTAACTTCTTCTAAAAACTGGTCATCCACATTTCCTCCTTTTCAACCACCAAAGCTAGGGTGGTTATCACTGGTTTATTCTTTATATCTGAGATGGTTATTGTCTGGTCAGACCACTTGAAGCTAAATGGTCTGGTTTTTACCACGCTTGCCAGCCTTGAAATCGTAGCTAATTTGTCTCCCGACCGGTCACCGGTCTAGTCTTAACTTGAATCCGTTACACCTCCCAGTAACAGATTGATTGCTTTATCTACACCGACTTGCGGCGCCAACCGGGCGATGCGGATCGCGTCCCTGACATCCTGACTTCGACCATCCAGTTTTCGCGCAATTTCCTCGGCTAGTTCGTTGGTTAAGTTTTCCTTATGTACCATTACACCTTTCACCACGGTCAAGAATTCGCTGCGGCTGTAGGGATTAAGCTTGCGGATAGCAAAACGGGAACGCAACTCCGGGGATAACTTCTCCAGCCGGTTGCTGGCGGCAATGACCTTGAGAGGATTGTTGATGTCGAGCTCTCGACCTCTCTTGGCCCTGACCAGTCTGCCGCCTTCCATCATCGTCAGTAAGGCTGCCATATCAACGGCGTTCATTTTGTCCATCTCATCAATCAATAAAATCTTCGGCTCTCTTTCGGCTACTAGGTCCCATAATCCCGCCTTGGAAGTAGCTGAACCGACCAGCCAGATGGCTTGCTCAACAAAGGTCTGCTCGATGTCCCAGAGGAAGAGAGTCTTGGCCAGGGCAGGCGGCCCCGATAACATGACGTGCACAGGCTTTTCTGCCAGAAGGGTAGCCTTAAGCAAAGCCTTAACGTCTTCATGCCCGATAATATCCGTAAAGAGGTCATCCCCAAGATTTACCATCGGCTCTGGCTGAGGCCCGGCGGAAGATTCTTGCTGGTTTGCTAGAATAATGGCTTTGGCTTTTTCCGTGAGCTTGTACCCGGTAAAGGAGTTGGAACGAAAGACGTTGTCGAGATAACCGTCCTTAAATAACCTGCTCAGCGTTGCCGGCCAGATGCGAACGTGACGCCACGACCAGCCAATCCGGTATTCCTTCTCCATGTCAACTGACGCCTCAAACCTGGCTATCTCCATAATCAGTTCCATGTCACCATCTTTCATCATCGCCACCCCCTTTCTTTCGAAATTTGCTGATAGGCCGCTGTCACGAGCTGGAAGAGAAACTCGGTTCCCTGTACTCCGGCGGTATCGGGATGCAGCCTTACTACCAGCTCCCGGTACCGCTTTTTAACCTGGCCATCGGGAACAGATTTGTCCAGACCAAGCACCTGGTAGGAATCTATACCGACAGAACGAGAAGATTGATTACCCATCTTCATGGCTGACCAAAGCTCTCCCAATACCGGATCGTTACACATTCCTTGCAACATCTGGTTTAACCATCCCGACATCATATCTGCCGTTGCTTCTGCCATCCTCTTTTGTGCTTTCTTTACCTGGTCTTCCACGGCTTTACCACCAGAAATGTCCGCAAATTATGCCAAGCAAAAACCCGACCAGTATCTGCCACCAGTTTTTACCTGCCAGTCTGGCCACCAGTATTCCCAACCCCATGAAGATGAGTAAATACAAAAGTGGTGAAGCCTTCTGGTCTTCCCGGACGATCTCCGTCCAGGGCTTACCGCCCACCTTACGCCAAAGCTTCTCGTAAAGCTTGCCGATGATTCCTATCATGTTTCCCTACCCCCTTTACCTTGAGCCAGCCTCTTTCCTCTTCAGGCACCGGTGGCCCAATGCGGTCGAAGTTGAGGCATTGCTGGCAGATTTTTGGCGCCAAGGCCTTCCCCTCCGCTAAGTGCTGGATGTCCAAGCTACCGTCTGGCGATGCCTGCGATAATGGGTATTCTTTATCGCAACAAATTCTTCCGTTTCTCACTCGCGCGTGAGCACATTCATAGAGCGTCCTCTTTTCCTTTTTACTCACCGCCACTTGCCTCCTTTGTTAATCTATCGTCAGTTACTGTCCGCTCTGTCCTACTGTCCGCCCCCACGCTTGAGTCAGCTTCAGTTTTTGGCGGACAGTATGGCGGACGGTATACGGAGCCCCCTTTATTACTGTCCGCCTGTTTTGTAGCTAAAGCGGACAGTAAGGACGGTTCGGACGGTTTTTCCTGGGATAATGGAAGAGCCATCTGCAACCCGTAGGACCCTATTAGTTTGGTAACTCTGTTCTCATCCCAGCAGATAAGGCGTTGCCGTGACTTCCCAGTCCGCTCTTTGGCAAAACCCAATCGCTTCGTCATTCTGCCAACCTTTTCCGCACTGAGTTGCTCTACTTCATCGTCAGTTTCATTGGCTTTCCTGGCCACGTTTTCAGACGTTAGTTCTTTGCCTTCTTCATGAAGCTCCATCAGCGCCGCCAGTACTCGGCCTGGGGCGCTCTCTCTTCTTCGTATAAAGAGGCTGTCCTGGAGACGGTGAACGAAGCCGGTGATTGCTTCGACCATGGAGCGGTCGCCATTAAGCATCGCTTTGAGCGGTATGAGAATCTCCTGTAAGCGGGGTTGAAGATTAGGTTCCAGCAGGTCATTGCCGAAGGTTTTACCCTTGAGCTTAATCAGGTTCGCCAGCCGGAAGGTCAATAATTTCGCCCTCAGATCATCTATCTCTTTATCGAAAGTCGGCGGTAGTACCCTGGGAATATCATCGCGCGTCAGCGACATCATCTCGGAGGTTAGGCATCTGCTTTCCAGCGCCTCGTCTTTGAAAGGGAAGCGGGTAGCGATAAGTTTCGGACCAAACACCTGGTAGCTCCGAGGAAACCACTTGCCATTTTCTTTGTCTGCCCTGAGTACGGGCATACCCGGCCGGTAACCGTTGTTCAAGAGTTTGACCATCTCCACCCAGGATGAAGAATCCTTGAAGTCGGCTTCATCCAAGACAAGAGTCCCCCGGAACTGCTCCAGAATGCGGAATATCGGTGCTGGCGTGGTAGCTCCCGACGCGAATGTCGGCCTGAAGCAGATACTGCCTACCACCTGTAGAAACCGTGTCTTGCCGGTACCCCAATCGCCTATTACCCGTAGGTAAGGTATTGAGGGAGCAAACTCATATACCCAGGTAAGAAGCACGTAGAGAGAAGAGATTTCTTCGAAGTCAGCCGGCAATTCGAGATACTTGTGAACAAAACTCCGTATCTCTTCAAACAAACGTGCCTGTGAATCATAAGGGGTGGCAGTGGGGGCAAAGTGGACGACCTCGGTTACTAGGGGATCGTCGGTGGGAAGATATATAGCCTTGGGTGTCTCGTAACGAAAGACCTTGCGCACCGAGCCGTTGACAACAATGATAAAGGCACGCTCATCCTCTTTGCTAACTACCATCTCGCCTACGGTGCCGTCATGCAGGACAAAGCCCGGGACGAATCGCTCTCTGCTCGCTGTATCATCAATCTTGAAATCAGTCGCCAGTTTCCGGGCTTCTTCAAGTGTATGGTTAAGCAGATAATCATCGATGCCAACTTTCTGATTACCTTCTTGAGGAAGATAAACGACCAGAATAGTGGCACCTTTGCGGTTGAGATGTTCGCCCAAGTGTTCGAGGGCTTTTCGTACCATCTCCTTGGAGACAATGTCAGAGTCGAAGGCGAGATAGACTAACCGATCTTTAATAGCAACGCGGTCCCAGTCCGAAAGTATAGTAATAGCACCGAACTCATTTTTACCCTTGAAGCCCCAGACACCGGTAAGCGAAATCACGCAGGCACCGTGTGTAGCCAAGGCATCGGCTTTCTTGGAGCCTTCAGTTATCCACAGCGGTGTTTTTGGATCCCCGAGCATCTGTTTGCAACGAGGAGGACAATCTAAATGATTCGATGAGCCGACAGGAGACTCGTATTTTACTGGCCGTTGCCTTGAATCCGAACGGGGGTTATCCGGGCGGTACTGATAGCCTACCTCCCCGCCATCAACTCCCCACAGGGGAATGAGGATACCGGTAGTTCTCTGCTGAGACGAGGTAAACCCCGCTTTGGCAAGCTCGTCTTTACCGAGTATGCTCCGGTAGCCTCTTTCTTTGATGACATCGAGACTAATACCGCTTCCTTCACTTAGATGAGTAAGATGCTCAGCCAGGAGTTGCGGAACAGCTTCTGAAAAAACAAGTTCAGTCATGGCAATCCTTCAGGAACGCTTTTCTACGAGGTGATTAGAATCCTGTGTTCTAGCTGCGATCTGTATATCGTTCCAAGGTCTTCAAGAAGTTTTCCAAGTACTCGGCCTTAATCCTGTTCGGAGGTGTCAAAAGATCAAAATCGGTTATATGGACATCAAGGTTACAGTTCTTTTGAAACCAGTTTGATACTTGGTAATCCTGCATGTTCATTTGCCAGACCTTACTCTTGACACGGTCCCAGAGCAGCATTAAATCTTTGTCCGAACCCAAAATTGTCTTCGCAGGTTCTTCTTTACCCAGGATTTCGTCCGGAAAAAGATCATCAGGTGCTTCATTGTCGGGCGGAGGTAGGAGTAAGACCTGCCCGGGTGGAATTTGTGCGTATCGTTGGATTTCGACCAATGAAAACGGCGCTGTCATGCTGAGGACCCGGACCGTCTTTTTCTTTCCTTCCGGCTGTACTTCCTGTTCAACAAGTTTGAGTGACAGCGGGATCATTGATAGTCTGCCGCAGGTACCGCGAATCAGTTCAAGGCTGGAATTAACATTTACAATAGAATAAAAGGAGCTGGTATCGAGCTGGTAAACGCCGAAGCCGGGACAGTCAGGCAAAAGGAATTGTAGGTTCATTACTCGGCGGCACCGTGCTACTTGATAGAAGGTACACTTGGCCGGATTACAGGTGATTTCCTTCATTTCCGTCTCAACAGAATCTCTGTTGGCAATCTCACCGGTACGGGTGTCAACCTTGGCGACTGCCGTTTCACCGTCGCCGCGGCAAACGAGTCCTCTCGATGCCGAGTAACATCTTAAATACTGGCTAGCCCATTGAGTCTGGTCATCGGTAGGGAACATAATTCGCAACTCTTTAGGCTTTTCACCAAAAACCTTCTTGACCTCTTCCGGGCAGACAAAATGATCCGTCGGGCAGGGGTAAGATATTCCGCTAGCATTTTCTTTCTTTACTCCCAGCCTTAATTTTCCCAGGCGGGGAAGCCTCACCACTCCGGTCACACCTTTGATTGGCATTGTCGTCCTCCTTCGTAATATTTGAATCGCATGACGTTTTTACTGGTTTCTTAGCTAAATCTTTCAAATATGCTTGGGCAATTATCCGTGCTAGGATCCGCAGACTATTATCGAAATCGCTAATCGTTGGTTCGGACATTGCCGCCATTCTCCTCAATGACAAACAGGTCATCGAAAGTGTATTCGGGTAAATGCTCTAGGATAAGGCGTCTTAAAACCGGCGAGGGCTCTCGTCTCCCGTTGATGATGTGAGACAAATGACTACGGGAAAAGCCTATCTTCTCTGCGAGGTCACGCTGAGAGAGGTTTTTCCTCGACATGGCAACTTCAAAAGCGACCCGGTTCAACTTTACCTTAACCATAGAGATACCTCAGAACTCATTACGCTTTCTGTAGTATACCAAAGGCTATTCATATATTGTCAATAGATAAATGTCACTGTAGATAGCATATTGATGACATTAGTGTTTGACTTGGTATACAAAAAGTGCTATTATGTTTTAAAAGGAGGTGAGGAGCTATGGTGGAGAACTTCGGTGAATATCTCCGTACCTTGAGGGTTGAGAAGAGGCTATCACTGCGGGAAGTTGAACAGCAGTCCGGCGTCTCGAACTCATACCTGGGACTCATCGAACGCGGCCAGCGACCTATACCGGGCGCAGATATCCTGAAGAAGCTCGCTCCTGTCTATGATGTGCCGGTGAGGGATCTACTCAAGGCTGCCGGGTACCTGAAAGATGAAGACATCTCTATAAGTGAGAATGATGAAATCGAGATGGCCTTCAACTACGTAATGAACGATCCCAGGTATAAATCAGGTACCCGCATCAAGGGTGGGCTTACTACCGATGTGAAGCGTTTCATTGTCGAGATGTACGAGAAAGCAACCGGTAAGAAGCTTTTACCTGGAGGATAGTCTTTGAAAAGTTTTAGCGACCTGCGCTATTTTTGTGAGTACATTGTAAAAAAATACGGCTCACCCTCAAATGCATCCGAGGAAGATAAGGCTCAAGAATTTCGCAAGATTTACCTGCGGGATTTACCGCCGGACATAAGAACACTTCGAGCTATCGCTTCGGCATGCGGTGTTTACGTTAATGGCGTCGAAAGTAAGAATTTCCCCCAAAATATAAGGGGCTATCATGACGTCTTTGATGATAAGAGAAACATCTATTACAAAAAAGGCGATACAAAAAGTGGCATAGAAAACACCGTTCTTCATGAATTCAGGGAGATGATAGAACCGGTTTTTGCCGAGTTGTACACAGATTATAGTCCATTGAGAACAAATGCTGTTCACATGGCGGCCAATAAATTCGCCACGGCTGTTCTGTTACCGAAAGAGGAATTTCGGGATAAAGTATACGAGTTAGGGTTTGATGTCATCGCTCTATCTAAGCTTTATTCAAAGAGTTGCTCTCAGGTACTTCTCAGAATGGGTGAAGTGATACAAGGAAGTGTATTTCTATACAGCGCTCTTTATGAACCGGGTCCCGAGGTCGATAGTTGGATAGTAAGTTACTGGACCGGAAGTGCCAACAACGATGATCCGGACGCTAATGTCTATGGAGCGGATGGACTGTTCCCGAGAAAGGGAAGATCTGTTGCCCCGGGTTCGATAATAGACATGGTAATTAAAACTAAAAAACCACATATGGTTCGCAGAATCACTATCCTTGATACCAGAGAAGATGATGGACTCGTAGCTATTGCCAGACCATTAGTCATTGCCGGAGATCTTGTTAAAGTGGTGTTAGTAGTGGTATTAGCACATAGTATCGGGCTTTTACAACCACAAATAGACCATAATAATCCAGTTGAAGTGGAAGAATTTCACAAGCATTTGTAATATGTTTACAAGAGAGGTGTTGGAATGGATAATCGAGTTAAGAAAGTAGCTATATACGCTCGAGTTTCTTCCGATAAACAAGACGTAGACTTGTCTATTTCAGCTCAGCTGAAAGCAATCCGTGAGTATGCTAAAAACAACGAGTATGAAGTAGTGCGTGAATTTGTGGATGAAGCCGAGACCGGCAGAACTACGGCACGTCCAGCATTCCGTGAGATGATTTCCCTGGCCCGGCACCCCCAGAAACCCTTCGATATTATTCTGGTCTGGAAATATTCCCGATTTGCTCGCAGTCGTGAAGATTCCATTGTTTATAAAGCCATGCTGCGGAAAAGCGATGTCCATGTAATCTCGATAAATGAGCCGTTCGATGATACTCCTACTGGCCGCCTTCTTGAGGCAATTATCGAAAGTCTTGATGAATTCTATTCGGACAACCTTGGGGAGGAGGTAACCAGGGGAATGCGGGAGAGTGCCGCTCGCGGGTTTTATTTATCCAGTAAACCACCCTATGGTTATCGAAAAGTTCGTTTCAAGGACGGAGAGAAAGAACACACAAAACTGGAAATCGAACCAAACCAGGCTGCCATTGTAAGTTCAATGTTTACTGATGCCCTGAAAGGAAAGGGACTTACTGAAATCGCCAAGGAGTTAAATCACAAGGGTATCGCCTCGCCTCGAGGCAAAGGATGGGGTAAAACTGCAGTACGCACTATCATGTCTAATGAAGCATATGCCGGCTCTTTTGTCTGGGGACGTAATAGTAAGCGCGGATTGGCTCCCGTCAGGGTTGAGAATGCCTGCCCAGTGATCGTGAGTCGGCAAGTTTTCGATAGTGCACAGGAATTGATCCGGGAGAGAGCTCCAAAATTAACTCATCCCAAAAGAACTTGTAGCCGCTTCCTGTTGAGTGGTTTTACTTTTTGTAGCCACTGCGGTAAAGCTATGATTGGTCAGGATGCAAAGAGTGGAAAGTATTCTTACTATGTTTGTGGCACTCTCAACAAAAAAGGTGCTGGTTCATGTCCTTCCCATTACTTCAACAGCAGATCATTTGAAGAAACGGTTGTAAAAGTAATCAGAGAAAATATATTAACTGAAGAGCATCTAAAGCGACTGGTTGAAATGGTTAATCAGGAAATGGATGTTAATTCGAGGGGTTACCAAGAAGAGCTCGATGCTGTGCTGGAAGAGATGAACGAAACTAACCGTAGATTAGAACGGCTTTATGACGCGGTTGAAACAGGCAAAATTCCGCTGGCGGACTTAGCCCCCAGAATCCATGACCTTAAATTACGCATCGAAAAGTTGCAGGAAAGAAAAATACAGATCACAAACAGTTTGTCTGACAGGAAAGTTGAACTGGCCAGTCCAGAGATAGTTAAAAGTTACGTGAAAGATATGCGCCAAATACTGCAAGAAAGTGAGCTAACAGGTAAACGAGCATTTCTCAAGGGCTTCATTAAAAAAATCGAAGTAAAGGACCGACAGGGGACAATCCATTATTGGTTACCGATCAATGGTGTATTGGAAGAAAGGATAGGAGTTCTGCCTATCGTACAGTATGGTGGGCAGTAGTGGATTTGAACCACTGACCCCCTGCGTGTGAAGCAGGTGCTCTAACCACTGAGCTAACCGCCCAAACAACTCAGGCCGATTATATCTTATAGGTAAGCTAAATTCAATGCAGCTACAGCTAGCGGTCCAGCCCCATTTTGCCGAAGGAAAGATAATACAGAAATTTATCAGCGGTGTTGCCGCTAAGGTTGCCAACACGTATCAGACGCAGATACAGATGTATAAAACCAGATTTTTCAGCCCCGTAATCTGCCTCAAGCTTAAGCTTCATATCCGCCGATGGTTTGGCGACAGTATCCGCCCAATGCTGGGCATAAAGAACTGCATTTAATTCGCCCGGAGGGCAATTCCCGAAATCACCATCCAGCAAAGCTTTTATTTCCTGCTGGGAAAGACCGCTTTCCAGTGCCATCTTGGTATGGGCGTAAGTGCAAAAACGGCACGCATTAACCCCGGTTACCGCCAGCATCAACCTTTCACGAAAAGCCGCAGATGGAAATCCGCTTATGCGGGATTCCTTTAACTTTCGGCGGTTTTTCAGAATAAAACCTATATCGGAGAAAAACTGGACGGGATTTGAATATGTACGCTTGGGGAATTTTTTCATCGTATCTAATTTTAACTTAATAACCTTTTTTTCACAAATAATCACCCCTTTAGCGATAAAATAGCCATACAGTGCATCCGCCGCACTTAATAAAACCCTGCTTTTATACGGCTAGCAACCCTTCATAGCAGCAATACGGCTGAGAGCTGTTTGTATATCTGATTCACTCAGGTCATGGTGGCAAACTGCCCTGACACGCCCGTGACTACCAGTGGTAAAAAGCATCCCTGCCTGTTTAGCTTGTACCAGAAATTTATCGGCATCCAAACCAAACGGCGGGTTAAAGATAACTATATTGGTTTGAACTGTATTCTTATCAAGCGTATGGTTGTCTATACTAAACAGACCCTCAGCCAGAGTTTTTGCCATGGCGTGGTCCTGAGCCAGACGATCTATCATAGTTTCCAGAGCCACAATACCGCAGGCTGCCAATACCCCGGCCTGACGCATACCACCGCCCAGCATTTTACGGAATTTTCTGGCCCGATTTATGGTTTCTCTGTCAGAACACAAAAGCGAACCTGCCGGTGCCGACAGCCCTTTTGACAGGCAAAAACTGACTGTATCCATACCCAAACAGAGCTCTTTAGCCGAAACACCCAAAGCCACACAGGCATTAAACAGGCGGGCACCATCCAGATGCACCTTGATACCCCGCGCCCCGGCCAGATTTGCCACCCCGGCGGTGTAGGATGGGCTTAGCACCGCTCCTCCGCAACGGTTATGGGTATTTTCCAGACAGATAAGGCGGGTCGGCGGGAAATGAAGATTTGAACTCCGGATGGCATCTTTTATATCCGCGAGGTGAATAGTTCCGTCAGGCTGGTTTGGCACAGCCCTCATAACCACTCCACCAACGGCTGATGCCCCGCCTACCTCGTACCAGAGTATATGAGATTCGCTCCCCAGTATTATTTCATCACCCGGGCGGGTTTGGGATAAAACTGCCAGCAGATTGCTCATGGTACCGCTGGGAGTAAACAAAGCCGCTTCTTTACCAGTTTTCACGGCTGCTATTTCCTCCAGACGGTTTACGGTGGGGTCTTCCCCGAATACATCATCTCCCAGAGGGGCATCACACATGGCTTTTTTCATTTCGGGGGTGGGACGGGTAACAGTATCACTCCTAAGGTCTATAATTTTCATATCTGCCTCCCCTGTTTGCTGATAATATTATAATCCATAAGGACAGGCGTAAACTGGTATTTTTTAAGGAATTAGGGTATGCTGGGTTCTTCACATGAAAGCTAAGACGTATCTCCTGTTGCTTCTCGGGGTGTTTGGCATTGCTGCGGCTTCGGTTTTTACCCGTCTGGCAGATGCTCCGCCTGTTATAATCACCAGTTTGCGCATGCTTACGGCTACCCTTTTGCTTATGCCGTTTGCCGCAGGACCAGTATATCAGGCTGTAAAACGCCTATCACGGCGAAACCTGCTGCTTATCATACTGGCCGGTTTTCTGGTAGGTATTGACCAGTTTTTCTGGGTAAGTTCTCTTGAATACACCTCCATCGCCAGCTCGGTTATTCTGGTAACTTCACACCCGGTGCTGGTAGCCGTTATGTCTTATATAATGTGGCGTGAACGGCTAAACCCGAAAGCCATAGGCGGTGTACTGGCAGCCTTCGGAGGCATGGCGTTAATAAATCTAGCCACCGCTCAGGTAGGTGAACAGGCATTTTTGGGCAACATACTGGCCTTAGCGGCTACTATACCTACTACAGGATATTTGATTATCGGCCGCCAGATGCGTAACCGTATAGATTTTCTGCCTTACATCACTCTTCTTTACGGGAGTGCCGCTTTTATACTGCTGGCGGGTGCGTTTATCAGCGGTGAAGAATTCAGCGGATATCCCGGCACTACCTACCTGATGATTTTCCTGCTGGCAGTGATTTCCCAACTGGTAGGCCACTCGTCTCTGAATATGGCTTTACGGCTGGTACCTGCTCTGGTAGTTTCAGTAGCCATACTGGGTGAACCGGTAGGTGCTATTATACTGGGATATATTTTTCTGGGGGAAGGTCTTACCCTTAATGAATTTCTGGGAGGTATGCTGGTACTAGCCGGCATACTTGTTGTTATGTTAAACCAGCCCCGCACCGAAAAAATGGAGGCTGAGACACCGCATTGAGTCCCCGTAATATTTATTCCCGTCCTGAGGTTATCGGCAAGAAAAGCATAGTCCTGGAAGGCAAAGAGGTTCACTATACACTGAGAAAAAGCCATTTTTCAGACCTCATCCGCCTGGCTATACGCTCTGCCACCGGCTTGGTAGTTACTGTTCCCCACCACTACAATATGAACGGGCTGGACGATATCCTGCTGCAGCGTTCAGCCTGGATTTTGAAACACCAGACTAAAATGAATGCCAACCGTTTTATACTTGAAGACGGACTGCATGACGGACAAAAAGTCCCCTATCTGGGCAAACTTTATACCCTGCGGATAAGAGAAGGCGGAGAAAGAGGCCACGTTAGTCTGTCTGAAAATACAATTCACTTGCTTACCGGCAGTAAATCTGCAGTCGAAGTGATGGGAAAATGGTATCGCCATCAGGCTGCCGAGGCTATTAAAGTCAGCCTTGAAAAAAATGCTGCCGCTATGGGATTAACCTTTGGCAAGCTCTCTATACGCGCTCAAAAAACCCGCTGGGGCAGCTGCACCTCAAAGGGCGATCTTAATTTTAACTGGAAACTGGCAACCATGCCGCAGCCGCTCATAGACTACGTGATAATTCACGAACTTTCCCACCGGGTGGAAATGAACCATACAGATAGATTCTGGGCAGTGGTGGAAAAGTATTGCCCAAACTGGAAAACTCTGCGTAAGCAGCTGAAAACCTACGAATAAAATACCCCCAGCCACCCGCCCGTCATAAATTATTTCTACCCCGTTTAGCCTTTGCCATTTTGGGGGGTGAAACAGGTTGACATATTTTCAATTTACCTTCAGAATAGCTTTAATATTATGCAGGGGAGGAAACTTGAAAATGTCTAAGAAAAGTTTTTCAACCGACGAAGCTAAAGCAGTAGCCAAAATACTGGGTATCACCTTTAACAAATACAACATAGAACAGTTCCGCATGGGCATGGACGTAGAGTTGGAACACGGCACCAGAGACCCGCACACCAACGTCACCAATGATGACCCGGTACTGACCGGTAAAATAGCCCTGGCCCACCTGAATGAAATAGAAGATTACTATACCCGTCTGGCTGAAATGGAAGCTGAAGCAGGAGTGGAAGACTAAAACAAGATGAGGTTCACCGAAGGGCATTTCAAAGGCTGTCAGGACTACAATTGTTACTATCAAGCCTTACTGCCAAACGGCAGTCCCAAAGCCATTGTGCTGGTAGTTCACGGTTTGGGTGAACACTCCGGCCGTTACAGCGAGCTGGCCCATTATCTGGCAGACCGAAGTTATGCCGTTTATGCTTATGATCATTTCGGACACGGCAAAACAGACGGCAAGGCCGGTTATGTATCCAGTTACGATGTATATATTTATGACCTCATCAGCGCTTTCAGCATGGTGCAGGCTAAACATCCTACTTCTAAAATATTCATTTTCGGCCACAGCATGGGCGGCCTGGTTACCGCGGCTTATGCCAGCAAGCACCAGTATGATGCCAGCGGCCTTATTTTTTCCAGCATAGCCCTCAAACCGTATACCGGCATGCCGGGTATTTTAAATCAGATTGTTAAACCCCTGTCCAAAATAGCCCCGATGCTTGGCGTACGCAAAATTGACGCTTCCACTATCAGCCACAATAAAAATATAGTCAAAGCGTACAATGAAGACCCGCTGGTACTGCACCACCGTATGAGTGCCCACATGGCAGCCGAATTTCTGCGCATTTGTCAGGATTTGCCCGATTTTCTGAAGAAAATCAGCCTGCCCAGTCTGGTTATTCACGGCGAAGAAGACCATCTGGTAAATATAAACGGCAGCCGTGAATTGGTGCAACGGATAAGTTCCAAGGATAAAACCCTGATAACCTACCCCGGTATGTATCACGAGGTATTTAATGAGCCTGACTGCCCCCAGGTCTGGAATGACCTTTTCTTCTGGCTTGAAAACCATATTTAAGGTTCTTTGGTAATTGACGCCTGTCTGACATATGTCAGCAGGCGTTTTTTATTAGAGGCAATTTGCCCAGATATTGTTAAAGAGTTCCTCTGAACCGGAGTATCTGAAATTTATCCAAATAAAAAGGGGGGCTTTGAAGCCCCCCTTAACGTTTACTACAGGGTTTACTAAAAAACTATATCTTCTTGCCCAGACGCAGAGCACCATAAGCCATAACCGCACCCATCAGGGCGGTGAGGAGCTGGGTCAAACCCATCATTCCGGCAATCTTGTCAGCTACATTCTGTTCTATAAAGAGGTTCAGAACAAGGCTGGAAGTAGCCCAAAGGAAAGCAAACTTCAAAACCGCAGCCACTCCGGCACCCAGCCAGAAACTCTTGCCGCGAAGCGTACTAAAAGCTGCAACCAGCAGAGCATTAGCCGCCATGATAAAGGGCACCATGGGAGCCATAACTACGGGTAAAAGACCGGTAGCCAAAGCGATACTGCTGGAAATAAGACCAATAGCTACTGCATTTTTCCAGCCGAGTGTAACAGCGCTGATAAACAAAACGGCGTTTACCAGTGAACCGGTCAGATACTGGTTGCCTAGCAGCGGAGCAGCGGTAGCCAGCCCCAGCATAACCAAAAAGGCAATAACAAGCTCTTTCCTAAGGCTAATACTCTGGACATTGAACATATGTTTTGTTCCTCCCGCGTATTGTTTTATTATTTGCCCTTAAACCACCGGGCGACTTGTATATTCGGTATGCAACAGTTTGTGAGAACGCTTGCCGAGCGGTTTTTCCAGATAATCGGCATATATCTTCTCTACGGAGGTGTTGTGATGAGAACACCGCTTGGGCATATTTCTGTCCTCTTCGTAAAGGGCTTCGCCGCGCTTTTTCTTCAAGCTGGAATCAAAGCGTATGGGCTGGCCTCCGCCACCGACACAACCACCGGGGCAAGCCATAATTTCTATAAAGTGATACGGTGAAGTACCCTCTTTTATCTCCTCCAGCAAGTGCCGGGCATTTCCCAGCCCGTGAGCCACCGCCACTTTAACCTCTAACCCGTCAATATTAACACTGGCTGTCTTTATGCCTTCCAGCCCGCGCACCGGCTCTATGTCCAGATTTTCCAGTTCACGTCCGGTTATCAGCGTATAGGCACTGCGGATAGCCGCCTCCATAACACCGCCGGTAGCTCCGAAGATAGTGGCCGCACCGGTGTAAAGACCCAGCAGGTCTTCGGCAGGCTCTTCTTCCAGCGAAGCAAAGTCCAGACCGGCCTCTTTTATCATGCGGGCCAGCTCGCGGGTAGTTAAGACATAATCCACGTCTTTAAAACCGCTATCATTCATTTCGGGACGCTGGCACTCAAACTTCTTGGCCGTACAGGGCATAACCGAAACATTAATAATAGTTTTGGGGTCTATACCGGCCTTTTCAGCATAATAGGTCTTGCAGACCGCCCCGAACATTTGCTGGGGGGACTTGGCGGAGGAAACGTTGGGCGCAAGCTCAGGATAATAGTGTTCCATAAACTTGACCCAGCCGGGGCAGCAGGAGGTTATCTGGGGAAGCACCCCACCATCCTTAACCCGTTCCACCAGTTCCGAACCCTCTTCCATAATGGTCAGGTCAGCGGTAAAGTTGGTATCAAATACGGCGTCAAAACCCAGACGCCTTAAAGCGGCATACATCTTTTTGGCAACCAGCGTACCTGCCGGCAAGCCCAGCTCTTCACCCAGAGAAACCCTGACCGAAGGGGCTTCCTGAACAACTACGTGTTTGGTCGGGTCTGCTATGGCCGCCCAGACAGCATCCACCGCCGAGCGTTCCTTGATAGCACCCACCGGGCAGACCAGTATACACTGGCCGCAGTTGGCACAGGCAACATTGCCCATACCCCTATCCATAGAGGTTGCCACCATGGTATCCGGACCTTTATTTATAAAACCTATGGCATTTACTGTTTGTATATCGTGGCAGACGCGGACACACCGTCCGCAGGCAATACATTTATTGGGATCACGGATAATGCTGGGGCTGGTACTGTCTATAGGCAGTACCCGCTTTTCGCTTTCTTCAAAGCGCAGCTTTTTAACTCCGCATTCAAACGCCAGCCGCAATAAGTCACAGTTCTGGTTGCGTTCACAATTAAAACAGTCCTGTGGGTGATTGGCCAGCAAAATTTCAAGTATAGTGCGGCGGGCGCGGCGGACTCTGGCAGAATGGGTATTAACCTTCATCCCTTCGGCTACCTTACGTGAGCAGGATGTAGCCAAACGGGGTTCACCCTCTATTTCCACCACACATACCCGGCAGCCGCTGTAACTTTTCAGGCCTTCGAAATAACACAGGTGGGGAATATTAATATTGGCCTGTTTGGCGGCCTGCATAATAGTCGTACCTTCAGGTACGCTTATCTGCTTGTTGTCAATATTTAGCGTAACCATACGCCTTCCTCCTTACGCACCTGCGCCAAGAATTCACCCTTGAAGTTACGGATAGCACTGGCAGCCACATTCAGGGCCACCTGCCCAAGACCGCAGGAAGCAGTATCTTTCATTACCTCATGCAGTTCCAGCAGCCACTCCAGTTCATTGCGGTTACCCTGCCCGCGGGAAAAGCGGCTCAGGATTTCAGCCGCCCGGCGAGTACCTTCGCGGCAGATAGAGCACTTGCCGCAACCCTCTTCGTCAAAGAAGTGGGCTACGTTGGAGGCTACATTGACCATACTGGTGTCGGAGTTTATAACAATAACCGCGCCTGACCCAAGCATAGTACCGGCCTTGGCCAGCGTCTTGAAATCCAGACTGATATCAGTTTCGGTCAGCAGGCTGGAAGATATGCCGCCCGGTAAAACCGCCTTGAACTTGCCGTCTACGCCCCCCCCGGCCTCAAGCAAGTCCTTCAGGTTGGTTCCCAGCGGCATTTCAAAAACACCCGGTTCTTTCACGTTGCCGGAAAGGCAGAAAAGCTTGGTACCGGGATAGTCCGGATGGCCTATTGAAGCGAACCAGTCCGCCCCGTTATTTATAATGGCAGGAACATTGCAGAGAGTTTCTACGTTGTTAACCGTAGTGGGTTTATCCATAAGCCCCACCTGCACCGGATACGGCGGGCGAGCGGCGGGAATACCTCTGTGCCCTTCAAGGGACTCAAAAAGGGCAGTTTCCTCACCGCAGATATAAGCACCGGCACTCTTGTAAAACTGAATATCCAGCGAGAAATTGCTCCCCATGATATTCTGCCCCAGAAAACCGCGTTCGGTTGCCTGGTCTATGGCTTTCTGGAAAAGCTCTATCTCTTCAGTATAAACCTCACGGGCGTGAATAAAGCCCTGGGAAGTGCCCACCGCATAAGCGGCAATAATAAAACCTTCCAGTACCATATGGGGGTCATTTTTAAGTATCAACCGGTCCTTAAAAGTGCCCGGTTCGCCCTCGCTGGCATTACAGACAATATATTTCGGGTTGGCCTTTTCCTTGCGGGTAAGCTCCCATTTGAGCCCAGTGGGAAAGGCCGCTCCCCCCCTGCCCACCAGCTTTGAGCGTTTGACCTCGGCAATCACTTCCTCCGGGGTCATAGACAAAGCTTTCTTAAGGGCCTGGTAACCGCCGTCAGCCAGATATACATCAATATCAGCTGAATTGGCAGTGTTCAGATGACGGGTAATAATCTTCACGTCTTTCATCTTAGTAAGTCCTCAATTCGTCCAGGACTTCGGTTACCAACTGAGCAGTTAGCTTACCGTAAACCACCCCGTTAATTACCATAGCCGGTGACTGGTCACATAATCCCAGACAGGGTACCAGCTCCAGGGTAAAACGTTGATCCAGAGTGGTTTGGCCCGGTTCTATACCCAGGTTGTCCACCAGGGTATCCAGAATGTTTTCCGTACCGTTCAGGTAACAGGGTAGCGAATTACACAGGCGGATAACGTACTTTCCCTTTTGGTTAGTGGAGAGCAGGCTGTAAAAGGTAATCATGCCGTAAATATCAATTGAGGGAATGCTTAAGCATTCCCTCAAATAATTTACAGCTTCGTGGGGTATGTAGCCACACTCTTCCTGAACCGCTTCCAAACATGGAAGGAGGGAGAGCCGAGAGCTTCCGCTCTGGGTAATGACGCCGTCTACTTTTTCTTTCCAGATACTTTCCATATTGAAGTAACTCCGGTTATTTTAATAGGGGGCGTAAAAGACCTGTACATACTAGCATATAACGGCAAACAATATCAAATTAGTGGATTATAATAATATTTATAGCTACAAACTAATAAAACAATAGGCAAATGTTTGCCATTAAGCACCGTATTCCATTCGTGGGTAAGTTACTGAATGTATACGCTATTGCCGTATTGGGTAAAGAAAGGTACTAGTACTTTATATATACTACCATATAATACAAGGCTTGGCTATCCCCTAACAGGCTTAACCCTGATATAATGTAAAAAATATTTCAGAACGGTAACGGCATGTTATATAAAACTGTACTGGAAACACCCCGTCTTGTACTGCGGCCTTTCAGCCTGGCAGATGCGGCTGCAGTTGCCGGACTGGCAGGAGATGCCCTGATAGCCGATACTACCCTTAATATTCCCCACCCCTACCTGCCGGAAATGGCTGAAAAGTGGATATCCGGCCATGCAGAAAAACTGGCCACCGATACTGAACAGCACTTTGCCATAACCGAAAAGGGTAACGGAACACTGCTGGGTGCCTGCGGGCTGATATTCTGCTTTCCCCACCAGCGTTCCGAGCTGGGTTACTGGATTGGCAAACCCTACTGGAACAAAGGTTATGCTACCGAGACACTGAAGGCTTTAGTTGATTACGCTTTTCTGGACTTGAATCTGCACCGCTTGTATGCCTACTATTTTAAAAGAAACCCTGCTTCCGGCCGGGTAATGGCCAAAGCCGGGCTAAAACACGAAGGCAGTTTCCCCAAGCATCTGCTGAAAAACGGCGTTTTTGAAGATGTGGAATACTGCGGGCTACTTCGCAACGATTATCTGCTGTCAAAATAAACCGCTTGGCATTCGGAAGATGCGGCTTTTACCCCGTAAATCCCCCAACTTTATACCCCGTATTTTATACCAAGCTCATCCAGCAGTTTTTCCACCTTTTGGCGGATACTTTCCACTATCAGGCGAACTTCCGCCAGATTTTTACCCCGCGGATCGGTTATGCCCCAATCTTCCTTGCCGTACAGATGCCCCGGGCAGGACAGAGTAACATCACACCCCATACTGATAACCCGGCTGGCACTATCCAGCATACCCGGATTAAGCAGTTTAGGTTTGAGACCATCTGTATTTATGCCGCCCTCTTTCAGCACTTTCACTACCTTCGCATTAAGAGCTAAAGAAGGTTCTGTCCCGGCGGAAAGTGCCAGAGCTTTGTCCCCGGCCAGATGATTAAAAATAGCCTCGGCTGCCTGAGAACGGCCGGCATTATGCAAACATACAAACAAGACCTGGTTTTTGTCTTTCATATCAGTACTTTGATGAACCAAACTCTTCAGATTTACCGGTAATCACAAAGAGCACCCTTTCACAAATATTGGTAACCCTATCCGCACTTCTTTCCAGATTATGGGCCGCCCAGATAAGACGGGTTGCACGTGAGATAGTATGGGGGTCTTCAGCCATAAAGACCAGAAGCTCCCGAAAAACCTGATTATACAGGCCGTCTACTTCATCATCTTCGTCTATTACCCGCAGAGCTTCAGCAGAGTCACGCCTGACAAAAGCCCCCAGTGCCCGGTTGAGCATTTCCTCTGTTTTCAGAGACATACGGGGCAGGTCAATAAGCGGTTTAAGAGGAGGCTCTTCACCTAGCATAAGGGCTATTTTGGCATTACCTTCGGCATGGTCGCCAATACGTTCAAGGTCAACTATTATGTTAAGCACAGCTACGATTATCCGCAGGTCACGGGCCATCGGCTGCTGGGTAGCCATAAGCTCTATGCTTTTTTCTTCTATCTCAAAACGTTTTTGGTTAATATATTTGTCTTCTTCTATAACCTGTTTGGCCAGTTCCAAATCCCGCTCTTTCATAGCCTGCATAGAGCGGTCAATAGCCTTGCCTACCATGCTTCCCAACAGGAGCAAGTCATTTTCAAGTTCCCTAAGGTGACGGTCAAATCCCATTCGCGGCATGATATCCTCCTTTAACCGAACCGGCCGGTAATATAATCTTCAGTGCGCTTGTCTTTGGGTCGGGAAAAAATCTCACCGGTACGACCGTATTCAACCAGGTCACCCGTCAGCAGAAACCCTGTCCAGTCTGAGGCACGGGCTGCCTGCTGCATATTGTGGGTTACGATAGCGATAGTATAGTTCTGCTTGAGTTCCTGCATCAATTCTTCAATTCTCATAGTGCTCACAGGGTCAAGTGCGGAACAGGGCTCATCCATTAGGATAACTTCCGGCTCTACCGCCAGCACTCTGGCAATACACAGTCTTTGCTGCTGCCCGCCGGAAAGTGCCAGACCGGATTTGTGCAAATTATCCTTGACCTCATCCCAAAGTGCCGCCTGCCGCAGGCTTTTTTCCACTATCTCATCCAGACGTGACTGGGCAGTAGTACCCAGCATGCGCGGACCGAAAGCCACATTGTCAAAAATGCTCTTTGGAAAGGGATTGGGCTGCTGAAAGACCATACCAACCCGTTTGCGGAGATTGACCACGTCCAGGCTGGGGGAATAAACACTTTCATTATCCAGCAATATCTCACCCTCCAGCCTGGCTCCGCTGACCAGGTCATTCATCCGGTTAAGAGCACGTAAAAGGGTACTTTTGCCGCATCCCGAAGGGCCTATAATGGCGGTTATCTGGCGGTCGGGGAAATCCATATTTATATTTTTAAGTACCTGGTGCTGGTGGTAAAAGAAATTTACACCGCGGATTTTGATTTTAGGTTCCATTTAAACTCCTCCGCTTATGCGTTTCTGGAAACGCCGGGAAATGAAATTGGTCAAGGCATTTAATCCCACAATAATCACTATTAAAACTGCGGCTGTCGCCATGGCTTTATCTATGGCATTAGTTTCGGTAGCCAGATAAAAGACATGCAGTGCCAGTGAGCGCCCGCCTGAAAGGAGTGAATCCGGCATGGCAGCGCTCCCTCCCATAGTAACATACAAACAGGCGGTTTCACCCAGTGCCCGCCCGGCACATAAAATTACCCCGGTTGCAATACCCGGCAAAGCCGCCGGCAGTATCACGTGAGTCACCGCCTGCCACTTGGTAGCCCCCAAAGCCATTGCCCCTGCCCGGTAAGAACGGGGAACTGTCTTCAACGCTTCTTCCGTAGCAGTGATAAGCACAGGAAGCAGAAGGCATGCCAGTGTAAGCGCGCCCGAAAGTATGGAAAAACGGAAATGCAAAACAGTAACAAACAGGGCAAACCCGAACAAACCAAACAGGATAGAAGGCACACCCGCCAGAGTTTGAACTCCGTAACGTATAAAACGGGTCAGGCGGTTGTCTGGTGCATATTCCACCAGGTATATAGCCGCCCCGATACCCACCGGTACCAGTATCAGCAGGGTCAGCCCGACCAGATAAAGAGTAGTCACAATTGTAGAGGAAATACCTCCCTCTCCTGCCAGACCGCCAGCCGGCGGGGTAAACAGAAAATCCCAGGAGAAACCGGGCAATCCCCTGATAATTATATAACCTATGATAAGCAGCAGAACCAGCAGAGTGATAATACCTGCTGTCCACAACAGCACAAATGCCACTTTCTGGGTACTGCGGGAAGTAAATCTAAGCATGTTGTTCACCCCGCTTCAACGCCAAAGTAGCCAGACTGTTTAGTATAAGTATCAAGATGAGAAGCACCAAACCGGTGGCAAAAAGGGCATTTTCATGCAGACCTGCCGCATAGTTTATCTCTACCGCAATATTACCTGTGAGTGTTCTGGCGGGGTCAAGAGGGGAAGAGGGAATAATAACCGCATTCCCTATAACCATAATCATAGCCATAGTCTCACCGATAGCCCGCCCCATGCCCAGCACTATGCTTGCCCCTACCCCGGAACGGGCGGCCGGCAGCAGCACATGCCAGATAGTTTGCCAATGGCTGGCACCCAGTGCCAGGGACCCTTCCCGATAGGTGCGGGGTACAGCCCGCAGACTATCTTCGGAGATGCTGATAATAGTTGGTAAAACCATAATTGAGAGTACCAGCACTGCCGCCAGTATGGAATAACCTGTCCCTCCCAGGCTTCTTACAGCCGGTACAATTACCATTATGCCTACCAAACCGTAAACCACAGAGGGAATACCCACCAGTAGTTCAACTGCCGGACGAAGCAGATTACGCACCTTCCGGGGTGCAACCTCTGCCAGCAAAATAGCACAGGCAATACCCAGCGGCACTGCAATCAGCATAGCGCCAAGAGTAACCAGCAGAGAGCCCACTATCATGGATAGTATGCCGTATTCGCCATAGGTGGGGCTCCAGCTCTCCCCGAACAGGAAATCCAGCGGGTTTACTTCGCCGAATAATGGCAAACCGCCTTTTATAATAAATACTGCAATAGCCAGCAGTACCAGTATGGAAACAAGAGCAGTAATAAAAACCCCGTATTTGGCTAATTTATCAGTAAGATATCTGGGCAACATTTTTCTAAACCAGTCCGGGCAGAGAGTGTCGGTCTCTGCCCATTAAGATGGTCTGATTTACCCGACCCGGACTTAGTTTACAGATAAGTAACCTTCTTCAGTTATTATCTGCTGGACTGCATCGCTCATACAGTAGTCCAGGAAGGCCTGTACCAGTTCGCTGGGAGTGCCTTTGGTCAGGAAGTAGAGCGGGCGGATAATGGGGTAAGTACCGTTTTTACCATTCTCGGAGGTAGCAGCTATACCGTTTATGCTCAGGGCTTTTACATTTGAATCTATATAGCCGAAGGAGATAAAGCCGATGGCATCTTTGTCACCGGAAAGAGCGGTCTTAAGAGCACCGTTGGAGTTCTGGAGGACTGCATTGGCTACAATCCGCACATCAGCACCCATGACCAGTTCCTCAAAGGCGGTTCTGGTGCCGGAACCCTCTTCACGGGCCATTACATGGATTGTCTTGTCCGGGCCGCCCACCTGGCTCCAGTTGGTTATTACGCCGGCAAAGATATCCCGTACCTGGTCTATAGTCAGGTTATTTACCGCGGTATTATCAGGGTGAACCACTATGGCAATACCGTCTTTGGCCAGCAGATGTTTAGTCAGGCCTGTTTCGGTGTCTTTCAGGTCACGCGAAGCCGCCCCGATATCTACAGTCCCCTCGGTTACAGATTTAACCCCAACTGATGAACCGCCGCCGCCTATTACCACATTAACATTCGGGTACAGAACTTTGAAAGCGGCTGCCAGTTTTTCAGCCAGAGGCTGAACAGTAGTAGAACCGGCCTCGTTGATAGTTCCTGAGAGAGCGGAAGTATTGTCCGGGTTATCTGTATTATCTGTATCATTGCTGCACCCTGCCATACCCAATGCCAGCAGCATTACGGCAGTCGCAGGCAGCATAATTTTTTTCTTATTTACTATCTTGTTCACTTTTTCCTCCTTTTCTCTTTATTTCTTTGCAAAGCCTGTATATCAGCTGTTCAGACTATTTAAAAGCTGGCTCTTCAGCCTATGCTCCTTAAGTTCCTCCGGATGCTCGAATATAAGGTGCAGCACGGCTTCAGCAGTAGATATGTTGGTAGCCAAGGGTACATTGTGTACGTCACACACTCGCATCAGGGCGGAAATATCAGGTTCATGGGGCTGGGCGGTCAGGGGGTCACGAAGGAATATGATAGCGGTTACTACCCCGCTGGCTACCATAGCACCAATCTGCTGGTCACCTCCCAGAGGGCCGCTTTGCAGCAGATTTACATTCAAACTGGTGCTGGCCTGAATGAGCTTACCGGTGGTGCGGGTGGCTACCAGATTAAGGCTTCCCAGATCCGTCTCATGCTTTTTTACCAGTTCAACCATTTCCTGCTTCTTGTTATCATGGGCTACCAGAGCTAAAGTTATTCTTTCCATTATATTCACCTCCTTTCTTGTTTCTTTTCCTCTTTCCTTATTCACATTACTAGTTTAAAGCCACAAGATTAAGGCTGTATAAAGAACATGTTAAGGTTGTGTAAAAATTTTAAAGTAACCCGTAAGATAAAAGCCTGAGCTCCGGGCTTCCCGGAAAATAAAAAAACCGGTTTTTCAAACCGGCTTATCCACTAACTGCACTTAGAATTACTCAGGTCAGGGGTAAACCGAAGCTGAATGTAGCCCCTTTGCCATAAACACTCTCTGCCCAAATAGTCCCGCCATGCGCTTGCACTATATGCTTGGAAATAGCCAAACCCAAACCTGTACCCCCGCTGGAACGGGCTTTGTCTACTTTGTAAAAACGCTCAAACACCCGGGTAAGGTCCTCTTCGGGTATACCTATACCGCTGTCAGATACATAGATTACCAGTGTTTGCCCTTGGGTGCGGGCCCCAATCTTTATCCTGCCGCCTTTAGGGGTAAACTTGATAGCATTATGCACCAGATTGACCAACACCTGTTCAACCCGGTTTTCATCCAGTTTTACTTGCGGCAGAGTTTCGGGCAGTTCTACCCCAAGGCTTATACCTGCCCGTTCAGCCTGAGGCCTAAGCCTTTCCGCCGCAAGCTTGATTGCGGTTGAAATATCTCCCGGCTGAAGGCGTAAAACCGCCTGCCCGCTCTCGATAGCTGAAAGGTCACTCAATTCGGTAACCAGCTGAGCCAATTTATCTACCTCAAGGTGAATTTTATCAATAAACCCGGCCGCAACCGCTGGGTCAGACGCCGCACCTTCCTGCAAAGTTTCGGTCAACAGTTTCAAAGAGCTGATAGGGGTGCGCAATTCATGGGAAATATTAGCTACAAAATCCCTCCTTACCTTTTCCAGCCGACGAAGCTCTGAAAGGTCCTGCACCAGCACCAGATAACCTGACTGGCTGACCAGCGGAGTGGCAATAATGCCCAGAAAACGCCTGCCGGCGGCAAGCTCGACAAAGCCCATCTCCTGTTTACCCGAGGATCTGGCATGCTCAAAAACAGAGTGGATTTCATGGTCACGTATCGCTTCCACAAAGCTATGCCCTATTATCCCTTCTGCTTCCAGCTTAAATATCCTCTCGGAGGCGGGGTTTAAAAGACTTATTACCCCCTCACGGTCCAGCAGGAATATGCCGTCACCCATCCGCTGCAGCACCGCCGAAAGGCGGTCACGCTCCGAACTGACTGCTTTAATACTGTCACGCAGGCGCTCTGTCATCAGGCGGAAGGCGTGTGCCAATTCTTCCATTTCGCCTTTGCCGCTTACATCTATCTGAATGGTATCAATCTGCCCCTGGGCAATACGCCGGGAAATTGCTGTCAGTTCTTTAACCGGGCGGCTGACATTAGCCGCTACCCAAACCGCCAAAAGTCCGGCCGCCAGTATGCTTACCACCGCACCCAGCAAAATAGTCCGGTCTACATCCCCTACGGCGGCGTACACTTCTTCCACCGGCAAAGCCACCCTCACTACCGCCAGCACACCTGTCCCGTCTTTAATAGACGCAGCCACATACAGCATTTCGTAACCCAAGCTGGCAGACTGATGCATGTCTATACCGATACCATCTTTCAGGGCATCAATAAACTCAACTCTGGTAGAGTGGTTTTCCATTTCGGAGGGAGACTGAAGTGAATCTGCAAGCACCTGTCCGTCAGGGGCAATCACCGTCAGCCGTATGTCCAGCGAAGCCCCAAGCTTCTTTATATAGGCATCAAAACTGTCAGCACTTTCGGTAATATGTTCGGGCACTACCCGCGAAAACAGAGTAACCTCCTGTATCAGGCGTGACTGAAGATTGTCCATATACGAATCTTCCAGGTGATTGGAAAGAAATATGCTGAGTATACCCACGCAACCGGCAATAAGCAGGCAGAACAGGGTTATCAAACGCCATTTAAGGCTTCTGGTCATATCACTCCTCAAACTTGTAACCAGTTCCCCGCACCGTTATAAGATGACGGGGACTGGAGGGGTCGGCCTCTATCTTCTGGCGAAGCCAGCTTATATGCACATCTACAGTGCGGGTCCCTCCGGGATAATCGTAACCCCAGACCTTTTCCAGCAGCTGTTCACGGCTGAAAACCCGGCAGCGGTTCTGCACCATAAAACTAAACAGATCAAATTCTTTAGGTGAAAAATCCAGAGCCACCCCGTTCCGCATGACCAGATGGCGTTCAATAAATATCTCCAAATCACCTATTTTCAGCCCGCCTGTTGTCTCTGTTTGGGAGTTTTGCGTCTGGCTGCGGCGAAGGAGAGCCTTCATTCTGGCCAGCAATTCCCTCATGCCAAAGGGTTTGGACAGATAATCATCCGCCCCGGCTTCCAGCCCGTTTACCTTATCAGACTCGCTTGAACGAGCGGTCAGCATAAGTATGGGAACACTGCTCTCTGTACGGATAAGACGGCAAAGTTCAAAGCCGTCTATACCCGGCAGCATCACATCCAGTATAACCAATGACGGCTTAAGCAGGCGGTAAATACCCAGTGCCTTCAGCCCGTCTTCGGCACATTCCAACGTATACCCCTCCTTGGCAAGGTTATAACACAAAAGCTCCCTCAGAGTGGCGTCATCTTCAACTACCAGTATTTTATGCTCAGGCATGGCTAAAGTATAAAGCCGGAGGGTATTTTCGGCAAGACAGGAGGGTAAATACCCGGGGGTATTGCAACCTTTTACCATATTTTAGTACTATTGGATATATAAATGTGCACAAGTGCAGCCGCAGGGGGAAATTTATGAAAATACCGGCAACCATTTTCAAGCGCGAAAACGGTTTTACACTGATTGAAATACTGGTAGTTGTGGCCATACTGGGAGCACTGGCAGGAGTAATAATCCCAAATGTAATCAAATTTATGCACGAAGGCAAGGTAGAGTCAGCCAATACCGAACTGGCGAATGTCCGTCTGGCTGTCCTGTCCGCTATGGTAGATGTGGAAACGAATACACTGAATGATGGCGGAACGGTAGGTCCTGGCCATACCTCAAACGTAACCTACGGCTCACCCTCTACTGATTTACCGGTTTACAGTTTTATTATGGGCGAAGTAATCGGTATATATACTTTGAACGAAAAGGGACTGATAGTGAGTGCCGAGATGCCCGAAGGCAGTGACTGGGAAGGTCTTACTTTCGTAAACGGGGCATGGCAGTAGAAACTGCTAAAAATTGTTTTCCCCCTAAAATAGTAACTAAAAAGTAGTTGACAGGTTATATCTACCTTAATGGTAATATAATAGCATGCAGATACCAGAGGCAAGATGTACCAAGTGCGGAGGGCATTATCACGGATGGGCACTTTTAAATGCCCGTCATCAAAGTTGCGCCCAATGCGGGGGTAAACTGGAGATAACCACTGAAGATGAAGTCATTCAGGGCTACTCCCCCTTCTCAGCCGAAGAAGTAAACCTCAAAGCCCCCAAAGAAATGCCCTCTAAAAAACCGAAATCCTGAAACCTAATCCACCAGCCCAAGGCTACGGAAGGTTCCGAGTTCGCTTGCCATCTGATACAGCATTTTGGCTACCGCAATATCTTCAATAGCCACCCCGGTAGAATCAAACACCGTTATATCACTGGCTGAGCCGCGTCCGCTTTTTTTACCCTGTATTATCTGTCCCAGGTTGGCTTTCACCATTTCCTTACTGAAAACCCCTGTCCGAACCGGCACATTCAGCTCGCCGGCATGAATTGCCTGCTCCATATCATCTACCACCACTACCGCCTGACGGAGAATACGGGAATCAAGTTCCTGTTTGCCGGGAGCATCCGCCCCGACCGCATTGATATGACAGCCGGGTTTAAGGTCTTTTAAGAGTAACACTGGCTTGTTTGAGGTAGTAAGAGTACAAATAATATCCGAAGCAGCAGCCTCAGCAAGGCTGGCCTGCCTTATATTTAGCTCAGGAAAATACTTATTCAACCTTAGAACCGAATCGGGAAATATGTCATATACCCGTATTTCTTTCAGATTAAAAAGCACCTGGTGAGCCATTATTTGGGTAACAGCCTGTCTGCCCGCACCCACAATCCCCAGCGTGGCAGAATCAGCTCTGGCTAGATACTTTGAGGCTATGGCGGCAGCCGCCCCGGTACGGTAAGCGGTAATATCCGTGCCGTCCATAACCGCCAAGGGATAACCGGTATCCGGGTCAGAGTAAATCACAAGTCCCATTACAGTAGGCATCTGCAAAGCCTTGTTCCCCGGATGAACATTTACCCACTTTATTCCGGCGGCACCCGGCAGAGAGGCCGGCATAGCCCTGAAGTCCCCTTTAGGTAGCGTCAAATAAACCTTAGAGGGCATATCACCTAATCCCGTTGCCCAATCCCTGAATGCTTGCTCCACAGCCTGTATAACCGGCGGCATGGAAATCAATCCGGAAATATCTTTGCGCGAAAGAATAAGAGTGGGCATGATTTCACCTCTTTAATACCTTTCTTATAAGACTTTAGTGCCGCTCAAATCCGGCTGTCAATAAAAATTTGACACACCTTGGATAAAACTGTCAGAATTACGCTGTATGAGATATACCAGCTACCGTAACCAGCCGGATATAATACTCCTTGTAATAATCACCTGTGTTATTGTGTTTTTCGGGGTTAATTTTGCCCCCCAGATTGGGCCTTATCTGGCACTTCAGCCGGCAACAGCTATCAGCCACCCGTGGACCATTATAACCAGTTTGTTTGTTCATGCAGACCTTTGGCATCTCTTTGCCAATATGATTACTCTGTATTTCTTCGGCAACGCCCTGCTCCAGATGATAAGCCAGCGCAGTTGGCTGATAATATTCTTCGGGGGCGGCCTGGCGGGCAGTTTGCTGTTTATACTCCTCAATGCAGGCTCTTTCGGATATGTCATAGGTGCTTCGGGGGCGGTTTTTGCACTTGGCGGAACCCTGGCAGTACTCCGCCCGAACTCCAAGGTTATGGTCTTCCCTCTGCCTGTACCCATCCCCTTGTGGATTGCAGTCATAGGCAGTTTTATTATCCTGTCCTTCCTGCCGTCAGTCGCCTGGCAGGGACATTTGGGAGGGTTACTCGTAGGAGCTGCCTGCGGTTACCTTATCAAGCAGGGTAAATTTAGATTCTAAGTATTTTTGACTTCTTTTTTGCTTTTTTAACACTTTACTGTACCCCTCTATTGACAGCTGTCAACTCTGTGATACAATACCATTAGTATAAATTCATTACCCATTCTAATAACCCAAATTCTCCTACCGAAAACAGGACTCTATGACAGACAAAAAATACCGGGTACTGGCAGTTGAAGACGAACCCTCCATATGTCAGGTGTGCCTGCGCACTCTGGAAGGCATGGGGCTTGAAGTAACTATTGCCATAAACGGCCAGATAGGTCAGGCACTTATTCAGCAGGAAACTTTTGATCTTTGCCTGGTAGATATACGCACCCCTATCATGAACGGTAAAAACCTGTACGCATACGCACTGAACCACTATCCTGATATTGCCAAACGGATTATATTCACTACCGGTGACCTGATGGACGAAACCACCCAGGGTTTTCTGGATGCCGCCGGTCAGCCTTTTTTACCCAAACCCTTCACCCCGAGCGATCTCAAGAAGATAATCACCGAAACGCTGGGAAAACTTGAGAACTGTAACTAAGGTTTTTTAAGAACTCTATCTATTTTTTTACCCCTAATGATATACTATTATTCATTATTATCTGAAGTATCCTAGGGAGGCAGTGATGTCCAAAATAAAGATACTGGTGGCTGATGACGAAGAGCATATCCGGCAGCTGGTTTGCAGTATACTGGACAAAAACTATCAGATAGTTCAGGCTAAAAACGGCGAGGAAGCCGTAAAAGAATCACGCGAGCAGAACTTTGACCTGATACTCATGGATATCATGATGCCCAAGCTGGACGGGCTGGCAGCCTGCTGCATGCTCAAAGGGGATAAACAAACCAGCTCCACTCCCATTATTATGCTGACTGGAGTGGGTTATGAACTGAACAAGAAACTCAGCCAGCAACTGGGTGCTGACGGCTATATTACCAAACCATTTAATCCGCAGGAGCTGCGAAACAAGGTGAGTGAATTTATCAAACATGACTGATGCCACACCCCTGTACTGTCTTGAAATACTAAGCCGCAGCCAAACCGAATTTATAGATATTACAAGTCAGATTAGTCTGGTTATAAGCCAAAGCGGCGTTACCTCCGGCCTGTGCCATATATTTGTCCCCCACACCACTGCCGGATTAACCATAAATGAAAATGCCGATCCTGACGTTATTACCGATATCAAAGCCCAGCTTGAACGGATAGTCCCTTCTGTCACCCATTTTCTTCATGCGGAAGGCAACTCGGCCGCCCATGTAAAAACCAGCCTGACAGGAAACAGCCTGAACCTTATTATAGAAGCAGGAAGGCCGCTGCTGGGGACTTGGCAGGGTATTTACCTCGCGGAGTTTGACGGTCCGCGCAAACGCACTGTAAATATAAAAATCCTCAAAGAAAAGTGAGCTTTACGCAAATAAACTCCGAGTGATATACTCTGCAATATGAATTTCCCACGCATCGTTATAGCCGGAGTATCCTCCAGCAGCGGCAAAACCACTATAAGCAGCGGCATTACCGCCGCCCTTACCAAACGCGGACATAAAGTAGCCGCCTACAAGTGCGGCCCTGATTATATAGACCCCGGATACCTTACTTTGGCTTCGCATAACCCCTGCCATAATCTTGATTCGTGGATGCTGGACAAAGATGCCATGGCGGAAGTGTTTTTCCACGGCCTGAAAAACAGAGAGATAGCTTTGGTGGAAGGCGTAATGGGGCTTTATGACGGATACAGCGGGGAACGCCCCGGAGGCTCTACCGCCGAGATTGCCAGACTGCTTTCGTCCCCTGTCATACTGCTTGTCAATATCTCGCATATGGCTGAAAGTGCCGCTGCCATAGTTCTAGGCTACAAAAATCTGGACCCCCGTATAAATATTGCCGGCGTGATACTCAACCAGGCAGGCAGTATGCGCCACTATGAAATCTGCCGGAACGCAATTGAAAAATATGCCTCTACCCCGGTAATAGGCTATCTGCTTCGCAATAAAGACCTGGTTATACCGGAACGCCACCTGGGGTTGAAGACTACCTCTGAAGGCGGTGAACTGGAAACCTTTATCCAGAACCTGGCTACCCATATTGAAAGTACTATAGATATTGACCGCATTTGGGAAATTGCCCAAAATGCCCCGCCCCTGCCTGAAAAACCCTGTCCGCACATCTTCCCCAAAACCCCTGCCTGCCCGGTTACCCGCATAGCTGTAGCCAAAGATGAAGCATTCAGCTTCTATTATCAAGCCAATCTGGATATGCTGTCAGACTGGGGGGCGGAACTTTGTTATTTCAGCCCATTACATGATACCTGCCTGCCTGAAAATATCGGCGGCATATATATAGGGGGCGGCTTTCCGGAAATAATGGCCGCTGAACTAAGTACCAATCAACTCATGAAGACCGCCCTGACCAAAGCAGCAGAGAGCGGCATGCCCATTTACGCCGAATGCGGCGGGCTTATGTATTTATCCGAAGCAATAGAGGACTTTGACGGCACAAAATACTTGATGCTGGGGCTGCTTCCCGGCATATCCGTTATGCAAAAGAAACTCCATCGTCTGGCATATACCAGAGCAGCAGTACAGAACGATAATATCCTTTCTGCCAAGGGCACCGAACTCCGCGGTCATATCTTCCATTGGTCAAAATTACCTTCCCCTCAGACCAAACCCGCCTACACCCTGCTGGAGCCAGCCGAATTTGTTGGTCAAAGCGAAGGCTTTATTATAGGGAACAGTACTAATGTACTTGCCAGTTACCTGCACCTGCATTTCGGCACAAATCCAAATCTGGCAAGGCATTTCATACGCGTTTCCAAAAAATTCTGTACAATTTAGCTCTTTTACTATTCTTTTGAATAATTAAATTGGTTCTGGTTTAATATAAACCAGCAAAAGGGAAGGGAAGAACGGAGCAGTGACAAAACAACAGTTCCCTCCACTTTTCAAGGACAAATACTTCACATACGTCGCTGGTTTATCCGTACTGGTAATCGTTCTGGGATTATATACAGTTTTTTCCCCTCCGGACCTCGTCCAAAATTCCAACTGGCAACTTTTCACCACCAGCGTAGAAGCAGCCACTACCATAATTATTATTGCCATTGCCACCTGGCGCTGGGGATTTAAAGTTTCCATGTTCTGGGCCAGCGGCATACTTATTCCGGGTATGCTGGTGCTAGTTACACTGAACCTGTTTAAGCCAATTACTTTTTTACTTGTCTTAATAACCCTGGGCGCCAGCAGTCTGGTAAGCCTGATAATCAACAACCACCGCCGAGTAATCAGCCACGAAGAAAATCTTAATCAGATCCTGTCCATGATACGGGATATAAGCCACCATATTACCCATATAGATAATGAAGAAGAGCTTATGGAAAGGATATGTGAAAGGCTGGTTTATGCTGGACGGTATCAGGTAGCCTGGATAGGTTATGCAACCCCTGACCAGCAGATGGTTGAACCCCGTTACCACGCTGTCTACGGGCAACCCCATCTTTCAGCCGAAACGTGCCCCGCACATCATTGCCTGCACCTGCCGGGTGAACCCATACAACAGGCCATTAAAAGCCGCAGTCTGATAGTAGTGCCAGATATTCACAGCCAGCCAATTGAAAACTATGCAACACACTGCCAGTATTGCCGCAGTCTGCTTTGTTCACCCATAGATTTCGGAGAGGAACTGCTGGGTATATTATGCGTTTGCTCAAATAAACCGGATGTATTCGGAAGGGAAGAAATCTCCCTGCTGCGTGAAGTCTCCCAAGATATATCACTGGGGGTAGAAAAAATACGCCGGCGCAGGGAACTTGCCCGGACAGAAATACGGCTTAAAGAAGAACGGGACAAAGCCCAGCTTTATCTGGATATCGCAGGAGTAATTATAGTTGTCTTGAATGAAGATGAGACTGTTGCCCAGATTAACAAGCGGGGTTGTCAGATACTGGGGTATGAGTATCAGGATATCTTGGGGCAAAACTGGTTTGAAAATTTTATACCCGGATACCGCCGCCTGATAAAACGTTCCATGTATAAACAGATTATATCCGGTAAAACCGAACTGCCCGAACGCTATATGGATGTAGTCCTGACTAAAGACGGCCAGGAAAAAGTAATTCTTTGGCATTCTACCGCTATCCGCAGCAAAAACGGACAGATGAGTTCCATACTGTATTCAGGTGAAGATGTAACCGAACTGAAGCATACCGAAGAAGCCCTGCGCATGTCCGAGGAAAAGTACCATACCCTGTTTGAAACCATGGCTCAGGGTGCTATTTATGTTGATAATAAAGGTATCATAATTGAAACTAACCCTGCAGCTAATACCATTTTCGGCAGGCACGAGAGCGAACTGCTGGGTGTAAATATTGCCGACCCCATTTGGACATATGTACATGAGGACGGCTCAATCATGCCGCCCGGTGAAAACCCGGTGATAGCAGCCCTGAAAACAGGGAAAGCCATACGCAATGTTTTCATGGGTATAAAAAACAACCTTTCCGGTGAAATCCGCTGGGTAAACCTGTTCGCCCTTCCCCTTTTCCGCATAAATCAGGAAAATTCATATATGGTTTACACCACTTTTACAGATATAAGCCGCCTGAAAAATGCCCGGGATGCCCTGACCCGCAGTGAAAACCGTTACCGTTCAATATTTGAAACCGCCGCCAGTATAATTATTTCATTTGACCGGAACGGTATTATCAACGACTGCAATATGCGTATTCAGGAAATTCTGGGGTATACCCCGGCCGAAATGCTGGGTACAAACTTTCTGGATATTATTCATGAATCTTTCCGCGACGAAGTCCGCAACCATATTGCCAGCCTGAACCGCGGAGATATCATTTACAACAAAGACTGCCGCATGCTGCACAAGGACGGACAGTACCGTGATGTCATGGTAAACTGCTCTACACTGCTTGATGAACACGGCAGTGTACTGAACGCTATTTGCATTATCTCTGATATGACTGAGCAGAAACAAACACATTACGCCCTGATAGCTTCGGAGGAAAAAATCCGCAGCATGTTCAACGGGGTTAATGAAGGCATAGCGGTCATGGATACCAGCGGATATGTCACCGAAATAAACCAAACCATGCTGAAAATGAACAACTGCACCAGTAAAGACCAGCTGATAGGCAGACACGCACTGGAGTTTGTTTCCCTTAAAGACCGTGATATGGCCAGGTCATATATGAATCAGGCGGACAGCCTGAATGAAATACGCAATCTGGAGCTCCGGTGTTTACGCCCGGATGGAACCGAATATTTCAGCCAGATAAGCGGGGCTGTACTCCGCGGATATGCCGGTGAGATTAAGGGCATAATAATACTCAGCGTAGATATTACCGAACGCAAGCAGATAGAACAGCAGCTTATTATGACTGACCGCATGGCTTCCGTGGGTGAACTGGCTTCCGGTCTGGCTCATGAAATAAACAACCCCCTTACCGGTATTGTAGGTTTCAGCGAACTTTTACTGATGAACGAACTGGAAGAATCTATAAAGGAAGATATCCAGACTATTCACCGTGAAGCCCTGCGGGCAGCCGAAGTAGTACGTAATCTACTGACCTTTGCCCGCCAACAGCCACCTACCCGCGAAGCCGGTGATATCAATCTGAGTATCCATAAGGTGCTTGAATTACGCAAACATGACCACCGGATTAATAACATCCGCTGCATCACTGAGCTTGATCCTGATCTGCCCCGGGTGATGCTGGACTTCTTCCAGATTCAGCAGGTTCTTATAAATATTATTATCAACGCAGAGTTTTTCCTGCGGCTGAAAGAGCACCCCCAGATAATTATCAAGACCAGCCAGCACAACAAGCACGTAATAATCAGTATTTCCGATAACGGCCCCGGTATCAGCCCTGAGAATATAAAACGTATTTTTGACCCGTTCTTTACCACCAAAGAGGTCGGCAAAGGCACCGGACTGGGGCTTTCCATCTGCCATGGTATTATTGAGGAACACAACGGCAGAATATCTGTAGAAAGCACCCCGGGAAACGGGGCTACTTTCCGTATAGAACTGCCGGTTGCAGATATTCAGCCGCTGTCCACGGCTGAAACCCCCAGCCAAACAGCAGGTTAGTTTTCTTACCTATACCCCGCCCGTTTGTCAGAGCATATTTTCCAATTACAATCTTAAAAGGGAAATAAGGCTGCCGGAAGTGCCGCCCAAGCTTACTCCCCGGCAACCTCACTTTCAAACACATATATCTACAGCCTTAGCTGATTTTAGCCCCATCCAGTTCACCCAACAGACTCTCCAGCCGGGCAATACCCGCTTCAGGGTTGGTGTTTTGTGCCTCTATCCACTGCCGAAGCTTGGCAATAGCCGCACCGGAACGGATTATCTCTGCCGCCTTAGCATAACCCTCCTGAAGACTTTTAACCATACCTGCTATATAAAAAACAGGCGCCGCATTTAAACAAACAACTTCAAAAGCAGCCCCTTCGTCGTTACCTGAAAGAATCCGCAGCAGCCTCAGAGTTTCACGTTGTTTGTCACCTGAAGTTACGATTTCCTCAGTCAGACAGGGCGTCAAACCGAAATCCGACGGAGACAAGCTGTACTTAATAATCTGCCCGTCTTCACATAGTTCGGCAATATGGCTTTCACCCAGATTTGAAAGCTCATCCATGCCGCGTCCGCCTGGGGCAGACCCGTATATAACCAGAGCTCTTTTATAGCCTATCTCGCGCATCACCTCAGCCACCGGCTGCAATAGTTCAGCCGAATATACACCCCTAACCGCATAATGGGGCAAAGCCGGATTTGCTAGTGAACCGGCAATATTAAGGGTAGTCCCGAAACGTATCTGGGAAAGAATACGGAAAAGAGCCTGCGGGTGAACCTTAGCACTCATACCGTTAAAAATGCCTATACCCACAGTTTCAATACTCCGTTTGACTGTCTCAACGTCTGTTTCCACATCAACACCCAGTGATTCCAGCATATCAATAGTGCCGCAGCTCCCGGAAAGGGCTCGGGCGCCGTGTTTTGCCAGTACCACCCCGCCCGCCGCCGCCACAATGGAAGCAGCCGTGCTGATGTTAAAGGTCTTCAGGCTGTCCATGCCTGTGCCGCAGTTGTCCACCACAGGTTTATCTACCAGAGGCCTCACCCGAATTGTATCCTGCTCATATATAGCTTCCCAGACACCGGCAATCTCAGCTGCCGTTTCGCCTTTGGCAGTTAGGGCGGCCATGAATGCACCCTGCTGAAGATCAGGCTGTTCATTCCGCATTATCTGGGAAAAACAGTCTTTTACTTCCTCACGACTCAGATTTTCCTTTGAGATAAGGCGGCTTATGACAGCCCCAAAATTTTTAACCCTGTTTTCATCCATTTTTTGTGTCCTTCATTTATAAAATTTGATTACGGTTTTAAGACCTTCCAGCCTTTCTACTCCCAGAAAAGCCTCCTCTATATATGAAATACCTGTCACCCGGCTGATAAGCCTCTTTACGGGTATAATTCCCTGCCCTATCAGGCGGACAGCCTCAGCATTATCCGCTGCGGTAGAGCCGTAAGAGCCGCTCAAAATCAATTCCTGATAATGGATGGAATTCGCATCAATGGTAAATCCAGAACGGTCCTTGGGTAGGCCGGAAAAGAAATTTATCCGCCCGCCGGGGCTTAAAACAGAGGGCAGTTCTCCCACTTCCACCCCCGAACTGGCAATTAAGATTACATCCACACCAACCCCGCCGGTCTGCTCAAAAACCCCCTGCTTAAGGCTGGTCTTACCCAAATCTATTACCCTGTCCGGGCAGGCCAGTTCCGCTCCGCACACTCTCTCCGGCAGGATTTCAGCCACAAGCACCTGTTCCGCTCCGTTATATCTGGCGAGCATGGTCTGCAGCAACCCTAAAGGTCCAGCCCCCAATACCAACACCCGGTCTCCGTCCCCCACCCGGCAAACATACTGGCTGTGAATACAGCTGGCAAGCGGCTCTGCCAGAGAGGCTTCTTCATCTGAAACATTCTCAGGTATTATGTTAAGCCCGCCAGGCAGGCTTTCAGGGAGAAGTGCCATATATTCGGCCAAGCCCCCGTCATAATTAAAACCGATTATTTTCACCTGCCCGCACAGGTTCTCCCTACCCTGCAGGCAAAGCGGGCAAACCCCGCAGGCAATACCCGGATAAACCTGCACCCGAGTACCTGCCTTAAAATCAGGGTGTTCGGAGCAGACTACCTCGGCGGCTATTTCATGCCCCAGCACGCGGGGGTACTTAAGGTCACGATGCCCCCGCCGAAACATTTTTACGTCTGTCCCGCAGATTGCACAACAGGAAACCTTTAAGAGTACCCCGCCTTTCGGGCAGGATGGAGTAGCCACCTCCGCAAGAAGGAGTTCTCCCGGTTTTTCCAGCAAGACCGCTTTCATATTTCACCCCGCGTAATAAAAAAATCCCCAAACCACCAAGGTTTGAGGATTCAAACAAAAAATAAAACCCCAAACCTTTCGGCTCAGGGATTTACCATTTCCCACGGCCATTTTCCGCGAAACTCTATGCCGGCAGATATTCTGGCTTACGGCTCAACCTACTCACCGGGCCTTCCCGCTCCATTCCAATGAAACAGTGGCGTACTCCAGTTTTCGTCCCCGTACACAGCGGCGGGACCGCACCTGATTCTAACAGGCTTCCCTTTTAAGCTTTTGTTACAAAGCACCGGCAGACCTTATTCAATTAGAATTGATTTTAATTAGTTATTTCTGTTTTGTCAATCCCCTGTTTGAGACTCTTTTATCCCTGCACACCGATACCGGACACCAAGTTGGCCAAAGAACCGAAGGGGTGGTAGAATTAACCTGCTTGTCCCGACAGCGGGCTTCACGGATTGACAATGTACTATATGTTGCAAGTATAATATCAGGAACTAGGTCTTTTAAATATAGGCGTAAATATTTTAAAAAAGAGACATATATGGCCAAAACAAAAGCACCTGTAGAAAAACTGGAATCAGCCGAAGAAATTCAAAAGGACGGCAAGGTAGTCTCTACCAAGCGTACCAAGGGCAGTGAATTTTTCTGGACCCAAAGCCGCTGCACAGGGTGCAACCGGTGTGCCAGCGTTTGCCCGGTAGATGCTATCAAACTGGACAGGGATAAAACACCTACCAAACGGGTTGGCACCTCCCCCTGCACACGTGCCTGCCCTGCTGGATTAGATATCCCCCGCTATGTGCGTTTCGTAGCTGACGGCAATGCTTCAGCCGCAACTGCTGTTATGAGAGAAAAAATACCCTTCCCTTCCGTGTGCGGCTATGTCTGTTTTCACCCTTGCGAACTTGAATGTCAGCGCCAGAAATTTGACGAACCTATTGCCATTCGGGCATTGAAGAGATATGCCGCTGAAAATGATGACGGCAGTTGGAAAAATAACCTTAAAATTGCCCCGCCCACCGGCAAAAAAGTAGCTATTATCGGTTCCGGCCCGGCCGGACTTACCTCAGCCTACTTTTTAACCCTGCTGGGACATGAGGCAACTATATTTGAATCAATGGAGTATGCCGGCGGCAAGATGTTTTACAGTATACCGGAACACCAGCTGCCCAAAGATATACTTAATAAAGAGATTAAAACTATAACCGACCTGGGCGTCACCATACATACCTCCTGCCAGGTGCAGTCCGTACAGACCCTGTTCAAACAGGGTTACAACTCGGTCCTGCTTTCTACAGGCGTACTTGGCCTGGACGAAGGTCTTCTTCTCCCCTGCGACGAAACTGTTGAGTCAGACCTGATTAAAGGCAGTGACTTCCTGAAGAGTATAAAATCAACCACCAAAGAAAGCCTGGGCGACAAGGTAGTTGTAATAGGCGGCGGCAGTGAAGCCTATAATAGTGCCTTTGCCGCTAAGAGCCTAGGGGTCTCAGAGGTGCATCTGGTTTGCAGCCGCCATACCGGCAGCAAGGAAGCTTCCCCCGAAGAAGTTGACCGCGCAATAGATGCAGGCGTAACCGTTCACCCCTCACTGGATTTTGTAAAGCTGGTTAAATCTGATGACAAAATTGAGGGAGTGGAACTCTTCCGTATCCGCTCTTACGGATATGACAAAGAAAATAAACTCCATTATGAGATAATAAATGATACCCGCCGCTTTATACCGGCAGATACCATCATCACCACGGTCGCTCCCGATGAAAAACCCGGTGCGGATTACCTGACCGTAGTCCAACCCGGCGTATTTGCCGCCGGTGACGGCATCAGCGGCGCCCGCTCGGTCATTGAGGCTATGGCCGCCGGGCGTTCGGTAGCCGGTCTGATTGACAAATATCTGGAGGGTGAGGGCAATCTGGATGAGACTCTGGCCCCGCCTGAAAAAGATATCAAACCCCTTAGCGAACCCAAAGGACAAAACCGCTCTCAGATAGAGCTGAATCTGGTTAAACAAGCCGGTGGTGATAAGGTAGAAATTGAAAAAACTCTATCCCCCGCTGCTGCCAAGAAAGAAGCCCAGAGATGTTTGCGGTGTGACATTGTCCACCAGGTACATGACTATAGTCTGGATACCTCCAGCTGCACCTACTGCGGACGGTGCGTAAATGCCTGCTACTGGGATGCCATTACCAGCGGTTACGGTTATGAAGCCGCCGCCAAAAAACGACAGACTGAAATAGCCGCTCTGGAAGAAAAGCACAGCGTCTACAACTACGCTATCCGTATTCTGCCTATTGCCATAGGTCTTATGATACTGGCTGCCGCTGTTGCCAAACTTTTCAAGTAAAAATAACTGTTAGCACTTGCAAACTGCCGGCTTTAAAACCCGGCAGTTTTTTTATGCCCGGATTTGCCCCGCGGAGGGCTTGATTACACCGGGGAAATAAATCATAATTCCAAATGAAGGAAGGCATACAAGATGAAACAGCTGACTGACGACGAAATCTACCGCGTTGCCCAGAAAAGGGTCAAGGAAAAGAAGGAATTTTACAATCACCTTTCAGTATACATAGTGATAAACCTGATGCTTATAGGTATCTGGGCATTTACCGGCAGTTCATACCCCTGGTTTATTTTCCCTTTGGGCGGCTGGGGTATAGGGCTGATTTTCCACTTTCTGAGTGTTTTCGGCTTTATGCGCGATGAAAGTGACTGGGAAAACAAGGAAATCCAGAAAGAGATAGGGCGTTTAAAGAAAAACCTCTAAACGCCGGTTATCTCATCTTCATCAATTTCAGCCGGAAGCTGGGTCAGGGCAGTAACCGCCGCAATAGCGGCAATTCTCCGGGTATCATCAAATATCTCAGACAGCTTCTCTTCCAGAGGCTGTTCTTCGCTCATAATGCGTTTCATTTCATCAAGCAGGGTTGTTTCTTTCTCAATGAAATGGGTATGCAGATTACCGGCCACAAAATTGGGATTGACCATAACCGCTTTGTGGAAGGGGATATTGGTCTTCACACCTACTATAATGTATTCGTAAAGAGCGCGCCGCATACGGGCTATTGCTTCTTCACGGGTACGGCCCCAAACAATAAGCTTGGATATCATAGGATCATACAGGTAGGGTATGTTATAACGCGTATGAACACCGCTGTCTACCCGTACCCCGATACCACCGGGTGAACGGTAACCCTTAAGCTTGGCAGCTGAGGGAGCAAACTCATTTAAGGGATCTTCGGCATTGATACGGCACTCTATAGCCCAGCCCCGCATCTGAACATCTTCCTGTTTGAAAGAAAGCTCGTTGCCCGAAGCTACCATTATCTGTTCTTTGACTATATCTATGCCGGTAACCATTTCGGTAACCGGATGTTCTACCTGCACCCGGGTATTAGCCTCAAGAAAGTAAAACTGGCCGTTTGAAAAGATGAATTCAATAGTGCCGGCACCTTCATAGTTAACCCACTTGCCGGCCTTGATAGCCACTTCACCCATTTTCTTGCGGAGTTCGGGGGTAATAACCGGCGAAGGGGCTTCTTCTATCAGTTTCTGATAACGCCGCTGGATAGAACATTCCCTCTCACCCAGATAAACCACGTTGCCCTGGGAATCACCCATTATCTGGATTTCTATATGACGTGGCTTGGATATATATTTTTCAATATAAACTTCGGCCAAACCGAAGGTGTTTCCGGCTACTTTCTGGGAGGATTCTATGGCATCTTTAAGCTCATCCGGACCGTTGGCCACCCGCATGCCTATACCGCCACCCCCGCCGCTGGGTTTTATAATAACCGGATATCCAATTGCTGCTGCCGCTTCGGTGGCCTGCTCAATACCGGAAACACAACCCTCGGTACCCGGGAGTACCGGCACACCCGCTTTTTTCATTTCACGCCTGGCGGCAATCTTGTTGCCCATCAACTCTATAACCCGGCTGCTGGGACCTACAAATTTGATGCCGGCCTTTTCCAGAGCCAGTGCAAAACCGGGGTTTTCTGATAAAAAGCCATATCCGGGGTGAACCCCGTCTACCCCCGCTTTTTTGGCAACAGAAACTATCTTTTTAATATTAAGATAGCTCTCAGACAGCTGGGCAGGACCAATATGATAAGCTTCATCTGCATACTTTACAAAGAGAGCACCTTTATCAGCATCGGAATAGACGGCAACAGTCTTTATGCCCAGCTCACGGCAGGCACGCATAATGCGTATGGCTATTTCACCCCTGTTGGCAACCAGTATTTTATTTAGCATCTGGCTCAATCACCATGATAACGTCTTTACTGCCTACCACTTCGCCTTCGTAGGCATATATTTCCGAAACCACCCCGCTTACAGCGGCAGTGACATCATTTTCCATTTTCATAGCTTCTATGGTAGCCACTACTTCACCCTCGGTTACCTTATCCCCTTCCTTCACCTTCAGTGAAAGAAGCATACCCTGCATGGGAGAAACAACCGCACCTGGATGCGAAGCAGTAGGTTTAGCAGCCTTGGGGGCTTCACCAACTATACCGGCCTTGGAAGAAACCTTGACCGTAAAGACCTCTCCGTCTACCTCTACACTATATTCAGCCGTACCGCTAAGAACAGGAGCGGATTTGGCTTCAGCTTTCACTTCAGTCTTGGCGGATTTGGCAGCTTCAGGCGTAGACGGCAGAAGACACTCTTCTTTGCACTCACCCTTGAGGAATTTGGCAGCTACCTCAGGGTACATGGCATAAGTCAAAAGGTCTTCCTCGGTTTTAAGTATACCCAGCTTTTCGCCTTCGGCTTTCATCTTGGGCAGTTCCGGCTCAAGTAAAGCCCCCGGCCTGACACTGACGGGTTTTTCATCACCGATAATAGCTTTGCGTATTTCTTCATTTACCGCACCGGGTATTTTACCGTAGTACCCCATGAGATAGTTTTTAGTTTCTTTGGTTACCTGTTTGTAGCGGGCGCCGCTCAGCACGTTCAAAATGGCCTGCGTACCTACAATCTGGCTTGACGGGGTAACCAGCGGGGGATAGCCCAAATCAGCCCTTACTTTGGGTACTTCGGCCAATACCTGCGGCAGTTTGTCAAAGGCATTCTGCTGGCGAAGCTGGCTGACCAGATTGGAAATCATACCGCCGGGTATCTGATGGAGAAGCACGCCGATACTCGGCTGGGTGGCTTCACAGGTATAAAGGCAGCGGTAAGTAGAACTTATTTTATTAAATTCCTCACCTATTTCGCTCATAAGTTCCAGATTAAGCCCGGTATCCAGTTTCGTACCCTGAAAAGCGGCCACGAAACTTTCGGTGGTGGGCTGGGAAGTACCCCAGGCAAAGGCGGAAAAGGCGGTATCTATTATATCCACCCCGGCCTCGGCCGCAGCATAATAAGCCAAAGGCGCCATGCCGCTGGTGCAGTGTGAGTGGAGGTCCACCGGCAGTTTGACCTTGGCTTTTATAGACTTGACCAGCTGGGCGGCAGCGGTAGGAGTGATAAGCCCGGCCATGTCTTTGATACATATGGAATCACAGCCCATTTTTTCCAGTTCCACTGCCATCTCGGCCAGCTTCTCTACGGTATGAATGGGACTGGTGGTATAACAGATAGTACCCTGAACATGGGCCTTAAGCTCTTTGGCCGTCTGGATGGAAACTTCCATATTTCGGGTATCATTCAAGGCATCAAAAACCCGGAAAATATCTATGCCGTTTTTAACGGACAAACGGACAAACTCACGCACCACATCATCTGCATAGTGGCGGTATCCCACCAGATTCTGCCCGCGGAGAAGCATCTGAAGAGGGGTATTGGGCGCTTTCTGGCGTATCAGTCGGAGACGTTCCCAGGGGTCTTCATTCAGAAAACGGATACAGGAGTCAAATGTAGCACCGCCCCAGACTTCCAGTGAATAAAAGCCAACCTTATCCAGTTTGGCGGCAATATCAATCATGTCACGGGTACGCATTCGGGTGGCTATCAGTGACTGGTGCGCATCCCGCAGAGTTGTATCTGTTATCTTTATACCCATATTATTAACCTACCGTCTATATTAGTAATCCGGTTGCTATTCGCTCAGACAGGACATATGAAAATACTGAGGCAAAAAGACAGAAATGAAGTTTATTCTATCTTAGCCCTACTGTACTGTCAAGAAACGGCAAGCATTAGCCGTTCACTCCAAAGGCCTGCAAACCTGTGACTTTGTAGCTGAAAAAGGCACATTTCACTTCGGCAAATTTCTGGGCTATAATATTAATCCTCCAAATGGGCTAAGCTCCCGAGTGCGGGTATCACTATTTTTATTTGTTTTCGGAGGAAACTATGAGCCGCTTTGCCGTTTTGTTAGCCGAGGGTTTTGAAGAAATAGAGTTCTGCACCATTACGGATATCCTCCGGCGGGCAGACCTTGAGGTTAAGATAGTGGGGCTTAAAAACGGTCTTACCGGCGGCTCAAGGGGAATCCGCATCATGCCGGATATGTATATAGATGACCTAAAGACCACAGATTACGAAGTACTAGTTCTGCCCGGAGGTAATCCCGGCTTTATAAATATGGGCAAAGACCAGCGGGTGCTTGAGCTTATCCGCACTGCCCATACCGAAAACAAATATTTGGCGGCTATCTGTGCCGGTCCGGCAGTCCTTTCCAGAGCCGGGGTGATAAACGGCAAAGAGGTTGCCATATATCCGGGGGTTAAACACCTGCTAAAAAACTGTACTGCCTGTGACCTGCGGGTAAAGGCGGAAGGCAAACTTATTACCGGGCGAAGCCCTCAGGCCGCCATGGATTTTGCCCTGACCCTGATGGATATGTTTGCCAAACCCCAGGCCGCTAAGGTGGTACGTGACGAAATGCTGGTTTAGATACCGCACCATCTGAAATAAAACGGGGGCTAAAAGCCCCCTTTTGTATTTAAACAGCTTGACTATTCCACATAGCATCACCTGTTTGCAAAAAATATTTTCCGAAAGATATTGACTTACTTGTAGTAAAGTTATAGCATTACTACAGTATTATATTCCAAAGGGGGAGCAAATTCCCTTGACCAGAACCAAACAGAGCACTGCCAGCCGTGACAAAATAATCTCGGCCGCTACCCACCTTTTTTTGAACTCACATGATGCCGGCAAAGTAAGTATTGAAGATATTGCCCGCAAGGCCAAGGTTTCCCCCACTACCATTTACAACAATTTCGGGGGCAGAAAAGCACTGGTGCACGTGGTGGTGGAAAAAATAATAGACAACAGCCTGATACAGGCAAAAGATATCATATCCCGTCCCCTGCCCTTTCCCGGTAAAATACAGCTGATACTCTCCAACAAAAACGATATGGCCGGCAAAATGCCGGAAGAGATACTGAAAAAACTGGTGCACATGGATGAGGAGGTAGCCGCCCTGATACAGGAAATCTACCAGAAAGAAATCCAGCCCATGTGGCAGAAACTGATAGCGGACGGCAAAGCTGAAGGATATGTAGACCCGTCTCTTTCCGAAGAAGCGGTATTTATTTACCTGAAAGTGGTCCGTGATGGTTTTAATGCCAACGCCGCCTTGTTTGAACCCGCCAAAGACAAAATAAACCTTATGATGGAACTTTCCCGGATAATGATGTACGGCTTCTTTAAAAACGATGCCTGCCTGATACCGGATATCAATAACAGGCACCCAAAAACTGGCTTAAGGAGTAATTGATGAGTCAAATATCAATTTCGGTAGAAAAACTGAGCTACTGGTACGGAGACCTGAAAGCGGTAAACCAGATAAGCTTTGAGGTTGGACAAGGTGAAATTCTGGGTTTTCTGGGCCCCAACGGGGCAGGCAAAACCACCACCCAGAAAATGCTGACCGGCCAGCTCAAACCGAAGGATGGCCGGGCTACCCTGCTGGGATTTGATGTGGCTAAAGATACCGAGGAAATCCACCGGCGGATAGGCATCTGTTTTGAACAGACCAATCTGTACGAACAAATGACCGCTCTGGAAAACCTCCAGCTTTTTGCAGACCTGTTCGGGGTGAAAAACTTTGACGGTTATGCTCTTTTAAAAAGGGTGGGACTGAGCGGACGGGAAAAAGACAAAGTATCCGGTTACTCCAAGGGCATGAAACAGCGCCTTATGATAGCCCGCTCTCTGGTAAACACCCCAAGCATACTCTTTATGGACGAACCCACCTCCGGGCTTGACCCCGTATCTTCAGAATCTATCCGGGACATCATACTGGAAGAACGCAAGCGGGGGGCAACCATATTTTTAACCACCCATGACATGTGGGAAGCAGACAAACTGTGTGACCGGGTTGCTTTCATAAACGAAGGCTCTATTGCCGCATTGGATGCCCCGGTTAACTTAAAACAGCAGTACGGCAAACGTTCCCTGGTAGCCAAGATAAAAACCCCGGACGGAAAACTGGAAAACAGAGAGATTGCCCTGGATACCGGTAAAACCTCCGCAGAGGTCAGCAAGCTCCTTGATAGCGAACAGGTGCTGACCCTGCACAGCGAAGAAGCCACTCTGGAGGATATCTTTATAAAGATAACCGGACGGAGGCTGACCGAATGAACTTTCGCATTATAAAAGCCCTGCTGAAAAAGGATTTTTCCCTTTTCCTACAAAACCGCTTTTATATGCTGATGACTATTGTCGGGCTGGTATTTTATATCATTATCTTCTTTATCATGCCCAACAAAGTGGACGAACAGCTTAAAGCGGGTATATACGCCCCAGTCATGCCGCCGGCATTTTCAGTACTGGTGGCAGACCCGGCAAACAGCCTCTCCAGCTATGACTCGCTTGATGAAGCTAAAGCCGCAGTGGAAAACGGGGATACCCAGGCAGTTATTGCCCTGCCGGAAGATATCATGCAGGTTTGGGCTTCAGGCGGCAAACCCGAAATAGAAATATATTATTCCTCATCCGCCCCGCTTGAGCTGCGGGATGCCATAATCAGCCTGGTAAAAGAGCTGTCCTACGCTCAGACCGGCCAGTCTCTTACATTCGATACCAACGAGCAGGTAATGGGACAGGATATGCTGGGTGAACAGATACCCATGCGCAACCGGATGGTACCCCTGCTGGCCATATTTATACTTATGATGGAAATACTCAGTCTGGCCAGCCTGATAGCCGAAGAAAACGAACAGGGTACGGCCAGAGCCCTGCTGGTAACCCCTATGAGCGTACCCGAACTCTTTGCCGCCAAAGGTATAATAGGGGTTGGCATGGCGCTGGGGCAGGTGGTGCTCTTTATGCTGCTGGTCGGCGGGTTCAGCTCCCAGCCGCTTATAACCTTAAGCGTGCTTATTTTGGGCAGCCTTATGGTAACCGGGCTGGGCTTCCTGCTAGCCTCGCTTACCAAGAGCCTTATGTCGGTAACCGCCTGGGGTATGCTGCTGTTTATCATTCTGGCTATACCCGGCATGGGCATAATGTTCCCCGGCCTGATAAGCAGCTGGGCTAAGGTAATACCCTCGTACTACCTGACAGATACCGTAAACCGGGTGGTTAACTACGGGGCAGACCTAAGCGTAGTGGGCGGAAACCTGCTTATCCTGCTGGGCTTTACCGCCGTAATAGTAGCAGCCGGTATTGTTGTCCTGCGGAGGCGTTACCAATGAGCATAAAGCATATAATCACCCTTTTTAACCGCGAAGTAATCCACGGCCCTAAGGACGTTACCTTTATAATGGTAGTGGTAACCCCCATACTTATTTCCCTTTTTATATCTCTGGCTTTCGGTAATATTTTTTCGGAAAAACCCAAGCTGGGGCTGACTGATTTGGGCAACTCCCAGCTTGTAAGCCTGCTAAAAGACAATAATACCCTGCTTATTAAGGAATACCCTGACGAAGCCGCCCTTAAAGAAGCGGCCACAAGCGGTGCGGTAGACATGGGGCTGGTACTGCCGGCGGATTTTGATACCACCCTTCTCCAGACCAATACCCTTAAGTCTAGTGCCTATGTCTGGGGGGAAAGTCTGGCTAAAAACCGCATGATTATCCCGGCGGTGCTGGCTGACACCGCCAGACAGATTACCGGGGCAGAAGTGCCGGTGGAAATAAACTCCATCTCACTTGGAGATGAGCAAAACGTACCCTGGTCTGACCGCTTATTCCCCTTCGTGGTACTCATGGCCATGTTCTTCAGCGGGCTGATGCTGCCGGCCAGTTCCCTTATAGATGAAAAACAAAAACGCACTCTGGAAGCAGTCAATATCACCCCGGCCACTCTGGGCGAAATATTTACCGCCAAGGGGGCCATAGGCACTCTGCTGGGCTTAATTATGGGGCTTATTATACTCGGTATGAACTCAGCTTTCGGCAATGCCCCTCTGCCGCTGGTACTGATGCTGGTACTGGGTTCGCTAATGGCCTCTTTGCTGGGGCTTCTGGCAGGTGCCTTTATAAAGGATATGAACACCCTTTTTGCCGTCTGGAAGTTTGGCGGGCTGCTCCTTTTCGGGCCGGCTTTTATCTACCTCTTCCCCCAGATACCCCAGTGGATAGGCTACTTCTTCCCCACCTATTACATCTTAAAACCGGTAGTAGACCTGAGCATATATGATGCCAGCTGGTCTGATATAGCCCTGAACGCAGGGATAACCATGATACTGGTGGCTATACTGCTGGCAGTGGTTCCCAACGTAGTCAAACGCATGTCAAACTCTGCCCTGCGCCTTTATACCTGACAAAATTCTTGGGGTTAAAACATAAAGCCGCTCTATCCAGAACCGGGCGGCTTTTTATGCTTATCCAGATACTGCTGCAAACAGAATACTATAGAGGAAAAACCTGGCTATTTATTCAAATCACATCAGGTTTATCGTATTAGCCATGTCAGATGCTGTTACTCTCTAGATACCATCTCTGGCTAAGTTTACTCAACCAGATAAGTTAAAACCTCCTGCGTCAGCTTTTCCTTGCCATACACTCTTCCATAGAAGAAAACAGCATCCTTTTGCATCCGTACCGCCTTAAGCAAACTGAACAGGTGTTCAGCCTACCGTATTTATAAAGCAAAGAACCTGTTTGACACTCAGTATTAAGGGTGTTAAAATGCCTCGCTTAGCAGACAAACCGCAAGGTATTCCGCCTGCTCTATTACAGATAACTTCCAAAAATATTAGTTCCTTATAATCTTTTGTAAAAATATATACAATATTTTTTACTTTACGATTAAGACTTAGTATCAAAGTACTAATACCCCTTTGACGATGTAAAAACCTGTATGTTACAATACATCAATTACCAATCAGAACTCCGTCTGCTATTGGCCGAAAAAAGGCCTAGTGCCAACGGACTTAAGGCAGAAGGAAAGTATTAGAACTTTGCAAGTTGCACGTGAGTAGCATTTAGAGGTATTCTAGACAATATGGGTTCTATACCTCTTTTGCAAAATGCCTGCACAATGGCATTTGGTTTATGCAATACAGGGCGATGCCCTTTATAGATTAAAGCACAAGGGGGGCAACAGGAATGCCTAATGGAATGCTGATTGATACCACTAGATGTACTGGTTGTCGAGGCTGCCAGGTAGCCTGTAAACAGTGGAACGAAAACCCCGCTGTCAAGACAACTTTCAGTCCTGAAGTGACCAATCCCCTGGAACAGAATGCATTCAACTACAACCTGCTGGAGTGCAGGGAGATTGAAGAAGACGGAAAACTTCAATGGATCTTCGCTCATAAAAGATGTTTACACTGCTATGAACCGGCCTGTGTTTCAGTATGTCCGGTCGGTGCCCTCCACAAACGGCCTAACGGCGCAGTAGTCTGGGATCAAGATAAATGCTTCGGCTGCCGCTATTGTCAAAATGCCTGCCCTTTCCAAATCCCCAAATTTGAGTGGGATGACAACTGGGCTAAAATCACCAAATGCACTATGTGTTGGAACAGGGTAGATGAAGGCATGGAACCGGCTTGTGCAACTACCTGCCCCACCGGCGCTATTAAATTCGGCGAACGGGCTGACCTGCTTGCCGAAGCCTATGAAAGACTTTCAAACAACCCTGACAGATATTACCCCTATGTCTACGGCGAAAAAGAAGCCGGCGGTACTCATGTTTTATACTTAAGCAGCGTCCATCCCGAAAAACTCGGCTTTGACATGCACGAGCATGAGTTCTTCCCCAGCTTTACCAGAGAATTCCTTGGCAATATACCTTTGGAAATCTCCATAGTAGCTTCGCTGATGGTTGGTGTATGGTACTTCCGCGGCCGCAGAATTCAGGCTCAGGCACACGATGCCGAGCATGCTGAAAATAAGGCTGGCAAGCACTAGACCGGCGTAAGCGGGTTTAGACAAAAGAACCACTTTGGAATGGAGTAGGAAAAATGTTTAATACTAAACTTACTAGACGGGATTTTGTACAGCTAGCCGCCGGCTCTACTGCCGCCCTGAGTCTGGGTGCTTTAAAGCTCCCCGAGTTTGAAAAAATGTTCGCCGAGGCTTTGAAAGAAATCCCGGTTATATGGCTGCAGGGTGCAGGCTGCAATGGCTGCACTATCTCTACTATCAACGTTGTCTCACCCACTATCCAGGACTTACTGCTGACTTCGGTAGTGCCCGGTACTCATGTATCCATGCAGTACCACCCCACCATTATGGCCGCTCAGGGTGATTTGGCCATGAGCACTATTACCGATACTGCCGCCAAAGGACCGTTTGTACTGGTAATCGAAGGTTCTGTACCTCTTAAAGATGACGGAGTTTACGCTGAAATCGGCGAAAAAGACGGCGAAGGTATCACCATGCTTGAGCATGTACTGAACCTTGCTCCCAAGGCACTGGCCGTGGTAGCTGCCGGTACTTGTTCCGCCTTCGGAGGCATCACTGCCTCTGCCCCCAACCCCACTGGCGCCAAAGCCGTTTCAGAGATTCTTAAAGAGCACAATATAACTACCCCGGTTGTAAATCTGCCTGGCTGCCCCCCCCACCCGGATTGGGTAGTGGGCACTCTGGCTACCGTACTTATGAGCGGGCTTGATGCACTTGACCTTGATGACATGGGTCGCCCCAAGGCTTACTACGGCAAACTGCTTCATGACCAGTGTCCGCGCCGCGGCCACTATGAAAAGGGTTTATTTGCCACCAAGCTGTCTGAGCCTTACTGTTTGTTCCTTGTAGGCTGCAAAGGTCCGGTGACATATGCTGATTGTTCTGACAGGCTTTGGAACAATAAAACCCGTTGGTGCGTGGAAGCTGATTCGCCGTGTATCGGCTGTGCTCACCCCGGCTTCCCGGATGAGGTTTCTCCCATGTTTGAAGCCCCGCCTGTTATCAATAGTACTGACAAACTGGCTATCGGTATTGCCGGCACTGCCGTGGTACTGACTGCCGGTGTGGCTGCTGTAGAGCTCGCTAAAAAAGCCAAGCGGAATGCCGCGAAAAAGGGTTAGTAGACCGTAATCTTACCTTTGGAGAAGAAAATGCAGAAGATAGTAATTGATCCCATAACGAGGATTGAAGGTCATCTAAAAATCGAAGCCACCGTAGACGGCGGTGAGGTTAAAGATGCCAAATGTGTCGGCACTCTGTTCCGCGGCTTTGAAATATTTATGAAAGACCGTGACCCGCGTGATGCTGTTCATATTACCCAGCGTATCTGCGGCGTCTGCCCCACATCCCACGGCACTACCGCCGCTTTAAACTTGGACTCCGCCTTTGGCGTAGCTGACAAAATACCGAATAACGGGCGGATACTCCGCAACCTTATTCAGGGTGCTAACTATATTGCTTCCCATATAGTTCATTTTTACCATCTGGCCGCTCTGGATTTCGTAGACGTAACCGAAGTAGCCGATTATGATGGTACTGATCCTGAACTTTTAAAAGTAAAGGATTTTATTGCCCGGGCTCTGGCTGCCGGTGATATGTCCATGCTGGCTCCCTTCTACCCCAGATACGAAGGTGATTACCGCCTTCCCAAGAAGGTTGCCCAGGCCGCAGTTGCCCATTATGTTGAAGCTTTGAACATGCGCCGTCTGGCTCACGAACTTTCCGCTATTTACAGCGGACGCATGCCGCACAGTGTAGCAGTGGTAGCCGGCGGTGTTACTTCACACCCCAGCATAGACAGCATCTCAAACTTTATGAGCAAGCTGAATACCCTGCGTCACTTTATTGACAATGTATATCTGCCTGACGTTATTGCAGTAGCCGAAACCTATCCTGATTACTTCGGTATCGGTGTGGGTTGCGGCAATCTGCTCAGCTATGGTGTGTTTGATCTTGAAGCAAACGGCACTAATCTGGCTACCCGCCAGAGACTCTTCACTCAGGGTGTGGTCTCCGCTTCTGACCTGAAACTCCGCACCTTTGATCCCAACAAGATTACCGAATCAATCAAATACAGCTGGTTCAGCGGTGAAACCAATGAATACCCCCTGAACGAAGTAACCGAACCTGAATTTACCAAGCCGGACGGCTATTCCTGGCTGAAAGCCCCCCGATACGAGAATACCCCCTACGAAGTAGGCCCTCTGGCTCGTATGGTGGTTAACTACGTAGCCGGTGACCCCGTGGTTCAGAAGATGGTAAACGATACCTTGGCTCATTTCGGTGCCGGCCCTGCCGCCCTTTTCAGCACACTCGGCAGACATGCCGCCCGTGCCCTTGAATGCAAGATCGTAGCTGATGAAATGGTCAAGTGGGCTATGGAACTCAAGATTGGCGAACCTGTGTGCGCTGATTACGAAATACCCGAAAGTGCCGAAGGCATGGGTCTCTGGGAAGCTCCCCGCGGTGCTCTTGGCCACTGGATAAAGATTGAAAACCACAAGATAAGCAACTACCAGTGCGTAGTGCCCTCCACTTGGAACTGTTCACCCAAAGATAATCAGGGTGTTTACGGTCCTGTTGAGCAGGCTCTTGTCGGTACTAAGGTACGTGATAACGATAATCCGTTTGAGCTGGTTCGCATTGTCCGCTCGTTTGACCCGTGTCTGGCTTGTGCCGTTCATCTGGTCTCACCCACCGGCAATGAAATCAGCCGCTTCCGCGTTTACTAAGTATGTTTTTTAATCCGGGAGATGAATCTCCCAAACCTATATTGGTCCTGGGTACAGGCAATATACTCTTAAGTGATGAAGGTGCCGGGGTACGCTGCATAGAGCGGCTATCCCGGTTTCCTATTCCTGAAGATGTAGAGCTGTATGACGGCGGCACTGCTGCCATGGATTTGCTGGACGTTATATCCGGCCGCGAAAAAATGTTCATACTGGATGCGGTTCACGGCGGAGACGAACCCGGCATGATATACCGCTTCCGCCCCGAGGATATCAAGACCGAGCAAAAAATTGATATCTCTTTCCACCAGATGGGGCTGATGGAAATACTTAATCTGGCCAAATATCATGACGCTATGCCCAAAGATATTATTATTTACGGCATCCAGCCCGGCAGCATGGCACCGGGATTTGAGCTGACCCCGGCAGTAGATAAAGCAGTAAACCGAGTAGTGGAAATGATGAAGGAAGAGCTGGGCATTAAATAACCCCCTTAAGTGTAAAAACTGAAAATAAAATGGGCGGCTTTTCACCGCCCATTTTTTATTACTAAAATATCCTCAGGAAAGACGTATATCGGCTATAACAGCCAGATGGTCTGATGCCAGATTAAATATAGTAAACGAATCTACATAGACTATATCAGGTGAAACCCAGATATAGTCTATCCTCTGGTATAAATCTGCTGAATGGTAGGTAAGAACAGATGTCTGTCCTTCCAGACTATCCGAAAGACCTGCCTGACGCAGCAAACCTATCTCCGCAGAGTTCGGTTCGGCATTGAAATCACCCAGCATTATGGTAGAGGGAGCATTATCCCAGAAATCTGCCAGTTCACCTGCCTGAATAAGCCGCACATCCCCTTCCTCAGGTACGTGATGCAAATGGGTGGCCGCCAGATACAAATACCTGCCCCCCAAATCCAGCACCGCATTCAGATAGCCCCGCTTTATAGGCAGCCCGTCACTTTCCAGACTAACATTATGGGTATCCAGTATGGGGTATTTGGATAATATGGCATTCCCCCAGTATTCACCGGCGGTAGCCCCAAAAGCAGAGTACATATTCAGCCGCTGGGAAAGCCACTCAAGCATATCCACCCGCCCGCTTATCACCCAGCCACGGGAAATTTCCTGCAAAGCCACCACATCCGCCCCGCTATTTTCAATCACTCTTGCCAGAGCTTCCATATCCAATCTGCCTTGGGTGTTAAACCCGTTATGTAAATTATAAGTCATAATACGCAGAGTGCCGCTAAACTGAGGTGCAGCCGGAGGCGTTTTATAGGTAAGCAAACCTAAAAGGGGCAGCGTCAAAAGCAGTATGGACATAGCCGGCAAAATAAAGCGTTCACCCTTAAAGTCCAGCAAAGGCAGGCACTCCCGCCCCGAATACAAACCCAAACCCACCACTATAAGCCCGGCCACAAGCTCTAAGACTGTATTATCATACGGCACAGCCACCTGATACACCGCATAATACCCCAGCAGGAGTATAACGAATAAAATCATACCCAGCCCGTTAGGCAGATTCAGGCTTTCACCCACTCCATCAGCCTTTCTGCCGCCAATATAGCGAAGAATCACCCCGAACAGGAGTATCACTGCCAGCTGCCCAAGCATCTGCTGGATAAGGCTCATAAAAGCCACCTCTTCAGAAATACTTGTCAGTGAAAGTATAAGACACAAGCTGGCAATCAGGGTCAGCAGCCTGATATGCCTTTGGTGGAGTGAAAATACCCAGAGTATACCCACCAATCCCAGTGAAAGAGCCCCCAGCACAAATATCGAGGCAACCGGGCTGGAAAATCCGCTGAGTGCAGACAAGCGGGCAATATTGCCGAAAACTACCAGTTCTAAAAACAGGAATGGCCCTATCACCAGCCAGCCCAGGCCGTTGTTACTAGCAGCCGGCCCCTCAGCCAGAGGCATATGCACCCCAAGCAAAAATAATATAAACACCGCTATTACGGTGCTAATCAGCAAAGGAAAAACCGAAGGCTGATTTATCTGGTCATAAGTACCAAATCCGGCAGACAAAGCGGTATTAAGAAGCAAGCCGAAGACAACACCCGCCCCGAAATGCCCCACTGAAGATGCCCCCCGCACCCGGGCACTATCCAGATAAACAGCTAAGAAAACAGCAAACAGGGACAACCCCAAAGCAGAGCAGATAAAGTTTATAAGAGGCTCGGCAAAGCCTATCTGGGCAAGCAGACTCAATATAGCCACTCCGCCTGCACTGAAGATAATGGCTTTGTAACTGCACAAAAACCGGCGAAGGGGCTTTGCCAGAAAGGACAGACCGAAAATAACAAGGGCAATTAGTCCCAGCACCCCTGCCCCCTGCCCGAAGCGGTCACCCAGTATCCAGGTCATACCCGAACTGAATAGAGGAAACAAACTTATCGCCAGGGTCAAAACCATTGCCGGCAATAAAAATTCCACTGCACCCGGCTTTGCCTGAAGAAATCCCCTCATACCTGCCGTACCTCACTCTCTAACCAAGGTTGACCCGTTGAAAACATTTATGTTTAAAAGTTGTTTACTTATTCAGCCAGCTTTACTTTAAGCGCCGCTCTTTCCAAATCACTGGCATTTATAAGCACCCGTTCTTTAAAACCGAAAATACCGGCCAGCAGATGGTCAGGGAATATTTCGCGACGGGTATTGTAAAAAGTAGCTATAGAATTATAATAATCACGGGCCAGAGCTATCCGTGACTCGGTAGCCGCCAGTTCCTCCTGCAGTTTCAGAAACACTGTATCCGCTTTGAGTTCGGGGTATTTTTCCATATTAAAAACCAGTATGGCCGATGCACCCTTGATATCCATAGTATCCTGGCCGTTTACCTTTGAGACAGTACGTACTTCGGCCAGCATCTCCTGAAGTTCACGCTCGTACCTGCTAAATCCCTCCACACTCTTTGCAAGATTGGGTATCAGATCAAAACGGCGTTTCAATTGAATATCCACCTGGGCATATCCCTGGCAAACCCTGTTTCTAAGCCCAACCAGACTGTTATAACCCGCCCACAGCCAACCCAGCAGCCAGCTGAGCAGGTAAAACCCAGACCACAAAGCCACAATTCCCCAGTCCGAGTTAAAGCTCTCCGTATCCCGTTGAGACAAAAGTAACCCGCTGCCCAAAGATATCAGCAAACCCAGTATTATCCAAAACCAGAACCAGCCGCTGTAACTGCGGCTTATCTGTTTTTCAGTCCGGGTGGAAATTACGTACAGGGGGGCAGACTTGTCTTTGGCTATTTCAGGGGCAACCACATCCTGTCTCTCTCTAGATTGACCCATTATGTAAAGCTCTGCATGCAAAGGGATAGCTTCTTCGGTAAAACGGCGCTGGTGGTCCGAGTTGGCTACACTCCCTTGCGGACCTTTGGCATAATAAAGCGGGTCATTACGCCCGCAGGTTTTGTTAAACAGGTTTTTGGGCTGAATATCCGCACCTTCCGGCTGAATCAGGATAATCCCCGTTTCATCTTTAAGGTAAAACGGCTGCATCTCTTTACCGGAAGCCACCTGTGTCCAGCCGCTCTCCTGGCGGGTACGGAACTGGACATGCCCTTTGGCATCGGTATAACTTTCAGTCACCATGCGTGACCAGCGTTCCTCCACCTTGTAATGGTAATAAACACATTTCTCGGCAGAAAGAAAGCCGGTAAAAGGTTTTTCGCTTTCGGCAGTGCCTTTAAGCTCAACCAGACCAATAAAAACCCCGCGGGTACGCGAGGTGGGGATATCATCTACCAGCCGTTTACGGCGCATGGTCCGGAATGCCAGCACCAGAGCTGTCAGACCGAGTGCAAAAACCGGATAACCCCAAATCTGAAGTTCCATTTGCCACTCCCCTATGCAAAGGTTACAGGGTCTTTATAATAACATACCCGCCTTTCAGACGGATAACCCCCGAATTAATATTTACAATATTACCATTTGTTTAATTGCATTAGTAAAATTTTACACAACAGGATTATACAAGTATACTGTGTGCACTGCCCGAAAATTTCAACAAGGAGTTAATAAGGTCCTGATGACTATCAAGATAGTAACTGACAGCACAGCTGATTTACCGGCTGATATAGTAAAAAATCTGGGTATTACGGTTGTGCCTCTTTATGTGCATTTTGGAAATGAAGTATTCCGTGACGGAGTGGATATAAACAAGGAAACCTTTTTTGACAGGCTTATAAACGGCGGCATTCACCCCAAAACTTCCCAGCCCAGCCCCGAAGATTTTGCAAATGTCTACCGTGAGCTGGCCAAAGACAACGCCACCGGTATTGTATCCATACATATTTCATCCAAATTCAGCGGCACTTACCAATCCGCCATGGAAGGTGCCAAAATCTCAGGGGTAAGCTGCCCTATAGAGGTTATAGATTCCCGCCTGCTCTCCATGGGGATGGGGCTTATTATCAAAGCTGCCGCCATAGCTTCCCGCTCAGGCAAAAAGCTGGGCGATATTGTTGAAGACTGTAAAAACAATATCCCCAAGATAAAACTGATGGGCTTCTTTGATACCCTGCGTTACGTTCAGGTAGGCGGACGGCTGGGCAAAGCCAAAATACTGATGGGCTCCCTACTGGGGGTTAAACCCGTACTTACAGTGGCGGACGGAGAGTACCAGCCCTGCGGACGGGTACGCAACACCGCCAAAGGTCTGGAACGGCTGGTAGAATTTGCCAAAACAGGGAAAAATATCGTAGATCTTAGCGTAATTCATTCCACCACTCCGGAGACCGCCCATAAACTGGCCGAAATGCTTAGTGATATTTTCCCCAAAGACCAGACCATCATTGCCCAGCTGGGAGCTGTTCTGGGTACTCACGGCGGACCCGGCACTCTATGGGTAGCATATAAAGAAGCCTGATAATCATATAATAGATACTGTATTTAATTGAGGGGGGCGTAATCCCCCCTTTTTGTATTATCCCAAAGATCGGTACATGCTATACTTTATATACGGGGAGTTTTCTTTCCTACCCCCTGAGCTACCCAACACACAGGGAGGGCCAAATGAGCTTTGCAGCTATATTTTCAATAATTGTGGGCGCACTGGTGATTTTCCAGTGGAGGGAAAACCTTAACCGGCGGGCAATTCAAGACCCCAACAAAGGTTACAAGGTCAGATGGGGTACCTATGAGCTTATACTCCGCTCAGCTGCCGAATTTGCCACCGCCCTTATGCTTATTCTGGCAGGCACCGGCTTGCTGTCTGAACAGAGCTGGGGGGAAAGCATATACCTGCTGGCAACCGGCATGTTCATTTATTCAGCGGTAAATAGCCCCGGTTACTTTGTTCAGCAAAAAAACTGGTCGGTAGTGGCTGCTTATGCCATAGCTTTGGAACTGGCTATACTTGGAATAATACTGTTCCTGTAAAACCATAGTCAAAAATAGCTGAGCCGCAGTTTAAACCGGATATAATAAAAGGGCAGAGCTTAAAAATCTGCCCTTTTATTTCTGTTATTACTTAATTATGAACGAGAAATAGCTTTTTCCAATTCATCCAGCAGAGGATGGCTGTATTTTTCAATATCCCCGTTATCACATAAAGCCACCAGTGCGGGATCCAATGGCATCTGCCCTATAAACGGTATACCTATTGATTTTGCCAACTCTTCGCCGTGTCCAGCACCGAAAACCTCTATCTTTTTATCCAATTCTGGAACTTTCAAATATGCCATATTCTCCACTAAACCGATAATGGATTTGCCCATTTTCCCCGCCATACTGACCGCCTTTCGGGCTACCATTTCCACCAATCCCTGCGGAGTAAATACCACCACAATACCCGAAATGGGCAACGACTGTAAGACTGTAAGTGCGGCATCACTGGTGCCGGGCGGCAGATCAACTATCATATAATCCAGCTCTCCCCAAAGTACGTCATCCCAAAATTGGTTAATCATCTTGGAAATAAGCGGCCCGCGCCAGATGACGGCATCACTCTGGTTGCTAAGCAGCAGACTGGTGGAAACCAGTGAAATGCCCGCAGGTGACTTAGCCGGTAAAATGGCTTCCTCGTTGCCCGAAAGGTGCTTGTTGGCACCAAACATCTTGGGTATGCTTGAACCGGTGATATCAGCATCCAGTATGCCCACCCTATATCCCTGCCTGTTTAGTGCTACCGCACACAAACCGGTTATAAGTGATTTGCCTACCCCGCCCTTGCCGCTCATAACAGCCACTACTTTTTTAACCCGGTTGAGTTCATTTAGCGGCACGGTAATATACTCAATCTCAAGCTTTTGTTTATCAAGCAGCGGTTTCAGCGCCAGACCTATTTCCTGCTGCAATACTTTCCGGCTGTCTTCAGATAAACCGGCTCCGGCCAAGCTTAGCTTTATCTTATCCGGCTCTACCTCTACATTCCTCAGCAGATTCAGGTCTGCCAAAATACGCCCGGCAGCAGCCACATATATTTTCCCCAGAGCTTCTCTTATTTCAGGTTCAATAGACATAATTTATACATTCCCCTGTATATTTTTTTGACATATATTAACACTGACAAGTGTACTGACCAAATTCCGATCCTTTAGAAAAAATAATCCGGCTGGTAAATATTGATTTGCAGTCCGAAACTTGCTTTGTTATTATGGGCATATGCCCATAAGTAATATTATACCAATATAAAAAAAGCGTCAACGCAAATATCTAGAGCGATAAACGGGTACATCTTATAGTCATATCCCAATATGTCTGAAGTCTGTGCTATATTATTTCTGACAATAAACGTAAACCTGAATAAATTGACAACGAGGTAATTTATTTATTATACTTTACTCAAGTGGTACTAGTACCTTAGGACTAATACCCCCCTAATACCGGCAACTAAATAAGCAAGCCTCACAATATCTATCACCCATTAACCTCCGAAACAGCCTAACTACACAAGGTATCTTGTTAGATAAGTATCAACTATGGCAGGAGTAAGCGATGACAGATAAAGGCAAAAAAGGGACTAACCGGTCAATCCCGCCCCCGACACGCAGAGACTTTATAAAAAGTTCCGGAGGCGTGCTGGGACTGGCGGCAATACTAAAGCTGGACGAACGTGCCCAAAAACTTTCGGCGGCTGTGGCACCCCCATCTACGGTGAGCTTCCCGCTGGAAGAAACAGCATTTGTCCCCGGCTCTACCAAAGAAGACCCCCTGATCCGTATGCAGGCAGACCTTCGCCGGGCCATGCAGAAACCGGCTGAAGAACGCCACTGGTCTATGGTAATCAACCTTAGGAAGTGTGTCGGCTGCCATGCCTGCACCGAAGCCTGCGTCTCGGAAAACAAATTACCTCCGGGAGTAATTTACCGTTTTGTTATGGACGAGGAAATGGGGCAGTACCCCAATGTCTCCAGACGCTTTACTCCCCGCCCCTGCATGCACTGTGATAACCCCCCCTGCACCAAAGTCTGCCCGGTAGGTGCCACCTTTAAACAGCCGGACGGGATAGTGGTTATTGACTACCAGCGCTGTATAGGCTGCCGTTTTTGCATTGTAGCCTGCCCCTATACCGCCCGCACTATGGATTACGGTGACAACTATCTAGAAGACGAACCTGAGGACTCCGGTCTGGTGCTGGGTTATGAACAAGGCGGAGTTTGGCAGAGTACGACCAATTTTGAATACGGCAACGCGCATTCACGCACACCCAAGCGGGATTCGCCTATCGGCAACGCCCGTAAATGTCATTTCTGCCTGCACCGTCTGGAAAAGGGTATGCTGCCGGCTTGTGTTACCACCTGTATCGGCCGGGTGAATTACTTCGGTGACGCCAATGACCCTGACAGTCTGGTTTCGGAGCTTATAGCAAACCCGGGCATTATCCAACTTAAATCAGAGTTGGGCACTGACCCCTCAGTTTATTATTTATTTTAGCGGGAGGAGTACGGTAAACCATGAATTGGAAAAGGATAGCACTGGGCATATTAATCCTTTCCCTTGCTGCCGGAGTCTGGGGGTTTCTGATGCTCCTCAACAACGGTCAGCAAATGCTCGGCCTAGGCAGTTTCGTAGTCTGGGGCTTGTGGATGGCACTCTACGTGTTTTTTGCCAGTACCGCAGCCGGTATGTTTTTCATAGCATCGCTTGATCTTCTTTTTAAAGTTAAAACTTTTGCCGGCACGGGTAAAATATTCATGCTGGCTTCACTGACCAGCCTGGGTGCCGGTCTGGTACATATTCTTATCAATGAAGGCCGACCCGAACGGGTTATGAACGTATTTTTGCACCCGAATTTTGATTCGGTGCTGGCCTGGTCCGTCTGGATTTATACCCTGATTGCACTGGCTACAGCCGCAATTTTGTTTGTTCTGTTTATGCCTCAGAAACGCCTGCCTTTCCGCAAAGAACCGGTAATAAAATGGCTGATGATTCTGGGCTTTCCGGTAGCAGTCATTGCCAGCGGCGCGGTCGGCTTTACCCTTTCCACCCAATCTTCCCATTCATTCTGGAGCGTAGGACTTTTCCCTGTACTCTTCCCTATCTTCGGTATGTCCGCCGGATTCGCCCTTTCACGTATAATAGTTGCCCTGTACGGGGATAAAACCAGCCCCGGCTATCCCCGTCTAGCCAAGACTATGGTTATTTCCACCATGACCCTGCTGCTTGCCATTACCTACATAATAGGCTCAGTGCTGTTTGTGGGCATATATGACGCTACCCCGCCTACTATTGAGGCCGCCAACTATATAATGTTCGGACAGTACTGGTACGGCTTCTGGATAGTCCAGATGGGTCTGGGTATTGTGGTAGCTCTGGGTGCATTGATAAAAATCCTGTCCAAACCCGGTTTATCTAAGAAACCGGCTTGGGGACTTACCGTAGGCGTTCTGGTACTGATTGGGGCGGCTGTTGCCCGTTTAAATTTTATCATTCCGGCTCAGATAGTGGCCGGGGCAGATTTCTTATCCAGCCCCATAGTAGATGGCCGATACATAGACAGTTATATCCCCAGCCTGCCCGAATGGGCACTTTCAGCGGGTATTACCGCCGCCGTCATTCTGGTATTTTACATTGTAGCCAAGATGATGAAACTGATACCTATCAGAATTGGAAATGAGGAAGCCGGTGATGAATAAAGAAAGAGCAGCAAAAAATCCCTCCGGGGGTATAACCCGGGCCAATTTTATAAAGGTTTCCGCTTTATTGGGAGGAACCGCCCTGCTGTCCGGCTGCGAACTGGTAACCCAACCCAGAAAGATACTGGGCAACAACGACTATACCCTATCCAAGCCTGAGGATATCATCTACAGCACCTGTCAGCAGTGTGCCACTCAGTGCAGTATAAAAGTAAAGCTGATTGACGGCGTCATTGCCAAAGTGGACGGAAACCCGTTCAGCCCCTGGAATATGATGCCCCAGCTGGACTATAAAACTCCGGTGACAACATCTGCCCTGACAGATGCCAGCATCTGCCCCAAAGGACATTCGGGTGCCCAAACATCATATGACCCGTTCCGACTGGTCAAAGTGATAAAACGTGACGGTCCCCGCGGCTCCAACAAATGGAAGAGCATTCCCTTTGACCAGGCAGTAGAAGAAATAGCCAGCGGCGGCAAACTCTTTTCAAACGTTCCCGGTGAAGAAAACCGCACAGTTGAAGGTTTGAAAGATATCTGGGCATTGCGTTCACCCGAAATCACCAAGACTATCAGCACAGATATAAAGGCTATCTGGGCTGAAAAAGATGAAACTAAAAAATCAGCTCTGGTAGAGGCTTTTAAAGAAAAACACCGGGATTATCTGGACAAATTTATAGACCCCGACCACCCTGATTTGGGCACTAAGAACAACGGTTTTTGCTTTATGTTCGGGCGGACTCAGGGCGGACGGGTGGACTTCATCAAGCGGTTTACCCATGACGCCATGGGCTCTATAAACGCTCACGGGCACACAACAGTTTGTCAGGGCAGTTTGTTTCAGGCATCAAAAGCCCTAAGTGCCAGGTTTGATTCCTCAACCGGCGCATTTCTTGAAGGTGATAAATTTTACTGGATGGCAGACATAGGCAAAAGCGAATTTGTTATTTTTACCGGCGCATCCCCCTTCGAGGCCAGCTTCGGCCCGACCAGCCGCGCCATGCGGATAGCAGACGGACTAGACAGCGGACGGATGAAATACGCCGTAGTAGACCCGCGCTTCTCCAAGGCTGCTTCAAAGGCCTGGAAATGGCTTCCGGCTAAACCCGGCACCGAGGGGGCACTGGCGCTGGCATTAATCCGCTGGATATTTGATAACAACCGCTATGACGCCAGATATCTGGCAAATGCCAATAAAGCCGCGGCTAATGCAGATGGAGAACCTACCTGGAGCGGCTCCACCTGGCTGGTAAAGATAGATGACAAAGGCAAGGCTGAGAGGCTTCTTCGAGCTTCGGATATAGGATTGGAACAGGGCAGCTTCAGCTTTGACACTCCGCTTATTATGAAAAATGGAGAGCCTACCCGGTTTGACCCAAATGACACAGTAAATGCGGCTGAAGGCGAACTGCTGGTTGATACTGTTATAAATAGTGTACGGGTGAAAAGCAGTTTGCAGATACTCCGTGACGAAGCTTCCAGCCACACTCTGGAGGAATGGGCCGATATCTGCGGGGTCAAGGCAGATGACCTTGCCGAAATAGCTTATGAATTTACCAGCCACGGCAAAAAAGCGGCGGCGGATGTCCACCGAGGAGTCAGCCAGCATACAAACGGCTTTTATAACGCCCTTGCCTGGTGGAATCTGAATATGCTTATAGGCAACTATGACTGGCAGGGAGGCATGCTCAAAGGCTCTGCCTATGACATCAGCGGCAGCAAAGCCGGTGGCCCCTTTAATCTGGGCAAGATGAAACCCGGCGCACTCACACCATCCGGTGTAAATATAGTAAGGCACGGAAATGTATACGAGGATACCACCCTATTTAAGAGTCAGGGCTACCCGGCCAAGCGGAACTGGTATCCCCTTTCGGAAGATATTTATCAAGAGGTTATCCCTTCGGCAGGAGATGCTTATCCCTACCCTATCAAGGCTCTTTTCCTGCACATGGGTTCACCTGTTTACGTAGTCCCGGCCGGCCATACCGCTCTGGAGTTTCTGACAGATACGGCGAAATTGCCCCTGCTGGTTGTTACGGATATAGTGGTCAGTGAAACATCCATGTATGCAGATTATATTTTCCCGGACCTGACCAATATGGAACGCTGGGAATTTGCCGGCAGCCAGAATACTATCCCGTTCAAATCCCAGCCGGTCAGACAGCCCGCTATTGCCCCGCTGGTGGAAATAGTAAAAGTATTCGGGCAGGATATTCCCCTTTCAATGGAAGCCATGCTGCTGGGTCTGGCCGAAAAAATAGGCTTGCCGGGATTCGGGCCGGACGGACTGGGCGCAGGTATCCCTCTTAGCCATTTTGATGACCTTTACCTTAGGATGGCAGCAAATCTGGCTTTCGGTGAAAAAGCTGACGGCTCTGATGCTGTGCCTGATGCAGACGAAGAAGAAATACGGATATTTACCCAAGCCAGACGCCATATGCCAAACAACATTTACAATCTTGAACGCTGGCGAAGCCTGGCGGGTGAAAACTGGCCAAAGGTTGTATACATGCTGAACAGAGGCGGCCGCTTCCAGGACTATGAGGGTGGCTACCCGGCTAATCAGCAGCTGGGCAACAAATACGGCCGTCTGCTCAATGTATTTCTGGAAAAAACCACCGAAGTTAAAAACTCGCAAACGGGTGCGCCCATTACCGGCCATGCCTGTTATATTACCGCCGGGCGTGATTGCTACGGGCAGGAACTGAATGACGAAAAGAATGGGTATGACCTGAACTTAATCACCTACAGAGAGATTGCCCGCACTCCCACCACCGCCAGCAACTATTATCTGAACCCCCTGCTGCCTGAAAATACGATACTTATTAATCAAGCTGATGCGGACAGGCTTGGCTTGACCGAAACAGATATAGTCAGGGTAGTATCCGAAAGCAACCCCAGGGGTGTCTGGAATCTGCGTAACGGGCAGGAATGGCCCATGAACGCCAAACTAAGCATTATGCAGGGTATCCGCCCCGGGGTAGTAGCCTTCTCACTGGGGTACGGCCACTTTGCCTACGGTGGGTTGGATATCACCATTGACGGTGAGCTGATTCCGGGTGAGACAAAACGTACCAAGGGTGTCAATGCCAACGCTGCCATGAGAGTAGACCCCTATCTGAAAAATACCTGCCTGATTGATACCATTGGAGGCAGTGCAGTTTTCTACGATACCAAGGTCAGACTGGAAAAAGTTAATATCTAACTAAAGCAAGAGGAGACTGATTATGAGTACATATTTAAACCCTGAAAAAAACCGTATCCCAGCCGTACTGACCCTGGCAGTTGCAGGCTCTGTTTGGGGGCTTCTGGAAATGGCACTGGGAGGTTTCCTGCACGCAATTCATTTTGCCAATCAAGGGGCAGTTATGGGCGGTTTGGCTATATCCCTTATGGCTATATTCCTGAGCATTACAAAAAAACCTGCCCTGATTCCCCTGCTGGGTGTCATTGCAGCCGCTTTCAAACCCTTCTCCGCGTTTATATTCGGCGAACCGGTATTTTCGGCTTATGTAATAAACCCCGCCATAGCCATCATAATGGAAGCAGTTGCCTTCGGAGCGGTAGCCTTTATCTTCAAAAAGGCTATGGAAAAACATCTTTTAGCTCAAATAACCACCGGCTTTCTGGCAGGTGGTTTGGGTATAGTATTATATGCCGTTATAGCCTCGGTGTTCGGTTTGGGCAAATGGCCTATGCTTGATATGGCCGGCAAGATAGATACTATCGTAACTACCGGTTTGCCGGTTGCACTGGCCGGTACTATCACCCTTGCCGCCGGCTACTATCTGGGTAAATTCGGTATGCCAAAACTGGCAAATTTCAAGACCAGTTATCCCCGCGCATACTACATAACTTCGGCTGTGACAGTGGTGTCATGCTGGGTTATTCCGGCAGTATTTCATCTGGGAGGTTAGGTGAACCTTATTGTCACCGGAGAAGTGGGCAGCGGAAAAAGCTCACATTGCCAGAGATATGCCAGACACCTGCAGGAGTGCGGTTTTAAAACCGGCGGTGTAATCTGCCGCCCTGTATTTCAGGGAGGTATTAAAGTAGGTTACAGTGCCGTTGATATCCGCACTTCTGCAGAGGCAGTTTTCAGCCTGACTGACCCCCAGGCTGATTTTCAAGGTGAAAAGGTTGGCAAGTACTCTATCCTCCAAAGCGGCCTCGCTTTTGCCTGTAACACCATCAGGGAAGCTCTCAAGACAGGTTGTGAGGTTATTTTTCTTGATGAAATAGGGCATCTGGAAATAGCCGGCAAAGGGCTCTCTGAACAGGCCCGTCTGGCTTACCAAAAAGCACCCCATACTATATCCGTAGTCCGCAAATCTCTTTTGCCAAAATTTCTGACCGCCTTTGCACCGGAGGAATCCAGCAATATCTTCATCATACATGATATAGATACTGATGCAGACATACACCCCGCCTTTTTTAAAAATAAGCCTGACCAAGCTGATATCAGCTGCATTATACTGGCAGGCGGCAAAAGCACCCGCTTAGGCAGCAATAAAGTTACCGCCACCTTAAATTCACAAACACTGCTGGAACGGGCTGTATCTAACCTTAGCGGTTACGGGCGTGAAATTCTGGTGGTTACCGCTTACGGCCAAGCAGATGAAAAAATAAAGCCACCACCCGGTGTAAGAATAATACAAGATATACTGCCGGGAAAAGGGCCTCTGGCCGGTATCTACAGCGGCCTTACGGCATCAAAATCCCCATTTAATATGGTAATAGCCTGTGATATGCCCTTTATCAACCGCCCGCTGCTTGAGTACATGAAAGACCAGATAACAGGTTTTGAGGCTGTCGTACCCAGACTCGGGCAAAAGCCTGAACCTCTCCATGCAATCTACTCTAAATCAGCCGGCGAAAAAGCCCTTCGCCTGATAAAAGAGGGCAAATCTGCGGTAAGTGACCTACTTGCCTGCCTGAAAACACGCTATATCGAAGAAGACGAGATAAACGGCTTCGACCCTGAACACCGCAGTTTTTTCAATATCAACCGCCCGGAAGATTTGGAAAAGGCCAGAAACATAGCAGATACCTAAACAGCTATAGCTATTCAGGTATACCCTATTTCTCGTTACCCGCCATCCCCCTTCCCGAAACATCACACCGATTGAAACTATTTCTTACCCCCAAAGACAGCGTGAAATCCAAAGAGGCATCCCCTTAAGAACAAAAAATATATTATAATTAAATAGTGACAAAAATATTGGGTCAGGAGGGATACAATGCCAGAGTTTGGATCACCCTTTTCCGGCATGGCCAAAAGCCAGCCACTGAGTAATGAAGAACTTATCCGTGCGATAAGGTTTATGGTAGCAGCCGAATATGAAGCTATCCAGCTATACATGCAGTTAGCCGAATCTACAACAAACAGGCTGGCTATAGAAGTACTCAGAGATATTGCCAATGAAGAAAAAGTACACGCAGGTGAATTCCTCAGGCTTCTGAAGGAGCTTGCCCCCGACGAAGAATCTTTCTACGCTGACGGAGCTAAAGAAGTAGAAGAGGAAATAGAAAAACGCAAAAACAAGTAGTCTGACTTTATCTGCTTCGGAGTATTCTGTACTGCAGAACAGTTAAACGCTTGTTTCTAAACAAATGGGGTATATGAACGGGCCTAATCCCAAATACCGCCCGTTCATATACCTCGCTGTCTGTAGTCGGGCAATGTCCCTTAATTTAATTATACCTAGCTCTGCAAATTTTTTTACAGCTTTAAATTATCAACCGGGCTAAATTTCTTATGCCCATGAACTGCTACTTCAGAATTCAAACTGGCAGCGTATTTTCTAGTCTGTGTCAGAGTACCATGCCTCAGCAATGACTGAAGTTCAAACTCACCTGCTCCATTACGTAAGCACATAGTAGCAAAGGTGTGTCTAAATGTATTGGGACTGCACTGTATATTTGTAATGCCTGCCCGCTTGCCTAATGTGATGATTGTCTGCATGATGCCATTTTTAGTTAAAGGGTGGCACTCTTTATCACTATAGCGGGTTTTGTGCCGGCTAACCCAAACATCAGGGGTTTTATCTCCGGGAAATGACTGAATTTTAAGGTATTGATATTCCAGTAATGCTCTTTAAACTTTAGGACCTATACGTACAACCCGTTCTTTAGCACCCTTGCCCATAACCTTAACCAATTCGCTATCATAATTGATATCACTCCATTTCAGATCTGTACATTCCCGTAGCCTGAGGCCTGTATCCAGCAACAATAAAATAAGTGTCTTATTCCTCTTATCCTCGAATGTCTCCCCTGACACTAAGGACAGCAGCCGCTGGCAATGCTCCTGAGTGAACGGCTGTATAACTTTGCGGGGTACTTTGGGTAAACGTACCTGCTTTAATGGATCTACGGTAATCTGTCCATTTTCCTTGAGCCAGTTGATAAATGGGCGTATCTGCTTGAAATAATCAGTGACAGATTGCGGACCGTTGGTTAACTGTAATTGCTGAAGGAATAAGCCGAGGTATATCGAAGTAATCTGGACCGGCTTAGTAACGCCATGCTCCTGGCAAAAATCAACGAATTTGCCGCACATATATCTGTAATTTGAAATTGTAGCCGGGCTAAGCTGCCCTACCTTGGCCATCAGAATATATGTGGAAAGACATAATCTGAGGTCATCAGGTGTAGTCAAAAGGTCACTAGCTACGATTGGATAATCGTAAGAATTTTTGTGGGTTAAATGGTCATTCATGCGCCATTTCGAGCTACCGACAGCGCTTTTAGCTTTATGGTGGAGCCGGAGGGATTCGAACCCTCTACCTTTTGACTGCCAGCTATAGAAGCACTAAGCAACCGAAGCACTAACTCCTTTTAATCTTTACTCAATTGAGATGAATAATAATCTTGATATTTTACGAAATTCTAGTAAAATATACGACAATGTTATTATGTTAAGCTCTTATTCGCATTAAAACATATATGAAGGGATTAAGATGGACGCAAATTTTTATACTAGTGGGGACCAAGGAAAGCTTATAAAAAGAATCAAAATAAATGAGAATGAAATATGTTCAAATAATCTGAATGATTATGATAACAATATTCGAATTCCATTTATAATTGAAAATAATCCTGAATTTTCTTCAATGAATATATATTTCACTCCGCTATTTTTCAATGTGAACCTTAAAATCTATCATGAATCTAAATGGGTGAAAATATCTGAAACGAGCATGATTTATAATAATAATGCTTGTTCCTCTTTCGATGTTCCTCTTTCAGAGGAAAAATTAAATTTCATAGAAAACCAACGCAAAGGCAAAAATATTGAGTTTATATTAGACATTAGTTGTATATTAGCTGTTGGAGGAGCAGGTTATACAACCGAAATCGCCTCATATTTACATAGTACTGTTGCTAGAAATGTAGCAATCGTGTTATCTCTACCTAAATCTATTTGGGAAGAAAGAGTATTATCTGGCTTGGGATTAGAAAACCTATACTCAGTTACAATTCAAATTCCGAACAATTTCAAACAAGAATTTAGTTACGCAATAACAGAACTAACACGTGCAGTAAAAATTTTTGAAACAGCCGATACTGAAGAAGATTACAAAAACATAATAGTGCATTCAAGAAAAGCTCTTGAGGCAGTAGTAGATAAATTAGCTTTAAAATTACATAAAAAAGATGCGAGTCCAAACGATAATAGCTTTTCAGCTAAAATAAAAACGATGCAAACTCAAATACTGATGCCAACGATCGGGGAAGATAATTCACAACGTGTAGCCAAAATATTAACGACACTGTGGGGCTCTTTCTCAGGCGCAAATCACCCAGGAGAATACCAATGTAATCGCAGTTATGCACGGTTTGCTATACACCAATCTGCTTCTATACTCTCTCTACTTTCCGAAATAATATAAGAATTATTTTAATGAAAATCGAGCACATAATAAGTTGAATAATTCCATTATAGACATAAGATTAACAATATTAGCATATATTTCGTCTGGAATATTTCTTATTGATCAGGGGAGTCAATTAATTAATAGTAGTATAAAAGTAGCGGGAGTAGCCTTTCTTGCAGTAGGTTTTATATCAATTTTAGGGCAATTACCAATAAGATTACTTAGGCAAATATACGCGAAAATAAATGACCTTTTTCTGACACCCCTATATATAGTTTCATTAGTCGCATTTCTTAGTGCGACTATAAGCATAGCTGATACAACAAAACAATATAGCATCTTATGGATAATACCTATAGTTAGTATAGTGTTCTTAATTTGGGAAATAGTAGATTTTACCAATAAAGTTCGACTAAGTTGTAAATCAATAGGTAAAAGGGCCACAAGCCTACACATAATGGAAACAGTATGCTTTATATCTTTAGTGATTACACTATGTATTTTATCCTTTAAATTAGAACCACTTGGACCACCCATTTTATGGGTAACAATAGCAACTTTAGCATTTTCGATATACCTAATACTCAATAGACAAAACTAGAATTATTAGGTTTTAATTATCAAGAGTTTGCGATAACCTTAAAGAATAAATTGTAAGTTTGCATCAAATAATTTTCAGTTACACTTAATAGTCCTAGTTGAATATTCGATACTTGTGATTTTGATAACCCTGGTTGCACGACAAATATTTCTAATTTCATTTCATGAGTTCTACTAATTTTTTCTTTGAATTCTAGGAGTATATTTTTATTACCAAATTCGAATCTACTTACTTCCGTCCCCCTATTTTTTATAGGTTCACGAGCTAAAAGATGTGAGAATAAATAAGTCGGATTTTCCATCCAATGAATATTTTTCTGAGCCTGTCCACATACTTCATATAAATCGTCAATTCTTGCACCCGGCCTGGATGATTTTGAGTGTTTACAATGATAAAACTCTACACAAATTGTGTTATCTTTTGACTTAATAGCCACAACATCTGCACATTCACCGGTGCCGTGGTCATTAAAAATGACTTCATAACAATTGTCTTCTATTAATTTTTGAATTACTTTATACTGAATAGAATCTTGTTCTTTGGAAATCCCTTGGATTTCTTTTGTAATAGTGGTGCCTTCCCAATCCCATGTCAGTATGTTTTGAGATGGAAACTGAGCATACTCACTATTCAATTTTGTAAAGCTATTACCTTCCAAAGATGAACCATCCGCAAACCATATTACAGGGGGATTAGTATTAAAATAATCCTTCAAAGGAATATATCCACCTCTTTGCCTGATAAGAATTTTTTGATCTCCAATAACCGATATAGCAAAATCAGGTAAACCGTTTTTACTATATAACCTGAGCAAAAATTCTAATCGCTTACTGTCTGAGCATACTTCAAATTTTAATTCCCCTGATTCTGTTGGATTTGTTAATCTTATATCAAAATTATATAAAGGTTGTATGGTTTCACTATCAAAAATAAGATCATATGTCGTTTCTGGTTCTTTATACATAATTAGAGGCCATTCTATAGCAATAGGCATAATATTAGGTCTCTGAGAAATAGATTTAGGCACTAATGTACCTTTCAACACACTTTCTGCATTTACGGTATTATCTAAGATCTTGCTTCCAATATGGCTACACCATTTAGTTAATGCCTCAATGTTTGTGATGTTCCTGGACCAAATTCTACCTTTGTACGAGCACCCAATACTTACTTTACTACCATCTTCATAACCAATTCCAAAAATATTAGATTTAATAACATTTCGTGTCTGTGCTTCAGTCAATCCAGACTCAACATCAGAACCAGCTCTCATTGTATATCTAATAAGTCGTCCAAGTTGCTCGATTAGGCCTACATTCTGGAGCCTTAAACGATTTATTCCAGAAAAGCAATGAAATACTCTCGGTCCATTAACTAGTTCCACTTCACCGGCTACAGCTTCCGCTAATTTTTTAAAATAACCATTGTTCGTTGAGCTATGTATGAAAAGAAGTTTTTGTTCTCTGTTCCAATATAAAATGTAAAGTTCCCATTCCCAGCTAAAAATATCTCCAACATTTATCCAATCAATAGGTACCTTTTTCGCGGTCACAATGACAAGTGTATCATCATATTTATTGATCTCATGGTGAATATGTTCAAGTGAGCCAATACCCGGAATTCCTGAACAATAATCTTCTGGTTTCCAATCTTCACACTTTGTATGATAAATGACCGCACTCATCGCAGGACGAAGATTCTGCAACGGTATCTGCTTACAATCAGTGCCAAAATTGCTGATGAATTTTTGCAAATCAATTTGTTTTTGCACTAATCCTTGGCTAGTTCTTCTTAGGATATCATTCCAATCGGGATTTTGAGAATAAAGCTTTTTAAGTTCTTCTTCAACGTCCAATTGCGCAGTATTTGCTATAACAGTTGCCTCTCCGAGATCAGGCATAAAACGGGTAAATCTCCCCACTAATTGAAGTGTAATAGGCAAGCTTTTCTTAACATCGTGAAATGCTGCTATTTTTAATCGAGGGAGATCGAATCCTTCTCCCAACATGTCAACACATACTACAATACTCGATTTCCCCTCAATTATTTTGTTTCGGATTAGTTCCCGCTCCTTGACAGATTTTATACCCGTGTGTAGCTGAACCGGATTAAACTCCGAATACTTTTCATATAACTTAAAAACCTGCTTTGCCCTATCAACACTTTTTACGCGAGCCATCAAAATATGATCAAAATGTTTTCGATCCTCAATAAGCTGTTGAATAGCTGCTTCAGCAATGATCAAATCTGATTTAGAAGGATCGTACTCAATCACGGATTTGAAATTGATTGCCGTGAAATATCCTTCTTCTTGAGCTTTTGTTAATGGATAATTGAAAATAATGTCTCCCCCAACGAGTTTGTCATCGTTTCGATAAGGTGTCGCAGTGAATTGAATTATTTTTCTTGATGCAAATTTTTCTTTACATTCACTCCAAGTTTCTGCTGCAATATGGTGCGCTTCATCGATGAACAAAACTTTGCAATGGCTTGCGATTTGCTCTTTCATTTTATTGGAACATTGACCAACTATACTCATGGTCGTGATAACTACGTTGCATTTGCTAAAGAAATCATCTATTTCAGTTAAATTTCTTGGTTTATGTCTTAAGAGACCAACAATAGGATAGGAAGCATCATTTGAAATTGCACCGATTTCTTTCAACTTGCCTAAAGTCAAGAACTTATCAAATAATTGGGATCTTAAAGCATCTGTGGGTACAATTACTAATAATCTTTGACACGGAGTTGACACAAGAACTGATAGCATTGTTTCTGTCTTTCCTGTTCCTGTTGGCATTACAATAGTGGCTGGGCGATTACTTACAGCCCAGTGAGAATGAACTGCATGAATTGCTCCAATTTGGGGCAAACGAAGACCTCTAATATTCTTTTCTCTAACCTCTTGTATATACTGGAATTTTCCCTGCCAAGATTCCAATGTCTTGTGTATTCTAGATTGATAGTCTATAGGGGAAGCAGGAACCTGTGATAATTTAGGATGCTTTATCCATTTAACTGATTTATATTCACTAGACAAGGTAGAAGAGGCTGTCGGAGTTTTTAGTCTAACTCTCAAAACTCTATCGAATCTCTCAGGTACCTTAGCTGCATTTGTAATTACAAGGATCTCGCTAGCACCAGATATTCTAGGTTTAAGAACAAAACCTTTTACTCTAGAATCTTCTAATGGCTCAATACCAACTAGAATTTCAAAACCAGGCGATAGTAACTGCTGTATCAAGTTTCCATTGTGCGATTCATTGATGGCGAATATTTCGGGGAATCGATATGCTGTCTCCAATATTCCTTCCTCAAAAATAAATATACCGATTGTATTTCGTTATACTATTTCAACACAATAAACAATATCTTCTAACTTCGCTTGCTACTATAAATTTACCATATCAATTTGATATTTAGGTATTACAAATAGACCTTAATAATTCTAATAACCAAGCCAACATATTGTTCTGATACAATTCTAAAACAACCATCTATCTCTAATTGATGATGCTTAGGAGATATGCTATTCACAATGATATCGTGTAATCGTTTTTATTCAACCGCAATACCATAATCCAGTAACTTGGCAGGCAATACATCATCAATATTGGCTATATCTTTTTCAGTCAATTCAATTAGCTTAAAGTTATATTTATTGTAAACTTCAAGCTTCTTCTTCTTTCTAGTTAAATAAGCGGCTTCTTCTGATCCCCAATATTCTATATAGACTTTTTCTGTAGGAATATAGAAGTCACAATAAAGATCTTCTTCTATTGGAAGTTTTCTTTCATAGGCATGAATAATTTTAGAATCGTATAACCAGTTATCAATAATCATTTCAGATTTTGAACGAACGTAATGCCCGTCTTTGACTCTGAATTCCGCTTTAAATTTTTCTCTAAAGCTCTGATCATCTGTGGAATGACTATTATCACTACCTACTTTACTTACTTGGCCTTGCGTTTCTTCAACGTTCATAACAAGTATTTTGTTGTTGAGAATTTCATTTGGCCATTTAACGAAGGGAGCGCCGGTAGCGCTGAATTTATGCTGCACACCACCGAAGCGTTTACCTTGAGCAGTGATTTCCCAACCCATTACGGGGTGCTTTTTTATCCAACCTAATTCTGAAAGGATAGAATTGATCCTGGTGACAGGGACATTGAAATGCTTACCTATAATTGTGGAAGTAATATCTGAATTGCTTTGTCCTGGCTTATCATCTGACAAAAAGTCTTTAATAGATTCTGGCCAAGAAATATAGCGCCCAAATTTTTCACTATGCTTATATATTCCACCTTTAGAAATACCTAAAGGAGTTAATTCCCAAGTGCTATCTTTTCTTACTATAAAGCCAAGTGCCTGGAGATTATTAAATGTATCTTGAGGTGTAATATTGAGCTCTTTAGCTAGACTTGTAGCTGAGTATTCCCTATTATCACTTTTAGAATTGGTCATTTAAGAATCCTATTTATCTCATATTTCTGGATATGTTAATAACTACGGCTGTGGCCTGGCACTCTTTCAGGTCATGTTTGCCGTGGCCATTCTGGATATAGGGCTTGCCTTCTTTGTCCATTAGGTAGCGGCCGATAACAATCTCATTGTTTATCAGGCAGAGGATTATATTGCCTTTTTCCGGGACTGTGTCGCGGTCAACAATGGCAATATCCCCGTCCCGGATATCTGGTTCCATGCACTGCCCTTTTATTAGGTAAGCCTCTATATTCTTGCCAGTGGCTTTAGGCCGGGCCAGGTAGATATATTCAATCGGGGCTTCAACATTATCACCGGCATGAATGACGAAATCTGTATAAACCGGTACGGCTATGGGCGAAGCCAATCTTAGGCGTTCCAAAATCTCATCAGGCGTTTCTATGTGACGTTTACCGCTTTCTGTAGCATATATTCCAGCTGCTTCATATAGTTCAGAAACATCAACGTTCAATGCTGTAGCCAACTTAACCAATACTGCGGCACTTGGTCTAGCCGAAATTTTATTCTCAATACTGGCAATAGTTGTCCGGGGTAATCCTGATTTTATTGATAATTGTCCTTGCGTGAGACCACGGATTTGCCTTAATGACTTAATTTTTTCACCAATGTTCATTTCCATGACGAGATTTTATCTTTATTACGAAGTAATAACAAGATATTAAATGAAAACGAAAGATAAAAGTAGCCTTCTTGTAGTCATTATGACGTTATTTAGTCCTTACGCCTTACCAACATCTTTGACTGTTTTTAGTTATTAAGTTTTAATATCGTCATGGTTATTAAAAATAAACATAATAAACTAACAAATAAAGAGGCTGGCCGCCTGGGTGGACTTAAAACAGTAGCCCTGTACGGCCGGGAACATATGAAGGAACTGGGCAAGCTTGGGGGAAGACCCCGGCTGCCTACCCTTCAGGAGATACGAGACCGCAAAGCGAAAGCTTCAAATATAGAAAATAACAAAGGAGTGGCTACCGGCGGTTATTCATTAAAGGAGCTAAAGCTGATGTGGGCAAGCCGTACTGCGTAAGTGGTGCGGCTTAATTTTTAAAAACGAAAGGAAAACACATGGATCAGAAGTATGAACGCAAATCTTATTGTGAGATGAAAATCCACAGGGCAAGGGTAACCAAAGAGCCGGTAATGACCTATACACCCACCGGCAAGGCCGTAACCAGGTTCTCGGTAAGTTACGGCGGTTATTGGGACAAGGAAAAGAAAGAGGAAACCGTAGCCTCTACCTGGAAGAACATTAAATGCTGGGGAACTCTGGCCGAAAACACTTACCGCGAGCTGAAAAAAGGTCAGTTTGTCTACCTGGAAGGAATAGAAGACACCAGTGAATACAAGGGCAAAAAGTATGACTCCCTAACGGCCGAAGATATCCAAATAGAACTTGATACCGGCGAACGCCAGCTACTAGCTGAAAGCAACAATAAGGAAAAAGCCGGCAAACACTAGGTTTTAAAGCCTGCGCAGCTTTGAGATATGCGAAAAAGAAAGGTGGTGAAAAAGAAAATGGGCAAATTGTTTTCAATGATAAAACACGTAATCATCCCTGACCCTGCCCGGGTAGAAGTATTGCAGGGCCGTGCCAAAAGCTTCATTACCAGCCTTGCTTGTAATCAGCTTGGGAACGTAAATGTAGGCGGCCTGATAATGCTGTTCATGGCTGCCTTCTTCCTGATGGCCCTCACCCCGGCGTTGGTAAGTGCCAATGCCACTATTCAGGCCGATGTCAGTTCCAGCGACATGGTTAAAACCATTATGGACCTGCTTGTCTGGGCTATTCCTCTGGGCGGCGGCGCCGGCATCATCATGGCGGCTGTAAATCTGTTCCGCCACGACTAATCTCTCTCCCCTGCCCTGAAGACGATAAGGTAGTTTTCAGGGCAGAGATAGTTAGATTAAACAGAAAGGACAAATGGAATGAAGACAAACCTTAAACGAATAATCAGGGTAATATCCAGCCTGGCGGTAATGCTGGCTAGCATGCTGCCCGGTACGGTATCTGCTGCTGAAACGCTGCAAACCAAGACGTTTACAGCAACCTCGGCCTATGAATATTATGCAGATAATCTGAACCTTACCTGGTCTGATTTGGCCGTATCCGGCAACCCTTTCCAGACCTCAATAGCCAGTTCAATAATGCTGGGTGAAGGGGGCAGTACCTTTTATAACGGCTATACCTGCTCTACAGCCGGCAGTGTAACTGATGCCCAAAATACGGCCAGTACTTCAGACAGCGTCATGATATACGGGCAATATAAACGGGGGCAATCCTTTACCGCTTTAGGTTCGGGCGGACTGCAGTATATAACTTTAAAGGTGTCTAAAACAGGCACACCGGGTGACCTGACACTAAAGCTGTATTCCTATAATACGTCTACCTCATTAGGTGCGCTGATAGGCAGCGTAGTCATACCCCAGGCACAAATAAGCACCTCTACCACAAACTACACCTGGGCTATGAGCAACTTACCCATAGAACAAGGGCTTAAGTATGTGATAGTAGGCCAGTGCAGTACAGGCACATCCTCAAACTACTACAAGTTTTATTGTGCCACCAATAACCCTTACAGTGGCGGTACTTTAATAAATGATGATGGCAGTACTGTCTGGGAAACAGGCGCTTATGACCTGTATTTCAGCGTAACCAGAATGACCGGTTTGATGTCTTTAGATGATTATTACCGAAATATTCTGTACTTCAACCTTGAAGGGCTGCTGGATAACTCCAAGATACGCAGTATTGAGGTAGTCCTGCACCAGGGAGGCACTATCTACCATAAGACCAAAGCGGTACTGGTATTTAACCCGGCAAATCTGGAAAGCCAGACTGACGGGCGCTGGTTTATGGCCAATGCCTATAACTCAACCCAATATTACCCGGCAGGTCAAACAGATGCAGATAAAGGGGCAAACGGCCTGCACAGCTGGGACTTAGTACCCACAGAATGGGATTCGGCTAATCAAGTCTCCTGGCTTACCCCCTATTTAGATGACAATGACAATTTACGCATAGGGGTAATTCTGGAAGATGCCATGCTGGGCTATCCCTCTTATGACAGCAGCAATAATGTACTCTGGAATCCGGGTGAAGCCTATATTGACGAATGGGTAAGCCCCGGCTGTTCAGATATAACACTGGGCGAAGATACGGTAAAGATAGAGCCTTATATCATAGTTACTTATGTAAATGGGGCTTTCTATGTACCTCCGCCTGAAACTCCCACTATCGGTGACTTACTCCAGATAATACCCGATACGATAGGTAAAATCGGTGAGCAGGATAGCGGTGTCCGCTGGCTGATTATGCTTACCTGCGTAGCTGCTTCCATAGCCCTGTGCTGGAAAGTACGCATAATGGCAATCGTAACTCCCCTGCTGGTGGTTGGGGCATTTATTGCCATGCAGTGGATAGATATCTGGCTGGTGCTTTTACTGGCTGCCCTGGGTGCGTTTGTAGTCTGGCAGATGGGCAGCGGCAAGCGGCTGATGGGTGGTGACGGGTAATGTTCAGCAATAACGGGCTGCTGATTTTATCCGTACTGCTGGTTATGCTGCTTAGCCTGGTGGGCGCCCACTTCGGCATTGGCGGAGTTGGCTCTTACACCGGCGGAGTACCCATAGAACAGCCAACGGGTATAGTCGATGCCTTTACCAAAATAGGAGACAGCGTAGCCTTCCTGTGGGGCGCTGTAACCTTCCAGCTGGAAGGCGTGCCCGTTTTGTTTAACATCATACTCTTTACTCCTATCGGCTATATCCTGGTTTATATCGTACTCAAACTGCTGAGGGGTACAGAGTAATGATAGATATCGGACTCATAATAACCCTGGTGGTATTCGCGGTGCTGTTTATCGGGGCAGTACTGGCAAGGGGCAGCTGGCTTCTGCTGAGTGCCTGCGGCTTTCTCCTGATGTCACTGCTGCCCAATGAAGCTATACCCCAGTTTGCCAAGATAGGCATAGCGGTTGGCATGGCCTGGTGTTTTGTCTGGGCCATGATGATTTTAATAAGAGGTGAAGACAATGCGTGATTTGGAAATATTCCGGCCCTCAAACCGGTGTTATGTACTGGTGAATTATATGGATAGACGGCTGTTGGAAAAAGGGCTGGTTACCGATGTAACAGACAAGGGTGTGCATTTTGAATACCGTCTCAATGGCAAGCATCATGTTTATCATGAACACGCCGAAGAATACCGGGTGCCTCAGTTATGGAATAGGCCGCTATTCGCCCATGTCTTTGGCTCGGCGGTGGATTACGATGTAGTAACCGGACAAGCCATGTTTGACGGTAATATGTTTGACCAGGCAGTAAACGGCAAGATTACTTCTGACGCCCTCAAGGAGATAAAAGGGCTTAACAAGAAGATGTCCATCAACTTTATGACCATTCTCCTGGTAGTGGCTATCTTTGTAGGCGGCTTATTTGTACTTCAGAACAAGGACAAAATATTCAATCTCGGCAGTAATGAGCCTGCCACTGAACAAACCATACCGGATAATCCGGTCTATCCTGACAATCCGGCAGACAATCCTTCTGACGGCACGGAAATACCCGAAGGGGATTATATACCGACTAATCCCCCGGCTGGAGGCAGTTAAATGTCATATTTAGAAGAACAGGAGAAAATCGGGATTCATCCCAGCCAGCTGGGGAATAAAAATGTTTCCAGCCAGATGCTGGAATATTCACCCACTAACCGCAACTGTCCGGTAGCTTTGGCCAGGACTCTACAGCTTTGCCATATGACATCTAAGGTACTTGGCATTTCCTGCTTTCACCAGATTGCAGACCAATGCGAAAGATACGCCCATACAGCTGACACTCTGGTAAGAGACCAGGCGGCCACAGTTGCCAAATATGAAGCGGTAGCCCTGGAAGAAAAACGGAAGCAGGGATTTTTCCAGTTCGGAATCGGCAAGGTTTAAAAAATGGAAACTGACCGCCTAATAGAGGGAGTAGTAAAAATCCGGGGCTATATGCGTTGCGGCAAGACTGCCAGCATGGTAGCCCTGGCTGTTAATGAGATAAAACTTGGCCATTTCACACCTGACAAAGTTATCTCTAACGTTTCTATTCCCTCTTACGGCATAGAGCAGCAGCGCAACTCGGAAATAATAGACTTCCTGGCCCGGATGAAAGAAGAAGAGCTGCGGGGCTGGCTGATACTTATAGACGAAGCAGACCAGCTGTTCAGCCACCGGGGATACACCGGTAAGCAGCAAAGCCAGGTTCTGGTCAACATCTGGCAGACCATGAAACTGGATAATCTGATTATTTACACCATGCACGAAGGCCTGGGCGTAGACCTGATATTCCGTGAAGCAACCATAATGTCACTTCTGCCCGAAATAATCGGAGACCGGATAGTCGTCTATACCATAGATGGCCGGTTTGGCGGAGACCCTTATTTGCTTGAAATCGCACCGGCCTCTGAAGTGTTCAAGCTATATGACACGAAGCAGACAGTCTATTAAAAATGAAAACATCCCCCGACTTGAACAGTTTCTACTGTTGCCCTGCCAGTCAAGGCTGTGCAACAAGCCGCAAGATCCGGCGAGAGCCGGTCCGGGCGGCGAGGCCTTGACCAAGGGCTAAACTGGAAAACTCAGGTCGGGGGAACAGTTTAAAAAGGGCGTTAAGAATAACGCCAGAGGTAAAAGCATGAATACAGTGTTATCAATATTTCCTGGAGTCGATTTATTCGGTAAAGCCTTTGAGCAGGAAGGGTATTGTGTTGTGCGCGGACCAGACCTGCTTTGGGGCGGAGATATTAAAAGTTTTCATCCTGAGGCCGGAGTATTTGCCGGATTGATTGGTGGTCCACCTTGTGTTGGGGAAAGTAAACTGGCACATCTTAATAGCATGGTAGGTTACTCACTATGGGACGAGGCTATGCGTATTAAAGACGAAGCACAGCCTTTATGGTGGGTGCTGGAAGCTGTTGTAAAACATGATGCGCCGTATGTAGTCAAATTATCTCCCCGGTATCTGGGGGAGAAACAGAGTAGAGTCAGATATTTTCATAGTAATTTGGATTTGAAGCCATTTATAGAGGTAGCCTTGTTTGAACATAGGGAATTCGCTTATGCAGTAAGAGCTGCAAACCGTTCAGGTAGTAAGGGTACTGTAAGAAGAGGCTTAGCTTCTTATTATTTCGCTGACATGTGCGAGTTACAGGGTTTGCCCCGTGATTTTGATTTGCCGGACTTACTGGCTGCATCTAAGGAAAAGGCTGTAGGTAATGGTGTGCCTTTATGTATGGGATTAGCAATAGCAAGGGCAGTGCGGCAAGCCCAATTAGTGCCAGCATAGAAGAATAAATGCCGGCACCAATTTAACAACATCAAAAATTCAATATAGCCGGGAAGACCGGCGACCTCCCTCACCTACTAACAGGGAGGTCGCAAACGCCATACGAATACACCCGGATAAAGGCAGGCAGCAAAATGTATACAGTTATTGGTTCTGGAATAGATAGTCTGGTAATAGGTTTTAACGTAGCAGGATACAGAGACCCCGAAAGCTTTAAAATCCTTGAGCAAGCCAAAGAAGAAGCCGGCGAAAAGCTCTTTGGCGGCAAAGGCACAGGTATAGATTGGTACGGAAAGCCTTTTGTAGTCCATGCCAGAGGCGCTAAGGGCTACGAATGGGTGCTTGAAAACGCCGATGTAAGCATCTGTATTGCCAGAAAGCCAGAGAATGGCCGGATCTATCCTGAATTATATGTAACCTTCAGGGCCGAATATCTTTGGTCTTTCAACGCACGCAACGTTGTATATGACCTTAAACACTGGCTAAGCACCTGGGCCATTATAACCGGTGATAAAGTCTCCCGGTGTGACCTGTGTATAGATCTGCAAATGGATATGCCCCAAATAAACTTGGCTAATGATGTAGTAACCCGGGCCAGAGGCAAGACTGAATACTACGGCAGCCTACCGGCTGAACACTATGTAAATGGCAAGAGGGATACTGGCTACCGTTTCGGCCAGGGTGCAATTATTAGTCGGATATATGATAAAAGCCTGGAAGTTATTATCTCACAAAAAGAGTGGTTTCAAACACTTTGGTCAGCCAATGGCTGGGACGGTGTAAGCGCAGTAACCCGGGTTGAATTTCAATGCAGGCGTGATTTTCTCAAGGAAATGAGTGTTGATGATTTCTGGTCTCTTACAGAACGTATAAGCGATATTTGGCGATACTGCGTCCAGGACTGGCTTACTATTAGAACCCCGGGTAATGATAGTCACCGCCACAGGTGGAAAGTGAAAGACTGGTGGAATGTAATAGAAGAAGGTTATAGCTTCTTCGGAGAACTCTATGGAGTACTGAGATATAAACAGAAAAAGTGTAGGTATGATCACCTTATGAGACAAGCCAGAGGTGTACTTCTGACAGCTGCGGCCCTCTGCTGTGTATCAACTGGCACAATTCATGCTGCCAATCAGGTAAATCAGGAAGCAGCACAATGGTTTAACTCGGATGAATTCAGAATTGAAGTTCAAAACCGGATGATAGAAGTTGGCGGTATGAATAACGAGAAGTTGCCACGGATAGTAGAAGAAGCGATTAAGTTGGGTGGCGAATTAATAAAATAGTCAGCTGATGGTTTCTGTTTATTTTTGAATTAAATAGCGCCTATATACTAGCTAAGTAATGTATAGAATCTTCTATTACCTCATGCATATGCGGCCAGTCATCTCCTAAACAAATTGGGCTGCCATCTTTTTCACCTTTACCTGGCTGTGAATATACATGCAAATGGTGTTCAGTTTGGTGGTTACGATGCTTATGGCAGTTATCGTATCTAAAACAATTTCCAATGTCTCTTATTGAAACGTTATAAGAATAAGTATGAGTCTGAGCAAAATAAATATATTGTCCAGCAATCATATCAGATGTTATTTTTGCGAATTTTTCAATAGTTATCACTAAATTACTTGTGCATTCTAAATGCATTATTAACTTAATTCCATCATGAAAACTTAATGTATCCCAGTTAATATTATAATCATTGATGAAATAATCATAATCATCTAACCGACGTTCATGTTGGAACATATAATCGTTTAACCTGTTTGGGCCATGTCTACTGGAAGCTTTCTTTGAGGAAGGTTTGAATTTTAGAAACAAATATCTAAAAACTCACTTTGCTGAACATCTAACTAAAACTGTTGGAGATTTAGAATTTTTACAGTTAACGGGCTTATCAATCACACATTGCTTTGAACCATTAGAATTAATCCAATCATTAATACGGGCTTTGCGTTCAATATCGCCTAATCCTTGATTAGAACTTTTCGTAATGATAAGAGGCATTTCTCTCTCCCTTCTTATCAGAAATATAATTAATTACCGACATACTATATATTATATTTGTAAATTGTCAACACAGTGGGTGTTTTTCATAACATATTAAATATTTAATAAGTAGTTATTAGGCTAATGCTTGTTAATTTCTGACATTATGATATTATATTGATATAGATATTACTATATTGGAGGAAATCACGAAAATGAGTACCGTTGCAATTTATGCTAGAATACCCCAAGAAATTAAAGAAAAGATCACTGAATTAGCTCAATTATCCGGAAAACAGAAAGGCGATATAATTGTCGATTTACTGAATCAAGGACTATTATTACCAGATAATCAACAAAAACTAAGAGAAATTCGGAATAAATTTATACAACAAGAAAATATAAATAGAAATCTTCAAATTGAATTAGAGAAAGAAAAAACTGAGCTTAGAGTAGCACAAGAGAAATTAACTGTGGCAGAACGTGCTAGAGCTCATCTACAAAGAATATTAAAAACAGAAATAGGCAAATGTGATTGTGGTGTACCAGTAAGTTTGTATCATTTTGCTTATCAACAATGTCCAAATGGCCATTCGGGAAAGATAAAACTATATAAAGAATATACAAATACAAAAATGGAGATAGCCAATACTATAGTTGTTGGCCTAGCACTACTTGGTGGAGTAGCTTTAGCTGCTGAATTACTTGGTAACAAAGGAATCGATAACAATCAATAAATTATAGTCTCATATTATCCACTGGACTGAATTTTTTGTGTTCCTGAACAGCATATTCACTTCTTAAGCTCGCTGTATAGCGTTTTGTCATGGTTAAGGTGCTATGGCCAAGCAAAGATTGAACTTCAAATTCTCCTGCCCCGTTTATAAGTGATTGAGTAGCAAAGGTATGCCGGAAAGTATGGGGGCTGCACCTTACGCCAGTAATTCCTGATCTTTTACCCAATTCCCGTACTACTACTTTTATCCCTTCGGTTGAAAGACCAGTGCCTGTAGTTGAAAGCCAGAGTGCCGGGCATTCGTCTTGCCTGGTAAGCAGGTAACGTAGGATAGATTCCTGGGTTTTATGTCCAATGCGAACTATACGTTGCTTAGCGCCCTTACCCATTACGATTATGGTTTCCTTATCAAAATCTACGTCTTTTAGCTGGATAGCTGCCATTTCAGAAACACGCAGCCCGGTATCCAGCATAGTGAGTATCATGGCCCGGTTTCTCAACCCGGTTGGACTATCTCCGCAGGTATTAAGCAGATCTTCTATTTGCTGTTTGGTAAATGGCCGGATTACTTTTTGTTCTGTCCGGGGCGGCTTAATGGTGGCCAGGGGACTTTTTGAAAGCACGCCTTCCTCAATAAGCCAGTTAAAGAAGCGCTTTACAGCCTTGTAGTAATCAAGTACTGAGGTCGGGTTATTCCTCTCCTGTAGTTTGACTAAGTAAAGCCTGACGTGGTTTGCCTCTATCTCCTCAACTGCATTTATGCCCAAGGTAGAGCAATAGCCTAAAAATGAAGTAAGGGCATAAGTGTAGTATTTGATAGTATGCGGAGATAATCGGGCAACTTTGCACGTAAGGATAAAGGCTTTCAGCCTGCCGGAGAGGTTTTTGAAATCAGTTAAATGGTAGGTTTCAGCTTTGGACTGTTCGTTGGAACTGGAACTAGTTAAATGGTCTAAAAGCATTCATTTTTGGCTACCGGCGGTGCTTTTAGCTTTATGGTGGAGCCGGAGGGATTCGAACCCTCTACCTTTTGACTGCCAGTCAAACGTTCTCCCAAGTGAACTACGGCCCCAGCAACAGATAGATAATCTATCACAAATAGACACCAAGTGCAACTTTTTTTAGCTTTATAATAAAACCTCGGGGCGATTATTTAACCCCAAGATTCCGTGTTTTACTTTACTTTTTTGCTTTCCAGACAGTGCCACCGGCAGAATCTTCAAGAAGTATCCCGGCAGAATCCAGACTGGTACGGATTTTGTCTGCCAGCTGGTACTGCTTTGCCAGACGCAGGTCTTTTCTGAGTTCTATCAACAACTCTATAAAAGGTACGGAATCGGTCCCAGTCTCGGGTTCTGCTATTTTTAGACTCAGCCCGAGAATATCTGCAAGTTCTTTAAACAGTTTTTGTCCGTCCGTACTTTTACCACCCTCAGCTTCAATACGGTTTAACTCCCTACTGAGGTCAAAGATAGTAGCCAAAGCGGCTGAGGTATTAAAGTCATTGTCCAAATACTGGGTAAACCGCTCACGGTATGTCTTAACATCTACATTTGTTTCATTGGCTTGGGGATTATCCTGTCTGGCGGCTGTCTGACGCAGGCGTTCCGCCCCTTTTTCGGCCGCTTCCAGGGCTTCTTCAGAATAAGTAAGCGGATTACGATAGCTGGAGCTAAGCACAAAAATACGCAGGGCATCAGCCGAATAGTGGCTGAGGGCTTCTTTTATGGTAACCAGATTACCAAGTGACTTGCTCATTTTTTCTTCGCCAAGCTTGAGAAGGCCGTTATGCAGCCAATATTTTACAAAGGGTTTGACCCCGCTAAAACACTCTGACTGGGCTATTTCATTTTCATGGTGGGGAAAGATAAGGTCCTGCCCGCCGCCGTGTATATCTATCTGCTCTCCAAGATAACGCAGAGACATGGCCGAACACTCAATATGCCAGCCAGGGCGTCCCAATCCCCAGGGACTTTCCCAGGAAGGTTCACCAGGCTTGGTGGCTTTCCAAAGGGCAAAGTCCATAGGGTATTCTTTTTCTCCATCAATTTCCACCCGGGCACCGGCCATCATCTGTTCCAGAGTGCGGTGGGACAGTTTGCCGTATCCTTCCACCTGCTGCACCCGCAGGTAGACACTGCCGCCTGCCTCGTATGCATAGCCTTTTTCTATAAGTCCGGAGACCATTTCTATTATCTTGGGCACTTCCTGAGTTGCCCGCGGGTAGTAGTCTGCCGGAGTTATGTTGAGTGCGGCCATGGCATCCAGAAACACCCCTATATTTCTTTCGGCCAGGGTAGAAGGCTCTATGCCCTGAGCGTTGGCTTTGGCAATTATCTTGTCATCTATATCTGTGAAATTCTGGATATATTTTACCCGGTAACCTTTGTAGCTGAGGTAACGGCGGATTACATCAAAGTTTATATAGCTCATGGCATGGCCGATATGCGGCTCTGACTGCGGGGTTATGCCGCAGACATACATTTTTACCTTGCCATCTTCCAGAGGAATAAATTCTTCCAGCTTGCCGGATAAAGTGTTATATATTTTCATAGTCTATTTTTCGTCTACGAGGGCCACTGCCCAGGCTGCCATGCCTTCCTCGCGGCCTACAAAGCCGAGTTGCTCCGAAGTGCTGGCTTTTATCCCTACCCGCCCCGGGTCTATCCCCATGGCCTTGGCAAGGTGTTTACGCATGGTATCTACATGGCCACGTAGCTTTGGTTCCTCCGCTACTATAACTGAATCTATATTTATTATCCCGAAACCTTTTTCAGCCAGCAAGGCTGTTACCTGCTCAAGGAGCTTTAGTGAAGATATGCCCTTGAACTTGGGGTCACCCGGAGGGAAGTAAAGCCCTATATCCCCCAGCGCCGCCGCCCCCAGAAGCGAATCCATAATGGCGTGGGTAAGCACGTCCGCATCACTCCAGCCGATAAGCCCACACTCAAAAGGAATTTCCACCCCGCCCAGCACCAGTTTCTGCCCCGGTGCCAGACGATGTACGTCATAACCGTTTCCAACACGCATTATGCTCACCGTCCTTTCTTCAGCAGTATTTCTGCCATAAGCAGGTCTTCGGGTGTGGTTATCTTTATATTAGCATATGCACCAGAGAATATCTTGACAGGGAGCTTCAATTTTTCTACCAGCTGGGCATCATCCGTTGCGGTTACACCCACTCTGCGATAGGCTTTCTGGATAATGTCTGCCCGGAATACCTGGGGCGTCTGGACAGATATCAGTTTTTCTCTGGGCAGGGTTTTTTCTACCAGCCCTTCCGGGGATATTTCTTTAATGGTGTCTTTGAGGGGTACGGCCGCAATAGCCGAACCACAGAGTTTAGCAGCTTCCAGTCCTTCGGGTATGGAAGCAGTATCAAGCAGGGGACGCGCCCCGTCATGAATTATTATCCAACCGCAATCACACAAGGCAGTCAGCCCCGAACAGACAGAGTCCTGACGGAGTTCGCCGCCCGGGCATACGGCAATTACCTTGCTGAAATTATATTCTTTGATCAGCTCTTTAGCTTTTTCAATATTGTGTTCGGCCATAACCAGAGCAATATCATCTATTTCCGGGGATTTTTGAAAAACCGAAAGGGTGTGAGCCAGAACAGGTTTCCCGGCGAGCAAGGCAAATATTTTGTCCTGTCCCTCCATGCGGCGGCTCTGACCGGCAGCTACAATAACTGCCCCGACTTTTTCATTCAAAAACATCTTCCGTCTCCGTTTTCACCCCGGTAAGTGCCAGCCTCACTGCCTCTTTGACAGTTGAAACCGGAATTATCTGGATATTATGTACATTGTGGCAGTTAGCACCGGCCGGTACCAAAGCCCTTTTAAAACCCAAACGGCTGGCCTCGGAAAGACGCCTTTCCAGATGGGAAATAGTCCGCATTTCCCCAGAAAGACCAATCTCTCCCAGAGCGATAGTTTCGGGGCATACGCCGATATCCCGGTAACTGGAAGCAATAGCCAGTGCAATAGCCAAATCTGCAGCCGGCTCATCCAAACGGATACCGCCGGTGGCGTTTACAATAATGTCCTGCGTACCTAAACGCATGGACAGGCGTTTGGAGAGGACCGCAGCTATCATAAGGGTGCGGTTAAAATCCACCCCGTTGGCAGTGCGGCGCGGCTGGCCGAAACTGGTGGTATTGGTAAGTGCCTGCACCTCAACCAGCAAAGGACGGCTGCCCTCCAGTACAGCGGTTACAGCCGAGCCTACCGTGTTTGTCTGGCGATTTGATAAAAATATCTGGGAAGGGTTAGCTACTTCTACCAGACCTTCACTTTTCATTTCAAATATACCCACTTCGTTAGTGGAACCGAAGCGGTTTTTGACAGAACGCACTAAACGGTAAGCACTCTGGGACTCTCCCTCAAAGTACATGACTACATCTACTATGTGTTCCAATATGCGCGGCCCGGCTATATTGCCTTCTTTAGTAACATGGGCTGTTATAAATACACTGGCACCGCTGCTTTTAGCCCACTGCATAAGGCGGAGGGCTGATTCACGCACCTGATTTATAGCACCGGGTGCGGCCTCAAGCTCCGGCAGGAATACAGTTTGGATAGAGTCAATAACGACCAATGACGGGCTGAGGACTGAAAGCTGAGCCAGAATGGCATTAAGGTCGGTCTCAGCCATAAGGAAAAGCCCTTCGCCGCTGATACCAAGACGTTGGGCGCGCATTTTTATCTGAGCGGGGTTTTCTTCCCCTGAAACATATACTACCTTACCGCCGCTTTGTGCTACCGAAGCCGCCACCTGAAGAAGAAGAGTGGATTTGCCGATTCCCGGCTCACCACCCAAAAGCATAAGCGAACCCGGCACTATGCCGCCGCCTAATACCCGGTTGAACTCCGAAATAGATAAACTCCGCCGGGTGGTTTCGGCTGCCTGCAGACTGGAAAGCTCAGCCGCCGGGCTGATAACACGGGCAGGTTCATTTTTACGTCCTACAGGTGAAACAACCGTTGTTTCTTCAAGGGTATTCCATTCCTGACAGCCGGGACAGCGCCCCAGCCACTTCAGGCTCTCACGCCCGCAGTTGGAACAAACATAAACTCTACGGCTTTTTTCCATATACAAAAGACTACACAATTTAATCCGCTAAAGCAAGGATAACCCTGATGCTTAAAATAGTTTCAGATATTCCGGCGGAGATATGATTCATAAGAACCGATAACTACCAGACAGCCGCCCTGATAAAATATACTCCCGAATAAAAGCCCGGCCAAAGGCGCCACCAACACCCCTTGGAAAAGATAATACCCGGTAAGCACCGCAAGCGGAAGCGAAAAGCATAGACCTAACACTCCGCCAGCCATAGGCATCCGCATAGTCAGCATAATACCCAACCACATTATAAACCCAGCCCCCAAAGCAACTATCAGGGCAATCTGAAAAGCCTGGTACTCCAGCAGAATAAACCCATGCAGCAGGCTGAGGAATATGGTAACCCACATGCCTGTCCGCATGAGAAGCAAACCGTTATTCAGTTTCCTTTTTAACTCTTCGGGTAAAGGACACGCCACCGTTTTGCATTCTCCCTGCGTCCTATTAGTTTTTCTGCCAAAGCCCTATTTTCTACCAGAAAATAAAAAGGGGAGCTTTAAAAGCTCCCCTTTTAAATAATCAATTACACCCTGCCCAGCCTTTACGAAGTAGCCTGACTAAGCTCAGCCGGCTCTGCCAGACGGACAATTATTTCATCTTCAGCAGTATCCACTATCACTTTATCCCCGGCTTTAAATTTAGCCCGCAGAAGGTCCTCGGACAGACGATCTTCTATCATGGTTTGTATAGTGCGGCGCAGCGGCCTTGCACCATAAACCTCATCATAACCTTTCTTACCCAGCAGGTCTTTGGCAGATTCAGTCACTTCAAGCCCGATACCCTTTTCAGACATCTGCTTGATAACACTCTTAAGCATCAGGTCAACAATGCTGCGAATCTGCTCTTTGTTCAGCGAGTGGAAAACCACCACGCTGTCAATGCGGTTCAAGAATTCCGGACGGAAACTCTTCTTGAGCTCACCCAGCAGCTTGTCTTTCATATGCTCAAAGTTAGTTTGCTGAGCCTTTGATTCATCTGTCTGGGTAGCAAAACCGATAGTCCCGCTGCCCTTGCGGATAAGCTCAGCCCCAATGTTTGAGGTCATGATAATAATGGTATTCCGAAAATCCACCCTTCTGCCCTTGGCATCTGTCAGGTGGCCGTCATCAAATATCTGCAGAAGTATGTTGAAAACATCAGGATGAGCTTTTTCTATTTCGTCCAACAGTATCAGGCAGTACGACTTGCGGCGAACGGCTTCAGTCAGCTGACCGCCCTCATCATAACCCACATATCCGGGAGGTGCACCCACCAGACGGGATACGGCAAATTTTTCCATAAATTCGGACATATCCAGCCGAACCAAAGCATCTTCCGAACCAAACATAAACTGGGCAAGCGCCCGTGCCAGCTCGGTTTTACCCACGCCGGTAGGCCCGAGGAAAACAAAGTTGCCGATGGGGTGGCGGGGGTCTTTAAGACCGGCCCGTGCCCGCCTGACAGCCTTGGATATGGTAACAATAGCTTCTTCCTGGCCGATAATCCGCTCATGCAGGGCTTCTTCCATATGTAAAAGACGTTCGGTTTCGTCACCGGTAAGCTGTACCAGCGGAACACCCGTCCACATGCTGACCACCTGGGCAATATCTTCTTCGCCCACTACCGGCTTGTCCATAGCCTGTTCGTTCTGCCACTCGTCTTCCATGCGGCGTATCTTTTCAGCTATCTGAAGCTCCCGCTCACGCAATTCGGAGGCATAGTCATACTGCTGGGTAGCCAAAGCGGCTTCTTTATCCCGGCGGTAGCTGTCTTCTATGGCTTTCATCTCTTTCAGAGAGACCGGCTTGGTGCGCTTCTTTATCCGCACCCGTGAAGCAGCTTCGTCAACCAAATCTATAGCCTTGTCCGGCAAAAAGCGGTCAGGTATATATCTGGCAGCCATATTGGCGGCAGCGGCAATAGCTTCTTCGCTGATGATAAGCTTATGATGCTCTTCGTAGCGCTCTTTTATGCCGCGAAGAATATTCAGGGTATCTTCTATGGCCGGTTCTTCCACCAGCACCGGCTGGAAACGCCGCTCAAGTGCGGCATCCCGTTCAACATACTTGCGGAAGTCATCCAGAGTGGTTGCCCCTATTACCTGTACCTCACCTCTGGCCAGCGAAGGCTTGAGGATATTAGCGGCATCTACCGCACCCTCGGCGGCACCGGCACCCACCATGGTATGAAATTCGTCTATAAACAGGATTATATTGCCTGCGGTTTTAATCTCTTCAATAACTTTCTTGAGCCGTTCCTCAAATTCACCCCGGTATTTAGTACCGGCTACCAGTGAGGCCACGTCCAGAGAAATTATATGTTTTTGTTCCAGAGTTTCCGGCACGTCACCCGAAACAATCCGCTGGGCAAGCCCCTCTACAATGGAGGTTTTGCCGACACCGGGTTCGCCGATAAGTGCGGGGTTATTTTTGGTACGGCGGGAAAGAATCTGAACGACCCGCTCTATTTCTTTGGCACGACCGATAACCGGGTCAAGCTTGCCGGTTCTGGCAGCAGCCGTAAGGTCAAAGCCCAGCTGGTCAAGCTGGGGGGTCCGGCTGGGAGTTGTACGGCTGGTTTTAGGTTTATTTAAGCCCTGATTTAAAATACGCCCCACTTCGGTGCGTACCTTTTCAACAGTAACCCCGAAACTCTCAAGCACACCGGCAGCTGCTCCTTCGCCTTCGCGCAGTAAACCTAAAAGCAGGTGCTCAGTGCCGATATAGTTGTGCCCCAAGTTTCTGGCTTCATCAATACCCAGTTCTATTACCTTTTTGGCTCTGGAGGTAAGACCGGTTTCAGAGGTAGCCGGGTGTTCGCCCCGCCCAAGTATAAATTCAACGGCAGAACGTACTTTGGCCAAATTTACTTCCATGTTGACCAGTACTCGAGCAGCCACGCCTTCTTCTTCCCTTACCAGCCCCAGCAGAATATGCTCGGTACCGATATAGTTATGGTTAAGGCTCTGGGCCTCTTCCTGTGCATAGGTAAGAACCCGGCGCGCTCTTTCAGAAAATTTATCAAATCTACTAGACATAATTTTTTTACTTTCACTCGGTTAGTACTCTTATTATAGCTCAGCCAAAAAGAAAGTGTAAAGGCAAATAGGGTGCATTAGCTTTGAAATAAAAAAAGACCCTTAACGGGCCTAGTTTTTAACTAAATATCAGAGGGAAAAATGGAGCTCTGCTTTCAAGTGAAGAAAAAAGCAAAGCTCCCCGGGCAGTGGCATATTTTCCACAAGGAGTTGCCTCCTAAGTATCGTCTGCGCTGGGGCGTTTCACGACCGTGTTCGGGACGGGAACGGGTGGTACCACCCCGCTCTAACCACCAGGGGAGCGGATGCACGCTATTAATTCACTTGTTAACCTTGATCCAAGCGATATTTGTCTACACTATATTAACTGAATACATGGGTTTATATCAATTCAGAAACAGGTCAAGCCCTCGACCATTAGTACTGCTCAGCTTAATACGTTACCGTACTTACACATGCAGCCTATCAAGCAGGTAGTCTACCTGCGGTCTTACCCCCGGTTGCCCGGGATGGGAGATCTAATCTTGAGGCCGGCTTCGCACTTAGATGCTTTCAGCGCTTATCCAAACCAGACTTGGCTACTCAGCAATGCCCTTGGCAGAACAACTGACACACCATTGGTCTGTCCTTCCAGGTCCTCTCGTACTATGGAAAGACCCTCTCAAATCTCCAGACGCCCACGACGGATAGAGACCGACCTGTCTCACGACGGTCTGAACCCAGCTCGCGTGCCGCTTTAACCGGCGAACAGCCGGACCCTTGGGACCTACTCCAGCCCCAGGATGCGACGAGCCGACATAGAGGTGCCAAACCTTGCCGTCGATGTGAACTCTTGGGCAAGATAAGCCTGTTATCCCCGGGGTAGCTTTTATCCGATAAGCCACGGCCCTTCCACTCGGTGCCGTAGGATCACTTTGCCCGACTTTCGTCCCTGCTCGACTTGTATGTCTCGCAGTCAAGCTCCCTTATGCCAATGCACTCTTAGGGTGATTTCCATCCACCCTGAGGGAACCTTTGGGCGCCTCCGTTACAATTTAGGAGGCGACCGCCCCAGTCAAACTATCCACCAGCCACTGTCCTCTAGCTTGTTCTAGAGTTAGAGGCTAGATCCATCAAGAGTGGTATTTCAACGTTGGCTCCACCAAGGCTAGCGCCCTGGCTTCTCAGCCTCCCACCTATCCTACACATGATAAACCCAGACTCAATGGCAAGTTATAGTAAAGCTCCACGGGGTCTTTTTGTCCAGTCGCGGGAAACCCGCATCTTCACGGGTAATTCAATTTCACCGAGTCCCTCGTTAAGACAGCGCTCAAGTTGTTATACCTTTCGTGCGGGTCGGAACTTACCCGACAAGGGATTTCGCTACCTTAGGACCGTTATAGTTACGGCCGCCGTTCACTGGGGCTTCGGTTCAGAGCTTCGGTTGCCCTAACTCCTCCCCTTAACCTTCCAGCACTGGGCAGGTGTCAGCCCCTATACTTCAGCTTTCGCTTTTGCAGAGACCTGTGTCTTTGTTAAACAGTCACTCGAGCCACTTTATTGTAACCCTCTCGCGAGGGCACCCCTTCTCCCGAAGTTACGGGGCTAGATTGCCGAGTTCCTTAACGAGGGTTATCTCGATCACCTTGGGACATTTACCCCCACCTACCAGTGTCGGTTTGCGGTACGGTCACCATTGCTTCAACAGTAACGAGGCTTTTCTCGACAGCTTGGACTCAACCAGATTGGCTTGGATCTCTCCGCACCTTCCACTGAACTTCAACTTAACTCCAGAACGGATTTGCCTATTCTGAAACGTCTAGGGTTCAGCGACACGCCATGTCCAATGGACATGCCTGATCTATCCTCCTGTGTCCCCCCTTTACCTCCACAACGGTGGTGCAGGAATAATAACCTGCTGTCCATCGCTCTACGCCTTTCGGCCTCGGCTTAGGTCCGACTAACCCTACGCGGATTAACCTTGCGTAGGAAACCTTAGGTTTACGGTGGGCGTGTTTCTCACACGCCTTGCGCTACTCATTCCGACATTCTCACTTCCCTAAGCTCCACAGTTGTTTACACTCCTGCTTCACTGCCGAGGGAACGCTCCTCTACCATCTACCATATAGGTAGATCCATAGCTTCGGTGACAGGCTTAAGCCCCGTTGGATTGTCGGCGCAACACCACTCAACCAGTGAGCTATTACGCACTCTTTAAAGGGTGGCTGCTTCTAAGCCAACCTACTGGATGTCTAGGCAATGCTACTTCCTTTCCCACTTAGCCTGCGCTTAGGGACCTTAGCTGATGGTCTGGGCTGTTTCCCTTTTGACTACGGAGCTTAGCCCCCATAGTCTCACTCCCAGGCTTTGATTAATGGCATTCGATGTTTGGTTAGAGTTGACAGGATCTCTCCCACCTAGTCTATCCAGTGCACTACCTCCATTAATGAACGCCTGAGGCTGCACCTAAATGCATTTCGAGGAGAACCAGCTATCCCCGGGTTCGTTTGGCATATAACCGCTATCCACAGCTCATCCAACAACTTTGCCACGTTGACTGGTTCGGGCCTCCGCGAAGTATTACCTTCACTTCACCCTGGCCATGGATAGATCACCCGGCTTCGGGTCTACTCAGTACAACTAAAACGCCCTATTCAGACTCGCTTTCGCTTCGGCTGCGCAACTTAATTGCTTAACCAGCTGCACTGAGTAACTCGTCGGATAATTCTTCAATAGTCACGCCATCAGAGCTTACGCTCCTCTGACTGCTTGTAGGCACACGGTTTCAGTTCTATTTCACTCCCCTCTCGGGGTGCTTTTCACCTTTCCCTCACGGTACTAGTTCACTATCGGTCATCAAGAGTATTTAGCCTTGCCATGTGGTCACGGCGGATTCCCACGAGATTCCACGAGTCTCGTGGTACTTAAGAAAGAATCAGAAGCCTACACCCTTTAATTTACGGGACTCTCACCCTCTGTGGTTGCCCGTTCCAGGGACCTTCTAATAGGGTTAGGTTTGTAACTTCTCGGCTTGCTCTGCACAAACCAGATTCTTCTTTCAACCCCTTGTAAACATAGGTCACAGAACCACTAAGATTACAAGGTTTGGGCTCATCCCCGTTCGCTCGCCGCTACTAGGAGAATAATTTCTTTTCCTCGGGGTACTGAGATGTTTCACTTCCCCCACTTACCTCTACCCAGCCTATGTGTTGAGCTGGGAGTACTCAGGTTTTGCCTGAGCGGGTTGCCCCATTCGGAAATCCCCGGCTAAGCTTGTTAGACAGCTGACCGAGGCTTATCGCAGTCTTACCACGTCCTTCATCGGCTCTTGATACCAAGGCATCCACCATGTGCCCTTACCTGCTTGACCTGCTTCGGAATTGATATTAACCCGTAGTATTCAGTTTTTAAAGTGCGTAACAAATATAAAGCGGCTTGGTAACATTACCAAGCCGCGAGCTTGGATTCACCTTAAACTAATTTCTATGTAGCTATTTTTATCATTTATCTCTCTGCCTCATTCAGAGGCGAAGGGTATTATATCTCATTGCTTTAGCCACTGTCAAGGGCGACCCCACGTTCAGCGGGAAAAACCTCAGAGATTTTTTCAGATTTTTAAGCTATTTAAAAGGCGCTTAATTAAAAGCAGTAGAGTATAGACTTGTGACTACCCTCTTGTCAAGGAGACCGGGGTGGTTTTTCACCCAGGGTGACATCACGATTGCAGCCGCCGCTATTTCATCTATTTTAGCTTCGGAAACCCCCAGCTCTTTCAGACTGAAACCCATATTATTTTTTTTGAGCCAGTTTTCAACTGCCGCTATCCCGTCTGTCTGCCCGAATACTTTTTCCCCCAGCATTTCTATGCGGTGGCGGCGAACAGGGTAAAGGTTTCTCATGTAAGCCGGCAAAAGGGCAGCCAAACCGTCAGCGTGGGCAATATCATAGTAACCGCTTAAGGCATGCTCCAAACCGTGCATGGTCATATTGCCGCTTTTGCCGCCCAGTGACATGAACTGGGAACAGGCAATGGTTGAAAGCCAGCTAAGCTGGGTGCGGGCTTGAAGGTCATGCGGGGTCTTAACCGCCTTGGGCAAATACTCCACCACCAGACGCATAGCAAGTTCGGCCAGACCGTCACGCAAAGGGGAGGAGTCTGCGGCGGTGAGATAAGGCTCTGCTATATGGCAAAAAATATCCACTCCTCCCTGGGCTGTCTGGCGGGGAGGCAGGCTGAGTGTCAGCAGGGGGTCTACCAGAGACACTTTAGGCTGAAGGCGACTATCGGAAATAACCCTTTTTTCATGTTTTTCCCAGTTTGAAATAACCGCATTCCCGTTTGCCTCCGAGCCGCTGGCGGCAACGGTAGGTATCATTATAAGGGGCAGAAAATCACCCTCAGGGTACTCTCCCTGTTTTATGTAATCCCAGACAGGCCCTTCACAGGCCAGACCGAAAGCAATAGCCTTAGCGGCATCCATGGCACTCCCGCCGCCCAGAGCAATAATAAGGTCTATCCCTTTTTCTCTGGCTAAGGCAATACCGGCGTCGACTGTAGAAGAGCGGGGATTGGGCTCTACCCTGTCAAACAGGGTGGTTTGAATACAGGCCTCTTTCAGCAAAAATGTAGCCCGTTCCAGTATGCCTAAACGGCGTACCGCTTCTTTACCAGTAACCAGCAAGGCATGTCTGCCCAGCAATGAAGCTTCGTGATTAAGGCTGCTTATACTGCCTACCCCGAAGATAATGCGGGTGGATAGCTCAAATGTTGTTATCATAAAAATATAATAACAGAAAACAGCACTGTTAAAACAGCTCCCCTGACCTCCCGTTTTTTATCCTTGCCGCAAGACAGCCATCAGTTAATAACTAGGAAGGGGTTTCACCGCTGCGGGCGGAGAGCCATTTCTGTTTCTGCTCAATACGGACAGATTCGTTGGTAGGCTGATAGCGGGCCAGGAAATCCCCTTTAAACTCTTCAAAACAATCTTTTTCAATAGAAGTACGCACCTCCTGCATAAGGTTGCTCAGGAAGGCAATGTTATGTATAGTAGCCAGCCGGTAGGCCAGAATTTCTTCACAGCGGAACAGGTGATGCAGGTAGGCCGCCGAATAATTGCGGCAGGTATAGCAGTTACACTCCGGGTCAACCGGCCCTTTTTGGGTGGCAAAAGAGGCATTGCGGATATTAAGCCTGCCCAGGCGGCTGAAAAAAGCCCCGTTGCGGGCCACTCTGGTAGGCAATACACAGTCAAATATATCTACCCCGCAGCTTACCCCTTCCAGCAAATCTTCCGGCGCACCCACTCCCATCAGGTAGCGGGGCTTGTTTCCGGGCAGAAAACGCAGGGTATGGCGGACTGTTTCAAAGGTAATATCCTTAGGCTCACCCAAAGAAAGCCCGCCCAGGGCATAACCGGGGAAATCCAGCGAAGCCAGATATTCGGCAGACTGCTGCCTGAGTACGGGGGAAAGCCCCCCCTGAACAATGGCAAAAAGGTGCTGGCTTTTCAGGGTATGGGCGGCAAGACAGCGTTTTGCCCACTGGTGGGTGCGTTCCATAGCCGCCAAAACCTCATTCTCGGAGGCTTCGGAATGGGGACATTCGTCCAGCACCATGGCAATATCCGAACCCAAGTCCTGCTGGAAGCTGACCGCATCTTCGGGGGTGATGTAACGGGTGCTGCCGTCTATATGGGAACGGAAACTGACCCCGCCTTCATCCAGCTTGCGCAGATTGGCCAGTGAAAATATCTGGTAGCCACCGCTGTCAGTCAGGATAACCCCGTCCCAATTCATAAATTTGTGCAAACCGCCCATTTCTTTGACTACGGGTATGCCGGGGCGGAGATACAGGTGGTAAGTATTGGACAATATCATATCTACGTTAACAGATTTTAAGTCTTCGGGGGTAAGGGTTTTTACAGTGGCCTGGCTGCCTACCGGGCAGAAAACAGGCGTCTCCACCTTGCCGTGGGCTGTAAGCAGCTGGCCGCGGCGGGCAGAACTGCGGGGGCTGGTTTTATTTAATATAAAGGATTTATCCAAAAATTATGCTCCTTGAATATTTAAGGCTGGAAGCAGGGCGGATTAGTCTCGTCCAGATAGTCCTGCAAAATAACTGCGGCCGCGGCCGCATCATCCCGGACAGTTTTATTATTTTTGCCGCTGTCATTCATTTTGCGGCGGGCTTCGTCTGTGGAGAAGCGTTCATCCCGAAAAACAATTTCGGTATTTAAACTCTGCGAAAGCAGCCCGCTAAAGGCCTTTACCTTTTCCGCCTGAGGCCCGATAGTCCCGTTCAGAGATACCGGCAAGCCGACAACAAGCAAATCCGGCTGGTGGGTTTTGACTAAAGCTTCAATGTTTTCCACTGTCTTTACATCATTGTCACGCCGGAGGATAACCAAAGGCGAAGCCAGTATCCGCAAGGGGTCGCTCAAAGCCACCCCTATCCACTTGTCGCCCACGTCCAGAGCCAGTATACGGCCTATTTTAGCCCTCCGCAGCAGTTCTTTATAGCATTCCCTTTACAGCCTGCAGGGCTTCGTCCAGTTTGGCTTTGTCACGCCCGCCGCCCTGAGCCATATTCGGCTTGCCGCCGCCGCCGCCGCCGGCTATCTGGGAAAGTTTTTTGACTATATTGCCGGCATGATAACCTTTCTCAATAAGGTCCGGCGTTACCATGCACAGGAAAAAGGGCTTGTCCTCGCTGACCGTACCCAGCACTATTACCCCGCTGCCCAGCTTGTCCCGCAGGAAATCAGCCGTTCCACGCAGGGTATCCGCATTGACCGAAGTCATGCGGCTGACCAGCAGTTTAATCCCTTTATAATCTTCAGCTTTGGAAAGCAGCTCTTCCGCCTCTCCGCGGGACATCTGGCGTTCCAGATTCTGGACTGTTTTCTTAAGCGTATCTATTTCTTCTTTAAGTTCAGCCAGTTTGCGGGGAGATTCCTCAGGCGCAGCTTCCAGCATACCTGAAAGCTCGGATAAGCTGTCCTGCTGAAGGTTAATATAAGCCTCGGCCTCACGCCCGGTTACAGCTTCAATCCGCCGAAGGCCTGCCCCCACACTGCTCTCACTGACTATTTTGAACAGGCTTATTTCGCCGCTGGCACTCACATGGGTACCGCCGCAAAGTTCGGCTGAAACAGCCGGACGCCCTACTCTAAGCACCCGCACCCTGTCACCGTATTTTTCCCCGAAAAGAGCGGTTACACCCTCTTCCAGGGCATGGCGGTAGGGCATTTCTTCGGCATAAACGGGCAGGTTGCGGCGGATTTTGTCATTTACAAATTCCTCTGCCCGGCGGATTTCGTCTTTGGTCATGGGTCTCAAATGGGAAAAGTCAAAGCGGAGGCGCTCAGGCGTCACCACCGAACCCCTTTGCTGAACCTGCTCACCCAGCACCTGTCTGAGAGCTGTCTGGAGTATATGGGTGGCGGTATGATTACGGGCAATATCCCGCCTGCGTTCTTCGTCAATATGGGCAGCGGCTGACTCAGATATTTTCAGGCAGCCGCTTATTACCCTGCCCTGATGCAGAAAAACCCCGTTAGGCAGGTGAAGGGTATTTTTAACCTCAAAACGCCCGCCGCCGGTTATAATCTCACCGGTATCACCCACCTGTCCGCCCATCTCGGCATAAAAAGGGCTTTCATCCAGCACTATACTGGCCTCATCACCCTCTTCTATGCTGTCAACACTGCCGCCTTCGGTCAAAATATCCATAACAGTTGATTTCTGGCGGGTAAGTTCGTAACCCACAAAACAGGTCTTTTCCCCGTGGCGCATATTCTTGACTGCCTCGGCAGTAGCCGCCGCATCAAAACTGAACTTGCGGCTGGAACGGGCTTTGGTACGCTGGACTTCCATTTCGGCTTCAAACCCGCCAAGGTCTACACTCAAGCCCCTCTCGGCGGCTATTTCGGTGGTCATTTCCACCGGGAAACCGTAAGTATCATACAGTTTAAAGGCATCCTGACCGGAAATCTGCCCGCCATTGGTCTGGCGGACTATTTCTTCCAGAAGCTCAAGCCCTGTAGCCAGCGTTTCCGAAAAACGAGCCTCCTCACTGGCTATCATCTCCAGTACATAGGTCTGGCGTTTTTTAAGTTCGGGATAAATGCCGCTCATGCGGGCAATAACAGCCCCGGCCATGTCCACCAGAAAGGGTTTTTCAAGACCCAGCCTGCGTCCGAAAAGGACTGCCCGCCGAAGCAGGCGGCGAAGCACATACCCCCGCCCTGCCTTATCCGGGATAACCCCGTCTGCAATCAGGAAGGTAATGCCCCGGCTGTGTTCGGAGACTATCCGTAAAGCTCTATCCGTTGCGGTATCACACCCGTATTTCTTACCCGAAAGCTGACAGGCTTTTTCTATAACGGGGGCAAATATATCGGTTTCATATACGTTTTTCCTGGACTGCATCAGGATAGTTAAGCGTTCCAGCCCCATCCCGGTGTCAATGCTGGGGGCAGGCAGATTCTGGCGTTTGCCACTTTTATCCTGATTAAACTGGACAAATACCAGATTCCATATTTCACAAAAACGGCCGCACTTGCAGGAGGGATTGCAATCAGCCTTGCCGCAGCCCATTTCCTGCCCGAAATCATAATGGATTTCACTGCACGGGCCGCAGGGGCCTGAATCCCCGGCCGGCCCCCAGAAGTTATCAGCCGCACCCAGACGGACTATCCGCCCTTCGGGTACTCCCTGTTCCTTCCAGAGGGCAATAGCCTCATCATCATCCAGATAAACTGTCACCCAGAGCCTTTCGGCAGGTATATTAAGCCTTTGGGTCACATATTCCCAAGCCCAGGCAATAGCCTCTTTTTTAAAGTAATTGCCGATACTGAAATTGCCCAGCATTTCAAACATGGTCAGGTGGCTGGCATCCCCCACGGATTCAATATCGGTAGTGCGGAAACACTTCTGGCAGGAAATCATACGCGGGTTTTCCGGCTTGGCCACCCCCAGATAATAGGGCTTAAACTGCACCATGCCGGCGGTAGTTAAAAGAAGGGTGGGGTCATTGTGGGGTATCAGAGAAGAGCTGGCAATCCTTTTATGCCCCTTCTCCTCAAAAAATTTCAGATAATTTTCGCGTAATTCATCACTGCTAAACAAAGCCGCACCTGCCATTTCAAGATAGATAAGATAAATACGATTTTAATTTAAGCCCGTTATACTGTCAATTTTAATAAATAGACAGGGGGTCTTCTATATTATATATAATACCCGTTCAGCCCTAAGGGGTTTTATTTCCGTCCCCCAGACAGCCGTAGGCATAAAGTGCCGCCCCGGTCACCCCGGCATTATCCCCCAGAAACGAAGCAACCAGCCGGACATCATCCCCCGCCAGACGGAAGGCCCGTTTGAAAAGCATTTTGCGGGCAGGTTCAATAAAAATCTCCCCCAGTTTGGAAACCCCGCCCCCCAGTATAATAAGCTCAGGGTTAAATATATTGGCAATACCGGCCAGCCCTATTCCCAAGTATTCACCTGCCCGGCGGATAACCCCCTGGCACAGCCTGTCACCTTCGGAAGCCGCCAGGCCGATATCCTCGGCCGTCAAAGCAGAGTAATCCGCCCTAAACCGCTCTGAAAGCAGGGAAAACCCACCCCCGGCAAGTTCAGCCTGAACCCTGCGGACAATAGCCGTACCCGAAGCCAGCGTTTCCAGACAGCCTACATTGCCGCAGACATCTTCAGTGCCGTTTATATCCAGACACATATGACCTATTTCACCGGCACAGCCGCTCTGCCCCAGATAAAGCTCATCATTTATAATAATACCGCCCCCGATACCGGTGGAGACCGTCAGGTAAACCAGGTTTTTAACCCCCCGCCCCGCTCCCAGTTTGTGTTCGGCCAAAGCAGCGGCGGAGGCATCATTTATAAGGAATGTTTTAAGATAACGCTCTGCCAGCATATCCCGAAGGGGTACATCCCGCCAGGCGGGCAGATGGGGAGACTGGGTAACTAGTCCGTTTGGCATATCTATGCCCCCGGCTACCGCCGCAGAAAGGGCCTCAAACTGGGAAAGACAAAGGTTGTTACGCTCAAGCAGGCGCTCAAACACCCGGCATATATTCTCAAATACACCCTCCGCCCCGTTCCGGGCGCAGGTAGGCTCCTGTTCCCAGGCCACCACCCGTCCGTCATGGGTCACTACCGCCGAGCGGATTTTACTGCCGCCTATATCCAGGCACAAACAGGGCTTAAGTATGACCTCTAAATTACTTTGGTTCACAAAGCCCCCTTACTTTTAAAGCTAAATAAGCACCTAGCTCTTCAGGAAAGGCAGCCAGTCTATCAGGCCTATTCCGGCATACACCATCACAATATACTTGGGGAATTTACCCAGAAAAAGGGCTGGCAAAAACTTGTGAACGGGCATGCGTGCCAACCCGGCAATAAGCCCGCCCACATCAAAAGGCACTACCGGCTGGGCAGCCAGAAAGGCAATTGCCCAAGCCCCGTATTTTTGTATCCAGCTTTCCACCCGGCTGTAACCCACCAGCCCTTCGGGAATAGCCAGTTTCTTGCCCAGACGGCCGGCAAAATAACCGCTCATTTCACCCAGACTGCCACCCAAAGCACCAAACAGGGCTACCATCACCGGGTTAAAATTGGTAGCGGCCGCAACCATGATGGAAATGGCAAATGGCACCGGGGCTATTACGGTAGCGTTGGCCAGTATAGACATAACAAAAACCAAAAGATAGGTCAGCCAGGCATATTCATCAAGGGGTATTTCCAGACTGTCCACCAGCGAATTCAGCCCCCAAGCCAGCAGAAAGCTGAGTGCTATAAGAGCCCCGAAGGTCAGCAGCAGGCTGCCCCAGTTTACGGCTTTCAACTGTTCTTTCAGTGACTGTTTTCGTTTTTCTTCCAAGCTATTTTCTCCCGCAAAGTTCGGCAACCAGCAAACCCATGGCCAGCTCAGGTTCAAAGCGGCCGGTTTTTATATTAAAGTCTGTTTCCAGCAGTTTGAAGTACATAGATTTAAGGCTGTCCATGTTCTGGCAGGCCGCCTGAGAGGCTGTTTTCCTAAGGGCGTACTCAGAGCCGCCCATAGCTTTAAAAATCTCGGCCTCTTTCAGCCCCCGTTTTTTAAGGGCGGTATAACGCACCATCAGCCGCAGCTGGCGTACCAGCATAAACAGCAAAAAACCGGGTGACCCGCCGCCGGCAGTAAAAGCCGCCAGAGACTGCTGGGCGTCTTTAACCTTGCGGTCCAGTACGGCATCCACCAGAGCAAATATATTTACTTCCTGGGCATAACCCACCATATTCTCAACATCTGCTTCCTCTATCACCCGCCCCTGGGCATACAACCCCAGTTTCTCAATCTCGGAGGAAAGTGCCCACAAATCCGCCCCCACAAAACGGGCCAGCAAACGGGCAGCCGGAACAGACATCTGGATAGAAGACTGTTTGGCACGCTGCATTACCCAACCGGGCAAATTTTGAGCGGATAAAGGTGCAAAGTGCTTTACCTCGGCACCGGGGCTTACCAGCTTAAAAAGGGGGTTTGAGGCCAAAGAGGATACTTTTTCTTTTTCACGGTAGTCACCGTCTTTGGAGGAGGTATAGTCCAGAAGCACCGCCAGGGTTGTGGGGGGCAGATTAGACAGCGCCCGGGCAAATTCATCCGGGCTGGTTTTGCTTGCGGTATCCTTAGCGGCAGCTTTACCTTTTGAGCCTTCAAACCTCTCCAGCAGGCCATTTACTATGACCAACCGGGCAGGGGCTAAAAAGGGAACCGTCTGCACATAGTTTTGAAGTTCAGCAGCCGTCAGGTTTTTGCCCTCCAGCATGGTGGTATTGGCAGAGGACAAAGACTCATCACCCAAAGCCAGTTTTATCTGCTTCAGGCGTTCTTTCAGGGAAAAATCATCACTGCCGGTAAAAATATACAGCAAATTTAACAGCCACCTTCGGCTGATATTGTAGCACAAGAAAGCAGGTACGTAACCTTTGAAGTTTAGTGCAAAACTGCCTTGCATTATGTTACAATCTGCCCGTAAGCTACACTTGGAGGATTTGAAACAATGCCCGAAGAAGTTGTAATGCCCTACGAACTCCGCAAACATATTGCCATTGCCAATGATATGGAAATAGCCCCTGAAATAAGGGAACAGACCATTAAACATATTGCCCGCTTTGGTTCCTACGAGGCTCTCTGCGCCCTGCTGGACATAGCCTGCAATACCAAGGCAAGCTACGGTGAACGTGACCTGGCCTTGAAGGTATCCCGGGACGTACTTAAAAACAGCCGCAAGAACGATATCTAGGAGCAAAAGCGAAAGTAATATATGGCAGTAACAATAGGTATAATAGGTCTGGCAAAAAGCGGCCGCACTACCATTTTCAACGCCGCCACCCGCAGTAACGCCGCCACCGGCTCTTATTCTCAGAGCAGTTCGGCCAACGTAGGCATAGTGAAAGTGCCCGATGCCCGTTTGACTCCGCTAGAGGAGATGTTTCACCCCAAGAAACTCACCCCGGCTGAAATAAAATATTTTGACGTGGGGGCTTCCCTTAAGGGCGGCACCAAAGACAGCTCTTTTTCAGGTGAACTTTTAACCCAGCTGCAAAACGTGGATGCCCTGCTGAATGTTATTAGGGCATTTGAAGATACCGCCATTCCCCTGCCCGCCGGCGGCCTGAACGCAGAGCGTGACCTGACCACCATGAATGCCGAGCTTATTTTTTCAGACCTGACCATTATTGAAAAAAGGCTTAACCGCATTGGCAGCCAGATGAAAGGTGCCAAACCCCCGGAAAGAGCCGCTCTGGAGCGGGAAAAAGAGCTCATGGCCAGAATCAAAGAAGCCATGGAGAAAGATATCCCCGCCCGTGATATTGAACTGGACGAAGAAGAAGCCAAAATACTCTCCGGATACCAGTTTCTAAGCAGTAAACCGGTGCTTATGGTGATAAATATAGGCGAAGATGACCTGCCCAAAGCCGCCGAAATGGAGGCCGAACTCAACGGCCGCTACGGAGGCAAAAACTATAGGGTGATTGTAATGTGCGGCAAACTGGAAGCCGAGCTGATAAACATGGACGAGGCCGAAGCCGCCGAGTTCCGCTCCAGCTACGGGCTTAAAGAGACCGGGCTGGACCGCACCATAAGGGCTTCGTATGAGCTTTTAGACCTTATATCCTTTTTTACCGTAGGTCCTGACGAAGTGCGCGCCTGGACTATTACCCGCGGGACTATAGCCCAGAAAGCCGCCGGTAAAATCCACTCTGATATCGAGCGGGGGTTTATACGGGCGGAAATTGTCCACGTAAATGACCTGCTTGCGGCCGGTTCACTGGCAGAGGTCAGAAAACGCGGTCAGCTGAGACTGGAAGGTAAAACCTATATAGTACAGGACGGGGACACCGCCAACTTCCTGTTTAATGTCTAAGCCTGCTCTATAAGGGCGGAAAGCATTTGCGCCCCGCTGTAAACCAGGTTTGAACAAAGGCCTTCACGAAGGCCTTTTTCTTTTACCAGTTTTGCCCCCTCCGGAGTACCGATATTGCACTTGATAAGGTCACGGCAAGCCGTTGCCCCAAATTCGGCTTCAAACTGCTTTATATATTCACGGCCCAGGCGGTTGCACTTTTCTCTGGCCGCTTTATTTTCAGCCGAAGTCTGCCCGAATTTCAGCCCTATTACCATCAGCCCGCCGCTGATTACCCCGCAGCTGTCTCCCCGCGCCGCCATGCCCCCGCCGAAAGCAGAAGCCAGTTTAAAAGCTATCCCGGTTTCAATACCCAGAGACGGGGCAAAAGCACCTAAAATAGACTGGGCGCAGTTAAAACCCTGCTCATGCAGGCTCTGGGCTGAAGCGGCTGTATCACTCATGGATTTTATTCTCCTGAAATATATGTCTGTAAAGAGCATAAAATATAAATATACCTTATTTTGCAGGCAACTTAAAAACACTTCGCCGGGCAGATCTTCACCGCACTATCATATTAAAAAACGGCTGAAACCTAAACCGGGCCGCCCATTTCCTCCAGCCGTTCGTCACTTATGCCGAAGTGGTGGGCAACTTCGTGCTTGACCACCCGCCGGACTTCATTTTTTATGTCTTCTTCAGTCTTAACCATATCCAGTATGGCTAGCCGGAATATAGTAATGCGGTCAGGGGTAACCATACCATAAGAGGCATGGCGTTCGGTCAGGGGAACGCCCTCGTAAAGTCCCAGCAGCTCTTCACCCCGGTGCATATCCAGATTACGGCGCTGGATACGGCTGGGGCGGTCAGCCACCATTATTTCAACATTATCCAGCAACTCTAAAAATTCCTCCGGCAGGCTATCCACTGCTTCGGCTACTATGTGCTTAAACTGTTCAGTATCCATATTTTTATAATATCCCGAACTCAACCGAAATAACAGCCCGAAACGCCGCTCCGGTCAAAAGCTGCCCCCTGTCTTGTAAATAACCCTTCTTTAGGCTAATCTTTTCATAATAACTATTTTAAATTATCAAGGAGTATTAAAGTGTTTGATTTTTTCTTTGGCGGAATTTTCGGGCTTATCTCTTTTGCAATCAGTCTGGCATTTTATTTCCTGCCTACCATAATCTCCCTAGCCAATCACCGCCGCAATACTCTGGCCATCTTCCTGCTGAATTTCCTCCTCGGCTGGACTTTTATCGGCTGGGTAATCGCCCTGGTCTGGTCAGTAAAAAAGTAGCCCCTGCGTTATGTTGGGAATAAACTACTCAACTGTCATAGACCCTTTTCTGCGGGGCGTGAGACGTTTTATACTCGAATTCGGCGGCATAAAACCGGGCGAACGGGTGCTGGACGTTTGTTCCGGTTCGGGTGCCCAGGTAGGCGAATACCGCAGACGGGGTATTTTAGGTTTTGGGTTGGACCTCAGCCCTGATATGCTGAGTCTCTCCCGCCGCCTTTATGACCCTGCCCCACCCGCGGCCAGTTATTTTACCGAGGCAGATGCCCGCCACCTGCCATTTACAGATGCCAGCTTTGATTATACTTCTACCACACTGGCACTCCATGACAAACCCGCCCAAACCCGCATGGAGATACTGGCTGAGATGAAACGGGTGGTCAAACCCGAAGGTTATATACTGATAGCTGACTACACCTGCCCCCTACCGGCCAGTTTTCCCGGCTGGGTGATAAGAACTATAGAACGTATAGCCGGCGGCGACCACTACCGTAATTTCCGCCACTATCTGAAAAACGGCGGCGTGCCCGCCCTGCTTGAAAAACTGAATATCAAAACCGAAGATACCCAATCTATCAGTTATGGTCTGTTAACAGTTACCAAAGCTAAAATCAGTTGACAGAAACAGTCAAATGCTATAAAAATAATGGCCGAGTATCAGAGCCGTATAATATCCAAGGAGACTTAACATGAAGATAGACCCCGAAGTCCGCAAAGAGATTAACCAGGTACTGGATGCCATGAAAGAAGCCATTGAAACCAAAGACATGGAAGCACTGGTAGCACTGGTAGAAAGCGAACCCAATGTACTCACCGTGGGGCCCTGCCCTGACAATGTCGGCCTTGGGCAGAATGGTTTTAAACGCTGGATGCAAACCTTGTTGGACAAAGCCACTCCGGTAAAATTTAAATATGGGTTTACTACTATCAAAGGCAACGGCCCGGTTGCCTGGCTGGATACCCATGTAACCTATACCTGTAAAAACGGGGAAAACCAGAAGGATTTTGATTTTTACTTAAGCGGAGTTATGGAAAAGGCAGACAACGGTTGGCATTGGAGCGGTATGCATTTGTCTGCTCCTACGGAACTTGAATTCCCCGAAGGACCTCCCCCCCAGCCTGAAGCCGAAAAGCCGGCCGAAGAACCAAAACCCGCAGCTGAAAATGAAGCTGCAAAACCCGAACAGGGCGAAGATGCCCCTCCCGAATGGAACTATATGTAAACCAACCTTTGTGGACAAATCAAACCCTCGTCACAAAGGCGGGGGTTTTTCTTTAAAACGGTACGGCAGACAGGCAGACAGCCTCTGCCCGAAAGAAAGGCGGTTGGGGTATGAACGTGTTTCGCTCTGCCCTGCTCTGTTATGTATTTGCCATGCTGGTGCTGTGCTTTATACCGGCCTGGCACAGCTTTATCAGCCAGATTACAGCCTCACTTGACCAAAACCTGAGTCTGGTAATCAAACTTACATCTGACCCTTTGGAGTATGTCTGGAAGTGGGTACTGGTAATATTTATTATGTTACTGCTGAGCCGCCGGAATTAAAGGCTTCTGAGATATTCGTCTATAACAACCGCTGAACGTTTGGCCGCTCCCATAGCACTTATAACAGTATCAGAGCCAGTTACGATATCTCCGCCGGCCCAAACTGCCCGGTGCGAAGTCTGTCCGTTTATATCAGCCAGAACAGTACCGTTTGAGTTTACCTGCAAATCCGGGGCGGACTGCATGACCAGTGGATTGGGGCGTGTACCCAAGGCAATAACGGCCAAATCTATATCCATTTCAAATTCACTGCCATCCACCGGTATAGGACGGCGACGGCCGCTGGCGTCAGGTTCGCCAAGCTCCATTTTTTGGCAGTCCATAGCCCGCACCTGCCCCTGTTCGTTAGCCAAAAAGCGGACAGGGCTGGTCAGAAAATGAAATTTGATACCCTCTTCGCGGGCATTGTCCACTTCCTCTTTGCGGGCCGGCAGTTCCAGCTCCGAACGGCGGTAGATGATACTTACCTCTTCCGCCCCCAGACGCAAGGCACAGCGGGCGGCATCCATGGCCACGTTTCCGCCGCCAATCACCGCCACCTTTTTGCCCTTTTTAACCGGCGTATCTGAGGATGGAAAATTATAAGCCTTCATCAGGTTGACTCTGGTCAAAAATTCGTTAGCCGAATATACCCCGCTTAGGTTTTCACCTTGTACATTCAGGAAAAGGGGCAAGCCTGCCCCGGTTGCCAGAAAAACAGCCTGAAATCCCTGCTTAAAAAGGTCATCCAGAGAAAACAGCCGCCCTGCCACCGAGTTTAACTCCAGCTTTACTCCCAAAGATTTTACGTATTCTATCTCACCCTGCACTATGTTTTTGGGCAAACGGAATTCGGGTATGCCGTACATCAGCACCCCGCCTGCCGTATGCAGAGATTCTAACATGGTAACATCATGCCCTAAACGGGCAAGCTCAGCCGCCGCCGTAAGTCCGGCCGGGCCTGCACCCACCACCGCCGCCTTTTTACCGCTCTTTGGTTTAAGGCTCTTAGGCAAATTAACTTCAGCCGAATGTTCACGTTCCCAGTCAGCCACAAAACGCTCTAGACGGCCTATAGCTATGGAGGCTTCTTTTTTATTTAGTATGCAGGCCTGTTCGCACTGGGTTTCCTGGGGACATACCCTGCCGCAGACCCCCGGTAAACTGTTGGTCTTTTTAAGTATACGGGCAGCTTCAGGCATATCCCCATCCCGCAAAGCCAAAATAAATTCCGGAATATCTATATTCACCGGACAACCCTCTACGCAGTAACGCTTTTTGCACTGCAAACAGCGGGCAGCTTCAGTATGGGCATCAGCCGGGGTGTAGCCGGTGGCCACTTCGGAAAAATTTTGAATACGGTCGCTAACTGCCTGTTTAGGCATATCCATTCTGTTCAATCCAGCTTTAGCCATGGCTTCCGCACCCCTCTTCCTTACAGCGGCATCTCTCGGCGGCCACAGCCTCTTCGGCCACGTAAGATTTCTGGCGTACCAGCAGCCCATCCCAGTCTACCTTGTGTCCGTCAAACTCCGGCCCGTCCACACAGGCAAAACGGGTCTGCCCGTCCAGGCTTACCCGGCAACAGCCGCACATACCCGTTCCGTCTATCATTATGGGGTTTAGGCTCACAATAGTTTTAACCCCGAAAGGCTGAGTGGTTTTTGAGCAGAATTTCATCATGACACTGGGGCCTATCACTATTACCCGGTCCACTTTAGTACTGGAGGCAAGGAGGTCACGCAGGGGTTCGGTAACAACCCCCTTGATACCGGCAGAACCGTCATCAGTGCAGACTATCATTTCGTCCGAATATTTTTCCAGGCGGTCATGCCAGAAAAACAAATCTTTGCTTCTGGCACCCACCACACTTATCACCCGGTTGCCCGCTTCTTTCATAGCCCTGGCAATGGGTACAATAGTAGCCATGGCAAAGCCGCCGCTTACGCAGACCACTGTCCCGAAATTTTCAATCTCGGTAGGTTTGCCCAGAGGGCCTGCAAAATCCAGTATGGCATCACCAGCACCCAGTTTGGCCAGCTTGCGGGTGGATGCCCCTATCTCCATGTAAATAACCGTAACCGTGCCCGCCTTAACGTCCCAGTCCGCAATAGTCAGAGGGAAACGCTCTCCCTCAGCATCAATCCTTAAAATCACAAATTGTCCGGCAGCAGCCGCAGCCGCTACTTTAGGTGCCTGTATCTTCAGCAAGTGTACCTTGGGCAACAAATCCTGCCGCTCAACAATCGTATACATACCTCTCCTTGCCAGTATACCGCTGGACAAAACCCAGAAGCATCTATGAGTATTAGTGCCGATTTACAGGTAAATATAAAAACCTATGATAATTTATCATTAAATGACGCCTTACTTCAAACCAGACCCAGTTGAATTTAGCTTGATAAAGTTATAATATATTAAGCGTTTTACCTCTGGTTGCCTTATTAAGCATTAAGGAAATAGCATGTTTATTGAACTTGTCCATATCGGCTTCGGCAATATTCTGGCCATGAACAGGGTTATTGCCATTTCCCCGCCCAGTTCCGCCCCTATTAAACGTATTATACAGGAAAGCCGGACTAAAGGCTTTTTAATAGACATGACCAACGGCCGCAAGACCAAGGCGGTTATATTTACTGACAGCGGGCATATCGTACTGGCGGCGCTTGCCCCTGAAACCATTACCGGACGCCTTTCTATTAGCCGCGGCGGTGCGGTAAAGCCTGAGCTGGTTGATGACAAACTGGAACTTTAATAAGGCTGAAAAACCCCTGCTGTTAGTTGTTTCCGGTCCTTCCGGCGTAGGCAAAGATGCAGTTCTGGCCCGCATGAAAGAACGTAAACTGCCTCTGACTTATGTTGTCACTACTACCACCCGCCCCAAACGGGAAACCGAAACTGAGGGAGTTGACTATAATTTTATCAAACCTTCGGAGTTCCAGCAGCTTATCGGGCAGAATGAATTGCTGGAATGGGCGAATGTATACGGAAATTTTTACGGTGTACCCAAAGCACCTATCAGGCAGGCTTTATCCCGCGGTTTTGACGTTATTGTAAAGGTGGACGTACAGGGTGCGGCCAGCATTAAAAAAATAGTCCCGAATGCGGTATTTATTTTCCTGATGCCCCCGGATATGGAAGAGCTTACCCGCCGTCTGGAACAACGCCTGACGGAGTCACCCGAATCCCTCAAGCGGCGGCTGGCTACAGCCCCGCTTGAAATAGAAAAACTCCCCGACTTTGACTACGTGGTAGTCAACCCAGAGGGGGAGATTGATAATGCTGTCCGGGAAATTATGTCTATTATTGCAGCCGAACACTGCCGCATACATCCCCGTTCTATTGAACTCTAGAACACAAGCTTAAACAAACCGGCTACCAGAAAGCCTAAAGCGCCGCAAATAGGAAAGGTGAGCAGCCATGCTCCCACTATATTTCCCGCCACACCCCAGCGCACTGCTGAAAGCCTGCGGGTAGCTCCCACCCCCATGATAGCCGAAGAAATGGCATGGGTGCTGGAAACAGGAATGCCGATTGAAGCGGCTATCTGGATAACGGTAGCAGCAGCAGTTTCAGCCGCAAACCCGTTTATTGGCCGCAAATTGGTCATCCGCACACCTACTGTCTGGATAACCCTCCAGCCGCCAATAGCCGTTCCGGCGCTTATGGACAAAGCCGAAAGAACAATAATCCAAAGAGGTATCGCATCCCAGAGACCGGCATTGCCGGTATAAAGCACCGTGCCCAGTGCAATAATACCCATCGGCATCTGTCCGTCACTCCGCCCGTGGCTGAAAGCCATAAAAGCGGCTGAAAATATCTGCAGATGAGAAAAAAGGCCATGCGTCTTGGAGGGAACACTCCGCCTGAATATCCAGAGCAGAGCAACCATAAGCAGGTAACCACCTGCCATACCCATAATGGGGGCAATACCCACAGCTGCAATAATTTTTAAAAGAATGCCCCAATCTACCGCCCCAACCCCGGCCATAGCAACCCCGGCCATGGCTAGACCAGCCACCAGACAGTGCGTCAGGCTGACCGGGAGACCTTTGCGAGTAGCCACAGTAGACCAAATGACTGCGGCTACAAGTCCGGCAATAACTGTTTCGTAGGTAAGTGACTCAGGCCCCAGTATGCCTTTGCCGATAGTCCGGGCAACAGCCGTACCGGTAAAAACACCCACAAGATTGGCAAGCGCTGCCATTATTATGGCTTTGCGTGGAGACAAAACACGCGTACCTACCACAGTGGCAATAGCATTGGCCGTATCATTAGTACCGTTTACAAAAGCAAAGCCTATAGCTAAAAGAATAATAAGAAGATAAGGAATAAACGAGGCATCAGGCATTCTTCAGAGCAACCCCCTCAAGAACATTGGCTACATCTTCACACCTGTCAGTGGCCGTTTCCATATGTTCAAATATCTCACGCCACTTGATAATGTTTGCCATGTCCTTTGAATCCGTGAAAAGCTCTCCCAAAGCTGCCCTGAAAGCCACATCCGCCATATTTTCCAAGCGGTTTATCTCTACGCAATGGGCAATAACCTGCTTCATCTCAGACTTGTACCTAAGATGCGGCACAGCCAGTGAAACTTCCTTGGCTGCCAGCACAATAATGCCAGCTAATTCTTTGGCACGTTCACCGGGACGCCCGGTTTTGTAAATAAACATGAAATCCGCTGCCGAATGAATAAAGTCGGTAACATCATCCATAGTGTGAGCAAGCAAAGCAATATCTTCGCGGTCAAAAGGGGTAACAAATGTTCGGTGGAGAAGGTTTATAATCTGGTGGGCAATACTGTCACCCTCGTGTTCCAAATCTGCTATACGGGCAACTTTGTCATCCACATCTACCCAGTTATTAACCAATTCGTCTAATTCATGGGCAGTACTTACCATGTTCTTTGCACTCATCTCAAGCAAGTCAAAGAACTTTTCCTCCCTTGGAATAATACTGATTTTAGGCAACTGTCCTCCTATGCCAACACGGCATCTCATTTATTTTTTCTTTCATTACGATATATATGATAGGGTCTTGGGTGGTCAAAATCAAGAAAAAGCTCAAATCCCGCCAACACTAAGGTTTATAATAATTCTGCTATTATTGACTTATGCCCTTCATCTCAAGTAATAAAATTGCCTCTGAAAACCCCATGCCGGTCAGTAATAAGCTGAGACTGGGAATTATTTTTCCAGCATTATCCTCTTCGCCGAATTTATCGGAGGGCTGGCATCTAACAGTTTAGCTCTGCTAAGCGATGCCGGAAATGTCCTGACGGATGTATTAGCCCTTTCCCTGAGTTATTTTGCTTTAATGCAGGCAAAACGCCCTGCCAATTGGAAATATATCAGCAACCTCATTCTCATAAACACCATTAAAATGTCACTCAAAGCTGAAAATATCTATTATTTGACAGCAGCCCTGCAACTGCCTAAAATGCCTAAGCCTGAAAAATACACTTGACCATTAGGTAACCTAGGTGCCATTATAGAAATATATTTTTGAGAATATGCTAAAAGAAGAAATACTTAAACCCATCTCTCGCCGTGAACATTGTCATCATCAGGTTTTCCGGGTGGAGAGAAAACAGAAAAGCCGGATTAGTTCGCTTATAAGCCATCTGAAACAATTCAGAAACTCTATAAGCAAACAGCGAGACTAGAAAATGTATATTGTGATTGCCGGCGGCGGCACGGTAGGTTTTAATATAGCCTCCATGCTGGTCGTAGAAGACCACGAAGTGGTAGTTATTGAACAGTCTGAAACAGCTGTTGAATACCTTAACCGGCAGCTGGACATTAAAACTATTTTCGGCAATGCCGCCATTCCCCGCATACTGCGTGATGCCGAGGTTCAAAGGGCAGATCTGGTTTTAGCGGTAACAGACCGTGACGAAACCAATATGGTTATCTGCTTCATTGCCAAAGAGATGGGTGCCGCCACTACAGCCGCCCGAATCCGCAATTCCGAATACACCGGTTATTTTATACCTCCCGCCAAGTCCACCCTGTCTGCCAGACGGATTATCCGCCCCAAGTCACTGGGGATAGATGTATTTATAAATCCCGAAGTTGAAATGGCCCGTGAGATACTGGGTATTTTGTCCAGTTTTTATTCGACTCCGGTGGAACAGCTGGCTAACGGTCTGGTTCAGATACGGAACTTTACTATTGAAGGCTCACCCATGGCCGGTAAAACCCTTGGTGAGTTAAATTTTATTAAACCCTGCGTGGTCGCTTCCATCGCCCGTAAAGAAGCCCTCCTCGTACCCCAACCTGAACTGGTTTTAGAAAATGAAGATGCTCTTTACTTAGTTGCCGAACGTGACAATATGGATTATCTGGGACGGATGTTTAGCGCTATTCAACGCCCTGCCCATAGCGTTTTCATACTGGGCGGCAGCCAGATAGGTTTGCTGGTAGCCGAAGGACTGGCAGACCATGACGTTGATGTAAAGCTGATAGAACCTGATGAGGAAAAAAGCCAGAAAGCCGCTATCCGGCTGGAAAAAGCAGTGGTCCTGAGGGGAGACCCTACCGACCGGGATTTTCTGACCGAACAGGGCGTACCTTCAGCAGATGCCTTTGTAGCCACTACCGAAAATGACGAATTCAATATTTTAAGCTGTCTGGTAGCTAAAAACCTGGGCGTGGACCGAAGCCTGAGCGTTATCAACAAACCTTCCTATATACCGCTGGCCGAAGCTGTAGATATAGATGTTGCCGGTTCTCCGGCGATTATTACCGCCCGCAAAATAGCCCACTTTGTACTTTCCGGCGGAGCTATTGCCGCCGCATTGCTGGAAAGCGGCCAGTTGGAAGCGGTGGAATTTGTAGTCAGCCCGCAGGCCAGCATTATAAACCAAAAGGTTAACCAGCTGGATATACCCAAGGAAGCCACCATAGGGGCGGTTGTCCAGAACAATCAGGTTATCATCCCTCCTGATGAAGCTGTTATCCATGCCGGAGACCATGTTATTGTTGTCTCCCAGCTAAATGTTCTGCATGACGTGGAGAAGCTGTTTAAATAAGCCATGAAAATAAATAACGTTCTCCATTACCTGGGGCTGGTTGTTGCCATCGTGGGCGGCTTCATGTTTATCCCCTTTATTTTCAGTCTGATAAATGCAGGGCCGGACCAGCTGGCATTCGGCATTTCCATTATAGTTACCCTTAGCGCCGGGTTTCTGATGTGGCGTTTCACCCCTATAACCGAAAGGCGTATCAGCCTGCGTGAATCTCTGGCTATCGTAGCCGGAAGCTGGATTATGGCCGCTCTTTTCGGTTCGCTTCCCTTTATCATTTCAGGGGTTCTGCCCAGTGTCATAGATTGTATTTTTGAAGCTATGAGCGGTCTGACTACCACTGGTGCCAGTGTATTTATCAATGTAGAAAACCTGCCTCAGGGCATACTTGTCTGGCGTTCCCTGACCCAATGGATAGGCGGCTTGGGCATTATCATGCTGTTTGTGACCATATTGCCCATGCTGGGTATCGGTGCTTCCCAACTTATGGAAGCCGAAACACCCGGTCAGCAGGAACGGCTGACTTCACGTATCCGTGATACCGCAAGGACATTGTGGCTGCTTTATCTGGGTTTTACGGTAGCCGGCTTTATAGCCCTTGTGATTGCCGGCTTGCCTGGATTTGATGCCTTTAATATTATCCTGACTACTACCCCTACCGGCGGTTTCGCACCCGTAAGCAGTATCGGAGTGTATAACAATCTGGCAGTTGAGCTTATACTCATTTTCTTCATGGTAGCCAGCGGGGTAAACTTCGGACTTTATTACTACCTGCTCTGGAAAGGCCGTCCCGCCAAATTCTTCGGCAACCCGGAGTTCAAGTTATACATAGGTATTCTGGTAGGCTGCATACTCCTTATAAACTGGGACTTGGTAGCTAATGCCGGCATAAATATTTTTGAGGGCTTGCGCCAAGCGAGCTTCCAGACAGCCTCGGTTATGACTACCACCGGGTTTGCTACCGCCGATTTCGCCCAGTGGCCTCACTTCTCGCAGGCTATTTTACTGGTGCTTATGGTAGTAGGCGCATCTGCCGGTTCCACCGGGGGCGGCCTCAAGGTAATCCGGCTGCTGGTTTTATTTAAATACACTTACCGCCGTATCCTGCTTACCTTCAACCCCAACGCCGTTATACCAATTAAAATAGGCGGTAATGTTATTTCGGACAAGCTTATCTCCCGTTCGGTAGGCCTGACTATACTCTACTTTGCCACCCTGTGGGCAGGCTTTTTGATAATGAGTGCTATAGGGTTGGACTTTGTTACCGCCCTATCCAGCATTACCTCCTGTTTGGGAAATATAGGTCCGGCGCTGGGCACTGTCGGCCCCATGGCCAGCTATGCGGATATACCCGGCATCGGCAAAGTGGTGCTGCTTACAGCCATGCTGGTGGGCAGAATAGAGCTTTTCACCCTGCTGGTTTTATTCGTACCGGCCTTCTGGCGCTGGCGTTAAGTACCCCCTTAGTTGTAAAGTATTAAACTGCAGTTTATAATGGACTTTATGGAAATGAGGGGCTATCCGATAAACTATGGAATTTGAACGTATACTGGTACCTGTAGACGGCACGGAAACTGACGAAGAGGCTATAAGCTTAGCCTGCACTATATCCAAAGTTTCCGGCAAAACCAGGGTATTTGCTGTTCATATTATTCCGGTTGAACGGGCTTTACCTCTCGACGCCGAGCTTTCATCTGCCATAACCAAGGCTGAAGGCATTTTGGCCAAAGCCGAAGAAATAGCTGAAAAACAGGGTGTAAAACTGGAAACAGACCTTCTTCAGGCACGCGAAGTAGCCAATGCCATTATTGACGAAGCTGTAGAAAAAGAAATAGACCTTATACTGATAGGTCTTAGCTATAAAACCCGTTTCGGGGAGTTTTGCATGGGCGATGTACTGCCCTATATACTCCAAAACGCTCCCTGCCGGGTAATAGTTTATCATCAGCGCAAGGTGTAGAAGATGAAAGTAGTCATAATGGGTTGCGGGCGGGTTGGCGCCCAGCTGGCCACCATGCTGGATAAAGAAGGCAACGAAGTTATCTCGCTGGATGTAGACGCATATAGCTTCCGCCGCCTGCCGGCAGATTTCAAGGGTACAGCCCTTTTATGCAATGGCATGGATGAAGAATCCCTGAAGAAAGCGGGCATTGAAACCGCAGATGCCTTTGTAGCCGTTACTCAGGGTGACAACCGCAATATTATGGCCGCCCAGATAGCCAAAAAGATTTTCAACGTACCAAAAGTGGTATGCCGCATATATGACCCCCTCCGCCGTGACCTTTACACCCTGCTTGGGCTGGATGCCATAAGCCCAACCACTATCTTCGCCCAAATGCTCAAAGACAAGATAGAAGGCAAGGAATAAATCTATGTATGTTGTAGTAATTGGCGGCGGACGTTTGGGTTATTACCTTTTAAAAGCCCTCCTTAATGACGGGCACGAGGTGCTTCTTATCGAAAAAAACTCCTCCCTGTGTGACGGTATCAACAAAGAAATGGGCAGTGTCTGCCTGCACGGTGACGGCTGCGAAACCGCTGTTCTGACCGAGGCCGGTACTTCCAGAGCTGATTTGCTTATTGCCGTAACCGGAGATGACGAAGACAATCTGGTAGCCTGTCAGGTTGCCAAATACAAGTTTAATGTGCCCCGCACTATTGCTAGGGTCAGAAACCCCAAGAACGAGTCTGTTTTCAAACAGTTGGGAGTAGACTCCACTGTAAATTCCACCAATATTATCCTGGAGCATATTGAACATGAAGTTCCCAGCCATGCCATGACCCACCTCTTAACCTTACACGGCAAAGACCTTGAAATTATAGATATACGCATACCTGAAAATGCCTTAACGGTAGGCAAGCAGATACACGATCTGGTACTGCCACCCCAAACCATTATCTCTCTGATAGTCCGCAAGGACAGCAAGCCGATACTGCCCCGTCCCGAAACCACTATTCAGGCAGGTGACCAGTTTATGATAGTCACTTCGGCTGTTAACGAAGCTGAGATACGTGATATCCTGACCTCCACCGCCTAAAGCCTCCCTCATTTTTCTGCTCTGAGCATTTCAAACCTTGCTTTTTTGTTCATCCCAAATTTCAACCTCAGGCCTTTCCGGCTTTCTATCCGGATATATTGACGGGCAAATCCTTTTGGTATAGCCTAGAAACATTTATATCTCTTTTCAGCTTCGGGAGGACATATGAAGGTAACCAAAAAATTTGCTCTGCTACTGGGACTTGCCCTTTCACTTATAACCGCCCAGGGATGTTCGGAAACTGCACCGCTTGAAGTATACACTCCCTCCCAGATTAGCCAGAACCAGCTTGAGATAAGTATTTCGGGCAATATAAAGCTGCCGGGTATTTACCCCGGAAACACCCGGGATACCCTTCAGAGCCTGCTTGAAGCCGCAGGCGGATTAATGGATAACTCAGAGCTTACAACTATCTACCTCAGTTTCAATCCGCCTGCATCAGTATCTTCAACCCAGAAAATAGATCTGAACCGGGCGGAAATCTGGCTGCTTGTTGCCCTGCCAGGCATAGGCGAAGCAAGGGCAAACGATATTATCACCTACCGCAACCAAAACGGGGGCTTTAAAAATACTCTGGAACTGATGCTGATTCCCGGCTTCAGCCAGAGCCTTTATGACCAGATAAAAGACCTGATATGTGTTTTTGAAACGGCAGATATGCCGTGATTATCAGCCTTATCAGTCTGGGGCTAATTGGCGGGGTGGCTTTAAGCCGCCTGGGTTTGCCTGTCTTGCCGTTTATTATGCTGGCAGCAGTGCTAGGCGGGTTTTGGCTTATCTTTAGAAAAAGATACCGCCTGCTGCTGGGCCTTAGTCTGGGTGTTTTGGCACTTTCCGGCGGGATTTTACTTTCGGACAGCCAGATTAACACCAATTCAGACCCTTCCCAGCTGAGCTACTATAATGACAGCGGTAAACTGGAACTTAAGGGCGTAATAACCGAAAACCCTGACAACCGTGACCGCACCAGCCTGATAGTACTGAACGTAAGCAGCATTGCAACCACGTACGGCTGGCAGAATGTATCCGGAAATATCCTTCTGACCCTGCCAAGCTACTCCGAATACAACTACGGCGAAGAAATTCAGATAAACGGATATTTAAAAACCCCGGAAAACTTTGAAGGGTTTGATTACAAAGCCTATCTGGCAAACCAGCAGATATACTCGGTCATGGTCTACCCTGAAATAACCCTCCTGTCAGAGGGGAACGGAAACCCGGTAATGGCAGCTATATTCAGCTTTCGCCAGAGCCTCTCTGACAGCCTTAGCAAAGCTATGCCCGAACCTGAATCCTCGCTAGCTAAGGGAATACTGCTGGGTGAGAGAAGCGGCATACCCGAAGATATCCAGACAGAGTTCAGTATATCCGGCACTACCCACCTGCTGGCTATATCCGGGGCTAACTTAAGCATACTCTCCGGCATACTCCTTACGGCTCTGGGCTGGGTACTGGGCAAAAGGGGCTATATTTATATATACCTGACCCTGATACTTATCTGGGGGTACTCCCTGCTCAGCGGTTTTGACCCGCCGGTAGTCAGGGCAGTGATTATGGCCAGTATATTTCTTTCCGCCGAGCTGCTGGGGCGGCAGAAAAATGCCATGCCCGCCTTATGCCTGGCGGCAGCGGTTATGGTGGCCTTTTCACACTCCATCCTGTGGTCTGTTTCGTTCCAGCTCAGTTTCATGTCTATGCTGGGGCTGATACTGGTTTACCCTGTGCTAAAGGAACTCAACCTCAGGCTGCTAGAGCGTTTCGGCCTTTCCGAAGGCATACTCAGGACAGCTCTGGGTATAGTGCTGGACGGGCTGGGGGTTTCCCTGGCCGCTATTGCCGGTATCTGGCCGGTGCTGCTTTATTATTTTGAAAATATATCCCTTATTGGGCCGGTGGCTACCTTGCTGGCCATGCCGGCCATGCCGTTTATTATAGTACTGTCTTTTCTAACTGCCCTGCTGGGGCTGGTCTTTCCGGCCGGGGCGGTGTTTATGGGCTACCTGACCTGGCTGCCCTGCCGCTATATGCTTACAGTAGTATCCCTGACCGCCTCACTTCCGGGCATGCTCTTAGCCGGTATCCGCCCGGGGGCAATACTGATGGGTATTTACTATTTCCTGCTGGTGGTACTTTACCGGGCATACAAACACTTTTTGAAAATCCCCGCCCGCCTACATGCCAACCCGTCTTTGGCAATTAAACTGCGCTGGGTGCTGGCAGGCATGGCCGTACCGGTGCTGGTATTTTCTTTCGGCCTGAACCCGTCAGCTGACCAGAAAATGCACGTTTACTTTCTGAATGTGGGGCAGGGTGATGCCATACTTATCCAGTACCAGAATCAGGATATACTTATAGACGGCGGCCCCAGCCCCCAAGCCCTCTGCAATGAACTGGATAAACACCTGCCGTTTTTTGACCGCAATATAGAAATGGTTATCCTGACCCACCCTGATTCAGACCACCTAAGCGGGCTTTTGGAAGTGCTGGAACGTTACAGCGTAACTGAGGTACTCCTGCCTCAAACTCAAAGTCAGGACGCCCTTTACCAAAACTATCAAAACCTGATTGAAGAAAAGGCTATTCCGGCCAGAACTGCCGAAACAGGTATGCAGATAACTCTGGCGAACAAAGCGGTTCTGGAAGTAATAAGCCCGTTTGAAGGGTTACTCAGTAAAGAAGCGGATAGGGACAACAACCAAAGCACCGTGCTGACCTTAAGCTGCGGGCAGATAAACTACCTTTTTTGTGCCGATATTGAAACCCCCGCAGAATACCAGCTAATAACCAACCGCCTGCTTGAGAATACTACTGTGCTGAAGGTAACCCACCATGGCTCAAAATATTCTTCCAGTACAGAGTTTTTAAATGTAACATCGCCCGTTTTCGGGCTGATTTCAGCTGGTGCGGACAACCGCTACGGACACCCCCACCCCGAAACCCTGTCCCGCCTGAGCCTGGTCATAGCCGAAAACCGTATCTACAGCACAGATATATGGGGCAGCCTGGATTTTGCCACTGACGGCCAAAGCCTTTATATTTTTCAGCCGTAACCTTTCCCTGCCCGTTGCGTTATATTAAGTAACGAACACCGGAAAGGAGAAATGAAATGGCTAACAGAATTGCTGAGCAAATTGAACGCACCATTTTCCAGTTCAAGTGGCTTTTTATGCCCCCCAAGGCCAAATATGCCTACCTCTGGAACAGAAGCCGTGCAAGCCTGCAGGCCGACTATTACGGCTTAAGATAACCGCTTTAGCCTGGTCTGCTTGTCCTGCATGCGGGCAAGTTTATTATATGGCAGGGTGAACGTTCGCCCTGCCTATTTTTTTAATCAAGCACATAGGTCATGATAATATCGTGAGCCTGATGGGCCTTGTCCCCGCCCCGAAATTCAAACTCTTTGACCTCCTGCCCAGATACACCCACATAGAGCTTGTCACTCACCATAAAACCCTTGCGGAATATAAACCCGCCCTTGTCTTCACTGCCCACCGTTGTCACCCGGCTGTAAGGTATACTAACAATAGCCTTAGCCTTTTTGGCAAACTCCTTATCATAGTAAATTATCCGCTTGCTGGTCAGGCCGATAAATCCGGTGCCCTGCCCTTTAAGGTCAAAAACAGCATGAATAAGCTCATCCGGCAGGCAGATACCTTCAATCTGCTCCAGCTGTTCTTTTTTATCCACCGCCATATCGGGTGCATGCTTTGCCATATCAGCCTCCTTTTTTGGTCTGGCAACATTGTAATTGAGGGGGTAAGGGCGGTCAATCCTGTATATATTGACAAGCAGGCGGCTATCAAGTTAAATAACCCTATGGAAAACCGTAAGCTCAGCCGTTTTATCATTGCCGTAGCCATAATAAGCTTTACGGCTTCAACCATGCTGTACCTTCTCCATTACTTTATTTTTCAGGACAGCCACCATATATTTATCTATATGCTGGGGGATCTGGCTTTTATCCCTTTGGAAGTTTTTCTGGTCGTAGTTGTGATTGAGCGTATTCTTACCAGCCGGGAAAAACACGCCCTTTCCCAAAAAATGAACATGGTGGTGGGGGCTTTTTACAGCGAACTGGGCAATGCCCTGCTGGGAAAACTGCTGGACAGCTTTGATAACCCTGAGCAGATTTCTTCCCAGATGGCAGTAGATAAAAACTGGTCAAATGCCGAATTTAAAAAAGCGCTTACTTACTCTGCCCATTTCAGCCATATGCCGAACCCCGGCAAACTGGACCTTCAGCACCTTAAAAACCTGCTGGACGCCAAACGCTCTTTTATGCTGACATTGCTTGAAAACCCTAACCTGCTGGAAAAAGATGATTTTACCGACCTGCTCTGGGCAAGTTTTCATCTGGGAGAGGAACTGGATGCCCGCCAGAGTCTTGAAAATCTGCCGGAAACTGACAAAGCCCATATTGCCAATGATGTAAAGCGTATGTATGCCCTGCTGCTTAACCAGTGGATAAAATACCTTATCCACCTAAAATCCCAGTATCCTCATCTGTACTCACTGGTGCTACGCACCCACCCCTTCCAGCCCAGCCCCAACCCGGTTATACACGAATAAAAAACCGCCTTTTAAAGGCGGTGAATATATCCGATACCAAAAACCCGGCTCTCAGGCCGAATCACCGCACTTCTGGCACTGTCCGTAAATAACCAGATTTTTAAAATCAGCCGCAAAGCCATACTTTTTTAAGATACTCTGCTCCTGCTCTCTGACCATATCTTCGCTCAAGTCGGTTATCTTTCCGCATTTACGGCAAACCAGATAATGGCGTGAACCCTTATTGACACTATGGTAGCGTAAACGCCCGTCACCCATGTCTGTTTCCAGCACCAGACCTTGCCCCTTTAAAAGCTCCAGGGTGCGGTAAACAGTGGAAATATTTATATTGGGGTATTCCTGCCCCACCTCAGCGTAGATATCTTCGGCACTCATATGCCCTTCAGCCATATCCAGAGCTTCCAGAATAAGCACCCGCTGGGGGGTCAGGCGAAAACCGTCATTTGCCAGTTCACCGGCTATAGAATTTTGTTTATGCATACAGCTAGTTTAGCAGTTAGAGCTTATTATTGCAACTGCTTGCAACTGCCTCTACTGGCGGGGGTTCAAACGGTCACGGCTGTCCAGAATAATAGTCACCGGGCCGTCATTATGGATTTCCAGCATCATCATAGCCCCGAACTTCCCGGTTGCCGCCTGCACACCTTCTTCACGGCAAAGGCGGATAAACAAGTTATATAGACGGTCGGCTTCCTCTGGCTGGGCGGCCTCAACAAAACTGGGGCGGCGGCCCTTTCGGGTATCGGCAATAAGGGTAAACTGGCTGACCACCAACAGCTCACGGCAAAGGTCTTTTAAAGACAGATTAAACTTGCCTTCGCCATCAGCAAATATCCGCAGGTTTATTATCTTGGATACCAGGTATTCGGCATCTGCCTCCGTATCCCCTTCGGCCACGCCCAGCAGCACCGCCAAACCCGGCCCTATTTCGCCCACGGTCTCTCCGCCTACCATTACAGATGCCCGGCTAACCCTCTGGATTACCGCTTTCATGCACTCCTGCCTCCTTGCCGTTCTATTTTAAACCATGTAGCTGGCAAAAACGAAATAAGAAGTATAATGGAGAAATAACTATTTACAGAGAGCTATCAGGCACAAACAAACTCGCTATAAGACGGCATCTGGTGTTATTACTTATAGACTTCCGGCACACGCAGGGATTACAATGTATATAGTAAAAGCGAGAGTGAGAGCAGATGCTGAAAATTCTCATTTTTTATCATTTAAATAAACTTCGGGTATAAGGCACCGGTCAGCTTTGACCAGTGCCTTTAATATTTTAGGAGGTGGCGAAATGCAGTCTAGCCTGATAGGCAAAATAGAAAAAGCCAAACGCTATGCCCAAGAGAAAGACCGCATAAGGTTTAACCAGCTATCCGTCCAGTTCCGCGGAGAAAACGATATCCACACCACCGAATATATTAACGGTAAATGGCACTGCACCTGTAATTTCTTTGCCGCCTGGGGTATGTGCAGCCATACTATGGCTATGGAAAAAGTACTGGAGAATATGCTGCCGGACGAGGCATTAAGCAACGTATTTGCCGAACTGCCTTAACAAGGAGCAAACCATGTCCTGCTATTTCAGGCATATAGGGGATATTTTTCTGGCCGCCGGGGTAGACCCGCAGGGAGAAAAACGAGAGGAACTGGATAAAATAATCCACCAGTTTCTGGGAATAGAATACAAAAGCTGCCCGGAGACCTGGAAAAAACTGAAGGAAGAGGTTATCCCCTATCCGGACAAGAAAAGTAAACTGATAGAGTTACTCAGAGCCAGTTCCTAAGCAGGGCTGGCTCTGCCCTTTTAAAGCTTCAGCGGCCACAAAGAGAGACCCGGTAACACATATAAGGCCGTCCAACGGGGTTATCTCCCCCGCCGTTTCCAGAGCTTTTGTCACTCCGCCTGCTTCCAGCACTTTCATGCCCTGTCCTTCAAAGGCTTTTCTGAGCAAATCCAGTTTCATAGCCCGCGGGTGGAGGGAATGGGTCAGTATCACTGTTCCGAAATACCCGGAAAGCAAATCCGCCATAGCACCGGCATCTTTATCAAAGGAAGTGCCGAAAGCCAGCACCCTTTTTTCTTTTTCTATTTTAACGGCAGCAGGATATTCTTCGAGCGAAAGCAGCAATTCAGCAACAGCTTCCTGATTGTGGGCGCCGTCAATAACAAGCAGCGGATTTCCCTTGATGACCTCAAACCGCCCTGGCCATTTAGTCCGCCTGAACCCCTCGGTTATATCTTCGGGGCTTATTTTAAAGCCCTCTTCTACCAGCGTCTCCAGAGATGCCAGGGCGGTAAGGGCGTTTTGACGTTGGTAATGCCCTAAAAGCGGCAGACACAGCCGGTATTCAGCCTGACGACCGCTAAGTTTGAGTGACTGACCTTGGGCAGTGTAACCTAACAGTTCGGCCTTGTAGCCGTCAGTCACTTCAATCAGCTGTGACTGGGTTTTACAGCAGCGTTCGCGGATAACTGCCATAACTTCCGGTCTTTGGGCGGCAGACACCACCGGCACAGATTGTTTAATAATGCCGGCTTTCTCAGCAGATATTTTTTCCAAGCTATCACCCAGCACTTCGGTATGGTCCAGACTTATGGGGGTAATAACAGAAAGGCTGGGAGTAATAACATTGGTAGCATCCAGCCTGCCACCCAGCCCGGTTTCAATTACCTGAAAAGCAGCCTGCTGGCGGTGGAAAAATTCAAACGCCAGAGCAGTCATAACCTCAAACGAAGTTATCTTACCCAGATAGGCATGGTCATTCATTTCTTCTACCAGAGGGCTGATGGAAGCCATCAGCCGCACCAAATGGGCTTTGGAAATCATCTTGCCATCCAGACGAATACGTTCGCGGAAATCCAGCAGATGGGGCGAAGTGTACAGACCGGTACGGTAACCGGCCACAGACATAACCGAAGCAATCAGGGCAGCCGTACTGCCTTTGCCCTTGGTACCGGCCAGATGAACAGCCGGAATACCCATATGAGGGTTTCTGAGCCTCATTAAAAGCTCCACCACCCGCCTGAGATCATAATTGGCAGCCGCCCGGCTGGTGGCAGATTCATAATCTGTCAACCCCAGTATAAAGTTTAAAGCCTGCCGGTAACTCTCTTCCAGAGTATCCCCCTAACCTTTGCCTGCTGAAGAAATATCCGAGATATCTATATTTTTGATAACCGGAGTACCGAAATATTTTACCGAAGAGACACCGCTGGCCTTTATGTACAAATCACCGTTGGTGTATACCCGTATATTGCTTACACCGGCAGCCTCAACTATGGCACTTGCCGCCAGAAACTTTTCCAGATTAACAGTGCTGGCACCCTCAGCCAGCACATTTATATCACCGCCTTGCCCCGAAAGTTCCAAGCGGGAAGCCCCGGACACCTCTATACCGGCATTGCCGCAAACCAAATCTCCGCTGGCAACACTGGCACCGTTTATGTAAAAACTGCTTTGCCCTACCCTCATATTACGCAGAGCAAGGCGGCTAGCGCCGGTAACCAGAGCCGTAAAATCATTCACTGAATTGAATCCGCTTACAACAGCCTCGGAAGCACCTGAAATATTCAGCCCCACCAGCTCCGGCAGGCAGATACTGGCCTCTATTTTTACATTTGTAAAGCTGAAGTGGTCTTTCAGACCAATCCTAAGAGTCTGACCGCTTTTCTCCAGTTCCAGATATTCAAAAATATTTTCATGGGTTGAAACAGATATTTCAAAAGAATCTGAACAGGAGATATCAGCCGTAATAACATTTGATATTTCTACCCGGTTGAAATCAGTATAATCAAAGGCCCGGCTCTCTACCGCACCGTTGCCCGTAATAAATCCGTCAACCCCCGGAATACACCCTCCCCCAAGCAAAGCAAGTGTTAATACAAGAAATATAGACAACCACAACAGACCTGCTTTTTTCACCTGAAACCTCCTTGAAGGAGATTGATTATACCATTTTATCAGTTTTTGCTCAGGCTGGATGAACCTTTTATTTCCACTTCGTTGAAGCATGGGCTTCCGGCATATTTTAATTCGGAAGCACCATTCAGTTTCACGTTCAGCACTTCTTCAACCCGCAGTTCTGCCTGACTGGCATTTTCCAGTTTTACTTTGGCATGCTTACAGACCATACCGTCCAGTGCAATACGGCTTACTCCTATGGCTTCTGCCTCCAGTTCCTCCGCCCAGCCTTCCATTTGCACCTTACTGCCGCTCTCCAGTTCCAGCTTCAGTTTTTTGAAAACACCCTTGAGCTTTATCTCGCTAGCCGCTTCAGCATTTATCAAGGCTTCTCCGGCCCTCACTTCACCCTCAAGCTGACTGGCACCGCTTAGCCGTATTTCCAGTTTTCCGTCGGTATCAAAGCCTTCCAGTCTGGCTCGGGTTGCCCCGTTTACGTAAAGCCCGCCTAACAGGGGCATCTTTACCGTAGCTCTGGGCAGATACCAGCCCGGCAGCAGGTTTTTCAGGCTGAAAATACTGGGGCTGTACATCAGCCACAGTTTATCACCCTCCTGTTTTATTTCAATATTCTTAAACCCGTCCTCAGGTGCGTCCAGCCATATTTCAAAACTATCTGCCCGTATCAGGTTTATCTCAAAACCATGCCCGGCCTCTATCCGCCGAAAATCTTTATTCGCAAATTCCTTCTTCATGGACATATACCTCCATGTTTATTCTCCCGTTTTATGTTACCACCCTGTAAAGGGCATTTAAATATACCGGAGAACAAAGTTACTGACTTTATTCTCTTGACTGTAAGGCATCACTGTTGATAATATCCTTTCCAGAGGACTTAACACATGAAGTTTTTAGAAAAACTGAAACAGGCTGGAAACAGAAATAAAAGCCTTCTTTGCGTGGGATTAGACCCTGACCCGAAACTTATGCCGGTGGGCATGACGGCACTGGAATTTAACCGCGAGATTATCGCCGCCACCGCACCTTTTGTCTGCGGCTACAAACTAAATCTGGCTTTTTACGAAGCTTTGGGCAAACAGGGCTGGGAAATGTTATCCGAAACCTGCAATCTTATTCCGCCGGAACTTCTGACCATAGCGGATGCCAAAAGGGGAGATATAGGCAACACCTCAAAAGCCTATGCCAGAGCTGTATTTGACGAATTGGGCTGTGACGGCGTAACAGTCAGCCCCTATCTGGGATATGACTCCCTTGAACCGTTTATTGAATATCAGGATAAGGGCATATTTATTCTTTGCCGCACTTCCAACCAGGGCTCAACAGATTTTCAGATGCTCAAAACCGAATATCTGGGACAAAAACGCTTTCTGTATGAAGTAGTGGCAGACAAGGCCTTACAGTGGAACCGCTATGAGAATATAGGGCTGGTAGTGGGTGCAACCCAGCAGGAAGAGCTGAAAAATCTCCGCCTCAGCTACCCCAAATTGCCTTTTCTTATACCGGGCATAGGCGCTCAGGGCGGAGATCTGAAAGCTACCGTAGAAAACGGAACTAACCCCAACGGCGAATTGGCTCTTATCTGTGCTTCCCGCGGCATACTTTATGCCCGAAGCGGCAGTGAATTCGCCCAAGGAGCAGCCGAAGCCGCCAACCAGATGCGTGATGCCATAAATCATTACAGGAAACGTTTTTAATATACGGAAGTGGCAGCTGCTTTTATATCAATCTGTACACCGGATAAATGCACCTGCCCCATGGAAGTAAAATGCTGGAAATACTCCCCGGAGATGTATACAAGCTGCGTAAGCCCCACCCCTGCGGCGGCACGGACTGGAAGGTGGATTTTGCGGGCTCGGACATAGGTATTACCTGTCTGTGTTGCAGCCACCATCTGCTGTTACCCCGTCCCTTATTTGAAAAAAAGGTTAAATGTCTGATAAAGCGCGGTGAATGATGGCCATCCGGCGGGTAATGCATGCGGATTTAGATGCCTTTTTTGTTTCAGTGGAACAGGCCATCCGCCCTGAGCTCAAAGGTAAACCGGTTATCGTAGGAGGCAAACCCGAACGGCGGGGCGTGGTGGCGGCCGCTTCATATGAAGCCCGCAAACTCGGTATCCATTCGGGAATGCCGCTTCTTACCGCCAAACACCTCTGCCCTCAGGCTATATTTATTGAAGGCACCCACCAGCTTTACCGTGAGTATTCGGGAAAATTCATGCAAATACTCTCAGACTTCTCACCCTTTCTTGAGCCGATGGGGCTGGATGAAGCCTATCTTGAAGTAACCGGTTTTGAATCCCTGCACGGCAGTATTGGCGAAATGGCCTGTAAAATCCGCCGCCGCATCACAGCTGAACTGGGTATAAACGCCAGTATCGGCATTGCCAACTCCAAAGTAGTGGCCAAAATAGCCACCGAACATGCCAAACCCAATGGACAGTGTGAAGTACCTGCAGGTGAAGAAGCTGCTTTCTTAGCCCATTTGGATATATCCGTAATGCCGGGCATAGGCAAAAAAACCGAACAGCATCTGAAATCATTGGGTATAGATACTCTAGGTAAGCTGGCTGCGCTGCCTGCTTCATTTTTAAAAAGCAGTCTGGGTGCATACGCCCCATACCTTTCAAATGCCGCCAAGGGAATAGACAACCGCCCGGTTGAAATGCCTGCCGAAGCCAAATCTATCAGCCGTGAAACCACCTTTGAGACTGATACCCGAAATCTTACCTTTCTGGAAGCAAAGCTGGGTTATCTGTCTGAAAAAATTGCCGCCACCCTGCGTAAACGTGGCAAACAAACACGGGTAGTTCAGATAAAAATACGCTTCGCAGACTTTACAACCCTTACCCGCCAAAAACACCTTAATCACCCCTGCTCAGGCAATCAGGAAATATTCCAAACCGCCCTCAAACTGATGAACGGCATACTGGATTCAGACCGCCGCTCAGTCAGGCTGCTGGGAGTGGGCATAAGTGATTTCTGCGGCCCGGAAAAACAGCTGGAAATAGACCCGGCCAGAGCCCGGCTGGAAAAACTGGATGCCTCTCTGGATAAAATCCGCCAGAAATACGGCTTTGGTTCAGTCCAAACAGGGCGGACTTACAAGCTGAAAGATATGTTTTAAGTTATGCCTAAAGCATTTGTGAGTTTGAAATATTATCCGATACAACGCCGCACTTAACAAAAATTTGTTTTATTTTCATTTTCGAGTCATCAGGAATAATTTTTATACCATAACCAAAAGGGTTATTAACTGGGCTCTTAATAACTAAAGGATAAATATTTTTTAAGAATAACTTTTGACTTGTTTCAAATCCCTTAAGCATTCCATTAGTTATTCCGCAAATATAATCCACAAGTCGTATGCAACAGTTTTTGTCCGAATCTAGAAACATAATACTGTCAAATATATGTCGATATTTTTTAATAAATTGGGGATTCTCAAATTGGTTTTTATAAGCCTCGCTAATACCATTAGCATCATTCTTATTAAGAGAATCACAAAACAACAATCCAAGAATATCCTTATTAGTAAGTACCATTTCCAGCCGTTCCATTGCATTTATAATATGATAGTTTATCATGTCTGCTGTACTAAATTTCACATTCTCATTGGAACTTATTGTTAATATTACTTTTACATCATTGTCTTTGAGTAAATTTAAGCAACTTATTGTAAAACCCAATAAACTATCATAGCTATAATTCTTTAAGTACTCTAGAGATTTATTAATAGCCGAAGATTTTTTCTTTGTTTGAGTAATATATTCACTTATCTCTGACCATTTAACCTCTTTATTCGATGGAAAACCCATTTCCTTAAATAATTGTTCGTATCCAGCATAAATATTTTTCCAATTATTGGTATTAACAATTAAATTAGCTCTCACATAAAAAGGCGTATTTTTACAATGAATATTGCTGTCATTACCACCACAAGTGCCTGCTTCATCAGAAAATATCAAACAAGTTTCCATGGAAACCATTATATGTCCTAATTTGCAATCTAACAAATACTTTCAACTTCCCCTGATTAATCCCATAGCCAAACGCGGCTTGTCCTTTAATACCGGGCGGACTATAATCTATTTTCAAAGAAAGGAGTCCGCAATATGGGAACGTCATATGCTTACTTTAAAAAACAGATAATACCGCTGGAGGATGCCAAGATAGGGGTAATGACCCACGCCCTGCACTACGGCACCGGGGTATTTGAAGGTATCCGCGGCAACTGGAATAATGAAAAGAAGCAGATGTACATTTTCCGCCTGAAGGAGCACTATAACCGGTTGCTGACCGGTGCCAAAGTGCTCAAGATGAACCTGCCTTATACTGTGGACGAACTTTGCAAGATAACTATTGACCTTATAAAAAAGTGCGGCTTCAAGGAAGATATTTATATCCGCCCTTTAGCTTATAAAAGTTCCGAAACCTTCGGGGTCAGGCTGCACAATCTGGAATGTGATTTGCTGATTGTGGCCATACCCTGGGGCAGATATATAGACAAGGACACCTGCCACTGCTGTGTCTCCACCTGGCGCCGCCCTGACGATAACGTCATGCCTCCCCAGCTGAAATCAACCGGCATCTACTTGAATAACGCTTTTACCAAGACCGAAGCCGTGGAAAACGGCTTTGACGAAGGTATCATGCTGACCCCTGACGGGCATGTCTCCGAAGGCAGCGGCGAAAACCTGTTTATAGTCCGAAAGGGAAAGCTTATCACCCCGCCCATCTGTGACAGCATACTGGACGGCATTACCCGTAACTCTGTTATGGAACTGGCCGAAAAAGAGCTGGGGCTGGAGGTGCTTGAAAGAAGCATTGACCGGGTAGAGCTTTATATGGCGGAGGAATGTTTCCTTACCGGCACAGCTGCCCATTTAACCCCCGTTTCCGAAATTGACCACCGTAAGGTGGGTAACGGCGAAATCGGGCCTTTAACCGCTAAACTTAAAGATTTATATTTTGAAGCCATAAAGGGCAATATAGCCAAATATTCAAGCTGGTGCACCCCGGTTTATAACCTGTAAATAACCCTTGGGAGGGCACTATGTATACCGTTCTGTCACTCCTGATAGGATATTTGCTGGGTTCCATCCCCTCTGCTTATCTGATCACCCGCCGCATAGCCGGGCGGGATATACGCCAGTTGGGCGGGGGGAATGTGGGCGGCTTAAATACCTTCCGCGAAGTAGGCGCGGGAGCCGGCATTACTGTAGCGCTGATGGATATGGCCAAAGGCGCTTTGGCGGTTTCAGTTTCCTATTACCTGCTTGCCCAAAACACCCAGTGGGTTATCCTGACCGGCTTTGCAGCGGTAATCGGCCATAACTGGCCTATCTGGCTGGATTTCAAAGGCGGCAAAGGTTTGGGGCCTGCCTTCGGGGCAATGCTCTTTTTACTGCCTGTGTACGGGCTTCCCCAACAACTGCTTATACTGGCACTTTTAGTTTTTATACCTTTAGCCATTACCCGAAACGTAGCTTTGGCCACAGGAATAGCTCTTTTCAGCCTGCCATTTTTAGTCTGGTACGGCAGCTATTCCGAATTTGCTACCCTGATATCCGTTTTGCTCTTTTTGATGATAGGCATCAAGTTCGTACTGGACAACAGGAAAAGCCTGCGTGACCCGGCTAACCGCCGCAATTTGATAGTTGACCACTGGAAACGGCCGGATAAGGGCAGTTAGGCTTCTACCCGGGGGCGTTCTACCGGAGGTTTGTCCATCAGCTGGGTTTGAAAACGGATGGTCATACCCATTTTTTCCATATCTGCCACCAGACGCTTGGAATCTACCAGATGTCCCATATAATGCAGGCCGGAACGGCGGGCAGAGCCGTCTATATACTGTTTAAGGCAGGCTACCAGAGGTATAGCCGTAAACATATATGCATCTTTGTGGGAAAGCAATATATCCTGCCGTTCCCTTACCCCGCCCCGTTCGCCTCTGGCGGAAACTTTAATAGCCATACCGTAAGGCTGGCTGTCAAAATTGCGAAGTCCCCAGACCACCAGTCTGCCCAAAGAGCGTTTGGCCTCTTTGCCTAAAAAGCGAAGCCCAAGGTTCAAAAGGGGTATGCTTATCCAGTTGGTAAACCAGTTAAATCCGCCCAGATAAAAACCCAGCTCCTTGAGATTTGGATACATACCGGGCAGCGAACGCATTTCTTCAAGTGTCATAGGGCCGCAGGAAAAACGACCGAAAGGCCCGAAATTAAAGGTACGCGAAGTGCCGGGGCGAAACCAGCCCAGACGTTTCCAATGGTAATCCTTGTAAACATACGGCTGGTAATCGGAAAGCTGACGCATCACTTCGTTGGTGCGCTCTTCAGATATGGCTGATTTCCAGTTCTGGCAGATAATAGCCCCCACCGAAAGCTTTTCCAGGGTAGTAAAATCTTGGTGACTGAAATGCACCAAAGCCGAAGGCAGACCCGGTAGCGAGCCGGCCTCGGTTATGAAGCAGAGATTTGCATTATTTATCTTCTGGGAGAGCAGCTTCAGCTGATGCAGCTTGCGATCTGAATACTGGATATCAATATAATCAACTTTAGCTTCCAAAGCGGCAAAAGCAATCTGGCGGGCATATTCGGGCGTATTGGAAGCCACCACCACTATGTCCATACCGCAGAAAGCCTCTTTCAGGCTCTGGGGGTCTTCCACATTGAGCTTTACACCCTCTACCCGCTGGATGTTTTCCAACTGGTTCAGGCCTTCGGCTATATACTTGGCTTTCTCCAGATTCCTGCCTCCCAGAAAAATACGGGCATCTGTCTCCTGAAGGAGGAGCATAGCTATACAGCTGCCGGCATTGCCGTAACCGCCTATAATTAGTATATTCTTTGTCATATCTGCTTTTTTATCTCACAAATCAGCTGGTCAAGGGGTATGGTTGCCTGACCGACCTCTTTCATATTCCGAAGGACGGCACAACCCTGTTTCAGTTCTTCTTCACCCAGTATCACAGCCCAATCTGCACCCAGACTGTTGGCCTGCCTGAGCTGAGCTTTGATACTCTTTTGGGCATATGTCTGATATATACCTATACCCGCTTTACGCAGGTCTGATGCCAAAGCAACCGAAGCCAGAGAAGCGGCCTCTCCCATATAGGCCAGAAAAACCGAAGGGGAAGGCAATGACGGCGGGGTAATACCCTGCCGCTTCAGATTTAAAATAATCCGCTCAATACCGGTAGCAAAACCTATGGCCGGGGTAGACTCTCCGCCAAGCTGTTCTATCAGCCCGTCATAACGCCCGCCGCCGCCAATGGTACTCTGGGCGCCCTCTATACTGGGCTGGATTTCAAAAACAGTGCGGCTGTAGTAATCAAGACCCCTTACCAGACGGAAATTTTCATGGAAGGGCAAATCCACTACCATCAGGCACTCCTTCAGACGGTTATAGTGGGCAAGGCAGTCCGGGCAAAGGTAATCTGCGCTGCGGGGAGCATTTTCAGCCACGCACTGGCATTCCTCCCGCTTGCAGTCCAGCAGACGCAGGGTGTTTTTATCCAGACGGGTTTTACAGTCTGAACAAAGCTTGCCCTCATACCTCTGGTAATAAGCTTTAAGTGCCGAAATATAGGCAGGGCGGCACTCACGGCAGCCTATGCTGTTTAACTCCAGCGAAAGGTCATTGATACCCAGCAGATTGTAAAGACGCCAGGCCATTTCTATAACTTCGGCATCCAGCGAAGCATCAGCCTCGCCTATAGCCTCAAAACCAAACTGGTGGTGCTGGCGGTAACGCCCGGCCTGGGGGCGGTCATAACGGAAAATAGAGCTAAGATAATAAAGCTTGACCGGCTTGGTGCGGGTCTGCATGCCATGCTCAAGGTAAGCCCGGCAAATGGGGGCAGTCCCTTCAGGCCGCAAAGTCAGTTTGTCTCCGCCCCGGTCTTCAAAGGTATACATTTCCTTGGAAACAATATCTGTCCCCTCGCCAACACTCCTCACAAACAGCCCGGCATCTTCAAAAACGGGTGTATCTGTCTGCTGGTAGCCGTAAAGAGCGGCAATACGGGCGGCCTGCTGCCTGACAAAATGCCAGTAAGGCTGGTCTTCAGGCAGTATATCTTCTGTACCTCTGGGTGACTGGTACAAGCTATCTGTCTCCTTCAACTGTAAGTGTTCTCTATTATAGCCTTTAGTTAGGTCTGACGCCAGATTTTGTACACACCGCTGCCAGTGCGCTATACTTTTAGTTATTAAACCAAGGGCGGTATTTCAAGATGGAATTCGCCGATCTTAAAGAAAAGGCATCCAAATACCTTCCCCCGGAAAAACTGGTTTTTCTGGAGGAAGCCTATAACTATGCCGCCGCAGCCCATACCGGCCAGATGCGCAAATCCGGCGAACCCTTTATTGAACACCCCTTAAATGTAGCCTTGACTTTGGCTGACCTCCAGCTGGACGTTTCTACCCTTTCGGCTGCCCTGCTCCATGACGTACCCGAAGATGCCAACATCAGTCTGGAGCAGATAGATAAAAAGTTTGGTCCAGACGTAGCCAAACTGGTTGACGGGGTAACCAAACTGAGCAAGCTGGCACTTGGTCCGGCTATAGAAGACGCCCGCCGCCCCGGCGGCAATGCCAGTCTGCGTCAGGCTGAAAACCTGCGCAAAATGCTGGTGGCCATGTCCGAAGATTTGCGGGTGGTCTTTATAAAACTGGCAGACCGCTTTCACAATATGCGCACCCTTCAGGCACTTTCGGCTGAAAAACGCCGCAGTATTGCCAAAGAAACTATGGAAATCTACGCCCCCCTTGCTCACCGCCTAGGCATATGGGAGCTGAAATGGCAGCTTGAAGACCTGGCCTTCCGTTACCTTGACCCCCGCCATTACCGCCAGGTAGCCAATCTGGTAGATTCAAAACTTGCCCAGCGTAAAAATTATATTGAACATGTAAGTGCCATTCTCCAGAGCGAATTTGAGAAAAACGGGCTGAAGGTGGAACTTTCCGGCCGCCCCAAACACCTTTACAGCATTTATCAGAAAATGGAAAAATATGCCTCCCAGGGCAAACAGTTTGAAGATATTTATGACGTACTCGCCCTGAGGGTGCTGGTAAATGACATCCCGGACTGTTACCATGCCATAGGCATTGTGCACAGTTTGTGGCACCCCATACCGGGTGCGTTTGATGATTATATAGCCAACCCCAAACCGAACGGCTATCAGTCCCTGCATACCGCCGTTATGAGTTTAGGCACTACCCCGCTTGAAGTTCAGGTACGCACTTACCAGATGCACCATATTGCCGAATACGGTGTGGCCGCCCACTGGCGTTATAAAACCGCCGGTAAAGAAGACGTAAACTTTGAAGACCGTATCGGCTGGCTGAGACAGCTTATTGAGTGGCATAGGGATATGCGCGGTGCCGAAGAATTTCTGGAATCCGTCAAGACCGATATTTTCAACGACCAGGTCTTTGTCTTTACCCCCAAAGGCGAAATAAAAGACCTGGCCAAAGGGGCTACCCCCATAGACTTTGCCTACCGTATACATACCGAACTGGGCAACCGCTGTATAGGTGCCAAAGCAAACGGGCGGCTGGTACCGCTGGACTACCAGCTTAAAAACGGTGAGGTAGTGGAAATAGTCACCACCAAAAAGGACCGCGGCCCAAGCCGTGACTGGCTGAATGCCAATATGGGTTATATAAAAACCCATCACGCCCGCGAAAAGATACTGGCCTGGTTCAAGAAACAGGAACGGACTGAAAACCTGGAACGCGGACGGGAGCTGCTGGAAAAAGAGCTTAAGCATATCGGCATAAAAACAGTTGACCGTGAGGCTTTGGCCAAAGCCTTCAAATACGAAAATGCAGATGAATTTCTGGCAGCTATAGGCTACGGAGCAGTTTCAGTCCATCAGGTATCCATGAAACTCCTCAGCCAGCAGGAGCAGCCGCGGGTGGTCGCACCCCCTCTCCAGACGGCCAAGCCTTCCTCCCAGAGCAGTGTTTCAGTGATGGGCACCGGTTCTCTTTTAACCAATATTGCCAAATGCTGCAACCCTGTACCCGGTGACGATATAATAGGTTATGTAACCCGTAACCGGGGTGTTACAGTACACCGCCAAGACTGCCACAATATTCTCCACGAGGAAGAAAGGGAGAGACTGGTGAGCGTAGACTGGGGTATGCCCAAAGAGGAACTTTATCCGGCATCTATGCGTATTCAGGCATGGGACAGGGTAGGTCTGGTACGGGATGTCTCTACTGTGGTAGCCGAAGAGAAAATCAGTATCCTTTCCATGACCGTAACTGAAAATGACGATAAAACTACCACTCTTTCCATGACAGCCCAGATAAAAAGCCTTTCCCAGCTGACCAGATTAATGGCCAAACTGGAGGGTATACGCGGCATAATCAGTATCAACCGGGTGGGTACTGACGGCTCAAGGTCCGGTTGATTTTCAGCTGCCGTCCAAAGCTGGCCTGTAGCTGATTTCTTTACCCCTTTAACCCTCTGTGCTATAATTGGATATCTAATGAAAGCTTTTAGAGTCTGTCAAAATCCACCTCTGAAACCTCTCTTTTTTTGTCTCTTTTCACGGAGCCTTTATCTCTGCCTCCTCTCCTTTATGTATTTTAAGCCACAGGATGAAATGAAATTATGTTAGATGTAAATAAAGCCAAACCGGGTGCAAATTCAGAAAACTATACCGCCAGTGATATCCAGGTACTTGAAGGTCTGGCCGCTGTCCGCAAAAGACCGGGCATGTATATCGGCTCTACTGACCAGCGCGGTTTGCATCACCTGGTTTATGAAATTGTTTATAACAGCGTAGATGAAGCTATGGCCGGGGTATGCGACCGGATTAAGGTTATCATGTTTAAAGACGGCAGCGTCAGCGTTGAAGACAACGGCCGCGGTATCCCGGTGGACATTCACCCCGTAACCAAGATTTCCGCCCTGGAAACGGTTATGACCGTACTCCACGCCGGTGCCAAATTCGGCGGCAAGACCTATCAGGTATCCGGCGGTCTGCACGGGGTAGGTGCGTCAGTAGTAAACGCTCTGGCCGAATGGACTACGGTCAAGGTCAGGCGCAACGGCAAAATCTACCAGCAAAGCTACCAACGCGGCAAGCCCAGCACCCCGCTGGAAGAAATAGGTGTATCAGACGGTTCCGGCACCACCACTATATTTAAAGCGGATTCACAGATATTTTCCACTACGGAATATGACTTTGAGATCCTAACCGACCGCCTGCGGGAAATAACCTACCTCAACAAAGGGCTTGAAGTATATATTTATGACGAACAATCTGACCAGGAGCGTACGTATTATTTTGAGGGCGGTATCACCGGCTTCGTCCGTCACTTAAACCGCAATCGCGAAGTGCGCCACCGCCAGCCCATTTATATAACCAAAAAATCAGACAGCACCATTCTGGAAGTAGCCATCCAGTACAATGACGGCTACTCGGATTCTACCCTTACCTTTGCCAACTGTGTAAATACCATTGACGGCGGCACTCATCTTACCGGTTTCCGTTCCGCCCTGACCCGGGCTTTCAATGACTACGCCCACAAGTCAAAATTCCTTAAAGACACAGACCCGAACCTGATGGGTGATGACGTGCGCGAAGGCATAGTAGCCATTGTCAGCGTCAAACTGCCCGAACCCCAGTTTGAAGGACAGACCAAAGGCAAACTGGGCAATATTGAAATAAAGAGCTTCGTGGAAAGCGCCGTTGCCGAACAGCTTTCCCTTTATCTGGAAGAACACCCTGATGATACCAAACGCATATTAGAAAAATGTATCACCGCCGCCAAGGCCCGTGAAGCCGCCCGCAAGGCCCGCGATCTTATTATCCGCAAGAGTGCTCTGGATACAGGCACCCTGCCGGGCAAGCTTGCGGATTGTTCGGAACGGGATGCTTCACTGTGTGAACTCTTTCTGGTAGAAGGTGACTCGGCCGGTGGTTCAGCCAAACAGGGCCGTAACCGCCGCTTCCAGGCTATACTCCCATTACGGGGTAAAATTTTAAACGTAGAAAAGGCCTCACCGGACAAGATGCTGGCCCACGAAGAAATCAGGGCTATCATTACCGCTCTGGCTGCAGGCATAGATAATGATTTTGACCCCGCAAAATTGCGCTACAACCGCCTGGTACTCATGACAGATGCTGACGTGGACGGCTCACATATACGGACACTCCTTTTGACCTTTTTCTTCCGCCATATGCCCCGCCTTATCACCGAAAGCCATTTGTTCATTGCCCAGCCGCCTCTTTACAAAATAAAAATAGGCAGCACCGAACACTGGGTATACAATGATGCCGAAAAAGAAACTTTGCTTTCCCAAACCAAGAGCACCAAAGTAGATATCCAGCGGTATAAAGGTCTGGGTGAAATGAGTGCCGAACAACTCTGGAGGACTACCATGGATCCCGCAAGCCGCACCCTGCTTGAAGTAAAAGTGGAAGATGCCGCCAAGGCTGACCAGATTTTTAACCTGCTGATGGGCGGTGAAGTGGCTCCCCGCAAGGCCTTTATCCAGTCCCATTCCAAAACAGTTAAGAATCTGGATATCTAAGGCTGAAATAAAGCCTTTGAAAACAGCTAAGGGGCGTCTTAAGACGCCCCTTATTTTTTGTCTGACGTTAAAATAGCGGCTTTATTGCCTATGGTACAGACCGTGCTCTTTGATATAAGCAGCCACTGCCTCAGGCACCAGATGTTCCACGCCCTGTCCGTTTTCCACCCTTTCCCTTACCAGAGACGAAGAGACATCTACCTCCGGCTTGGACAGCATAATAAGGCTCTGCTGCAAACAGGGCAGTTTATCATCCAGTTCGTCTACATCCGGTTTCACCTGCCCTATCCGGGGTACAGCCACCAGCTGGCAGAGCCGTATTATTTCCGGAGCTTTATGCCAGCGCGGCAAAGCCTCCAGATTATCCCAGCCCAATATAAAGTAAAGTTCGGTCTTTTCGGGCAGAATAAGCTTCAGGTCGTTTAAAGTATCTGCCGTATAGGTAGGCCCGCTTCGTTTTATTTCAATATCCATAACCCTGAAATAGGGCTTGCCGGATATAGCCAGTTTAACCATGTTTAGGCGGTCTGTTGCCGGGCTGATAGTCTTGTCCGCTTTGTAATATGGTTGGCCGGTGGGTATAAAAATAATCTCATCCAACCCCAGCCTCTTTTTTACCTCTTCTGCCAGTATCAGGTGGCCGGTATGAATGGGGTCAAAAGTCCCCCCCAATATGCCTGTTTTTAAAGATACCATTCCATCCTGCCGGTTATAATCTTCTGGCCGATAACTGCCCCGGCCTTTATTAAAGCCTGCTGGACATTCCGGTGTTTTAGAAGCACCATTATCTGCCGCCTGACCTCCAAATCTTCAATATCAGAGTGCTCAATAATACGTTCAATTTCAGGCGCTTCAACCTGCCAGCCGTCTTCCAGGCGGGTTATACGGAAACCCATTTTTCCCTTGGGGGCAGGCCTGAACACCTTGATTTCATGGTCAATTTCTGTTTCAGGTGCATCTGCCGCTTTAAGAATAGCCAGCTTTTCAGCTACTTTAGTTAAAAGCACCTCCACCCCTTCGCCTGTCAGGGCAGAAATAAAAAATACCTCCAGCCCGGCTTCTTTAAAGATCTCTGTCAACTCTTCCCGTCTAAGCTGTACCAGTTCGTCATCTATTTTATTTACCGCCACCACCTGTGGACGTTCCGACAAAGAGGCGTCATAAAGGTACAGCTCGCTGTTGACCTTTATCATATCGTCTATGGGGTTATCCGAAGTCCCGTCCAGCAGGTGGATAACCATGCGGGTACGGGAAATATGACGCAAAAAGTCATGACCAAGCCCCCTGCCAAGATGGGCGTCTTCAATAAGGCCGGGTACTTCCGCCATAACAAAGGCACCCTCCGGCCTTTGAATTACACCCATCACCGGTGACAGTGTAGTAAACGGGTAGTTAGCCACCCTGGGTTTGGCCGCAGTAAGCAGTGAAAGCAGTGAAGACTTACCCACATTCGGATAGCCGATAATAGCCACATCGGCAATCAGTTTCAGTTCCAATATCAGCTCATATTCGCCGCCCGGCTGGCCTTTCTGAGCCAGCATGGGGGCTTGGTTGGTGGATGAAACAAAGTGGGTATTACCCAGTCCGCCCTGTCCCCCGCGGGCTATCAGAGTACAGTCTCCGTCAGCGGCCAAATCAGCCAGAACCCGTTTCTGGCCGTTTTCTTCCACAATAGTAGCAACCGTACCAACCGGCACTTTTATCACCAGGTCAGCCCCGTTGTGGCCGGTACAGCGGCTGCCCATACCATTCTCGCCATTGGCCGCCTTGTGCACCCGTTTATGCTTAAAATTTAAAAGGCTGTAAAGCCCGGAATCAGCTTCCAGATATACATTGCCCCCATCCCCGCCATCGCCCCCGTCCGGCCCGCCGTAAGGAACGAATTTTTCACGGCGGAAACTGACCTTGCCGCTGCCGCCATCTCCAGCCTTTATCCTTATCTCTACTCTGTCAAACATATCAAAACACCTTATCTAAAAAGTTATCAAACTCTTCGGTTATCGAAATCCCATTAACTTTAACTTGTTTGTTTTTTAAGTATATCAGAAATACTAATAATAAGGCTTTACGAGTAAAAACTCTATTTTAAGCACAGAGTGCGTTTTCCAAAGCAGAGTTCCCGTAAAGTTATAGAAAATTTAGTCCAGTTATCGAAAAATATAACAAAGTTATAGAACTACTGTCTAAAAATAATAGAAAAACCGGCAAAAGCGTTTGGCAAACAGCCTGTTATTAAGGGGAAACTATCAACTGCGGAAGGGGCGGCAAGAAACAGCGGATTACAGGTATCAAGGAAGACGCTGCTGGGAAAGGTGGTTTTGAACCTCAGACATTTTCAGGCGAAGAAAAGCGCTGTTTTCCAGCTCCAGCTGGATTTTATCGCAGGCGTGGCTGACGGTGGAAGCGCTTCTTCCCCCCAAAGACTGGCCTATTTCTACCAGAGAGGCCGAATTCTGCTGCTTAAGCATAAACATGGCAAACTGACGGGCCAGAGCCGTATCTTTGTCACGGGCGGCACCCAAAAGTTCGGTTGTCGGTACTTGAAATACCTGGGATACGGCTGAAATTATATTACCGGGACGGAGAGGGCTGTTTTCCCTGATCGGGCGTGAGCCGATATCTGAAAGGGCTCTGGCGGCCAGATCAGGGGTAATGGTTGCCCTTAACAGGCGGGCATAAGCCAGCACCCGGTTAAGGCTGCCTTCCAATTCACGGATATTATGCTTTACTTCCTGTGCCAGATACTCCAGGGTATCCATATTAAGTTCGGCACCGGATTGCTCGGCTTTAAGCTGTAAAAGCTCAAAGCGGGTTTTTTCATCAGGCGGTTCAATCTCAATAGTCAGCCCCCACTCAAAACGGGAACGCAATCTTTCGGCCAGCTGGGGCAGTGACTTTGGGGGTGAATCCGCTGAAATAACTATCTGGCGGTTGGAGTTATGCAGGTCATTAAAGGTATGGAACAGGCATTCTTCGGTCTGCTCCTTGCCGCCGATAAACTGGACATCATCCAGCAGCAATAAATCTACATCCCGGTAGCGGGCACGGAACTCTTCTGTCTGGCCGTTTCGGATAGATGATATAAAATCAGTGGTAAACTGTTCCCCGCTGACATACAGGGCCTTGCGGCGGTTTAAGTTTGCCAGATGGCCGATAGCCTGTAAAAGATGGGTCTTGCCTAAACCGGCTGCCGCATAGATATAAAGCGGGTTGTAGCTCTTGCCGGGATTCTGGGCGGCGGCCAGCGAAGCGGCATGAGCCAGGCGGTTGCAGGAGCCCACTATAAAGGATTCAAAGGTGTAACGGGGGTTAAAGGGCGAAACAGTTTTCTCTCTGGCTGTTTGGGGAGCGCTAGCCTGTACCTGAGCGGACTGGACAAGCTGGAAACCCAGCTCAACCGGGCTGTGGGTAATATTTATCAGGGTTTTTTCAATCAGCGAACGCTGATTGATCTCTAGATATTCGGCTACAAAAGTATTGGGAACGCCTATAATAAACTCACTGCCATCGTACTTAAGGCCGACAGTTTTGGCAAACCAGGTGCGGAAATTGGGCTTGTTTACCTGAAGTTCAATTTCCCCCAGGGCTGTTTCCCACAGTTCTTGTGCAGGCCGAATAGACAAAAATATCCCTCCCAGTAATTAAACCGTGTTTGAAATCAAGGGGGTAAGCACTCTACCATGAAAATGATCCACCCCTGTAAGAATAAGTACCAATCTGTTAAAGACTAGATAAATAGTAACAATGGCGGTTGACAACAAGCAAGGTGCCTGTGGCAGGGATAGAAGGTCACTTGACACTCCCTTACTCTCCAAATCTCACTGATATGTCTGTTTTTAGCCTCTTTCTGCCCTCATAGGTGCATAAATCAAAATAAAGTTGTTATGGTAATTAGGCGGTGTTACAATGGCGGTGATGAATGAACTCAGGATTGTTTTTATGGGCAGCCCCGAATTTGCCCTTACTCCGCTTAAGATGCTCCTTGTCGAAGGATATGATATCTGCGGGGTTTATACCCAGCCTGACCGTCCGGCCGGGCGGGGGCGTGAGCTTTGTCCTCCCCCGGTAAAGGCACTGGCACTGGAACACGGACTGGCGGTTTACCAGCCCCAAAGCCTTAAGAAACCTGAAGAGCAGGCAGTCTTAAGTGAGCTTAAGCCGGATGTAATAGTAGTGGCGGCTTATGGCCTTATCTTGCCCCAGACGGTGCTGGATATACCCGCATACGGGGTCTTAAATATCCACCCCTCCCTGCTGCCCCGTTACCGAGGGGCAACCCCGGTGGCCGCAACTCTGCTGGGGGGTGACGAATGGGCCGGCGTTTCCCTGATGAAACTGGAAGCCGGGCTGGATACCGGGCCGGTTTATTCCCGGGCTGCGATACCTGTCCGCCCGGAAGATACCACACCGCTTTTGGCTGACAAACTGGCCTTTATCGGCGGCTGTCTGCTTTTAGAGTTATTAAGCCGGATTCCCTCTTTGCCCCAGCCGGAGCTTCAGGATAATGCAAAGGCCACTTATTTCGGTATGGTCACTAAGGAAATGGGGCAGGTAAACTGGCAGACTCCGGCAGCGGAAATTGAACGGCGGGTAAGGGCTTTTTTCCCCTGGCCGGGTGTTTTTACTTTATATAATCAAAAGACCCTGAAAATACTGGAAGCAAGCCCCCAAAATCTGGGTTTGGGCTTACAGTCGTCTCAGGTCAGGGTTTATGAAGGTGACAGAATAATGGTCGGCTCAGCTTCGGGAGAGCTTGAGATAATCCGGCTTCAGCTGGAGGGCAAAGCCGCCTGCTCTGCGGCAGATTTCCTGCGCGGTCAGCGCCACTTTGACGGGGCTTATCTGGGGGTTTAGCAAGCCCGCTTCAGCTGGCGGGCTAAATAAGTCACCTGGCACATTTCTTCCAAAGCAAAGGTGTATTTCAGGGCTTCTTCAATAGTTTCCCCTATGGCAAAGCTGCCATGCCCGGCTACTACTATAATCTTGCGATTTTCAAGTGCCTGGGCTGCTTCTTCCGCCATACCGCCGGGGTGAACCCTCTCCCCGAAACCGATAACCGGTATAGCCCCCATACAATAAAGTCCCTCACCGCAGTCCGGTATTATTTCCGCCTCAAGCAGGGAAAGGGCGGCCGCATACGGCGGGTGGGCATGGACTATGGCTTTGGCGGAAGTGCGGCGGTAAATAGCCCGGTGTACCGGCAGTTCACTTGAAGCAAGTGGGGTAAACTGGTCATCATAATCTATACCTGTAAGTATCAGGTCTGTTTCGGCAAAGAGGGGCAGCGAACTGCCTGTTCTGGTTATGTAAAGCTCGTCCTGCTGTCTCTGGCTAAGGTTGCCGGAGTGCGAAGAAACCAGCCCCCTGCTGAAAAGCAGTTTTCCGGCCTGTATAAACCAGTTCAGGGTTTCAGGGGGTATTTGTCTATTCAAAGCCGGCTTGTCCCCTAATCCATCTGGCGGATTACAGCTATAACCCGCCCCTGTATTTCAACATTATCCGGCTGGGTATATATGGGCGGCATAGTGCGGTTGGCCGGTTGCAGGCGCACCCTGCCCGGTTCCATATAAACCTTTTTCAGGGTGACTTCTTTCTGGTCTTTCAGCCAGACAGCAGCCGTTTCGCCGTTGTCCACTGTTTGGGTGTGCTGCATTATTACCAGGTCTCCGTCATTTATCAAATCTTCTATCATGGAGACGCCCTTAACCCGCAAAGCGTAGATATTCTCCCGGCCGCGGGTAAGGTCTTCGGTCACCTCTATATTTTCGTCAGAAGTGACTACCGCAAAGCTGTCTGATTCGGGAACGGGTATGGGGATGCCGGCGGCAATCTGGCCGATAACCGGTATGCTTATACGCCCTTCTTCGGTTTCTTCCGTGCCCACCAGCTCAATCCCGCGGGATATCTCAGCCTGACGGCGGATAAGCCCCATTTTCTGCAGGATTTTCAGATTATAATCAACCACAGAGGTAGAGCTGATATTACAGCCGTTTACAATATCCCGTATGCTGGGGGGATATCCGTAACGGCGGCGGAAACGGGCAATAAAATCTATCATAGCCCGCTGTCTGGTGGTCAGTTTCAAAGTCAACTCTGTCCCCGCATAAGAACACTTGTTCTACATAATAAATCAAAAACACCTTCCCTGTCAATACACAAAGGAAGGTGAAAAACGCAAATAAAAAGCGGAGTTATTTAGCGGCTTGGTTGAGCTTTTTCATCAGGCGGCTTTTGCGGCGGGCGGCGTTTTTGGGGTGAAGAATGCCCTTTTCGGCAGCCTTATCTAAAGTGCTCTGAGCGGACACAGCAGCGGCTTCAGCTTCGGTTAGCGAACCGGCGTCAACCAGTTTCTTGACCTTGGTCAGGCTGGTCTTTACCTGGCTCTTGGCCCGGCGGTTCTCCTGACGGTTGGCATCTGCTACGCGCAAAGCTTTTTCCGCAGATTTTGTGTTAGGCAAGTGAGTCTACCTCCAATAAAATGTACCTATGGAATATAGCAAATATGCAACCCAAATGCAACCGCAGGCACACCGCCTTTATCGGCTGGGATATTTCTGTTAAAATATAATATATTTATGTAACCTAAGGAGCATATCATGTTTTTGTATCTGCTGTTTATGCTGCCTCCCCTGGCGCTGATGCTGTATGCCCAGTGGCGGGTAAGCAGTTCTTTTAAAAAATATTCCAAAGTGGGCAATCTGGCCGGTCTCAGCGGTCTTCAGGCGGCCAGACGGCTGCTGGACGAACACGGGCTGGGAAATGTTCAGGTGGAGCTTACCAAGGGCAAGCTTTCAGACCACTATGACCCCAGAGCCAAGGTACTCAGGCTGTCTCCCGAAGTAGCTAATACCGCTTCGGTGGCTTCTATAGGTATTGTTGCCCATGAAGTAGGCCATGCCGTTCAGGACAGGGAGTTTTACGCCCCCCTGAAAGTCCGTAATTCCCTTTTCCCGGTGGCCAGTTTCGGCAGTCAGTTCGGTTTCATTCTGGTACTGGTGGGTTTGTTCCTGTATGGCTTCTCTTTGTCCTTCGGGCTTCCGGTTGCCTGGGCGGGGGTTGCTTTATTTGCGGTGGCGGTAATATTTTCGCTCATTACCCTGCCGGTGGAGTTTAACGCTTCCAGCAGGGCCATGGCTATGCTTAGCGGCGGCTCACTGGTTTCGGTCAGAGAGTCAGCTGGGGTCAAAGCAGTATTGGGTGCGGCAGCCCTTACTTACGTGGCGGCTTTGCTTCAGGCGGTAGGCCAGCTGCTTTATTTTGTGCTTATGCTGGTAGGGTTCGGGCGGAGAGACTAAATATTTAATCCGACGCTTATCCATTCAAAGCCCCGCCCTAAAGCGGGGCTTTTTCTTGTCAAGCTAAGGGTTATAAACGTATAATCACACCAGTAGTCTTAGGGGGTATGCCATGAAACAGCCGCAAGACCTGCGCAGTTTTGAAAGTTTGCAGGAGATTCTGCATATGCTTCGCAGTCCGGAGGGGTGTCCCTGGGACAGGGCGCAGACCCATAAATCCATGCGGGACAGCCTGCTTGAAGAAACCTATGAAGTGCTGGAATCCTTGGACGCAGAAGACACGGGGCGTTTTTGCGGTGAGCTGGGTGATTTGCTCCTCCAGATAGTTTTCCATGCTGAAATCGGCGCTGAAGCCAAAGAGTTTAACATGGGTGACGTGATAGAGGCTATAAATACCAAGCTTATCCGCCGCCATCCCCATGTATTCAGTCAGTCTAAATTTACGTCTCCGGCTGAAGTTCTGCATAACTGGGAGGAGATTAAAAAGACTGAACGCGGTCATGACAAGCCCATGCTTTCCGGTGTACCCAAACAGCTGCCGGCTCTGAGTTACAGTCAGGAAATACAGGGACGGGTGGCCAGAGTGGGTTTTGACTGGAAAGAAGACGAAGGGGTGCTGGAAAAGCTGGGAGAAGAAATAGCCGAATACGGCTCTGCCCCTACCCTTTCTGAAAAAGAAAAGGAATTCGGGGATATACTCTTTACCCTGGCCAATTATGCCCGCAGACAGGGTATAGATTTGGAGTCTGCCCTCAGGGGGGCGAATAAACGTTTTTACAGCCGCTTTGAACACATGGAAGAACTTTGCCGGAACATGGGCAAAGATATATCTAAACTGAGCTTTACCGAGCAGAATGAACTCTGGCAGGCGGCTAAAAAGAAAGAAAACGGGGAAAAAGCAGATTAGAATGGTCGGGGCGAGAAGATTCGAACTTCCGGCCTCAGCGTCCCGAACGCTGCGCGCTAACCAGGCTGCGCTACGCCCCGCCAGATTTACTATTATAGAGACAATTGCTTATAAGGGCAACTTGAAGCTAAAGCAAGCAGGGGTTAAATAAAATGAAATATTGCGTACTTATTACTGACGGTGCTTCCGGCTGGGGGCTTAAGGAACAGGGCGGCAAAACCGCACTGGAACTGGCTCGCACCCCCAATCTGGATAAAATGGCCAAAAACGGCTTTATGGGCCAAAGTGCCAATGTGCCGCATGGAATGGAGCCTTCGTCTGCCTGTGCCTGCATGTCCCTGCTGGGGTATGACCCCGAAATATATTATAAAGGGCGGGCGGCTATAGAGGCGGTCAGCATGGGGGTAGATGTTGCCCCTGACGAGGTTGTTTTCCGCTGTAATCTGGTGTCTGTAATAGACGGCAAAATGGCCAGTTACTCGGCCGGGCATATTTCCAGCGAAGAGGCTGCCGAACTGCTTGAGGCAGTAGCCAAAGAGCTTGGCAGTGAGCGGGTAAAGTTTTACCCCGGGGTAAATTACCGCCACCTGCTTAAACTAAAGGGCATGGGTGATACGGCCAAAGCGCTCTGCACCCCTCCCCACGATATTTCCGACCGTGAGGTATCCCCGTATTTGCCGCAGGGTGAGGGCAGCCTTATTTTAAACCAGCTTATCAGCTCCTCCCAGCAGATACTCAAAGACCACCCGCTAAACCTCCGCCGCCAGAGTCAGGGTAAACTGCCGGCTAATTCCATCTGGCTGTTTTGGGGCAGCGGCCCTATCCCGCCCATGCCCTCTTTCAAAAAGGCTTACGGGCTGGATGCAGTTTTAAATTCAGGTGTGGATTTGCTGCGGGGGCTGGGTATTATGATGAATATGAAAATACTGGAATTAAACGGCATAACAGACGGCCTTAACAATGATTTTTCCGGCCAGATGCGGGGCGGCCTTTTGGCACTTGGGGATAATGACCTGGCGGTAATCCATGTAGAAGCGCCGGATGAAGCCGGTCATGCCGGCAGCCTGGCAGATAAAGTAAAGGCAATAGAGCTTATAGATGAGCTTATGGTTGGCCAGCTTCTGGCTTATCCCGGAGATATACGGGTGCTGGTTACGCCGGACCACCCTACCCCGCTTGAACTTAAAACCCATGTGGCAGAGCCGGTACCCTTCCTGATGTGGGGCAAAGGTTTTGCCTCTAACGGTGTCTACCGCTTTACAGAGAAAGAAGCGGCTAAAACAGGTATAATATTTGAAAAGGGCTGCAATCTGATGCAGACTTTTCTCAAGTAGATTTAGTTAGAGGTAGATAAATATGCCCAGAGAAGATGACAGATACCGGAACGCCATGTACAACGGGCATCCCCCGGCCTGTACCTGTGTGGATTGCACCCGCAGGCGGCTGGCTGGAAATGCCCGCCGCAAGAGCGTGGAACGCAGCCTTTTTACCTGGATTATAGTCGGGGCGGTGGTTTTGGTGATAATCATGTTTGTTCTTTGGTGGGGCAGCCGCGCCTGAGCCTTTTATTTTCAGGCTAAAGGTTTATAATATAGGACAAAATCCGGCTTTTAAGCCTGCGCAGTCAACAAAACGGACAGGCAAAATATAAACAGATTGTTTGGGGTTTAGTATGGCAATTGTAGTTCATAAATACGGCGGCACTTCGGTTGGTGATGCTGAAAGAATTAAACACGTAGCCAAGCGGATTATTGCCGCCCGCCAGAAGGGCAGCGATGTAGTGGCGGTGGTTTCGGCTATGGGAGACACCACAGATGACCTGATTGCCCTTGCCCACAAGCTTAATGACTGTCCCGAACCGCGGGAAATGGACGTTTTGCTTTCTACCGGTGAAATAGTCTCAAGCACCCTGTTGGCTATGGCGCTTAAAAATATGGGGCAGGATGCGATTAGCCTTTCAGGCCAGCAGGCGGGTATACGCACAGATTCGGCTCATTCAAAAGCCCGAATCACCGGCATTGACCCCAAGCGTATTCATGAAGAGCTGGACAAAGGCAGGGTTGTCATCGTGGCCGGTTTTCAGGGTATTTCGGACTGCCAGGATATTACCACCCTGGGGCGTGGCGGTTCTGATACCACTGCGGTTGCTCTGGCGGCTAGTCTGGGTGCCAGCAGATGCGAACGTTATACAGACGTGGATGGCGTTTATACCGCTGACCCCCGCCTGATACCGGATGCCCGGCGTCTTTCGGAAATAAGTTATGAAGAAATGCTGGAACTTTCGTCTTACGGGGCAAAAATAATGCACCCGCGAGCGGTGGAAATAGGTCAGGTGTACAATATACCTATTCTGGTAGCTTCCAGTTTTAATGAAAATCCCGGCACACTGATACATGGAGGGGAAAATATGGAAATACGAAACAAGGTCAGCGGTATAGCCCATGATTTTGAGGTTGCCAAGATAACCATACTAGGGGTGCCTGACAAGCCGGGCATAGCGGCCGGTCTTTTTGCACCTCTGGCCAAAGCCGGAGTCAGCGTGGATACAATAGTCCAGAACTCCAGCCAGGACCATATAACAGACCTCACCTTTACAGTAACCAAGTCAGATTTGGGCAAGGCGCTGGAGGTTATAGGTCCTATTGCCAAGGAAATTCAGGCCAGAGAAGTGCTGAGTGATTCCAAGATAGGTAAAGTCAGTATTATCGGTACGGGTATGTTAAATGCCCCCGGTTATGCCGCCCGCATGTTCAAAGCTTTGTCAGATGCCGGTATAAATATTTTGCTAATTTCCACTTCGGAAATTCGCATAACCTGCATTATAGAAGAAGACAAGGTAAAAGATGCGGTAAGGGCTATACACAAAGCCTTTGAGATGGAAAAAGACTAGAGGTTTCAAAGGATATAAACGAAAGATTTAATCTGTATAAAAAGAGAGTGGCTGCTTTAGGCAGCCACTACTTCTTTGACTTCGGGTATTTCGCGCTTCAGGATACGCTCAATGCCGTTTTTCAGGGTCATTGTAGACATGGGGCAGCCGGCACAAGCGCCAACCAGTTTTACTTTTACTACTCCGTCCACAACATCTACCAGTTCAACATTGCCGCCGTCGGCTTCCAGGGCCGGTCTGATTTTATCCAGAACGGCTTCTACTTTTTCCAGCATTAGTAGCTCCTTCCAGCAGTATAAAAATTATTAAAACACCTATAAATTACAGTACCATAGCATAGAAATGGTGTCAATTTGCCCGCCTGAAAAGCGAATTTTTAAGCTATTTGGAGTATAATAACCAGATAACGGGTTTCTCATACTTGTAGACGGGTTTAGCATACAGTAAAATAACTACTCGTTTAGCAAATAACTAAAAATGAGGAATCTATGGCATATCAAGAAGAGGAACAGCTAAGACTCAAGCGCCAGAGCAGTAAACAGGCTGTAAGTTTAGCCATGGAAGGACGCTGGCAAGAGGCGGTGGAGGTTAATAAAAAAATTATTGACCAGTTCCCGAATGATGTGGAAGCATTTAACCGTCTGGGGCGGGCCTATCTGGAGCTGGCTATTTATCCGGAGGCTATTGCTGCCTATACCCGTGCCAGAGAAATAGATCCTTATAATGTAATAGCTGAAAAAAATCTGCACCGGCTGGAAGTACTCAGCAAGGAAAATACAACGGCTGGGCCGGTCATTCACCGGGTTCAGCCCCAGGATTTTCTTGAAGAAATCGGCAAAGCCGGGGTAATAAACCTGACCCGTCTGGCTCCCAAAGGGGTACTGGCCAGAATCGTAGCTGGTGACCAGCTTTGTCTGCGGATAGACGGTGCGAATCTGTGGGTGGAAAACTGCGGCGGGGAAGTGCTGGGTATGGTTGATATACCTACTTCCAAGCGGCTGATAAAACTGATGAAGGGCGGCAATAAATATTCAGCCACCGTCATCAGTTCCAATGAAGAAAAACTGGTGGTTATTATCAGGGAAACCTTCCAGCATCCCTCGCAGATGGGTATACCTTCATTCTCGTCCAGAGGGCTTTCCAAGAGCTCTGCCGGCACCGAGCCTGATGAGAGTGACAAGGAAGAAGGCGGATACGAGATAGAAGTAGATGAAACTGAACTGATGGCAGAAGAAGCTGAGGCTGAAAGCCAGACATATACTGATGATGAAAACGAGGGTGATCTGGAGGTTTAGAATATGGTAACAGGTAACACCAGGCCGATAAATATAGAAGATGAAATGAAGGGTTCGTACCTTGATTATGCTATGAGTGTAATCGTTTCACGTGCCTTGCCGGATGTGCGGGATGGTCTGAAACCGGTACAGAGGCGCATTCTCTATGCTATGAATGACCTGGGCATGAAGCATAATACCCCGTATAAAAAGAGTGCCCGTATCGTGGGTGAAGTTTTAGGTAAATATCATCCCCATGGTGACTCTTCTGTTTACGACGCTATGGTACGTATGGCCCAGCCATTTTCCTATCGCTATCCGCTGGTAGATGGTCAGGGAAACTTCGGCAGCGTGGATAATGACCCCGCGGCTGCAATGCGTTACACCGAAGCCCGCCTGGCTCAGATAGCTGAACAGCTGCTGACTGACATAGATAAAAATACCGTAGACTTTATGCCCAACTTCGATTCCTCGCTGGAAGAACCCACTGTGCTTCCGGCCCGTATACCCAATTTGCTTATGAACGGCAGTTCAGGTATTGCGGTGGGTATGGCAACCAATATACCTCCCCACAATCTGGCGGAACTCTGCCAGGCCATCTGCTACCTTATTGACAACCCTGATTGCGGCGTAGATGAACTGATGCAGTTTGTTTCCGGACCGGACTTCCCTACCGGCGGGACTATACTGGGCACTGACGGTATAAAGAGTGCCTATGCTACCGGTAAAGGCAAAATTGTTATACAAGCCAAGGCCCATATCGGCGAAGTGGACAACCGCAAGGCTATATTTGTTACCGAAATTCCCTATCAGGTAAACAAGGCCGAACTGGTAGCCAAGATTGCCGAATTGGTCAAGGACCGAAAGCTGGTAGGCATTTCTGACTTGCGGGATGAATCTGACCGGCAGGGTATGCGGGTAGTTATTGAACTTAAACGTGATGCCGAACCCCAGCAGGTTTTAAACAGCCTCTACAAACATACCAACATGCGCACCTCATTCTTTGTAAACATGCTGGCGCTGGTAGACGGTCAGCCGCAGGTACTCAGCCTGAAAGAAGTGCTTAAAAACTTTATAGACTTCCGCCACCTTATTATCACCCGTCGGAGTCAGTTTGAACTTAAAGCCGCCAAAGACCGCGCCCATATACTGGAAGGTCTTAAAAAGGCGCTGGATTTTATTGACCGTATTATTGCCATTATCCGCAGTTCCGAAAACGGTGATACAGCCCGCAAAAACCTGATGGCTGAGTTTGATTTCTCAGCAATCCAGGCTCAAGCTATTCTGGATTTACAGCTTCGCCGTCTGGCCAATCTGGAACGCCAGAAGATACTGGACGAATACGCCGAGCTTATGAAACGCATAGGTTATCTGGAAGATTTGCTGTCTCACCCTGAAAAGATTTATGCTCTGGTAAAAGAAGACGCCAAAGACCTTAGAGGGAGCTATGGCCAGTCCCGTGCCACCGAGATTTCCAATCAGGGTGTTATAGAATTCCGTGAGGAAGATCTGGTACCCCATATGGATGTTATAGTTACTTTGAGTGAAAGGGGCTTTATCAAACGGGTGCCGGCTAATGTATTCCGCCTGCAGCACCGCGGCGGTACCGGCATAATGGGTATGCCCACCCGCGAAGCAGATGCAGTCCGTTTCCTTTCAGTTTCAGATACCCATGATACCCTGCTCTTTTTCACCAACCGGGGCAAGGTATTCAGCCTGCGCTGTTTTGATATACCTGATGATGCCTCCCGCATTGCCAAGGGTACGGCTATCGTAAACCTGATACCTGTTACACAGGACGAACGGATAACCGCCATACTGGACTTAAAGAGCTTCCCGGCAGACCATTTCCTGCTGATGGCTACCAATAAAGGTGAAATCAAAAAGACCTCACTTCAGGAGTTTACCGCAGTCCGTTCTTCAGGGTTGATAGCCATGGATTTGGCTACTTCGGATGAATTGGTGGCGGCGGTTGAAACTACTGAGGAAAAAGATATTCTGCTGGCTACCCGTCTGGGGCAGTCTATCCGTTTCCCGGTAAGCGAACTCCGTACCAGCCTAAGGGCTTCCGGCGGTGTCAAGGCTATAGTCCTTTCTAAAGGGGACGAAGTAGTAAGTATGGACGTTGCCCAGGAGGGTACGCTGGTAATAACTGTAACCGAAAATGGTGCCGGCAAACTGACTGCCATAGAGGAATACCCCCAGCAGCACCGGGCTGGCAGCGGGGTTATAAACTTCAAGGTTGTAGACAAAACCGGTGAGGTTGTGGCCTCAAAGGTAGTCAGCGAGACTGACCAGATGATGCTTATCTCCGCTGACGGCATGGTTACCCGTACTCAGGTCAAAGAAGAAGATCCCTCTCATGGCATACCCATCATGGGCAGAGCCACTCAGGGTGTCAGGGTAATGCGCCTTGAGGAAGGCGACCGGGTGGTTGCGGTGGCTACTTTTTAGCTGAAATATTACTGTTAAACACAAAGGGGGCTTTAAAGCCCCCTTTTTTATTGGCGTTTTACCTGGCTGTTTATTTTCTGTGCAGGCGGTTGTTACATTCGGTTACCGTTTTTTCCAGTCCGCAGGCATGGCATTTGCCTTCGCGGCAGTCAGGCGTATCCTGCCCTTCCACTGAGCGGGCATATTCCTTTTTCAGGAATTCGGCACTTACCCCGGCATTTATATGCCCCCAGGGCAGCGTTTCGTCAAGCGGGCGTTTGCGGTGGGCATAGAACGAGGGGCTTAAACTGCATTCATCAAAAGCCTCCTGCCAAAGGGTAAAATTGAAGCACTCACTCCAGGCATCAAACTTGGCACCCTTTTGCCAGGCGGTATATATCACTTTGCCCAGACGGCGGTCTCCTCTGGAAAACACGGCTTCCAGCAGGCTCATTTTAGTATCAGACCAGGAAACCTTTATTCCCCAGCGTTTCAGCCCCTGCCTTACTATATCCGCCCTGCGGTAGAGGGATTCCTCATCCAGCTGGGCTTCCCACTGAAATGGGGTATGGGCTTTGGGTACGTATGAGGCCAGGCTCAGGCGTATCTGGGGGCGGCGTCCGGGAGCGCCGCGGGATAGGGCATTTACCCTGCCTGCCATTTGGCAGATAGCGGCGGCATCTTCGTCAGTTTCAGTCGGCAATCCTATCATGAAATACATCTTGAAGCTGGTCCAGCCGCTTTCAAAGGCAGTACAGGCGGTATCACACAGCTCTTCCTCAGAGGTAAGTTTATTTATAACCCGCTGGAGACGCTCGCTGGCTGCTTCGGGTGCAAAGGTAAGCCCGCTTTTACGCCCACCCGCCAGCACGTTTACCAGCCCGACCGAATCTGGGGTCAGGCGTAAACTGGGCAGTGATAGGGCCAGGTGTTTGTCTGCGTATTTTTCCGCCAGGGTTTTTACCAGATTTTCAATACCCGGGTAGTCCGAGCAGCTCAGCGAAAGCAAGGAAATTTCATCATAACCGCAGTTATCCATTATGCCTTCAACGGCACTTACAACCTCTGCCGCCGGGCGTACCCTGACCGGGCGGTAAATAATGCCGGCAGAGCAGAAACGGCAACCCCGGCTGCAGCCGCGGCTTATCTCCACCGCTCCCCTGTCCTGTACCACCTCTATATACGGTACTACCGGTTTTACGGTTGGCGGCGGCAAAGCGGGCAAAATGCGGCGGTTTATTACGGGAGGTGCTTCAGGTGTGGTGGGGGTGATGGATTTCAAAGTACCGTCAGGGTTATATTCGGCCTTATACAGGCAGGGTATGTAAATACCGGGGATTTTGGCCAGTTCCCGCAACATTTGGTCTTTACTAAGGTTATAATTTCTGGCATCAAGGACGGCTTGGCACAGGTCTTGTATTGCCTCTTCGGCATCACCTATTACAAAAGCATCTATAAAATCTGCCAGAGGTTCGGGGTTGAGGCTGCAGCTGCCGCCGGCAATCACCAGCGGAAAATCCCCTCCCCTTTCGGCGGCAAGCATGGGTATGCTTGCCAGAGAAAGCATATTCAGTATATTGGTATAGGTAAGCTCATACCCCAGTGAAAAACCCAAGATATCAAACTCTTTTACGGGGTGGCCGCTTTCCAGACTGACAAAGGGAAGTTTTCTCTCACGGATAAGGTTTTCCATATCCAGCCAGGGGCTGAAAACCCTTTCGGCCAGAATATCGGTGTTGCGGTTTAAAATATCGTAAAGCAGGGGTATGGCCAGGTTGGACATGCCTATTTCATAGGTATCGGGAAAGCTCAGGGCAACCTTAAGCGGGGTTTTAGACCATTCCTTGCAAACGGAATTCCATTCCCCGCCGGTATAGCGGCCGGGTTTTTCAACCTGATGGAGAATATGTTCGGGGTAGTTCAAAAGCGTTCCTCTCTGGGGCGAATTCTGGCAAAAATAAATTGTTTACGGGCATTATTCCAGCTTGAAAAGCAGGTCATCTACAGCGGCTATGACGGGTATACCGGTTTCGGTTTCAACTTTGGCTGCCATCTTGGCCGGGTCTGCCCGGAAAAGCTGCAGACCGAAGTGGGTAAGTATGGCTGTTTTGGGTTTAGCCCCTGTAATCAGTCTGGCGGCATCAGCTATGCTCAAATGGTAAATACGTTCTATAGATTCCCTAAGAACAACATTTATTATCAGAACGTCACAGCCTGCGTAGATTTGGGGTATTTCCTCAAAATAGCGGGTATCGCTTACGAAACCTATGCGGTGATTGGAAGATTCAAATATAAATCCGTATGTTTCCACCGGGTGCTGATGACGCCGGGTAGTGAAAACCTTTATCCCGTCCAGATTGTATTCGTGTTCTTCCTCAAGCACAGTCAGGTTATTTAAAAACGGCCTTAGATACGAGTATATAACCGGTTCATTATCCAGGGCATCTTCAGGGGCTAGAAAATGGCCGTTTTTGTTAAAGCCGCCCTGGGTCATGGCCTCTATCATCACGTTTACATCACCGGAGTGGTCCAGATGGCGGTGGGACAAAAGGATAGCGCTCAGGTTTTCCGGGTTTAAACCCAAACGGCATACCTGCACAATACTGCCCGGGCCGGGGTCAATCAGGAACCGTTTGCCGTCAAGGTTCAGCCAGATGCCGCCCGAAGCCAGTATCTGACGGCTGACCATAAATCTGGCACCGCCTGTACCCAGAAAAGTGAGGCTGTTGGTTTCTTCGGTATAGTTCATATCAAACACTTAGTATAGACATTATTTCCCCAAATGCCAATTCATAAAATATTTTGGTTATCTTGGGACATCAGTTACAAGAGCTTGTGTAGAAAGTACGGGTCTATGTGTTAGAATATTGCATCCCTGATTTTCCCCGAATAAGGAGAGGGCTTTGGAAGAATTAGGCTCCAGCTTCGGGTTGGACTTAATTATTGTGCTTATAGCGGCCGTTCTGGCCGGTTTACTGGCACGCCGTTTCAAACTGCCGCTTCTTCTGGGTTATCTGGGGGCTGGTATAGCCATAGGCCCAAACGGTTTCGGTTTGGTGCAGTCTCCGGGCGTTATTGAATCCATGGCTACAGTCGGGGTTATTCTGCTCCTTTTTACCCTTGGTCTTGATTTTTCGCTGGATGAGCTGAAGCGGGTGGGAAAAGTGGCGGTGCTGGGCGGTCTTATCCAGATAATTGTTACCGCCGGGTTTGGGTTTTTGCTGGGCAGAGGCCTTGGCTGGGATATAAATGCCTCTATCTTCTTCGGGTTTATGGTCTCGCTTTCCTCTACCCTGATAGTCCTTAAAATACTTATGGACAGAGGTGAGGCGGAAGCCCCTCACGGGCGGGTGATGCTGGGCATCCTGCTGGTGCAGGATATTTGCCTTATTCCCCTGATGATTATTTTACCGGCTTTGGGGAGTGAAGGCGGAGACGTCGGCCTGACAATAGGTGTTGCCTTTGCCAAAGCGGCGGCTTTTATTCTGGTTATGTTTGCTTTGGGATTTTGGGTTTTCCCCCGTCTGCTGGGTAGAGTGGCTGCCCATTCCCATGAGCTTTTTCTTCTGTCTGTTATCACCCTGTCTCTGGGGGCGGCCATGGGGGCAACTGCGCTGGGTCTTTCACCGGCAGTAGGTGCATTTATAGCAGGGCTTCTTATTGGGCAATCCATGTATGCCAAGCAGGCACTGGCAGATATAATCCCCCTTAGGGATATTTTCGGGGCTTTGTTCTTTGTTTCTCTGGGTATGCTGGCAAACCTTAATTTTGCAGTGGAGAATATGGGCTTGGTTCTGCTGGTAGTTGTCTTCCTGCTGGTCATCAAGAGTCTGGTGGCCGGGGTAGTGCCATGGCTGTTCGGCTATACTTTCCAGACCTCATTTACTACCGGTATCGGTCTGATGCAGATAGGTGAATTCAGCTTTGTACTGGCCGGGGTGGGTCTGGCATCATCAGTTATTTCTGACAGTATTTATGCCATTACCATCAGCAGTGCCGTTATTACCATGATAATCACCCCTTTTGCCTTAAGTTTCAGCGGTGCGGCTTACAGAAAGGTCAGCCAGTGGCCGCTGGCAAGCAAACTGGTCAGCCTGCGTACCTCCGGGCAGGCGGAGTTTATGGATTTAGACATTTCCAACCATGCGGTTATCTGTTCGCAGGGGGGTGTTGCCAAGACTCTGACCCGGGTGATGAACCGCCGCAATTTCCCCTTTCTGGTTATAGATTTAGACCCCCAAACCATTGCCGAACTTCGCCGCCAGAAAGCACCTGCCATATACGGAGATGCCGCCAATCCCGAAATACTCAGGTTTGCCCGTTTAGAGAAAGCCCGTTTGCTCATCTGTGCTATGCCTGGTTTTGCGGATACCGAACAGGTGGTTAAAAATGCCCGCAAGATAAATGCGCGGCTGGATATAGTAGCTAGGGTGACCAGTGACACTCAGGCTGCAAAACTCAAACAAATGGGTGTCAGCGAGGTAGTCCAGCCTGAGTTTGAGGTAGGTTTGGAACTTTCACGCCATGCCATGCACCGCTTCGGTATGACTACCATTGAAATCCAGTACATTTTAAACAGCCTGCGGAATATGGGTAAAAATGAGTAGCTTCGGCTTCGGCCGGATATGTTATACTTTTAACATCTTTTAAAGGGATAAGCAGATGAAGAAATATAAAGCAGGTATTATAAATGTAACCGGTTATGCAGGGCTGGAGCTTGCCCGTATTCTGGCAAGTCACCCTTCGGTAGAGCTTTGTTCGGTAACCGGGCGGAGTTTGGCCGGCAAAAAGCTTTCGGATGCATTTCCTTACCTTCACCGTCTCAATCTGCCTATTACCGAAAATCTGGAAGGGCAGGTGGATATTGTCTTTATGGCTCTGCCCCACAAGGAAGGGGCGGTCTTGGTGTCGGATTTGCTCGCAAAAGGAATACGGATAATAGATATCAGCGCTGATTTCCGGCTGAAAGACCCGTCACTTTATCAGGCATGGTACGGGTTTGAGCATCCCTGCCCGGAGCTTCTTCCCGAAGCGGTGTATGGTCTGCCTGAACTTAAGCGTAAGGATATTGCCAGCGCCCGTCTGGTGGCAAATCCGGGCTGTTACCCCACCTCTGCCATACTTGGGCTTACCCCTGCTTTTAAAATGGATCTGATAGAGCCAAGTGCTATTATAGATGCCAAGTCCGGGCTTTCCGGTTCTGGTAGGACCCCTACTGCCAAAAATATATTTTGTGAAGCAGACGAAGATGTTTGCGCTTATTCTGTTGGCTCTCACCGCCACCAGCCGGAGATAGTTCAGGAACTTTCTTACGCTGGTGGAGGGGTAATCCCGCGGATTACTTTTTGCCCTCACCTAATACCCATGAGCCGGGGTATACTTTCAAGTGCCTATGCCCGTTTGAAACGGCCGGTTACAGACGAAGAAGTCAAAGAGATTTACCACCGTTTTTATAAAGATGAGCCTTTTGTGAAGATAACCGCCGAGCCGCCCCACACCCGTTATACCCGCGGTACCAATATGTGCTTTATTCACCCGGTGGTAGATGCCCTGAATGAACGGCTGGTAGTTATAAGCTGCATAGATAATCTGGTAAAAGGTGCGGCGGGGCAGGCTGTACAGAATATGAATATTATGCTGGGCTTGGATGAAAGTGCAGGTCTGGAAGCTATGGCAGCCCTGCCATAGCTTCAGTTTGCCAGCCACCTGCAGTTTTGCTATACTGATTACCCTGTGTGCCCCCATCGTCTAGAGGCCCAGGACAGCGGCCTTTCACGCCGTCAACAGGGGTTCGAATCCCCTTGGGGGTACCAATTTATTCCTCGGTTATCTTATATTTAACCTACAGCAGGTTAAATATGGTTTATTTCCCGGCTATGTTTCTTAAGCGGACTGGTATAATATATACATACAGTCCTTTAACGGGAGGTAACAGATATGCTGGAATACTTTCGTACACATGTTGTAGCCTATACTATTGTCCTCTTGGTGTGTTTCTTTGTCATGCTGGCAGGTATACTTTACTGGCCGCTCTTTATTGTGGGCGGGATACTTTTCATGGGGCTGTTTCTGCTGGGTTTCAAACTTATCCGCGAACCCGAAGAATACGAAGAAGAAATAATTATCAAACCTGTTAAAAAAGACTAGCTGTATTCTTAACGAAACGGAGGCTTCCGGGAATGGGTGTAAAACAGCTGGGTGAAACCTACAAATGCGATATATGCGGCAATATTGTGCGGGTTATCAAGGTGGGCGGCGGTACGCTGGTCTGCTGCGGGCAGGAAATGAAACGGATAGAAGATTCATATAAAGCCCCGGTAAACCTGCCTGATTCCAGCGGTGAATAACTTTTGATTCTCAGTGTTTATCAAGTTTTCAAGCGGAACAGCAGGTCTCCGCTACTTTTCTGCCAACCAGCCACAACCGGCAGACAAATGTTTTTATAACCTGCTGTTCAAATCAAGTTAATCTATCCTTCACGGAAAAGACACCGGTATGGGCTTTGGCAGCGGTTATTCGGGTTGCAGCAGATTGAACCGGGTTTTTTCATCAAAACGGCGGGCAGCCTTTGCCCCCAGTATTTCATACATAACCGCTTCGCCCACAATCCAGGTACTTACCCCAGGTCTCAGGCAGCCGGTAGTAGTTTTACCCATTCGCCCAAGAGCGGCATGGATATGCAGCTTGGGGTTACCGCTTTCGTCGGGCGTTATTATACCTACCCCGGCCACTTCATGTGCTCCGTCAAGCGGTATCAGAACCGGCTCAGGCGGGTACTCACGGCTTTGGCGCGGCCCTACCACTACCTGACCTCCCTCTATACCGCCAATCAGAACTACCTGGGCATGGCTTATATGCTGGGTGAGGGCAAAATCTTCCAGGCAGGATGGTACTTTGTCACCGTCTTCCAGCCGTATTATAAATACTCTTCCTATACTTCCCTGACTGGCTTTCATTCTTCTCTCCTTAGGTTATAGATGTGAACGAAAAGACCGGCATAGTTTTCCATCTATACCGGTCTGAAGTAATGAACTGATAAACTTTGCTTCAGCTCCAGGAATAGCCGGTTATTACCCAGCCTCCGGGACTGAACGACATATTTAAGTCTTTTATAAATGAACTGTAATGGGATACTTTCAGCATATAGGTGCCGCTTATCTGGGCGGTAAAGGCAAAGACATGTTCCGGGTTCAGCCAGTAGTCGCCAAACCAGTTTTCAATATGTTCTCCATCCGGGCGGAATACCTCTACCCGCCAGAGGTGGCTTGAGTCAGATAAATTAAATGCACCTGCCAGACTGGAATTGATAACTATATATTGGTCTTTTAAAAGCTCTTTGCTCCAGCTTATCCAGGTGGATTCACCGATACGGTTGGGCATAACCAGAGATACTGTCTGAATAACAGGTGCAAAGTTGGCGGTTAAGGTATAGTTTTTATCCATAGTAATGTTAATTGTAGTTAAATTAGTGGTCAGGTCCCCTGTCCAGCCTATAAACTGGTAGCCGGGAGCAGCCTGGGCTGTCAGGGTGATACTGGCCCCGTAATCAAAGTAATTCCCTTCGGGAGTGACAATACCGGCAGCATTCGGGGTGATACTGATGGTAAGCAGAAGCAGGGGCACAAAATTGGCCACAATATTTTTATTTGTGTCCATTATGAAGCTGATTGTGGGGTTGGTACCGTTTATGTCTCCGCTCCAATGGTCAAAACGGTAACCCTGCATAGGATTAGCTGTTATGTCTATGATAGTTCCTGCATCAAAATTGCCGCTTATTGTGCTTAGATTGCCTCCGGCCTGAGGGGATGTGCTTATGTTAAGCTGAAACTGCCTTACAAAGTTAGCCACAATATTTTTAGATGAATTGAGGCTGAGGCTTACGGACGGACTGTTGCCGCTCAAATCTCCGCTCCAGTGGTCAAACCGGTAACCGGCAGCTGCAACAGCATTTAAGTTTACGTTTGAGCCGCTGCTGTAAGAAGATTTGTCCGGGCTTAAGTTTACCTTTCCTCCGCCCACCGGGGAAATGGAGACATCAACACTCATACCCCAAGGAGGGAAGTGCCCGGATGCAAGTCCCCAGCCGCCGAATATTATGCCCAGTACAATCAGTGCCGCCAGGCTTATGTTAAACCAAGCAGGCATTTTGGAGTGCTTGCTCTTTACCTTGGCTTGAGCCTTTTTGCGGCGATAAAAGTAATAGCCGGGTATTTTTTCTGATTGTGAAACCTCCGCCGGAGTTTCAGGCTCCAGCGGAGGTTCTTTATATTCGTCTTCGGTATCACGGGTTCCTTTGGAAGATTCTATATTTTTGCCTACAGGCTCAAAGTCTTCGTCAAGGGGTTCTCTGGAATTTTCGGGTTCAGGGTTAAGCTCTTTTTCAGCCATATCCTTCCACCTTTCTCCGCATTTTCTCCCCCTATTATAACTCTTTTCTTTCCAGCCTGATAAGGGCGAAATACAAGCAAATACCAATAATGCCTATGCTTACAACCAGTGCTCCCCAGGCTGGGTCGCCGCTGTCTGAAAGAATCCGCGCTGACCAGCTGGAAAGGTTGCCGGGCAGATATTTGCCTATCCAGGGCAGCTGGGTAGCCAAACCTTGGGCTATTAGGAGTACTAGTGCAGTGCCGCCGGCAGCCAGTGAGCTTTTAAAGAAACTGGAGAAAAACAGGGTAACTGCCAAACAGAGCAGCAAAAACAGGGTCATAAGCATAGTGCTGCCCAAAAATGGCATAAATGCAAAGTCTCCTATCAGCATAACGGTGTACCAGTAACATAGTCCGGCGCTAAACAGCATGGAAACAAGTACCAGCAACCCAAGGGCCAGATACTTGGACATTACAAATGCCCCGCGGCTGACAGGTTTGGACAAAGTCAGCATGGCAGTTCCTTTTTCCCGTTCCCCGGAAATTGCACCCATGGCAATCAGTATGCAGATAAGCACGCCTACTTGAAGCATGGTCTGTCCAAACTCCTGCATGGACATAAGGGGAGTGGGGTCAGGCATAACTACCGGGATGTCGCCCCCCTGCCCGCTCATCTCAATAATCTGGGGCAGGTAGGCCAGAATGAGCGGGGTGGATATGCCGAAGAAGGCAAAGGCAATGGCTACTATAAGTGCCTTATAGGTTTTCCACTGCTCCTTCAGTTCTTTTTTAAATAAAGGTATCAGTCCGCTCATGCCTTCGCACCATTCCCTACAAGCTGGATAAATACATCTTCAATACTGGGGGTGGTAAGTTCATAATGGGTCAGGGTCAGCCCGCTTTGGGCAATTATGCTGGGTATTTCAGTTTTGGCTTTGGCAAGGTCACTGGCCTGAACATACACCACCTTCAGGTCACCTTCGGTTCGTACCTCGGCTGTTTTGACATAAGGCATTTTCAGAAGCTGGGTTAGAATGGGGGTGGGTTCTTCCTCAAACTGTATCTCAAAAGCCGAAGTGGAGTATTTGCGTTTAAGCTCCTCCACGCTGGCGGATGTTATCAGTTTGCCTTCGCTTATAATAGCTACCCGGTCACATACCCTTTCCACGTCTGAAAGTATATGGGTGGACATGAAAACAGTGGTGTCCCCGCTTAAGCGCTCAATAAGGTTCAGCACATCTCTCCGCCCCATAGGGTCAAGGGCAGAGGTGGGTTCGTCCATAAAGAGCACTTCGGGTTTATTTACCAGGGCCTGGGCAATACCCAGCCGCTGTTTCATGCCCCGAGAGTACCCGCCCACCCGGCGTTTGCCGGCCTCTTTAAGGTCTACCAGCTCCAGCAGTTCATCTGCCCGCAGATTATTATCTTTGGGAGCTAATTTGTGGAGTTCACCTGAAAAAAGCATAAATTCACGTCCTGTCATCCAGCCGTAGAAGGCAGGTACGTCCGGCAGAAAGCCAATCTTGGAGCGGAGTGACAGGTTTCGTGGTGTTACCTCCTCGCCGGATACGTAAGCCTTGCCGGAGGTTGGCTGGGAAAGACCGGTCAGCATCCGGACGGCGGTAGTCTTACCTGCCCCGTTCGGGCCTAAAAACCCAAAAACCCGGTTTTTTTCAACTGCAAGGTCCAGCCCGTCCAGGGCGGTAAAACCACCGAATTTCTTGGTCAGCTTTTGGCAAAGTATGGCATCCAAGGTTTAGTCTTCCTCCCTGCCCAGAGTCAGGTAGATTATCGGGCCTATAATGTTTACAAATACAATTATCACTGCCCAGACCCACTTGTTATTCCAGCGGACTTTGGGGCGTTTGACTAAATCCACTACCGCTATAATAAGCAGTATCAGCTGGAGGACAATCAAGGGTGCAATAAGTGCCCAGTTAATATCCATTTTATTTTCCCGCCTTTTATTCCACTATTACGGCTGTGCCGTAGGCCATTACTTCGGAAGCGTTTTGCATAACCGCCGAGGTTGAAAAGCGGATGCAGATAATAGCATTAGCCCCCTTTTCCTTGGCTTCAGCCTCCATGCGTTTTAAAGCTTCATTCCGGGCTTCATCCAGCATTTGGGTATATTCCTCAATTTCACCGCCCACAATACTGCGCAGGCTGGCCATGATATCTTTGCCTAGATGCTTGGCGCGAATAGTATTTCCTTTTACCAGCCCCAGGTTTTTGATAATCTTGCGTCCGGCTACATCTTCGGTATTGGTAAGTATCATTTGGTTTTGGTCTCCTTTTTTGTTTCGTTTCCCAATTCGGCATTAGCCCGTTGTATCTGGGCTCTTGCCTGGTCCAGCTGGCTCTGCATGGCAGACAGCTGGTCAGCCCTCATGACCGCAAAAGCATTCTGCTGGGGGTTTCCCATGAAAATCACCTGGTCTCCGGGGTGGATATTGAATATTTTGCGGAATTTTACCGGTATGACTATCTGCCCCTTAGCTCCCACCGAACCCGAACCGTAAAAAATTTCCATCTGTTGTGGGTTCATTCCACTGCCTCCCGTTTAAATATCTGGGGATAATAATACATATCCTACTAGTATGAATAGTATAACAAGTATTACTAAAAGGCAATACCTGATGAGCAGATTTTTTAAAAAGCAGCTAAGGTTAGCTTATAAAAACGGGCTTATTTAAACGGACTGGAAGCCGGGTTTAAGGCGGCGGTAGGTATCTGCCGGGGATTCATTCTGGACTTTGGTCTGGCCTATGACCGGCATGAAGTTGGTATCCCCGTTCCAGCGGGGCACAATATGAGTGTGGATGTGTTTGTCTATACCGGCACCGCCTACCCGTCCCAGATTCATGCCTATATTGAAGCCTTCAGGCTTGTACTCATTTTTGAGGATGGCGACCGCCCGGCAGACCAGACGGTAATGCTCATTGCGTTCTTCTTCGGGAAGCTCCTCCGGGGCGGAAGTATGGCGAAAGGGTACAACCATAAGGTGTCCGGCATTGTAAGGAAAGGCATTCAGGATAACAAAGTTGTATTTGCCGCGGAAAAGTATCAGGTTTTTCCGGTCTTCACTTTCAGCCGGAAAAGTGCAGAATATACAGCCGCTATCTTCGTTTTTGACTGCTTTTTCTATATATTTTGCCCGCCAGGGTGCCCATAAATTATCCATGCCAGCTCCTTGTCTGTTTATGATTTTAAACGTAAAAATCACCTAAGTCAAAGGTTTTTTGAATCATATAATAAATAAAATAGATATGGGAGTTTGTGAGGTGAAGCAGGCTATGATAAAATGTTTTATTTAGCGCATCTATTACAGGGGGTATAATTACGTGGGAAAAATTTTTATAATTGACGTAACCAACAGAGACGGTGTCCAAACGGCTCGTCTCGGCCTTTCGAAGCTGGAAAAGACCCTGATAAATATGTATCTGGATGAAATGGGTATATTCCAGTCTGAGTTCGGTTTTCCCACCACCAAACATGAGCGCGGTTATGTTGAAGCCAACCTTGAGCTGGCCAAAATGGGCGTTATCAAGAATCTGCGTCTGGAAGGCTGGATACGGGCTATCGTGGCTGATGTAGATCTGGCTTTTCGCCGGGCACCCGGCCTTAAACATCTGAATTTGTCCATATCCACTTCGGAACAGATGATAAACGGCAAGTTTCAGGGGCGCAAGGTTTTTACCGATATAATTGATGATATGACTGTAGCTGTCAATGCCGCTTATGCCAAAGGTGCTGAGACAGTGGGTGTAAATGCCGAAGATGCTTCCCGCACTTCCATAGTAAATCTGATTGAGTTCGGCAAGGCCGCCAAAGCAGCGGGTGCTGCCCGTCTGCGTTATTGTGATACTCTGGGTTATGACAACCCCTTTACCATCTATGAAACTGCCCGTACTCTGTCAGAAAAAGTGGAAATGCCCATAGAGATTCACTGCCACGGTGATTTGGGTATGGCTATAGGCAATTCTCTGGCCGGTGCCAAGGGCGTGGTTGATGGCGGTCAGGATGTATACGTAAATACCACTATAAACGGAATTGGCGAACGGGCGGGAAATGCGGATCTGGTGGCTTTCTTGCTGGCTGTTCTTAAATCCAAGGGTTTTGGTGAAAAATATCAGCTGGGCCATGAAGTAGACCTTTCCAAAGCCTGGAAGATAGCCCGCTTTGCTTCGTATGCTTTTGATGTGGAGATACCTATTAACCAGCCGGGTGTGGGACGCAACTGTTTTGCCCATGCCTCCGGCATACATGCTGACGGTGTTATCAAAGACTCCCAGAACTACGAGCTTTACGGCTACGAGGAATTGGGACGGGGCGAAGCCCTGATGGTGGAAACCGGGCGTGAAATATGTGCCGGCCAGTACAGCGGCATCTCAGGCTTCCGCCACGTTATGGGCAATATGTCTGTAGAACTGCCCGAAGATAAAGATGAGGCTAACAAGATACTGGAACTGGTACGTTATGCCAACGTAGAGGCCCATAAACCTCTGGTGGAGGATGAGCTTATCTTTATTGCCAAATATCCGGAGATAAGCCGCCGCTTGCTTACCCTGACACCGCTTATGAATGACTAAAAAGCCGGATTTAAAAAGGGGATTTTAAATCCCCTTTTTCATTTGGAGGGTAAGATGAATATACAAATGAGACCTGTAGGCACTATTGTAAATACTATTACCGCAAAGCCTGCCCAGACTTTTAAATGGGGGGATGTGGTTTCGGAAATACATATAAATCTGGAATTGGCTGAGGGACTTGAGCGTATAGAGGAATTTTCCCACCTTAATATTATTTGGTCTCCCCATCAGTCACAGCCCGAGGGTATGACACTCCTTGTTTATCCCAGAGGTCAAAAGGAATTCGGTAAAATAGGAGTTTTTGCCAGCCGCTCTCCCTTCCGCCCGAATCCTATCGCTAAGACGCTGGTCAGACTGCTTGAGCATAAAGGCAATGTACTTAAAGTCAAAGGGCTGGATGCCATAAACGGTACGCCGGTTTTAGATATCAAACCTTTTATAATGGATTATGATTCTGATAAAGAGGCGATGATAGCACCTTGGATCAAGCCAGTTTAACCCCAAGTCTTACTGATATATACCGCTGTCTGTTAAAAAAATACGGCCCTCAGCATTGGTGGCCGGCTGAAAGCCGCTTTGAGATGATGGCGGGTGCAGTACTTACCCAGAGTGCCGCCTGGACAAATGTAGAAAAAGCCATTTCAAGATTAAAAGCGGCTGACCTGCTCTCACCGGAAGCTATATTGGAGGCAGATGAATACTATCTGGCCGAAGCTATCCGTTCATCAGGTTACTTTAATGTAAAAGCCCGTAAACTGAAAGCCTTATCAGCTTGGCTTCAGGCCAGTTATAGCGGACAGGCTGATAAACTGCCATATTCAGATGGCACTACTCTTCGCAAGGAACTTCTGGGAGTGTGGGGTGTAGGTGAGGAAACAGCAGACTCCATTCTTTTATATGCCTGCGGGAAACCCGTTTTTGTTATAGATGCTTATACCCGAAGGATTTTCAGCCGTTTGGGTCTGGCGGAAAAGGAAGCTGGCTATGACCGTCTTCAAGGGCTTTTTACGTCAAATCTGGCCGCTGATGCCGCTCTTTATAACGAATACCATGCTCTCATAGTCAGGCACGCCAAAGAGCATTGCAGGGTCAAGCCTGTTTGCAAAGGGTGTGTACTAAAAGCTGTCTGTAAATTTAGCTCCAGCGGATAAATTTTCTCTGCAGTTGAAGCCCGCGATTATTAAGCGCCAGGGCTTTCTTCAGCAACAGAAGAATTCCGGTTTATCCAGACAGAGCGGTTTCTAATATCCCGGTCAAGAAAAATGCGGTTAAATACCAGTTCGGCTTTGGAAACGGTATGCGAGTATTCACTGTCAGGTGCCATCAGGCGGCGGGCAATCATAATAAAAAAAATACCTATGAAACCCCAGGTAATGGTCTGGTATTCCCGTACTCCAAAGAATTCGTAAAAATACCCGGACATAAACGGCAATGCCCCTACCCCCAGAAACACCCCAGGAGCCATTTTTTTGAAAAAGCCGAAGGCAAGTGCTGTTCCCAAAGCTATTAAGGCCGGAACCGGTGCCATCACCAGAGCTACTCCCAAAGAGGTGGCAATACCTCTCCCTCCATTAAAACGGAGAAAGACCGGCCAGTTGTGCCCGGCAATGGTAAACAGGCCGACTATTATTTGCTGCCAGAGTGCCAGCCCAAAAGAGCCGGCCATGAGTATCATAACAGCCCCTTTTGAAACATCAAACACAAAAACGGCCAGACCGAGTCTCTTGCCGGCAGTAGTAATCACATTGGAAGCTCCCACATTGCCGCTGCCGTAACGGCGTATATCTATACCCCTGCGCCAGCGGGAAAGCAGGTAGGCCATGGGGATAGCCCCTACCAGATAACCGGCTATAGCCATGATTATAAATACAAGGCTCATTCCATATCCTCCGCCAGCCCTTTGGCCTTTATTTGGCGGGCCTTGGCAATCAGCTTTTTGGCATCCTGCATGGGTACTTCCGCCTCGCCGATGGGTGTTTCAGTAAGTTCGTCCAGACCGTGGTAATCGCTGCCGCCGGTAGTGAGCAGGTTGTGTTTGGCTGCCAGCTTTACCAGCCCGTCTATCTGCTGGGGGTTGAAACCCCCGTAGTGGCATTCAAGGCCCAGCAGCCCGGCCTTTACCAGCCGTTCCACCATGGGTTCGTGGTCCATTATAGTCAGGGGGTGAGCCATGACCGGTATGCCCCCGCAGGAAAGTACCAGATGAACCGCCTCTTCGGGGCTCATTTTTATCCGCTCTACATAGGCAGGCCCTCCCCGCCCTATGAACTTGTCAAAAGCCTCGCCCATGTTCTGGATATAGCCTTTTTCAAGCATAGCAGCGGCAATATGCGGACGCCCCACCGTGCCTTCGCCGGCAATTTCCGAAACCCTCTGCCAGCTTATTTCCATACCCAGGCCGTTAAGTTTTATTACCATATCACGGGCGCGTTCCACTCTGGAGCGGCGCATTTCGGTCAGAGTCTCATTCAGAAAAGGGTCCTTGTAATCTACAAAGTACCCCAGAATATGGACATCCCCGCCGCTGTAGTCGGTGCTTATCTCTACGCCGGGTATGACCCTTAGTTTGGGGTACTTCCGGGCAGCTTCTAAGGCAATGCCAACCCCGCCCAGATTATCATGGTCACATATGGCAATATACTCCATATTAACTTTGGCGGCTTTGGCAACAATATTCTCTGGTGAGTGGACACCGTCTGAAACGGTGGTGTGAATATGCAGGTCTACTTTGGAAGACATTTCTAGCTTATCTCCCGGTAAATGCGTTCTATACCTGTGGACAGTCCGGTTTTGGTATTGACGGTGACTACTACGGCATTCAGCATCACCCTGCCCTGGGCTACACTCAGGCGGCCGGGTATGCCGGTCAGGAAACGCTGGATAACCGAATCCGGTTCGTCCCCTATTATGGAATCAATAGGTCCTACCATGCCTATATCGCTGACATAGGCGGTGTTTTTAGGCAGCAAACGGGTATCACAGGTGGCCACATGGGTATGGGTGCCAAGAACGGCACTTACCCGTCCGTCCAGATAAAAGCCCAGGGCCATTTTTTCTGAGGTGGCTTCCGCATGGAAATCTACAATAATAGCGGACGGTTTGAAATTCAGCTTGGAAAGCAAAGCATCAATACTGCGGAATGGGCAGTCTATATCGTACATAAAGGTACGCCCCATTAGGTTTACCACTAAAACCTTGTCTTTAAGGACATAACCCTGTCCGGGTACGCCCGGAGGGTAGTTTAAGGGGCGGATAACCGGCAGGCTCTCATCCTCCATTACCGTGGCTATGTCACGGTGCTTCCAGACGTGGTTGCCGGTGGTGATTACGTCTGCCCCGGCCGAAATAAGGTCTTGGGCAGTGGCCGGGGTTATGCCAATCCCCCCGGCCGTATTTTCTCCGTTTATAATGGTGAAGTCTATCTTGTATTCCTGTTTCAGCCCCGGCAAGATATCCCGCAGGGCATCCCGCCCCGGCTTGCCGATAACATCACCGATTACCAGTATTTTCATCACTACCCGCTTTACTTGGCAAAGTCTACGGACCTGGTTTCCCGGATAACGGTAACCTTAATCTGTCCGGGGTACTCCAGCCCGTCTTCAATCTTCTTGACAATATCTCTGGCCAGCCGCATAGCACCCAGGTCATCAATCTCGTCAGGTTTAACCATGATGCGCACTTCGCGCCCGGCCTGTATGGCAAAGGATTTTTCAACCCCTTTGAAGCTGTCGGCAATTTCTTCGAGGGCCTTGAGGCGTTTGATATAGTTTTCCAGTGATTCGCGGCGGGCGCCGGGTCTGGCCGAAGAAATGGCGTCTGCGGCGGATACTATAAAACCCCAGATGGAGACAGTGGGAGTGTCAAAATGGTGTTCAGCCACACCCTTGATAACCTCGGGTGATTTTTCCCACTGTTTAACCATATCCGCACCTATCTGGGTATGGGTGCCTTCCACGTCACGGTCAACCGCTTTGCCTATGTCATGCAGGAAGCCGGCCCGTCTGGCAAGGGTAACATTTACACCCAACTCGCTGCCTATCATACCGGACATCTGGGCTACCTCTATACTGTGCTGAAGAACATTCTGTCCGTAACTGGTGCGGTATTTCAGCCGTCCCATTACTTTGATTATTTCGGGCCGCAGTCCGTGAACGCCTGCCTGATAAGCGGCCTGTTCGCCGGAAGCTATCATAGCGGCTTCTACTTCCTCTTTGGCTTTGGTTACCACTTCTTCAATACGGGCCGGATGAATACGCCCGTCGATGATAAGTTTTGAAAGTGCCTGTCTGGCAACTTCACGCCTTACCGGGTCAAAACTGGAGATAGTAACTGCCTCCGGAGTGTCATCTATAATTAGGTCTACGCCGGTGGCCTGCTCCAGAGCCCGTATATTGCGGCCTTCGCGGCCAATCAGCCTGCCCTTCATTTCATCGCTTGGCAAGGGTACGACATTGGTGGTAGTTTCGGTAACTACATCAGAGGCACAACGCTGGATAGCCTGGGAAACAACTTCGCGGGCTTTTTCATCTGCTTCGGCTTTTATTTTTATCTCCCACTCACGCAGGCGGCGGGAGGTCTCCTGCTGCATTTCACCTTCCAGCATTTCAAGCAGACTTGATTTGGCCTGCTCAGTAGTCATGTTGGCCACTTCTTCCAGACGTTTCAGTTCGGCTGTGCGTATTTCTTCAATCTGAGACTGGGTTTCGTCAATACTTTTTTCCCGGTTGGTCAAAGACTGTTCGCGCTGTTCAAGATTTTCAAGCTTACGGTCCAGGGCTTCGGTCTTCTGCATAACCCGGTTTTCCTGTTTAGCCAGTTCAGAACGGCGTTCTTTAAGCTCAGACTCGGCGGAATTGCGGACCTTGTCCGCTTCGTGTTTGGCTTCCACCAGCACATCTTTAGCTTCCGTTTTAGAGTCAGCCAGCATTTTGGTTGCTTTTCGCTGGGCGATGCGGAGCTGGCGGTTCATTATAAAGCCCCTGAATACAAAAAGGGCCATGCCGCCGAATACAATACCTATAATAAAACTAAAAAAGATTGCCAGAATGGCAGACAAAGGCAGGCCGGTAGTTGTTGTCGGCGCTGTCTCCATGAAAAACTCAAACATATATGTAAACCCCTTTCTTTAGAAGCTCTCTTCAACGGGGGTATCAGAGAGCCGTGACTATCTAAGACCTAAAATTCGTCTGTTGAGCCGTTTCCATATTCATCCCACAGACGGGAAACGGTGCGGTTAATTACCTCATAACCGAATCCGCGGCGCAGCAAATACTGGCTGAGGCGCTGGCGGAACAGGTGGTAATTATCTTTGGGCAGGGTTTTCACCTTGGTTATGGCTGCCCTGTAAGCACTGTCCAATTCATCAACTGTGCTTACCACGTTTTCAATTATCTCGCTGGATACACCCTTTCTCTTGAGTTCCAGTGAAGTCAAGCTGCGGCTGCGGGGACGGAATGATTGGCGGTTGTCATTCCAGAACTGGGCGAAAGCCTGGTCATTTACCAATCCTTGTTCTTTCAGCTTGGCTAGTATGGAATCAATATCATGACTGCTAAACCCCCGCCGCACCAGTTTTTGGGCCAGTTCAGACTGGCTGCGCGGGCGATAAGATAAATAGCCCATGGCTGCCTCATAGCAGCTTTGGCAATTATCTATGAGCTTCAGAGTTTCAATCTGACTTAAGCTCAGTTCCTGACCTATTTTCAGGCCTTCCCTTTCACACACACTATGAGACAGACTGAAGAAATCCTTGTTGTCCAGAGATATTTTGCACCTCTGGTTAGTACCTCGGGTTTTTCTTATTGCCGTTATGCTTGGCATATAATCCCCCAAAAAAAGACAAAGCCGAGACATATTCTGCCTCAGCCCCAAAATACAAACCGACTGCCTTTTTACGTAAAGCTAGGGATTAATCGCCATCGCCAATACTGCAAAGGGTGACTGCTGAGGCACGTATTTTTTCTTCAATTTCCTGCGCCAGATCTGGATTTGCCGCCAGATAGTTTTTGGCGCTCTCTCTGCCTTGCCCCAGGCGAATGTCACCGTAGGAAAAGAAAGCCCCTGCTTTCCTTATAACTTCACTGGTTACGCCCAAATCAATAAGGTTGCCCTCGCGGCTGATACCAGAGTCAAACATGATATCAAACTCGGCTGTCCTGAAAGGAGGAGCAACCTTGTTTTTTACCACTTTGGCTCTTACGCGTGTACCAACTGCTATGGTGCCCTGCTTGATGGTTTCTATGCGCCTTAGATCTATACGCACCGAACTGTAAAATTTAAGCGCCCGGCCGCCGGGGGTGACTTCGGGATTGCCGAACATGACACCCACTTTTTCTCTCAACTGGTTTATAAAGATAACGGCCGTTCTGGTTTGCCCGATGGAAGAGGTCAATTTCCGCAGTGCCTGAGACATAAGTCTGGCCTGCAAACCTACATGTGAGTCACCCATGTCGCCTTCTATTTCGGCTTTGGGTACCAGCGCTGCCACACTGTCAATCACTATAACCCCTATGGCGGTGCTTCTCACCAACTCTTCGGCAATACCAAGCGCTTCCTCACCGGTATCCGGCTGAGATATTAAAAGCTCATCCAGATTAACCCCGCAGGTTGAAGCGTATTTAGGATCAAGGGCATGTTCCACGTCTATATAGGCGGCTTTTTCGCCCATTTTTTGGGCTTGGGCAATAATATGCTGGGCAAGAGTAGTCTTGCCGGAGCCTTCAGGGCCGAATATTTCAGCTATCCGTCCTCTGGGAATTCCGCCAACGCCCAGGGCAATATCAAGTGCCAGTGAACTTGTAGGGATGAACTCAACTGTTTGCCGGAAGGAAGGGTCACTCAGTTTCATTATTGAACCCTTGCCAAAACGTTTTTCTATTATACCGACAGTGAGTTCCAGTGCCTTATCTTTTTCCGTGGTCATTTCGCCTCGTTTTCTAGTCAAAATGATAGCATATAGTAAGTTATTCTACAATAAGCCCTTGACTTTTCAGCCCTTTGGCGTGCGTGAAAACGGTCTTGTCCAGACCTTTAGTCAAGGGTGGGGTTAGTCAGGCTGGTACAGCACAGAACTGTCCGGTGATTCCCAGACCTCTACCCCATAAAGCTCTGCGCCATTCTTGGTGATAACCGGTTTGAGTCTGTTATATATATCTTTGGCTATATTTTCAGCTGAGGGATTTTGGCTGTCAAAGGGTGTCAAGTCATTCAGGCAGGTATGGTCGTAGCTTTGCAAAACCTCACTCAGACTGGTTTTGAGCAACTTGAAATCAACCCCCATACCGCATTCGTCCAGTTTGCTTACCCTTACCTTCAGGGCTGCTTCATAGCGGTGGCCGTGCAGGTTTTCACACTTGCCTTTATATCCCCTGAGGAAATGGGCGGCTTCAAAATGCCTTTTTACGCTCAGGTAATACATTAATTGTCCTCCTCATCATCTTCTTCCCTATCCGGGCCATCCTGCGGCAGGCGGGAAAACAGGCGGATAGACTGGCCGGGCGGCAGTTCTTCAAGCAAGTCTGACAGGCTCAAGCGGCTGCCCGGATAGATAAAATCAGCTGCCAGTTCCAGAAGTGGCAGCATTACAAAAGCTCTTTCAGTCAGGCGTGGATGAGGTATAGTCAAGGCGGGAGTATTTAAGCGCTTCTGTCCATACAGCAGGATATCTATATCTATTATACGGGGCTGGTTATGGCTGTTGGGGCTTCGCCCCATTTCTGTCTCCACCTTTTGGATAAACGCCAGAAGGTCTTCAGGTGAAAGCTCTGTATGGGCTTCTATCACCATATTCAGAAAATCCGGCTGGGGAGGGCAGTCCAGCGGTTTGGTTTCATATATTGATGAAAGGCCTCTAATAATGATTTTTCCCGAAAGACGGGTCTGGGCATCTTTCAGATATTTTTCCCGGTCACCTGTGTTTGACCCAAGCCCCAAATAGATTATTTCCATATTTTACCTCTTATAACAGCATCGCTCATCCGGCAGACCCGTTTCATATAGGCGACATCATGCACCCTTACAATATCCGCCCCTCCCCCTATACCCAGGGCAACAGTGGCGGCCGTCCCTTCCAGCCTTTCGTCCGGCGGGGTGTCCAGCACCTGCCCTATAAGGGACTTGCGGGAAGTGCCCAGCAGTATAGGCAGATTAAGGGATCTCAGTTCTGACAAACGGCGGACAATTTCCAGATTCTGCTCCAGAGTTTTGCCGAACCCCACCCCGGGGTCAATAATAATATTTTGGGCGGGTACACCCAAGCCAAGCAGCCTCAGGGCAGTTTCTCTTAGTTCACGGGTGACTGTCGCCATTATATCTTCTGCCGGGTTTTCCCGCTGGTTGGAGGTTATTACCCAGCCGGCAGGCCTTTTGGCTGCCAACTCAAAAAGGGAAGGGTCTTTTTTTAACCCCCAGACATCATTTATTATGCAGGCACCGGCTTTCAGGGCTTCTTCCGCCACTTCATACCGGTAGGTATCTACGCTTACGGGTATATCCAGATTTCGGGAAATAAGCCTGACCGCCGGTATTACCCTATCCAGTTCTTCCCGCATGCTTACCGGCTGGCTGCCCGGGCGGGTACTTTCACCGCCGATATCCAGTATATCTGCCCCTTCCTTGGCAAAACGGCGGGCCTGCTCAAGTGCCGCTTTGGGGTCGGCACCCAGTCCGTCACCTGAAAATGAGTCAGTGGTGACATTTACTATGCCCATTATATAGGTGCGCTCCCCCCAGCCAAACCGCTTTGTGCCGAAGCAGCTGCTTTCGGGTTTTCCAACGGGTAAATTCATCACCATTTTCCTCTGTGATGATTATCTCAGCAAATGCCCCGGGGAGCAAGAAAAAGCTCTAAGCCAGCCGCAATTTTCGAGCATTGCTGGGTTTGAACTAATTTTTTATGTAGTTTGACAAGCTAAATTTTAGCGAGTATCATAGAACGTTGGTTGTGAGTGTTTGTTATACTTGCAATTAGCCTCATCAAAAGCTCATTTTCAGGTTTAATTTAGGAGGTTACACATGCCTAAGATCGGTCCTATGGAAATACTTATCATTGTTCTTTTGGTTGTAGTGGTGTTTGGTATAGGCAAGCTTCCTCAGGTTGGCGATGCTATCGGCAAAGGTATCAGGAATTTCAGAAAAGCTTCATCCGGTGAAGAAGAAAAAGAAGAAGTAGAAACCAAGGAAGAAACCAAGCCTGCTGAAAAATCCGAATAGACCAAATATAATCATGATAATCCCCTTCCCCGCATGTACGAAGGGATTTGTTTTGTGAACCTTTAAAAGGTTTTAAATAGGAGGTAGGCTATGCCTAAGATTGGCCCAATAGAGATACTTATTATCGTACTTCTGATTGTGGTGGTTTTTGGTGCCAGCCGTATTCCCAAAATCGGCGAATCACTGGGTAAAGCCCTGCACAATATCCGCAAGAAGAACGACTTTGAAGAAGAAACTCCCAAACCGAAGGTTGTTAAAAAACTTGAGGATGATGCAGTTTCCGCCAAAATAAATGAAAAGATAGCTGAGACTAAAAAAGAGTCTTAAGCCCTTATATCTTGTATAAGGCTAAAAAGTAAAATTCGCTAGTAATTTGGATTAAGGCGTTAAATTATGGATTTTCTGGGAATCGGCTTCGGTGAAATTATTATCGTGCTTATTGTGGCCACCCTTATTTTCGGGCCCGGCAAGATACCTGAGTTTGCCCGCCAAATCGGACAGTTCGTTAATTCGTTCCGCAAGGTAACCGGTGAAATGACCAGAGATTTTACCAGAGCTATAGATGCTGAAAATCTGGCTTCTCCCAGTAAAAAGAAAACCGGCAGTTCTACCAGTACCACCAGCAAATCCAAATCACTTGAAAATTTTCTAAACGGACCCGGAAGCGGTGGTAAAGCGTGAGCAGCAAAAACGAGACTCCTGAAGTAGAAGAAGAGGAACCACCGGAAGAAGCTAAAGCCAAGGGCAAAATGCCTATCGGTGGGCATTTTAACGAGCTTCGCCAGCGTTTTACTCGCGGCATAATAGCTTTGGTGATGGGTGTTATGGTGGCCTTTTTCTTTGCTACCCCCATAATAGGCTTTTTAACTGCCCCCGGCGGTCCTGATTTCAAACCGGCCCAGCTGGGTGTTATGGAATATGCTTCGGTCTTTTTTAACGTATCGCTCTGGGCAGGCTTCATTATTGCTTCCCCTTACATACTGTATCAACTGATTGCCTTTATTACTCCGGCACTAAACCGCAACGAAAAGAAGTTTATTTTTATTGCCATACCGGCTGTAACCGTAATGTTTCTGGCTGGTTTGGCTTTCGCCTACTATGTGGCTTTGCCGCCTGCTTTAAACATACTGTTGCACTGGGGCGATGATGTTGTGCTCACTGTGGTTGGTATAAAAGACTATATGAATGTAGTCACCAGAATACTTATTGCGCTCGGACTCATATTTGAGACCCCCTTCATTATTATGGTGCTGGCAAGACTGGGCGTAGTATCTCCCCAGTGGCTGGCCTCCAAACGCAAAATCTGGGTAGTAATCGCTTTTGTCATTGCCGCTCTCATTACACCTACCTTTGACCCTGTAAATCAGACTATTATGGCCGGTCCGCTTATAGTTCTTTATGAGATATCCATCTGGCTGTCCAAACTGGTTTACCGCAAGAAGAGGGAAGTAAGCGAGTCTAAGTAATCCTTGACGATTTGAATTTCTCTAATAGATTAGAGTAAACTAGGTGTATTTAAAGAGGTTTGAATAAAGCCTCTCTCCTTATATACCCGGTTTGAAGGGTAAATGATTGAAATATTTCAATAGGGTTATTTCAAATCGCAGCAGGATAGTTACATTGCTGGCTTTGTTAAGCTTGGGGCTTGCCGCTTTGTATGGTTTTACCCACCAGGATTTAGGCTACAAGGAATACATTCCTCAGGTTGTGTCTGCAGATTCCGAATATACCGAATTGATGGCTACCAGTCAGGGTGTGCTTTACGGCATACTGGACGATGAAGGCCAGATGGAAAGCTACGTTACTATTTCACAGGGACAGGGTTACGGCGGCCCTCTGCTGGTTGCCCTTGACTGGAGTCTTGACGGTATTATCCAGCAGATATCAGTTCCCGTTCAGCACGAGGACCTTCCCTGGTGGCGGGTTCTTGAAGCCAGACATTTTTTTGAACAATATATAGGCCGCGGTTACGAAGAACCTATCCAGATACACGAAGATATAGATGCTGTTTCAGGGTCTACTGTTTCTTCAAACGGGGTAGCCATGGCTGTCAAGGCCGGGCGGCTTCTGATAGTAAAAGAGCTGGGTTCGGACTATAAAGACCCCCTGCCCGGTATAAAATTCGGTTTACCGGAGTTGCTGGTATGTTTGGGGCTGGTCTTTGTTTTCTGGGTGCGCACTTTCAGGCCGTTTAAAAACCCCAAATATGCCCGTTATCTGGCTCTTGCCTACAGCTTCTTTATAGTGGGTATCTGGCTTTCAGTACCCCTTAGCCTGAACAATATCTCCAGTTTTCTGGTAGGTTATGCCCCCAGCCTTGAGCAGTTCATAATCTTTTATATTGTAGTTTGGGGGATACTGGGGCTGGCTATTCTCTTCGGCAAAAATTACTACTGTTACTGGATGTGCCCTTTCTCTGCTGTTCAGGAAGGTCTTCATTTTATCGGAGAAGGTGTCTCACCTTCCGCCAATGCCCAGAAACGTTTTAAGTGGGTTCGCTACTCGCTGCTTTGGTTGGCATTGATGCTGGTGTTTATATTCAGAGCGCCAAATATATCAGGTTTTGAGCCGTGGAATTTACTTTTCAGCCTGAAAGGGGATTTCCAGGAATGGATACTCATGATAGCCACATTGGTAGGTGCTCTGCTGTTCTACAATTTCTGGTGCAATTATCTTTGCCCTGTAGGGGCTTCACTGGATATAATAATCAAGGTGCGTAAATGGGTGGGGAATAAATGGAAAAGCCTGTTAAAGAAAAAAGCAAGGCGATAGATATATTTCTGACTGTCATGGTGTCATTCTGTGCGCTGTTCAGTCTGGTAGTCATATTTGTAAAAGCGTCAGGGCTGATAGACTGAATTTTCAGGTTTAAACGGGAGTCTCTGGTACCCGCCTGAGCTTGCCAACAAAATATATGCGTGATAAACTTACTATTTAGTTGTACTATTATCAGTGAATTATTTATCTGATAATAGTCGTTAATAAACATTCATTTCTGGGGTACATGGACGAGTAGCAAGGTGTCTCAGAAAGTGAGGCGGTCATTAAATGCAGAGCAGTTTCTGGAAACTACACGGTAAAAAAGCGCTTATAATATTTGCCATTATCTCTGTAGTTATAGCCGGAGTGATAGGCAAGGTTTCTGCTTCGCCTGATGTTGAGCAGTATCTATCAAAAGTTATCCCTGAAGCCTCCAGCTTTAAAAAACTGGCTGACCGTGCATCAGATGATCTTTATCTCTTTGCCGCCCTTGATTCTGCCGGCAATCAGATTGCTTATGTTACTTCCGGCAAGGGTTTGGGTTATGCTGGCCCTATGACGGTTGTAGTTGCCTGGAGCAACGAAGGCGTTATTTTGGCAATGGATGTACCCCAAACCAACGATACCCCTGCCTGGTACAACAGACTTGCCGCCAATGATTATTTTTCCCAGTTTATCGGACGTTCTTATCAGGATCCTTTACAGCTTAATGAAGATATAAACGCGGTTTCCGGGGCTACCCGTTCCTCAACCGGTGTTGATACTGGTGTCCGCGAAGGCCGTCTGATACTCTCCGAACAGCTTGGCAACCCCTACCCCGTCCCCCCTGAACCTATTAATTTCGGGCTGGCCGAGGTATTCTTTATTGCCGGCATTGTGTCCGTATTTGCCCTGCGGATGGTGCCTGCTTTACGCAAGGTACATGTACTGCGTTATATGAGTTTGCTGATAGGGCTGGCAGTATTCGGTATCTGGCTGTCTGTGCCGTTAAGCCTGGTGAATTTTATCGTCTTCCCCACCGGCTTTGCTCCCAGCTGGCAGAGCAATATGCTTCTCTATCTTATGGTGTTCGGTATTATCGGGGCTGCGCTCGTTTTCGGTAAAAACCTGTGGTGTTTCTGGATGTGCCCATTCTCTGCCATCCAGGAAGGCCTTAACTTTATCGGCGGCGGCCGTACCCGTCCCATTACCCGCACTCAGCTTGCCATGCGTAACACCCGCTATGTCATTCTCTGGCTGATAGTAGTGTTGGTTTTAGTTTTCCAGTCCCCTCAAATGGCAGTATTTGAGCCATGGAATACCATCTTTAGTCTGAAGGGTGCGCTGGACCAGTGGCTTCTGGTTATAGCTACTCTGGGCGTGTCTCTCTTCATACATGACTTTTGGTGTCATTATCTCTGCCCTGTAGGCGCTACCATGGATATAATACTTAAAATACGGAAAAGCACTATTGGGCTGGTTAAGAATTTTTCCAGCAAATAGCTAAAAATAAAAAGCATAAGTTTTTACAGCACCGGACATGATTTTTTGGATGTTTAGTGCCGTGGAGGATAATAACGTGAAGAATAAATTAACCAGAAGAGATTTTATCAGGATTTCGGCCGTGGGAGCTGGGGTTTTGGCTGCCGGAGGTTTGGGTGTTAAAGAGCTGATAACCTCTGCGGCTGAATGTCAGTATTCTGAGACCAAAGCTCTTTTGGGTACATATATCACAATTACTCTGATAGACAGTAGCCAGGACAATGCCAAAGCCAAGGTTAACGATACTTTTGCTGAAATTGAACGGTTGTCTTCTGTATTTAACCGCTTTGATGTTACCTCAGAACTTTACCGCCTGAACAAAAGCGGTCAGGCTATAGGCGCTTCAAGCGAATTTGTCTCGGTCCTTTCCAGTGCCCAGTATTGTGCCGAACTTAGCGGCGGGGCATTTGATCCCACAGTACTGCCTGCGTTGGACCTTTGTCAGGACAGCTTCGCTAAAACCAAGCTGCCTCCCTCTTCTTCTCAGCTTGATGAAGTAAAATACCTGGTTGATTACCGTGAAATGTCTATCAAGGGCAAAGATATAGTCTTGGGCAGGAACGGTATGGCTATTACTCTTGATGGTATTGCCAAGGGTTACATTGTAGATATGGCAACCTCCTATCTGCGCGGACGCGGCGTCAGCCAGATAATAGTTGAAGCCGGCGGAGATTTGGCTCTTCAGGGCATGCGCGAAGACGGCCAGCCTTGGAAAGTGGGTATCACCCACCCCAGAGCGTATACCGGTTACTATGATGTTATCCAGTCTTCAAATGCCTGCATGGCCACTTCCGGTGATTATGAAAATGCATTCACTCCGGATTACAAGTATAACCACATCATTGATCCCCGCACTGGTTTTTCACCGCAGCAATTGTGCAGTGCCACGGTCATTGCCCGTGATACCCTGCTGGCGGATGCTTTAGCTACTGCTGCTATGGTAATGGGGGTAGACGAGACCCTTAAACTGCTGGAAAGTTTGGACGGGGCAGAAGCTCTGCTGATAGATAAAGACCTGAAGAGCTATACAACCAGCGGTTACCGTGTCCTTAGCGAACATCTCGGTACCTGATTCATTGATAAAGGTATTATTAAAATGAGGACAATTGACCAAAAGTCAGGGAGACCTCATTTTTTATAGCATTTGTTTAATCCCAGAATTGCCTTTTTCTTGACAAAAATTTATTATTCATATAGCATAAACGTGTTTCCTAATCTTATTAATAAAAATAATACTACTATTAGTGGTTAGTTTTTGGAGGCTAATGCAATGAAGTTGTCAGCCCGTGGCAGGCATTCCATGGAAGCCATGTTTGACCTGGCGGTTCATTACGGTGAAGGCCCTATTTTGATTCGTGATGTCGCCCAGCGGAGAAAAATATCCGAACAGTATCTGGCCCAGCTTTTTATTCCCTTGAGGATAGCTGGATTGGTTAGAAGTGTCCGCGGGGCAAATGGCGGTTTTGTACTGGCCAGAGATCCCAAAGAAATAAGACTGAGTGATATAGTAAAAGCTACCGAAGGCTCTACCTCCCCTTCAGAGTGTGTGGATGACCCCAGAGTTTGCTGGCGCGGTGAAGGTTGTATTACCCGCAATGTTTGGCTGAAGATTAAAAAAGCCACAGATGAAATTCTGGATTCTATCAATTTGGAGAATTTGGTACAGCAGTGGAAAGAAAGCGGTTCACCTGAAGTTCCTCTGGAGCTGAGCATTTAAAAATCCCCTGCAGCTAGTATTTCAGGTATCCCTTTTAATTAAAACAGTGTCCTATTTCCGGTAAGGATATTTCTAAAATAACCTGCCGGAAATTTGGTTTTCAGGGTATTAAAATGTGGCTGTTTTTCATGTCTTTCGGGCAGAATTGGTCTCGGGAGATATTTCAGGTATAATTTACCGATATCTGTATCCCCTGTAACCAGTATCATAAAGGAGCAAATGAATATGCCTGAAATGCCTGAAATAGGTAAAATATCGCCGGACATCTTCAGGGAACTTATATATCCCAGGCTTGGGGCGGCTTCACAGGATGTGCTTATAGGTCCCAGGAGCGGGGTTGATTCCGCTGTAGTCAATATGGGAGGCAAGGCTGTTTCCCTGACCACAGACCCGGTCTTTATCGTGCCCGAATACGGCTGGGAGAGAGCGGCTTGGTTTGCCATACATATCCTCCTTTCAGATTCGGTTACCTCAGGTTTAAAACCCAAATACCTTACCATAGACCTTAATTTGCCTATGGGTATTACCAAAGACCAGCTGAGTCTGGTCTGGCAGGTCATCCATGACCAATGTGCCCAAAATGGTGTATCTATAGTAACCGGGCATACCGCCCGATATGAAAACTGCAATTACCCTTTCGTTGGCGGGGCAACTGTAATCGGCGAAGGTGAACTAAACCAGTATGTTGGCCCCGAATTTGTAAAACCCGGAGACAAAATAATTATTACCAAAGGGCCGGCTATAGAAGCTTGCGGTATTTTTGCGGCCATGTTCCCCGGTTATCTGTCCAAAAAATTCGGGGCTGATTTCAGCCTGAAATCTCAGGGTATTTTTTATAAAATGAGCGTGGTGGAAGATGCTCTGGCAGCTGTCTCCGTGGGTGTCCGGGATAACGGGGTAACTGCCATGCATGATGCCACAGAGTGCGGTATCTGGGGGGGGTTGTATGAAATAGCCGAAGCCGCCGGCCTGGGTGTTACCATAGAAAAAGACAAGATTGTGGTTGAAGACGGGGTGAAGGAAATCTGCACCCTGTTTGGAATAGACCCGTATGCTTCCATAAGCGAAGGCACTCTGCTGCTTACCTGCCGTGCCCACCGGGCGGAAGAAATCCTTTCAGCTATGTCTGCCAAGGGTATCAAAGCCTCGGTAGCCGGTGAAATAACACCCTCAGGCAGCGGTATGAAACTGGTTGAAAACGGGCAGGTAAAGCCTCTTATTCATCCGCAGGTTGACCCGTTCTGGAAGGCCTTTTATAATGCTCTGGAAAAGTATAATGAACTGGAAGGCAAAAAATGATGCAGGACAAAGTTACCCCGCCCTCCTATTACAAGACAGATTACTGGAAACGTTATTCTAAAGTTTACGACTTTTTAACACGTGTACTTTTTATACCCTTCGGCGGCGAAGAACGCTTTCGCCGCAAGTTTGTAGATGAGGCCAATATTCAACCCGGTGACAATATCATAGACATGTGCTGCGGCACAGGTGCAACTACCCGTCTGGTAGCCGGAAAATTAAAAGACGGTCAGGTAACAGGTGTTGATCTATCCCCGGATATGATGGCCAGAGCCAAAGAAAAAGTAACGGGCATGCCTGTGGTTTTCCGTCAAGCCTCAGGTGACAATCTGCCATTCCTTGAGGGTACTTTCGATAAGGCTTTCGTATCTTACGGTTTGCATGAAATGCCCACCCCTATCCGCCGTGAAGCAATTAAACAGATTTATAAAGTGCTCAAACCGGGGGGTGTTTTCAACGTGCTGGACTATAATCTTCCCCAGGGTATCGGTGGGTTGGGTATCAGGGTATTTATCCGTGTATTTGAGGGCTTGCCGGCCTACCAGATGATGCAGCCGGGGGTCTTAAGCGGTGAACTAAAGGATGGCGGGTTTGAAATCCTTAACCGCCGCCAGCGTCTTTTAGGCATGTTCCAGATTATTCAGGCGCGTAAACCGCTTTAGCCTGAAATTGTACTGCTTCAGATAAACCAGCCCGGCTGCAAACCATAGAGTTTAGCCGGGTTTGCCATATAATATAGGTTTTTATATCCTTCGGGTGGTAAAATTAGGCCGTAAGGGGCAGATATATGTACAGAGAGCTTATTTCGCACAAGATAGCGGAGCTGAAAAAAGAGCGTAAGGCCGTTATACTGGCCCACAACTACCAGCTTGGAGAAATCCAGGATGCGGCGGACTTTGTGGGTGACTCGCTGGAACTGGCCCGTAAGGCGGCCAATATTGATGCCGAGGTGGTAGTTTTCTGCGGGGTTCACTTTATGGCTGAAACAGCTGCTATCCTCAGCCCCGAAAAGACAGTCCTTGCACCTGAGCCAAAGGCCGGCTGCCCCATGGCGGATATGATAAGCGGGGCAGAACTCAGGGAATTTAAAACCCGTTATCCAGGTCTGCCGGTGGTTTGTTATGTTAACTCTACTGCGGAGGTCAAGGCGGAGTCTGATATCTGCTGTACCTCTGCTAACGCCGTAAAAGTGGTGGAAAGCCTGAAATCAGATACGGTTTTGTTTGTGCCTGACCAGTATCTGGGGGCTTTTGTCAAAGAACGCACCAGCAAAAAGATAATAAGCTGGCCGGGTTATTGCCCCTGCCATGCCCGTATAAAGCCCGAAGATATTCTAAACTTAAGAAAACACTACCCAAAAGCTAAAGTAATAGTCCATCCTGAAAGCCGGCCTGAGGTAACTGCTTTAGCGGACCAGGTTTTATCTACCGGGCAGATGGTATCTTATGCTGCCCGGGCAGACGTCAAAGAGCTTATTGTAGGCACAGAAATAGGTATGCTCTACCGCCTGCGTAAAGAAAATCCGGACAAGCTCTTTATACCGGTATCTGAACAGGCTGTGTGCGCTAATATGAAAATGACCACCCTGCCCAAGCTGCTTGCCAGTCTGGAAAATATGCAGGCAGTGGTAAGTGTGCCGGAGGAAATCCGGCGTAAGGCAGTGGGTGCGGTAGAACGAATGCTGAAGGTGACTTAAAAGGGTGAAGGCAAATTCATTCCTGGTAGTCTTCATAACCGCCAAAGATGCAGAGGAAGCCGCCCTTATCTCAAAGGTGCTGCTTACCCAGCGCAAAGCGGCCTGCGTCAGCATTGTTCCGCGGGTAAACTCGCAGTATTGGTGGCAAGGGAAAATAGAGGAATCAGCCGAAAGCCTGCTTATTGTTAAAACCCGCCAGTCCATGCTGGATTCCCTTATAGAGGTAGTACATGAGGTTCACAGCTATGAAAACCCCGAAATATTGGCATTGCCGGTAGCCGGGGGTAGCCCGGAATATCTGGACTGGCTGGATAAAGAACTTTCTGCCCCGCCGGATATTCCGGAATAGCCAATGGGTGCTATAATGTGTGCTTAAATGATAAAAGATATTAGAAACGTTTTCAGCAAAGACCCGGCTGCCAGAAGTGTGGCAGAGGTTCTTTTTTGTTATCCCGGTTTGCATGCCCTCTGGTTTCACCGGGTGGCAAACTGGCTTTGGCGGCACAAGCTCCATTTCTGGGCGCGCTGGCTTTCTCATTGCGGACGGTTCTGCACCGGCATTGAGATTCATCCGGGGGCAAAAATAGGCCAGCGTTTTTTCATTGACCACGGGATGGGTGTAGTTATTGGTGAAACCTCTGAAATTGGTGATGACGTGCTTATGTACCAGGGCGTGGTCTTAGGCGGCACCAGTTTATCCAAAGGTAAACGTCACCCTACTATCTGCAGTAATGCGGTTATCGGCACAGGTGCGGTAGTCCTGGGCGGCATTACCGTGGGTGAAGGGGCAAAAATCGGGGCAGGTTCGGTAGTGACCAAGGACGTTCCGGCCGGGGCAACTGTAGTGGGTATACCGGGGCGGGTAGTTGAAGAATCACGCCGTATGGTTCTTGATTTGGAACACGGCAAGCTGCCGGATCCGGTAGCGGATGCCTTAAAAGTGGTGCTGGCCGAACAGCAAAAGCTGATGGACAGGCTTGCCCAGCTTGAAAAAAACAGCGGGCTGAAAGTGCCTCAGGATGAGCTTCGCGGGCAGATACGTGAGATTATGAAAGAGTTTAACCTCTGACTTTTTAAAAGAGATTTTGCGGATACAATAAAAAGGGGCGGTTTTACGCCCCTTTAATATTTCGGTCTAACAGCTCATTTATCAGGTCTGGTGGGTTTTGCCGCAGTGCGGGCACTGTATTTCCTGCCCCTTTAAGCCGGGTGGGATACGCAGCCTGACCCCGCAGTCACAATCTACCGTCTGGTATTTATTCATATTCCAGAGGGCATTTGAGGTTTCGCGGGCGCGGCCGATTTCAGTAGCCAAAGGCCCTTCGTCCGAAGCCTCCCGTATAGTCTCGGCGTGGTCAAGCTTGATAGCGGTAGGCGGTATAACATGTCCGCCTTTTACCTGTTTAAAGGCCTCATCATAGTTGTGGTAGGAAGCTCCGTTCATAGACCGCAGAATCCGTATCCGCTCGCTTATGGGGGGATGGGTGGAAGTCAGGTCAGCGGCGGCTTTTCCCTTGGCCCTGAAGGGGTTAATTATATACATGGGGGCGGTAGCCTGGTTGGCTGAGCGCAGCTGTGCGGTAGAAGCCCCCAGCTTTTCAAGGGCGGAAGCCAGCCCCTCCGGGTAACGGGTATACTGGGCAGATGACGCATCTGCCAGATATTCGCGTTTGCGTGAAATGGCAAAATATATCAGCTGGGCAAACAAGGGTGCCAGTATAATAAGCAGCAGTGCCGCCACCATCAAGATAGCCTGAGCCCCGCCGCCGCCCCCTTCGTTTGAGGAAGAACGGCGTGACCCTCCGCCGAAAATAAACATCCGTGAGCCGTACTGGGCTAAAATAACTATAGTCCCCAAAAGGATACTGCACCATACCATCAGTGAGACATCCCGGTTTTTGATATGGGCCATTTCATGCCCTATCACACCCTGCAGCTCATCACGGTTCAGCTTCTGCAGCAGTCCGGAAGTAATGGCAACTGAAATATGGTTTTTGTCCCGTCCGGTGGCAAAGGCGTTTAAGGCGGGGTCATCAATGATATATACCTTGGGCATGGTATCCAGCCCGGAGGCAATCTTCATTTCCTCCACCACGTTGTAAAGGCGCGGATGGTCAGCCGGTTTTATCTCCTTGGCATTAGCCATGCCCAGAAGAATACTGTCGCCCTGGGTCAGGGCTACCAGATTCATAATTCCCCACAGGACAAGGGCAATTACCAGTCCCACCAGACCATTTTCGGTAAAGGCCATGCCCAGAGCGTAGCCCAGAGCTACCAAAATAAGCCCCATACCGATAACCAGCATAATGGAACGGGTTTTATTGGATTGTATCTGTTCCCACATATCGGTTTAAATCCTGTTTAAAACTTTACCTTGGGAGCCTGGCGTTCCTCTTCTACCTTGACCTCAAAAAATTCGCTGGCCTTGAAATTAGCCATGCCGGCCACAATGTTTGAGGGGAACATTTGGGTTTGGTTGTTATATTTCATAACCGAGTCATTGTAAAACTGGCGGGCAAAACTTATCTTGTTTTCAGTAGAGGTCAGTTCTTCCTGCAAAGCCAGAAAGTTCTGGTTAGCTTTCAGGTTGGGATAGTTTTCAACTACTGCCAGCAGGCGTGAGAGGGCGGAAGACAGCTCACCTTCGGCCTTGGCTCTGGCTTCCACACTGGTAGAAGTGGATAACTGCTGGGCCAGATTACGGGCATTGGTCACAGACTCAAGGGTCTGCCGTTCATGGGTCATGTAGCCTTTGACTGTTTCAATCAGGTTGGGTATTAAATCATAGCGTCTTTTTAGCTGGACATCTATCTGTGCCCAGGCGTTTTTGACTTGGTTCCGCAGGCCTACCAGTCCGTTGTATACACCGGCAAACCACAGTCCCAGTATCAGTAACAGTGCTAGAATAACTATAAGTGCAATCCACATATTTTCCTCCCTATGTTCTTTGTATACTAAAAATTATCTGATTATCTGGCTTTAAAGACTTCTTTCAAGAAATCCACTGCCGGTTGGTTGGTATCTTTACTCAAGCGGGTAATAAGCTGGTCCACCTCCCCCCCGTCAAAAAACATGCCATGTCCCGACGGACAGTCGTCTGTTATGAGAAGGGGGTCTTTTAACAGGGCAGTCTTTTTCATCTTACGGCGGCAGATGGGACAGTGGCGTTTTGCCTCATGGCTATCGGTTATTTCCTCTGTCTTTTGGACAGTACTCAGATTTACTTCATTCAGCAGCAAACCAAGTTCTCCGACATCAAACCAAACCCCGTGACAGGCTGGGCAATAGTCCAGCTCTATCTCGCGGTACTCTACTACCAGCATATCTTTAGAGCAAGCCGGGCAAATCATAGACTTCTCCTTATATAACGTGTCTCTTAGTGTATGGATAGGCATATGTTCTTGTCAATGGGCGGATAGTTGATAATCAAAGCTGGAGAAAGCAGGGTGAATGCATGCGGCTAAATAATAAATGGCGTTATTGAAGAATAAACAGGGTGACTGGCTCTTAAAAAGGCTGCGGCAGCAGTTTTTATAAAACAGGGTTCAGGCTAAGTTTGGTTTCGGCGGGCAATAAGGCAGGCTATACAACCTAGCAGCAGGATAACAGACATGCCGCCCATGCCGATAGTAGTGTTGCTTATTGGGCCAAAAAAATGCCCGCTGGCAACCAACGGCGGAATTATTTCCAAGGCGGTCAGGAAACCCAACACCAAACATATACCCCCGAGTATAGCCAGAAGCAAAGCCAGTTTGTTCATTTGAGATTGACCTCTTAAATAAAACACTATCGTGACTAATTTAAGCACAAAAAATGCCTGCTGGCAATAGATAGTATTGTATTCGGAAAAGTGATTAGCAAAAGACCTGCAAAAAGAAAAGTCCCTTGCGGAAAAACACCGTCAAAAGGGGCTTTTTAGCTTCAGAAAGTGGTACCCCTGGGGCGATTCGAACGCCCGACACGCGGTTTAGGAAACCGCTGCTCTATCCTGCTGAGCTACAGGGGCACGCAACAAAATCATATTATAGCTGAAAATTGGCAAGGCGGGCAATTGCCCGGCAAGCAGGTGTCGGTCCATTCAGGTAAAATACATGCCCGCTTCAAGAGAATAACGGGCATGTATAACTTCTACTTGTTTCTAGCTAAGCAGCTTACTGCCCTTGGGTGTCAGGTGATATTTGCTTTCTTTTTCTTCGGCCAGACCTGCTTCAGTCAGGGAGCGTACCCCGCTTCTGACCCGATACAAAGGCAGACCTGCAAAAGGAGCTATTTCTTCGGGTGTGCCGGGATGTTCCTTTATGGCTTTCAGTGTTTGTCGGCCGCTGGCGCTCAGAGTTCCGTCAGATTCAAAACAGGGCATTTTATTCTCCTAGAGATTTTTCTTGCACAAATACCAGTCTATGCATTCATACCCCTGCCCCATTCTTTCTTCAGCCATTTCTTGGGTAGAAGGCGGCGGCACTACTACTTTTTCACCGGGATGCCAGTTAGCCGGCAGAGCTACTTTGTTTTCGTCAGCAGTCTGGAGTGCGTCAATCACCCGCAAAATCTCCCGCATATTTCGTCCTACGTTCATTGGGTAGTACATGATGAGGCGTATTTTCTGGCCGGGGTCAAGTATAAATACACACCTTACAGTTTCGGTTTTACTCTGTCCGGGGTGAATCATGCCGTAAGCAAAAGACACTTCTTTGTTCAGGTCGGCAATAATGGGGAAGGGTATCTTTACTCCGGTTTTTTCTTCAATATTTCTTACCCAGGCAATATGGGATGAATTGCTGTCGACGCTTAATCCAAGCAGTTCGACCTCACGTTTTTTCAATTCTGGGTAAATCTCGGAGAAGGCAATAAATTCAGTGGTGCAGACAGGAGTAAAATCTGCAGGGTGGGAAAAGATAATGAGCCACTGGCCTTTGAAATCTTCCAGTTTCAAAACACCGTGAGTAGTCAAGGCTTCAAACGGGGGTGCTATATCCCCGATACGGGGCATGGCGTAGGTTACTTCTTCCATCTTGTCCTCCTGTTTTAGTTCACCTGAATATCTGCCTTAGACTATTGCAGATTAAAGGGTGTTTACTAAACACCCTCTTTATAGTGTAGCACCGGTATCATCTGCCTGACAGAGGGGTGTTTAAGTCATACTCAAAGTGACTTGAACTTTTATACTTATTATCAGGTAAAACGGCGTCAAAATTACGTAGTTGCACGTATTTAACCCAGCTACGGCTCTGCTAGACTTAATCCACTGCATTTCCCTGCGGAGGCTGCTAAAGTTACTTGGTACAGGTATTAGCCTTCCAGTTTTTGCCGCATTTCTTATGAAATGCCTCGGGGAAGATATAAAAGTGGTGTTTAAAAGTATAACGGGTGGGTTAAAACCAGACGGGGCAGCACTTGGTTGACAGGTATAGGTTATGTTATAGACGGAGCTGGTAAAAACTGGGCAGGAGGCAAATATGAGGGTGCTTGTAGTAGGCGGAACCGGCTTTCTGGGGTATCATGCAGTACTGGAATTGGTACGCCGGGGGCATCAGGTATCTGTAGTGGCTTTGCCGCCCATGCCTTCAGACCATATATTTTCCCCATCGGTTGAGGTGTTTTTTTCAAATATCCGCAATCTTAATCACGGCATGCTACTGGCTATGCTTAAAGGTCAGGATGCGGTGGTCTATGCCGCCGGTGCTGATGACCGGATAGTTCCCAAATCGCCTGCATATCTTTTTTTCCACAAGGCTAATGTTGAAGACTGCCTCCATTTTTTCTCTGCTGCCAAAGAAGCCGGGGTAAAAAGGGGTGTGTTTTTAGGCTCGTATTTCTGCCACTTTGCCAAACTCTGGCCGGATTTGCGCCTTGGTGAATACCACCCGTATATTGAAAGCCGCCTTGAACAGGAAGAAGCTATTTTTAAGTTGGGCGGAAATGAAATGGCTATCTGCGGCTTGCGTCTGCCTTATATATTCGGGAGGATGCCCGGCCGGATTCCCCTTTGGAGACCCTTAATAAAATACCTTAATTCCGGCTGGTGGCTTTTTTATCCCCGCGGCGGTACAAACTGTGTTTCGGCGGCAAGGGTGGGAGAAGCTATAGCTGGAGCGGTGGAAAAAGGGCAGGCGGGGCACAGCTATCTGGTGGGTGACGAAAACCTAAGCTGGGATGCATTGCTTTCCAAGTTAGGCGTAATCTTGGGTAAACCCAAAAAGGTTATTCATTTGCCGGGTTTTATTCTGCGTCTGGCTGCTTTTGGTATCAAAAGCCTGCATCGTTTGCAGGGGCGGGAATCAGGGCTTGATCCTGTCCGTTATATAACTTTGCAGACACGCAATACCTTCTTTGACCCTGCTCTTTCGCGAAAAGCCTTGGGATATGGACAAGGCGGATTGGATACCGCTCTGAAAGAAACGGTAGATGCCTGTCTGGAAATCCCGCCGGAAGAAACCCCGCAATGAAAGTATTAGTAAGCGGGGCTTCCGGCCGCATAGGCAACGTACTGGTCAGGGAGCTGATAAAATCAGGCTACGGGGTAAAGGCTTTAATCAAACCGGGAGATGCCGCACAGGCTATCAGAGGGCTGGATATTGAGCGGGTGGAGGGTGATGTAACTGTTTATTCCTCTGTTCTGGACGGACTGAAAGGGTGTCAGGCAGCTTTTCATCTGGCAGGTATAGTTTCCATAGTGCCGGGGCAGGAAAAAGAGCTTTACCATACCAATGTAAACGGGGCAGCCAATATGGCGGATGCCTGTCTGGAGTGCGGGGTAACCCGCTTGCTTTACACCTCCTCAATCCATGCCTTGTCTGAACCTCCGCCGGGTGCGGCCTTTACCGAAGAGCAGGGTTATCATCCGTCTCATTTCCCGCCGGGATATAATCGCAGTATGGCTCAGGGGGCGCTAGAGGTGCTTAAGAGGCTATCTGACGGGCTCTCAGGTGTTATAGTTTGTCCCAGCGGGGTTATAGGCCCGTATGACTACACTCCATCTGAAATGGGCAGAGTTTTGCTGGATTACGCTGGCGGAAAACTGAAAGCCTATGTAGACGGCGGTTACGATTTTGTCGATGTACGGGACGTGGCTGCCGGTATGATAGCCGCCTTTGAGAAGGGGCAGAACGGGCAGAGCTATATACTTTCTGGACAGTATGTCAGCATCAAGGGCTTGTTTGAGATACTGGGCAGGCTTAGCGGGGTTAGCCCTCCCCGTTTCAAAGTTCCTTATACCCTTGCCAAGCTGGGGGCTTATATAAGTTATCCGTATTATCGTCTAACCCGCCGTTCTCCTCTTTTTACCTCTTACTCACTGGAGGTACTGCAGAGTAATGCCAATATCAGTTCGGCTAAAGCCCGCACAGTGCTTGGGTTTTCCCCCCGTCTGGCGGAGGAATCTCTGGCAGACGCCTATTTGTGGTTTAAATCTATGGGCTATTTAGGTGATTGAAGTTGGTATACAAGTTTTATAAATTTATATACTTAATGGCTTGTGTTTAATCTTATATTTTGTATACTATTAATAAAAATAATAAAAACCGGTGAAATATGGACGGATTTGAAAAACGCAAGACCCAGAGCAAAGAAGCTATCCTGAAGGTTGCCCTTGAATTATTTGAGCAGCACGGCTTTAGCCGGGTTTGCATACCGGAAATAGCCCGGCAGGCGGGTGTTTCACCCGTGACGGTCTATAACCATTTCGGAAACAAGGAAGAACTGATAAAGGAAATATTTAAAGTCTTTCTGGACAATCTCCTAGACAGTTACCGTAGGATAATAGAGGCAAAGATGCCGTTTGAGGAAAAGCTGGAGACTTTGTTTTTCAGTCAGGAGGCCTTTACCCAGCAGTATCAGGGTGAACTTATGGAGACTTCGGCTAAACGTTATCCGGTAGTGCAGGAGTATATTGATGATTACTGGGGAGAGCAGCGGGACAATCTTATCGGCAAGCTCTTGGCCGAAGGTAAAGCCGGCGGGTATATCAGGCCGGACCTCAGCCTGCAGGGTTTTTTCTTTTATTACCAGATAGTCAGACGGGGTGTGTATGCCATACCTAATATCGCTGAAAGAATGCTGAACAAACCCCATCTTATGCCGGAGGTTATCTCGGTGGCTATCCACGGCTTGCGCGGTTAGCAGAGTTTTGGAGTATAATCTGGCTGTAGATATAGAAATTCGGAGTGGAAAGAAACCCCTATGCTGATTGAATTTACGTTGGATAGTCTGGTTATGTTGGCTATTGTGGCGGCTGTGGCTCTGGCGTTATTCCTGCTGGTGAATAAGTTATTTTCTAAATTTATCCGTAAAGATGAAGAAAAAAAGTTAAGCCTGCTTAGAAATGAGCTTAAATCAATCCGCTGGCCGGTTTTGCTGATTATCTGGTGTATTGCTTTATATATTATAGCTGAAAACCTGACTATTGAAGTCGAACTTGGCAAACAGATTTCCAAAGCTTTGGAATTACTGATGGTGGCCTTGACCCTGTGGATTGGGGCAGGACTTATAGAGGGGTTGCTTAGCTGGCTTAAGACCGAAATACCCGGCAAGGCCAAGTCAAAGGTAAACGACCATATTATAGACAGCCTTCGTTTCATCGTGCCATTTTTGGCACTCCTGATGCTGGTTGTTGCTGGTATAAACGTATACGGAGTGGCTGCAGACGGGTTGACTGTTTGGCTGGGTACTCACGGAGTTAAGCTGTTACTTATCATAGGTCTTATTATTGCCGGTGTGTATGCCGTCAGCCGTGGTGTGCCGGCGCTTATCCGCGGGATAATGTTTGGAGGGATTGCCAAACCTAAAGAAGAGGCTAAAAAGCGGGCTGATACCCTTATCGGGGTGGCTGTTTCCACTGCCGAAGTTGTAGTGGTGGCCATGGGGGCTTTTGTAGCCCTGTCCGAGGTGGGGCTGGATATCGGGCCGATACTGGCCGGGGTTGGCGTTCTGGGTGTAGCTATCGGTTTCGGTGCCCAGAGTTTGGTAAAAGACTACCTTTCAGGTTTGTTCATAATACTGGAAAACCAGTATTCAGTGGGAGATGTCATAAAGGTAATGGATGTGGTGGGTGAGGTGGAATTTATAGATTTACGCCGTACTATCGTGCGTGACCTGGATGGGGTAGTTCACGTGGTTTCCAACGGCGAAATACGGATAACCAGCAACTACACCAAATACCTTTCGCGTGTTAATTTCGATATCAGTATCGGCTATCAGGAAGATATAAACCACGCTATAGATGTTATAAACAAGGTATGTGCCGAATTCACCAGTGAGCCCGAATGGAGTAAATCCGTAGTTAAAAATTCACTCGGGGTACTCCGTGTAAATAAACTGGGTGATTCCGGGGTAGATATAAAAGTTTTGGGTGATGTCAAACCTGGTACTCAGTGGGCAATCAAAGGCGAGCTCCGCAAGCGGATAAAACTTGCTTTTGACCGTGAGCATATTGAAATACCCTGGCCGCATACCAAGGTATTTTTCGGCAATGCTTTGCCGTCTACCAAAGTTCAAATTCCCAAGGTGCCGAATGAAGAACACCCGGATATTGATACCGAATCAGAGTAGTTACAGTTTTATTTGGTAAATAAAAATCAGGCAGTCTTCAAAAGACTGCCTGATTTGCGTTTTGCCCGAAGGAATTATCGGGGTTTATTCAGATTACTCAGGTGGATGACCTTTTTTTCAGGTGTTTTGTATTTAGTACCGCTTCTGTTTGGTCTGGCATCACCGGGGAAACGGGTGGTTACCGAACTGCTGTAGCTGCGTTTACACCCGGTTGTCTTGCATTCCGGACAGGTCTGGGGGGTATCCCTGTCATCTACCTTCAGGTTTATTTCAAGAACATGGTTGCACTTGGGGCAACTAAACTCATATATTGCCATGCTTATATCTCTCCAGAACGTTTGTATAGAGTATTTTAGAAAAATAGAACATGGTTGTAAAGTGCTGCCTCCCCTATCAGGGTTGTGCGGGAAATATCTCATGCAGGCAGTATATATGACGGGCAGATGAAATAATCAACGGTCATTACGGCTTTCTTCGGTTGGTGTATCATCCAGCTTTTCGGGGTGGAAAAGTGCCATATGAAGAACACAGGCAGCTGTAGCTCTGTTAGTAGCCAGCGGAATATTATGAGCATCACATACCCGCATCAGAGCAGTAACATCCGGTTCATGGCTTTTACGTTTCAGCGGGTCTCGCAGGAAGACTACGGCTTTGATTATACCGCTGGCTACAAATCCCCCCAGTTGCAGTTCACCCCCATCAGGGCCGCTTTCCTTGAGTATCACCGGCAGTCCGGTGTGTTTGCGGATAAGCTCGCCGGTGCTTTTCGTGGCAATAAGGTGATGCCCTTTCATCAAGTGGGCATATGACGTAATCAGCTGCAACATGTCTTTCTTGCAGTTATTATGGGCAATGAGACCCAGAGTAATCTTTGGTTCTTCCACTTCATATCACTCCCGAGGGTGTCTCGTCACTTACTGTAAGTGTGATTCTAGCATCACATTATTAAGCCACTGCTAAGCGGATATTAAGATTGTGTTAAATTTGAGGGGCTGTTTAAGGTATATTCCGTTATGTAAAATAGTTTAAGGCAGCCCAGCTTTGGGAGTGTTTTGACTTTGGACAGGGCAATATCTAGAATATAAATCTACTATTTACATAGAGATAGAATAGAGGAGCCTACAGGGGCTCTTTATCTTTTTACGAGGATTTGTATTTTAAAATGACAGCGGGTTTATTGCTTGGCGGCGGGGGGTTACTTCTTGCTGCTGCCCTGACGGGCATAGTGTTAAATCACGGCAGGAAAAAGGTTTGGCAGGCGGTGCTGTGGCTGATTATAACGGCTGCGGTATGCCTGATTTGCGGGTCTTTACCGGTATTTTTCGGCAGTCCGCTTGATATTCTCCTCTGGAGTATCGCACCCGGGCTGGACATAGCCTTTCATTTTGACCATCTGGCATCGTTTTTTGTCATAATAATCAGCCTTATTTCGCTTTGTGTAGCAATATACTCTCTGGGATACAACCATCACCTGTCTTCCAACGAACGTGCCAACCTGCTTTCAGCTGTTATGAGTGTTTTCATACTTTCCATGGTTGGGGTGGTGGCCTCAGCCAATACCTTTAGTCTGTTATTCTTCTGGGAGATAATGGCGCTTAGCTCCTTTTTCCTGATGATGAATGATTATCAGGGGGTATTTACCCAGCGGGCCGGCGTCTATTATTTTGTGCTTACCCAGCTAAGCACTGTTTTCCTGATGATGATGGCTGTGGTTATGTATATCCAAAACGGCAGTTTTGAACTTAGCCTTGACGGTGCGCCGTCCGGTATTCAGAGCTTTGTTTTTATACTGGCATTTCTGGCCTTTGGGATAAAGGCCGGTATCATACCCCTTCACAAGTGGTTGCCGTATGCCCATTCTGCCAGTCCTTCCAACGTCTCCGCCCTTATGTCCGGAGTAATGCTCAAAGTGGCTGTTTATGGTCTGGTACGTTTCCTTACGGATATTCTCAGCCCGGAAATATGGTGGGGGGTATCAATACTTCTGCTGGGGATGATAAGTGCCTTGCTCGGCATTATCTATGCATTTAAAGAACATGACCTTAAAATGCTGCTGGCTTTTTGCAGTATAGAAAATATCGGCATTATTATGATGGGTATTGGCCTGTATGTTATTTTTGGTTGCTACGGGCTGGATACTATGGCTATGCTGGCACTCGGTGCGGCCTTATTTCACAGCCTGAACCATGCCATTTTTAAAAGTCTGCTGTTTATGACTGCCGGGTCGGTGGTGATTGCGGTAGGTGACCGCAATATTGAAAAAATGGGCGGGCTGGTGAAACTTATGCCCTATACCACGGTTATCTTTCTGGTTGGGGCGGTTTCCATATCCGCTCTGCCTCCCTTCAATGGTTTTATGAGTGAGCTGATGCTCTTTGAGTCTTTTTTCCAGTCCTTCTCTCTGGCCGAAAGCAGTATAAAGATACTTCTTTTCAGTGTGCTGGCCATACTGGCACTTACTTCGGCTTTGGCGGCAGCCTGTTTTGTAAAGGCTTTTGGGGAGGTCTTTCTGGCTATGCCCCGCAGTCAGGAAGCGGCTTCTGCCAAGGAAGTTTCAAAAAGTATGATTATAGGGCCGGCTATACTGGCAGTTGCCTGTCTGGTGCTGGGTCTTTTTACTGTTCCTATATTCGAAATGGCAGGTTACAGTTTTGACTTACCGGATATGTCACTGGTTGGCCTGGTGCTGGTTATATTCGGGGTTTTGGTCTTCGGTATGGTCAGGCTGTTTTCCCCCCGGGAAAGCCGCCGGAGTGAGACCTGGGCTTGCGGATATATCCGCCCCACCCCCCGCTTTGAGTATACCGCCGCCGGTTTTGCCGAACCTCTTTTCCAGATATTCCGGCTGATATACCGCACCCGCCACTACAATGAACGCAGTTACGAAGATAACCAGCAGGCTATTTTCAAGCAGGGCAAGTCCGCCATTCACACATTAAAGTTTTTTGATGAGTATATTTACCTGCCAATTGCCGGTTTGTTCGGGCGTATTTCCCGTTACGTATCCCGCCTGCAGGACGTTGATTTGGGCAGCCATATCCTGTACAGCTTTATAACCGTTCTGCTGGTTATACTGGCGGCAAGGTGGCTGTGGTGAGCTTAAATCTGGTGTTATACGGTTTTATAAATACCGCTCTGGCCCTGCTGGTATCTCCCCTCTTTATCAGCCTTATTAAAAAGGTCAAGGCTTATGCCCAGGGACGGGTGGGGCCGCCCCTTTTACAGACCTATTACCAGTTGTACAAGCTTTTCAAGAAGGAAAGGGTTTATTCCTATCAGACCTCATTCATAATCCGCCTTACCCCATACCTGAGTCTGGCATTTATGATGGTGGCGTCTCTGTCTGTGCCTCTGGTCTTTATACCTGCGGCAGACCCCGGTCTGGGCAATATCATCTTGTTTTTATACCTCATGGTTATGTCCCGCTTTTTCATGGCGCTTTCGGGGCTGGATGCCGGCAGCAGTTTCGGCGGTATGGGCAGTTCACGGGAGATGACTCTTGCCGCCATTATAGAGCCGGTGATTATTATCGTATTCGGGGCGCTGGCATATGTGCTTCAGACAACCAGCCTGTTTGATATGTTCGCTCAGGTGCGGGAAAGCAGTTTCCTGTCCAATCCCAGCCTGATACTTACCGGTATTTCTCTATTTATAATCCTTATTGTAGAAACCTCCCGTATACCGGTAGACAACCCTGAAACCCATCTGGAACTGACTATGATACATGAAGCCATGACGTTGGAATACTCCGGGCCGGATTTGGCACTGATAGAGCTTTCACATGCCCTTAAGCAAACCCTGCTGATGGGGGTGCTTTTAAATATTATAGCTCCCTGGGGGCTGGCATCAGCACCTGCGGCAGGCGGGATAGCAGTAGCATTTCTGGCTTTTGTGATAAAGGGCAGTCTGCTTGCGGTGGGAGTGGGTATATTTGAATCCCTTATGGCAAAATTCCGCCTTTTCAGGGTGCCGGGGCTTTTTATGCTGGCCTTTTTCTTTTCCTTTATCACCGTACTATTCAAGTTTTTGGCGTAGAAGATGTTAGAAAATATACCTTTAAACGACATACTGAAAATACTGCTGGTGCTGGTGCTGGTTACGTCCTCACTGGTTTTATGGCAGCGCAGTCTTGTTAGCTTGTTCAAAACCTATGCCTTGCAGTCACTGCTGGTGGCATTGGTAGCTCTGGCATTTTTTATACATGACGGCCACCTGACCCTGCTTTTTATTGTCCTGCTCACTCTATTCGGCAAGGTCTTTCTGATACCCCGCATATTAAACCGGATACTTTACCAGATGAATATCAGGCGTGATCTGGAGTTCCGCTTCCTTTACCCTGTCAGTTCGCTGATAGTTAGCATTCTGCTTATCTTCGGCGTCTATCAGGTGTTTTCAAATCTTCTGGGCGAAGTAATGCCTGAGCGGCTGTTTACTCTGGGGGCGGTTATAGGGGTGTCCATGGCACTAATGGGCATGATGGTCATCTTCAGCCGCAAGAAAATGCTGACCAAGATAGTGGGCTATCTGAGTATGGAAAACGGGGCAATACTGTTTGGTTTATTCGTAGCGGAACTCCCCTTTATACTGGAAATACTGGTCCTGATAGATTTGGTGATACTGGTACTGCTTCTTACGGTGCTGGCTTTCGGCATAGATTCAACTATAGAGGATTTTCACCCCCGCTTTACGCCGCTGGGTGAATGGTTCAAGAAAAAGTAATGGAAAATCTGATACTGCTGGCTTATATTTTACCCTCGGTACTTCTGGGCGGAATTCTGTTGGGCTTGCGTTTACGCAGGAGCGGTTTGTCCCCGAAAATGCTGGCAGGATTCAGTTTGGGGCATGGCTTGTGGCATCTGGGGCTGAGCCTCTGGGTACTTTTAGCTTTACCCCTGCCCCATTATTTCATGGAAAGCCGTTACTTATTCATTGACCGGTTGGGTATATTTCAGATATTGATTGCTTCAGTGGTGTTTATACTGGCGGCACTTTATTCCCGCGGTTATGTCAGCCATCTTATTTCAAATAAAGAGCTGGATACGGAAAACCTGCCCGTTTTCTATCTGGGTTTTAACCTGATTCTTGCCGTAATTACCTTTGCCTTTTTTGCCAATAATCTGGCCTTATGCTGGCTGTTTTTAGAGCTGAGCACGCTTCTTTCCGCCCTGCTCATTGCCACCTTAAATGCTCGTGACAACCTGGTGGCCGCTTTGAAGTATATATTTATTGCCTCTACCGCCATGATATTTGCCTTCATCGGGCTTATTATTCTTTTCTCCCTTACCCGTCAGGTGAGCGGTACAGGCACTTTGAACTGGGACGAACTTGCTGGCTTAGCTCCCCTGCTTTCACCATCGGTGCTGGGTTTAAGTGCTTTGCTGATACTGACCGGGTTGTTGGCTAAGAGCGGGTTAGTCCCTTTGCATAACTGGCTGCCGGCGGCTTATGCCAAAGCCCCATCAGTGGTTACCGCCTTGATGTCTGCTACCGTGCTGAATATAGGCATAGTGGGTATTCTCCGCCTGAGTGCCCTCCTTTGCCAGAGCCAGATAGGCGAAACTTTTTCAAATGTGCTGATAGGTTTAGGTATACTCAGCATAGGGGTAGCTGCCTTTAGTATGCTTTCCCGCCGCAACTTGAAGAAACTAATTGGTTTTTCCAGCATAGAGCATATGGGTATCATGCTGCTGGCTATAGGCATAGGTACACCTCTGGCAGTATTTTGGATGCTTTTTCATACTTTGGCACATTCGCTGGTCAAGAGCGGGCTGTTTTTTTCGGCCGGGATTATCCGCCGCCAATACGGCAGTGACCGTTTTGACCGTATATTTGATATATTCCGCCTCCAGCCGGTGGCTGCCTGGGGTGTTATTATGGGCAGTGCCGCTATCACCGGCTTGCCTATGTTCCCGGTCTTTTTGTCTGAACTGAATGTCCTTATCCAGCTAAGCGGTATTTCGGTCTGGCTGGTGCTCGTGGTACTCTTTTTCCTGTTGCTGGTGGCTTCCTCATTTGCCATCTTTTTGCTTAAAGCCTTTACCCGCAGTGAACAAACTGCCGACCGCCCTGTTTTCCGAACTCCCCTGACTATGAAACTGCCGGTTTATGTTATTATGGCCGGAGTAGTGTTTTTAGGTGTTTTCCAGCCTCCCGTACTGGCTGATTTTCTAAGCCAGATAGTCAAAGGTTTAGGTTTTTAAGCTATGAAAATACCTGATTTATATACTTATCTGTCCGAATTTCTAAGCCCTGCTATCAATCCTCTCAAGCTGGAAAAAGGGGCAAACAAAGACTATTATTTGGGGCTTGACTGGACTGAAGCCGCTACCCTCTATCCGAAGCTGGCCGAAGACGGCTTCGGGCTTATCGGCTTATTCGGCCTGGAGGGGTTCAGAGGTTACGAAGGACTCAGCCTTTTATACGTATTTGAAAAAAGGAATTACTCCGGGACGCTGGTAATTATCCGCCGTACAGACAGTCCGGTTGCCTCTGTTGCCGCCATTTTCCCTTCCGCCTGCTACTTTGAGAGGGAAATACGGGATAGCTACGGCTGTGAATTTGAAAATGCCTTTGACCGCCGCCGGCTTTGGCTGCATGAAACCTACCCTGCCAATTTCCATCCGCTGGTAAAAAGTTTTAAAAATCAGCCGCTTTGTCTGCCTGCCGGGGTGGAGGATGAAGCCATGTATCCGTTTAAAAAAGTAAGCGGCGAAGGTGTGTATGAAGTCGGAGTAGGGCCGGTGCACGCCGGTATTATTGAACCGGGGCATTTCCGTTTCAGTGCCATAGGTGAGCCCATTTTAAATCTGGAAGTCAGGCTGTTTTATACTCACCGCGGGCTTGAAAAACTGGCCATGGGCAAGGATATAGATTTCGGGCTTAAAATAGCCGAATCTGTAAGCGGTGATGAATCCGCCGCCAATGCTTATGCCTACTCTGCGGCGGTTGAACACATCTCTTCTATCCGTCCGCCCAGGCGGGCTGAACAGCTTAGGTTAATATTGCTGGAAATGGAAAGGCTCTATTCTCACCTTTCAGACCTTAGCGGTATGCTCACAGACGTAGCTTATCCGGTGGGGGCGGCTGCTCTTATGGCACTGCGTGAAGAACTGATGCGCTGGAACAAACGCCTTAGCGGTTCCCGCTTTTTAAAGGGCATAATTACCCCCGGCGGCTTGCTTCGGGATATACCTACCGGGATTGTAAATGAACTGGCAGATTACCTGCGTGTCTTTGAGGGCAGGTTTAACCAGCAGGTTGAAAAGGCACTGGCCAAGACCTCGGTGGTTGACCGTTTTGAAACTACCGGCATTATAAATAACCGCCTGCTTGTACCCCTTAATATTACCGGGGTGGCAGCCAGGGCTTCGGGGGCGGATATAGATACCCGTTTAAACCAGCCTTACGGCTTGTACTCTGAGCTTGCGTTTGAGCCGCCTGTTTTGCCCGAAGGTGATGTAATGGCAAGGTTTAAGGTAAGGGTTTTCGAGGTGCAGACCTCGCTGGGGCTTATACGCCAGACCGCTTCCAGGCTTTCAGCCGGTGAATATATAGTCCAGCTTAAGCCGCAAAACGGTTACAGCCTGGTATTGGTTGAGTCTCCCCGCGGGCAGTCCCTCCACTGGCTGTGGCTAAGGGACGGGAAAATTGAACGTTATAAAGTGCGTACCGCCTCTTACTGCAACTGGCAGGCCATAGAGCATGCGGTGCTGGGGGATATTATTCCGGACTTTCCCCTGATAAATAAAAGCCTGAACCTATCTTATGCCGGGACAGACCTGTGAGGTATCTGCCGTGAAAAACGTTTTAAACAATATTTTTAAACCCAAAGTATGCCGGCAGATGCCAAAGGGTGATTCGGACTTTGATAAACTGGGCATTGCCCTGAAAACCGAGATACATGCTATCTTCGGGCGGAGTCTGGCTATCAGGGCGCTGGACAGCGGCAGTGACAACTCTGCCGAAATAGAACTGAATAACCTTTCCAACCCCTATTATGACATTGAGCGTTTCGGCATCAGCTTCGTTGCTTCGCCCCGCCACGCAGATATATTGATAGTTACCGGTGCGGTCAGCCAGAATATGGCTGTTGCCGTCAGGAAAACTTTTGATGCCATGCCCTCCCCCAAGCTGGTAATAGCCTTGGGAGATGATGCCTGCGGCAACGGCATTGTCTGCGGCGGTTACGGGGTACTGGGCGGGGTTGATAAAATATTGCCGGTAGACCTGAAGATACCGGGCAACCCGCCTGAGCCAATCCAGATAATCACTGCCCTGCTGGGGCTTATGCGGTCTCTGGGTAAGAAATAACCCCTCCCTGTTGCCCCCTGCGGCCAGAGTCTCCTTTTTTACATTCTGCTATTTCTGTATCTGCTTTGGCTCTCAGCCATTTTGAATCCCCGAAAAGCTTATGTTTATTTGGTCTTGACGCCGCATAGCAGTACGCCTTATAATTGCAACAATTACTAAATGCAACAAGATGCAATAATAAATCAGTTGCAAATAGCATTCAGGCAACACCTCATAAATGAAAGGAGACAGCAGGGTATGGCATGTTTTTTGGTGGTTGCAGGCGAGGCCGTGATTACCACGGTTGTTCAGAAAACAGTAGAAAAAAAGGAAAAACAGCAGGATATCAAAGCGGATAATACATCGGGCATAAGCTGGGGCAGGAAACTGGGCTGGCTCAACAAAATGCTCTGGGGCGGCACGGTGCTGCTGGCTTTGGAGCATGTCTGGCATGGCGAGGTTGTACCGTGGTGGCCGTTCCTGACGGCTATGGAGAATCCGGCTGATATCTCTCCCATGCTGCATGAAATGGCTACAATAGGCGGCGCTATGGCGCTTACAGTCACTGCCATCTGGGCAGTCATGGTACTTGTTGCAGATGCCAAGTTTAAAGCATCTGCCAGGGCAAATAACATTGGTGCAGGTGCATAATGTGGCTGATAATGACTTTGGCTGCCGCTATTATTACCACTGCTATCTGGTATATAAAATCTCCGAATGACAAGTATAAACTGGGCTTTCTCAGTCTTATGTTCTGGGGTGCAAGCATAATGTGGCTGGTTGATCATGTAATGGCCTATCTTCAGGAAGGAGGTGAATTTCTGGAAATTAATCAGGACGCAGCCTTCTTAGGAATAAGCGTAATCATCTTCGGGTTTCTGGTATGGGAAATTGTGCTGCTTGCCAGTGACCCCAAAGGAGTTATTAAAAAAGCTTTAACTAAATAGTAATTGTTCCTCATCTCTAATCTCTTTTAAAGGGCGGCTAAGAGCCGCCCTTTTTATTATTAAGAAGCAATCTGGATTTTGCCCCAAGACCGGCAATATAATAGTTAAAAGACTATACAGAGGAACATGCTGATGTCTGAAAAAGTAACATGGAAAGACAAATTGCGGGCAGACCCTATTCCTTGGTTACTGGAAACAGATTTATCCCAGCCGGCAGTCCGTTACTTTACCCTCAGGGATATTATCGGATGCGGGCAAAATGACGCTGCGCTGAAAGAAGCTAAGGCCTCCATTATGTTAAGCGGGCCTGTTCCCTCTATACTGGCTGCCCAGTCCTCTGAAGGGTACTGGCTGCACCCCGGTGCGGGTTATTCACCCAAATACCAGAGTACTGTCTGGCAGATTGTTTTTCTGGCCCAGCTGGGGGCAGATAAATCTGATGGCAGGGTAAAAAAAGGTTGCAATTACCTGTTTGAATATAACCAGTCAAAGGCCGGCTGGTTTTCTTATAACGGCACTCCTTCAGGTTTTATTCACTGTCTGGCGGGCAACCTTGAAGCGGCTCTGATAGATTTGGGGTGGCTGGAAGATGAACGTCTGCAAACTGCCATTGAAAAACATGCCAGATTTATTACCGGGGATGGCATGGCAGATTCCGCGGCTGCGGGTGTAACAGACCGCTATTATGCTTATACTCCCGGGCCAATGTTCAACTGCGGTCCTAATGGAGGATTGTCTTGCGGCTGGGGGGCTGTAAAGTCACTCAACGCCCTTAGCAGAATTCCTCCGTCAAAACGTACCCCGGCTGTAATACGGGCACTGGACCGAGGCTTGGATTTCCTGTTCCGGTACAACCCTGTGGCGGCGGATTACCCCTTTGGCACCGGCAGCAAACCAAGTTCCAGTTGGTTTAGTTTCGGTTATCCCTTGGGTTATGCAGCTGATATTCTGCAAACGCTGGATGTATTGTCCGCTCTGGGTTATGCCCGTGACCCCCGCTTGGCTGAAGCCATAGATTTGGTGCTTTCCAAGCAAGACCCCAAAGGACGCTGGCCTATGGAATGCCGCTTTACCGGCAAAACTTGGATGGACATAGAAAAAAACAGACATTCCAGCAAGTGGATTACCCTGCGGGCTCTCAGGGTTTTGAAAGCGGCTTTTCCAGAGTAATGCTTATGATGTGATTTCACATTGTAGTAGGGCTTTTTGTCTCTTGACTAGTATATAGTGTAAGTATATACTATGCACTATAGAGTAGTTGAGATGAGAAAATCAGATATAAACAAACAGGGACTACTGCGTATAAGTGAAGTCGCAAAAGCAACCGGGGTTTCTTTGCCGACTATCCACTACTATACCCGTGAAGGTCTGCTGTTTCCCTCCCTCAAGACGGCTCACAATATGGCCTACTATAGCCCTGATTGCGTTAAGGATATCCTGCTGATCAAAGAGCTTCAATCAAATAAATTCCTCCCTTTATCTGTAATAAAAATTATATTACAGGCCAGGCGGGATGGTCAGGATATTGAGCATGTGGCCGAGATGGAATCTGTACTGGGTGATATATTTCAGCCAACGCTTGATGAAACTAAATCCGGCAGTATATCTCTGGCTGAACTGATATCTGTCTCCGGTTTAACCGAAACAGATATAAAGGAACTGGTTGCCAAGGGAGTTATTTTTGCATCCGAAACTGAAAAAGGGCCGGTGTTTGAAGGTATAGATATACGTATCGCCCAAATAGCTAAACGGCTGTTTACATTTGGCTTGAAACCGGCTGATTTTGAGATTTACAGGCAATACATGGAAATAATCCGCAGTGAATTCAAAACTATGCATGAGATTATCCATCATTTGCCGAACCACGAAGTAATCCCCCTTAAAGAATTGTTTAAACTGGCAAGTGATTTCAAGGGGTGTTTGGCTACCAAAATCTATCGGCAGGAAGCCCGTCACCTTCAGGAACACAGCTAATCGCAAGGAGAAAACTGGTGAAACTACACAATCCTATACCTAGACACAACTCAACCGAACATATTTATCTTGATACGTCCAAATGCTTTGCTTGCTGGAAATGTGTTGAAAATTGTCCTAATGGTGTTATAGAAAGTATCAGCATTTTTTCCCACACTCATGCCCATATCCGCAGGCCAGATGTCTGCAAAGGGTGTTTGAAATGTGCTAAGGTCTGTCCTCAGCAGGCTATTACACCGGTGCGTTCTATAGTTAGTTCAGGGGCAGCCCTATGAGAAAAGTTATTTGTTTGTCTATGGCTGTATTATTCTTGGCTACCATAATAACCGGAATTGCGGAAGCCCATGTCCAACCCGGCAATTCCGGCCACCATGTGGTTGTGGCAATAGCTTTTATTGCCTCAATACTTATCCATCTTGTATTAAATCGAAAATCTTTTATTCGTTATTTATCAGGTTAGGTTTGCAGATCGTGTAAATGATAGACAGTATCAGTATGGACTTTGAGTTAAATATTCGGTTTAGTTGTGCAGGTGCTTGTTTTTGAGCATGACTTAAAATGCATGTTATCAGGAGGCTAGGATTGCAGGAAAAGATAAGGCCAACAAAACTGTTATATGAAATTCGCAAGTCTGTCTCAGAGATTTTGGATAAACCTTTTACAGAACATATAGACCATCAGGTCTTCAAAGCTGACCAAAGACTTTTAGCTATCTGGGCTGCAGAATGCGCGGAGCGTGTTCTGCCATTTTTTGAAGAGAATTATCCCGGTGATGACAGGCCAAGAAAAGCAATTGAAATACTCCGGGACTGGATTGACACTGGGGTGTTTAGTATGGCTGTCATACGCAAAGCTTCTCTTGATGCCCATGCTGCAGCCAAAGGGAAGGAAGAAAAAGACGCTGTCTTTGCTGCCCACGCTGCCGGTCAGGCTGTTGGCACAGCCCATGTTGTGACGCATGCTTTGGGTGCGGCACTGTATAGTATTAGAGCTGTTGGTGCCCATTCGGCAGATGTAAATAGTTGGTTCCATGAGTATGATTGGCAGCTTGAACGATTGGCGAATATGTTAAACAAGGAAGAGAGTGACCGAGCCATATCGTAGAATCTCTTTAAAATAAAGACCAATCAGGGATAATCTGAAGGTAACAAATACTGCCAAGGAAAATAGAGCTGAGGTGCCAGTAGGTAGAACGTTAAAAGAATCCAATCTAACTTTCATCCTCAGTTGTTAATCTTAACAATTGGTACCATGATTGGGGCAAGTCAGTTGTTTTCAGAGATAGGTTTTATCTCTTGGTCAAATTTTCTAAGAACTTCATCAAGAGTATCGAGTACCTTATTTATTCGCCTCTATCTCGGATAAAGTATCCAATGGTTTGTTCGAACATGGCCAATTGATTATCTCTGTCAGTGATAATCAATTAATATCTGCTGGATTATTTGGTAAGCTCGTTTTGGGTTTTATCCCAATTCTTGGTGTTTGGCCAATAAAGGAAAAGTGCGCTTATTCCAAGGAAAAGTTCCACGAAGACCCAAAGCAGGCTACCTCCAATTGCTAATATAGCTACTCCCATTATTGCAACAGTAAAGAAAATGCACATGCGTAACATGATAACAAGGTAAACCCCCTGGTCTGTAAAAGGGCGAGAAAACAGCTTTTTCAATAGCTTCGGCATACTATGACCAACCATCCAGAACAGCAATGCCAATATCACAAAAGTGTCTACTGAAATCTGGATAGTGGCTTTATCCAGATATTGCGCGGGTAATAGCTCGAGTATGCCCATTATTATTACAAACACAATGGCAATAGCTATAAGCAAGATGAAACTAAAGGCAATTATCCGTGCGTACCTTTGCATACCACCTCCCAGCTTAATGATTTAGATTATATGAAGAGCAGTTAACAACACTGCAATCCCCGCAAATATTATTATATAACAAACAATCTTTTCTCCGGACTCCGTTGTTTCTGATCGTAATTTGCGTAATCTATACACAGCCATAATAATAAATAAGCAGGCAAGTATAATAGCACCAGTGTCTGACATTGCACTCCCCCTTATGGGCCAAATGGGTTGGGTACTATTGCACATACTCCAAACTTTTTAGTCCTGCTCCAAATAGTAGGCAAAATCCTAACTTATCAGAGTCTGACTGCGAAGAAGGTTTTCTCTTAAATAAAGAAAAACCCGAAAAGATTGTAAGAAAAAGCTCTAACAACAAAAAACCAATGTTCAAGTTCTACCTATGGATACCTTTGGTGGAGCTGAGGGGATTCGAACCCCTGACCTCTGCGATGCGAACGCAGCGCTCTCCCAACTAAGCTACAGCCCCATGTAAAGGGCATTATAACATAAGCCCGCTTTAGCATTAAAGCAAAACACCCGGCCTGCCTTGCCAGTGGACGAAGAATATTGATATACTTGCTAGTTAACCAGAGGTAGGTGAAATGGTAACTACAATGACTCAATATGAAACAGTAATCGGTCTGGAAGTCCACGTTCAGCTGAATACCAAAAGCAAAATGTTTTGCCGCTGCAGTACAGACTATACCAGTGCCGAACCCAATACCCATGTCTGCCCGGTATGTCTGGGCATGCCGGGGGTACTGCCCACTATAAACAAACAGGCGGTGGAATACACCATTATGTCCGGCTTGGCTTTGGGCTGTGATATTGCCTCCTTCAGCAAGTTTGACCGCAAAAATTACAACTATCCTGACCTTATGAAGGGTTACCAGATTTCTCAGTATGACCAGCCGCTTTGCGGCAGGGGATTTATGGATATAAATATAGACGGGGCTATCCGCCGCATAGGCATAACCCGTATTCACCTTGAAGAAGACGTGGCCAAACTCCACCATGAGAGTGATATTAACGGCCAGCCTTACAGCCTTTTAGACATAAACCGCTCCAGCATACCTTTGATGGAGATAGTCAGTGAGCCGGATATGCACACCCCGGAAGAAGCCCGCCAGTACCTTATGAAACTGCGGACCATCATGCGCTATCTGGGTGTTTCCACTGCCAATATGGAAGACGGCAGTTTCCGCTGTGATGCCAATATTTCCATACGGCCTGAAGGCTCAGATGCTCTGGGCGCTAAAGTGGAAGTAAAAAATATGAACAGCTTCAAGGCGGTTTTTTCCGCCTTGGAATACGAAGAAGTCCGCCAGCGGAAAATGGCAGATGAAGGCAAAAAGATAAGCCAGGAGACCCGCGGCTGGCAGGACGACAAATGTCAGACTATCTCCCAGCGTTCCAAGGAATTTGCCCATGACTATCGCTATTTCCCCGAACCGGATTTGCCCCCCCTGCATATCAGCTGTGACTGGATAGAAGCCATCAGGGCTAAGCTGCCCGAACTGCCCGAAGTCCGCAAGGAAAGGTTTATTCAGGGATACTGGCTGTCCGAATATGATGCTTCGCTTCTGACTGCCAGCCGTGAACTGGCAGACTATTTTGAAGCGGTTCTGTCCGAAGCTGATTTTCAGAATATCCCGCAGGACAAGGGCGTAAAGGAAGTGGCTAACTGGGTGGTTGGGCCGGTAAGCTCCATAATGAATACTGCCGGGGCGGATATAAATGCTTTTGCCCTCAAGGTCAGCCCGGCCAGTCTGTGCCATCTTTTGGTGCTGGTTTCAGCCGGCAAAGTAAATGCCGCTACAGCCAAAGCTGTGCTTGAGGATATGTATAGTACCGGGCAGAATGCCGAGACTATTATTGAAAAGAAGGGTCTCAGCCAGATTTCCGACAGTTCCGAGCTGGTAGCCATTGCTAAAAAGGTGCTGGCGGATAACCCCAAGGCGGTTGCCGAATATAACGAAGGCAAGACCCAGGTTATCGGCTTTTTAGTAGGTCAAATGATGAAACAAAGCAAGGGCAGAGCCAACCCTAACATAGCCATGGAGTTGCTTAAGAAAGCTCTGGAGGAAGGATAAACATGCAAACCTACCTGATTATAGCCCAGATAGTGCTGGCCGTAGCCCTCACTCTGGCAGTCCTGATGCAAGTAAAAGGCGGAGGCCTGGGCGGTATCTTCGGGCAGGCAGACAGCGTCTACCGCACTAAAAGGGGTATAGAAAAGACTCTTTTTATACTCACCATCATACTGGTAGTCCTGTTCCTGCTGGTATCTCTGCTTATGCTGAAACTAAGCTAAAGGGGGCTAGTTGTGGGTATTATTACCCTTACTACTGACTTTGGCTTGCAAGATGCCTATGTGGCCGCCATGAAGGGGGCCATCCTGAGTATAAACTCAAATGTCCGTCTGCTGGATATTTCACATCAGGTAGAGCCCCAGAATATTCAGCAGGCGGCCTTTTTGTTGGGTGAGGCCAGCCCCTATTTCCCGGCAGACACCATTCACTTAGCTGTAGTAGACCCCGGAGTAGGCAGCGGCCGCCGGGGAATTATTTTATCCACTCCGGGCGGCATATTCATAGGTCCGGACAATGGTATTTTCAGTTATGTGCTCAGCCCCTATCTGCCCGAAAGTACCAGTAATTTGCTTCCGGCAGAGGGTCTGCTGAAGCTGGATATTCCCCGGGGTGTAGAAGCCTTTCAGTTATCCAATCCCGCTTTCTGGCTTAATCCGGTCAGTGCCACTTTTCATGGAAGGGATATATTTGCACCGGCCGCTGCTTATGTCAGTTTGGGTACTTCCCTTTCGGAATTTGGCCCGCGTCTTAACTGGATAAATGCTTTCCATTTGCCCTGTCCGCAAGCGGAGGTTGACGGTTCGTTTACCGGACACGTAGTGTACATAGACCACTTTGGAAATCTGATTACTGATATTGCCCCCCAAATGCTGCCTTCGGATAAATCTATAAGGCTTGAGATTTCCGGCCGAACCGTTTACGGGCTTTGCCAAAATTACACTCAGGCCAGCGGCTTGCTGGCTGTTATTGGCAGCAGCGGGCGGTTAGAGATTGCTCTTCAGGGTGGCAGTGCCGCCGGTTTGCTTTCGGTCCGCCCCGGTGATTGCTTTCATCTTAGTTTTCTAAATTCTTCCAAAGGTTGAAAACAGACAAAAAAGGGCCCCGTAAAAGATTCGGGGCCCAACTGTATTCCAAGCCATATTCAATTTTCGGGGGAAACGGTCGTTCCTTACTTTCCCCGCCTGGCCAAAAAAGCCAGATTTCTCGTTAACCGTAGAGTGAGTGAACCGGAAAGCTCAGGAACCTTCGCTGCTCTTTGCCGGATTGATAATGCTCAACTCCCCCTAGCTTCCACCAGCGAAGAGCCTGTACAAGGGAAAAACCAAGTACATAACAGAGCCTGCAGTTTCTCCAAATGCCTTGCCTCCTTCTGCCGGTATTGGCAAGGAACTCTCTTGCCTATCCTTATTATACCACGCCTTGTACATTCGCAAGTATCTTATACGAAAATGCACTGCGTGCATACACTCTTGCCTCAATCTGCGGTAAACGCTATTATTAGCATAATCTGGGTATGGAAAGGGGCAGGCAAATGATTAAAATTTCTATACAGGGAGCTCGCGGCTCTTTTCACGATATTGTAGCGCGCCATAAATTTCCCGGCGATTCCGAGATTATTGAAAGCAACACTTCTCATCAGGTATTTGAAGATGTTAAAAAAGGGCTGGCTGATTACGGAGTTGTAGCTATAGAAAACTCTCTTTACGGTTCGTTTCTGGAAAATTATGATAATTTACTTAACTACGAAAGCAAGATAGTCGGTGAAACTTATCTGCATGTTATCCTGAACCTGATTGCCCTGCCGGGTGTGAAGATGGAACAGATACGCGAAGTCTATACCCACCCTATTGCCATGATTCAGGCCGAATCTTTCCTTGAGAAACACCCCAGTGTGATACGTATAGAAAGCCACGATACCGCCGGCAGTGTCCGCATGATAAAGGAAAAAAGCCTGAAGACCGCTGCCGCCATAGGCAGCAATCTGGCCGCCCAGCTGTATGACATGAAAATACTGGCAAAGGATATTGAAACCGAAAAGCAAAACTACACCCGTTTTCTTATTATAGCCAAAGAACCCAAATACCCGCCTCAGGCGAACAAAACCTCTCTGGCTATAAAGGCTGAGAACAACGCCGGCAGCCTCTACAAATGCCTCAAATGTTTTTATGATCAGGGCATAAACCTGTCCAAGATAGAATCCCGCCCCATTATGGGACGTACCTGGGGTTATTATTTCTATCTGGATTTTGAACGGGGACTGAATACCCCTGAAACTCAGCGTGCCCTGAAGGAACTGGAAAAAGTGACCGAGAGCATTCATATTTTGGGTTCATATGAACAGGGTAAAGTATTTGAGGAATAGCCCTGCAACTTCTTTAAATTGAAAACAGTATCCTTAAGCTACTGATTTGCCGGCCTCTTTCGGGGCCGGTTTTTTTGTGTTTTCCGGTTTCTTCCAGGAAATAATCATTTCGAGTTACCCTTTAAAGCCTGCTTGTACCCACTAGGATAATGCCGTTTTTTATAAGTATTTTTACATATAGGAAATAAGTAAAAATGCCTAACATATATTACGTATAAAAGCGGATAGTAAAAGGCCTATCTGATTGTATAATTTATTCATGAATTGGTGTTCACTGATTAAGATATTTTCTTAGTGAGGTGTGGCTTGCATTATGGCGCTCAGGAGAGACTGGGTGGCGTTGTGGAAGAACAGGTTTCAGTTAAGAGGATTGGAGGAATTTATGAGCAAGTTTCATTCAATGGTATCACGCCGTGATTTCATGAAGGGTCTGGGTCTTGCTGGGGCAGGTATTGGCGCAGTTGCTGCTTCAGCCCCTGTTTTCCATGACATTGACGAACTTATCGCCTCTGATACAGCTGTTCAGCCGCGTCCCTGGTGGGTCAAAGAGCGCCCTATTGATGACCCTACTATAGAGGTGGATTTCAGTATGATGGAACGCCATGACGGGCGTAATCAGGGACAATCCGCCAGAGTCAGAGCGATTTATTACGGGGCAGACAGAGTTTTGGGTGCTGCAGCTTTATCCGCTGCCGAACTGGCTGAAAGAACTGCTTCAAATTATCCCGGGTATACTTACCGTTCCAGGGCACTGGCCGGTAGTTTTAAACGGGTTTCTCAGGGCACTTCTCCCGGTTGGGCTGAAACCAAAGACCCCGCTCCGGTAAAAACTCCTGAAGAACGGGGTGAACCAAAGTGGACGGGTTCACCTGAAGAGGCTTCCCGTATGCTTAGGGCGGCTATGCGGGCTTATGGTGCTTCGCTGGTGGGCTATACCGAGCTTACTCAGGAACATCGTGACCATGTTATTTTCTCGTATGAGAAGGGCGATTCCAACAACGAAAAATACATCGGTACTACCGTTCCTGTTACCGCTGCCCGTCCTATTGTCTTTGAAAGTGTACCTAAAGCATATGAAACTACTGAAAAACTGGTTATCCCCAATGTACCCCTGTGGGAAATAGCCCTTTCAACCCAAGGTTCAAATGAACTCTGGCGTTCGGCTGGCACTTTGCTGGGCGGTATGGCAAATGCTAATACCTTCTACAATTGTGCTAACCTGCACGCTTCCACCTACAACTTCCTGCGTTACCTTGGTTACCAGCTTATCGGCACTATCGGTAATGATTCCCGTTATGTGGGTTCCGAGGGAGGAGCAGCTATCATGGCCGGTTTGGGTGAAGCCAGCCGCCAGAAGCTTTATACTCTCACCCCCGAATATGGTGCACCCGGACGTTTGTATGGCGTCTTAACGGACCTGCCTCTTGAACCTACCCACCCCATAGATGCAGGCATTTACCGTTTCTGCCACTCCTGCCAGAAGTGTGCAGATTCCTGTCCGCCGCAGTGTATATCTAAAGAAAAAGAACCTTCCTGGGATTTGCCGCTGACAGAGGGCAAAGAGACTATATACTCGGTGAAGGGCACTAAAGCCTTTTATAACAATCTGCCTCTCTGCCGCCAGTATTCCAACGAAACCTCCCATGGCTGCCGTATCTGCTGGGGTGAATGTACTTTTACCGTAAACCGAGGCGCTCTGGTTCATCAGATTATCAAAGGCACTATTGCCAATGTTCCTCTCTTCAACACCTACTTCTACAAGCTGGGTGCTGCCTTTGGCTATGGTACTGACCCTGAAAAAGCCGAAACATGGTGGGATCTCAGTCTGCCTACCCTTGGTCAGGACTCAACAATTGTTGCGGCTGATGCCGGTTACGGTAAATAGGAAAGGAGATTAAAGCTTTATGTGGTTTTTTATAGGAATCATAATTGGGGCTTTAGTACTGGGTTTAATCTGGTGGCTGAGACGCAAAAATTTTAACCTTACCTGGTACGAGTGGGTTATCGGCATACTTGGGCTGCTTTTGTTGGTATTTACCCTGCAAAACTTTATGGGCAGCTTTGAAGAAGTAGAATCCAAGGCCGCCTACATGTTCCTGTTGGTTACCGGTTTGCCGGCTCTTATCCTCTTAGCGCTCAGCTGGCAACTGGCCGCAAGGAGAATTGCTAAAGTCTGAAACCTGTAATGCCGCAGGTATAAATATGCCGCGTTAACACTTGCTACAGTGCCCGAATCTGAGAAGTTCGGGCACTGGTATTTCTATCGGTGTGATTATTTCCCTATAATAATGAATAAAATTGAAATAATCTTTCAAAAAGTAAAATAATATGTTATTATTACTCGCTTTCAGTGTACAGCATGCCTTTTATGACCCTTTAGCATATCTGCCCTAAAATTATTTGCTTTGGTTTCAAGTTAGCGTGATACAAAAATGAAGTAGGAGGTTGACTAGGTTGTTCAAACGTTGGTGGCCCTCATTTTTAGGTACTCTCTTAGTGGCGGTGGCTTTTATCTGGGTGTATGTGTTTTTCCCGGTTATGGCTAAACTGCCGGCGGATTACGAACAGAATTATTATTTTTCCGGTACTGTTCAGGTACTGAACTCTGCTACCAATCAGCTTAATCCTGCCATGCCGGTCAATGTTACCCGTGCCCTGAAGGCCAGTGGTCTGGAAGATGATGTTCTGCTTATGGACCAGAAGATTACTTTTACCCACGCTCAGGCGGGTACAGAGTTGCCCTTTGGTTCAGAGGAAGTTTACGGGTTGGACAGAACTACCCGGGCGAATGTTGCCGGTTACGGGGATATCAGCCGCACCGGCCAGTTTACCTTTCCGGCAAATACCCAGAAGCAGGATTATCCATTCTGGTCTGCAACAGCCCACCAGAGCCTGACTGCCAAATTTGTCAAAGAGGAAACCTATCAGGGTCTGACTGTTTATGTCTTTCAGGTAGACCAGAAGAATATAAATCTGGGTACTTATGCTAATACCGGCATACCCCAAGCCGGAGATTTCCTGATAAATATCAAAGTAGAACCGGTCAGCGGAGTGCCTGTGTATTCAGATACCACTACCACCCTCAAAATTTCTCCCGCACCCTCAGTCAGCATGCCTATATTCATTTCAACCATAGCCTATACCACCGAAACCATTGACGAGATGGTAAGTACCGCTGAGTCCACCAAGAGTATGATTATGTGGGCCAGTGTCTATGCCTTCTGGATAATAATAGGTGTAGGCATTGTCTTTATTGGAATCGGGTTTTTCCGAAGCCGCACAGCTTAGGGCTAAATCTTAATCAAGTCTAAACGGGGGGGTGGGTTTAAAACCCGCTCCCCGTTTTTTTATGTCCCAGAGCTTTTGGGTACGGCTTTGCCGCCATTCTGCCCTTGTATTTGAGGATGAGTGGCGGTTATCATGGGGAGAAAGGCAAGAGTATGAATGAACAATCAAAGAAAACCCGCGGGCCGGTGATTGCAGGGGTTTTGTGTATTCTCTCAGCCGCACTGGGTATGCTGGGCATACTGAATTATTCTTTGGGCATATTCGGGGCAGCCGGGAGCGGATTCGGCAAGGGGGATATTCCGCCTTTCGTACCCAGTATTATCTTTGATACCCCAATACCGGCACTTGCTGTTGCATGTGTGGCTCTGGTAGGTAGCATCTTTGTTTTTCTGCGGAAGAAATGGAACTGGGCGTTAATTGGTGCTATAGCGGCGGCCTGCTCATTTATCCTGACCGGTATCCCGGCGGTAATACTAGTGCTTTCGGGCAAAGATGAATTTACCGGCTAGCACTTGATACATTGCCCTGTCCGCTTGGGCTGTCTTTCAGGCAAAATATTGCAGACATCGGCATTTAAGCCTTATTTAGACAGGAAATAGCCTACCCCGTGCATATTCATAATATGTTTTGGGGCATATGAATCTGCCTCAAGTTTTCGCCTCAGATTATATACATGTACCTTTATGCTGTTTATTACTTCAGGGTAATGCCCGCCTGAAATCAGTTCAGACAGCCGTGAGTAAGTAACTATATTGGGGGCATCCTTAAGAAGCTCATGCATAATCTGGCTTTCAATGGTGGTCAAGATTACAGTTTTTTGGTTCATGAATAATAGCCGTTTAAAATAATCCAGTTTAAATGGCCCCCACTCCAGCAAGGCATCCTTGTTGGTGGTTATGGGGCGGCGGAGTATGCAGCGGATTCGGGCAAGCAGCTCCATCTGGCGGAAGGGCTTTATTATATATTCGTTTGCTCCCAGCTCCAGTGCTTCCACCACATCAGATTCTTCTGACCGTACAGTCAAAATAATAATGGGCGTATCGCAGAAAAGCCGGGCATCTTTCAGCACTTCCAGCCCGTCCATATCCGGCAGGCTCAGGTCAAGGATAATCAGGCTGGGTTTTTGTTCTTCAATCAGTTTCAGCCCGTTTTCCCCGCGGGAGGCACTCAGCAGAGTTACATCAGGCCAGCCTATCTTCAGGGCAAAAGATATTGCCTGCACTATCTTATAATCATCTTCGATAATAAGTATCTTCATTTGGCGTTTGGCCTCAGCGGTATGGAAAAAGTAAAGGTGCTTCCTTCGCCGAGTTTACTTTTCACTGTTATTTCCCCCTCGTGCAGGTCAACAATCATCTTGGACAATGCTAAACCGATACCCAAGCCTGAGGGAGAGCCCTTTTTATTGCTGCGTGAGTATAGTTTAAACAAAGCCCCTGTCTCCTTCGGGCTCATACCTTTGCCGTTATCTTTAACTTCAATCACCAGATATTTATTGCCGGCAGCGGCACTCAGCCGTATATCTCCGCCCAGAGGGGTGTATTTGGCAGCATTATCCAGCAAATTTAAAATTACCTGTTTCAAACGTTTATAATCGGCTACCACAACCGGCAGCGAATTTTGCAGGCTGATGGTCAGCTTTTGGGCGTTGGATTCAAATACGGGTCTTATTATCTCTTCCACATCTTTAAGCAATTCGTAAATATTCAGCGGTTCGCATTCCAGCCGGAGCAGTCCCACCTCTCCCCTTGCAATATCCAGAAGTTCGTCTACCCGCAGGTTAAGGTCCTGTATGCCGGCGTACAAACACTTGATATAACTGTGATTGGGTTCTTCTTTCAGGTTTTTGCTAAGCAGCTCAGACGTAGCCAGCATGGAGGTCAGAGGGGTTTTCAATTCATGAACCAAAGCCCGCATAAAGGTAACCCGCTGGCTTATCTCGTTTTCCAGGGTTTCCCTGAGCTGTTTTTCACGCTCTAAAGACTCCCGTAATTCCTGTTCATTCTTTTTTCTGGCGGTTATATCCCGGATAACCGAAATTATCATAGTATCACCGGCCAGATAAATTATTTTGTGGTTAATCTCAACCGGGATACTCTCCCCGTTTTTATTTTTGTGGGCTATCTCCAGAACCTCATGCCCTTTTATAAATAAATCGTTAAGTATTTCTGTCCCGCGGATTGCTGTTTCCGGGGAATCTATAAACAGGTTTGTCTTGCCTATCAGCTCTTCGTAAGTGTAGCCAAAGTGTTTGCAGGCGGCGGTATTGGCATCGGTAATAGTTACCGGCTCATTGGGATTGTTAAATTTGAACAGCAGAATAGCATCATTGGCGCGGTTGAAAAGCTCACGGTATTTCAGGCGCTCTTTTTTCAAAGCGTAGTTGCATTGCTTTAATTTGGCTATTTCGTCTTTTAGTTCGTCTATTTCCACCCAAGTTCTCTCGTGTGTATGTAGCTATATTATACTGCCAAAACATGCTATATAACCAGATAACTCCCGTTTATACCAAGATTAGCAAAAGTAAAGAAACCTTAATTAAGCCTTATATTAACTTTACTTTGAGCTTGAGAGCTTTACCGTTTGGTTTACTGCGGTTATTTATAATATTCAGATATCCTTGAATAATGTTAAGGAGGGGTAGACAAGACCAGAGTAAAAAACTGTATGGCATGCTTGAAATATTTGCAGGAAAGGAAAGAATTATGAGTAAATTTCACAGTAGCCTCAGCCGAAGAGATTTCATGAAGGGATTAGGATTAGCAGGTGCCGGTATCGGTGCAGTTGCCGCCGCTTCCCCTGTTTTCCATGACCTTGATGAAGTAGCCTCGGCAGATTCATCTGTCGCCAAACGCCCCTGGTGGGTGAAAGAGGTTGACAAGCCGACCATAGAAATAGACTGGAGTAAAACGTCCTCGCTGCCGTTTCCCCAGGAAGGTTGTCACCTTCCCCCGCTGTTAGCTGATTTTGTGGGATGGGACAGGGTAAATGCCGCTATGGCTCAGGGTGTGGCCAATCTTAACGCAGGTGCCAAGAAGACCGGCTCCAGAGAAGCCATTTCCCTGCTGGATACCTCCATGCAGGAAGCTGCCTGGCCTCATTTTATAGCTCATGCCGGCTGGAGAGAACCTGTATATCCGGCTTTGGAAGGGGCAGCCCCCATACCGGAGCTGGTAGGCCAAACATATACCCATGAAAGTTTTGGAGTACCCCGCTGGGAAAGCACTCCCGAAGAGAATTTTGCCTTGCTCAAATCTGCCATGAGGTTTTTCGGTGCCGGTCAGATTGCATCTATAGAGCTGGATAACAATGTAAAAAGCATGTTCTATCCTGTAGATGCCAGCCGTATGTTCTTCAACGGCCCGCCCATGGCTTATGGTTTTGAAGATTGTGATAACGGCTACGTAACCGATACCCACTTTATTATTCCCAACAAAGCCCGCTGGGTGGTTACCTACACTACCCCCATGCCAAAGGAAATGTACCGCACTGCACCTTCGGGTGTTTGTTATGCCGCCAATATGAGCCGCTACCGGCTTAATCAGGAAACCATGGCTTGTGTTCAGAAATTTCTGCTTGGGCTGGGCTATCAGGGTTTGCAGTCTGCCCCTTGGCCTAATGGTATTTGTCCTTCTCCGGCTGTGGCCACTTTGTCCGGTCTGGGCGAAATGGACAGAATTAATCAGTGTGTTATTCCTGAAGAAGGTGCGGTAGTAGGTATCTACAAATTTATCACCGACCTGCCTTTGCCCGTCAGCAAACCCATAGATTTCGGTGCTTTCCGCTTCTGCCATAGCTGCCGGAAGTGTGCCGATACCTGCCCGGCCAAGGCAATATCCTTTGAAGAAGAGCCTACTTGGGAACCGGCTGGCCCTTGGAGCACCAGCGGTAAAAAGGCTTACTACAAGAATGAACCTGAGTGCAAGCTGTATCAGCACAGCACCGGGGCTACCTGCCAGATATGTACCGGCGTTTGTGTATTTAACGTAAATACCAAAGCCATGATACATGAGATTGTCAAATCCACCCTCTCCACCACCGGCATTTTCAACACTTTCCTTTGGAAAGCAGATGTTGCTTTTGGTTACGGCCATCACGATGCGGCCGAATGGTGGGATCTTGACCTGCCCAGATACGGCTTTGATACCACTATGGGTGTCAGAGACGGCGGGTACGGAAAGTAAGAATTAGGAGATAGTGATATGTGGTTTACGATAGGTATATTAGTAGGTGCTTTGATACTGGGGCTTGTCTGGCTGATGAAACGGAATAATTTTAGCCTGACCTGGTACGAGTGGCTGATTGGTGCAATCGGTTTGCTTATGCTCCTTTTCACCATCCAGAACTATTTTGCCAGTTTGGCAGAGATAGAACCCAAAGCAGCCTATATGTTCTTGCTGGTAGTGGGCTTGCCGGGACTTATCCTGCTGGCCTTAGCCTGGCAGCTGGCTGCCCGAAGAGTAAAGAAAGCCTAAATTCACGGTAAAAACAGAAGGGGGGAGACTTTAAAGTCTCCCCCCTTTTAATTCTCCGGCTGTAATCCGGGTCAGGTATATTTGAAGGGCGTAAGCTTCTTATCCTTCTTGGGGCTGATGGTTAAAGCTTTATTTCGTATATGGGTAAGAGATTCAGTCAGCCTTATTTTTTCTTCTCTGGGAACACCTTTCATCAAATCAGTAAATATCTCAAGTGAAGTATTTAAGGCTTCAGGGAAAAGCTCTATGGCTTTTTGGGTTAGTTTTATCCTGACCATGTGTTTCTTTTTAAGGTCTTTGGTTTTGGTAATCAGCCCGTCTTTTTCCATGCGGCTGAGCATAGCTGAGATGGAATGGGGTTCAAATACAATCCTCTTGGCCAGATTATGGGGGGTGGATTCTCCTCCCAGGCACAAAAGCTCATGTATAATGGCGAATTTTTCGGTTGTCAGGTGAGTATCCTTCATTTTGCGCTCCCAGAGCCGGTTCATGACGTGCCGGGCCTGGACGATGTTTATCCAGAGTAAATGCTCCAGTGTTATGGTTTCGTACTTGTTCATTTCTGTCCTGTGCTTGTAATTATCGTTAGTTAATTGTTATATCTTAATCCCTCAAGCAGTTTTTGCCAACTCTCCGCACATACTCTTGACAATGAATCAGCGGTATATTAGTCTATATAGACTAGTCTATATAGACTAATATACTATTGGAAGAGGGTGATAGCAAGCTAAAAAATAAAAATTATAACAACAGCGGTAGTTCAATAGAATTCGAAAGGGGAAATCTATGAAAAAGTTTCATTCCACACTCTCGCGACGTGATTTTATGAAAAGCCTCGGGGTAGTCGGAGCAGGTTTAGGGACTATGAGCGCTGCCGCCCCTGTCTTCCATGATTTGGATGAGGTTACGTCTTCGGCAATCGGTATTAACAAAAATCCCTGGTGGGTGAAGGAAAGGGATTTTAAAGATCCTACTGTTCCTATTGACTGGTCAAAAGTAACCCGTCAGCGGGGTGTATTTCAGGGTTTGCCCAGACCCACGATAGCTGACTTTGAAAAGGCCGGGGTTATCGGCGGTACTTCTACAGACCTTGAAACCCCCGAAATGGCACTTACTCTTTACGATGCCATGGCCAAGGAATTTCCGGGATGGACTCCCGGTTATGCAGGTATGGGTGATGTCAGGACTACCTCACTCTGCAACGCTTCAAAATTTATGATGTTCGGTGCTTGGCCCGGCAATATGGAAATGGGCGGCAAAAGAGTTAATGTCATCGGTGCTATTATGGCGGCTGGCGGCAGTCCCACCTTTACTCCGTGGTTGGGGCCTCAGTTGGACACCACTACCCGCCCCCAGGATTTTGGCGCTCCCGTCTGGCAGGGTACACCTGAAGAAAACCTGAAAACCTGCCGTACTGCTATCAGGTTTTTTGGAGGCTCGGATGTGGCCGCACTTGAACTTGATGATGATATTTTGAAATTTATTCACTCTCAAATCGGCGGCAAAGATGTAGTCGTTGAAGATGTAGACGAAGCCTATGAAACCGCAACCAAGATGGTTATCCCCCGCAAGTGCAAATGGGTACTGATGTGGAGTGCCAGGCAGTCATTGGAAGGCACCCGCCGTCAGGCCGGCATCACCGAAAACTTCTCTGTCTGGTATTCATATTCCCGTTTCCCCAAGGTCGGTGCTCAGTTCCAGGAGTTTATCCGCGGTTTGGGTTATCAGGCCTTGAATCCGGGTATGATGGGCTTCTTGGCTAACCCCTTGGCAGCCTTATCCGGTATGGGCGAACACGGGCGTATGTCTTCACCCACTCTTACTCCCAAATACGGCACAACCAACCGGGCTATGTGGGCGCTTATTACAGACCTGCCCTTGCTGCCTACTCCGCCCATAGACTTTGGTGCTTACAAATTCTGCAAGACCTGCGGTATTTGTGCGGACTCCTGTCCCTTCAATCTGATTCAGCAGGGTGACCCCACCTGGGAAAACCCTGCCTCAGCCAAGTCCGGCATCCAGCAGGGAACATTTGAGGGCTGGCGAACCAATACCGCAGATTGTCCTCACTGCCCCACCTGTCAGGGCACCTGCCCTTTTAACAGCAAACCGGATTCATTTATCCATGCTGTGGTTAAGGGAACAGTTGCCAATACTCCTCTGCTTAATAGCTTTTTTACCAATATGGAAAAAGCTATGGATTACGGGCGGAAAGATCCTGAAGAATTCTGGGATTTGGACAATGACTTTACCTATGGTATTGACACCAGTTACTAAAAGCTTAAGGAATTGGAGGTAGGAAATATGTTTTTCGTAGGACTGGCAGTAGCAGTCGCTTTGACCCTGTTTGTTGTCTGGCTTGTGCGCCGGCAGCTTGGTATAAAGTGGTACGAATGGGTTATTGGTCTTTTGGCGGTCTCATCCTTGTTTGCCACCGTCCAGCATTATTTCAGTTCGCTTGAAGAGAACGAACCGACTTCAGCCTGGATGGGTGCGTTGATATTCGGTATTATCTTTCTTATACTGGCCGCACTGGACTGGCAGCTTATTATCCGCCACAAAAAGACAGCCTAGTAAAGCTTAGTTTATCAGCTTAAAAGGGGGAGGTTTAACCTCCCCCTTTTTATTATTCCCTGAATTTTAAGATGCCGGCAGTTTTGACATTTAATAGTTAAGTATATAAAATATTAAGTTACTAAATAAAAAAGGAGATGAGATGACAAGGCAAGCATTTATTGAAGATATTTACAATAATATGTGCCTTATAAAGAAAATTATGTTTGCGGCTGGCCATGCCGGAGGAAACGACCTGGCTCTTGGCCATACCCAAATGATGGTACTAAGGGCAGTAGAAAAAAATGAAGGCACAGGCATTAAAGACCTGGCCAATTTGCTCAGTATCAGCCCCAGTGCGGTTACCCAGATAGTAGACGGTCTGGTGGAAAAAGGGCTGCTTACGCGGGAGATAGATTTAAAAGACCGGCGGGCTATCTCTCTCAGCATTACGGCGGCGGCATCAGACAGGATAGCTGAAATAAAGAAACAAACTGCAGTAAAAGTAATATCCGCCTTTGAGGTGTTGAGTGATGACGAACTGGCTACGTTTGCGTTGTTGAATAAAAAACTGGCAGAAAAGATTACAGGAAACTAGGGAGACAAATCATTAGTGAAAAAGGGTAATAAACTATTTATTCTTTTGGGTGTCATATTGTCCATGATACTGGCCTCACTGGACCAAACTATCGTGGCTACGGCTATGCCCAAAATAGCGGCCGATCTGAATGGTCTTTCACATCTGAGCTGGGTTTTTACAGCTTATATGTTAAGCTCCACCGTAACAGTGCCTATTTACGGCAAACTCTCTGATATTTTCGGGCGGAGACCGCTATACCTCATTGGTATCGGTATTTTTCTTTTGGGCTCTGTGCTTTCGGGTTTGGCTCAGGATATGACTCAGCTTATCTTTTTCCGCGGCTTGCAGGGTATCGGCGGCGGTGCCATGATGGTCAATTCCATGGCGCTTATCGGTGATATATTCTCCCCTGCTGAACGGGGCAGATGGCAGGGTGTATTAGGCGGTGTTTTTGGCCTTACTGCGGTGGCCGGTCCTTTGCTGGGCGGCTGGATAACTGATGCCTTCAGCTGGCATTGGATTTTTTATATAAATATCCCGGTTGGCATTGCCGCTATGGCAGTGCTGGCTATGGCTATTCCTCCTATTCAGCATAAAATTAAAGACCGTTCCATTGATTTTTTGGGCGGGGCTTTGTTAATTGTGGGGTTGGTACCCCTGCTGCTGGCGTTTGTTTGGGGCGGCAGCCAGTATGCCTGGAACTCATGGCAGATACTCTTGCTGCTCGGCATCGCCATTATTTCCCTATTTAGCTTTGTAATGGTAGAGCGCAGAGTAAAAGAGCCCGTGCTTTCAATGGGTTTATTTAAGACACGCATTTTCTCGGTTTCGGCTATAACTTTGTTCTTGACCTCCATGGGTATGTTCGGGGCACTTTTATACATTACGGTTTTTGCTCAGGGAGTTGTCGGTGTATCCGCTACTTCTTCCGGCTTGATACTGGCACCCATGATGCTTTCAGTGGTAATAGCTTCAGCTATAAGCGGGCAGATAATCTCCCGTACCGGCAATTATAAAAAACTGGCGGTTGGGGGTGTGGCTCTGGCAACTGTTGCCATGTTCATTTTTTCATTTGTAGGTATAAATACTACCAATACCCAGCTGGTAATGTGCATGATACTGCTTGGGCTGGGTTTGGGTGTCACCATGCCTATTTTTACCATTGCCGTGCAGAATGCTTTCAGCCACAAGCAGTTAGGTGAGGTAACCGCCGGTACCCAGCTTTTCAGGAGTATAGGCGGTACAGTCGGCGGTGCTTTGCTGGGCGGCGTTATGAATGCCAAGCTATCCTCCCAGCTGATTGATATTGCTAATGAGCCTTTTGTTGAGCTTATGGGACAGCTTAACCCTGCCGGCACTCCTACGACTATAGACGGCAATACTATACAGGCATTTTTATCTACTGACGGGCAAAATCATATATATCAGCTTATCAGTCAGGCTCCGGCAGCCGTTCAGGACCAGCTTGCGGCCTCGTTTGACCATTTTCTGGTAACCCTGAAGACTGCTTTTAGCAACTCCATCGATCAGGTTTATCTCATCGGGGCAATGCTCATGTTTGTAGCCCTGGTAGCGGTATTCTTCATGCCTCAGATAACCCTTAGGAAGACTAACCACCCCCCTCTTGAAGAAGCGGGAGTGGGTTTGGAAATTCAACTGGGGCAATCTGACAAGAAAAATGAACCCCGCTTGTAGTCCGTTTTTGCCGTAACAGGCTAAAGATCAAACAGCTTTAATTTTTGTTATAGGGGGGCTTTAGCCCCCCTAAATTTTTACAGACGGTTTCGGTTCTTTTGGATATAATAAAGGGGTGAAAACTTTACTGATTTTCCCGCCCCAGTGGATTCCTTACCAAACATATCTCAGCCTGCCTTCGCTTACAGCTTACCTGAAGGAAAATGGTATAGATACCGTCCAGTATGACTTCAATCTTGAAGCTTACAATGCTTTTTTCTCCGAAGAATATCTGCGCAGCCTGAAAACTGGTCTGAACGCTGAATTCAAGCGTCTTGATTCTTCACGCAGTCTGTCCCCGCTTGACCAGCACTACTACAATGACCTCTTTATTGCAGGTGCCTCTCTAGAGAAGGTGGCAGGCGGGATTTCAAAGGCAAAAGCTGTCTTCCATGACAGCACCAGCTACTATGACCCCGATATACTCGCACAGGCCAGAGAGACTTTAAATCAGGCTATGGCCATAATTTCTACTGCCCACTTCCCTACCCGCCTGGACTTGAGTTCCTTTGAAATGGGCGCTTACCAGCGGTCTTACCGTGATATAAAAGATGCCACCGCGGATAATGCACAGAACCCCTATATCAAACTCTGCCGGGAAAAGCTGCTGCCTTTTGTAGCTGAGTGCCGGCCGGATATTATCGGCATCTCAATTGCAGGTGACAGTCAGCTGCTTCCGTCACTCACATTGGCCCGTCAGCTCAAAGCGGCGAACCCCAAGGTGCATATAGTAATCGGTGGGTATATTGTTACCCTGCTTGGAGATGTGATTGCCCGCCATGAAGAGCTTTTTAAACTTTTCTTTGACAGTGCAGTGGTCAACGAGGGTGAACAGCCCCTGCTTGAGCTGGTTAAATGCTTTGAAAGCGGGCGAAGCCTCTCCGAAGTACCTAACCTTATCTATTTTGACGGCCATATACAGGTAAATCCAAATAAACCTTCGGTGAAAATAAATTCCCTGCCTGCCCCCTGTTTTGACGGATTGAATCTGGGTGATTACCTTTCGCCGGAGCCGGTTTTGCCCCTGCTTGCCTCCCGCGGGTGTTACTGGGGCAAGTGTGCTTTCTGCTCCCATAACGAGGCCTATGGCTGGCGCTACCAGAAAAGAGACGCCGTTAAAATTGCAGAGGATATGCGGGTGCTCTCAGCAAAGCATCAGATTGATAAATTTGCCTTTGCTGATGAAGGTTTAGCTCCCTCTCTGGCAAACAAACTTTCAGAGGAACTTATAAACAGGGGTATAAAGGCCAGTTGTTCGGTGAATGTGCGGCTGGAACTTGGCTTTACACCGGAACTGTGTTTTAAAATGCGCAAGGCCGGTTTCAGGGTATTATTTTTAGGGCTTGAGTCCGGTTGTAATCGTATCCTTGAGCATATGGAAAAAGGTACAACTAAAGAGATAGCCGCACAGGTCTGCCGCAATATTTACCGGGCAGATATCTGGAATCATCTGTACGTATTTCTGGGTTTCCCGACTGAGAGTGCGGCTGAGGCAGGGGAAACGATTGACTTTCTGGCTGAAAACAGGGATATTATCCGCTCTTTCAACATAGATTTTTTCAGTTTAGGCAAGGGGTCTGCTGTGTCCAAACTGCCTGAAAAATATGGGGTTACCGCTGTTATAGAAAATAAAACAGCAGATGAGTTTAAGCTCTCACGCAGTTATCAGACGTCTTGCGGCCTCTCTAGTCAGGAAGCCTGTGAAATGAGTATCCATAGCTGGGCTGAACTTATAAACCAGCACCCCAGCCGTGATATTTTTAAAAGGCTTTTAGTGGCTGACCTTTTGCCGTATGTATCCCGTTACTCGCTTGTCACAGACCTGCTGAGTGCCGCAGAAATACCGCCTAAAGCAGCGCAGCCTCAGGATTATCCGGTAAATGCTTCGGCAGTTCCCCTGTTAAGCAAACAGTTAAACTCTGAGGTACTTAATTTCAATCTGGTGAAAATCAGACAGAATATCAGCCGTAAGCTTACCCAGTCTGCCACTCCCGAAAAAACCACGGTGGTGTATGAGCCGGTTAGAAGCCGTCTCATAATGCTTACCCGTACGGAGCTGGCTATATTGAGTCTATGTGACGGCAGGCGTGATTTGGAGCAGATTGTAGACGCGCTATCTGCCGGGTACAATGCCCCCAGGGATATCATCGAAAAAGACTGCCGTCAGTTTTTACGCCTGCTGCGGGAAATGCAGATTATATCCTTTAAAAATAAACCGGCATAGGTTTAGCTAATCAGCCGGCTTTTGTCAGGGAAAATTCTCAGACTGTATTTTGTTATCATACTCATGGAAAATGCTCAAATCACGGTTGGCATCGGATTCTGATTCTGCCAGTGCCTCTGCTGCATTGGCCATTACTTTCGTGAGTAAACTATAAAGCGTTTTTGTTTCATCATCCGACAGGTTTTTAAAAAGTTTGCTTGTCCTGTCCAGCCGGAAGGCGTCCGCTCTGGCGGCATCCCCTTTTTCGGTAAGGGTTACCCTTATCATATTTCTGCGGGTCAGGTTTTTATTCAGGGCAATCAGCCCTTTCTCTTCCATTCGTTTCAGTATCACCGATATTGTATGGGGTTCTCGTAGATATTCTTTGGCGATAAGGGCCGGGGTAATTATCCTGTTTTTACCTTTATGCAGGATATTCAGTATACCTGCTTGTTCAGGCGTCAGGTCCTGCTCTATCAGCTCTTTTCTTCTTACGTTGTAAGCTACAGCCCTTGCCTGCATTATGATGCCCCAGATGTCAAAAGTGCTAAGTTTCAGAGTGTGGGTCATATCATTTTCCTAAGTTGTATTTTGCTGAACCTCATCGCAGGTAATTAAACACCAAAATTACTGTTTGATACAAATATTATACTCACCCGTGGCGGGCTAAACAGAGAAAGTAAGCATTAAATATACCATTAGTATACTAAATGCCTAGTTTAATAAGTATTTATACTAATTGACAGTGGTTGTAAGGGATGAGTAATATTCTATAACGAACATTAATTTTATCTGAACTATATTAGGGAGGGCAAATGAGGATATAGAGTGATGCTTGATTGGTAATTTATAAGGGAACATGCAATCCGGTTAAAAAGGAGGAGAAAAATGTCAAGATTTCATTCAATGGTAAGCCGTCGGGATTTCATGAAAGCTGTCGGACTGGCAGGTGCGGGTCTGGGAGCATCATCCGCTATAAGCCCGGTATTTCATGACGTTGATGAATTTATATCATCTCCGACAGCCGAATGGAAACGTCCCTGGTATGTGAAAAACCGGGAATTAGAAGATCCTACAGTTGAACTGGACTGGTCACTTATGTACCGTTCCGACGGTATCTGGACCGGTCAAAACAATCCCACCCAGGATTTCTTTTTGGGTGCGGAAGAAGGTGCAAAGCGGCGGGCAGCGGCTGCAGCCTACAGTTCCAACGCGGTGAAAACCAATCAAAGCGGTATGACTCTTCGGGATAGGGCTTTATCTTCCGGTAACTATATGTACCCTATCACTTTTATGGGACCTGCCTCCAGCACTACTCCTGAATCTTTGGGTGTCCCCAAATGGCAGGGTACTCCTGAAGAAAACAGCAAGATGCTTCGAGCTGCCATGATTCACTTCGGGGCAGCACAGGTAGGTATGGCTGAAATTACTGATCTGGTGAAAACAAAGCTTATACGGGAATATGACAAAGATGCCGCCCATAAAAAATATATATTTGAGGATGTACCCAAAGGCTATGAAGGCTCTGATAAGCTGGTATTTCCTGACAAAGTACAGCTTTATGACTTTGCTTTTACTCACCCCTTAAACAAAGAGATGTTCCGTTCATCTCCCAGTTCAGACCTTATGAGTGCCGGAAACAGTATGCGCTACAGCCAGTTCTCTATTATGCAGCCCCGTGTTCAAATATTTATGCAGGTTTTGGGCTATACCTGTTATGGTTATACCCGGCCGTTTAACGGGGCTATCCCTACCATTGCCACTGCTACCCTTACCGGTTTGGGTGAGGGAGCGCGTAACAATGGTGCTTTTATAAGCCCGGAGTTTGGTCCCTGCGTTGGTCTATTCAGCTTGGTTACTGACCTTCCTCTTGAACCTACACCTCCCATTGATGCCGGTATGTGGCGCTTCTGCCAAACCTGCACCAAATGTGCCGACGAATGTCCCGCCCAGTGTATTTCCCATGAGCATGAACCAACCTGGGATGTACCGAAGATTTATGGCAAGGAAGATACCACCCACATTCCCGGACGCAAACAGTTCTGGACGGACGGTGTTGCCTGCTGGTCGTATAAAGCTACCATCGGCGGCTGCGGTGCTTGTATGGGTACCTGTACTTTCAATACTGACATTGCCAATATCCATTCGTTTGTCAGGGCAACCCTGTCAACCACGCCGATCTTTAACAGCTTTCTGTGGCAGGCGGATAAATTCTTCGGTTATGGTGTACACGAAAACAAAGAGGCCTGGTGGGATATGTCACAGCCAACACTTGGCTTTGACACCGCACACGTTACCATGGGCAAAGATTACTAAAATACAAGGGAGGATAATATGTGGTTAATAATAAGTTTTGTATTAGGAGCATTGGCGCTTGCTTTGATCATGTGGCTTAGAACCAGCCATGTATCCCTGACCTGGTATGAATGGTTGTTGGGTATTATCGGGCTGGCTCTGCTGCTCTTTACTATTCTGTTCTTTACAGATGCTCTGGGAGAAACTGAACCCAAAGCAGGAACTATGTTCCTCTTGGTGCTCGGTCTGCCGGCAGTTATTCTGCTGGCACTCACTTGGCAGCTGACTGCAAGGAGAATCAAAAAGGCATAGCTGAAGCTTAAACGTTAAGCCGAAACGGGGGAGGAATCCCCCGTTTTTTGTTTTTAGAGGGATAGACACTACTCTGCCACAGTTATACACGAAGCTGAAAGAGCTATGCAGATTTGACAATATATTATATACCAGATAAATTATATACATAAAGTAAAGTATTTATTGGTAAAAGTTTCTCAACACTGAAGCTTACAAATTACAGGGATAAATCTGCTTTCGGCAAAAAGAAAGGTTTAAGGAATGTGGATAAAGCCGGAATTATTGAGGATATAATTGCACTTGAAAGCCAGATGGGCCAGATTATCCTGCCCTATGCTATGAATTCATGGTGCAAACTGGATGTTCCTCTTGCCCAGATGAAAAGTTTATTTATTATCATGGGCAAGGGTGAAACAAATCTGAGTGCTCTGGCACAGGGTTTAGGGGTTACCCCTGGGGATGTAACCGGCATTGTAGAACGTTTGGTTGAACAGGGGCTGGTTATCCGTAAACCCGGTGCTGAAGACAGACGGGTCACTTGGCTTTCAGCTACAGACAAGGGGCGTGAACTGGTAACCAATCTGGTAGAGAGCAAGTCTGAACATATGGCAGGTATTTTGGAACATATGAGTTTAGATGGATTGGAATCCTTGAGGAAAGGTCTTCAGGAGCTTATTTCTTCTATAAAAACACATCAGCAGGAGCTTGGTTAACAGTATGAAGGAGCATTTCTAAATGTGGCATATTACCAAATGGGCATTACGTAGCAGACTGGTTACCATTCTTTTGGCGCTGGCAGTTGCCGGTGCTTCCTTGTGGGCATTTATGGGCATCAAAGTAGAATTGATGCCTGATATCAGCCTGCCCTATACCACTGTGGTTACCGTGTACCCTCAGGCTACTCCGGATGCGGTGGTCAGGGATGTTACTACCCCTATTGAAAGATTTGTCTGGGATGAGTGGGCAGATAAAGGACTAAAACACCTTACCTCCACCTCTTCCGAAGGAATGTCAGTAATCATGGCCGAATTTGAATACGGCACAGATATGACGGCGGTCGGTGAAAGCTTGAGCGAGGGCATCAGTAAAATCACCTTCCCTCAGGCTGTTACCAATTTCGCCGCCATGATGGGGGCTAATGCCAATAACCCCCAGATTATTCCTATCAATATGAATATTATGCCGATGATAAGCCTGAGTTTATCCGGGGATTTATCTCCGGACCAGCTGAAACAGATTGCAGACAGCCAGATAGTCCCGTTGCTTTCCCAGATTGACGGAGTACTACGGGTGGATACCGAGGGCGGGGAAAAGGATTATATTGTAATCTCCCCCAACCCTGCCAAGATGACCCAGTACGGCATAACCATTTCCCAGATTGCCGGCATACTTTCAGCCGGTTATTCTTCCCTGAGTGATATTGAACAGATTTCGCTGGGGATAAACGGCATTAAGCTGTCAGATATTGCCACCGTTAGTCTCAGCCCTTCACCTTCTTCAGCTATTACCCGTACTAACGGCAAACCCAGTGTAGGTATATCCGTAGTAAAAACAGAATCTGCCAATACAGTTGAAACTGCCAATACCATAAATGAAAAAATAGCGGGGCTGCAGGGGACACTGGGTGACGGCGTTAGTATCAGCACTGTTTTTGACCAGTCAGATTTCATTGATACCAGCATCAGCCAGCTTGAGGAAAAGGCGGTTGTGGGCGGTATTCTGGCGGTACTGGTGGTTTTTTTCTTCCTTTGGGCTGTACGGGCCTCTTTGATAGCGGCCATATCTATTCCCCTTAGCATATTTTTCGGTTTCCTGTGCATGAGTTTATTTGGTATTACCCTTAATATTCTTACCTTAAGTGCCATGACCATAGCGGTAGGGCGGCTTATTGATGACAGTATAGTCATAATAGAAGTTATCTACCGCCGTCTGCGTGCCGGGGAAAGTTTCAAGGAGGCGGCTATCGGCGGTGCCAAAGAGGTAGCTACTCCCATTACTACGGCTACTTTGGCCACTGTGGCCATATTTGCCCCCCTGATGTTTGTGGGCGGCATTGTGGGTGAGATGTTTATTCCTTTTGCACTTACCGTGACTTTTGCCATGATGGCTTCACTGATAGTTGCTTTGACCCTCATTCCGGCGCTTTCCAAGTGGCTGGTCGGCTCCAAGCAGAAAGCGGTTATCACCAAAGACAACTGGTATCAAAAAATTTATGTCAAGGCTTTGAAATGGACACTGGGGCATCGTCTGGCGGTAGTCGCTACGGCGGTACTCCTGCTTATAGGCAGTACCGGGCTTTTACCCATGGCAGGTACTTCATTTATGTCCGGTTCGTTCGGCGAAGAAACTATTTCTATCAATATCTCGCTGCCGGCTACATCTGATGTCAATGCCACCAGTGCCCTTACCGCCAAGGTAGAAGCATTGCTTGGTGCAAACCCGGCAGTCCGGAGTTACAGCGCCACTATCGGCACTTCTGCCACTTCCATGGCCGGTATAATGAGTGCCTCTCAGGGCGGCGGTGGTGCCAATACAGCCACTATTATTGTTTACCTTAACAGTGACGCTGATCTGCAAACAGAGCTCTCAAATATTACTCTGGCAAGCCAGGGCATTAATACGGACGGGGTTATACAGGTCAGCTCCGGTTCCGGTGATAGTATGGGCGGCAGTATATCCAGTTCTTCTATAAACCTTTCCATACAGGGGCAGAATCAGGAAGAGATAGCCGCTATTACTGCCCAGCTGCTGGAGATGCTGAAGGGAGTTAGCGGCCTGGAAGAACTGAAAAGTGACCTGACAACCGTGGTGCCGGTACTGAATATTGCAGTAGACCCGGCAAAAGTAGCCACTTCAGGGTTGTCACCTTCCCAGTTAGCCCAAATGCAACAGGAATTTGTCCTTTTGATGAACGGCGGGGCACTACCCGGTGTAAGCATTGCACTTGATAGCGGCAGTTATCCTGTTTATTTCAAGGGTATAGCTGACAGCCTGAGTGATGCCGAACAGGCTAAAAATTTTAAAATAGGTTTCCCGGTGGCAGTCACTCTGAATGATATTGCTACCGTGGGCATAGTGGCTGTGCCCTCACATGTAAGCCATACGGATACCATGCTTTCGGCCACTATTACCGGAATTATAACTGATGCTAATGTGGGTGCGGTAAATATGGCGGTTCAGGCACAGGTAGATGCATTGCCGCCCCATCCCGGCGTAGAAGTGGTAACTGCCGGTATAGCCGAACAGATGGGTGATACATTTATCCAGATGGGTATTGCCATTCTGGTAGCTATTGCCATTGTATTCCTGATAGTAATACTGATGATGCGTTCTATCCGCAATCCCCTGCTTATCATGTTAAGCATACCTTTGGCTTTTATCGGCTCTATGCTGGCTCTGGTAATTACCGGCTATACACTGGGTGTATCTGCCTTGATGGGTTTGCTGATGCTGGTGGGTATTGTGCTGACCAATGCCATAGTATTGGTATCCATGGTAGAGCAGCAGCGCAAGCGCGGTCTTAGCGTCAAAGACGCCCTGATAGAGGGTGGCAAAATCCGCCTGCGGCCCATTGTCATGACCGCTCTTACCACTATATTGGCCATGATTCCCATGGCACTGAGTGTCAGTTCCGGTACTATGTTAAGCGCTGAACTGGCAGTTGTGGTTATAGGCGGTATGATAAGCTCTACTTTCCTGACCCTGTTTGTCATACCGGCTGTGTACAGTATGGTTTACCGGGGTAAGTAACAGGGTTTTCCAGTCCGGGGGCTTAAAATCATTCGGGGGTGGCGTTCAGGCAGCGGCACCCCCGAATTTATTTCGGTTGTATTGGGTAGACAGGTAAACTAAGTCCTGCGTTTCAGGCGGGGGCGTTTTGGTAAAACAGGGCTTGGCGGCTCCTTGGCAACCGCAATACTTTTCTGCTGATCCTTGTTTTTGGGGTCTTTTTCCACAAAGAGAGGTTTTTTGGTAAACGGGTCCAGCCCGGTACAGTACATCAGGCTGGAATAGGTAGATGGTGCCGGCAGGAAAATCTGCACCTGCTCAGGGTTCATCTTAAGGTTATCACGGGTAAACTGCCTCAGCTTTTGCATATCGCTTCTAGTGCAGCCGGGGTGGGCGGCAATCAGGTAATAAGTCAGGAACTGTTCCTTGCCGAATTTTTTATTCATGCGGTCAAACAGCTCTTTAAAGCGCAGCAGGCCTGAAATTCCCGGTTTTCCCATTCTGTTTAAAACAGCTGCTTGGGTATGTTCGGGTGCAACCTTCATCTGGCCGGATATATGGTGTTGCACCAGCTCTTTCAGGTACTGTTCACCATATTGTCTGTCAGCCAGCAGCAGGTCATAACGGATACCGGACGCGGCAAATACCTTTTTAATCCCGGTAACTGTGCGGACTTTTTTCAGCATTTCCAGCTGTTTGTGGTGGTTCACCTTTAACGAAGGGCATACTTGGGGGTATAGACAGCGTTTGTCTGCGCATGCCCCCTCTTTCAGCTTTTTCTCACACTCAAAACCGTACATATTGGCGGTCGGGCCGCCTATGTCCTGGATATATCCCTTGAAATCAGGGTAACCGGCAAGTATCCGGGCTTCAGCCAGAATAGATTCGGGGCTTCGCCACTGGACAGTCCGCCCTTCGTGCATGGCAATGGCGCAGAAATTGCACTCCCCGTAACAGCCGCGGTGAGACTGAATGGAAAAGCGGATAGTCTCCAGGGCTTTGACTGCCCCCTGCTTCTGGTAGTAGGGGTGTTGGGCTCGTTCAAAATCCAGTTCGTAAATTTCGTCCATTTCTTTTTGGGAAAAGGGCATGGGCGGCGGGTTCTGGATAAGATAACGGTTGCCTGTCTGCTGGTAAAGGCCTTTGGCAGTCAGGGCGTCATTATTTTGGTAAAAGGTGTGAAACATATCTGTCAGGGCATTTGCATTTTTCTCAACCGCTTCAAACGGCGGCAGTGCCAGATAGCCTGCCCTTTTTCCGTCGCTTTCTTCTGCCCCGGCAATATAGCAAAGCCCCCGTATATCTCTTGTTTCAGTTCCGTTTTTCAGGGCGGCGGCCAGCTCCAGCACCGCTTTTTCAGCCATGCCGTAGAGCAGGTAATCTGCCTTGGCGTCAAACAGGATTGAGGGGCGGATATGGTCAGTCCAGAAATCATAATGGGCAACACGTCTCAGGCTGGCCTCAATACCGCCCAGCACTATGGGGCGGGTATGCTTAAAGTACTGCTTTATAAGGTTGGTATAGACAATGCTGGCCTGGTCAGGACGGCGGTTATTTATGCCTCCGGGGGTATAGTCGTCACTCTTTCTTTTCTTTTTGAGTGAAGTATAGTTGGCTACCATAGAGTCCACACTGCCGGCCGTTACCCCCCAGAAAAGCCTGGGCTCACCTAAGCGGCAGATGTCTGTATCCGAATGTATATCCGGCTGGGCAATAATACCCACCCGGTAACCCGCCCGGCTTAAAACTTTGCCGATAAGGGCAGAGCCGATAAACGGGCTGTCTATGTAACTGTCACCAGTTACCAGTATTATATCCGGTCTGTCCCACCCCAGTTTGATCAGCTCCTGGGGGGTTGTAGGTAAAAACATAATCTCTCACTCCTAAGGGTGGTTTTATTATACAGTAAGGAGAAATTATTTGGGTTCAGGCTGCTTTCAGGCGGAGAAAATAACCAAAATAAGTTTACCTGAAAGGATTTACGGCCGTAAAAAGCGGTGCTGTATCAGTTGAAAACCCGGCTAATTACTCCGCCGCTGAGGGCGTATTGGCCTTGCTGCGAAACTGGGTTTCATAGAGATTTGCATACAGCCCGCCCAGAGCCAGCAGTTCGCGGTGAGTGCCCCTTTCCACAATATGCCCGTGGTCCATCACCAGTATCATATCCGCCGCCAGAATAGTGCTCAGGCGGTGGGCAATGACAATGCTAGTACGCCCCACCATTACGTGTTTTAGTGCTTCCTGAATAAGGTATTCCGACTGGCTGTCCAGTGAGCTGGTAGCTTCATCCAGCACCAGTATCCGCGGGTTTTTTAGTATAACCCGTGCCAGTGCCAGCCGCTGTTTTTCGCCCCCGCTCAGCCGGTAGCCGCGCTCCCCTACAATGGTCTCATACCCCTGGGGCAGACTTTTGATGAACTTGTGGATATTGGCTGCTTTAGCCGCCGCTTCCACTTCCGCCTGGGTGGCATCCGGCCGGCCGTACAGCAGGTTGGTGCGCACCGTATCATGGAAAAGATAAGTCTCCTGGGTGACCATACCTATCTGGGCGGCCAGTGAATCAAGGGTGACATCTCTTAAGTCATGCCCGTCTATCAGTATTTGCCCGGCAACTGGGTCATATAAACGGGGTATAAGGTAAGTAAGGGTTGTTTTGCCGGCACCGCTTGGTCCGACCAAAGCCACCAGCTGGCCGGGTTCGGCTCTGAACGAAATATTTTCCAGCACCTCGCTGTTTGCCCGTCCGGCGCTGTCTGCATTTTTTTCGCCGCCGTTTTTAGGTGTTCCGTCAGCCCCGGAGAGCACCGAAACTACGTCCTGCATCTGTCCGAAACGCCGCACTTCCCTGAGCAGGCCTTTTTCTTCGCGTTCATAATGAAAGACTACATTCCTAAATTCCAAAACGCCGCTTACATTGCCTAAAATGCAGGCATTTTCTTTCTCTTTAATATCAAGCGGTACGTCCAGCACTTCAAAAACCCGTTCAAAACTAACCATAGAGGTGGCAAAATCCACCGGGGCGTTAGTCAGGGTCTGCAAAGCCCCGTACAGGGTAGTCAGTAAAGCACCTAAAGCTACGATAGTACCTATAGTCAGGGTTTCCTGAATTACAAAATAGCCCCCCACCCCGTAAACCAGGGCTATGCCAATAGCGCTTAGAAGGCCTATACTGGCAAAAAAGAGTGAGCCGGTCACCGCCCGCTTTATACCAATATCTTTTACTTCATCAGAGCGTTCTTTGAAACGGCGGTCTTCTTCCGCCGAACGGCCGAAAAGTTTGACCAGCAAAGCCCCGCTTATGTTAAGCAGTTCTTGGGCAACGGCATTCATTCTGGCGTTCTGGTCAAGCTGGTTCCGGGCAATATCCCGAAGCCTGTTTCCCAGGTGCTGGGCCGCCCAGAAGAAAAGGGGCAGTATAGCCACGCTTATCAGTGCCAGCCGCCATTCAAGGGTAATCATAACTGAAAATACCACTATGGCCTGAATCAGGCTGGTTACTATAGATACAAAAGTATTGCTGATAGCCGTCTGGGCGCCGATAACGTCGTTATTAAGGCGGCTCATCAGTTCGCCGCTTTTGGTGTGGGTAAAAAAGCTGAGTGACATGCGCTGCAGGTGCGAAAACATAGCCAGCCTCAGGTCAGAGATTACTCCCTCACCTACCCGTGAGTTATATCTGCGTAACACTACGTTTAAGAAGCTTGTCAGAAGGGGTATCGTCAGCAGGGCTGCAATCAGCCAGCCTAGGCGGGTCAAATCCTTGTCCGGCAAAGTGACATCTATCAGGTCACGCAGTATCAAAGGGGTCAGAAGCCCCAGGCCGGTAGTGGCCAGAGTGAGTACCAGCATCCAGAGCACCAACCAGCGGTAAGGGCGGGCATAACTCCAGACCCTTTTCAGCAAGCCGCGGGTGATTTTCGGCTTCTCATCAGGGGAGTTGCCATTTATACGGGAATAATAGCTGTGTATCATGAATGTTCATTATAACATTTTCAGCCTATACGGCAGTATACTTATTCATTCTGTTCGAAGACAAAGCAGCAGGGCACCGGATTATCCGATGCCCTGCTTGATTATAGGTAAATCAAAATCTGTTAGCCGTATTAGTTATCAGGGTATGTTTATTTTGCCTGTGCCTTCGGCTGTATGCATAGCGGCAAAGCCGTCTTCGTCACTATAGGCCCACAGAATATTATTAGACCCGTGGACAATATTCTGGTCATAACTGTCACCGGTAACAAGCAGTCTTTTAAACTCCAGAATTGTATAACCGCCGGATTCGGTGCCTCCGTATTCCAGAATACTGTTTGTTCCTCCCAGTTTGGTATCCAGAGAGTGTTCGTCTTTACTTATACCCCAGAGGTCATAAATATATGCCACTCCATTACTCACTCCGCCCAGTGCAAAATCAGCTCCTGTGTGACCTTTGGCAGACACCGGCTGAAAACCGATTGATATCCAGCCTGTAGCTTTAGCTTTGATGCCGATATATACATACTGGTCATCCGTCCTGGAGAACAGGGTGAAGTTGGCACTGAGGGTTGAGCTATTAGTATATTCGTTAGCTGTTATAATACCGTCTGCTGTCCATTCCGCCAGTTCCGCCGGGTCTGTAATCTGGGTAGTATCAGCGGAATCAGTATTGGTATTCTGGTTTGAATTCATCTCCGCAATGGCGGCACAGGACGAAAACAGCAGGCTGGGCAGAATCAGTATACCAAGTATTACTGGTATATATTTTTTGTTAGAAAGCACATGAGTCCCCTTTTTGATTTTTATTTGGAATAATAATACTAATTATAAAGAAAAATGTTAAGCAAATATGAAGTTCCAGTGGATTTACATTATATGCTTGCCAAATTATTTTTTTATCCCGCCTGTTGTTTCAAAGCTTTGGATAAAAACTGTTCCAGAGTACTGGGATGAAAAGGTTTGGCAATGTGCATCAGGTTAGTCTGTTGCATATGGATTTCAAGGTCTGAAAGGGTCATATCCCCGGTCATAAATATAACCTTGCCTGCCAGCTCAGGGCGTTTGGCAATCATCTGGGAATAAAATTCCAAACCGCTCATACCCGGCATGCGGATATCCAGCAATACCAGATCGTATCCGGTTGTCTCCAGCTTTAAAAGTGCTTTGACGGGGTCATTGAAGCTCTCTACGTTATGCCGCATCTGCCCCAGTACCCGGCTAATCAGCCGGCAGATATGTTCTTCGTCATCTACCACTAGTATACTGGCAGTCCGATTATCTTCTATCATAGAGGCAGGGGCGGGTGTCTTGATTGGATATTCCTCTGCATCAGAGTTCAGCGGCAGATTGATAGTAAAGGCTGCACCCTTATCGTATTCACTTTCAACATCAATTGTACCGTGATGGTCCAGAATAATAGCCATAGCCAAACTTAACCCCAGCCCCGTTCCTTCTTTAGGGCCTTTGGTGGTGAAAAACGGCTGGAAGATTTTAGCTTTTACTTCCGGTGTCATACCGGGTCCGTCATCCTCAATGCGGATGCTGAAAAAATTATCTGTTTGGGTGGTGGTTATAGTTAGTTTTCCCTCGTCATGTGCTTTTCTCATAGCTTGTTCTGCATTGATAATCAGGTTTAAAAATACCTGTTGCAGTTGTCCCGGGTCGGCGGTAATCCATGGCAGGTTAAAGTCATACCGGCGGATAATCTCTATATTGGCGGTCTTAAACACATAGCCGCGGAATTCCAGGGTATTATCAATAAGCTCATGCACATCCAGACGTGTTTTTACGGGTTTATTCTGTCTGGCAAAGGTAAGCAGCCGCCTTACAATCTCAACCACCCGCTGAGAACCATGGTTGATTACCTGCAGGTCCGCCGTCACATCTTCGGGCAAATCTCCTCTGGTGGCCAAAAGCTCGGAGAATCCTATGACACCAGTCAGGGGGTTGTTTATTTCATGAGCTATACCGGCGGCCATCTCGCCTATAGCCGCCAAACGGCTGGCCATCTCTGCCTTATCGCGAAGTCTCTGGTTTTCAAGCTCGGCTTGTTTGTCGGCAGTCAAATCACGGATAATAGCCATATCTGCAGGCTGGCCTTCATATTCAATCAGGCTGGCGCTTATTTCAACGTAGACCTCTTGCCCCTTGTTATTAATCAGGCAGGCTTCGTATCTGCCGCATAATTTCTGCCCCTCCACTCGCTTCTGGTAATGCTGCTCAATTATCTCTCTTTGTTCCGCTGATACGAACTGGGCGAATTGTTTTCCAGAATTTCATCCATCGGGTAACCGGAAAGCTCTTTCATTTTGGAGTTGGCGTAGACTACCAGCCCGTTCTGGACAATGATAATGCCGTCATTGCCATGTTCTACCAGTGTAAAGTACTGTTCCTTGCGTTCTTTAAGTTCCTGAGCCGTTTGCTTGCGCTGGCTTATATCGCGGATAGTGGCCAGCCAGCCCACCTGCCTTTGTTGTTTATCCAGCAGGGGTTGTTTGTCCAGTTCGTAAAACTTCCCTTTTACTCTGGTGGCGGATTCAAAATCAAGATGCCCGAAATTTGCAATAGCCAAACATTCCAGAAGGGGTGACATATGGCATAAATTATTCAGTTCCTGCCCGACCATAGTGTTATCCAAACCGGTCATTTTGCAGGCCGCAGGGTTTGTTTCCAGCAGTCGGTTGGATCTATCAAAGACCAGAACGCCGTCATTCATTTGCTGGAGAATAAGCGGATAAGCAAAAGGGATTGTTTTAAACAGTTTGAAACGCATTAGTCCCATGGTTATGGCTATACCTGAAATTGCAAACATTACCGGGGTCAGGTCTTTGCGGGGTAATGACAGCAAATCAAATATATATATGATGTTCCAAATCAAGGGCAGGCAGATTGCAAATAAGAGTATAAAGGCCTGTTTGCGGTATATACGTATGCCAAAAAATAACTGGCGGATTAATATAATGGTTACACCGGTAATAAGTAGATAGTTATGTACCACTGCTACCCAGAAAAGAGGCCCGTATGTTTTAGCAACTACCAGAAAAGGCCCTGAAATAGTCTGGTGTTCATTTGACCACATGAGATGGTGGGTGTCATTGCTCCAAACCATTATTACTACGAAGAGCGGGAAGACGAAAAGCAGTGCCTTTTTCCAGTTTTCAAACTGTTTATCGGCATTGGTGTATTGAAGCGCGAAAATCAGCCAGATTACCGGAACACTCATTGAGCCAACATAGCCGATATTGTTGAATATCATCTGCTGGCTCAGGCTGTGGCTGGCAGCTTCACACATAAACCCGAATCCCCAGATAAATGTTGCCACTCCCAGTGCCAGCATAGCCCGGGCTCCTGGTGCTTCACGGTTTTTCCAGCTGAATACTATTACTGTCAGACAAGCCAGAAGCGAAATCGTCATGGCTAGAAAATAAAAAACCAGATAGGATTCGCTCACCGGGCTTCTCTGTGGTTATCAGGTCTGAATATATCTTTACCTGCCTTAGTATTTGAGGCTAAAAGAAAAAATTTTTCCGGTAACAGGTGACTGATTTTTTGGTACCCTTCATTGTATTACTTGAGTAGATTTGTAGCAAGGTTTTGCCCCTTTTGTACAAAAAAACTTTCTTCCTATATTTGCTTTACCGGCTGTGCGTCAAGAAAATCCTGCTAAAACAGACAGCTTTAGACAGCATTTATCTGTAAACAAGTATGGGTTTGAAATACTGTCTGCATATCCGTATAATCAAGGTCTTTTAATCTGGCATGAGCCTCAAATAAAGGAGTTTAGTGGAATCAAAATTATCAAACCCTGCCCCTTTAGGTCTGTTAGGTTTCGGTATGACAACCATACTTCTGAACATTCATAATGCCGGTTTTTTCCCTTTAAATGTAGCCATTTTCGCTATGGGGATTTTTTACGGAGGAATAGCCCAGGTAATAGCCGGTATACTGGAATACCGCAAAGGCAATACATTCGGTACAACCGCCTTTATTTCGTACGGCATGTTCTGGCTGACTTTGGTATTTATTCTTATAGCACCCCAAATGGGTCTGCCCGAAGCATGGGCTGCACCCCCTGCGTTTCTGGGTTGGTATTTGTGCCTTTGGGGACTGTTCACTTTGTTTATGGTATTTCCCACGCTCAAGAAAAATGGGGCAACAGCCTTTGTCTTCATAAGTTTGACAGTATTATTTTTCCTGTTGGCTATTGGCCACTGGATACCCGGAGATGCCGGCAAAGTATTTATCCGTATCGGCGGCTGGGAAGGTATAGTCTGTGGTCTTTCTGCCGTATATCTTGCGGCGGCAGAAGTCTTGAATGAAAGCTGCGGAAAATCTGTATTGCCTGTTTTTGCGTTTGAAACCGGAGATTTAAAAATGAAATTGCAGGGAAAAGCATGAAACAATGGCTGGAGAAAAGTAAATACATTACCCTGATAGCGGTTTTTTCGATGCTGCTGGCTTCGCTTATGGTCTTTTCTTTGGGTATTATCAGGGCAGCCAAAATTCTGATAGGCTTTTTTTCAGGTTTTGCGGAAGAAAGTATTGATTTAATACCTTTTATAGAACTTATGGATATATTCCTGATAGCCACGGTGCTTCTTATTTTTGCACTGGGTATTTACGAACTGTTTATCGGTAAGCTTTCACTCCCTGAGTGGCTCATAATAAGAAACCTCCATGATTTGAAGGTTAAGCTGAGCAGTTTGGTTATAATGGTCATGGGCATTATCTTTCTAAAGCACCTGGTGGAATGGCAGGATCCCCAGGGCACTTTTTACTTTGGTTTGGGTATGGCGGTGGTATCTGTGGCATTGATAGCGTTTAATTATGTCGGCAGCAAAACGGAATAATCAGGTGGTTACCTGAACGAAAGTACCGGCGGGGGAAGGCAGAATCCCCCGCTTTTTATTTGATAATATGAACTAAGTATTCCCGCTAAGCAAAAATCAGTTATTGCCCCAATTGCACTGTCTTTGCCAAACGTTTATTATTAACCTGAGATGAAGAAGTTTATAACAAATTTCAAAATATACAGGACTCTGTCCGGTCTGGTGTGTGCCGGTTTGCTGTTTGGCAGTATGCTGGGCGGGCTTTTCCCATCTGCCGCTGTTACCGCCCAGACAGAAAAATCCAGCCTTTCCCTATATCTGCTTTCCGGGTATTATTATATGGATATAATTCCCGGTGAAGCTAAAAAACTTTATCTGGAGCTTGAAAACTCCGGTACTCAGGAAATTTTTGATATAACCCTGTCAGCAGATTTGCCTGCAAACTGGGTGGTGGAATATAACCCTGCATCTGTTGACTATCTGGGTGTTGGTCAGCGTATGTCGCTAGAGGCGGTGGTGCTTGCCCCGTTAGATGCGTCTCGCGGAGAGTACAATCTGGTCTTTATAGCCGAATACCAGCAAATACGCACTTTCAGCAACACCATACTGGTAGTCAGAGATACTTCCGGGCTGTGGCAATGGGTAGGACTGGGGCTGGGAGCGGTGATGATTGGCGGGTTTGTTTTGCTGTACCGGCATTTTAATCGTAATTAACTGGTTTTGAGGTGATGAAATGATTGAACGTGTGCATGAACATTTGATTGCTGAGCTGGCATCCAATGCCCGCACAGATACAATATTTGTCCTTACAGCTATTTTCCTGAATCTGATTACTCTGGGTATAAACTCTGGCATAGCCTCTTCTTCAGGTGAAAATACCCAGACGGTAGTTATGCTTACTTTTGTGGCGCTTATCGTAGTGGTAAATTTTGTAGTTGAGGTGGGGCTTATCCGCGGCCGCCAGATGAGGACTAAACTCATTAACGGTTTGCTTAAAATGTATAAAGACCAGGGTGTGGCAGATTACTACGACCCTTCCATGCTTAGTGACTATGCTCTCCGGTACAATCTGTTTATGCTGGCGGTCCTGTTTACCGGGCTGGTGGCAGTAGTAATACCCTTCTTGCTCAGGTAAACGGCCTGTTTCGGGTCGCTGCCTGTAGAACCGGGTAATTGATTTATATGGGATGCGGTGTGAATAAACTGTGCCGGCAGAGTAAGGGAGTTATGGCAGAGGGGTTATTGGTGTTCTTTTATAGCCAGAATATTTTTCAAGTTGCCTCTTAGGGCATTGTATATTTCGGGGTCAAACTGTTTGCCCACATTTTCTTCTATCATTTTCAAAGCCTCGGTTATCGAGTATGATACCGGCCGGTAAGGTCTTTTGGAAGTCAGGGCATCAAAAACATCTGCAATGGCGGTAATACGCCCGGCCAAAGGTATATTTTCACCCTTAAGCCCGTTCGGGTAACCGCTTCCGTCCCATTTTTCATGATGGTTCAGGGCAATTACTGCTGCCTTTTTAATGATTTCTGATGCGGCTCCCTCCAGAATATTGGCACCGATGATTGTATGCTGCTTCATAATCTCCCATTCCTGCGGGGTGAGTTTTCCGGGTTTCAGGAGTATATTGTCAGGAATACCAATCTTGCCTATGTCGTGCATGGGGGCGGCATACAGGAATGATTCTATCTCCTCAGGGGGGAGCCCCATACTTTCGGCTATCTGGGCGGCGTAGTGGCCTATACGCCGTATGTGCATACCGGTATCTTCATCTTTATATTCGGCAGCCCGTGACAAACGGAAGATGGTATCCAATGAGGCTGATTTCAGTTTGTCCAAGGCCTGTTTTAGTTCTTCCGTCCGTTCAGCCACTTTCTGTTCCAGCCCAAGCTGGTAGCCTCTGTTTTCCAGTATCAGGCGTCTGTGTTCCTGTGCCCGTTTGGTAATGTGAATAAGAGAGTCCAGATTAAACGGTTTTATCACATAGTCGTATGCACCCAGCCGTATGCATTTTAAGGCAACGTCTATGTCATTTATGGCGGTGGCCATGATAACTTCGGTATCGGGTTTGAGGGTTTTTATATCCTGAAGGGTTTCAATACCTGTTTTGCCGGGCATATTTATATCCAGCAGAACTATAGCAACTTGTATCCCTTTAATAAGTTCAAGGGCTTCTATGCCGTTACTGGCAGTCAGGCACTGGTAGTTTTCGTTCGAAAACTTTACGCTGAGTAATTGGCGTATCAATTCCTCGTCATCTACTATCAGTAAGGTATCCTGTTGTAAATCCATCAGTTATCCGCATCTATCTTGCTTAATACCCTGTGCATGGCAGTTTTAAGCAGGGACATGTCAAAGGGTTTGGTAACATAGGGGATATCGTGGTTATCAAGGTATTCCCTGACTTTGGCATCAGAGGTATCGCCGGTGATAAATACAATACGGCCGGCTAATCCGGGCCAGTTGCTGATAATCTTATCATAGAGCTCGGTTCCGCTCATGCCGGGCATGCGGATATCCAGAAAGATAATGTCATATGTATGTTCGCGTAGTTTGTCCAGTGCTTTTTCCGGGTTTTCGCACTCCTCTACCTGGTGTCCATCCTGGGTTAAAATGATTTTCAATAGGGATCTAACCGCAGGCTCATCATCTATCACCATGGCTGAAGCTGATCTTTTTGGTGCCGAATATGCCGGAGCACTTTTCTCTGAAGGTTGGGATGGAATTTCACAAGTGGTGCTTACGGGCAGTTCTATTACAAAGGTGGCACCCCCTTCGGGGTTATTTTCAGCCCATATTCTGCCGTTGTGCTCCAAAATAATGCCTTGTGACAGGCTTAACCCCAATCCTGTTCCCTGTCCCGGGTCTTTGGTGGTGAAAAACGGCTGGAATATTTTATCCATTACATCCGCCGCTATACCCGTTCCGTCATCTTTAAATGAAATGCGTATATATTCGCCCGCTTTTTCAGTTTTTATGGAAAGCGTGCCTTTTTCATGAGCCTTTTTCATGGAATGTTCGGCATTTAATATCAGATTAAGGAAAACTTGCTGTATCTGAGCGGGATCAACATTTATCCATGGCAGGTCCGGGGCATAGTCACGTATTATGGTTATGCCGGCTGTTTCCAGTACATAACTGCGCAGTGTCAGGGAGTTATCAATAATATCGGTAATACTGACTTTGCTGATAATCGGTTTTGTCTGACGGGCAAAAGTCAGCAGTCTTTTTACAATCTCAACTACTCTCAAGCTGCCGTTGTTTATAACCTTTAAAGAGTCCTGCACATCAGCGGGCAAGTCAGGTCTGTTTGAAAGCAGCTCTGCAAAACCAACCACACCGGTTAAAGGGTTATTAATCTCGTGGGCAATACCCGCCGCCATTTCCCCTACCGCGGCCAGACGATTAGCCATATCTGCCCGCTCACGCAGTTTTTGCCGCTCTGCCTCTATTTTTTTCAGGTCACTGATATCTCTGGCCATACTGATGACAGTGGGCTTTCCCCCGAAAAGGAATATTCTTGGCCTGATTTCCACCGGTATTTCCCGTCCGGTTTTGGTCACAAATGTACGCTCAAAAGTGGCTTCCTTATTTTTCTCAATTTGTTCGATAATATTGGAGAATGAAGTCGTATCTTCAGCCATGCCCTTTACAAAATCCCTCACTGTCATATTTTGTAACTCATCACGGCTATATTCCAGCATGGCTGCACATGCATCATTTACTTCCAGAATTTTATCCGGTGTTTTGTCTGATTTCGGGCGGTGCACGATAATTGCGTCCGTGACGCTGTTGAAAAGGGACATGTAGGTCTCACGCTCCGCTCTCAAAGCTTCTTCAGATTTCTTTCTTTCGTTAATGTTCTTTATTACGTGAACTGACCCTACTACCCGGTTATCCGCATCCAGCACGGGTGAGGTAGTGGCTTCAACCCAGGTATTAAGGTTTTCTTCAAAGAATTCGCTTACCTGTGAACGGCCGGTTTCAAGGGTTTTTTTATGCGGGCACATAAAGTGGGGTTGGTCGGTTTCGTGAATAAGCTCATAACAGTGTTTGCCTATAATCTCCTCCGGCGGCAGCTTAAGGGACTTGGCAAATGCATTATTGACCCGCAGAATCATATATCCGGCGTCTACTATGCATATCATGTCATTTATAGAGTCAAAGGTTGTACTCCACTCTGCGGCGGATTTGACCAGATTTTCCTCCATCCTCTTGCGGTCGGTGATATCACTGGTAACTGACAACGCCCCCACTGTTTTGCCGGTTATATCCTTTAGCGAATGTGCCCACCAGCCCAGCAAGCGGGGCTCCCCGTCTTTGCGGCGTTGCCAGCTTTCAACGTAAACAGTATTTTCACCGCCGCTGAAAACGGGTCTGATTTTCTGGTAGGTATCCTGTTTCCCTATAAAATAGTGTGATGCCTCTTTGCCTATTACATCGTCCCCGAAAAATTCCAGTCCGGATTCATTTATCCAAGTATAGACTTTGTTTGTATCCACCTCGGCAATAATATCCGGCACGGTGGCCAGTATGGTTTCCTGGTGTTTAAATATAGTTTTAAATTTTTCCTCAGCCTTCTTGCGTTCGCTGATATCACGTATCACGCTTACCACTACCCTGGTATTGTTTATGGTAGCTCCCCGTGAGCTTACTTCTACCGGGAAAATGCTTCCGTTCTTGCGCATGTGGTACGATTCAAAGAGTATACCTTCAGAATCAGCCTGCGCCAGCTGCATGGGTATAGCCGCCCGTGTTTCCGGCGGACGGATCTCATATACGGTTTTATTCAGTAACTGCCTGCGGGTATATCCGTATGCCTTAGTAGCGGCGGCGTTAGTTTCCAATATCTGCCCGCTATTCTTATCCAAAAACAGTATTATATCCCGGCTGTCATCAGCAATAAGTTTATATTTTCGCAGGGCTTGTTCAGTTTGTTTGCGTTTGGTTATATCCAAAATACACGGGGTGTAATACAGGATTTTGCCTTTGTCATCTTTTATGGCGCCGACAGAAATATGCCCCCAGAAAACACTCCCATCTTTGCGGATATATTGTTTGTCGCGTTCAAAATTATCTATAACACCGGCGGACAAGAGTTTTAACTGCTTAAGGTCATAGGCCAGATACTTGGGATGGGTTATTTCCTTAAAGGTAATAGCGGTGAGTTCCTTTCCTGAGTATCCCATCATGCGGCACATGGTTTTATTTACCTGGGTGAATTTAAAATATTGGTCGGTAATAGCTATACCTATAGGCACCTGGTCAAATATGCGGTGAAAACGCTCTTCGCTGATTTGCAGCTGTTTTTCAGTTTCCTTGCGTCTGGTAATATCCAGTGAAAGTATAAAAATCCCTTCCGGAACGGGTTCAATGCTTAGTTCAAACCAACCTTCAGTGGTATCCGGGAAAATAAAACGGTTTTCTATGCGGATTGCAGTTCTGTTCTCCATACAGCGGCGAAGGTGGATAAACAATTCGGTATTTCCAATGCCGGGGTATGCTTCCATCATGGTGCGGCCGATAAGCGCTTCTTTAGGCTTCCGGCTATGGCGGACAGCCATAGTATTGAGGTATATATAACGCCAATCCCGTCCGATAATCTGACACCCTTCCAGCATGTTATCCAGCGTTAGCCTGTAATGTTCTTCTGCTGCCCTCAGTTTTTCTTCAGCCTCTTTACGTTTGCTGACATCACGTATTATCATGGCGGTCCTGAGTTCGCCTTTGCCTACAGGATATATTTTGGAGGTAATTTCACCGGGAAAGGTCGTACCATCACTGCGGAGAAAAGTTAATTCGCCCTTAAATTCTCCGGTTGCGGCGCGTATTTCCAGGGCCTGTTGTAACCTCGGGTCAGTTACATCTATCAGCCCATCCCGCCCTATCTCGCGTATTTCAGTTTCAGTTCTGCCAAACATACCGCAGGCTGCCGGGTTGGCTGCCAAAATACGCCCGTTGGGAATAGTCAGCAGGATTGCATCGTAGCTGTTTTTGAATAGTTCATGGCATCGGGCTTCATTTTCGGCCAGTTTCAGCTGGGACATTTTATATTCGGTCAGGTCCCGTAATATAGCCATATTGGCCGGTTTGTCTTCGTACTCTATATAGCTGGCGTTGATTTCAACCGGTATCTTGCGGTTATCTTTAGATACAATCTCTATCTCATACTGGTTGGTTACGTTCTCTCCTGCCAGCCGCCTTTGATACCTCTCGAGTACCATCGGTCTGTATTCGGGGGAGATGAAATCTACAAATGGTTTTCCTGTTATTTCTTCAAGTGAGAAACCGGTTAGGGCGGTCATTTTGGGGTTGGCATAAATAAGCCGCTCATCCTGAATAATAATAATCCCGTCATTGCTTTTTTCTACCAGCGTAGAATACAAAATATTTGACTGGTGCAGTTTATTTCTTTTTGGCGTATCTTTCACAGTACGGATACCTCTTTACCTGTCAGCCACGGAGTGAATATATGACGGAGGAGACAATACGTACGGGGTAGATTACCCACTCTTAAGTTAATTTTGCCGGTCTGTTTGTTTTTAATTCTCAGGGTAATACAAAACTCGCTAGGAGGCAGTTTGTGTTTGGCATGGATTTGCCGGGTGTTAGTATCTGCCAATTTTGTGCACACCTTTTAACTGCTGTCCGAATCAAAATTTCCCTTTCTGTCCATATATAACCCCTCATAATAGTATTACTCCAAATGAATGTCAGTGTAAATACCCCATCAATTTCTCTTGATTGGGTAAAGCTGTATTGAGGCAGGTTTGCGGGGTAAAGTTGTATATGCTCTTGATAGCTTAACGGATTATGTTTTTGGGGTTTACGAGCAACTCCAAATTGCGGGCAAAGACAGGATAAGAATCATCCATGGCTATAGTGCTTAGCTTTTGGTATAAGTCGGCAGGTATCTGGTTGGCTGGCAGTTTTTGCCGGATTAAGTTTGTTTCTTCTTCCGTAAATTCGGGTCCGGGTATTACTCTTGCAGATTGGCGGGTATTTAAAGGGCATACGGTTTGACAGCGCATACAGCCTATAAGGGCATTGTGCCAATCAGGGTCTATCCAGCCGGCAAGGGTATCTTCACGTTCGTTATGCCATGTAAGGCAGTTTTCTGCCTTAAGCAGGAAACGTTCATCACTAATACAGCCGCTTGGACAATTCCGGGTGCATTTGAAGCATTTGCTGCAAGCCTTCATTTCTTTCGGTTCATTCCAGTTGTCCTGTGTGCAAGGGCAGTCTGAAACAAAGGCGATTAATCGGTGGTACGAACCAAAGCCGTGTATATAGGCAAGATTGTTCCTGCCATATTCGGCCAGTCCGCTGCGGACTGCCAGTATTTTCACAGGTAGATTCGTCCTAACAGATTTAAATCCTTCGGCCTGGATTATGCTGGTCAGAATATTTGAAACGGCAGCATCGTCTTTACTGCCTATATAAGTAGGCGGTATATCTGCATTATAAATGTGGCCTTTCCATGTAAAGCGGGTACGGGTTAAAGGTTGGGGTATGGCGATGATGAAAACCGTGCGGGTATCGGGCATAGCTGAATCAGAATCATATTTAAACTGTAGATATGTTTTTGCAAGAAGAGTGTCAACTAAGCCCTGCCGCTTAAGGTTTTCAATATTCTCTTCCAGTTCCGGCAGATGCTTGCAGGAAACAGTGCCGGCTTTGAAGCCGTTTTCTGTCAATCCCGCCACAGCTCTGCCGGATATATCACTCATGTTTTATTTTTCTAATCTGCCTGATATTTAAAATGGGGTTTTCCAAGATTCGGGTTATGATTCAAGGCTGAATGGCGGATAGTCATCTGTAATCAGCAGGGTTGCATAAGCGGATACCCGCAGACCCCAGCGCATGACCCCAACTACAAAATCAAACAATGATTTCGGGTATTTGCCGGTAAATAAAATAGTGAACCAGGCGAAAACAGTGCACATGAATGCGGCCAGACCCAGGAAAAACAAGATAATATAATGTGGTATAGCTAAAAACCATTTAAATAGCGGCATCCAGCGGTTCAGGTTATTTTTTACATCCGGGTAAACCAGATTTAGATGGACAGATTGTTCTTCATCTGTTGAGGGGTATTCATCCCGCAGCAAGGCAAGATATGAGATAAATCTGTAGCAGAAACGGCTGAGAGCCAGATTCCAGTCAAACCACCATTTGGGGTATTTCTGCTGAACAAGAATCATAAACACGGTAGCCATAACAATAATGCCTCCGGCATTGCTGGCGGAGTATGTTATCTGGTCAACGGTATACTCGTAAGTGCCTCCGCTAATAAGGGACAAGATTATGGCAATGGGGATTATCATGAGGAGACGGAAAGCTACACTTACTTTGTCACGGGGTTCATTCTGGTAGTCCACGCTTAGCGTGGCCGGATACTGGGTAGCACTGGACATTATTTTATCCCTCCTGCTTAAAAATTATTGCGGCTGTAAGTACCATAGGCTTTCGGTTTGTGAAAGTATCCTTTGTATTATACCTTTCCCTGCCTTGTTATCAAGGCATACCTTATATTTTTGTGCCTGCTAAGAGAACTAGCCAAAACATAAAACACAGTCTGCACCCGAAATTATACTAAATGCTTAGTATTAGTATCCCTTTTGCTGATTGCCGGACTTGACCTCAAAATATATAATCGTAATCAAACATCGTAATCAAACATCGTATATACACAAAGCTAATTATTATTCTGATAAAAGGGGGGAACATGAATTTTGGCGCTCAGGGAAGACTGGGTGACAATGGGAAAGACTATAAGCAGACTAAAAGGAGAAGTGGAATATGCCCAATTTTCATTCGATAGTAAGCCGCCGTGATTTCGTAAAGGCTTTGGGTTTAACTGGAGCCGGCATTGGTACTGCGGCTGCCGCTGCACCGGTGTTTCAGGATCTGGATGATGTCACAGCTTCCCCAAATGCGGAATGGAAACGCCCTTGGTGGGTAAAACAACGTGAACTGGATGACCCCACCACCGAAATAGACTGGGATATGATGTATCGGTCTGATGGGCGTATGGTAGGTCAGGTACGTTCAGTTCAGATAAAATATCTGGGCGAAGAGGAAGTAAACAGACGCAATGCTGTGGGTACAAAATTTACTTCCGACGGCTTGAAAAACAATACCCCCGGTTTAAGACTGCGTGACCAGGCTTTGGCCGCAGGTGTGATGAGTATGCTGCCTATGGCAATGGGGCAAATACCCAGCATGAGCTTTATGGGACCGTCAACAGCTACCCCCGAAGCCCGCGGTGTGGCAAAATACCAGGGAACACCAGCCGAAAATTCCCGCATGCTTCGGAGCGCCTTAATCTTCTACGGGGCTGCCCAGGTAGGTTATGGCGAGGTAACCCAGCGTTACAAGGACAAGCTTTTCCGTACCTTTGACAAGGGTAATGCCGCCACTGCTTACCAAGGTGCCTGGCCTCCCCCGCTTACCCAGTGCAAACAGTACTTTTTTGAAGATGTACCGGTTGGGTACGAGACTACTGAAAAGATGGTCTTCCCCTCCAATGTACCTTTGTACGAGTTTACTTTCACTGTTGCCATGTCAAAGGAAATGTTCCGTTGTTCACCCAGCTCCGCACTTCAGAATGCGGCTAACCTCAGCCGGTATACTACCATGTCGCAGATTCAGCCCAAGATTCAGGCTTTTATTAAATCTTTGGGTTATCAGTGTTATGGTTATACCCTGCCCATGAATGGTGCTGTACCTACTATTGCCAGTGCCATATTGACCGGTCTGGGTGAAGGTGCCCGCAACGTAGGTGCGTTTAACAATCCCGAATTTGGCTCAATAACCGGCCTTTTCCACCTGATTACCGATTTGCCTCTTGAGCCTACCCCACCCATTGATGCCGGTATGTGGCGTTTCTGCCATACCTGCACCAAGTGTGCAGACAGCTGCCCCTGGAATGCTATCCCCACAGATCACGAGCCTACTTGGGAAATTCCCAAGCTGTATGGTCAGGAAGATACCACTCACGTACCCGGCAAGAAACAGTTTTGGACAAACAGCGTTGACTGCTGGTTGGGCAGAGTCCAGCTGGGTACATGCGGTGCCTGTATGGGTACTTGTACGTTTAATACCGGCAAGAATGCTATCCATGATTATGTCAAAGCCACTTTGTCCACCACTCCTGTTTTCAACAGCTTCCTGTGGCAGGCAGACAAGGCCTTTGGTTATGGTCTCAGAGAAGGTGAAGACCTTGAAAACTGGTGGGATATGCCCCAGCCTATCGGTGGGTTTGACAGCACCTGCGGTATTCAGGGCGGAAGTTACTAGGAGGTAGAATAAAATATGTGGTTAATAGTTGGTTTAATAGTTGGCGCATTGTTTATGGGGCTGTTCTGGCTGATGAAACGTAACAATTTCAGCCTGAAGTGGTATGAATGGCTGATTGGTATAGCAGGCTTGGTTCTGCTCCTGCTTACTATTCAGAATTATTTCGGCAGTATAGATGAGTTTGAAACCAAGGCCGCCGGCATGTTCCTGCTGGTGCTTGGGTTGCCGGCTCTTATTCTGCTGGCTCTTTCATGGCAGATGGTTGCCCGGAGAGTAAAGAAAGCCTAAATAAGGTTTACCAATCAACTCAGAGCGGGGGATTTTAATCCCCCGCTTTATTATCAATTTTTATCAGGGTTTGTTTTTATACGATATTTCGGTGTCGTAACTGTGAAGTATGTTCAAGTCATAACCGGTTTTAATTTTTGGGGTAGAAAGCTCGATTATAGATTTATCCCGTACTCTTTGGAGCAAACCCTTAAGCTGGTCTATTTCCTCGTCAGAAAAATCCTCAAATATTTTCTGGACTTTCGGCAGTAAAAACGCAGCGTTTCTGGCGTTCTCCCCTGCTTCCGTTATCACTACCCGAATCATATTCCGTCTTTCCAGGTCTTTTCTTAGTTCCAGCAGCCCTTTGGCTTCCATTCCCTTTAGGGTTACCGAGACGGTATGGGGTTCGCGTAAAAATATTTTGGAAATTTTGGCGGGAGTTACTACGGTATCTCTTCCCACATGCAAAATATTCAGTATACCTGCCTGTTCAGGTGTAATTCCTGTATCAAGCAGCTCTTTGCGGCGGACATTATAAGCGCCTGCCCTTGCCTGCATCAGCATAGACCAAATCTCAAAAGTATTGTTGCTTGGCATAATCCTGTTTCCCCAATCTGTATTTTGGTAAATATCAGCCTGTCTAAGTATTAAACAATAAACCAGACATTAAATACAAATAACTATCAATCTCTAAAGAATACAGGTTTAGCATTGTTATATATCCTAAAGTATACCCCAAAATTCAGTTAAAATACGCATTTCGGCGTATTGACGGTTTTGTCTGCGGGGGGTTAATATTCCATGACGAACATTATGATACGAACATTATGATACGAACATTATATATGGCGTTGCATGGTCTGATATATGGTTTTAAGGCTCGCTCTGGAAACGGAAATTAGGTTTTGATAGTAGTGAGCTTTGAAAATAAAAACCGGCGGCCTGTATCAGAGGCCGCCAGAAAGGAAGGTATTTAAGCTAGCTGGATTAGAGATAACTTTTAGTGCCCTTCCGTATTTATATTTTCCTTAAACTGGTTATTAGTGTCAAATACTTGATTAGGAGATCTTAAGTGAAAACTTTTCATTCAACACTTTCCCGAAGAGATTTTATGAAGGCTTTGGGTCTGGCTGGTGCCGGTGTCGGAGCAGTGTCTGCTGCCGCCCCGGTTTTCCATGATGTGGATGAGCTGACTGCTTCTTCCGGCGGAGTACAGAAGCTGCCTTGGTGGGTCAAAGAGCGGGATTTCAAAGATCCTTCAGTGCCCATTGACTGGCAGAATCTGCCCAAGCTGGATGGCGTTTTCCCCTATCAGGCCAGGCCAACCCTGACGGCTCAGGAGAGATATGCCATGGGTATTCCCGGCGGCAGTTCGGGTGTCTGGGCCAGCCCTGAACAGGCGCAAGTTCTTTTTGATTACATGAAAAAGGAATTTCCGGGTTGGGAACCCGGCTATGCCGGTCTGGGAGACCACCGGACAACCGCCCTCTTTATGGCTACCAAATTTATGCGGATGGGCATGTGGCCCGGCGAAATAAACATGGGCGGCAACAGGGTCAATGTCCTTCAGGCTATACTTAAGGCCGGAGGCACTGCCACCTTCCCCTCCTTCCTGGGTCTTCGCTCCAGTGAAACACTCCGCCCGCAGGATTTTGGTGTACCGCGCTGGGAAGGTACACCCGAAGAGAACCTGCTTACTCTGCGTCAGGTAGTCCGTTTCCTTGGCGGCTGTGATGTAGGTGCTCAGGAACTGGATTCGGATGTCTTCAAGCTCTTCCATGAGACAAGCGGCGGAAAGCAGCTGGTGATAGAAAACGTAGACGAAGCGGCTGAGACCGCAACCAAGCTGGTTATTCCCGCTAAAGCCAAATACATACTCCAGTGGACTGCCCGCCAGCCTTACGAATCCACCAGACGCCAGGCCGGTGAATATGAGGATGCTGCTGTATACTACTCCTATCAAAGATTCCCCTTTGTCGGGGCTATCATTCAGGAGTTTATCCATGCTATGGGGTATACTGCGGTTTCCACCCATATGATGGGTTACCATACCAATGCCATAGCTACCTTGACCGGCATGGGGGAACATTGCCGTATGTCATCACCCACCTTGGTTCCCAAATACGGTACTACTAACCGGGCGATGTGGGTAATGATAACCGATATGCCCCTTATGTCCACTAAACCCATAGACTTCGGCGTGTATGACTTCTGCAAGACCTGCGGTATCTGCGCAGACAGCTGTCCGTTCGGCCTCATTGAGAAGGGCGACCCGTCCTGGGAAGCTACCCAACCCGGTTCACGCCCCGGTTTCAACGGGTGGCGTACCAATACCACCACCTGCCCGCATTGTCCGGTCTGCCAGGGCAGCTGCCCCTTTAATACCAATGGTGACGGTTCATTTATACATGATTTGGTACGT